>JBLXDD010000010.1:0-115464 GCA_048264285.1 Thalassospira sp.
AGACAAACTGGTTGTGGCACGTGCCCGTAAGATCCAGCGTTTCCTTTCGCAGCCGTTCCACGTTGCAGAAGTCTTCACCGGTACTCCGGGCGTGTTCGTTCAGCTCGAAGACACCATCAAGGCTTTCAAAGCGATCTGCGCTGGTGAATATGACCACTTGCCGGAACAGGCATTCTACATGGTCGGCACCATCGAAGAAGCCATCGAAAAAGCCAAGAAGATGGCCGAAGCTGCCTAAGGCAGCTTTGGTCCCCCTCCGGCTAAGGAGCGAGGATTGTCATGACTGATACGACTGTACTGGAACTTGTTTCACCGTCTGCCCTGCTCAAATCAGAGCCGGTCGAGATGGTCGTTGTTCCGGGCACGGACGGGAATTTTGGTGTACTGCCCAAGCATTCGCCGATGATCTCGACCATTCGTCCGGGTGTCATCGACATCTATGCAGGTGGTAAGGTTTCCGAACGTATCTTCGTTGCTGGCGGTGTTGCCGAGGTTAATCCCGAGCGTTGCACCATTCTGGCAGAAGAAGCGGTACCGGTTGCCGATTTGAAAGCTGACGAAGCACAGGCCCGTCTTGAAGCGGCAGAAGCCGCCCTCAAGTCGGCTGAAACTGCACACGACAAAGCAAATGCCGAGCGCGCGCTCGACATTGCGCGTGCACAGATTCAGGCCCTGACCAACTGATCGTCGGTTTCAGAATATCATTTAAAAAGGCCGTCCTTCGGGGCGGCCTTTTGCTTTTGGGGTTGTGTGATGTCAGCCCCGCCATCCGGGCTGCGTGCGCAAACTTGCGGCTTGTAGTAACCAGCCACCCCCAAACCCCAGCGCGGCAATGCCGCTAAAACTCGCGGCAAATAACGGCCCTGCGACCTGTGCGATCTGGGGCAAGGGGATGCTGCCAATTGCCTGTGCGGCGATAACCGCAATCGTTGCTCCAACAGCCAAACCGGTCAACCCACTGCATGCAACCATCAGTCCGGTTTCAAGCGCACCGGTGCAGGTAATCTGAGCAGGGCGAATACCAAGCGCGCGCAGCATGACAAGGACATCCGTTTGTTGCTGGCGAAGGGCAATCAGACCGCAAATAATCACCAGAACCGCCCCGACCGTGGCAAGGATCGTTAATCCCGCCAAACCGGTAATTGCATGGTCAAACAGCCGGGTCAGCTTTGCCAAAACACTATCGACGAAAATCACCGGGATATCCGGATAGGCCCGAACCAGCGGTGCCAGGATGGTCTTTGCGTCTGCCGTATCTTTCAGGCTAACAGCACTGATCACCCCATGGTCAAAGGCCGGTGCCATCGGTGACAGGACAATCGGAAAATCAAGGCCAAGACGGGTCCAGTCAATCTGACGCAGATTGGCAATGCGCACGATATGGGATCGACCCATGATATTGATGGTCAGGCTGTCACCAATCCCGGCATTGATGGCTTTGGCAACACCTGCGTCAAGCGATGCAAGGTTGTCGTTGATACTGTCACCGTTCCACCATTGACCGTCGGTAACCGGGTTATTGGCCATATCGCTTGTCCGGCGATCTGTCCAAGACATGCCGCGATCCCCGCGTAAAAACCAGTGATAGCGCCGTGGAACGTTTTCCTGTGTTAAAGGATCGCCGTTCACGTGCGTAACCCGGCCGTGCAGAAACGGCATGTGATTAATATCCTGCACGGCGTCGATGTTGCGAATATCGCTTAGAAACGCGTTTTTGGCCGATGGCGGGATGTCGAAAAACACCACGTCCGGGGTTTGTGAGGGCACCACCGATTTCAAATGCTGACCTGCCAGCGCACCAAACAAGACAACCGCACCAAGACAGGCCATGGCCAATCCGAACGATGCGGTAATGGTCACGGTCGGGGAGGCAGGCCGGGCGATGTTGCGCAGGGCAAGGCGAAGAGATGGTGCGAAGCTATACCGACCTGCCAACCGGTCCGCCAAGACCCGGATCGAGTGCCCGAGCATGATGAAAAAACCTTGGCAAAGGCCAAGGGCAGCAAGCAGAACAATCGAAAACCAGCCAAGATCAATAAGGCTACCGGCGATGCCAATCAGGCCCGAAGCAAGAACGAGTTTTGCAATGGCGGGCTTTATTGAACGCGATTTGGTCGCACCCCCTGTTTGATGGTGGTCTTGATGGCGAAAAAGACATGCTGGTGGTGAAAAGCTGGCATTGCGGATCGGGTCAATGGCAACCAAACCGACAAAACCAAACACAAAACATGCGATTATCGGGGCATCGCCAAAGTCGGGCTCGACGGCAAAGCCAAGCGTTTGGGCAAATAAGGGCGCGATCATCTTGCCGGTGATGAAGGTCAAAATGACAGCAACAAGCATGGCGGTGCTGGTGACTATGGCCATCTGCCAGGTGATGCTGCTGGTGATATCGTTCGGGCGGGCACCAAGACTGCGCAGGGTGGCAAATTGGCGGCGTCGGGCGCTAAGGTCGGTGGTCAGGGCATTATGGATGGCACTTGTGGCGATGGCAAAGATCGCAATGCCAATCAGGCTGACAAAGGCCGATGCGAATTCGCCAATCCTTTCCAGTCCCGGGACACCGTCCGCCGCATTTACGATCCGCCAACCACTGTCGGGGAACCGTTTTTCGATGGTGGCGACCACACGGTCGGTGTCCATCGCATCATGGTCTGACAGTTTAAGGCGGACATACCAGTAAACTTGCTTGCCCGGTGCGAGAAGCGAATTATTGCGATACCCCTCAAGCCCGACAATCACGCGCGGACCAAGCGAGAAAAGCCGAAACTTGCGTTCTGGTTCGGTCGAAATGCCTGCGCGGATTTGATAAGGCTGATCACCAAGATAAAGGATATCGCCGATCTTGTGCCCGTCCTGTTCAAGAAGGGCCGGGTCGACAACAATACCGGAAATGCCGTTTCGGGTGCCCAGTGCTTCGCCAAGTGTAATATCTGGAAACAGCGTCAGCCGGCCAAATAAGGGATATGTTGTATCAACCGCCTTTAATTCGGCAAGAACCGGTTGCTGATGATCTGAGGGTTGAACCATCACCCGTTGCTCGATGGTCAGACTGACGGTGCCAAATGTTTCAAGGAAGGCGAGTTCTTCGGGCGTTGGTGCGCGATGAAACAGACGCAACGAGATATCACCACCAATGGTTTGCTGCGCGGATTGACGCAATCCGTCGCGTACCGACTGGGTCAGGCTAACGGTCAGGACCAGAATGGTTGTGGCAAAAACAAGGGTGGCAAACAGGATGACAATGCCGATGCCGGGCTTGCGCAATCCACGCAAGGCGATCCGCAAGCTGGTCGGGATTGGCAAAAATTGGAAAAGCAGAGATGTCGGGCCGGGCACGGCAGTCTCGCTGGCAGAGGGTTACGGCGTTGGGGTTAACGCCAGCCCCAACCAGAAAGATTCGATCATTTTCATCAGTTCGATGAATTCTGTCACATCCACGGGTTTGCGCAAATAACAGTTTGCACCGGCAGCGTAACATAGATCAACATCATGTTCCGCCCCCGATGTTGTCAGAACAATGACCGGGATAGAGGCACAGTTGGGGTCATTGCGGATATCACGCAACATTTCCCGGCCATCTTTACGCGGCATGTTAAGATCAAGCAAAATAAGACGAGGCCGCGGTGCATTTCGATACGGACCATCCTGCTGGAGGAACTGCAACGCACTTATGGCATCTTTGACGTGATGCAACTCGATGGGTTGTTTGAATTCGCGCAACGCTTCACGCACAAGGCGTGCGTCACCCGGGTTGTCCTCAATCAACAACAAGTCACTGGTTGTGCCATTCTTTTGATCCGGCATCGTGATCCGCTATCCTTACGGGTGGCATTCTTGCGGGATAGGCCATTCCCGAAATTTCTTTTTGTGCGCTTGCCAGTTACTTGATCCCAAAGAAAAAGATGATCTTTTTTATCATCTGAAGTTCCCCGAGAACACATATATAAGGCAACTCTTATCTATCCTTAAGTCTTATTCTCATACCCCAGCACGAAATTCAATTCAACAAAACTTCAGTAAAGTTGCAAACATTATCCGAATGGATGATGAGTATAGCGCAAAAGGACGGGAAATGAGACCGTTTTGCAGGAAATTTTACCGAAGCTTCTGGCGGTAAATTGCCCGATCAGTTCGCGGAAAGCCCGATTTCACGTGCCAAAGAAGCGAATCGGGCGATCAGGTCAGGCTGATCAGCAAAGATTTCCTCTGCTTTCTGATAGGCCGCAAGGGCATCATTTTCCTGACCCAGTACCATATAGGCCTGCATCAGACGTGCCCAGCCTTCGGGGTTGTCTGGCTCTGCCTCAAGGCGTTCGGCCAACCCGTTCACCATCGACATGATCATTTCCTGACGCTGTTCAGGCGTCATTTCTTCGGCAGCCGCGATATCGTCGTCATTCGGGCCGGGGGCCGGGGCCTCGGCAACCTTCAGACGGCCTTCGATATCAATTCCTTGGACAAGGGCTGCTTCCTTGATCCGGCCAACGACCATGGGCAACCACGGCGCATCGGCCGGGGCGCCGTTGGCAAGTGCAATCCAGCGGTCAATTGCGGCGGCAACATTGCCATCTTGTGCATCGCCAAGGCCAAGATAGAACTGAATGCGCGGGTCGGTGCTGTCGGTTTCTGCGGCTTCGCGCAGAACACCGCGTGCGGCGGCATTGATCTGACCATTGTTGCTGCGCACGATGCTTTCGGCATACATGGCCAGATAGTCGCCATCGCGTCCCGATCGTTTGACGGTTTCAAGGAAGGCTGTCTGGGCTTCATCCGGTCGTCCAAGTGCCATCAGACTGGCGCCGAGCAACTCCCAGCCACGCAGGTCATCGGGGTTTTCCAACAGTCTGCGCGACAGATCGCTGACCGCCCGGTTCAGGCTGTCCATGCGGTCCTGGTCGACGTTCTGCGCCATCCGTGCCGCTTCGATTTCCTCAGTGCGGCTGGCAATCGGCCGGTCGGGCATCTCGGGGTTGCCCAGATCAAGATAAAGTCCAATCCCGCCAGCAATGAACAGGGTGACAAATCCCGCTGCAACCATGCGGGCCGGTGATCTGTGTGAAACCGCGCGGGTGTCGGCCTTGGCCTGTTGCTGCTTGATGCGTTGATCGGCCGATAGAATTCGCCGTTGTACTTCAATACGAGCAGCACTTGCCTGTTCGGCGCTAAGCACGCCCCGTTCAATGTCGCGGTCGATTTCCGACAGCTGATCGCGATAGACGGCAAGATCCCGCAGAATTTCGTCGTCCGGGCGCGCGCCTTTGGAGGCCGATGGCGATGATCCTGCATCATCGCCAAGCTCATCCGAGACCGGCAATGCCGGGCTGTTTCGGAAAATCGGCCAAAGAATATAACCGGCAAGAAGCAGGGTTATCGCGCCAAGCACAATCCAGATGGTCATGTTTAGGTATCCTGTTTCTTGGCTTATTCTGCGGGGACCGCTTTGGCAGCGGTTTTGTTCGAGCGTGTCGGTGCGCCAATGCGATAGCGACGGTCAGACAAGGACATCAAACCACCAAACACCATGACAAGTCCGCCAAACCACATCCAGGGGATCATTGGTTTGACGTAAAAACGTGTGATCCATTTGCCGCTTTCATCCTGATCGCCGATCACGGCATAGATATCACCGGTAAAGCTTGAATGAATGCCGGCTTCGGTGGTTGGCATGCCCTCAACCGTGTAAACGCGCTTTTCCGGGGTCAGAACCAAGGTGCGTTCGCCCGGGGTGGTGATGGTGATTTCACCTTCACGCGCAGCATAGTTGGGGCCCTGATATTCGCGGATATTTGTCAGGGTAAAGGTATGACCTGCAAGTTGGCTGCTTTCGCCCACTGCCAGGGACTGAACGGCTTCTTCGGTCCAGGCCTGTGATCCGGTGATACCGGCAACCACGATGGCGACCCCGGCATGGGCCAGCATGGTGCCGTGCGCTGAGCGCGGCAGATTGCACATGCGTCGCCAGCTGGTCGAAACCGGTTCCCGCAACAGTTTGATACGGCCTGCCCATTCAAGGATCGATCCGACAAACAGCCACGTCGCCAGTCCCATCCCAAACAGGGCAAAGGCCGGGCCACCCGACAACCACATGGTGACAAGCACGACGACAACCGTCGCGGCCAATGCGATCCTGAGCTTGTTAAAGACGCCACGAAGATCGGCACGTTTCCAGGGCATCAACGGTCCAAAGGCCATCGCCACAATCACCGGCGTGATGATCGGAACGAATGTCGCATTAAAGAACGGCGCCCCGACGGAGATTTTCTCGCCGGTTACGGTTTCAAGCAACAGCGGGTAAAGCGTTCCGAGCAATACCATCGCCGCGGCAATCGATAACAACACATTGTTGAAAACAAGTGCCCCCTCGCGCGAAATCGGCTGGAACAATCCGCCGCCCTTCAATGTCGGGGCACGCCATGCATAAAGGGTCAACGACCCGCCAACGGCAATACACAGCAAAAACAGGATAAACACCCCGCGTGTCGGATCGGTGGCAAAGGCATGCACAGATGTCAGCGCGCCCGAACGGACAAGGAACGTCCCCAGAAGCGAGAAGGAAAAGGCCAAGATGGCCAAAAAGATGGTCCAGCTTTTCAGCGCATCACGCTTTTCCACCACGATGGCTGAATGCAAAAGTGCTGTTCCGGCAAGCCAGGGCATGAAAGAGGCATTTTCAACCGGGTCCCAGAACCACCAGCCGCCCCAGCCAAGCTCGTAATAGGCCCACCAGGATCCAAGTCCGATGCCGATTGTCAAAAATACCCATGCCGCAAGTGTCCAGGGACGAACCCAGCGTGCCCAGGCCGGATCAACCCGGCCTTCGATCAGGGCTGCAACCGCAAACGCAAATGCGACAGAAAAACCGACATAGCCGAGATACAGGAATGGCGGGTGGATGGCGATGCCCGGATCCTGAAGCAGCGGGTTCATGCCTTCGCCATTTAGCGGCGGGTTTAAAACGCGCTCAAACGGGTTGGACGTCAAAACGATAAACAGGATAAAGCCAGCCCCGATCAGCCCCATCACGCCAAGCACGCGCGCGAGCAAAGTCGGCGGAAGATTGCGCCCGAATGCCGCAACCGCCCCCCCAAACAGCGTCAGGATCAGAACCCAAAGCAGCATTGACCCTTCGTGATTGGCCCAGACACCGGTGATTTTGTAAATCATCGGCTTGGACGTATGGCTGTTGGCCAAAACGTTCAGAACAGAGAAATCAGACGTGACATAGGCATAGGTCAGCGCAAGGAAGCTTGTTGCGACCAGGCCAAAGCATGCGAGGGCCAGGCGTGGCGCCACAACCAGAAGAGCCGGGTCACGCCGGGATGCTGCCATAAACGGAATGGTGGATTGGGCAACTGCCATCACAAGTGACAGTATCAGGGCGTAATGTCCGATCTCTACAATCATGTTCGCGTCTTTCGTCCCTCGCTGGCCAAGGGCCAATTTTGATGTGCCCGGTTGCGACATATAGTCGCTTCAAAAAGGCTTGGAAACCTTGCGGAATATCAAATATGCGCTATTTGCTGCACTAAGACGGGCGGAAATATGGCAATAGACATTACATATCGTACGCAAACAGGCTATAAAACGGTGGTCAGACAGCGTATTGGCAGGCCAGAGGTCAACACTTTATGAGTCAATGTCCCGTCATTGACATAGCACAGAAAGAAACTTGGGCGCGTCGTGCAACGACGGCCTCTATTGTCATTGCTGCGACCCTGATTTTGACCAAAGCTGTTGGCTGGTTTCTGACCGATTCTGTTAGTCTCCTCTCATCGATGATCGATAGCATGCTTGATGTTGGCACATCTGTGATCAACTTCATGGCGGTGCGTTCGGCATGGCGACCGGCCGATTCCGATCACCGTTTTGGCCATGGCAAGGCCGAACCGCTTGCCGGCCTGTTCCAGTCGGCCTTTATGATCGGGGCTGCTGTGCTGGTTCTGGCAGAGGCCGCATCACGTCTGAGCGAACCCAAACCGATTTCCTTTGCCATAGAAGGCATCTGGATCATGAGTGTATCGCTCGTGATGACCATCGGACTGGTTCTTTTGCAGCGCAAAGCCGTGCGGATATCGGGCTCTGCCGCGGTCGAAGCGGATTCGCTTCATTACAGCAGTGATATCCTGTCCAATCTGGCGGTGATGATTGCCCTGTTTGGCGGCATGTCCGGTTTTAGCTGGGCCGACCCGGTGATTGGCGGGCTGGTGGCCGGGTTCCTGTTGTATTCTGCGGTTAAGGTCGGTCGCAATTCGGTGGGGGTTCTGATGGATGCCGAACTTCCGGAATCCGATAGTCAGCGCATCATCGAATTGACGATGAAAAATCCCGACGTGATCGGTATTCACCGATTGCGGACCCGTTCATCGGGTGTTCATCGCTTTGCCGAAATCGAACTGATCATGGATGGCGGCATGTTGATGCGCGAATCCCACCTGATTTGCCATCAGGTCATGGACAGCATCCGTGCGGAATATCCCGATCTCGATATCACCATCCACCCCGAACCGCCCGAAGACATCCATCTCGATGAATTCAGCGGCTATACCGAAGATCCCGAATTCTGGCACACCGGCCGCGCCAAACGTGCCGGTCAGCATGACATTCCGGTCAACAATAGTGGCGGCGAAGTTGCTGCCATGGGGCGCTAACACGGGGCGCAAACACCGGGCGCTAAGTGCCGTTATAAACATTATCCGCTACTACAGAGTGGCCAAGAAAATGGCGGACCCTTTCGGGCCCGCCTTTGTTTTGTGCAGTGTTTTGCAGTTTGCTGTGTGGAACCTTAAAGAACGGTCAGCATGCTTGCGACCAGCGGATGGCGGACAATGTCCTTGTCGCGCAACTGGACACAGGCGACATCATCAACATTTTCAAGCCGTTCGGACATTTCCGAAAGACCCGACATTTCCGGCAGAAGGTCGGTCTGGTCCGGATCGCCGGTCAGGATCATGGTTGAATTCCAGCCAAGCCGGGTGACCAGCATCTTGAGCTGCCCATAGGTGCAGTTCTGTGCTTCATCGATCACGACAAAGGCGTTGTTAAGTGTCCGACCGCGCATATAGCCGATCGGTGCAATTTCGATCGTCCCGTCCGAGATATAGGTCTTAAGGCGCTTGGCCCCCAGACGGTCATTAAGCGCATCATAAAGCGGGCGAAGATAGGGGGCCATTTTGGCTTCGACGTCGCCGGGCAGGAAGCCGATATTTTCCCCGGCTTCAACGGCCGGGCGGGCCAGAACGATGCGGGCGATATCACCGTTATCAAGGGCTTCGACGGCTTTTGAGACTGCAATATAGGTCTTGCCGGTCCCCGCCGGGCCAAGGGCCATGACCAGATTGAAATTGTCGATGGCATCCATCAGGGCTGCCTGGTTCTCGCTTTTCGGGCGGATGTTGCGGCGGTAGCTTTGATCGCGTTGTCCTTTCTGCTCTGTCTCGCCGAGTGGATGCCAGTCGGCATTCTTTTCATCAAACAGCTCATGAACGTTGGTAGTAGTCTGTTGCGGACGGTTACGACGACGTGCTGCGCGCTTACCCATGACGATCACCTCAACAAAGTTGCCAAAAAAGCAAAACGCGCCATTCCGTCATGGAAAGGCGCGCATTCAATTTTCATCTTGCGATGGAAGTGGCGGTAGGAGTTTCCGCCGGTCACAGCATGTTGCATGTGCGATCCGGGTGGCGAATATTCTCGGTGTAAAACGCTTTTTCGCGGCACTCGGGAACTCCTCCTAGCGGTCCAGCTATTGACCGTTGATTGGAATCGTACCCCCATATGTAGCGGTTTGTCACGGGTTTTTAGTTGATGAAATTTAAATGACGCCCAAAAGTGAGTCTTTTCAGGCGGTTATCTTCGCAGTCGCACAAAAAGTTTTTCTTAGGCCGGAGCTGATCGCCCGTCAGGACGATAATTGTTCGGCCAGCCTCGGAACAAAATGGCGCGCAACACGGCCCGATCCGATCAAGGTTGCCGAAGCAGGCCCCGTCCAGTTGCCATAGCCGGTTAACCACAAACGCGGCTCGTCTATTGCCTGAAGGTCCCGAACCGCGACCTTGCCGTCGGCATCAACAATACCCAATCCCGCCAGATGGCCGGTTGCCGGACGAAAACCGGTGCACCAGATCACAGCATCAATGGCCTCGCGCGTGCCGTCACGCCAGATCACTCCGTCTTGGGTAAAACGTTCAAACAAACGCACGGTTTCAAGCCGCCCTTCGTCGCGGGCGGCCTTGACCGGCGGAATCATGACAATATCGCCAATGCCCTTGTCGGTTTGGGTACCCGCTTTGATCTTCTGGCTGGCCTGTTGAAACAAGACATGGCCATCGACATCATCGGGCAGAAAACGGGGTGGTCGGGTGGTGACCCAACTGGTGTCGGCAACAAGGCTGAGTTCCGCCTGTATCTGGGCCCCCGAGTTGCCACCACCAACAATCAGAACCCGCTGACCGGCAAAATCATCAGGGGTTTTGTAAAAGGCGGAATGAAGCTGCGTTCCGCCAAATTCGGACAGCCCGTCGAATTCGGGAATATAGGGGGCCTCCCACGTGCCGGTCGCACTGATAACAGCCCGCGCGGTTGTCGTGCTGCCATCTTCGGTTTTGACCGCAAGATACGGTCCCGCTCTTTCAACCGAGCGCACCCTGACAGGACGTTTGACGGGAATGTCATAGCGTTCTTCATAGCGGGTCAGATAATCAATCGCCTCATCACGGGACGGAAACTGGCCCGACGGGCTGTCGGGCATGGGCCAGCCCGGAAGCGAGCTGTATAATGCCGGGGAAAACAAACGCAAGGAATCCCACCCGTGGCGCCAGGCCCCGCCGGGCTGATCGTTGGCGTCGAAAATGATGAACTCAAGATCAGTCCGGCGCAGGTAATAGGCTGCAGACAGGCCCGCCTGACCGCCGCCGATAATGATAACGTCATGGTCTGGGGACGATGGTGTTGCGGTGGCTTCTGTCATTTGAAATCCTTTTGGGCACGAACAAGACGCTTCGATCTAAACGGAAATTGCTCTAGCTCACCTGTTGGACCGTTTTGCGATCCGGCAGGGCGATGCTGATGATCCAGCTCATGGTTAAAAAACCGATTGAAACCGTAAGGCACCCGGTCAGGCCGCCATACATATAGGCCACACCCGACAAAATCGTCCCCGTCAGGCGCCCAATGGCGTTTGACATATAGTAAAAACCGACATTCATCGCGACTTTGTCCCCATCGGCATAGGCAAGGATCAGATAGGAATGCAGCGATGAATTGATGGCAAATACGATGCCGAACACGATCAGGCCGCACAGAACGGCAATTTCTGGTGAAGTGTCGCGGACGATGGCGGCGGTAATGGCAACGCTGACAGCGATCAGGGCGAAAATCCAGAAACGCGCCGTGCGCCCGTCCGGTTCATTGCTGCTGGCGCGCAGAATTTTCGGGGCAACGGCCTGAACAAAGCCATATCCGATCACCCAGGCGGCCATATAGGTGCCAACTTCGATATGGCCCCAGCCAAGCTCGGCCGCCAGATAGACCGGCAATCCGACGACAAACCAGATATCGCGTGATCCGAAAAGAAACAGGCGTGCTGCGGACAGGACGTTAATTTTCCGATCACCAGAGAAAACCTCGCGGAATTTCGGTTTTACACCGCCGGTCGGGCCCGACATGGCATTGCCCAGTGACACGGCAACCGCAACCAATGTAATGGCAAGACCGGCCGCCATGGCAAGCAACGCACCGGCAAAGCCAAGCCATGATAACAGTGCCCCGCCCATGAAAAAGCCAAGACCCTTCAAGGCATTTTTCGACCCGGTCAAAAGCGCGACCCACTTGAAAAGTGCACCTTCGGCATTGGCGGGCACCAGAACCTTGATGGCCGACTTGCTCGACATCTTTGTCAGGTCCTTGGCCACACCGGATGCGGCTTGTAACCCCATCACATAGGCAACCGAAATGGCGGGCAACCAGGTCGGATCCGTCAGAGAAAGGGCGCAAAGCGATGCGATTTGCAAGCTGAGGCCGGCATATAGCGTAAAGCGCAATCCACGCGCCTGTGCCAGCCAGCCACCGACCAGATTGGTGATGATGCCGGCAACTTCATACAGGATGAAAAGCAGCGCAATCTCAAAAGCTGAATAGCCCAAGGCATGAAAGTGCAACAGCACCAGCATGCGAAGTGCCCCGTCAGTCAGGGTAAAACCCCAATAGGCGCTGGTAACAAGGGCATAGTTACGGACCGCGCTGCTCATGATTTATTTCCCGTCCAGACGGTTGGCGACCTTGATTGCCAGATCAACCATCCGGCAGACATAGCCCCATTCATTGTCATACCACGCCAGAATTTTGACCTGGCGTTTGTTGATGACCATGGTGGATTGCGCATCAATGATCGCCGACCGGCTGTCATTGAGGAAATCGGCACTGACCAGTGGGCGTTCTTCGTAACCGAGAATCCCCGACAGATAGGTTTGTGATGCTTCACGCAAAAGCCCGTTGACGGTTTCGGCGTCGGTGTCTTGGCCGACTTCAAAAACGCAATCGGTCAAAGAGGCATTCAAAAGTGGCACACGCACCGCCAACCCATTGAGCTTTCCGGTCAGTTCCGGATAGATCATGGTAATTGCAGTGGCAGAACCCGTACTGGTCGGGATCAGCGATTGCAAGCACGACCGGGCACGACGCAGATCCTTGTGGGGCAGATCGACGATCGTCTGGGTGTTGGTGACATCGTGGATGGTTGTGATGGACCCATGGGTGATGCCAAGCTTTTCGTGAATGACTTTAACCACCGGCGCAAGGCAGTTGGTCGTGCAGCTGGCTGCAGTCAAAAGATGATGGCGGGCCGGATCATAGAGATCGTCATTCACACCATAAACGATGTTCAGGGCACCTTCTTTGACCGGTGCCGCAACGATCACCTTTTTCACGCCCTGATCGAAATAAGGCTGAAGCGCTTCGGGGGATTTGAATTTACCGGTGCATTCAAGAACGATGTCGCAGCCAAGCCCGGCCCAGCTTGTTTCGCCGGGATGGGCATTTTCGCTAAAGCTTAGCTTGTGGGTGCGATCAATCACAACCTGACCATCGACGCAATCAACATGGTTGCTCCAGCGTCCATGAACGGAATCAAATTCCAGAAGATGGGCGGCGGTTTCGGCACCGCCCTTGATTTCGTTGATATGGACAAATTCGATATCAGGATGTCCCCAACCCGCACGAAGCGCCAAACGCCCCATGCGGCCGAAACCGTTGATGCCAATGCGGGTTTTGCGCTTCATCCTAGGACTCCGTTACGTTTGAATGTTGCGGATTGGGAAACCAGTGACGGGACCGGTTGGCAATCGCGACAAGTGACAGCATCACCGGCACTTCGACCAGAACCCCGACAACCGTGGCAAGGGCGGCGCCAGAGGAAAATCCGAACAACCCGATGGCGGTGGCAACAGCCAGTTCAAAGAAGTTCGATGCGCCGATCATGGCGGACGGTGCTGCGATTTTGTGTTCAACGCCCAGAACCTTGTTGGCCAGATAGGCCAGGGCGGCGATGAAGTAAGTCTGCAAAATGATCGGCACAGCCAACAGGGCAATGATCATCGGTTGCGCAAGGATCTGCTGACCCTGAAAGGCAAACAGCAAAACAAGCGTTGCCAGCAAAGCCAGCATCGAAACCGGTTTGACCTTGGCATCAAATGCATCAAAGCGTGCCGGACCCTGTTTCATCAAACTGCCGCGGATCATCTGGCCAATAATCACCGGGATAACGATAAAGGCAACGACCGAGATGGTCAGCGTTTCCCAAGGAATGGTGATCGCGGAAATGCCCAGCAAAAGCGCAACGATCGGTGCAAAGGCAACGATCATGATCGTGTCGTTCAATGCAACCTGTGTCAGGGTGAAATTGGCATCCCCCTTGGTCAGGTGCGACCAGACAAACACCATCGCGGTGCAGGGGGCCGCGCCCAAAAGGATCAGGCCGGCGATATAGCTTTCAATTTCAGCTTCGGGCAGAAGAGGGCGAAACAGAAAGCCGATGAACAACCAGCCAAGTGCGGCCATGCTAAACGGTTTGATCAGCCAGTTCACACCAAGGGTCACACTGATCCCGCGCCATTCGCGACCGACCTCATGCAGGGCGCCGAAATCCACCTTCATCAGCATCGGCACAATCATCAACCAGATCAGGATCGTGACCGGCAGATTGATTTCATAGGCAGTAAAGTTGCCCAATGCCTGAAACGCTGAGGGGAACATTTCCCCCAGCGCGATGCCAACGATGATGCTGGCCGCTACCCAGACAGTCAGGTAGCGTTCAAACAGGTTCATTAC
This sequence comes from Thalassospira sp., assembly GCA_048264285.1. GTDB lineage: Bacteria > Pseudomonadota > Alphaproteobacteria > Rhodospirillales > Thalassospiraceae > Thalassospira. Next base: position 14,326 of record JBLXDD010000010.1, read on the forward strand.
AGCTGGTGTGTCATTGGTTTGGGTGGCGTTAGTCATACTTCCTCGCTGGTCGGCATTTTCCCGATCTTGTCGAGCTCGGACTGAAGCGACATGCGGTCAAGCGACTTGAACGGGAGACTGGTAAAGATCGAGATACGGTTGCGCAGCATCCGATAGGTTTCGGCAAAAGCCAGACGCTTTTCGGCTTCGCTGCCTTCGACAGATGCCGGGTCCGGCACGCCCCAATGGGCAGTCATCGGCGAACCGGGGAAAATCGGGCATTCTTCGTTGGCGGTGGCATCGCACACCGTAAAGACGAAATCGAATTTGATGTCGTCTTGTTCGGAATAGGTTTCCATTGCTTTGGACGAAAAGCTGTCCACATCGTGACCCAGACTTGCCAGAAGATCACGGGTATAGGGATGAATTTCCCCGCGCGGGTAGGAACCTGCGCTGTAACCAAAGAAATGGCCGAGACCTTCTTTCTTCAGAATCGCTTCGGCCATGATGCTGCGTGCAGAATTCGCGCGGCAAAGAAACAGTACGTTGTAGGTACCACCAGACATGGTTCAAATCCTTCCTAAGGAATAGGTTAGCAACAGCCTTTGGCGTTATTTGATGAAATGCCGCAAAGTTCCGGTCGACCCTGGCAGCAATCGTCGGTCAGAAAGCCCATCAGATCGCGCATCGCTTCGGGCACGATTTTATAGATGATCGATCTTCCCTCTCGGGTTGGTGTTATCAGTCCCGCATTGCTCAATGTCGCCAGATGGGTTGACATCGTATTGTGCGGAACGCCGATTTGACGCGCGACTTCGCCTGCGGCCATTCCGGTTTCACCGGTTGCAGCCAACATACGAAAAGCAGCAAGTCTGTGTTCCTGTGCCAAAGCGGCAAGCACGGTAATCGCTTTATTTGTTTCCATATGTCGGGAAATATCGACATATCGGATGTTTGGCAAGTGACATTTATGTTTCAGGGCCTGATATTTCGCCTTAATATCATTAAAAATATAATTAAATCAGTTAGTTATGTGTGTTGAAATTAAATATAGTTAAAAAACTAGATTTATGGTTATAATTGCGACATGACAGAGAAAAACATTGCTTTGGCGTTTGCCGCATTGGGCCACGAGGCCCGCCTGAAAATCTATCGTCAGCTGGTCAAGGCTGGCGATGATGGTTTGAATATCGGGGATATCGGACGGTTGCTTGATCTTCCGGCATCAACTCTTGCACATCATCTTGGTGCCTTGGTGCAAGCAGGGCTGGTGACCCAGGAAAAGCAGGGCCGGGAAACCCGGAACCGGGCAGATTTTGACGCGATGCGCGGCCTTGTCGGTTTTCTGACGGATGAATGTTGCAGCGGAGTCGATCTTGGTATCGACAGTGCAACGCAGCTTGGCAAGGATTCTGAAACGGCGGCCTGATGCTGCCTTTCTTTTGAGCTAATATAACTATTTTTCTAGGGATTTGGATATGACGGTTTTAAACATGCAGCTTCGCCGGATCGGCACATCGGTTCTTCATGTGGATCGTGTTTTGCTTGCCGCAATTGCTGTTCTGACAACGGTCTATATTTTTGATCCGGTTCAACTCGTGCCGAGCATGACCTTTACGGTGTCGGCATTTGTGGAAACAGCACCGTTTCTTGTGCTGTCGATCGGCATTGCCGCCTATGCCACGGCAACCGGGGCGGATAACCTGATATCACGTGCCTTTACCGGACGGCCGGTTCGGATGGTTTTCACGGCGGCGGCTTTTGGGGCTTTGTCGCCTTTCTGCTCTTGCGGGGTAATTCCGTTGATCGCAGCCTTGCTTGCCATGGGGGTTCCATTGGCGCCGGTCATGGCGTTCTGGCTGGCGAGCCCGGTGATTGATCCGGCGATGTTCGTTCTGACAATGGGAACGCTTGGTACCGACTTTGCCGTGATCAAAATGATCTCGGCCATTGCCCTTGGTCTGATGGGCGGCTTTGTCACCATGTGGCTGTATGCGCAGGGTTTCCTGTCTGATCCGCTGCGTGACGGTGTTGGCAATGGGGGGTGTGGCGGGGCCAAGGTCCGTTCGCACAAGGCTGTTTTCTGGAAGTTCTGGCAGGATGGCGAACGGATCACGAAGTTCCGCACATCGGCGGTGTCCAACATGCTCTTCCTAGGGAAATGGCTGGCATTTGCCTTTTTGCTTGAAAGCATGATGGTGGCCTATGTCCCGGCTGAAAGTATCAGTGGATTGCTCGGCGGTGATGGCATTGGCCCGATTGCGATTGCAACGCTTGTTGGTGTGCCGGCCTATTTGAATGGCTATGCAGCCCTTCCGATTATGGAAGGCCTGATTGCCCAAGGCATGCAATCGGGGGCTGCGATGGCGTTTCTTGTTGCCGGGGGTGTATCATCCATCCCGGCGGCAATTGCTGTCTTTGCGTTGGTGAAAAAGCCGGTCTTTGTCCTGTATCTGGCTTATGCGTTGGTCGGTTCGTTCGTTATCGGTGTGCTTTCGCAACTCTGGCTTGGTTGAGGGGATTGGGTCCTAAGCCCGGGGTCACATGCCCGATATGAACATTTCACGGTGGCAATGGGCGCAAAAATCGCTACATTGCGCGCCAAGAAATTCATATCGGATTAAAGTTGATAACTATGTCGATGATTGACCAGCAGGTATCGCGTCGCCGTACCTTTGCCATCATTGCCCACCCGGATGCGGGTAAAACGACCCTGACCGAAAAGTTGCTCCTTTTCGGGGGGGCGATTCAGATGGCCGGTGCCGTAAAGGCGAAAAAGGAACAGCGTGGCGCACGTTCGGACTTCATGAAGATCGAACAGGACCGTGGTATTTCCGTATCCTCGGCTGTGATGACCTTCGAGTTTGAAGAAAACATCTTCAACCTGCTTGATACGCCGGGCCACGAAGACTTTTCCGAAGATACCTACCGCGTGCTGACCGCGGTCGATTCCGCCGTCATGGTGATTGACGGTGCAAAGGGGATCGAGGCCCAGACGCGCAAGCTGTTTGAGGTCTGCCGTCTGCGCGATGTGCCGATCACGACGTTCGTTAACAAGCTTGACCGTGAAGCCCGTGATTCGTTCGAACTGATTGATCAGATCGAACAGGATCTTGCCCTTGATGTATCGCCAGTGACGTGGCCAATCGGTTCGGGCCGTGATTTCCATGGCTGTTACGATCTGGTCAATGATCAGCTTCTGTTCATGGAAAAAGGCGGAAATGTCGTCAAGGATGCTATTCCGATCAAGGGGCTTGATGATCCAAAGCTTGATGAGCTGATCCCGGATTACCTTCTGGAAAAGCTGCGTGAAGAAGTCGAAATGGTGCGCGAAATGTGCCCGCCATTTGATTTGCAAAGCTATCGTGAAGGGCATCTGACCCCGGTCTTCTTTGGGTCGGCGGTTAATAACTTTGGCGTGCGTGAATTGTTGCGTGGCATTGGTGAAATCGCACCGACCCCGCGCCCGCAGGAAGCGGCAACCCGTTTGGTCGAAGCGGTCGAACCAAAGGTGGCCGGCTTTGTGTTCAAGGTGCAGGCCAACATTGACCCGAACCACCGGGATCGCATTGCGTTTATTCGTCTGTGCTCGGGCCATTTCAAACGCGGCATGAAGCTCAAACATGTCCGTGCGGGTAAGCTGATGGCCGTGCATAACCCGATGCTGTTCTTTGCCAATGAACGTGACATTGCCGAAGAAGCATGGCCGGGCGATATCATCGGCATTCCGAACCACGGAACGCTGCGCATCGGTGATACATTGACCGAGGGCGAAGACCTCCGCTTCCGGGGTGTTCCGGCCTTTGCACCGGAATTGCTGCAAAAAGTCCGCCTTGATGATCCGCTTAAGGGCAAACATCTTCAGCGCGCCCTTGAACAGCTTGCCGAAGAAGGCGCATCACAGGTCTTCAAACCGATGATGGGGGCGGACTGGATCGTCGGTGTGGTTGGGCAACTGCAGTTCGAAGTCCTTAAGGAACGCATTTCGGCCGAATACGGCATCAAGGTGCATTTCGAACAGACCCCGGCCTATGCTGCGCGCTGGGTGGTTGGCGATCCGGCGGAAATCAAGAAATTCCGCGATACCAACCAGTCAGCCCTGTTTGAAGATCACGACGAAACGCTGGTCTTCATCGCGCGCAATGCCTGGCATCTTGAAACCACACAAAGCGACTGGCCGAACCTCAAATTCGAAGCCACCCGCGAACAGAACTTGATTGCGGCGTAATTACTGCACGCAACCAGACGCAAAAAAGCCGCCTTTATCCGAGGGCGGCTTTTTCTTTGTGGGTCTTTGGCCGTTGGTTAGTTGCCGATAAAATATCGCCCCAAACCGACCAGAACCATGCCCACCGCCATGGCGGCAAACAGGTTGCGCGCCAGCGCCATGGTGATGACGGTGGCCGCCGCCCCGGCAATGCCAATGGCACCTGCCGACAGCGCACTTGGCACCCAGACCGAAATCAGAACCGCACCGGGCAGGCGTTCAAGCACATGCGCCCAGCGGCCATGTTGCGGCAAACGATCCGCCATCAACAGCCCGCCAAGGCGCATGCCATAGGTCACGGCTGCCATGCCAAGGATGGTCAAAACGGCTTCAAGGCTGAAGCTTGTCAGATCGGGGAACTGGGTCATTTGCCTGTCTCCGTGACGGGTGTGGCATCGGTAATGCCTTCCGGTGCACCATAGGCCTCCCGGCCTTCAACGGCACATTCGGCCTCAAGGCTGTCATCATCCATGTCTTCGCGCCATGTCAGCGCGGCAACGATCACCCCGGCACCTGCACCGGCCAAAATCGACCAGGTGCCGGGCAAGGTGTAATGGCCGATGATTGATCCGATCGCGGCTGCAATCCATGGCAAAAGGTCAATTCTGCCCTTCCACATGCCAATGGTGAGCGCGGCAAAGACGGCGGTAAATGCGAAATCAAGCGCATAGACCTCCGGGTCGGGAATGCCCCCGCCAAGGAGATACCCCACTGTATTGCCCGTTGCCCAGACAACCCCCAGGAACATCCCGCCGCCCAGAAGGAAACCGGGATTGGCCAGATCCTTTTGCGTCATCGACACCGCCCAGTTTTCATCGGCCACCATATGCATGCCAACGACTTTGACCCAAAGCGGACGACCGCGAAAGACCGGGCGCAAGGATGCCCCGATCAGGACATAGCGCATATTGATCACCGCCGTTGCGATGATGATGGTGGCCGCCGGGATGGTTTCGCGCCAAAGATCGACCGACACAAACTGTGCTGATCCGGCAAAGACGGCCAGGCTCATGAATAAAAGTTCGCCAAGCGACAATCCGCGTTGGGCGGCAAGAACGCCAAGCACGGCCCCGAAAATAAGGGTGCTTGGCAAAAGCGGCAGACAGGCAATTGCGCCGCGTCGGATGGTTTCCGCATCAAAATGCCTGTTCGCGGCAGGCTGGGGCTGTGACATTTCCGGACGTTCCTGTTGTTCGTGTTGCCTGTTCATTGGCGGCGACAGGCAATTCGGGTGTTTTTGGTGGGCGAGGAGCCAGTTTTTAAGCCCTCTATGATGATCGATATCGGATTGGGTGTATTGGACGATATTGCTGTTGAGTCGGAAGGCCAAACGGATCAGGGTGTTTTGCCAACGCTTGCAATAAAGGTACCGGGACTCACCCCCCACATGGCTTTGAAATGCCGGTTCAGATGGCTTTGATCGGCAAAACCGGTCGCAGCAGCCGCATCGGCAATACTGGCACCGTCAAACAGCATTCTCTTGGCGCGGCGCAACCGCATGTGGTTGAAATAGGTATGCGGTGGAAGCCCGGTTGCCGCCCGGAACACACGCAGCAAGTGAAACCGGCTTAGCCCGGTAATCACGGCCAGATCATCAAGCGATATATTCGCATCGAGATGGGCGGCCATATAGTCGATCACGGTCTGAACGCGTTTGTCTTCTGATCCCGGCTGATAAAGATAAGGCGGCGCATCGGCATGGCGCAGGGCAAAGCGTGCCGCACTGTAAAGAAGCTGGCTGTCGCGTTCCAGATCAGTGGTGCGGCCCTCGGCCCCCGGACGAAACAGGCGATGTAATCCTTGTAAGTGCAAATGCAGTTCGGGGTCCGTGACCACGCAATTGCCAAAGAAGGGCAGACCGGTATTTTTCGGTGAAAGTTCCCCGACCATATCCCCAAAAACCTTGGGGTCTATGAACATGATCTGATACTGGTAGCCTTCATCGGATGCCGGGCCGCCATCATGAACCTGCATCGGGTTCATGATCAGAATTTGCCCGCGCGCCGCGACATAATTGGTGCCGCGCGTCATGAATTTCTCTGCCCCGTTCAGGATCGTCCCGAATGCATAGTAATCATGGCTGTGTTTGGGAAAGCTGAAATTCTTGTAATCGGCTTCAAACAGATCAACACCATCGGCTGCCCGCCAGTGACGGGCAATTTCGCGCGGGCGTCGGGCCGCCCCGGGGCGATGTTGTTTCGCTGTGCTATGCTGTGAACAGGCTGCCATCCGGTAACTATAGCGCCAAAAAAACGCCCGGCTTGTACAATATTGTCATCATGACAATTTCGCGATCTCTTCGCCCTCGCTCCGATAGGTGAAAGCCGCAAGCTCGCAGGTTGGTGCCGTGAGCCATGTGGAATTATTGCGCTGTGGCGATTCGTCATGTTCGTCGAAAAAGACGTCCAGATCCCTCATTCCAAATGGCCAATAGGGCCTTCTATCTCTGTATAGTAAGGGTTCGTTTGGTGATTTTTCACGCCTGTTTTTGTTGGTTTGAACATTGGCAAAGCTTCAAATCGACCAATTATCGGCAGAAAACATGGATTTCATCGAACTGTTACAAAACTGTGCGCCGTGAACGGGTATGGATCGCGCGATTACCAAAGAAATCGTCACCAATTTGGATGTCCCATGTTTCTTGATCGCATACGTATCGGTTCACGGATTTTTGCCGGCTTTTGTGTGCTGGTGGTTTTGCTTGTCGCACTCAGTGCCTTGTCTTCGACCTATCTTCTGGGGTTTGGCGGCCATGCGGATCGCATTGCCAAAAGCACAAGCCTTGTTGGCCTTGCCAATGACTATGCGTTGAAACTCGAACGCCTTTCCAATCAGGTTCTTTTATATGCTCAAACGGTCGATCCACTTGACCGCGAAGGCATCGGTACGATCCGCGAAACCGCCGAAAGCAGCGGTGCCATCCTTGTCGAAGCCCTGCGCGAAGCAGGTGAGGGTGCACGCGCAGACACACTTGAAAACCTGTCGGCTGAATATATCGCAACACTCGAACCCCTGGTTTTGCGTGCCGAAAACCTTTCGGCGGCATCTGAAACCATGTTGCTGGGCGCCAATCAGTTGGGGCAATCTGCTGCACGGCTTGAAGAATTCATTTCCCAGCGCGACCCGGCCGTTGCCGAAAAATATGGCAACAAACTGGGGGCGGCAAACCTGGCTGCGGTTGTGAACAGCCTGCAATATCCGATTTTGCGCACACAGGAATCGCTTGATCTGGCACGGGTCAAAACATCGGAATTGACCGATCTTCAGGATGAAATCAAATCATCGCTCGACGGGCTTAAACGCAACGATAAAAAACTGTTTTCCTATGCGCTGCGCGATAATGATTTGCTCAAACAGGGGGCCAATCAGCTTGAAGGCTCCATCGCGGGTTTTCGTGAATCGATGGGGAATTTCAAATCGGCCGTGCGCGAGGTGCAAGCCATCACCCAAAGCATCCGCGAAGATGCCGTGGCCAGCCAGACAGAACTGGTAGACGCCGCCCACGCTGATTCAAAGCAATCTGCAGTGACCAACATCGTTGTTGCGGCCATCGGTGTGATCATCGGTCTGGCTTTGGCATCAACAATTGCCATCAGTATCCTGCGTCCGCTGGGGCGGGTGAACGGGGATATGAACCGCCTAAGCGAAAATGACACCGAGATTGGTCTGGTCGATATCAATCGCCATGACGAATTCGGTGCCATGGCCCGCACCGTTGCGATTTTCCGTGAAAATGCCCTCAAGATCGAAAAAATGGCCGAAGAACGCATCACTCTGCAGCGCATCGAAGAAGAAAAACGCCGGGCCTCTCTTGGTGCCATGGCAACAACCATCGAAGGCGAAACCACCGGTCTTGTTCAGTCCGTAAGTCATCAGGTGTCGCGTATGCGTGACGCCGTGACCGAAGTATCGGCCGCCGCTGAACGTGTGGCCACCCAAACCGGTAATGCAACCAGTGCGGCCGAAGAAAGCCAGTCACACGCCAACGCCATCAGCGATGCTGCGGTGCGTTTGACTGATGCAATCGGTTCCATCGCCAACCGGGTTGAACGCCAACGCGAAATCGCCCAAAGCGCGGTTGGATCAACGGAACAATCCGCCAAGGCGGTCGATGATCTGCGTGAAGTCGCCGCCAGCATCGAACAGATCGTTGATCTGATCCGTGGTATTGCAGGCCAGACCAACTTGTTGGCATTGAATGCAACGATCGAAGCCGCACGCGCGGGTGACGCGGGCAAAGGCTTTGCGGTTGTCGCAGCCGAGGTCAAAAACCTTGCCGGTCAGACCGAAAAGGCCACCGAACAGATCACCGAGCATGTCAATGCCATGGGGGAAGTCACGGACCGTTGCGTTTCCTCGATGGGCGAAGTCGGGGTCACGGTGCGTGACATGATGTCAATTTCTGACGAGGTGGCTGGCGATATCGAACAACAGCGCCGCGAAACCGAAGAAATCACCGGTGCGATTTCCATGGCCAGTGATGCCGCACACAATGTCGGTACAGCCATCGCCGAAGTGGCCGGTGATATCGAAACCACCCGAAAACTCAGTCTTGATCTTAATCGTCGTGCCGACGAGGTCGAACGGAATGTCACCGAACTGACCGCATCCCTTGACCGCGCGGTTGCGGCCACGGCCGATGGTGATGACAAGTCATCCTCTGTTTCAGAGTTAAACGAACCTGCCCTGAGCGATGACAACCTTGTTGCCTTTCCGTCTCGTCCGGCCGCCGCATAGGGACGGCTTGGAACTTGGGGCATAGAACCTGGGTCAGGCTGGTATTCGTGAAGATCTTCACATCCATCCACCTTCTTCTCTGCCGGGGCTGATCATAAAAGGCCTGTATTCCCCCAAGGGATACAGGCCTTGTTCTGTTTGGCGGGGTGCGTCGGGGGGATCGGGATGGTCTGGTGCAGTAAAATGTTCGTGATCCTAGTGGGTTAGATGCGTTTTGCGACATTTGTGATACACTTTTTTGGTGGTTCTGCCGGCAGGGTTGAAGTAGCTTCATCTGGTATATATTGCATTTGGGTCGGGGCGGGATCGCCACAGGCACCAATGCCGAACCGGCGCGGTATCCCGAAGGCGCAAATACCTTTCGGGACGAATGACAAACAGTCTGCCGCAATTTGGAAGTTTCATCGAGATGGCGCGTAAATCGACGCTTCTGACCGCAGGTATCGTGATCATCGGCCTTGCCGGATCAGCCTATTTTTTTGCTCGTGACGATATTACGGCTCTGCTGTCGCCGGACAGTCAGTCCGCAGCGCAATCGCAAAAGCCGGCCAGCGCGGCCGAACGCGGCCTGCCGGTCATTGCTGAATATGCCAGCCTGATGGATGAAAAAACCGTCGTCGAGGCCGTCGGAACAGGTAAATCCGCCCTTGGTGTATCGATCTATCCAGCTGTTTCAGGCGAAATCGATGATATCCTGGTCCGCGCAGGTGATCGGGTAAGCAAAGGTCAGGTGCTGGTTATTCTGGACTCGGACCGCGAACGTCTGGCACGTGATCTTGCCGCCCTTCAGGTCAAGGATGCCCAGCAACTTCTTGCCCGTTACGAAAAGGCACGCCCGCTTGGCGCTGTTGCCGAAAGCGAAGTCGACAGTGCCCGCACAGCCCTTGCCGAAGCCCGGATCGAACTTGATCAGGCCGAAGTCAATCTGGCGGACAGAACCATCCTTGCGCCGTTTGATGGCATTGTCGGTATCCCGCAGGTCGAAGCAGGCGACCGTGTGGACAGTTCGACCGTCATTGTCACCCTTGATAACATCGAAAGCATTCTGGTCGATTTCGAAGTGGCCGAAACGCGGTTTGACAATGTCCGCGTTGGTCAGTCGGTGCGGGTCGAAACCTGGAGCCTGCCGGGCGAAGTCTTTACCGGTGTTGTTGAATCCATCGGCAGCCGTATCGACCCTGAAAGCCGTACCTTTGCGGTGCGCGCACGGGTGCCCAATCCCAACAGTCGTTTGCTCGCCGGGATGTCCTTTGCGGTCTATGTCGATATCGAAGGCAAAAAATATCCCTCGGTTCCCGAAATCTCGGTCCTGTGGGGCGATGAGGGCACCTATGTCTGGCGGATTGACGATGAAAACAAGGTGTCGCGCGTTCCGGTACGTGTCGTGAAACGGACCAATGGCCGCATTCTGTTGGATGGCCCCATCTCCGAAGGTGATCTTGTCGTGGTCGAGGGCGTCTTGCGTTTGCGGCCGGGACGCACAGTTTCGGCCTCGGTGCGTGGGGATGCCCCGGTGCAAGGGGCTGGTGGTGTTGCTGCCCGTGATGGCGTTGGCGAAGGGTCCTGATCATGACGACGGGTACTGAAAATAACGATCATAATGATCTTGCGTCGCTCAGTATCCGGCGTCCGGTTCTGATCATTGTGGTGGCAACACTGATCATTCTGGCAGGCCTTGCGGCCATGCTGGGGGTTGAAATTCGCGAGCTGCCCAATGTTGATCGCCCGATCGTCAGTGTGACGGCTGAATATGACGGGGCATCACCGGAAACCGTTGATTCAGAAGTCACCAGCATCATTGAAAGTGCGGCGTCACGCGTCAGTGGCATCAAGGAAATCAGTTCTCAAAGCGAAGAAGGCAGTTCCCGCGTTCGCATCGAATTCTATCCGGATATTGAAATCAACGATGCCGCCAGCGACATCCGCGAAGCCATCAGCCGCGCCGAACGCAGCCTGCCGGACGAGGTTGAAAATATTCAGGTCGTCAAGGCCGATGCAGATGCCAGCGCAATCATGCGTCTTGCCGTCGTCAGCAACACTCTGACCGAAGAAGAACTTGCCAATATCGTCGACGATCAGATCAGCCCCTCCTTGCTGTCTGTTCCCGGTGTCGCCGAGGTATCTATCAACGGTGACCGCGAACGCGTTTTGCATGTGCGCATCGATCCGCTGCGCATGGCAAGTTACGGTCTGTCGGTTCAGGACGTCGCCGATCTTCTGGAAACAGCCCAGTTTGACATCCCCGCCGGCAGCTTTGAATCCTCCGACCAGAAGCTTTTTGTCCGCGCCGATGCATCGGTTTGGGAAGTCGACAAATTAAATCAGATGCTGGTGCGTGACAGCGTGCTTCTGGGGGATGTCGCTGATATTTATTATGGCCCTGATGATGCATCCTCTTATGTGCGGTTGAATGGCCGCACGGTGATCGGTCTTGGCATCACCCGACAGGCACAATCAAATACAATTGCCATATCCAATGGCGTGCGCGATGTCGTTGAACGGCTGAACGCACAATATGATGACCTTGATATTTTCGTGAATTCCGATGACGCGATCTTTATCGAAGGCGCATTGTGGGAAGTGATTTACAGCCTTGGTCTGGCGATCGTGATCGTCATTGCCGTGCTGTATCTGTTTTTGCGCTCCTTTACTGCGACCCTTATCCCGACCGTGACCATTCCGATTGCGCTGGTCGGTACGGTTGCGGCCATCTGGGCGATGGGTTTTTCGATCAATATCCTGACGCTGCTCGCACTGGTCCTTGCAACCGGTATGATTGTTGATGATGCGATTGTCGTTCTGGAAAATATCCAGCGTCGCCGTCATCAGGGGCTTGGTTCGATGGCGGCTGCCGTTCTCGGGTCGCGACAGGTGTTCTTTGCGGTGATCGCAACCACCCTGACACTGATTTCGGTTTTCGTGCCGATTTCCTTCCTGCCCAGTACAGCCGGGCGATTGTTCCGCGAATTCGGCTTTGTGCTGGCCTTTGCGGTGGCTGTGTCATCTTTTGTGGCGCTTTCGCTTTGTCCGATGTTGGCATCACGTCTTAAACATATCGACCCGCATGATGGTAAGGCCGACGAAGCCCCCAACATGTTGGAGCGCGTCGGCTTCTTCTTTGCCGGAATCTATCGCCGCATTCTGGAAGCAGCGCTTCGCAGTCCGGTGATTACCGTGATGATTTGTATTGTTTCGGGCGGGCTTGCCTTTGGCGTCTATGCCAATGTAACGCAGGAATTGCTGCCGGATGAAGATCGCGGGCGTATCCTGATATCGTTGCGCGGCCCTGACGGGGTTGGCATTGATTACATGGACCGCCAGGTCGAGGTGGTCGAAGATATCATGCGCCCGGTTGTCGAAACCGGTGAAGCCTATAACATCTACACCATTGTCGGTTTCCGCGACGACAACCGCGCGCTGGTGATCGTTCCTTTGAAGCCATGGGAAGAACGAACCCGCAGTCAGCAGGAAATTACCGCAAGCGTGCGCGGACAACTTAATGCGCTTCCTGGTGTGCAGGCCGTTGTCTGGCAACCCAACAGTCTGGGATTGCGCGGTGGTGGCGAAGGATTGCAGTTCGCCCTGATCGGGACCAATTACCGGACATTGGCATCCCATGCGCGGATCATGCAGCAAGAGCTCGAAGCCAATTACCCGAACCTGACCGGCATGCGGGTATCGTATCAAACCACCCAGCCGCAGCTTCTGGTCAATATTGATCGAAAACGTGCCTTTGATCTCGGCATTCCGATTGACGAGCTTGATACAACACTGCGCACGATGATCGAAGGTTATGAAGTCACCAACATTAATGTGGATGACCAGAATATCCCGATTAAATTGCGTAGTGCCGTAGGCAGCATCAACGATCCTTCTGATCTTGAAAATCTGTTCGTCGCCGGGGCCAACGGACGGGTCTTGCCGCTGTCTTCGGTGATTACGCTAAGCGAAGAGGCGGTGGCCTCCGAACTCGGGCGTGAAGGTCAGCAACGTGCCGTGACGATCTCGGCCAATCTTGCACCGGGCTACACGATTGATCAGGCGGTTGCGGATGTAAGAACCGTTGCCAATGATTCTTTGCCGCCCGGGACCAGTCTTTTGTTCCTCGGGGATGCGGCGGCCCTTGGTGAAACATCCAACGATGTTCAGATCACGTTCCTGATTGCGGTGCTTGTGGTGTTGCTGGTGCTGGCAGCCCAGTTCGAAAGCTTTGTGTCTGCCCTTGTGGTTGTTCTGACTGTGCCGTTTGGTCTGGCGGCGGCGATCTATGCGCTCGCCCTTAGTGGCACATCAATCAATATCTATAGTCAGATCGGGCTTGTGATGCTGGTGGGCTTGATGGCCAAAAACGGCATTCTGGTTGTTGAATTTGCCGACCAGTTACGTGATGCCGGAAAATCCGTGCGCGAGGCCGTCCATGACGCGGCGATGGTGCGTCTGCGCCCGATCATGATGACGATGATTTCGACTGTTTTGGGCGGGTTGCCGCTGGTTCTCGGGACGGGGGCCGGCGCCGAAGCCCGCGCAGCCATCGGCTGGGTTGTCTTTGGCGGCCTTGGCTTTGCCACGGTCTTTACCCTGTTCCTGACCCCGGCATTGTATCTTTTGCTGGCGCCACTCGTGTCCGCACGTGCTGATGGTGGCAAGAAACTGCAATCCCAGTTGCGCGCAGCCGAAGCCATTCCCGATCACGGCGAGGCGGCGTCACATGTTGCCGGTGCTGCCGGAAGTGAGAGTATTCAAGGAAGTGCGAAGTAATATGAGTAATCCTCACATTTCCAGAATTTCAGGATTTGCGCTGCTTGTCGCGCTTGCAGGCTGCCAGTCGGTCGGACCGGATTACACCGCCCCGCAATTCGATCTTGTCGGTGCCTACACACCGGAAATCCCGGTGATCTCGGCCAAACAGGCCGATCAGGGCCGCTGGTGGGAAAGCAGTACAGACCCGGTTTTGAACAGCCTGATTGAAGAAGGGCTTGCCAACAATATCGATCTCAAGATCGCGGTCAGCCGTATTCGGGCTGCTGCTGCAACCGCGCGTGGTGTTGCCGCGGCCAACGGGCCAAGTGTCGGGGCCTCTATTGACGGATCGGCAGACCGGTCAACATCGAGCAGTTCCAGCGGCGATCAGGTCAGTGATATCGGATATGGCGCAGAGCTTGATTTTGAATGGACGCTCGATATCTGGGGTGGCCAGACCCGCGAAGAAGAAGTCGCCGAGGCCGATTATCTGCAGCAGGTTTATCTGCGCGAAGATGTCTATCGCACCATGATCGCCGATATTGTTCAGAACTATATCGAACTTCGCGGTGCGCAGCGGCGTTTGGCACTATTGCAGGACTCGCTTGATCTGCAACGCCAGACCAGCAACATCGTAGAGATCCGTTTGCAGACGGGGCTCGGGTCCGAACTTGATTTGTCGCGTGCACGTGCCGAGGTCGCCGACCTCGAAGCCACCGTTCCCACCTTGCAGACCACCATTGATCGTTCGATCAATGCGATTTCCATTCTGGTCGGCGCGCAGCCGGGAACGCACCGGGATTTGCTTGTTGATGCATCGCCATTGCCCGAATTCCAAAGCAGCCCGCCCATCGGTATTCCTGCCGATTTGCTGCGTCGTCGCCCGGACGTTCGTGCGGCTGAACTGGCTCTGATTTCTGCGACATCGCAAATCGGGGTGGAAACCGCAACGCTTTATCCGGAATTGACCCTTGATGGGTCATTGGCACTCGGGGCGACGGGCTATGGCACCGGGCCGATTGTCCGCACGGTTATGGCCGCCATCGGGGCATTGATTGACGCAACCCTTTATGATGGCGGGGAACGGCGTACCGATATTACGGTGGCCGAAGAAGAAGCAGAACAAGCTTTCCTGACCTATCGCCAGACGCTTTTGAATGCGATTGAAGAAGTCGAAAGCGCGATTTACGGCTATGTCGGGGCGGTGGCGCAGCGTGATTCGCTGACCGCATCGGTGCAATATCACCGCGAAGCCTTTGAACAATCGCGCGTGCGCTATGTTCAGGGGCTATCTGATTTCCTTGATGTGCTTGATTCGCAACGCAGTTTAACCGGATCGCTACAAGCATTGGCCGATGCCGAGACTGATCTGGAACTTGAAACCATCAATCTCTATAGTGCCGCTGGTTTGAGCGTCGAAGACGTTGAACGCTATGCCAAAGACGCAGGTGTGACGCTGGTGAACGGCTAGGTTCTGAGCATAGGTCTTTGGCGGTGTGAATTCCGGGGGAAATCATGACCGGCGATCTGTTTGCCAATGAGCCACCACGTAACCTTTTGCCCTTTGATGGCGAGGCACTGTTGCTGCGTGACATCATGGCCCCTGATGATGCCGACAAAACCTTTGTCCGCCTTCAAAGCAACATCATCTGGCAACAGGAAATTGCCAGAATTCATGGCAAGGAAATCCCGGTACCGCGCCTGACCGCCTGGTATGGCGAGGTTGCCTATCGTTATAGCGGGGTTTACCACCCGGCAAGCCCGTTTCCCCCGATCGTGGTGCCTTTGCGGACACTGGCCGAGGAACTGGCCGGCTGTGCCTTTAACACGGTGTTGCTGAACCAGTATCGCGACGGGCGCGACAGTGTTTCCTGGCACGCCGATGACGAAGACGTTCTTGGGGAAAATCCGGTGATTGCCAGTCTGACATTCGGGCAGGAACGCCGGTTCCATTTCCGTCATAAGAAAACCGGTGATCGGATCAGCATCGACTTGCCGCATAACTCGGCCCTGATCATGTCAGGCGCGACCCAGCATTGCTGGCTGCATCAATTGCCCAAGACCGCGCGACACGTCGGGCCGCGCATCAACCTGACCTTTCGCCACACCTTGCCAGAGTCCCGATAAAAACACGCCTTAATCCGGGGCAATGTCTTGTGGCGGTGTGCCCCTGCTTCTGGCTATAGTGTTGGCAATAATGATCAAATATGACGGTTTCGGGGATAGGGCACGTATGGCAAAACGCGTAAAACTTCTGGATGTCGCCAAGGCGGCCGGGGTTTCGCAAGGCACGGCGTCCAATGCCTTTGGCAAGCCCGACCTCGTCCGCCCGGAAGTGCGCGAACGCATTTTTGAAGCAGCGCGTAAACTGGGGTATCGCGGGCCGCATGTCATGGCGCGCATGTTGCGCACCGGCAAGGCCGGCGCACTTGGCGTGGTGTTTCCCGACAATCTTGAATATGCCTTTAGCGACCCGGTGGCGATTGAATTGCTGCGCGGGATCGGGCGCGAATGTGCGCGCCATGGTGTTAATGTCATGATCATTTCGGCCGAGAATCCCAAGCAGGCGATTACGGCGGTCAATAATGCCGCTGTGGATGCCTTTCTGGTGCATTGCTATTCCGATGATAATGAAATCATTGCCGCCATTCAGCGCCGCAACCAGAAACTGATCAGCATTGATACCGACATTGCCGGTGCGGCCGGGACCGTGGTGCTTGATGATTTTACAGCGGCGAAAAATGCCGCCCAGCATATGCTGGCATGCGGAGCATCGAAATTTGGGATTTTATCGCTGCAGGTGAGCGAACATGATCATTTCGGCCCGATGAGCCCGAACCGTATTGGTGCGGCAAGCCATCGTGTGGTGCGCGAACGCTTGGCCGGCTATCATGCGGCCCTTGAACAGGCTGGCATTTCTGCTTCGGATGTTGTGCATATAGAATGCGATAACCAGTCAGATCATGTCGCCAAGATGACGACCGAGATGCTGACAAACCATCCGGATATTGATGGTATTCTGGCCATGTCCGATGTGATGGCGATCGGCGCGCTTGATGCCGCACACGCCATGGGCCGCAAGGTGCCCGTCGATCTTAAGGTCATTGGCATTGACGGTATTCCCGCTGGCGAACGCACCGACCCGCCATTGACCACCATGCACCAGGATTCGGTGGAAAAAGGAAGGCTTGCGGCCGAAATGGCGCTATCAGATGAACCCGGTAAAACCATCACCCTTGAAACAAGCCTGTTGCTGCGCGGCTCAACCTTGGCTTAGTTCGCCATAGCGATAACAATCAGTGGTGTGGTCCATCACGATGCCGGTGGCCTGCAAAAAGGAATAGATGATCGTGGTGCCGACAAACTTCATGCCGCGTTTTTTCAGATCCTTGGAAACACGATCACTCAGGTCGGTCGAAACCGGCACATCCGACATGCTTTTCCAGTGATTGATCACAGGTGCCCCGCCAACGAAATCCCAGATATAGGAATCGAAGCTTCCGAACTCTTTCTGGATGGCAATGAATGTTTGCGCATTTTGAATAGACGCCGCGACTTTTAATTTATTTCGAATAATCCCCGGATCAGCCAGAAGGGCTTCTTTCTTGGCATCATCATAGGCCGCGACCTTATGCACATCGAAATTGTCATAGGCCGCGCGATAGGTCTCTCGCCGTGCCAGAATGGTCAGCCAGCTTAACCCCGCCTGCGCCCCTTCAAGGATCAGCATTTCAAAGAAATGGCGGTCATCATGCACCGGAACGCCCCATTCCTTGTCGTGATAATCGACATAGAATTGTTTGTCGGCATGGGTCATGGCCCAGCCACAGCGTGGTTGATCCGAATTTTGCATGATTATTCCTCCTTCAATGCCCGCATTCTGGCGTTGATACGGGCCTGTATACAAGGCGTAATCGGGGCGGGGCTGACATCTCCTGACAGTTCCTGGCGTTGCTTTTGATGCACATGTTCGTGAGCATGATCACAAAGCGATGAAATCTTTGACCCAATTGCATCAAAATCAATGCTGTGTGCTTGCGTTGGGCGCAATTGCCGACTAGGTTTTGCAGCGTGCAGATATCTTTCCGGGCAGTGATGAACCATCGGCCCGGCGATTGTAAGGAGCGGCGATGCTGGCGATTTTCTGGCTTATTGACACTGTGGTAGGGATCTACATTTTCATGCTGATTGCGTCTGCAATCCTGTCATGGCTTGTGGCGTTCAACGTGATCAATACCAACAACCGGTTCGTCTATATGGTTGGTGATTTCCTGTATCGTGTGACCGAACCGGCATTGCGCCCGATCCGGCGGATCATGCCGGACCTTGGCGGCATTGATATTTCGCCGATCATTCTGATTTTGGTGCTGCAATTTGCCAACATGCTGATCCAGACCGATGTCCGGATGGCGCTTGTCGGTTATTGATGTCACATCTAGACAATGTCTGAACGGCTGTCCGTGTTGCGGTCCGAACCATCAGGGGTTCGGTTGTTTGTTCGATTGACACCAAAAGCATCACGCAACGCGATTGGTGATGTGGTGGCCGATGCCAACGGGCAGGAGCAGCTAAAGGTGTCGGTGACAGCCGTGCCTGAAAATGGCAAAGCCAATCAGGCACTGATAAAACTTTTGGCAAAAGCGGCCAAATGTCCTAAATCCTCGCTCAGGATCGTATCCGGGCAAACGGATCGCAGCAAAACGCTGCTGATCGACGGAGATCCCGACGCGCTGATGGCGAAATTATCCCAACTCACCGGGCGGACAGACATATGAGTGACGTAAAAATCATTGATGGCAAGGCATTCGCCGCAAACCTGCGGACCGACATTGCCGCCGAAGTATCAAAACTTAAATCCGACCATGGCGTAACACCGGGTCTGGCGGTCATTCTGGTCGGCGAAGACCCGGCAAGTCAGGTCTATGTGCGTAACAAGGGCAAACAGACCCTTGAATGCGGCATGAATTCCTATGAACACAAGCTTCCGGCGGATACCAGCGAGGCAGACCTTCTGGCGCTGATCGCCAAGCTGAATGCCGATGACAATGTCCATGGCATCCTGTGTCAGCTTCCGGTGCCCAAGCATATCAACGAACAGGCCATTCTGTCCGCCATTAATCCGGCCAAGGATGTTGACGGGTTCCACGTTGTGAATGCCGGTGCACTGGCCACAGGCGGCGAAGGTTTTGCGCCCTGCACGCCTTATGGCTGCCTGATGTTGCTCAAAGACACCCTTGGGGATCTGTCGGGCAAACGTGCGGTGGTGGTTGGCCGTTCCAATATTGTCGGCAAACCGATGGCGCAGCTTCTGCTTAAGGAAAGCTGCACGGTCACCATTGCGCATTCGCGCACCCGTGATTTGCCCGAAGAAGTCCGCCGGGCTGATATCGTCGTTGCCGCCGTTGGCCGCCCGAACATGATCAAGGGCGACTGGATCGCGCCCGGTGCCACCGTGATTGATGTTGGCATCAACCGGGTTGAGGGCGAAAACGGCAAAATGAAGCTGGTCGGCGATGTCGAGTTTGAAACCGCATCGAAGGTTGCCGGTGCCATCACCCCGGTTCCGGGCGGCGTCGGTCCGATGACCATTGCGTGTCTTCTGAACAACACCCTGATTTCGGCTTGCCGTGCCAACGGTCTTGAAGTGCCGAACCTTGGATTTGATAGCTAAGCAACGCGACCATATCGAAGTACGAAGGGCAGCCATTGGCTGCCCTTGTTTGTTTTTCGACGCGGGTAATTGATTGCAATCTGCCATTCGGGGTTAAGGAGATTCCACCCGGAATCCATTGTCGATAAGATGCAAGGGATCCCCGCTTTCGCGGGAATGACGATTGAGCTGATTGTTGGGCAATAGCCCAATACCGTTAATTGAGGTCTTTATAGCGGCCAAATCCAAAGCAGCATCGGCACGCCAACCGCGACCACGATGATTTCAATCGGCAGGCCGAGGCGCCAGTAGTCGCTAAAGCGGAAGCCGCCAGGGCCGAGGATGAGGGTGTTGTTCTGGTGGCCGATCGGGGTCAGGAAGGCACAGGACGCGCCGATGGCGACTGCCATCAGGAACGGGTCGGAACTTGCCCCCAGTTGGGCAGCACTGCCAATCGCAATCGGGCACATGACGGCTGCGGTGGCGGCATTGTTCATGAAATCAGACAGCGTCATGGTGACAATAAGGATCAGGGCAAGCGCAATTGGCGGGCTGCCCTGGGCAACAGATTCCAGCAGGAAACGCGCGATCAAATCGGCAGATCCGGTACTTTCCATGGCATTGGCCACCGGGATCAGGGCGGCAAGCAGCACGATCACCGGCCAATCAATGGCATCATAAAGGGTACGAGCCGATACCACGCCAAACAGCAGGGATGCCAAAACACCCATGGCAAAGGAAATAGCAGCCGGAACGATGCCAAAAGCCGCAAGTGCAATGGCAACAGCCATGATCGCGCTGGCTTTGAATGCCTGTGACTTGTCGCCGAGGTGAATTTCCCGCTCTGCCAGGGGGGCACAGCCAAGGCGGTTGGAAAATTCACTGATGGCAGCGGGGGCCCCTTGCATCAAAAGCACGTCACCGGCCTGCATTTTCATGGTGCGCAAACGTGACATCGAACGTTGCCCTTGCCGCGACAGGGCCAGCAAGTTGATGCCATAGCGACTGCGAATGCGTATATCGGCGGCTGAGCGCCCGATAAAGGAAGCGTTCGGCAGGACGACGACCTCGATCAAAGAGATTTCGTCGGACTGAAGGGCTCTTTTGTGTGTGTCGGCGCCTTTGCTGTCTGACTTTGCGGTGCCATCTTTGGGGGCGGCATCCTTTGGCACGTCGCCCGCTTTTTCAGCCGCCTTTTGTGCCTTTTGGGCGCGGACCTGTTCCTTGGCTTCTTCTTTTTGTTCGGCGTTGGCTTCTTCGCTGCGCAGTTCGGCCTCAAGGGTTAGTTCAAGACCGGAAAGGGCGCTTGCCAATCCTTCGGGTTCTGCTTCGATCAGAAGAATGTCGTCTTGTTTAAGTTCGCGATAGGGGCTTGGCGCCGGAATACGGCGTTCGTTGCGGATCAGGCCAATCACCTGCGCGTCAGATTTTTCAAGCTCGTCATTTATTTCACGCAGGAACATGCCAATGGCTTTGCTGCCGTCGGTAATGCGGGCCTCGGTCAGATAGGAGCCGGTTTCAAACCCCTCTGCCCCGGCACGTTCGCGGGTTGGCACCAGAAAACGGCCCAGGAGAATGACAAACAGCAACCCGGCAAGCGCGATGGCGATCCCGACCGGGCTGTAATCAAACATCGAAAAGCCCGATCCGGTTGCCTCGGCACGGAAGCCCGAAACGATCAGGTTGGGAGGCGTCCCGATCAGCGTCGTCATGCCGCCCAGGATCGAGCCGAAAGCCAGCGGCATCAAGACTTTGCCCGGCGGCACGTTTTGCTTGTTGGCGATCTGAAGGGCGATGGGCATCAATAGCGCCAGCGCCCCGACATTGTTCATAAAGGCAGACAGGATGGCAGCAAGAAGACTGAGGGCGGCCATGGTGACAAACGGGCCAGCCGATTGCGGCAATACGGTGCGCGACAGGGTGTCGACCGCACCGGATTTTTGCAGGGCAGAGGACAGGATCAGGATGCAGGCAACTGTTATCACAGCCGGATGACCAAAGCCGACAAAGGCCCCGTCGGTTGGCACAAGCCCCAGAACCACGCATGTCAGCAAGGATGCCATCGCAACCATGTCATGACGCAAGCGTCCCCATAAAAACAGCACAACGGTGCCCAAAAGGACGGCCAGAATCATGATCTGTGGGGTGGTCATACGGGCTGTCCTGTTTGTTGGGGAGTCGTTGATTGACTGTTGCCTGAAGCCTATGAGCGTCGCGGGATTTGGTCAAGCGCATCAACCGTGAACGCGTGGAAATCATCCTGCCAGAATTGTCAGGAGCCTGTGTTAGCATGCATCTGTTTTTATTCGACATTCCAAGTGTGCCCCGATGCCAATTGACCGTGCTGCCATGCCATCGCCCGTTATTTCGATTTCCGCCAAACAGGCGCGCAATCTTGCCCTTGCCGGGCAGGGGTTTGCAGCCAATCCGGATCGGGATGTGACCAAGCGCCGCATCCTTAAAACCATCCGGGCGACCAATATGTTGCAGGTCGACAGTGTCAATGTTCTGACGCGCGCGCATTACATGCCGATCTTTTCCCGGCTGGGCGTTTATGACCCGAAAATGCTTGATGAAATGGTCTGGGGGACTGCGCGCCAACGCAAGCTGTTTGAATATTGGGGCCATGAAGCATCCATGATCCCGGTCGAGGATTATCCGCTTTATCGTTGGCGGATGCGCGATGCCGAACGGGGCATGGGCACCTGGGGGCGGATCGCACGCATTCAGCGCGAACAGCCCGATCTGATTGATAGCATTTTACGTCACATCGACCGCGAGGGCGCGGTTGCGGCCAGTGAACTTGAAACTGACGGGGCTCGCCGCGAAAAATGGTGGGGCTGGTCAGATACCAAAACCGCAATGGAATATCTGTTCTGGAGCGGTCAGGTCATGGCGCGCAAACGGCGCAGCAGTTTTGAACGCGAATATGATTTGCCCCATCGCATTATCGGGGATGGGGCCCACGAACCAGACCGTGATCGACAGGATGCGATGTGTGATCTGATCTGCAAGGGCATTGCCGCCATGGGGGTGGCAGCCGAGATTGATCTGCGCAAATATTTCCGCCTGCCAACCGATGAAACCAAGGCCTGTCTGGTGCGACTGGTCGAAGAGGGCCGGTTGTTGCAGGCCGACGTCGAAGGCTGGAAACAGCCGGGATATCTGTGCCCCAAGGTCAATCCGAGGTCGCGGGCCAAGCCGACTTGCCTGATGGTGCCGTTTGATCCGGTGATGTGGGAGCGTGACCGGGTGGAGCGGATATTCGGCTTTAACTACCGGATCGAGATATATGTGCCGGCCGAGAAACGCCAATACGGCTATTATGTTCTGCCATTCATGTTGAATGGTGAATTTGTTGCGCGGGTGGATTTGAAATCGGACAGGCAGGCGGGGCTTCTTTTGGTGCAAAGCGCACATCTTGAAGATGGCTGTGCCAGGGGCGATGTCGCAGGCCCGCTTGTGGATGAGTTGAACCGTCTTGCTCGGTTCCTTGGTCTGGACGGGGTTCGGGTGATGCCCGCCAATGACTTTTCAAGATATCTAGGGGCAATCTAAACGGTAGAATGGCAGAAAAGTAAACGGGGCGCAGGTCCCACAACCGCGCCCCGTTTTATCCGTCGTACTGACCAACCACAAAAGTTTCAGGACAATGTGGTTGCCTGTTGCACCTGGCTTACCAGCAGGTGTAACCCCCATCGGCCAGAACGATGGATCCTGTCATCAGGCTGGAAGCGTCAGAGGCCAGGAACAGCACAACCGAGCCGACTTCGTCGGTTTCGCCCAGACGGGCCATCGGGGTGCCATTGATCCAGGCGTCATACATTTCCGGCTTGGATTTTACGAATTCATTGAGCGGGGTTGCGATATAGGTCGGTGCAACCGCATTGACGCGCACGCCACGCCCGCCCCATTCAGCGGCAAGTGATTTGGTCAACTGGTGAACCGCTGCCTTGGAGGCGTTGTAAAAAGCCTGTTCTTGCGGCTTGTTGACGATGAAGCCCGACATGGAACCGACATTGACGATGACACCGCTTTTCTTGGCCAGCATCTGTTTGCCAAACTCGCGGCAGCACCAGAAAGTGCCGTTCAGATTGACATCAATGACATTGAGCCAATGTTCATCGGTAACGGTTTCTGCCGGGGTTTCCGACCGTGCAATGCCGGCATTATTGACAAGGATATCAATGCCGCCTTGCGCGGCCATTTTTTCGGCACTGGCGCGGACCTGATCGGTGTTGGTGACATCCATGATGTCGATATCGGCCGTGTACCCCTTGGATTTCAGGTAATCGCGGCCTTCTTCGGCGACATCTTCGCTGACGTCACCGATGATGACATGGGCGCCGGCCTCGGCAAGGGCTTCGCAGCAAGACAGGCCGATGGCGCGACCGCCGCCGGTGACATAGGCCCGACGGCCGGTAAGATCGAACTTTTTCAGGTACATTTTGGACTCACAGTTAGCACAATTAGGCTTGTTGGTAATTCCGGTCCCCAATGTGCGTGGGGCCATTGAAGACCGGTTGATAAAAGGTTTTCACGCGCTTCGCAGTGCCAGCCCCTGGGCGTCAAAGCGATGGATGCGATCCTGTTCAGGTGTCAGGAAGATCTTGTCATGTTCGCCCAGCGGGACTTCGCCGGTGGCACGCACCGTCATCGGACCATGGCCATCGGCCTCGACATGAAGATAGGTTTCTGCCCCGAGATGTTCGGCGATCTTGACCGTTGCGGGGATATCCCCCTGGTCGGTACTGACCGTGATATGTTCGGGACGGATGCCGATTTCGTGGCAGTCGTATTTTTGGGCAAGCTCCCCGCCAAGGAAGTTCATTTTCGGTGACCCGATGAAGCCCGCGACAAACTTGTTTGCCGGCTGGTTATACAGTTCCATCGGTTTGCCAACCTGTTCGACGCGCCCGGCCTGCAGGACCACGATTTTATCGGCCATGGTCATGGCTTCGACCTGATCGTGGGTCACATAGATCATGGTGGTTTTCAGTTCCTGATGCAGACCGGTGATTTCCAGACGCATATTGACGCGAAGTGCGGCATCAAGGTTCGATAGCGGTTCATCAAACAGGAAGGCCGCCGGATTGCGGACAATTGCGCGGCCAATGGCAACACGTTGACGCTGACCACCGGAAAGCGCGCCGGGGCGACGTTCG
Source organism: Thalassospira sp. (assembly GCA_048264285.1). Lineage (GTDB taxonomy): Bacteria > Pseudomonadota > Alphaproteobacteria > Rhodospirillales > Thalassospiraceae > Thalassospira. The sequence continues at coordinate 38,864 of JBLXDD010000010.1, forward strand.
AGATAGTCGGTCAGATTAAGGATTTTGGCCGCAGACTGGACTTTCTCGTCGATAACATCCTTGCTTTCACCGGCCATTTTCAGACCAAAGGCAATATTGTTATAGACCGTCATATGCGGGTAAAGCGCATAGGACTGAAAGACCATGGACAGGCCGCGTTTGGCGGGCGGCTCGTTGGCGACATCTGTTCCATTGATCAGAATTTTGCCATCGGTCACGTCTTCGAGACCGGCAATCAAACGCAGCAATGTTGATTTGCCACAGCCTGACGGGCCGACAAAGACAACAAACTCGCCGTCATTGATATCAAGATCGACACCGGGAATGACATCAAGTGTGCCGAAGGTTTTCTTGACTTTTTCCAGTCGGATAGCACCCATTTTGGTGTTCCTTCTTTCCAGATTTCTAAAGGCTTTCGGTTACTTGACCGCGCCGAATGTCAGACCACGAACCAGCTGTTTCTGAGAGAACCAGCCAATCACGAGAATTGGGGCAACCGCGAGCGTCGATGCGGCTGAAAGCTTTGCCCAGAACAGGCCCTCGGGGCTTGAATAGGATGCGATGAAAGCTGTCAGCGGGGCGGCATCAGACGTTGTGAGGTTGAGCGTCCAGAAGGCTTCGTTCCAGGCCAGGATCACATTAAGCAGCATGGTTGATGCAATGCCCGGAACCGCCATGGGCAACAGCACAAAGATGATTTCCTTGGGCAGGGTTGCGCCATCCATGCGGGCTGCTTCGAGAATGTCGGTCGGGATTTCTTTGAAATAGGTGTAAAGCATCCAGACCATGATCGGCAGGTTCATCAAGAACAGAACCATGATCAGACCAAAGCGGGTATCAAGCAGCCCCCAGTCGCGAAACACCAGATAGATCGGCACCAGAACACCGACCGGCGGCATCATTTTGGTCGACAGCATCCAAAGAAGTGCATCCTTGGTGCGTTTGGTCGGGTTGAAGGCCATTGCCCAAGCGCAGGTCACGGCAAAAACCAGCCCCACCAGTGTGGAGCCCACAGCCAGAATGATCGAGTTCATGGCGAACTTGAAATAGTTCGAACGTTCCTGGACCTCGGCATAGTTTTCAAAGGTCCAGTCGAACGAGATGAAGCTCGGCGGGATGGAAACCGCTTCGAGTTCGGTCTTGAAGCTGGTCAGCACCATCCAGAAGATCGGGAAGAAGATCAAAAGGCCCACGATCCAGGCAAAGACCGAAAAGCTGACATAGCCAAGGGGTGTCTGTTTGTTTTCCATTTCGTGCCCCTATTTGTCCAGATTCTTGCCGATAAGGCGGATCAGGAAGATCGCCACGATATTGGCCAGAATGACCGCAACAATGCCGCCGGCAGACGCGCCGCCAACGTCGTACTGCAACAGCGCCTGGGTATAGACAAGGAAGGCGATGTTGGTCGTTGCCAGGCCCGGGCCACCACCGGTGGTGACAAAGATTTCGGCAAAGACCGTCAGCAGGAAGATGGTTTCGATCAGGACGACAACCGTGATCGCACGGCTGAGGTGCGGCAAAGTGATATAGAAAAAGATCGCAACCGGACCGGCGCCATCCATCTGGGCGGCTTCTTTCTGATCGCGGTCAAGGGACTGCAATGCGGTCAAAAGGATCAGCACGGCAAAGGGCAACCATTGCCAGGACACCATGATGATGATGGATGTCAGCGGCACATGGGTAAACCAGTCAATCGCGGGCAGGCCAAACAGGCTGGCGATCCAGGCAAACATGCCAGATACCGGATCCATCAGAAGGTTCTTCCAGACCAGTGCATTCACGGTCGGCATGATGAAGAACGGGGCGATCACCAGCAGGCGCAAAATACCGCGCCCGAAGATCGGCTGATCAAGCATCAAGCCAAGAAGAATTCCGCCAACCACGGTGATGATCAGGACAGAACCGACCAGCAACAAGGTGTTGGCCAGCGATGCAAAGAACGCCGGGTCGGTCAGGAAGAATTCGTAATTAAGTGTCCCGATCCATTCTTCGGTTCCTGGCGACAACAGATTGTAGCGCAGGAAAGAGAAGTAAATAGTCATGCCCAGCGGGACGGCCATCCACAAGAACAGGACGATGATCGACGGTGCGGACATGATCCGTCCGGTAAGGGTCGAGGCCCGTGTCGACATGATGTGCTCCCCGAAATTGACGTTTCGATCCTGATCCCGAGAGGGAAAAAAAGGGTGGTGCATTTTGCATCCACCACCCAGGTTCCTCTCAGGTTGAGGAGGTACAGACCGGAATTCCCATCAACGAATGAATACCGGTCTGAGAGGGGTCTTAGTAGTAACCAGCCTTACGCATGGTGCGATCAGTGCTTGATTGTGCGGCAGACAGGGCCTGCTCGACGCTCATCTGACCGGCAAGGGCAGCGGAGAATTGCTGACCGACTGTGGTGCCGATCCCCTGGAATTCAGGGATTGCTGCGAACTGCACACCAACATAGGGTTTTGGTTCCATGGTGGAGTTGATCGGGTCTGCGCTGTCGATTGCCAGAAGGGTCTCGTCTGCGAACGGTGCCGCTTCAAGATATTTCGGGTTCTGATACAGCGACATGCGGGTGCCCGGCGGTACGTTTGCCCAGCCTTCCTTGGACGCAACCAGTTCAATATATTCCTTGGAGGTCGCCCAAGCGATGAACTTCTGAGCGGCTTCTACTTTCTGGGATCCCATCGGAATGCCAAGGTTCCAGGCCCAGAGCCAGTTGGCACCAGCACAGGTGACAGCACACGGGGCTTCGGTAAAGCCAACCTTGTCGGCCACTTTGGATTCTTTGGGGTTAGTCACGAAGGATGCAGCCACGGTAGCATCGATCCACATGCCGCACTTGCCGGAGTTAAACAGCGACAGGTTTTCGTTAAAGCCGTTCGAGGTCGCGCCCGGAGGACCATAGTTACCAAGGATGTTGGTATACATATCCAGCGCATTTTTCCATGCGTCGCCATCGAAGGTCGGCTTCCATTCTTCGTCGAACCAGCGCGCGCCATAGGCATTGCCCATGGTGGTAATCAGCGCCATGTTTTCGCCCCAGCCGGCCTTGCCGCGCAGGCAGATGCCATAGACGCCTTCGTCAGGCTTGTGGAGTTTCTTGGCGATTTCCAGCGTCTGATCCCAGGTCAGGCGCCCGTCGATGGTGATGCCGGCCGCTTCGAACAGGTCGGTGCGGTACATCATCATCGAGCTTTCACCATAGAACGGTGCGGCATAGAGATTGCCGTCATTCGAAACAGCAGAGCGGATGGCCGGCATCAGGTCATCGACATCATAGTCGTCGCCAAGATTATCAAGCGGTGCAAGCCAGCCTTTTTCGGCCCAGATCGGTACTTCATAGGTGCCAATCGTCATGACGTCATACTGACCGCCTTTGGTGGCGATATCGGTGGTGACGCGCTGACGCAGGGTGTTTTCTTCGAGTGTTACCCACTCAAGCGAAATGTCGGGGTTTTTGGCCGTGAAATCATCCGTCAGCTTCTGCATGCGGATCATGTCACCGTTATTGACAGTTGCGATAGTCAGTTTTGTTTCGGCATTGGCGGTCGAGATGCCACCAGCCAGCAGCGCACACAACGCTGCTCCCATTACGCGCTTCATATTTCCTCCCAAAGGACTATTTACCCGCTGAGCGACTTGTTCTGCTCATAGTGATTATTTGTTCAGGTAGTGAGCATTCACTCAATTTCGGGGAAGCTTGTCAAACAAAATCGTTTTTGCAGCGCACATAGAAACGCCCCGCCAACAGGGTTGGCAGGGCGTTAAATCATTTTGTTTATGTGTAAAAACGTTACGTGCTAGCGCAGCAAACTTTCGGCGGTTGCTTCGTCGGTAATAAGGGTTGAAATCAGTTTCCCGCGCATTGCGCCCCGAATCGCTGCAACCTTCTTGGCCCCCTTGGCAACGGCAATGGTATTGGTCGCAGGCTGCAGGGCGGGCGCGCTGGTGACGCAATGATTGACCGGATGATCAAGGATGTTGCCATCCTGATCAAAGGACCAGCTGATCACCTCGCCGATGCCGCCACTGTTGCGCAACGAGGTCAGTTCGTCTTGTGAAATAAAGCCGTCAATCAGCAGCGGTGCATCATCGCCCAGATGCCCGACCCCGATAAAGCGGATATCGGCTTCGCGGGCGAGTCTCAGGATATTGTCCATTGGCGGTTGCTGTTGCATGCGCAGACGTCTTTGTGGATCAGCGACGATAACCGGAATTGGCAACGGGTAATGAGGGGCGCGGGTGCGGTCGGCAAGGTCGGTCACCGCGTCATAGAAACTCGCAGCACCATCATGGGCGATGGTCCCGACCAGCGAGACGATTTTGTGATGCTGGGCATCAATCCGCCCGGTTTCATCAACCATGGCCCGCATGGCGCGCCCCGTCCCCAGGGCAATGATTTTCGGTTCGGGGGATTGCAACGCACGTTCAAGATAGTTTGCCGCTGCTTGTGCCATGCCAAACATGGCTTCGGGGGCGGCCGGATCGGTTGGAACCACGTCGCAATTGGCAATGCCATAGGTTTCGCAGATTGCCTTGCCCAATTCCATGCAACGCGCAATCGGATGATCAAGGCGAACCTTGACCAGCCCCTCGCTGACAGCAGCAGAGACCAATCGTTGTGCGGTCGGGCGGGATACGCCAAGTTTCGTGGCGATTTCGTCTTGCGTATTGCCAGCACAATAATAAAGCCAGCCAGCCCGGGCGGCTTCATCCAGGCGGGCGGCTTCCTTGCGTGTGCGTTTAACCATCCGATTCCCCAGACTTTTTTGACCCGTCGCCGCAAGCAGGCGGGCCTTTTTTTGATTTTCAAATGTCGTGTTCTTTTTCCCTAGCGTCTTTTCGCGGTTCTGACCAGCATCTTGCCGGGATATGGAACGACAAAACCCGCCCATGATGAGCGGGTTTTGATTTGAAATCGGTAAAGGGCCAGCCGATCGCTTATTTCTTCGGCAGGAAATCGGCGACCAGTTTTTCGGCAATCTGTACCGCGTTCAGAGCCGCCCCTTTGCGCAGGTTATCGCCCACACACCAGAGCGACAGGCCGTTTTCGACCGTCGGGTCCTTGCGCACGCGCGAGACAAAGACATTGTCTTCGCCCTGGACTTCCTGCGGGGTGACATATCCTTCGTCCTGACGGTAATCGACAACCGACACACCGGGGAAATCTTTCATCGCCTTGCGGGCGTCTTCGACGGTGATCGGTTTTTCGAACTCGATATTGACGGCTTCGCCGTGGCCGACAAAGACCGGAACACGTACGCATGTCGCATGCACGGCAATTTCCGGATCAAGAATCTTGCGGGTTTCGACCGTCATTTTCCATTCTTCGCGGGTCGCGCCATCATCCATGAAACTGTCGATATGCGGGATGACGTTAAAGGCGATCTGCTTGGTGAATTCTTCTTTTTGCGGCGGATCATTTACATAGATGCCACGTGTCTGGTTAAACAGCTCGTCCATGGCGGCACGACCAGCACCCGATACCGACTGATAGGTCGAAACCACAATGCGTTTGATGCCCGCCATGTCATGAAGCGGTTTAAGGGCCAGAACCATCTGAATGGTCGAGCAGTTCGGGTTGGCAATGATATTTTTCTTGGCATAGCCCGAAAGCGCATCGGCGTTTACTTCGGGCACGACGAGCGGCACGCCCGGCTCCATGCGCCAGTAACTTGAATTGTCAATGACAACGCAGCCTGCCTCGGCGGCCTTGGGGGCCAGTTTTTTCGCTGTTTCCCCACCCGCAGAGAACAAAGCGATATCAACCTTGGAAAAATCAAAGGTCGCGGCATCTGCCACGGTCAGATCGTCATCTTCGCCATAGGAAACGGTACGGCCGATGGATTTTGAAGAGGCCAGTGCAAAGATTTCGTCTGCCGGGAATTTACGTTCTGCAAGAGTGTTGAGCATTTCGCGCCCGACATTTCCGGTCGCGCCAACAACGGCGATTTTAAAGCCCATCAGGGTGCCTCTTTTCAATCTGGCAGGCAGCGGGGATTGGTGCCCGTGCCTGTGGATAATGTCTGTTCATCTGCGGCGACATGTAAGGGTTTCTGGGAGATTGCGCAAGCGTATCGTTGGCAGGCCGTTCATGATTACTACTTGAGATCGTGGAAAAATCTGGCAGAATTGTTACAGGGGTTCATGTGTCGAACCTGAAATCAGAATCGTTTTGCATCTTGCCGGGGTGATTTCTGTATTTCGGTCTGGCGGGCGTTGGTGCCACCAATGCCGCCATCTGACGACCTTTCCGGACGAGCTGTCAAAACGATCCTGATCAAATGTTTGATGCATATACGCAGCGATGTTGTGTATGGGGCGCGATTACGAGGGTCAGGACCCGCTAATTTGATTTGAATGGCAGCCGTTATGTTTTTGAAATCCAAGAAAAATCCTGCAGAGCGGGCTGGTATCCCGGCCAAAGGATTTGACGCAGGAGTTTGCAAATATAACGTCTGTCCTTCGGATTCACCGGATTTGCACGGGCTACTTTGTCGTAAAACCTTGAAAGATTCATATCTTCCTGCGGTTTTGCTCCGCGTATCCGCACAAATCCGGTGAACCATTCAAACCAAATTAGTGGGTTCTGACCCTGTTCCGACTTTTGCAAAAGGACGGCCAATGACGTACCCGATGAATTTGGATTGGAAACAAAAAAAGGTTCTCGATTTCTTTCGTGAACATGTCACGCGCGGAACGCTGGTGTTTCGGGTCGATGATCGGCATGAAATCATGATGGGAGACGGCGGAGAACCGCGTGCCGGTATGACGGTTCCGGATTGGACCAATACGGTTCGGATGGCACTTAGCCCCGATCCGGGATTTGGCGAAGCCTTCATGCATGGCGGTTTCGAGCTTGTAAATTGCGAAATGGAAGACCTGATCAAGGTGCTGCGCATGAATTTTGACGGCGGGCACCCCAGTAACGGCTTTGGCAATTTCATTGAAAAGCTTCAGGCGCTGAAATTCCAGATATCCCAATTTACCAGTGTCAAGGCAGCGTCCAAGCGCGTGCGTCATCACTATGATATCGGCAATGATCTTTACACCCGGTTCCTTGATCCGGAGATGCAATATTCATGTGCCTTCTGGGATGACGGGGCGCAGACACTTGAAGAAGCCCAGCATCGCAAAATGAGCCTGACCACACAGCGCCTGAAGATTAACGAGCCGGGTCTTCGGGTGGTTGATATCGGTTGTGGCTGGGGCGGGTTAAGCCGCTTTATCCATCGTGAAACCGGGGCCGAGGTGCACGGTATTACGCTTTCGACCGAGCAATATAACTGGGCGCAGGAAAAACGCGCCGAGATGGGCGAGAACATGAAGGCAGGTCTTGATTATCACTTGCTTGATTATCGCCTGTTTGCCGATGGCAATGCCGGGAAGTATGACCGCGTGGTATCTGTTGGCATGTTTGAACATGTCGGACGCCATCAGTTCAAAACCTATTTTGAAAAGGTGGGTGAGCTTCTTAAGGCCGGCGGGCGGGCTGTGATCCACACGATCATCAAGCCGCGGGCCGAATTCACATCGCCGTGGATTGATAAATATATCTTTCCGGGCGGGTACATTCCGGCCGTTCACGAGGTGGTCGAGGCCGCCGAACATGCCAACCTGACCGTGGAAGCATCACATTTCCATCCCGGACACAACTATGCCCAGACGCTAAGAGCGTGGCGGGAACGGTTCCGCAAAGTCGCAGATGACCTTGATCCGGAAAAGTATGACAATGAATTCAAACGCATGTGGGAATTCTATCTGGCGGGGTGCATCAATGCCTTTGACGCGGGCGAGGGCGGCGGCGGCATGCGGGTCGGCCAGTTCGTCTTTACCAAGCCGGGCTTTGAATATGCCTGAGGAAACAGGGCGGGGAACGATGGTTTCCCGCCCTGTTTGTTTTATGCGCGCCGCTTCCCATATCCAGTAAGGCGGTGCGTGAAATTGCTGCGGATAAATGTGTAGCATGACTGCAAATCAAAATCACACCAAAGCAGTCCAAAACGTGCCTTCAAACCAAGCCACATCGCGTGATGGACCGGCACGACAGATGTGAAAAGCAAATATCAGAAGTGATAGGCCGGTCATTTTGTCGGGAGGAAACGACATGCTGAAAGTGATCACCTGGGATGATGCAGACCATCAGACACAAAATGACACCAGCCGCGCGCAGCATATCGGACGGCCAGAGGACTATGCCCGCGCCTTGAGCGAGATTGAAATGTCGAGCTGCGAACGCGATATGCTGCGCGCCCATGCCAATGCACCGGGACGCAAGATTACCGGCCTGAAACTGGCCGAAACAGTCGGGCATTTCGGGTGCCGGATCGGGAACAAGAAATACGGGCGGCTTGCGGCCAAAATCGCGACCTCTGCGGGGCTTCCGATGTGCAAGACCGATGTCAGTGACTATCTGGCGGCGATTTTCACCCTTGCCGAAGGTACGCAAAGCGATGGCGAGGACTGGACATGGGTGATGCATGATAACGTCGTTATGGCGCTTGAAAGTGCGAAGATCATCTGATCGGTGGCAAACGGCGTTTTAAAAAACGGAACAGTTTTTATGTGATCGGCGTAACGCCGGCTACGGGTGGCTCGTCCTTGTAGACAGAAGGGAAAATTCCCGAAAACACAAGGAGAGCAACCATGACCCGTTTTGCCTTTCATGAAGCCAGCCCGGCCCTGTTTCAGGCGCAATTCGCCCTTGCGACCAAGCTTGGCGAAAATCCGCTGATTGCACCTGTTTTCCGCGATTTGATCGAAAGTCGCGTGTCACAGATCAATGGTTGTGCCTATTGCGTTCGGATGCATGCCGACAGCTTTGTCAAACATGGCGGGGACCCGGTTAAACTGACCATGTTGCCGGTGTGGCAAGCCGCCGAAGGGTTCGATGCAAGTGAACGTGCAGCTTTGGCCTGGGCCGAATGCCTTACCCGGTCTGAAAATCAGGCCGTGATTTCGAAATGCCATCGTGCGCTTCTGGATCATTTCGAGGAAGCCGAGATTTCCGAGCTGACCTGCATCATTGCCACCATGAATGCATGGAACCGGTTGGGTATTGCGCAGCATGAATTTGCATGACCTTCGCAAGCTTCCTGACGGGGATGGGAAAAGCCCCTACAATAGAAGACCAATGGCGATACGGGATTATCCCGTATCGCTTCATGTGTTTGGTGGGGCTTCTTTGGCAGACCGGATTTTTGAAACACATCGTGCGCGTTTAACAGCATTGGCATATCGCATGCTGGGCAGTCACGCCGACGCCGAAGACGCTGTTCAGGATGTCTGGTTGCGGTGGCGCAATCAGGATCATGCGGCGATCAATGATGCCACTGGCTGGCTGGTGCGGGTGTGCAGCAACATCTGTCTTGATGTGTTGAAATCAACCCGCCGTCAGCGCGAAAACTATGTCGGCCACTGGTTGCCCGAACCGTGGTTGCCGCCCGAACAACCCGAAGCCGAAGCCCAACTGATCGAGCGCGATGGTCTTGGCCAGGCTTATATGTTGATGCTCGAACGCCTCGCCCCGATCGAGCGGGTAGCACTTGTGCTGCATGAGGTTTTTGAGTGGATGCATGACGACATCGCGCCCCTGATCGAACGCACGCCGAATAATACCCGCCAGATCCTGTTTCGTGCGCGACGCAAGATGCAGCGTGAAAGTGACCGCGATGCGACGCCCGAGCCGGACGGGACAGAGTGTGATCGCGACAGGCTGGACGCATTTGTTACCGCCATCGGGACCAGTGATGTCGGTCGGTTGCTCGATCTGCTGGCACCTGATGTGATCTTGCATTCTGATGGCGGGGGCAAGGCATTGGCGACAGCCAATCCGTTGTATGGGCCGGACCATGTTTCACGCTTCTTTCTGGGCGTTTGGGGCAAACGCAATGTCAATGAACGCATATTTGGCATCACTATCGAGGCGGAGTATTGGCTTTTGCTTGCCGAAGACGGGATTGTCGCGACCGCAATCTGCGCGACCGAGCGCGACGGAAAGATTGTTGATCTGTTTGTCCATCGGAACCCCGATAAGCTGGCGCTGTTTTCCGGGATTCTTGCCAATGCCAAGGAAATCAACCTGTAACGCAAAAAGGCCGGATCGAAATCCGGCCTTTTAAAATTCTGGATCGTTGAGGACGATCAGACGAGCTTGTCGAGTTCGCTGATCAGGCTTTCACCCATGACCGTGGTGGATACCTTGGCCATGCCCGGCTGCATGATGTCACCGGTGCGAAGTCCGCCTTTAAGGACGTTCTGAACCGCGTCTTCGATCAGGGTCGCGTCATCGCCCATATCGAACGAATAGCGCAACATCATTGCAAACGACAGAATGGTTGCCAGCGGGTTGGCGATATCCTGACCGGCAATGTCCGGGGCAGAGCCGTGTACCGGCTCGTACAGGGCTTTGCGTTTGCCATCAGAGTCCGCCGCACCAAGGGATGCGGACGGCAACATACCAAGTGATCCGGTCAGCATGGCAGCACAATCAGAAAGGATGTCGCCAAACATGTTGGTGGTGACCATCACGTCGAACTGTTTCGGGTTACGAACCAGCTGCATGGAGGCGTTATCGACATACATGTGGCTCAGTTCGACTTCCGGGAAGTCCTTGGCAACACGTTCGACAACTTCACGCCACAGAACAGTGGATTCCAGAACGTTGGCCTTATCAACAGAGCACAGACGTTTGTCACGTTTCATTGCCATGTCAAACGCGACACGGGCGATACGTTCAACTTCGGGTTCGGAGTAGACAAGGGTGTTGAAGCCGTGACGCACACCGTCGCGTTCTTTGATGCCGCGTGGCTGACCGAAATAGATGCCGCCGGTCAGTTCGCGCAGGATCATGATATCCAGACCCTTGACGATGTCTTCTTTCAGAGAAGACGCACCGGCCAGCGCATCAAAGACAAGTGCCGGACGCAGGTTGGCAAACAGCCCCATTTCCTTGCGGATTTTGAGCAAGCCACGTTCCGGTTTGATGTCGAACGGCATGTCATCCCATTTCGGGCCACCAACAGCACCCAGCAGAACCGCATCAGCAGCCATGGCATCGGCAAGCGTTTCGTCGGTCAGCGGGTTGTTATGGGCATCAATGGATGCGCCACCGATCAGACCTTCGGTGATTTCGAAATTCACGCTGCGCTTTTTTGCCATCCAGTCCATGACGCGCTGAACCTGACGCATGACTTCCGGGCCAATTCCATCGCCCGGCAGCATCAGTACTTTTTTGGTGGTGCTCATAAATGCTTCCTTCCCAGATATTTTCCGGCCAGATAGTTTCGAGGTGCATTACCCCGTAGCGATCAGAAAACGGGCGACAAAACGCTGTTTGCCGCCCGTTTTACAATTACAGTGACAGCCAGGGCTGCGATGCAGCGCGCTTGGCTTCGAAATCGTTGATTGCATCGGCTTTCTGCAGGGTCAGGCCAATGTCATCAAGACCATTCAGCAGGCAATGCTTGCGGAATTCTTCGACTTCAAACTTGATGCAGCCGCCATCCGGGCCGGTAATTTCCTGATTTTCAAGATCAACCGTGACGGTGGCGTTGGCGCCGCGTTCCGCATCGGCCATCAGTTTGTCGACATCCTCCTGCGGCAAGCGGATCGGCAGAATGCCGTTCTTGAAGCAGTTGTTATAGAAAATGTCGGCAAAGCTTGGTGCGATCACACAACGGATGCCGAAATCAAGCAATGACCACGGTGCGTGTTCACGCGAAGAACCACAGCCGAAGTTATCACCCGATACAAGGATCTTGGCGTTGCGATATGCCGGTTTGTTCAGCACGAAATCGGGAATTTCGTTTCCATTATCGTCGTAACGCATTTCATCAAACAGGTTCTTGCCAAGGCCCGAACGTTTGATGGTTTTGAGGAACTGTTTGGGAATGATCATGTCGGTATCGACATTGATCATCGGCAGCGGTGCTGCAACACCGGTGAGCTTGGTGAATTTTTCCATTGTCTTATCCCTTGCTTCCAGTTTCCCAGGCCAGACCCAGAGCATCGATCAATTCTTCGGTTGCATCGAGTTCCTGTGCAACGAAATCGGGCAGATTGATGCCGGTCAGTTGCGGCAGGAGGTGCTCAAGCACCGGCGCGCGACCCAGTCGCGGAGCGCTTTCGCGGAAATTGATCAATGTCTGATCGGCCATGGGAACCTTCCTTAACCGAGTTTGCGAATGTCGGTCAGATGACCGGTGATCGCAGCCGCAGCTGCCATGGCCGGGCTGACGAGGTGGGTACGACCACCACGACCCTGACGGCCTTCGAAGTTACGGTTCGAGGTCGAAGCGCAACGCTCGCCCGGGGCCAGACGGTCCGGGTTCATTGCCAGACACATCGAGCAGCCCGGCTCGCGCCAGTCAAAGCCTGCTTCGATGAAGATCTTGTCCAGGCCTTCTGCCTCTGCCTGTTCTTTCACAAGGCCGGAGCCCGGAACGATCATGGCATTAACCGATTCAGAAACCTTGCGGCCCTTGGCGACTTCGGCAACAGCGCGCAGGTCTTCGATACGACCGTTGGTGCAAGAACCGATAAAGACGCGGTCGATCTTGATTTCCTCGATCGGGGTACCTGCGGTCAGACCCATATATTCAAGAGAACGTTCAATGGCCTTTTGTTTGCCGGCATCTTTGCCGTCAGACGGGAAGGGAACGGTGCCGGTAACCGGAACGACGTCTTCGGGGCTGGTGCCCCAAGTGACCTGCGGGACGATGTCGGCGGCATCGATTTCGACGATCTTGTCGTAATGTGCGCCTTCGTCAGACGGCAGCGTCTTCCAGTATTCAACAGCCTGTTCAAATGCCGCACCTTTCGGTGCCATCGGACGGCCCTTGATATATTCAAAGGTTTTTTCGTCCGGTGCGATCAGGCCGGCACGTGCACCGCCTTCGATCGACATGTTGCAGACCGTCATGCGGCCTTCAACCGACAGCGAACGGATGGCCGAGCCAGCATATTCGATGACATAACCGGTGCCACCGGCGGTTCCGATGCGACCGATAATCGCAAGGGTGATGTCCTTGGCGGTAACGCCCGGATGCAGGTCGCCTTCGACCTTGACCAGCATGTTCTTGGCCGGTTTTTGAACCAGCGTCTGGGTGGCCAGGACGTGTTCGACTTCGGACGTACCGATCCCGAAGGCCAGCGCGCCAAATGCGCCGTGGGTGGAGGTATGCGAGTCGCCGCAAACCATGGTCACGCCAGGAAGGGTGAAACCTTCTTCCGGGCCGACGATATGGACGATCCCCTGACGCAGGTCGTTCATCGGGAAATAGTGAATGCCGGTGTCGCGGGCATTCTTATCAAGGGTTTCAACCTGAATGCGGCTGTCTTCTTCCTTGATGCCCTGGGAACGGTCCGATGTCGGAACGTTGTGATCTGGCACGGCAAGTGTCAGTTCGGGATGGCGCACTTTGCGGCCCGAATTGCGCAGGCCTTCAAACGCCTGCGGGCTGGTCACTTCGTGGACGAGATGACGGTCAATATAAAGCAGGCAGGTACCATCATCCTGCGTGTCGACCACATGGCTTTCCCAAATCTTGTCAAAAAGGGTTTTAGGCTGACCCATCTCGACCTCCTCATAAAACATCGATCTTTTGAGCAGCAACGATCAAGCCGCCGGGTGCCGTCCTGAATGGTATGAAGATCAGCGCAATACTTGCCGTTACAGGCAGGCGGGACTTGGCGTTTCTCCGGCGCAACCGGCTTTATCCGGTTTGCGAAATTTTATTATCCAGAACCGCGCGGGTTTGATTGTTTTTGCTGCGGGAGTGTCTTTATACACGCCGCCTTTCAAATCGCAAGCTGCGCAGCGCGTGTTTTTGCCTGTTTCACATCTCTAAATAGAGTCCGGTATTTTGCAGCATCCCAAAGTAGCTAAATCTGCCTTTTGCAATATAGGTAAAGGATATCTGATATAATGAAAGCTGATGAATTTATCATCGGGTTTCTGCGGGCCTGCATTCCCTATGGTGAAATTTGGCGATTCGCTATAATGCAATTTTTGCGTGTATTTGTCGCATTCTGATTCTTTATCCGGGCAACCGGACCATTCGGCGATAGGGGCACCAACGAAAACGGGCCCACCCGAAGGTGAGCCCGTTTTTTTCGTCCGACGTTGCGGAACGTGCGAATTACTTCTTCGCGCGTTCAGCTGCCGTCAGTTTGCCTTTGTGGCCGGTGGTCTGCTCGGCGATACGTGCAGATTTACCGGTACGGCCACGCAGGTAGTAAAGTTTCGCGCGACGTACGTCACCGCGGCGAACGACTTCGATTTTGTCGATGGCCGGGGAGTAAGACTGGAAGATACGCTCAACACCTTCGCCCGATGCAATTTTACGCACGGTGAAGGAAGAGTTCAGGCCGCGGTTCTTACGCGCAATGCATACGCCTTCGAACTGCTGGATACGCTCACGGGTACCTTCAACGACTTTCAGGTGTACGCGGACGGTATCACCTGCGTCGAATTCCGGAACTTCGCGCTTTTCAACGATTTTGTCGAGCTGCTCTTTTTCGAGCTGCTGGATGATGTTGGTCATGGTTTAACCCTCTTTGATGTTCCCGTTTGCGACATACTGGTCCCAAAGGTCCGGTCTGCGCGCACGGGTAATTTCTTCTGCCTGAGCATGCCGCCAGGCTTGTACCTTGGCATGATGTCCGGAAAGCAAGATCTCCGGCACTTCACGCCCGTTCCAGTTGGCCGGGCGCGTGTAATGCGGATATTCAAGCAACCCGGTTTCAAAGCTTTCCTCGTCAACAGATTCGGTCTTGTTGACCGTTCCCTCGATGAGGCGAATGCACGATTCAATCAGGACCATGGCCGGCAATTCGCCGCCCATGAGGATGTAATCACCGATGCTGATTTCTTCGGCCTGATGTTCATCCAGAACCCGTTGGTCGATACCTTCGTAACGACCGCAAAGCAGGATGGCACCGGGGCCTGCTGCCAATTCGCGGCAGCGTTTCTGGTTCAGCACTTTTCCCCGCGGGCTGAGATAAATCAGCGGCAATTGCGGTGCGTCGGCACGCAATTCACGCAGGGCGGCGTCGACAATATCCGGGCGCATGACCATGCCGGCCCCGCCCCCGAAGGGATTGTCGTCTACAGTGCGGTGGCGGTCGGTTGCATGATCGCGGATGTCTTTGACATCAAGCGACCAGATCCCGTTTTCAAGCGCACGACCAGCCAAAGACTGACCAAGCACCCCCGGAAACATTTCCGGGAACAGGGTTGCAACTTTTGCCTGCCACACAGACATCGATCAGGCCTCCTTCCCGCTGCCGGTCGCGGTTTCCGCGCCCACTGCATCAGCAGTAACGGCATCAGAATCGCGGTCGGCCTGAGAGTCTTTGCGGGGTTTGTTCGGGCGGCGGTTACGATTGCCGGGCCCGTCCTCATCCTGCAGTAGCCCCTCGGGCGGATTTACCACCATCTTGCGTTCTGAAAGAATGACCTCGGGCACGACTTCCTTGGTGAAGGGAAGAACAACAACCTTGCCTTTGGCTTCTTCAAGCGCGACTTCGATCACGTCGCCAGCGCCAAAATCGGCAACACCCCGAACGGTGCCGAAAACCGAACCATCAATGTGGAACGCTTTCAGGCCGACAAGGTCAGCAAGGTAGTATTCGTCTTCTTCAACCGTATCAGGCAGTGCTGCACGCGGTACATGCAGCTTGGTGCCCCGCAGCCGTTCGGCAGCGTCCCGGTCGTCCACGCCTTCGATCTTGGCGATCAACTGGTCACGGACATGCCCGACAGGAGACAGCTTGTATTTCACGCGTCCCTTGGCGTCGAACAACGGGCCGTAACCGACAAGGTTATCCGGATCGACGGTATAGCTTTTGACGCGCACGGCACCACGCACCCCGTGCGGGGCGGTGATC
The DNA here is from genome assembly GCA_048264285.1 of Thalassospira sp. Lineage (GTDB taxonomy): Bacteria > Pseudomonadota > Alphaproteobacteria > Rhodospirillales > Thalassospiraceae > Thalassospira. Next base: position 54,746 of record JBLXDD010000010.1, read on the forward strand.
ATGCCGACGCAAACATAAGCTTCGTCGTTTTTGGATTTGCGGGTCTCAGCCATTTCAGTTCACAAGTTTCCGGTATCTGATCAAAGCGTACGTTCAGCGATTACTCGCCTGCAGCTTCTTCAGCAGGTGCTGCTGCTTCGGCAGCGGCTTCCGCAGCAGCGGCAGCAGCAGCTTCGGCTTTCTCAGCTTTCTCACGAAGACGTTCCTGGGCTTTTGCTTTCGGAGCGGACTTCTTCGGCTGTTCGGTCGGCTTGAACGCATCCGTCAGGCCAGCTTTGCCCAGGAAACGTGCAACACGATCGGTCGGCTGTGCGCCAACAGACAGCCAGTATTTGATGCGCTCTTCTTTGAAGGTTACGCGGTTTTCAGCATCCTTCGGGAGCATCGGGTCATAGGTACCGACGCGCTCGATGAAGCTGCCGTCACGCGGAGCGCGAACGTCTGCAACTACGATACGGTAGTACGGACGCTTTTTGGCACCGCCACGGGAAAGACGAATCTTGACAGCCATTCGGATAAGTTCCTTTCAGCTTGGGTTTGTAGTCTTCTAAATCATGACCCCGAAGGGCCTATTCACTTGGTCTTTGATCCGGCTTTAAGGGCCGGGTTTGGTTCCTAAGAGGAATTCTTGATGAACTCGTTCCAGAACCGGGGGGCTTGGCTATTTCTTTTTGCCGAACCCCGGGAATCCGGGAGGCAAGCCACCGCCGCCCCCCAATCCCGGCAAGCCGGGCGGTAATCCGCCCCCGCCACCGGTCAATCCTTTTGGCAAGTTATTAAGGTCGGGCATTTCGCCGCCCTCAAGCATTGCCGGGTCCATTTTCGGCATGCCGCCAAACAGACCCTTTTTACCCATCTTGCCCATCTTTTTGATCATGGTGGACATGGTCTGGTATTGTTTCAGAAGCTTGTTCACATCCTGAACCGTGAGACCACAACCCGCAGCGATACGCTTTTTGCGCGATGCCTTGATCAGGGCCGGGTTTTCGCGTTCCTTGGGGGTCATCGACAGGATGATGGCTTCCTGGTGGGTCAGAAGTTTGGGATCAAGCTTGGTCTGCGACATCTGTTTTTTCAGCGCGCCCATGCCCGGCAGCATCCCCATGATGCCGGAAAGATCACCCATTTTCTGAAGCTGTTTGAGCTGGGCCAGAAGATCGTTCAGATCAAACTGACCTTTGCGCAGCTTCTTGGCCATTTTTTCGGCGTCTTCGGCCTTGATGTTTTCAGCAGCCTTTTCAACAAGGCTGACAACATCGCCCATGCCAAGAATACGGTTGGCAATACGATCGGGATGGAAGGCTTCCATCTCGTCGATTTTCTCGCCAATACCGATCATCTTGATCGGGCAGCCGGTGATCTGACGCATCGAAAGTGCGGCACCGCCACGCGCATCGCCATCCACACGGGTCAGTACGATACCGGTGATGCCAACTTTGTCGGCAAATTCCTTGGCAACATTGACCGAGTCCTGACCGGTCATGGCGTCAGTAACCAGAAGCGTCTCGACCGGATTGACGGCGTCGCGGATCTGGGCGACTTCGCTCATCAGTTCCATGTCGATATGCAGGCGACCGGCGGTATCAAGGATGACCGCGTCGTAACCTTCCTTGCGGCCGGTATCCATGGCGCGCTTGGCGATCGAGACGGGTTTTTCACCCATGACGATCGGCAGAACACCAAGGCCGTTATCGTCAGCCAGAACTTTCAGCTGCTGCTGGGCGGCCGGACGATAGATATCGAGCGATGCCAGAAGAACTTTCTTGTTGCGCTTTTTGGTCAGGTTCAGCGCGATCTTGGCGGAGCTGGTGGTTTTACCAGAGCCCTGCAGGCCAACCATCAGGATCGGTACTGGCGGGGTGGAGGCAAGATTGATTTCCTCGCCTTCGCCAAGCATGTTTTTCAGTTCGTCATGGACGATCTTGACGACCATCTGGCCCGGCGTGACCGAGCGCAGAACATCGGCACCAACCGCACGTTCGGTGGCGTTGGAGATAAAGGTTTTGACGACCGGAAGTGCCACGTCCGCCTCAAGCAGGGCGACGCGTACTTCGCGCATGGCTTCCTTGACGTCGGATTCCTTTAGCGCGCCACGTTTGCGCAGCTTATCAAGAACCCCGCCAAGGCGATCGCTTAGTCCTTCAAACATTCCAAATCCCGTCTGTGTTGCCGGTGTTTCCACCAATTGCGCACAAAAAACTAAAACCCAGTGCTCGAAACTCGAGGACTGGGGGAGTCACCTCTGGGGCGACCTTTGGTGGGGAGGGTTTATTGGATCGGGGGGAGGGAGTCAAGCGCAATCGGGCGCAAAAGCGCGTTATTCTGCGCTTTTAATCGACTTTACCCTGCAATTGGTGATTCTGCCACATGGCCGGAGTGTTTAACCGGTGGTCATGTTCCGGGTTGTGGTCGGCTCGATCGCATGATTGTCAATCAGACGAGCCTTGCCAAGCCGGGCCGCAACAAAGATTCGCGCCGGTTTTTTGACCGTATCGCTGATCAGTTCAAGCGTGCTGGCATCGCGGACTTCAAGATAGTCAATCGGATCAAACCCGGCACGAAGGATATCTTCGCGTCCCTTGGTCAGAAGCGGGCCGAGCGGCGCCCCTGTTGCGGCCTTGGCGGTGATATCGGCCAAGACCCGGTTCAGGGTCGGGGCAATCGCGCGTTCGGCAGGGGTCAGATATTGATTGCGCGATGACATGGCCAGGCCATCTGCTTCGCGCAGGATTTTTGCCCCGATGATCTCGACCGGGATATTCAGATCGGCACTAAAACGACGGATGATCATCAATTGCTGGTAATCTTTCTGGCCGAAAATGGCGCAATCGGGCAGTGCCTGAAGCAGCAATTTGGTGACGATTTGCGCCACCCCGTCAAAGTGACCGGGGCGTGCCGCACCGCACAGCACGTTGGTCATGGCGCCATCAACCGTGACTTTGGTTGCAAAGCCGTCTGGATACATTTCATCGACCGACGGGGCAAAGCACAGTTCGACGCCCGCCTCGTCCAGCAGCTTTTGATCAGTGGGAAGGGTGCGGGGATAGGCGCTGAAATCTTCGTTCGGGCCGAACTGGGTCGGATTGACGAAGATGGAAACAATGACCCGGTCCGCATGTTGGCGGGCCAGATGTGTCAGGCTGATATGGCCATCATGAAGGGCACCCATGGTCGGAACCAGGGCAACACGCAGGCCTTTGGCGCGCCAGTCGGCAACAGTCGCGCGCAAATCAGCGACAGTGTGAACAGTCGTAAGGGGCATTGTTTTCGTCGTATCGAAGATTGCAGAAAACCGCAGTAGACTCTAAACCGCGCGCAACTTACCTTTTTTCGCCACACCAAAGCAATGTTCATCAGTCGGGAACTGCCGGGTGCGGACCTCGGCGGCATATTGACCGACCGCTTCGGAAATCGCGTCACCGAGATCGGCATAGCGTTTGACGAATTTCGGAGTGAAGTCGGAAAACAGACCAAGGATATCTTCGGTGACAAGAACCTGACCATCACAGGCGACGGAGGCCCCAATACCGATGGTCGGAATGTCGATGGCCTCGGTGATTTGACGTGCGACCGGCTCTACCGTGCCTTCGACGACAACACAAAAGGCACCTGCCTTGGCAACGGCCTTGGCGTCGGATAGGACCTTGTGTGCGGTTTCGTCATCACGGCCCTGGCTTTTGAAGCCGCCCATGGTGTTGACCTGTTGGGGCATCAGGCCGATATGGGCCATGACAGGCACGCCGCGCAGGGTCAAAAATTCGATGGTTTCGGCAAGTTCAGCCCCGCCTTCGAGCTTGATGGCAGCACAGCCGGTTTCTGCCAGAATGTGGGAAGCCGTGCGGAACGCCTGTTCCTTGGATTCCTGATAGCTGCCAAACGGCAAATCAACCACAACGCAGGCATTCTTTGATCCGCGCATGACAGCTTTGCCGTGATTGACCATCATATCGACAGTCACGGCAAGCGTGCTTTCCATGCCATAAACAACCATCCCAAGAGAGTCGCCAACCAAAAGCAGGTCGCAATGCTCATCAAGGCGCTGGGCCATTGGCGCGGTATAAGCCGTTAAACAGACAATCGGGTCCTGCCCTTTGCGGGCGCGCAGTTGCGGGACGGAAGTCCGGCCCGTTTTCTTTGAGGTGGCACTCATGACGTTTCTCCCCCGGGTTGACCGGTTTTTGCTACCTGAACTCTGTCAGGCGTGCGGTCATGTTTACAATATCATGACCATAATCGGGAAACATTTTTTGCAATCGCGAAATAGACAATTCGGCCAACAACCGCCATTTCCGACGTGCAAATACGAATTTTCATCGTGATCAGCGGTATTTGGGATGTTGGCCTTTTATCGGCGCAACCGGATTAAAGACCCTCGGCGAGGTCTTCGAGCATATCCAGACCGACCGCCTCGATATGGCGGTTATCCTTAAGGGAAATGGTTGATTCCTTGCGCAACTGCGTCAAGGTCCGCGACACGGTTTCAATGGTCAGGCCAAGATAATCCGCAATGTCAGATCGGCTCATTGGCACATTGATGGTCTCGGTACTTTCGCCGCGATGTTCCTGACGGCGCGCCAGCATCAACAGGAAGGATGCAACCTTTTCCTTGGCGGTTTTGCGCCCGAGTAGCAACATCTGATCCTGTGCCGCAGCAAGTTCATCAACCGCCATGCCAAGCATGCGTTTTTCAAGATGGGGAAACTTGTCAAACAGCTTTTCAAGTTTCTGACGCGGGAAGCGACAGGCCGCCACCGGTTCAATCGCCTCGGCGGAGTAGCTGTAATTTGAGTTCAGAGCAAGACCAAGAAAGTCACCGGCAAACAGGAAACCGGTAATTTGGCGACGACCATCGCCAAGCAGCTTATACAACTTTACCGAGCCGGAAGTTACGTTGAAAACATAGTCGGCTTCTTCGGCTTCGTGGAAAATTGTGCTGTGCGGGTCATAATGGGCGTGGGTCAGTAATTGGCGCAGCTCATCATGTTCATCGCCACGCAGTGCAGAGCAGAATGTTAAGTCCTTGATAGAACAGGCTTCGCAAATTTGGGGGCGGACTGCCATCGTAGACTCCGATGCTGATGACCCGGTGGAAGATTAAGAACAAATCTATCCGATGAGATAGCCCTGTTTCAAGCAATTCTAACTATCGTCTGTGTGGAATTTCTTTGACTTAGCCGACAGATCAACGTCGTCATCAAATAAAATCCGGTTTGCTGCCCCCTCCATATCGTCAAACTGCCCCGAACGCAATGACCACAGAAATGCACCAAGGCCCAGAAGGCCGAGGAACAACGCGACCGGAATCAGAAGAAGAAGGTTGCTCATGGCATTAGGTTCCTGATGTTCCCGTCAGTTGCGACAAGTTGGCAGCCGATTTAAAAGGCGCTGTACCAGATTTGCCTGACTTTGCATGCAAGCGCAAGGCATTGGCGATCACGATTAGTGAAGAAGATGACATTGCTATGGCTGCGAAAAGCGGGGTGACATACCCCGACACCGCCAGCGGGATCGTGATTACATTATAGGCAAACGAAAGGGCAAAGTTCTGACGGACCAGCCGATCCGCTTTGGTTGCCACGTCTATGGCCTCGATCACGGCGCCAAGTCGATCCCCCTGAAAGACGATATCAGCAGCATTTTGCGAAATTTCCGCAGCGGTTGCCGGTGACATAGATGCATGTGCCGCAGCAAGAGCCGGGGCATCGTTGATGCCGTCGCCGACCATCAGATCGTGCTGTCCCTGATCGGAGCGGGCTTGGATATGAGCAGCCTTTTCGGTTGGGGACATCCGCGCATGCCAGTTCGGGATGCCAAGTGTTTCGGCCAGTTGGCGAACCGTGCTTTCGCGATCCCCTGACAAAAGGGTTATGTCAAAGCCCCGGTTGTGCAGGGTTTCAACCACCTTTGGCGCATCGCTGCGCTGGGTGTCACGAAAGACAAAACGGGTTGGTTCCGTGCCCGGTTCAGAAAGCCACAATTCCGGGCCGATAACATCGGATGGTATATCGGCGTTTTCGGCAACTTCGCAGAAAGTACGACTGCCAAGCCGGATCGGACCTGCGGGACCCTGCATCATCAGGCCAAGACCTGCTTGCTCGGTAACATTGGTTTGCGGGGTCACGCTCCCGGCGGCACGGACCAATGCACGCGAAAGGGGATGGTTGCTGTTTGCGGCCATTCCGGCCGCAAGCAAAAGTTTGTCCTGTGGCGGTTGACCGATCAATTCCGGTTTGCCGGTGGTAAGGGTTCCGGTCTTGTCAAAAATGATGCCGGTAATTTTGGTCAGACGTTCAAGGGCGGTTGCCGATTTGACAAGGATTCCCGCGCGCAATAATCGCCCGGTTGCAATCACCTGAACCACAGGAACAGCCAGTGCCAGGGCACAGGGGCAGGTAATGATGAGAACGGCGATGGCATTCATCAGCGCATCCTGCCAGCCAATGCCACCAATCAGCCACCAGCCGATGAAAGTTGCAAGTGACAGGCTGTGAACGACCGGCGCATAGGCCTTTGCCACCCGATCGGCAATCGCGACATATTTTGCACGCCCCTGTTCGGCATTTTCCATCAGGCGGACAATTTCTGACAACAGCGTATTGCCACCTGTGGCCGTGACTTCGATGCGCAAGGGGGCCGAAATATTGGTGGTTCCGGCAAAAACCGTTGTGCCCGGGCGGGTCAGAACAGGGATGCTTTCACCGGTGATGATGCTGGTATCAATATCGGACTGGCCTTCGATGACTTTGCCGTCGATGCCGATGCGTTCCCCTGCTGCTGCCAGAACAATCATGCCTGGTTTGGCCTTGTGCGGGGCAATCAGGCGCCTTGTGCCATCAGGTTCAATGACGGTGACAGAACGGGCATTAAGCGACAGAAGATGTTCAGCCGCCGAGCGTGCCTGACCGCGTGCGCGACCATCAAGATAACGCCCGATCAGCAGGAAAAACAGAAGGGTAATGGCGCTGTCGAAATAGGCGTGCGGTTCACCGCGAATGGTTTGAGCCAAACTCATGCCAAGGGCCAGAATAACCCCCAAACTGATCGGCACATCCATATTGACCCGGCGATTGCGAATGGCCCCAAATGCCGAACGATAAAACGGCAATCCGGCATAGGCCGCCGCGGGCAGGGCGATCAGAGCGGAAATCCAGTGAAACAGATCACGGGTTGCCCCGCCCATGCCCTGAAAATATCCGGCCCAGACCGAAACCGAAAGCAACATCACATTGCCTGCGGCAAATCCGGCAACCGCCAGACAGCGCAGCAATTCCTTGTTGCGCGATGTGGTGGCCTGTTCAAGGGCGGCGGGATCAAACGGGATCAGGCGATAGCCCATCTGCATTACCGGGCGAATGATATTTTCGATATCTGCCAGATTGCCCTGCCAGCTTAATCTGAGGCGGCGGGTCGTCATATTGACGCGCGCCTGCAAGACGGCAGGATTGCGCTGAAGCAGCGTTTCAATCAGCCAGACACAGGCCGCACAGTGAATGCCATCGACCATCAAATGGAGATGGTGGTGGCCGTCGGCATCCGTGCTGGCAAGTTCGGTGAAATCGAAACTGGCGATTTCGTCTTCGTCCGGGCGAAGGGCGCGGACTTTGGGGTCGATTGCCCGTCGATTGTAATAAGATGACAACCCCATCTCGCCCAGCAATTCATAGGCCCCGGCACAGCCGGCACAACAAAAGTCCGGGGCGGCCGGTGACATTGGCGTCACCGGTTCACCGCAATGAAGACAGGATTTGGGTTCGGGGGTCATGGGTTTACGACGACATACTCGACCGTCTGATAATCATCGCCCATCGCATTGGCAATGGTCCGCAATTGCCAGCGTCCATAAACCGGGAAGGACGCACTGGCGCGATATTCACCCGGAGCGATTTCTGCCATCGGGATGGTTGTATCCAGATCGTCACGGTCCGCGCGAGACATCACGATCGACATTTTCGCCCCGGTGATCGGGTTCAGGTCCTTGTCACGGAAAAGGACGGTAATGGTGGCGTTATGATCTATGACGCCATCGACACTGAGTTTGCTGCGCCAGCCAAGTTCTTCCTGGCGGGCAGCACCGGAAATGGCAGCGTTGTAATTGTTGCCTTCTTCAAAGGCATGTTTGGTTACAAGGCCGTTCCAGCTGGTCATCGAAAAGGTGATCAGAGAAATATTGGCAATCAGCATAACGGCAAAACCACCAACAAAGTACCACGGAATCCAGCGATCCGATTTGCGCGGACCAGTGTGATTTGAAGAAGGAGATGTTGTCATATCCGTAGCCATTTCTTTTCTCCGGGACTGAAGCGCAAATGCGATCAGTTTTGGGTCTCGGGACCGGCGAACACTGTATCATATGTTTCGGTGTTGCCGGTTTCCTTATCGATTACCATGAATTCAAACGGTGTTGACGCGCCTTGCAAGTTGTTCGGGTTTGCCGCGACAAACACGCGGAAACTGCCAACCCGGTCAGGCGCCACATCAAGATCAAAGGTACCATCCTGATTGGGGGTCAGACCAATGATCTGCAGATCGGTCGCATTGATCCCGTCAAGTGACAGGGTGTAGGTTTTTTCCGCCTGTTCCTTGTTCAGGACCTTAAGCGTATAGCCATTGCGCACATCCCCGTTCGACAGGGCGACAAACAGCGGATTGCGGTCGCGCAGGACATTGAGTTCAAGAACCGAACGGTTGGCAAGGCCAAACATCATCACAGAGGCCACAATCACCAAAAGCACCGAATAGAAGATGGTGCGCGGACGAATGATGCGGACACGGGTTGCTTTGCCTTGCGCACGCAACTGGGTGTTTTGAACCGAGTCAAAGCGCACCAGATCACGCGGGAAGCCGACCTTGTCCATCATTTCGTTACAGGCATCAATGCACAGGCCGCAACCGATACATTCCATCTGAAGGCCATCGCGGATATCAATGCCGGTCGGGCAGACATTCACACAGGCGCGGCAATCAATGCAGTGACCGGTTTCAGGGACTTCACCGCGTTTCAGGTTTTTACGTTTGATCGGCCCACGTGTTTCGCCACGCCAGTCTTCATAGGTGACGATGATGCTTTCATCATCAAGCATGGCAGACTGGAAACGCGGCCAAGGGCACATATAGGTACAGACCTGTTCACGGGCCCAGCCCGCAAGAAGATAGGTCGAACCGGTCAGAAACGCGATCGTGACATAGGTACCAAACGAGGCATTGGCGGTGAAGATATCGACAACCACGGTTGGTGCATCGTGGAAATAAAGGACAAAGGCACCACCAGTCGCCATGGAAATAACGATCCATGCCAGATGGGTTGCACCGATTTTCCAGATTTTTTCCAGTGTCCATTTCGATTTATCAAGGCGGACACGGGCATTGCGGTCACCCTGGATATAGCGTTCAACCAGCAGGAACAGATCGGTCCATACGGTCTGAGGGCAGGCATATCCACACCAGATACGGCCAAATAACGAGGTCGCCAGGAACAGCCCGACCGCGGCCATGATCAGAATGCCGGTGATATAATAAACTTCCTGCGGCCAGATTTCGATGAAGAAGAAATAGGCGCGACCAAGATCCATGTCGATCAGTACAGCCTGATCGGGCGCACTCGGCCCACGATCCCAACGCAGCCAAGGGACAACCCAGTAGATGGCCAACAATGTGATCAACGCAAACCATTTCAGGTTCCGAAAGCGTCCTGAGACGCGTTTGGGATAAACCTTGTCGCGTTTTTTATAAAGCTGAACATCATCATAATCCTCATTCGCTGAGGCATTGGATGTGCTTTGGGGGGCGGTATCGGGATGCTGCAAATTGGACATGGCCATGTTCGCTACCTGGTTGTTGCTCTGAACCGGGCGATTGCTCTCTATGCAGGGGGGCCTGCCAATCGCTTTGAAGGTTAGGCTGTCAGTAGAACGAAGTTTTCTGGCAGCTTTGCAGGGCAATCTCTAATTATTCAAATCGCAGACGGAAGATACGAGAGCCCCGCTTCAGACACCATGATACATGTCAATTTGGTGGTGTTTCGTTGTTATCGAAAGTGATTTTGTTGCCGGTGTCCGCTTTGCCCGGCCTGATCGGGCACTACACGCAAATAAAAAGGCCAGCAATCGGTGATTGCTGGCCTTGTCTTTGATAAATCCTGGCTTATTGCCCGCCACCAAGCGAGTGGACATAAACCGTCAGCATTTTGATGGTTTCTTCGTCCAGACGGCCGCCCCATGCAGGCATGACGCCACCACGGGAATTCATAACCGTTTCGACAAGTGTTTCTTTTGAACCACCATAGAGCCAGATGGCATCGGTCAGGTTCGGTGCACCGAGTTCCTGAATGCCTTTGGCATCTTCGCCGTGACAGGATGCGCAGTTCTCTTCGAACACAACCGCACCACGGTCTGCCGCAGCAGCATCGGTTGCCCGGTTGGTGAAGGACAGAACATACTCGACCACGTCATCGATCTGATCGCGTTCAAGCAGCTCATCCCGACCGAAGGCGGGCATGTCATTGAAGCGGGTGTCTTCATTGGCATCCCAGCGAACCCCGACATGCAGGGTTTCGTTGATGGCATCAAGCGTGCCGCCCCAAAGCCAGGCATCATCCTGAAGCGACGGGAAGCCCGGGTTGCCCGAACCACCTGTGCCATGGCACGGTGCGCAGTTATCGGCAAAGACAGCCTTGCCGCCAGCCATGGAGAAGTTCAGAAGTTCGGCGTCATTGACGATTTCCGATACATCCAGGGCTGCCAGACGTTCCATGTAAGGTGCACGTTCAGCCGCGACATTGGCCATGGTTTCGTGCAGTTGGGTACGGTTGGTGGTTGCAAACATACCTTTGAGATAGTCATTGGCGCTCGGCCAGGATGGATAAACCACCCAGTAACCGACCGACCAGACAATCGTGACCCAGAAGACATAGACCCACCAGGACGGGAGCGGCGTGTTCAATTCCTTGATGCCATCCCATTCGTGACCGGTGGTCTCGCGCCCGGATACTTGGTCTTTCTCGACGTTTGTCGACATTGCTCTGTTCTCCCCTTAATCCTGATCCCGGAAGGGGATCTGAGCGTGTGCTTCCATGTCTTTGTTGCGCTTTTTGCTTGGCCACATGACCCAGGCAATGATCGCGCTGAACAGAAGCATCAACCACATCCCCCATAGCGGGCGGAAAAAGTCAGCGAGTTGCGTAAAGAATTCCATGACGATTCCCTTGCCTTAGCGCAGGTTCATCTGCGGGTTATAGGTGGTGAAGTCGACCATTCGGCCAAGGACCTGCAGATACGCAATCAGCGCATCCATTTCGGTCAATTCGTCCGGATTGCCATCAAAATCACCTGTCGCCGCATTCGGATACCGTGCGAGGAAATCATCGTCATAAGCCGCATCCTCGGTGGCCTGCAGGTAAAGGTCTGACTTGGCGGCCTCGATCATCTCGTCGGTGTAGGGAACGCCCACAATCCGAAGGGTTTCAAGGTGCGCCTGAGCGTCATCGAAATTCAGTTTACGTTCAGCAAGGAACGGATAGCCCGGCATGATTGATTCCGGCACAACAGCGCGCGGGTCGATCATATGGGCAACGTGCCAGGCGTTGGAATATTTGCCGCCAACACGTGCCAGATCCGGACCGGTTCGTTTGGATCCCCACTGGAACGGGTGGTCATACATCGATTCCGCAGCAAGGCTGTAATGGCCATAGCGTTCGACCTCGTCGCGGAAAGGACGGATCTGTTGCGAATGGCAGTTATAGCACCCCTCGCGGAGATAGATGTTACGACCGGCCTGTTCGAGCGGTGAATAGGGACGGACACCTTCGACTTTCTCAATGGTCTGTTCCATCGTGAACAACGGTACGATCTCAACGATACCGCCGATGATGATGGTCATGAAAATACCAAGGATCAGAAAGAAGACGTTCTTTTCTACGACATGGTGTTTTTTAAGAAGCATCTCTGGTTCCCCCCTTATTCGGCTGCAACGGTTGCAGGTGTGCCGATCGGCGCTTCGTTGCGAAGGTCACCCTTGATGGTCTTGTAAACGTTCCAGACCATCAGCAGCGAACCGAGTACGAACAGCAGCCCCCCGGTTGCACGAATGATGTAGTAGGGATGCATTGCTTCGACCGTTTCGATGAAGGAATACTGCAGGAAGCCGAGCTCGTCATAGGCGCGCCACATCAGGCCCTGCATGATCCCCGAAACCCACATCGAAGTGATGTAAAGAACGATCCCGATGGTGCCGAGCCAGAAGTGATGGGCAACAAGGCGCATCGAATACAGGCGTTCACGGTTCCAAAGGACCGGGATCAGGAAGTAGATCGCACCGAACGATACGAACGCAACCCAGCCAAGCGCACCGGAATGCACGTGACCAATGGTCCAGTCGGTATAGTGCGACAGGCCGTTGACGGCTTTGATCGACATGACCGGCCCTTCGAAGGTCGACATGCCATAGAAACCGACAGCCGCGACCATAAAGCGCAGGACCGGGTCAGTGCGCAGTTTGTCCCAGGCACCCGAAAGCGTCATCAGGCCGTTGATCATCCCACCCCAGGACGGCATCCACAGCATGATCGAGAAGGTCATGCCAAGGGTCTGTGCCCAGTCCGGAAGTGCGGTGTAATGCAGGTGGTGCGGGCCAGCCCAGATATACAGGAAGATCAGCGCCCAGAAGTGGATGATCGACAGGCGATAGGAATAAACCGGACGTTCGGCACGTTTCGGGATGAAGTAGTACATCATGCCAAGGAAGCCGGCCGTCAGGAAGAAGCCCACAGCGTTATGGCCGTACCACCACTGGGTCAATGCATCCTGCACGCCAGAGAACATCGAATAGGACTTTGTGCCCAGAAGCGAAACCGGAATGGCAAGGTTGTTGCCAAGATGCAGCATCGCAATGGTTACGATAAAGGCCAGATAGAACCAGTTCGCAACATAGATGTGCGGTTCTTGACGTTTCAGCAATGTGCCGACAAAGATTGCCAGATAGCAAACCCAGACAATGGTCAGCCAAAGGTCGACAAACCATTCGGGTTCTGCGTATTCGCGGCCCTGGGTTACGCCGGTGACATAGCCAATAGCGGCCAGCACGATGAACAGCTGATACCCCCAGAACACAAACGCCGGAAGCGCTTTGCCGCCATAGAGCGGCGTGCGACAGGTACGCTGAACCACATAAAATGATGTTGCCAAAAGCGCGTTGCCGCCAAAGGCAAAAATCACAGCAGAGGTGTGCAGCGGACGCAGGCGCCCGAAGTTCAGATATTCGATATCAAAATTGAGAACCGGAAATGCGAGCTGCCATGCAATGACATCACCCACCAAAAATCCGATGACTCCCCAAAATACGGTCGCCAGTGCGCCCCAGCGCACAACGTCCATATTGTAATCGACAGCAACAGATGGCGATGCTGCCTGTGCCATGCTCCCCTGGCTCATGCTTGACTCCCGTTCAAGGTGGTCGGGTGAATTGCCCAAAACCCTCTTGGGCAATTTCAATAGTCCGTGCGAAATGATGATCTTCCAATCTTCATTTCACATACGCAAAAAGCCCCACCCAAAAAGCGCCATGACGGTAAGTCAGGACGCGATGTTCCGGGCGAGGTTTCCCAATTCGTTCAGTGAGTATGCGGACTGATCGCCTTAAAGCCATTGACTTACGTCAATACGGGGCTCGCAAACCTGTCTGAATTTGGTTTAAAGGAAACGCGCCCGCCCTTTGGTCAGGTACTTCCATGCTGTTTGTGTTTATGGGCGCGAACCCCGTTAAAGGTGTTGATGCACATCAAGGTGAGCCTGATTTATTTGCGGCATGATCTGGTAAATTCCAGAGGGCAGGAACATGTCAGAAGCCTATAAGTCACTTCCACTCACAGCACAGACCGCGGATATGACCTATCCGTTGGTTCAGATGATGAAAGTCGACATGTCTTTTGACCGGTGGCGTGCATTTGTTGACCAGTACAGCATGCCGGTCAGCAGAGATTCTGACGACACAAACAGCGATGGGGACAACATCCTCTGGCAGCGTCAGCGCGGTATTATCGTGATCGCGAACGAGCGCGGCTATATCCACGGTCTGTTTTCCTATTATGTCCGCGATGACATGAGTGATGGCGTGGTTTTGCATGTCGATAATGTCATGGCCGTCGAAATCGTTGCTGGCGATTACGTTCTGGATGCCATGCGCGATGCCATGGACCGGCTTTCGCGTATTCATCAGTGCAGCAATGTTTATGTGTCGCTCGGAGAGCCTGACGAACGTTTGCGGACCTATTTTACCCGCGCGGGATATACACCGAGCAAAGTGCGCTATTGTGCGCCGGCCACGCCAAAATTGTCGGCCTGATTGGTTCATCCATTCGTGCGGCCTTGATCCCGCAATACCGCCAATGTTGAATAAATGCCTGTTCAAAGGGCGGTGATCCGTTGCTGATTCCATCAGTGGACGCGCTATGCATTCAGGATTATAAGGCCAGTATGAACGGTATTCCTTTTGTCAAAATGCATGGCCTGGGAAATGATTTCGTTGTCTTTGACGGACGACGTGATCCCGCTGTGCTTGATCTTGATAATGCAACGGCGGCCCGTATTGCCGATCGCAAGACGGGCGTTGGATGCGATCAATTGATTGTTATTGAACCGGCGCGCGATGATTTGGCTGATGCCTTTATGCGCATCCGCAACAATGATGGCGGCGAGGTTGAAGCGTGCGGCAACGCCACCCGATGCGTTGCCAGCGTGATCATGGGCGAGCTTGGCCGCAAGGAAGTGATCATCGAAACTGTTGTCGGTTTGCTTGATGCCAATGGTTTGGCGGACGGTCGCATTACGGTGGATATGGGCCAGGTCAAACTGGATTGGCGTGACATTCCACTGTCCGAGGCGGTGGATACCAACCATATTCCGCTGTCACTTGGCCCGCTTTCAGATGCGGTGGGTGTCAATGTCGGCAACCCGCACGGGGTATTCTTTGTCGATGATGCCGAGGCGATTGATATCGAAAAGCTGGGGCCGGTGCTTGAACATCATGAAATGTTCCCGGAACGCGCCAATATCGAAGTTTGCAGTATTATCGGTGAAGACAAACTGCGCATGCGGGTTTGGGAACGTGGCGTCGGTGTGACCCGTGCATGCGGGACTGGCGCCTGTGCGGCTGGTGTCGCAGCGGCACGCCGTGGCCTGACCGGGCGCAAGGTCGAGGTTGTCCTTGATGGCGGGCCCCTTACCATTGAATGGTTGCCCGATGATCACGTTTTGATGACCGGTCCGGTTGCGACCAGTTTTTCGGGCTTTTTGCATGCGTCCCTTTTGGGGAACCATTAATCAGGTTTTCCTCAATGGTGTTTTTATCGATCTGTTCCAGCCTTGCATCGGCTGAATTGATCGGGCAAAACAGGGCGCATCAGGATTTGGTTCGATCCATGTCGGGACACCCAATCCCGTCTTTTGTGAAACTCAAAAGCAGGTTCAGATAATGGCTGACTTCAATACGCTTGACGGTGTCAATGTCGCTGGCAAGCGCGTTTTGCTGCGCGCTGATCTTAACGTTCCGATGAAGGATGGTGTTGTTGGCGATACGACTCGTATCGACCGCACCGTGCCGGGGTTGATCGAACTGGCGGATGCCGGGGCGAAACTGGTGGTGATTACCCATTTTGGTCGACCCAAAGGCCAACGCGTAGCCGAGATGTCGCTCAAACCGGTTGCCGAAGCACTGGCAAAGCAGCTTGGCCGTCCGGTGAAGTTTGCGGATGATTGCATCGGCGAAGCAGCGGCATCTGTCGTTAACAGTCTTGCCGAAGGCGAAATCGCCCTTCTGGAAAACCTACGGTATCATGCAGAAGAAGAGAAAAATGATCCGGCCTTTGTCGCGGAACTGGCAAAGCTTGGTGACATATTTGTCAATGATGCGTTTTCCTGCGCACACCGTGCGCATGCCTCGACCGAGGGGTTGGCGCGTGCTCTTCCGGCTTATGCCGGCCGCTTGATGCAGGCCGAGCTTGAAGCGCTTGGCAATGCACTTGAAGCGCCGAAGCATCCGGTGATGGCGATTGTCGGCGGTGCCAAGATTTCCACCAAGCTTGATCTGCTCGGCAACCTTGTTGCCAAGGTTGATCAGTTGGTCATTGGCGGTGGCATGGCCAATACCTTTCTTGCGGCCAAGGGGGTTAATGTCGGAAAGTCGCTGTGCGAGCATGATCTTCTTGAAACCGCGCGCGAGATTTTCAAAAAGGCCGAAGCTGCCAATTGCGAAATCGTTTTGCCGGTTGATGGCCTGGTCGCCAAGGAATTTGCCGCCAATGCGCCGCATGATGTTTGTGACATCAACGATGTTGCAGCAGACGGCATGATCCTTGATGCAGGACCAAAAACCATCGAAGATCTGAACAAGCGTCTGGAATCTTGTGAAACGCTGGTGTGGAACGGTCCGCTTGGTGCGTTTGAAATCACCCCGTTTGATACCGCAACTGTTTCGGTTGCCCGGCACGCGGCAGAACTGACCAAGGCAGGAAAGCTTCTGTCGGTTGCGGGCGGTGGTGATACGGTGGCAGCCCTGCGTCACGCTGATTCTGATCAGGCGTTTTCATATGTCTCGACCGCCGGTGGGGCGTTCCTTGAATGGCTGGAAGGCAAAACTCTTCCGGGGGTGGCAGCCCTTCGCGCGCGCTAAGGCGAACGTCTTTTTCGCAAAATGACAAACCCCGCCAAACAAACTGGCGGGGTTTTCTTTTACCCGGACTGTAAAAGTCTGGATCCTAATCCTCTTTGACGTCAGGCAGGCTGTTTTGCGCGGTGCTTTGCATGATGGCATCACGATCCCTGAGGAACGCGGCATAGCCATTTTCGGTCATCGCACCCGCCAATTCGATATAGACCGTGAACAGGCGTGATAATGTGTCGGCCTCGTCGGTATCAAGCACGGACAACAACTCGCTTGATCGGGCTTGTCCGGTTTCAAAATGTTCCCAGGCATGTTCAAGCAGGATCTTGCCGAGATAGTCGAGGTCTTCGTATTTTTCCTGACCGATGGCATTGCGGATTTCACCAAGGGTAATGTCCGCTGCAATCAGCATTTCTGACGGGATGGTCACCAGACGGTCCGGGCCTTTGATATCGTCGGGCAAATCACGCAGAATATGGATGATATAGCAAAATATTGCCATATCGCGCGCATGATAGAGCGGCGGATTGGTCAGGGGCGATGTATAGCCAATATCCGGGTCATAGCGCGCAGAGAGCAGATAAACAAAAATCGATGCTGGCGCGGCAGTTGCCCCTTCGCAATAGGCAATGAAATCGTCCCATTCATCCATCGGTTCTTCGGCGATATCGCGATGAAGCGCATCGGCCAGTTCGATCCATGGATCGGCCGAAAGGTCACTGCATCCCAGGGTCTGGCGCAGCGCCTCATAGACAGCATGATCAAGTGGTCCCTCTTTTGGGGACGGATTTTCCATACCTGCCTTGGCGGCTGCGACCTGTGTCTGCCAACGATGAATGGTTTGAAGAACAAATTCGCGTTCTGCATCACGTTGGGCATCGGGAAGTTCAAGGAAACCGTCATCGACGATGTCATCAATCACCCGCATCGAGGCATAGGCAGCCAGGAAAAAACGTTGCCGTTCCGGCGAAAGGCGCATGGCAGCACGATACAAATTGGCATTTTTTGCCGCCGCCAAATCGTTACAGGCATCGAACGGTGCGCCAAGTGCGGCTTTTTCGGGGGGGAGCGATTGGCTCATGCGCGTTTGAATGTCCCTTAGATTTCCTTGTCAAAGAGTCATACAGCACTACGAGCAGCGTGCAACAGCGGAATTGGAATTGCCAGATGCAACCGGCAATCTGATCGGGAAGGCCTTTGAAATCAGAACTCGATCCGGTAGCGCGCAGTAAGTCCCAGCATCGCGTCAATACCGTCAAGAAAGCCGTCATGGTTTCTGCCCGTGGTCAAATCCCGTGACACAGTGCCATGCAGACCGATCCAGATATCTTCAAGCGGCATATAGGACAATGATCCGGCAAGACCGGCATCGCGGGTCATGGTCAAATCTGTCAGGCCAAAGCTTGACCTGCCGCGATTTGATCTGCCAAATGTGTCTGTCTGGTAAATACTGCGATCGTTCGGGGACGTGGTATCAAGATCAAGGAACGGTCCCACCGAAAAACCAAGATCACGGGACGGCGAATAGCCAAGGCCGATCCTGGCATTCACACCATGATCAGCGTGGGGCATGCCACCAAATTCAAGCCAATAAAGCGCAGAATTTTCCTGTATGGCATCTTGCGGGTTCAGGGCAATCCCATAGCCCCCGTATCGTGAGACACTATGATCAATAGCGGTGCCGGTTGAGGGTAAAATACCACCGGGGCCAAAGGCGCTTCCGCCCGGGATCAATTCAATGCGGTTTGATGCGGATGGTTCATGTTCGACGGATTGGGCAAAAGCAATCGATAACTGAGCAAAGCCTGCATAAAGCAAGGCCGTCAGAAAGCAAAGCACGCCATATCTGTTTGCCCGATTAATCCACATCATTTTTCGATGTCGTTTGTACCGATAAGTCATTGCATATCGACAGAAATCAAAGCTGTTTCGAGAATGTATTCTTTGCCGGAAAATGACCTGTCAGACGACTGAGCCGTCGACTGAATATCACCAATCCAATCCGCGCCGGGGGGACGGTGCAATGCGCTATCTGAGGATGTCAGTCCGGCAGGCAAAGGGCCTTGTTAAACCCCAAAGATCACCGGTTTTGATACCGTCAGGAAACGTTTTTGCGCAGGAAATCCCGAATTGCGTCGATTTGTGTCTTATCATTCAGATGGGGAGCATGGCCGCAATTCGCCACAGTCAGGACCGGCATTTCCGGTTTTTTCTGTTTCATCTTGTCGACGATCAGTTTGGGGATCAGATCGGATTTTTCGCCACTGATCAACATGACCGGGCATGTCAGAGCATCAAATTCGGCCCAGGCATCAAAAGAATCAATATGTTCGGCAAAGACCCGCATCACTTCCGGGTCATAGTGCATCATGAAATTACCGTTTGGCAGGCGGCGCACGGATCGCGATGCCAAAAATGACCAAGTGGCATCGTCAACCACCCCGAAAGAGGCGTAGATCAGCCGAACAAGTTGTTCGACCTCGTCAATCGTTTCAAATTCCGGTGCGGCCCCGACATAGGATTTGATGCGTGCAACCGCATCCGGGTCAAGTTCCGGTCCAATGTCATTTAACACCAGATGTTCAATGCGTCCGGCGACTTGGGATGTGGCATAAAGGCCAATCAGTCCCCCCATCGATGTGCCGATCCAGTCACAGGTATCGATGTTGAAGTGGTCAAGCAGTTCAAACATCTGCGCGACATAGAAGGGAACGGTATATTCGGCGTCCGGATCCTGAGCCCATCCAGAATATCCGCGCCCGATCATTGATGGGCACAGCACGTAATATTGATCTGTGAAATGCGGGGCAACATGGTCGAAGTCATCGGCCAGACGGGCAAGGCCATGCATCATCAAAAGTGGCCGCTTGGCCGGGTCGCCCCATGCCCTGACATGAAGCTCATACCCGCAGCATTTGACGAAATGTTCGCGAAAGTCGGTCATGGGGCCTCCTTGTCAGGGATGTCTGGTCACTATCGTTATCAGGATTTTTTGCGTGCGATCATGAACAGACGGTTGAACGGAAACAGGGTACGTCCGTCATCGCGTGACGGATAAACCTGATTAAGGCGTTCCTTGTATTTGAGTGTGAATTTTTCGCGCGCATCGTCATCGGGAAGTGCTGCCATGACCGGGCGCAGGATGGTCGAGCTGGTCCAGTTATAAACCGCATCGGGACCGGTCAGAACATGGCAATATTGCGTTTGCCAAAGATCAATATCGTCACAGCTTGGTACCAACACATCGAAATAATCACCCGGACGCATGATGCGTGCAGCATGCATTGCGGTTGCCACTTCTTTGCGCCAGTCCATTCCCGCTTCGCCGATCAATTGGTGGCTAGGGGCAAGGAAGTTATTGGGGACCTGAATGGCGATCATGCCGCCGGGACGGACATGATCGATAAGGCGCGGGAACAGTTTTGAATGATCCGGTACCCAGTGCAGGGCTGCGTTGGAAAATAACAGATCAACCGGTTCGTCTGGTTGCCAGTCGGCAATGTCGGCCTTTTGCCAGGTAATGTTTTTATCGCGCTTACGCGCGGTTTCAAGCATTTCTTCTGATGAGTCTATGCCGACAATGTGCGGACCATCAGATGTGGCTGTGCCAAAGGCATCGGCAAGAAGTGCTGTCACAGAACCCGGGCCGCAGCCCAGATCGACAATGTGACGGGGGGAAAACCCGTTCGCCGCTTTGGGCAAACGTGAAATCAGATCAATGGCCGGTCGCAGGCGCTCATTGCCAAACAAACCGTAACGGGCTGGATCCCAATGTGTATCAGTCATGGGGGAAGTTTTACCGTGTTTTACGTTATGTTTGAAGCATTGAGGTGCGGCCCCGATCGGAGGGAGCCCTTAATCAAATAATTACGCCCCGAACCAATGGACGGGGCGCAGTCGATCAGATCGGACATCCAGACAGGGATTAGTGATCAGACGCTTCAAGTTGGTCATAGTGACCTTTGATCAGATGGAACATGAACAACACGGCGCCAATGAACAGGGCAAGGCCGACGAAATATGAATAGCCGTCCTTTGAACCCGAAGCATAAAACAGGCCGAACAGACCGACCACAGTGGTCAAAACACCAAAGATCAACCGATCCATACCCATGTTGCAACTCCTCTAAGTCGAATGTCTTTTGTAAATCTAACGAAAACTGGACGGCATTCAAGCCGCAAACATGGTCTTATGACTGACTCATTTCACGAATTCTTTGCGGTACATCATGAAATTCAGCAGCGATTTGCAAATAAACCGGTCTTTTGAACGGTACGATGAGGTCCGGTAAAGTGACCAGATCATTCCAGCGCCAGCTATCGAATTCAGGATGCGGAACATCGATATTGATGTGTTTGTCCTTTCCCGTAAAGCGCATTGCAAACCATTTCTGTTTCTGGCCGCGATATTTGCCCTTGAAAGCTTTGCCAACCAGATGTTCTGGCAGATCATAGGTTAGCCAGCCGGTTGTTTCCGCAATGATTTCGGCCTTGTCGGTGCCGATTTCTTCTTTAAGTTCGCGCAGGGCAGCATCAACCGGTTTTTCGCCGTCATCAATGCCGCCTTGGGGCAATTGCCATGCACCTTCAAAACCAAACCGGTTGCCCATCCAGACTAGGCCATCCGCATTAAACAGGGCGATACCAACACATGGCCGATACGGAAGATCTTCTGGCCGGACTTTATCTTTTCGGCCGGTTTCCGTCTTTTTGGGGGTGTCGGACTTCTTTGCCATGATTGCTCCTGACTGACGGGCCGGTGATCCGGCATCTGTCGCTAGTTTTCGATTGTTTCCAAGGGTTCTTCGGCGTCTTGATCCTGCCCGGCAATGGCCGCACGTTCACGTTCTTCTGCCGCGCGTCGGGCTGCTTCGGCTTCTACTGGCGATTGTGGTGTTACCTGCTGACCTGCAATGGCGCTTACCGGTACCAAAAGAACGCCTTGACGTTTCAACCGGAAGGCCCAGTTGCGCAAACGCTGGATCGTGACCGGATAGGATTGCGCAACACCAAGAGCAACACCGTCGCGCTTGGCAATTTCGACGAGTTCGGCCAGGCGGCTATCGATATGGCGGCGGCTTGGAATATCGTCGATGATGACATTGCCGATGGCGTTCGGTGTATCGGCATTCGATGCCAACTGTGCACCATAGCTGGCAATGCCGGTGCCTGATCCTTCGACATACATCAGACCGGTACGCGAGATGACCTCGATCACTGGCCGGATGGCGCTATCAAGGCTGCCGAATTTTGATCCCTGACGGCTGACCAGGCCGGCATAGCCGGGGAAGCGTGCCAGAAGCCATTCCAGGCGCACAAGGTTTTCCCCCTCGGAGAGAGATGTCAAAAGTGCACGCGGGCCAGGATCCGAAAGCGGGAAATCGGCCGGTTCCATCGGAAGTTCAAGGAATATTTCATGCCCCATGGCGCGTGCGTTGCGTGCGACAGTTTCCTGTTCGCGTGCATAGGGGGATATTGCCAGTGAAATATTCAGTGGCAGATCATTGATTGCGTTTTCGGTACGTTGTTGGTTCAGGCCGACCCCTGTCAGGATCACAGCCACGACAGGTGTATCTTCTGGTATCTCAAACGGGCGTTTATAAGCATCAAACGGCGTGGTGCCATCATCACCGATGCGTGGAATACGGCCAAAGCTGCCTTCTTCATCCAGCCCTGGCAGCGGGGCCGGGCGCAAGGGATCAGGTTCAATCGGGTCATCAATTGACCCTTCTTCCTCGATCAGGGCTGCGAGTTCTTCGGGGGATGGGGAATCGTTAACCGATGCATCATCAACAACATTGTCAGCCGGGCCGATCAGGTCCGAGATGGCGTCGAGATTATCCGGGGTGCCATCACTTGGCAGCCCTTGGGCATTGTCGCTTTCATCGGCTGCTTGGGCTGCGCGGTCTCGGTCCTGAATATCCTGGACGCCACGCGCGATTTCTTCTTGCAGTTCGCGTTCGGTGCCCGGAACGGCAAAGCTGGCCTCCGGGCCGCCAGTATGAAACAGGCGCCAGCCCGTTTCGGGGTCAAGCACCGGGATCAAACCCACGACCGTCACCCCAAAAGGGGTGAGGAACAAGGTCACAATCAGTGCTTTTGAAAGCCAGCTGCGCCGTGATTTCGGGCGCTTGGGCATTTTTTTTAACTGAACTTCGATCGGAAGTTCATTAAAGGGCAGGTCATCCTGACTGACGTCGTTTTCGCCGGCGTCAGTCATCCCCTCGCCAAGGTCCTCGGCCATTTCATCGGCCATTTCCCCGTCGATGTCGCCGTTCTTCTTTTTTCGGAACGGCAAGGAATTTAGGATTTTCCTGAACACGAACAGTCAGTCTTTCACAATGCCGGGCCGCCTACCCGTTCGGGCGGGGGCCAAACAGGGAAATGCCCCGGATCATGTCAAGCGCACGCGACAGCTGATAATCTTCAATCGCCAGCTGTTCTGCCTCGTCACGGCGGGAATTTGCATCCTGTTCCGCATCCGTGATGCCTTCGTCCTCGTTACGAAGAGCCCCGTTGAGCGACGCTTCAGAACGACGGGTTTCGGCCTCGATGCTTTCGACGCGTGCCTGCGGAACGATGATGTCGGGTACGATACCTACTTCCTGAATGGATTTGCCCGATGGCGTGTAATAACGCGCTGTGGTCAAACGAAGCGCCACATTACCCGGCATCGGCAGGATCGTTTGAACCGACCCTTTGCCAAAGCTGCGCGTACCCATGATGACCGCACGGCGGTGATCCTGAAGCGCACCGGCAACAATTTCTGATGCCGAAGCAGAGCCATCATTGATCAGCACCACAATCGGCAGTCCTTCGCTCAGGTCGCCGGCACGGGCGTTATAACGTTCGGTGTTCTGGGTGTCGCGTGGGCGGGTCGATACGATTTCGCCCTTATCCAGAAACGCATCGGAAACCGAAATCGCCTGATCAAGAAGGCCGCCTGGATTGTTGCGAAGATCAATGACCAGACCCTTTATTTCAGGGCCGATTTCTTCGCGCATATCGGCGATGGCGCGTTGCAGGCCGCTATAGGTCTGTTCGTTGAATTTGGTGATCCGGATATAGCCGATATCGTCTTTGGCTTCTGCGCGAACAGATTGAATCTTGATCACGGCACGGGTCAGGGTGACGTCAAACGGTGCCTGTTCGTCCTTGCGGATGATGGTCAGGACAATGTCTGTATTGACCTTGCCGCGCATCATTTCAACCGCTTCGTTTAACGTCATGCCGCGAATGGCAGTGCCGTCAATGTGGGTGATAAAGTCACCTGGTTGCAGGCCTGCTTTTTCGGCCGGAGTGTCATAGATCGGTGCGATGACTTTGACAAAGCCGTCTTCCATGGTGACTTCGATGCCAAGGCCGCCGAATTCACCGCGGGTATCGACTTGCATATCCTCGAAATTATCCATGTTCAGATAAGAGGAGTGCGGATCAAGTGACGTCAGCATACCGTTAATGGCTGCTTCGATCAGTTGTTTGTTATCGACTTCTTCAACATATTTTTCTTTGACCTGTTCGAACACATCGCCAAACAGGTTAAGCAGGCGATAGGTTTCGGCCGAAGAGGTTGAAGTCTGCGCCAAAGCTGGCGACGCAAGGCCGAAAGTCATGCCGGTCGCGAGTGCGAGTACTGCCAATCGTGAGGTTTTCATCCACTTACCTTGCCGTTTTTCGAGGCCAGCCACGGAAGCGGATTGATTGCTTCCCCGTTCTGGCGCATCTCCAGATATAGTTTTGGCGCAGTTTCACCCATAATACCAACGGGTTCACCTGCCAATAGATATTGTCCTACCACACTGTCGAGCCGATCAAAACCGGCGATAAGGCTATGGTATCCCTCGCCGTGTTCGATAATCAAGAGGCTGCCATAGCCACGGAAGGGCCCGGCAAAGACGACTTTGCCGTCAAAGGGTGAGACAACCTGCGCATTTGCACGTGTGCTGATCTCAATTCCTTTGGACCGGTTGACCGTTAGGCCGTCAGGCCCACGTGATTTTTCGCCAAAGAGTGTGACGACTTTGCCACTGGCGGGCATTCTGAGCTTACCTTGTGCCAGTGTGATCGAGCTACCAACAGCAAATTCTTCTTTGCCGGTGTCGTTATCTGTATTGCTGTCCGCGCTGTTGCCCTGAGAAGACTTGCTTTCGGGGGGCGGCGGTGGCGTGTTTCGGGCAATGGGCGTGCTGGCAGAGGTCGCCCCAGCCGGTTCAGTGCGCGCCGCAACGCGGATTTCGGGGCGTGTGCGCGGCGTTGGCAGGCCTTCTGCGCGATTTTGGAGATTGCGCAAAAGCTCGCCCAGTGATTTGGCTTCGTCGGCAAGAGCACTTACTGCCTTGGCGGCTTCTTGTGCTTCGGCCTCTGTCTGGGTGCGCAGACGGCGTTTTTCAGCAAGCAATGCAGCAAGCGACGCTCTTTCACGTTGCAAGTTGTCTGTTGCGGCTGCGACGTGGCTGCGTTGTTTGCGGATATCTTCGCGAAGTGTAGCAATCTCGCCAAGTTCCTTGCGCAGATCACGTGCATGTTGTTCAACACCGGGCAGGGCAGCCTTGAGCACGACCGCAGAGCGCAGCGTATCCTGCGGCGAGGTCGGCAGGGCAATCACCGCTTCGGGCGGGGTGGTTGAAAGGCGCTGAAGAGCCATCAGGATGCGGGCATATTGCCCGGCCTTGTCTTCAAGGCTGGTGGCCGCGACCTTTTCACGTGCTTCAAGCGTTTCGAGCTGATCTTCCAGTTCAGTCAGGGTGGTTTCAAGGCGCTGGGTGCGTCTGGCAACAGATATTGCCTCGGATTGAAGAGCCTGTTCTTCTGTCCAGAGCTCACGCGATTTGCGTGACAGGAACTCTTCCTGTTTTTGTTGCTCGGAAAGCTGGTTTTCAAGTTGATCAAGCTTCTGATCAACCTTTTGCAGCGATTGGGCAAAAGAAGGCGCAGCCCCGCCTGCAGCAAAGACCGCAAAAGCGATCAGCGCAGGCAGGGCGATCTCATAAGCTAACTTAGCTCGCAAGAAGCGCGTCATTCTGTTTCAGGCCCTTAAGCAAGGGTTTGCCGGTCATTTCGGCGGGTTGCGGCACGCCAAGCAATTGCAGCAAGGTCGGTGCGACATCGGCCAAGCGACCATCTTCCAATGTTACCCCTTCCGGACCGTTAACAAGGATGGTCGGAACGAGATTAAGTGTATGCGCCGTGTGCGGTTCGCCGGTTTCCGGATCAACCATCACTTCGCAGTTGCCGTGATCGGCGGTGACAAAGGCAACGCCACCGACCGACTTGATCGCATCGATCACCTTGCCAAGGCAGGTATCAACCGCCTCGGCGGCCTTCATTGCCGCTTCAAGGATGCCGCTATGGCCGACCATGTCCGGGTTGGCAAAGTTCAGGATGATGGTGTCGTATTTTTCCGACTTGATGGCAGCGACCAGTTTTTCGGTCACCTCCGGTGCGGACATTTCGGGCTGCAGATCATAGGTCGCGACTTTGGGGGAGGCGACCAGAATGCGGTCCTCGCCCTCGAATACCTGTTCTTCGCCGCCGTTAAAGAAGAACGAAACGTGCGGGTATTTTTCGGTCTCGGCGATGCGAAGCTGTTTCATGCCGGCCTTGGACACCACTTCGCCAAAGATATTCGGCAGGGTCTGCGGCGGATAGATCGCATCCATGTATTTGGCATGGGCAGATGAATATTCGACCATCCCGGCCTGAACAGCGAATTTCACCGGGGTGCCGCGATCAAAGCCGTCAAATTCCGGTGCACAGAGGGCGGCAAGGATTTCACGGGCACGGTCGGCGCGGAAATTGGTCATCAGAAGACCATCGCCATCCTTCATGCCGTCATAATCGCCAATTGTGGTCGGCAGAACAAATTCGTCGGTGGTGTCCGCATCGTAAGCACGGGCAATCGCGGCCTCTGCGGTTTCAGCGCGCTGGCCATCAGCGTAATTTTTGCCTTGAACCATGGCGAAATAGGCCTGGCTTACGCGTTCCCAGCGATTGTCACGGTCCATTGCGTAATAGCGTCCGGTGACGGTTGCAATTTCGACATTGGCATCGCCAATCAGCGCGCGGAACTTCTCAAGGAACTTTGCCGCACTTTTGGGCGGGGTATCACGGCCATCAAGATAGGCGTGGATTTTCACCGGTACGCCCGCACCCGCGATGATTTTGGCAAGGGCCGCCATATGGGCCTGATGGGAATGCACCCCGCCTTCGGACAGAAGGCCTGCAATATGGCAAACGCCCTTGGAATCCGAAAGCTTGGCAATAATCTTTTTGACGGCATCGGTCTCGCCGATGGTGCCGGTTTTGACGGCTTCGTCAATTTTGGGCAGTTCCTGCATGACGACACGGCCTGCACCCAGGTTCATGTGACCGACTTCCGAGTTGCCCATCTGACCTTCGGGCAGGCCAACGTCAAGGCCGGATGCCTTAAGGAACCCGGTCGGATTGTTGGCGTAAAGGTCATCCCAGACAGGCGTGTTGGCAAGCGCAACAGCGTTGTTCTTGCTTTCTTCGCGATATCCCCAGCCGTCCAGAATGCACAGCACCACAGGGCGCGGGCGCTTAACGGAATTCTTCTCAGTCACGTTCATAAACCCCACAGATAAAGGAAAAGGCTGAATGTCCCGTAAATATGGTGATTTACAGGATGGTTCGCCATCAATCCCGCCATGCGGGCTGGGTGGGTCAACCTTCGCGCATAACAGGTACATGTTTCATCAAATAATTTAGCACGAATACTTTTACGTAACAGCACCTGCGACAGAAATTTTTGCCGCAGCAACCCAGTTCTTTTGACACTGTCTAAAGACGCAGATAGTGTTCAATTTGACGGTGATCCCCTGAAATGGTCAAAAACCATTTCGCACCGCGATGGGAGAGTTCGCATATCACGCAATTTGCAGGACATGCGGCGCCGAAGGAGCAATCGCCTCATAAAACTCTCAGGCAGATGGACCGTTGCGGATAGGGGCTCTGGAGAGAGAAACGAGAAAGCGTCAGAGAATAGGCGCGTTGCGTTTCCACCGAAGGATAAACGCCATATGACCTGTCGAGAACGGGGCATCGGCGGATAATCTCAGGTCAAGGGACAGAGGGGGCAAAGACACCGGTTCGTAAACTGCGCGAAAAAAAGCGCGTTAGTGAGCCGTGAAGGAGGCCCTTGATGAACAGTCCCGCAAACGATCCCGTATCCGGATCGCAAAAACAATCCCAGCATGACGTCAACCTGTCGGTTGTTGATCTTTATACCATCGGTATCGGACCGTCGAGTTCGCATACGGTCGGGCCGATGCGGGCCGGATATCGTTTCTGTCTTGAACTTGAAGCCCGCAATCTTTTGCAAAATACCGGCAGCATCGTGGTTGACCTGTATGGGTCTCTTGCCCTGACGGGCAAGGGACACGCGACGGATACCGCTGTCATCATGGGGTTGAATGGTAAACGTCCGCGCAATATCGACCCGGATGACATCGAACCGACGATGGCAGCGATCGATGAAACGCATCTTTTGCAGCTTTATGGTCAGTATCCGGTTGCGTTTAACCGTGACACCAATCTGGTGTTTCATTTCACCGAAACCTTGCCACAGCATCCCAACGGCATGCGCATTACCGCGTTTGACCGCGATGGCGTGAAAATTCACGTACAGGAATATTTTTCGGTCGGGGGTGGCTTTATCGTTTCAAGCGACGATCATGGTGCGGAATATTCCGGCGATAACATCACCTTGCCATTTCCGTTTTCATCTGCTGATGAGTTGATGGCGATCTGCAAGCGCGAAGGGCGATCGATTGCCGAAATCATGATGGAGAACGAGCAAAGCTGGCGCAGCCGCGAAGAAACCATCGCCTTTGTTGATCGTGTTCACGCGGCCATGATTGCCTGTATTGATCGTGGTATTCGTACCGATGGCATTTTGCCCGGTGGGCTGAACGTTAAACGCCGTGCGTCCAAGCTTTATAACGAGCTTACCGAAAAACCCGAAGCAGGTCTGCGTGATCCGTTGACAGTGATTGACTGGGTTAATCTTTATGCCCTTGCCGTGAACGAAGAAAATGCCGCAGGCGGGCGGGTTGTTACCGCGCCGACCAACGGGGCGGCAGGGGTTATTCCGGCTGTGTTGCGTTACTATGAAAAGTTCGGCGCCAATGCCAATCAGGACAAAATTCGTGAATTCCTTCTGACCGCGGCGGCCATCGGGTCGATCTATAAAAAACGTGCGTCTATCTCTGCGGCCGAGGTTGGCTGTCAGGGCGAAGTCGGGGTTGCCTGTTCAATGGCAGCAGGTGCGTTGTGCGCAGTTCTGGGCGGAACACCCGAACAGGTCGAAAACGCTGCTGAAATCGGGATGGAACACAATCTTGGCCTGACCTGTGACCCTATTGGCGGGCTGGTGCAGGTGCCCTGCATCGAACGCAACACAATGGGCGCGGTCAAGGCGATCAATGCTGCGCGCCTGGCCTTGCGTGGTGACGGACAGCATACCGTGTCGCTTGATAAGGTGATCGAGACCATGCGTCAGACGGGACTCGACATGCAAAGCAAGTACAAAGAAACCAGTCAGGGCGGTCTTGCGGTCAATGTCAACGTGGTTGAATGCTGATATCCGATCCTTAAGAATAGGCGGAAAATCAACGCTTTTGGCATTTTGCTTTTGACGTCAACGGTTTTTCTATCCGGTTTTTTGCCACTGCCGGTTGGTGATCTGTTATGATCATCGACCTAAAAAGGGGCAAAGACCCAAAAAAATCGGTTGGACATAGACATGAGCAAAAAACTGTTCCGCATCTATATCGCGGTCAGTCTGGATGGCTTCATTGCGCGCACCAATGGTGCGGTGGACTGGTTGGGGGAATACGACCCGGCCGAGTTCGGCTTTGATGACTTTCTGGACTCCGTTGGGACTTTGATCATTGGTCGAAATACCTTTGACCAGGTGATGCAATTTGGCGACTGGCCCTATGAGGGACGCCGCACAATCGTTTTGACATCACGCGATTTGCCCGATGACCGGCCAGCCAATATCGAAGCATATGGCGGCAGCATCATCGAACTGGTTGACCAATTGCGTGATAGACGCGCCGGAGATGGCGACATCTGGGTTGTTGGCGGGGGCAGTGTGGTGACACAGTTCCTGTTTGGCGGTTTCGCCGATCAACTTGATATCTTTACGGTCCCGGAAGTTTTAGGCGACGGGATATCATTGTTTGGTCGTGATGCCGGGGGCATCAAACCCCGTTTGTTGACGTCGGAGCGTTATAATTCGGGCGTGGTCAGAAGCCAGTATGACCTTGGCGGTGCCATGGCCTGAGGTCGGCTTGTGATGTGAAAATCAGATAAAAGGCCGGGGCATCCCAATGGATATGGTTGGGGTATCCCCATCATATCCTGCAGACCGAAACCCGCCCCCAAAGGCGGCAAGCTGCAACCCGTTTATTCGCGGTGATAGGGATGGTTGGTCTGGATGGCGTGGGCGCGAAACAGTTGTTCGGCAATCAATGCACGCACCAGCATATGTGGCCAGGTGGCCTTGCCCAGCGACCACAACGTATTGGCCCGTGATTTCAGAGCCGCCCCATGTCCGTCCGCCCCGCCAATGGCAAAGGCGATATTACCGGCATATTGATCCATCCAGCCTTCAAGTTTTTGCGAAAACTCGATGGATCCGTATTCCTTGCCGCGTTCATCAAGGGCAATCAGGAAGGCATTTTCGGGAATAGCGCCAAGCAGGAGTTCTGCTTCGCGTTCTTTAAGTTGGTTTGGCGGAAGTTTCTTTTTTTCTTCGACTTCCCGCAGCACAAAGGGCCATCGCAGCCGGGCAGCGTAATGGTCAAAAAGATCTTTCTCGGGGCCGGCTTTCATCCGCCCCACAGCCGCAAGGGTAATTTGCATGTCCTTGATCCAGACCGTTACGCAGGTATGTGTCCGGCACCCGTTCCGATAACCGGCAAACGCCAAACAGCGCGGGCTGTTAATACAGCCGCGCTGCCTGTTGTTTAAGGGCCGGGTTTTCAACGCCCCACATCTCTTCGATGTTGTAAAAGGCGCGTACTTCCGGGCGGAACAAGTGAACGATTACATCGCCGGTATCAACCAGAACCCAGTCACCCTGTTCAGTGCCTTCGGCGGATGCGCGCCCTTGGCCAGCATCCTTGATGGCCTCGACAAGGTGCTCTGCCATGGCAGCCACCCGACGCGAGGACGAGCCGGTTGCGATGATCATGTGATCAGCAAGCGAGGTTTTATCGGTCAAATCGATGGTGACAAGATCTTCGGCCTTGTCATCTTCAAGCGTACTCTTGATGAGCGAAAGCATTTCGCCCGGCTTAAGAGTTTGTTTTGCGGTACCTATGGTCGCCACCTTAATGTTTCGCGCAATGGTCGGTATAGCCCGACAAATACATCGCTGCGATGCTTACACCTGCCATCTGCCTTCGGCGCGAATTGCGGTCGAAGAGGCCGGATGGCGCTTGATTGGCAGGTATACCCAGGCCGGAACATCAAGATCGGCCAGCAAACCCGCCCTGTCCATGGGAATGCGCCAGCGTTCCATTCGCCGCGCGGCAGTCCCGGACAATGCCTTGTTAGAATACCCTTCACGGTCAAGAACCGCAATGGGAGCACGCAAAATCAACCTTTCCCACCATTTCCATTTGTGAAACTGGGCCAGGTTGTCTGCTCCCATCAGCCAAACGAACCTTGTTCGGGTAAAACGGCGTTGCAAGGCTGCAAGAGTATCGGCCGTATAACGGGTTCCAAGCTCGGTTTCAATTGCAGAAACAACAATGCGGGGATGCTTTGCCATCATCAGTGCCGAATCAAACCGATCTGCAAGGTCTGCCATGCCTGCCGATGACTTAAGCGGATTTTGCGGCGAAACCAGCCACCAGACCGCATCAAGCTGCAGGCGTTTCAACGCTTCAAGCGAGATATGCAGATGGCCTTCATGGGCGGGATTAAAGGACCCGCCCAACAGGCCGACCCGGGGTGGGGCCGTGTGCGTTCTGGGCGCTGCCGCGGTCATCGACGGGTCTGGCCCTGACCGCGGACAATATATTTATAGCTGGTCAGTTGTTCGACGCCGACCGGGCCGCGCGCATGCAGTTTGCCTGTCGAAATGCCGATTTCAGCCCCCATGCCAAATTCGCCACCATCGGCGAACTGGGTTGATGCATTGACGATGACGATCCCGGAATCGACCCCGTTCAGGAAGGTAGTCGTGGCGTTTACGTTTTCGGCAATAATCGCATCTGTATGGTGGGATCCGAACGTGTTGATGTGATTGACGGCGTCTTCGACACCCGAGACAACCTTGATTGAAACAATCGCATCAAGATATTCCGTGACCCAATCATCGGCGGTTGCCGGTTTGATACGGCCATCAATGGCCTGTGCGGTTTCATCACCGCGCAGTTCACATCCCTTGGCGACCAAGGCCTCTGCGATACGAGGCAGCAAGCGACCGGCAACCGAGCTATCGATCAGAATGGTTTCGGTCGCACCACAGATACCGACCCGGCGCATCTTTGCATTTACAACGATATCCACGGCCTTTTGCGGGTCGGCGCTGGCATGGACATAGGTGTGGCACAGCCCTTCAAGATGTTTGAACAGCGGAATGCGACTTTCATCGGTAATGCGCGAAATCAATGACTTGCCGCCGCGCGGTACAATGACATCGATATAGTCTGACAGTTTCAGCATTTCGCCGACAGCAGCACGATCGGTTATCGGGATCATTTGGATGGCGTTTTCGGGCAGGCCACCTTCGATGATGCCTGCGACCATGCAGTCAAAGATTGCCCGCGATGAATGGAAACTTTCCGAACCACCGCGAAGGATGGCGGCGTTACCCGATTTGATGCACATTGCACCCGCATCCGCCGTCACGTTCGGACGGCTTTCATAAATGATGCCGATTACGCCAAGCGGTACGGACACGCGTGCAATATCAAGCCCGTTATGTTCCGGGCTCCAACGGGCCAATTCACGACCAACAGGGTCGGGCAGATCGGCAACGGCATCGACACCCTTGGCAATACTTTCGATCCGGTCCGCATCAAGTGCCAGGCGGTCCAGCAAAGCGGCGGTGAGGCCCTTGGCGCGACCGGCTTCCATGTCCTTGGCATTGGCGGCAAGAATGGCATCAGCATTTTCACGTAGCTTGGTCGCAGCAGCCTTAAGGGCGGTTTTTTTTGGTTCGGACGGGACCTGTGCGAGTTCCAGTGCCGCTTTGCGGGCTTTGATACCCATGTCACGCATAAGCGCGGCGATATCCTGGTTTTCGATACTGGCAATAGCCGTCATGGTCCTGGTCCTGTTTCCGATGCCAAACATCCCTGTGTGGGGCGGCAGTGTTATAAATTTATCAACAAATTGGCAAGATAGTCATCAGATCGCCCGTCTGCAATCATCTTGGGCGTTGATCATGTTAATCCGTTCAGGTCCGTTCAGGTATCAAGAACTCAGGCAGGCTCGTTGGTGTTGTCTGACATCTGGCAGGGCTTCTTTGGGGCTGCTTCAAGAGATGATATCATCAATGTGAACGAAATTTACCAAGCCTGCGCATTGGTTCGATTAGGGTGCTCTCATAGTTTTAGCGGGCCCGACTGGCATTGATGCAATTTCATTTTGCACAGATTGCAAGATCGGCCTCTGTTTACGCATGTGATTAAGGACACCTATGAATAATAACATATCTCGTCTTGGGGATGTTTTGCTCTTGCTGGCAGCTATTGCCATATTGGTTATGGCTGTTGCGGCATTCGGTGCGCGGTTTGGCCTTTGGGAAGCGGTGGCTGGATATTCCTTTATAAGGTCATACCTTACCCCGGTCGGGTTTTCTGTCATTGGAGTAAGTGTTGCCGGGCTGGTTTACCTGATGATCAAAGGACAACGTCGTGCGATGATCAAGGCTGGCACGGCTTGCTTGATAGGGCTTTTGTTGCTTGCCCCGATGATTGCCGCACACGTGAAAGCACCGGTAAAAACACCGCGCATTTACGATGTTACGACGGATACAGTTAACCCGCCGCCTTTCCTTGTGTTGGATGATACACGCCCCGAAGCAAAAAACTCGCTTGTATATGGCGGGCCGGAAGTCGCAGCCCTGCAGAAGGAAGCGTATCCTGATATCCTGCCGATCATGACCGGGTTGTCGGCTGAGGATGCATTTTCCAAAGCGTTGGGTGTTGCGCAGGACATGGGATGGGAGATTGTCGCCCAAGACCCGGCAGCCCTGCGATATGAGGCCATATCCTATACACCGGTCTTTTATTTTCCCGACGATATTGTTGTGAGAGTAACGGCAGAAGGATCCGGTAGCCGGGTCGATATTCGCAGCGTTTCGCGCATTGGCAAGAATGACCAAGGCGCAAATGCCGCACGTATTCGCAAATTCATTGAAAACTTCCAAGGCTGACAGTTTGCAATAGCGCCGCGCGGCGTCCGCGTGGATCTTTGAATTGATAAGGGGGGGGCATCATCTTGGTGTGTCCCCCTTTTTCTGTTTTACGGCGCTTGCCAAACGAGAAGCAGCAGGCCATTTGTTGTCAACAAAGGGATTTAAACACACCGTGCGTATCCCGATATGTTCGCTGTGTGCTTGGGGATGAAGTTTTGAAAAATATGGGTTCCGACCAACCGACTGCGCGTGCAGAGTTCGGCGTGATCAAGACATTTTTGCCTTATCTGTGGCCGCGTGGAGAGCTCGAGCTCAAGGTTCGTGTTGTCATTGCGTTGCTGTTTCTGGTCGGGGCCAAGGTTGCCAATGTCTATATCCCGGTACTTTACAAATACGCAGTTGATGCACTTGGCGGTGGGGATAAGGCCGGTGGCGCGGCAAATGCAACCCAGTCCGGCACGACAGATACCACTGCCCTGATTGTTGTGCCGGTGGCGCTGATTGTCGGGTATGGCCTTGTGCGAATTCTTGTCTCGGCCTTTGGTGAGATGCGCGATGCGGTCTTTGCCAAGGTGGCGCAACGTGCCATTCGCAGGTCAGCGCTAAGCGTTTTTGAACATCTGCATGGATTGTCGCTGCGCTTTCATCTGGATCGTCAGATGGGCGGGCTTTCGCGTGCGATCGAGCGCGGGGTCAAGGGCATCGAGTTCTTGTTGTCCTTCATGTTGTTCAACATCCTGCCGACCTTGCTTGAGATCGTCATGGTCTCGATCATTTTGTGGGCTCTTTATGATGTTTGGTTTGCGCTGATCACCTTTACGACGATTGTGATCTATATCGTCTTTACCTTGGTGGTAACCGAATGGCGCATGAAGTTTCGTCGCGAAATGAACAAGCGTGATGATGAAGCCAACACAAAGGCTATCGACAGCTTGATCAATTACGAAACCGTCAAATACTTCAACAACGAAGCCCATGAATCCACCCGCTATGACAAGGCATTGCGGGGCTATGAAGTTGCGGCTGTGCAGTCGCAAGTCTCGCTTTCCAAGCTTAATGTCGGGCAGGGGGCGATCATTGCGGTCGGGTTGGTTCTGAACATGTTGCTGGCTGCCCAGGGGGTCAAAGACGGCAGCATGACGGTCGGTGACTTCGTTCTGGTGAATACCTATTTGTTGCAGCTATATATGCCACTTAACTTCCTTGGCTTTGTCTATCGCCAGATCAAACAGTCGCTGACCGATATGGAGCGGATGTTCTCGCTTCTTGATGTTGACAAGGAAGTCGAAGACAAACCCGGTGCAAAGGAACTGGTCTGCGGGCCAGCCGCGATCCGGTTTGAGGATGTGCATTTCTCTTATAATCCGGATCGTCAAATCCTGAAGGGTGTCAGTTTCGAGGTTCCGGCCGGAAAAACGGTTGCGGTTGTTGGGCCAAGTGGTGCGGGGAAATCAACCCTGACCCGTCTGATGTTCCGTTTTTATGATGTGTCGGGTGGCAAGATCACGATTGATGATCAGGACATTCGTGATGTCACCCAGAACTCGCTTCGCCGTGAAATTGGTATTGTCCCGCAGGATACCGTTCTGTTTAACGATACCATTGCTTATAACATCTCTTATGGTCGCCCCGGTGCCGGGCAAGAAGAGATCGAAAATGTCTCAAAGCTCGCCAGCATTGACGGCTTTATCGCAGGTCTGCCCGAAGGGTTCAAAACCATGGTGGGTGAACGCGGGTTGAAGCTGTCAGGCGGTGAAAAGCAGCGTGTGTCGATTGCGCGCATGTTGCTTAAGCGGCCGAAAATCATGATCTTTGATGAAGCCACATCAGCACTTGATACCCGTACTGAAAAGGATATCCAGCAGGCGCTGCGCGATGTGTCGCGCGGTCATACGACCCTGATCATCGCGCATCGCTTGTCGACCGTGATTGATGCCGATGAAATCATCGTGTTGCGCGACGGGCAGGTGGCCGAACGTGGTCGTCATCAGGAGTTGCTTGATCGTGACGGTCTTTATGCCGAGATGTGGGCACAGCAACAGGAAATCCGCGAGGCCGAGGAAATCCTTGCCCATGCGGGTGAAATACCCCCGGCCTGATTGTTGGCGGATCGTTCTTGTGGTCTTTGGGTCATGGCAAAGGGCCAAACGCAGCACTGATATCAAGTAACCAGAGTGTTGTACTGATGGTGACAAAGGATAGCAATGTCGCCGCCATCAGGGCGGCCGCATTCATGCCTTCGTGGCCGTATCGCTGGCCATATATCGGATAAATGCCAAACATTGGCCCGGAGGCAAACGTAACAGCAGCAATTTTCATCAACGGGTCCAGATCCGGCACAAAGCCAAGGAGCAGGAATATCATCAGAGGGTGAAGCACGAGCTTGCCAAACACGATGCGGGCAATGTCAAAGCGCAAACCATGCAGTTTGAGGCCGACCAACCCGCCACCAATGACAAATAGCGCCACCGGGCCAGAGGCCGATGCCAGCATGTCGACCACGGAAAAGATCGGGCCGGGCAATGTGATACCCGAGATCGAGATGAGCAGACCGATCAGGAGGGCAATAATAATCGGATTTTGCGCCAATCGGACAAAGGACTTGCGCAGAATATGCCAGCGATTTGCGCCTTCGGTCTGGGCACTGTCACCCAGTATCAGCGTCAGAGGTGTAATCACCAGATTTTCGATGATAAAGCATAGAGCCAGTGCAATCGCAGCCGTCGGGCCGAGCAATTGGAAAACAATCGGATAACCGACAAATCCACTGTTTGACGCCGACATGCCCATACCTTGAAGGGCGGCATTTTGTTGGCTTTTCTTGGCAATGACGCGGGCGAAAAAATAACCCAAAGCATATATGATCAACGACCCTGCGCCATAGACGGCAAGAAAATCCATATTCAGCACTTCGCTGATATCCCGCACAATAAGGGCACGTATCAAAAGGCACGGAAGGGCAAAGTTGATGACAAACGCGCCCATGCCACGTACGACAGTTTGCGGTACGATGTTGCGAAGAACCGCGATATAGCCAATGGCAATGATCATAAAGATCGGCGTTGTTATTGCCAGAATATCAAGCATATCAACCAGGAACTTTCATTGTGATTGCAAGGGATTATCAGCTATCCCTTTGACCGGGGGCAGGTCAAGCAATGGAATGATTTTAAAATGAACCAATCGCTTCGATCCAAACGGAAAATTTCATGGAACCCGGTAAGTTACATCTTCGTGCCAACCGGATCGCCGATGGCAATTGTCCCGCCCTTTATCACCCGGCATGTCACCCCGCCACGCCAATCGGGCATCAGGGCGTTCTGCAGGCCCATGGCAACATCGTCCATGCGGTTGCAGGGATCGGTTTCACCGGTGATTTCGAATATGACATTGCCGATTGAAAGCGTGCTGCCTTTGATGCGCGGCAAGGTGATGCCCCGAACCAGAAGGTTTGCCCGGCGTTCGGTCCAGGGAAGGTCATCCCGGTTTAGCTCGCCACAGGCTGCTTGCCAGTCTTCCTCGGCCAGGATGGTCACCTGACGACGTCGTAGTTTGCCGCGATAATCACCATCAAGGCCAAGTTCTGTTGTGACGTCGATCTGCTCAAGGGTTTCCATCGGCGCGCGCGATCGCGCTTTGCGTGCGATGCCGACAAGTTCCGCCTTATCAAACATTTACGTTTTCCACTGACCGGAAATTACCCAGCGACCTGCGAAGTTTTCCGGTACCAGAATGGTCTGGCGCGGCGTGCCGCTTTCATCAAGTTCGGGATAGTCGATAGTGTAATGCAGCCCCCGGCTTTCGCGCCGCCAAAGGGCAGACTGAATGATCAGCTTGGCAACGACTGACAGGTTACGCAGTTCCAGAAGGTCATTGGTGACACGGAAATTGCCGTAATATTCGTCAATTTCAGATAACAGCAAATCAACCCTGTGCTGGGCACGTTGCATGCGCTTGGTGGTGCGGACAATGCCGACAAAATCCCACATTACGTTGCGCAACTGTTCCCAGTTATGGGCGACGATGACTTCTTCGTCGGAATCCGTAATGCCGGTTTCGTCCCAATCGGGGATCGGTTTGAAATGATCTTCGACCGGCAGGGCATCGATGATGTCATTTGCTGCGGCCTCGCCAAAGACAAGACATTCCAGAAGTGAATTCGATGCCAAACGGTTGGCCCCGTGCAAACCTGTGCCGGCACATTCGCCAATGGCGTAAAGGCCTGTCAGATCGGTACGCCCGCGCAGATCGGTCAAAACCCCGCCACAGGTATAATGGGCGGCGGGCACAACCGGGATCGGTTCTTTGGTCATATCGATCCCGTAGGTCAGGCAGTTTTCATAGATGGTCGGGAAATGTTCCTTGATGAAATCAGCCCCTTTGTGGGTGATATCAAGATAGACGCAATCCGCCCCCAGCCGTTTGAGTTCATGGTCAATGGCGCGCGCCACAATGTCGCGTGGGGCCAGTTCACCGCGTTCATCAAACCGGTCCATAAAGCGTGTGCCATCAGGCAGCAACAGTTTGCCACCTTCACCGCGTACCGCTTCGGAAATCAGGAAGGATTTGGCTTGCGGGTGATACAGGCAGGTTGGATGGAATTGGCTGAATTCCATATTCATCACACGGCATCCCGCACGCCAGGCCATGGCAATGCCATCGCCGGTCGACCCATCAGGGTTTGAGGTAAACCGATAAACCTTGCTGGCTCCGCCCGTTGCCAGAATAACAGTGCGCGCGTTAAAGGATTTTACTTTCCCGGTGTCGAGATCAAGTGCATATGCCCCGATACAACGCCGGCCTTCGCCGCCGAATTTGCGATCCGTGACAAGGTCAATTGCCAGATAATCTTCGAAGATATCAATGTTGGGGTGATTAACAGCCTGTCCCTGCAGGGTGGTCTGAACGGCGCGTCCTGTGGCGTCAGCGGCATGAACAATGCGCCGGTGGCTATGGCCGCCTTCGCGGGTCAGATGGAACGGCTGATTATTGTCACCATTCGGGTCGCGGGTCAGTTGAATGCCAAGTTCGTCAAGCCAGGCAATCGCCCTGGGTGCGTTGGTCGCGACAAATTCGACGGTTTCACGTTTGCACAGATCAGCACCGGCAATCAGCGTATCACGTACGTGGTTTTCGATGCTGTCAGCAGCATCAAGAACAGCGGCAATACCACCCTGAGCCCAATTGGTCGAACCATCATCAATCTTTCCCTTGGAAAGAACAGCGACCTTTACATGCGGGGCAAGTTTCAGGGCGGTAGACAGGCCGGCAGCGCCGCTGCCGATGACAAGAACGTCATATTGGAAAGAATTTTCGGACATTTTTCCCATCACTTTCGGGCGGTGCCTTATGGCGGAAAATGGCGCGGTGGCGTCAACATCAGGCTCCGAACAGACGCGCAGAATAGGACTGCTTTTGTCCAATCTCAAACATAATTGTCTGAAAAAGTATGATGAAATATCGCCTCAGCGACATTGTTCATCGCGCAAGCACCAGTGATCGGGTTACCATCAGACCGGTTTGCAAAGCGCAGTCCGTCTTGACCAAGGGAGGGTACGATGACGACAGATACGGCCAGCCAGCATCATCACCACACGGGAAGCTGTCATTGCGGCAAGGTGCGCTTTGAAATCAAAGGGCAGGTCGATAATCCGGTCATGTGTCATTGTAATCTGTGTCGCAAGTTGCACGGCCATGTCAGTGCCTATGCCCGGTTCGACCGCAAGGAATTGCGCCTGATCGATGAAGACGGCTTGCGCTGGTATCGGATGTCGGGCAAGACCGATCGTGGTTTTTGCAAGCTGTGTGGTACGGGGATTTTCTGGCGACCGGTTCGCTCAAAGAGCATGGCGGTGATGCCCGGTACCCTTGATGATACCAGTCTACTTACGATGTCAGGTCAGATTTTCTGTGCGGATAAGGGGGATTATTACCCGCTCGATCCGGCAATTCCCCAACATGATCAATCAGACAAGGCCGATAACGCTGCCGTTGCCGATCAATCCTGATCAGTGATGCCGGGCACCTTGAGCCAAGTCAGTTCATGTTTGTTGTTATACAAATGCACGACCTTTGAACCGGGGATATCGGCAAACTGCGTGATCGCGGAATAGTCCGTATCGCCCTGCAATTTGATGGTGCAGATGAAATTTGTCGCCATCCCGGCATCCATCCACTGATTAACCAGTGTAAACAGGCGATCCGGATAGCAGATCACGTCCGAGCACAGCCAATCGATATAGCCGATTTCTTCGGGGTTGAGGCCAAAGGCACTTTCCTGTCGGAAATCCACGCGGGGCAGGTTGGCGATCTTGCTATCAAGGCGGGCTTTGTCGATGGAAATGACATCGGTGCCAAATTCATGCAAAACCCAGGTCCATCCACCGGGGCTTCCGCCGAGATCCATGGTGCGATCACCGGCCTGAGGATAGGCACCAAGCCGGGTGAAGGCCTCCCACAGTTTAAGGTAGGCACGGTTTGGCGGGGTGATCTTATCTT
The DNA here is from genome assembly GCA_048264285.1 of Thalassospira sp. Lineage (GTDB taxonomy): Bacteria > Pseudomonadota > Alphaproteobacteria > Rhodospirillales > Thalassospiraceae > Thalassospira. The sequence continues at coordinate 95,295 of JBLXDD010000010.1, forward strand.
CTTCGAATTCGACCTCGCCGTTTTTCCACGGGCTGGAACAATCGGCCGATGCGATGATGGTGTCGGGATCAATCAGCGTCCATGAACCAAGCGGTGCGGTTGGTGCCGGTTCGCCAAACACCTGACGTTTGGCCGAAACATGGGGCAGGTGCCCCTCGATCAGTTTGGCACGTGAAAAGTGGTCAAACTTGAACAAAGCCCAGTTGCGCTGATTGAATTTCAGGATTTTGGCCGCCCCCTTGATCGAAGGGATGGCAATGCGCACCGGGTTGCGCCAGACATTCTGCGCCCAGAAAACACGCCGTTCCGGACCGGGCGCGAACATCAAACGGTCATGGCGTTCAATCACATCGCCAAGTTCGGCGGCCAGCTGATCCTCAAAGCCGACAGGGGCAAGGTAGCCGGTGGCATCCATCGGCTCGATTACGGCATCAACGCCGTCCGGGGTATCGAATGTCTGTGTGTTTTCCATCATGGGCCTGCTTTTACGCCGTTTTGACCCAATAAAAAAGCGGGAAAGCTGCATAACAGCTTTCCCGCTTGTGATTGTCGAGAAGTGAGGCGGCCGATCAGAATTTATCAGCCTGAACCAGACCGTCGATCAGGATAACCTTGGTCGGATCGCCCTTGATGCCAAAGTCATTGTCATTGATCATGGCAAGTGCGCCATCCCCCATGATGGCCAAACCTTCAAGCTTGTTCGGGGCTTCCGGGTAATCCGCACTGTCAAAACGAAGCGTTTTGGAAACCGCGACCAGATTGATGCTGCCAAGATCGTTTTGCTGCTCAAGCGTCGGGCTGGTGGACATATCATCCCAACGGGTGGCAAGGATGTTGGTCGCACCTTTTAATTCGACTTCATGCAGTTTGGTGGTTTTGTCGGTGCGTTCAAGCACCAGCAGGCGGTCATTGCCGAGGGCCAGAACTTCGGAAATACGCGGTGCGTTCTGTTTCTTGGACGGATCGTTGCGGAAGGTCTGCGGATCATCAAGCTGATAGATGTATTCGCCGCTCAATTTGGAAGATGCACGGTCATAAACAAACAGGCGTGTGTTTTTTGCCACCTTGTAGGCATCTGCATTCGGGTTGGCCAGCGGGTTCTGAACCATGAAATACAGCTTGCTCTCGTCTGGCGAGACAGCCATCGATTCAATGCCACGGTTGGTCTGGCGTTTGACCAGAATGGCCGGAAGGCCACCAGTCACTTTATAAGCTGAACCTTCGAAATCTTTTTCTGACCCGGCCGGGACGATGCGTTCATTAACTGTACCGTCGGCCGAAACATGCAGGATCGAAGGACCGTTTTCTTCGCCGATCCAGTACGACCCGTCAGAAAGGCGAATGATGCCTTCGGCATCGATCGAGGACACCGACTGTTCAAGCATGTTGCCATTGGCATCGACCGGCATTTCGGTTTTGGCAACGGTCAGCTTGTTGGTAAGCCCGGTCAGCGGTACGCCATTTTGATCCTTGATGGTGATGACATCCTTGATGTCAAAGCTGCCATCGTCATTCAGGAAGATGGTATAGATCGAAGGCGAGTAATCTGGGGTCGGATAGACGCGGACTTTCTGGCCCTTGCAGACCTGATCGGCAGACACACCCAGAACAGTTTCAACGTCACCGCAAACAAAGTTCGGGCCACGATCAGAAACGGCATAAAACATGTTGGCCGGGTCAGTTGGGCGGCGATATGCACCGGAACCAAGACCGATGGTCAGATCACGTGCCTTGCCGCCCTCGACCATAACGGTCGAAAGGTTGTTGATCGCACTTTTGGTTTCAAAAACCTTGGCTCCGCCTGCCATGGCAGAACCTGCCATCAACATCGCGGTAACACCGATTAGACCGGCTGCAAACGTCCGTTTCATCACTGGGAATTCCCCGAAAAATTTCACAAAAACATTCAGCTCAAGCCCGCAATGCTCGGGCGAACTGTGTTCCTGTTCACATTAAGGGGGCTGTGTGACAGTTTGTTTGCGCTTGCGCGTCGCTTTGATGAAACAAATCAGGCGTTTGGCAGGGAAAGCCCCGGGCTACTTCCAGAAATCTTCCCGGCGGACCGTAAAGGTTTCCGAAATACTGGCATATTCCTGATAACCAAGGCGGGCGAGTGGTTCAAACAGGGTAATGTCAACCATGCCATCGCGAATGATGGCATCATCAATATGCAGACCAACGACGGTGCCAATCACCATGGCGCAGGGGCGCTCGGGATTGGCACTTGGCAGGTCGACGATCTGGAAGACCTTGCATTCCATATGAACCGGCACGCCCTTGATCAGGTGCGGTTTAACACATTTTGCGGGCAGCTTTTCCAGACCGGCATAGTTAAATTCATCTTCGCCCGGTGAAAGCGGAGCCGAAGAGAAATTAAGTTCTTTCAGCATTGCCTTTGGGGCAACGCCAACAACGAATTCGCCGGTATCACGCGCATTGCGCAGACTGTCGACCGACCCGCCCGATGAAAACATCACCATTGGCGGGTTGCCATGCACCGCATTGAAAAATGAATAAGGCGCAAGGTTGGCACGGCCATCGGCATCAACCGTTGACACCCAACCAATCGGACGCGGTGCAACGCAGGCTTTAAACGGATCATGCGGCAAGTTATGGGCGGTTTTTCCCGGTTCGTAGAACATGGTGGGTCCTGATCTGTTTGCGTGCTGTTCCTTATCCGTGGCCAAGGCCCGGTTGGATCACACGAGATTTCCGGGCCGATTATTGGCCCGGGGCATATTCATGTTCGCGGACGTGATCGGGGCGGTCTGCCAGATGCAGGCGGGTTTGGGTCATCGGGGTTTCGGCGATGATCTTGCCGTGTTTGATGACATAAAGGCGGTTGGCGCGCATGCGGATGGCCTCGATCGTGTCGCGGGCTTGCAGGACAACGAAATCGGCCTTGTTGCCGACTTCAATGCCGTATCCTTCTAGGCCAAGGATCTTGGCAGGTTGGGTGGTGACGGCGTCAAAGCAGGCGCGAATATCGTCCCGGGACGTCATTTGGGCAACATGCAGCCCCATGGACGCGACTTCAAGCATGTCGCCAGATCCCATGGAATACCAGGGGTCCATCACGCAATCATGCCCGAATGCCACTGTAAGGCCCGCCTTGCGCAGTTCGGGCACACGCGTCATGCCGCGGCGTTTGGGATAGGTATCGTGGCGGCCCTGAAGCGTAATGTTGATCAGCGGGTTGGCGATGGCGGAAATTTCGGCCTCGGCCATGAGCGCGATCAGTTTGGACACGTAATAATTATCCATCGAATGCATCGAGGTCAGGTGTGACCCGGCCACCCGACCGTGAAGTCCAAGGCGTTGGGTTTCATAGGTCAGCATTTCGATATGGCGCGACATCGGATCGTCAGACTCATCACAATGCATATCGACCATAAGTCCACGATCAGCGGCCATCTGGCAAAGTTCGGTGATGCTTTGCGCGCCATCGGCCATGGTGCGTTCAAAATGCGGAATGCCGCCGACCACATCTACACCCTTGTCAAGCGCTCGGATGACGTTGTTCTTGGCAGTCGGGCTGCGCAGATACCCATCTTGGGGGAAGGCGACAAGTTGCAAATCGATATATGGTGCGACCTGCTTTTTGACTTCAAGTAGGGCATCCACCGCAAGCAAGCGATCATCACAAACATCAACGTGACTTCGGATTGCAAGCAGGCCTTTTGATACCGCCAGATCACAATATTTAAGTGCACGTTCAATCACGGCTTCGGGGGTCAGAAGCGGTTTAAGTTCGCCCCAAAGCGCAATACCTTCCAGAAGGGTGCCCGACTCATTCATGCGCGGCAGGCCAAGTGACAGGGTTGCATCCATGTGGAAATGACTGTCGACAAAAGGCGGGCTGACCAGCATCCCCCCGCAATCAAGTACCTCGACCGCAGGGACGTCAATGTGATCGGAAATCTCGACAATCCTGCCATTCTGACACGCGATATCCACACCGCTTTGCCCATTGGCAATATTGGCATTTTTCAGGATCAGATCGGGTTGCATGGTGTCATCCTTGGTCTGGTGGTCGCGATATCGGATAGGTTGTTGTGTGCAGAGGGGGCGTTAGCGCTGCCCCTTGAACCATGGCACAAGAAGCGCCTTGGGGTAATCGGCTTTGCGGGCAACAACAATAAGCGCAATGATCGACAGAATATAGGGTATCATCAGGAAGACTTGTGATGGCAGGAAGGCGCCAACTTCGGTTTGCAAGCGAACCTGAAACGCGTCAAAAGCGCCAAACAGCAACGCCCCGATCAATGCCTTTCCGGGTCGCCAGCTTGCAAACACGGTTAACGCAATACAGACCCAGCCACGACCATTGATCATTCCAAAGAAAAAGGCATCAAAGGCCGACATGGTCAAAAACGCCCCGCCCAACGCCATCAGCGACGATCCAACCACGACCGCACCAATACGAAGCGCATAAACCGAAAGTCCTTGGGCCTCGACCGAAGACGGATTATCGCCAACAGCGCGGATCGCAAGGCCAAGCGGTGTGCGATACAAAACCCATCCGGTGACAAACACCAAAATGAGGGCGAGCATCGTCATCGCTGTTTGTGAAAACAACGCCTGCCCAACGAAGGGCAGGTCGGACAGGACCGGGATATCCAGCGGGCGGAACGGTTCGATGCGCGGCGGAGATGAAACATCGGGCAGGGCCGTGCGATAGGTGAAATAGGACAGGCTGGTCGCAAGCAGGGTTACACCAATGCCAGATACATGCTGGCTGAGACCCAGTGGCACGGTCAGGATCGCATGGATCAGGCCAAAGAACGCCCCGGCAAGGGCGGCAACCAAAACGCCACCCCAAAGCCCGGCACCAAGCCACACGGCCATCCAGCCCGCCATGGCACCGGCGGTAAAGATGCCTTCGATACCGAGGTTCAACACGCCTGCGCGTTCGCAGATCAGGGCCCCCAATACGCCAAAGATCAGAGGAGTTGCAATGCGAATGGCGGCTTCCCAGAAGCTGGCGGCAAGAAGAATATCGATGATTTCCATGGTCTTTTCCCCTTAGCCGTGCGCCGATTTGCGATCAAGATGGACCTTGAACCGGGTCAGGAACCCGCCGATCAGAACGCACAGCAACGCCATGGCAACGATCAGATCAGCCAGATAGCTTGAAACGCCAATGGCGCGGCTCATGGAATCGGCCCCAACAAAGACCGATGCAACAAACAACGCCGAGGCAATAACCCCGATGGGTGACAGACGTGCGAGCATGGCCACCACAATCCCGGCATAGCCATAGCCCGGTGAAAGATCGGTTGCGAGATAGCCGCGTGTTCCGGCCACTTCCGATACCCCGGCAAGGCCGGCGAGTCCCCCGGAAAGGGCGGCAACAAGAACCATGGTTTTTGTTACCGAAATACCTGAAAATCTGGCAGCCGGTGCGTTTTCACCAACCGCACGAATTTCAAAGCCCCAAACCGTGCGTTTGACGAAAATTGCAAGCGCAATGGCCGAAATCAGCGCAATGATCAGGCCGATATGCACCCGCATGCGTTCAAGAAGGGCCGGGAAAGCAGCGCTATCAATGATCGGTTCGGACTGTGGCCACCCCATCGACATCGGATCTTTAAGCGCCCCTTCCAGCATCATCTGAACAAACAGCAAGACAATGAAGTTAAGCAACAAAGTGGTGACGACCTCGTCCACGCCCAGCCGTGTTTTCAAAAGCGTCGGGCCAATCAGCATCAATGCACCTGCGACCATGCCGGCAATGATCACTATCGGGATCATGATCCAGCTTGGTCCGTCAATCACACCTGACCCAATCGCAACGGCGGCCATGGCGCCCATGTAAAGCTGGCCTTCCGCACCAATATTCCAGAGTTTTGCGCGGAACGCGATGGCAGCGGAAAGCCCCGTCAGGATCAGCGGTGTTGCACGTGTGAGCATTTCCGAAACCGAAAAGACCGATCCAAATGCACCGCTGATCATCAGACCATAGGCCTTGACAATCGGGGCACCGGCCAGAGCAAGCGGAATGGCGGCCAGAAGAATGGCGATTGTTGCGGCAAGAACCGGCACACCATAAACCAGAAACGGGCCGGGATTGCTGCGGGGTTCAAAGCGGATCATGCCGTTTCTCCCGGGTTGGTGGTCTTCGCGGTGTCGGCGGCATGCGGTACGGTTTCTTGACCGGCCATCATTAAGCCAAGTTCAGATCGATCAATGCTGTCGGTTGGCATGGCAGGTGTTATGTGCCCGGCATGAATAACCGCGATCTGATCGGAAATGGTCAGGAGTTCATCAAGGTCTTCGGAAATCAGGATTACGGCGGCCCCGCTTTGGCGGGCTTCAAGCAAGCGACGATGGACTTCGGATTGTGCGCCAACATCAAGGCCACGCGATGGCTGATTGGCAAGGATCAGCTTGGGTGATTTTTCCAGAACACGCGCAAGGATCAGTTTCTGGATATTACCACCCGAAAGAAGGCGCGCCGGGGCATCGGGGCCGGGGCAGCGTACATCATAATCGGCAATTGCATGTTCGGCACGTTTGCGAATGGCATCAAAATCAAGGAAACCGAATTTCTGGTATTCCTTGCTTCGGACATCCTCAATCGCGATGTTTTCGGCCACCGTCATCGATCCGACCATGCCGTCATGATGACGGTCTTCGGGGATGCGCGCGATGCCGTTCTGGGCAAATTTATGCGCATCAAACTTGGTGACGGTTTCGCCAAAAATTTCGACGGTGCCACTATCAGGTTTATCAAGCCCGGCAATGAGCTGTGCCAGTGCTGCCTGACCGTTGCCCGATACACCGGCGATGCCAAGGATTTCGCCTTCGCGGGCGGTGACGTTCACCCCATGCAGGGATCGGCGGGAATCCCCGCGATCGATGGTGACATCCGCAAGGCTAATCACCGGTTTTCCGGCCGCGCGGGGTGTGCGGCGGCTTGCCGGGACTTCCCGGCCGACCATCAGTTCAGCAATGGATTTATGGTCGGCGTCACTTGTTTTCATTTCGCCAACCTTGACCCCGCCGCGCAGCACCGCAATCCGGTGCGAAACGGCCAGGACCTCGGCCAGTTTGTGGGCGATGATAATCACGGCAAGACCGTTTGCCGCGAGTTTGCGCAAGATGGCAAACAGGCTGTCGGCTTCTTGCGGTGTTAAAACGGCGGTCGGTTCATCAAGAACCAGAAGCCGTGCATCGCGGTAAAGGGCTTTGAGGATTTCGACACGTTGTTTTTCACCGACGGTCAATTTGTGGACCGGCTGATCGAGGTCCACATTCAACCCGGATCCGGCCATTAACTGGTCAAGCTTTGCGCGCGCAGTACCACGATCACGACGCAGGCGGAAAATCGGTTCGGTCCCAAGGACGATGTTATCAAGGCCGGTCAGGTTTTCGGCCAATGTGAAATGCTGGTGAACCATGCCGATTCCGGCATCAAGAGCTGCCTGCGGGGCCCCCGGTTCAAGCTGTTCAAGGTTTCCTGTGCGACTAGCGACCGTAACGGTGCCTTCGTCTGCAACATAATGGCCGAACAGAATATTCATCAAGGTGGTCTTGCCAGCGCCGTTTTCCCCCAAAAGGGCAAGGATTTCGCCCTTGTGAACTGTCAGGTCGATGGCGTCATTGGCGACAAGTGCACCAAATCTTTTTGTGACACCTGCCAGCGACAGCAGCAGGTCTGGCGACGTTTCAGATGATGTGTGCGCAGCAGATGACATTCGGGTAATCCGTTTTGTTTTTATGCGTCACGCTGTGGGGCGGCGGGCGTCTTCGCGGCGGGCATGATGTTGTAAAAGACAAAGGGCAGTTCGGCTTTTATACCGAACTGCCCAATCAGTTCACGGAAATCTTACATCGATGATTTCGGTTCTTCGTCGTTTACCTCGACCGTGAAGGACCCATCAAGGATTTCAGCCTGTTTGGCTTCGACTGCTTCGACCGTGCCGTCCGGCAGCAGTGCCGGGTCAAGAACGACAGAACCGCCGCCGAATTCCATATAGCTGAATTTGCCGTAATCCTCGGCCTTGAATTCACCGGCTTTTACCGCCTCGATGGCGTGGTCAATGGTAGCTTCCATGTGCCAGAGTGCCGAACCCAGAATGGTGCCCGGATAATCCGCCGCAGTGTCGATCACGTTACCAACCGCCAGAATGCCGCGTTCCTTGGCCGCATCGGATACGCCAAAACGTTCGGCATACATGATGTCCGCACCGCTATCGATCATGGCAAAGGCGGCTTCTTTTGCCTTGGGCGGATCGTACCAGCTGTTGATGAAGGTGACCATGAATTCGACATCCGGATTGACCGATTTGGCACCCGCCATGAAGGCATGCATCAGACGGTTTACTTCCGGAATGGCAAAACCGCCAACCATGCCGATCTTGTTCGACTTGGTTGCCTTGCCAGCGGCCATGCCGACAAGGTAGCTCGGTTCGTGGATGAAGTTATCAAAGACCGAGAAGTTTTCCCCGTCCGGCGCAAAGCTTGATCCCATCAGGAAGGCTGTTTCCGGATAGTCAGCCGCAACTTTGCGTGCCGCGCGTTCAACACCAAAAACTTCACCAACGATCAGTTTGGAGCCGTTTTCGGCATATTCGCGCATGACGCGCTCATAGTCGGTATTGGCGACGTTTTCGGAAAATTCATAGGAAATATCGCCGCGTGCTTCGGCGGCGTTAAGCGCCTTGTGAATGCGCGAAACCCACTGCTGTTCGACCGGAACAGTGTAAATTGCCGAAACCTTTAACGGGTCGGCGGCCTCTGCCGGTGTGCCAAAGCCAAACGAAACCACTGCGGCTGCGCCGGCGATGGCTGACAGCATCGCTCGACGCGTCAAGCGGAAAGTACCAGACTTCATTTTGTCCCCCTGCGGATTATTACCGTTATGCGAAACTCATATTTTGCATAGGTTGTGAGCAGATTGTATACGCGATTACAAAATAGGCAAAGTGCCTTCTGTCCAAATGGTCAGTTTTCCGATTTCGGGGTAACTGTTTGAGAATGCGCGGTTTGCGGTAAATCCATGCCGGCAATTGGCGGATTTTAACGCGGCCAAGATGGGGGTAACAACGGTTTGATGCCAATGGCGCGCGTTGCGTCCCGGTGCGGATCAGCCGAGTCCGGTCCGGATCGGGCTATGATCGGGTGCGCAGTTTGCCAAAGCAAAATCTTCCGGTTTTTCGACCATAGCAGTTAAGATTGTCTAAACAGAATGCCCAGTTTCCAACACAATGCGAATCCTTGAAAAATTTCGGAGTCGGTTAACTCTTTCATTAACTATTTCGGTTGATGCTTTCATCAAGATTTCAAGGGGGAACCTAGAAGGCATCATGACAAAAAAGACATCTCTACCACTTGATCAGGTGATGGTTGGCGATTGCATCGAACTGATGAACAGCCTGCCGGAAAAATCCGTCGATCTGATTTTTGCCGATCCGCCCTATAACCTGCAACTTGGCGGTGACCTGCTGCGCCCGAACAATTCCAAGGTCGACGCTGTTGATGACCATTGGGATCAATTTGACAGTTTCCGTCACTATGACGAGTTCACCCGTGACTGGCTGACGGCGGCCCGTCGGGTTCTTAAGGACACTGGCGCGATCTGGGTGATTGGTTCGTATCACAACATTTATCGCGTTGGTAATACGCTTCAGGATATCGGGTTCTGGATTTTGAACGATATCGTCTGGCGTAAAACCAACCCGATGCCGAATTTCCGTGGCAAACGTTTCTGCAACGCGCATGAGACGCTGCTTTGGTGCTCGAAAAGCCAAGAACAAAAGGCAATCACCTTTAACTACGAAGCGATGAAGCAGCTTAATGAAGGTCTTCAGATGCGCTCCGACTGGTTGATGCCGATCTGTTCTGGTTCGGAACGTCTCAAGGATGAGAAGGGCAAAAAGGTCCATCCCACCCAAAAGCCCGAAGCATTGCTTCAGCGCGTATTGATGGCGACGACCCGTCAGGGCGATGTGGTGCTTGACCCGTTCTTTGGCACCGGCACCACCGGGGCTGCGGCACGTCGTCTCGGCCGTCATTTTATCGGTCTGGAACGCGAAGAAAGCTATGCCAAAGCTGCGCGTGAACGCATTTCCAAGGTCCAGATGCTTGATGGCGACAGTCTTGAACTGACCGAGTCGAAGCGTTCCCTGCCGCGTATCCCGTTTGGTGCGGTGATCGAACGCGGCCTGCTTTCGCCGGGTGACAAGATCTATGACAACCGGGGCAATGTCGCCGCCATGGTGCGTGCTGATGGCTCGATCAGTTACAAGGACAATGCCGGATCGATCCACCAGATCGGTGCGCATGTTCAGGGTGCGCAGGCTTGTAACGGCTGGACTTACTGGCATTACAAGTGTGATGGCCGACTGGTTTCGATCGACAATTTGCGCAGTCAGCTGCGCAAGGAAATGGGACAGGTCCCGGCCTGATCTCAGGCTGGTTATTCCGACGACATCATAGATGCCAAACAGAACCGGCGTGGTTGCAAAACCCGCCGGTTTTGCTTTTTGGGGTAAAAGTTGCTATGGTTTGAGAACCAGTTCTTATCCGCAAGGATAAATGGAGATAGAAATGCAAGCAGGTGCAGTAGGGGGTGCAGCATACGCACCCAACCCGGTACAGATTCAGCAGGCCACCGCGCCGATTGCTGAAACCGGTAACAATGACCTGAATTCACCGCCGACACAGCGGATAGAGCAAGCAGCAGAAACCGAAACTTCGCAGCAGGCAGCGCCGCCGCCCTCTTCGGGCCGTGGACAGGTGATCGACATTTACGCCTGATCGCACCGCGCGAGGTCCAAAATTAAAGGCCCGTGGTTTTAACCACGGGCTTTTTTTTGGGATCCGGTTGACGGGTGCCGGCGTTTGGCATGCACGATTTATGTTATCCGCTTGGCCCGTATTTCAGGGCATGACGCACGATCTTTTTCATGATGGTCGGCAAAGCAAAGTTCGAAAGCCCGTCAATTGTCGTCCAACTGCCATCAAGTTTATCGGCTTCTTCGCCAGGCAGGGTTGTGGCCAGCACGCTGACATTAAGGTGAAAATGTGTGAAGGTATGGCCAACCGTGCCCTCCAGTTCCGACCATTTGGCCGGTACCGGAGCCTCTGACAGCATGACATCATCGGGGGCTTCGATGGCGCGCCAATCACTGCCAGGTACCTCATACAGGCCGCCCAATAGTCCTTTTTCCGGGCGGCGGCGCACCAGAATACGACCGTCATCCGCACGCCTGATCCAGAATGCATACCCCACCCGGGTCGGTTTTGGTTCTTTTTTGCGTTTTTTAGGAAGCTCGGGCGCGATGCCGGATTTTCGGCCCTCGCAATCGGCTTGCCACGGGCAAATACCGCATGCCGGGTTCCGTGGTGTGCAGATCGTCGCCCCCAGATCCATCAATGCTTGCGCATAATCACCAGGGCGGTCGGATGGGGTCAGGGCGGCGGATTTTTCATTTATGTCGGGTTTGACGTCAGGCAATGGCGTTTCCAGCGCGAACAGGCGCGAAATCACCCGTTCGATATTGCCATCCACCGGGCTTGCGTGGCGGTTAAACGCAATGGCCGCCACCGCACAGGCGGTATAAGGGCCAATACCCGGCAGTTTCAGCAAGCCTTCCTCGGTATCGGGGAAAATCCCGTCATATTCAGATGCGACCACCTTGGCGCATTTGTGCAGGTTGCGCGCGCGTGCATAATATCCCAACCCTTGCCAAGCATGCAGAACATCATCCAGTTCGGCATTGGCAAGATCGGTTACCGTCGGCCAGCGTTTCAGAAAGGCGGCAAAATACGGCCCCACGGTCTGAACCGTTGTTTGCTGGAGCATTATTTCGCTAAGCCAGACATGATACGGATCGGGCGTGTCGCCGGGTTCTGATCGCCAGGGCAGGGTGCGATGATGGCGATCATACCATTCCAGCATGGTCTGTGCGAGGCGTTGGGTATCCTGATGGGTGAAATGCACGTCGATCCCGTGTTATGTTGTTTTGCGGATTAGAGTCCAATTCCGAAAAGTAAGCAGACCCTACGAAAGAAGCGGGCGTGAGCAAGAAAAAAGATAGTGTGGATACGAAAAAGGGTACGACGGCGGATCAGGTGGCCCAACTCGCCGCGACCAAAAACGCATCCAGAAAGAAAAAAGGTATCGCCCCGCTGGGAAGTCCAGAACGCCGCATGGGGCTTCGTAACGTCGCGCCTCTTGTTGGGAATCTGACACGGCCGTTGGTGCGCAAACGTGGTTTCTTCCAGACAGAAATCATTCTGCATTGGGGGGAGATCGTCGGCCGGGATCTTGAGAAATATACCATGCCGCTAAAATATAGTCCCCCGCCCAAGGAAAGCATCGCTGGTGGGACTTTGTTGATCCGAGTTGTCGGACCGGTCGCGCTTGAGCTGCAACATCGCATGCCGCAGATCATCGAACGGGTGAACAGCTATTTCGGGTATCGTGCGATTAACAAGATCACAATGCTTCAGGGTGATATTTCGCGCCCGGAACGCACCGTACAGCGCCCGACAGAGGTACCCGAAGCCGACATTGCCCCATCCCGTCAGGCCGATATCGAAAAAATTGAAGATCCCCATCTTCGCGAAGTGCTGACCCGGCTTGGCCGTCATATTGCAGGCGCAAGCGGCGGGTTGCGGCCCAAACCCGGCAAGAAATAAGGGTTGTGGCGCAATCGCCCGCCGCGCGTTGGGCCGCGCGATCCGGTCACGAGTTGTTGTCTTGCACGTCGGGGATAATCGAATCAGTTTATTGAAATGAGCGATCACGGAGTTGCCGCAATTGCGGGCCAATTTGGCGACTCGTTGGTGGCATAGCCGTTTTCGGGGGTGTGTTGACTCCCGCCTTGCAACAGGCTTGTAATCACAAAACTTTGTTTTAACGGAGGTTTCCTTGCTAAAGGCAGTTAAGTTTCTTGCTGGTGCGTTTTTGATGATGGTTGGAGCAGCTAGCATCCAACAGGCACAAGCAACTGAATGGAAAGAACATGTGATGGGAGATGAGAATGCGCCGGTCACGATGATTGAATATGCATCTTTGACCTGCCCGCATTGCGCATCCTTTCACACCGAGGTTCTGCCTGAGATCAAGGAAAAGCTGATTGATACTGGTAAGCTGAAACTTGTTTTCCGCGACTATCCGCTGGATGGTGTTGCGTTGCGTGCTGCTGCGATTGCGCAATGCGCGGGTGATGATCGCTATTTCGGCGTGCTTAGCATGCTGTTCAAATCCCAGATGAACTGGGCACGGTCGCAGGATCCGATTGCCGGCATCAAGGAAGTTGTCCGCTTTGGCGGGATGACCGGCGATGCTGTTGATGCTTGCATCGCAGATCAGGAATTGATTGACGGTATCGTTAGTTCGCGGATTACCGGTGAACAGGAATTCAATGTTCGTTCGACGCCGAGTTTCGTCATTGATGGTGAAACCATTGCCGGTTCGCGTGACGCAGAATTCTTTATCGATAAAGTCGAAGACCTGATCGACTAATGAAGACACTTTTCCGGGCACCGCATTTGTGGTGCCCGGTAACAGGGGACAGGGTCGGACCGGGGGACATGATTGGTCCAGTTTAAATCGCTAAGGCTGACGGGGTTCAAATCCTTCGTCGATTCAACAGATTTACTCGTTGAAGACGGGCTGACCGGTGTTGTCGGCCCGAACGGCTGTGGCAAATCCAATCTTGTCGAAGCACTGCGCTGGGTGATGGGGGAAACATCGGCCAAGCAGATGCGCGGTTCGGACATGTCCGACGTCATTTTTGGCGGGACTTCGTCCCGTCCTGCGCGCAATGTGGCGGAAGTGACTGTTACGCTTGATAACAGCGAGCGCAAGGCGCCCGCGATGTTCAATGATTTTGACATGCTTGAAGTCACCCGCCGCATCGAACGCGGTGGCGGGTCGAACTACAAGGTCAATGGCAAGGATGTCCGGGCGCGTGATGTGCAGTTGCTGTTTGCCGATGCCGCGACCGGTGCGCGATCCAATGCAATGGTTTCCCAAGGCAAGATCGGTGCGCTGATCGGGGCCAAGCCGATCCAGAGACGTCTGATCCTTGAAGAAGCGGCAGGTATCACGGGCCTGCATTCTCGCCGTCACGAAGCGGAACTTCGCCTTAAGAATGCGGAACAGAATATGGAACGTCTTGAAGACGTTCTGGTTCAGCTTGACGGGCAAATAGCATCTTTGCAAAAGCAGGCCCGACAAGCGGAACGCTATCGTAAACTGTCCGAGAGTGTCCGCCAGACAGAAGCATTGTTATTCCACATTCGCTGGACCGAAGCGCAGAAACGACAGGAAGACGCGCGTGAATTGCTGGTTGCAGGTGAAAGTGCGGTGCGTGATCTGACCTCATCGGTGACCGAGGCAACCACCATTCAGGCCCATGTTGCGGCAAGCCTGCCGGATCTTCGCAAGAAAGAAGCCGAAGCGGCCGCCGCGCTGCAACGCCTTTTGATCGAGCGCGAAGGTCTTGATAAAGACAAAGCGCAGATCGAAACGCTTATGAGCCAGTTGCGCGGGCGCATTCAACAGATTGATGCCGACCTTGCCCGTGAAGCTGAACTGGCAAGTGATGCGCAAGGCGCGCTTGAAAAGCTCAAGAACGAACGTGAAGAATTGCGTGAAGCACAGGGCGGCGAAGATGACGCGCTTGACGAAGCCCGCGAAGTGGCAACAGAAAAGGCTCTTCGGGTGGAAGAGCTTGAAGGTGAAGTCGAAGAAATGACCAGTAAGGTCGCGCAAGAAGAAGCGCGCCTTAAATCTGTTCAACAGCGCCTGAGCGAACTTAATGCGCGCCGCGCCCGTCTGACCGAACGCCATGACGAGGCCGTTGTCAAGCTTGACGATATCCGGATTGAAGCCGACTTCTCCGAAGCACTCGAAGAAGCCAGTATGCATCTTGAAGAGTGCGAGGAACTTTGCGAACAGCGCAAGATGGCGGTCGAAGAGGCCGAAATGCGACTGGCTGAGCTGCGAGATCGCGAAGATGGCCTGAAAACGGCTGAAAGCGATGCACGCGACGCGCTGCGTGATGCCGAAAGTCGCAAGGCCCGCCTGACAGCCGAAATCGAAGCGCTCGAAAGTCTTCTGCGCGGCAGTGATGATGGCAAATATCCTGGGGTGATTGAAAACATTACGGTGCAAAGCGGCTTCGAACTTGCTATGGCAGCCGCCCTTGGCGAAGACCTTGATGCACCCGACGCGCAAGATGCGGCCATGCATTGGACGGCAATCGATCCGGCCACCGATGATCCGGCCTTGCCCGACGGGGTAACGGCCCTTGCCAAATATGTCGAGGCGCCCGCGCTTTTGAATCGTCGTCTGTGGCAGATCGGCATTGTCGCTGATGAGGCAACGGGTAATTTCCTGGCCAAGAACCTGAAGGTTGGCCAACGTCTTGTGTCGCGCGAAGGTGCGCTTTGGCGCTGGGACGGTTATCGTATTCTTGCCGGTGCGGAATTGCCTGCGGCGGTGCGCTTGCGCCAACGTAACCGTCTTGACGAACTTCGCGGAGAACTCGAAGAAGCCGAGGCGGTGGTCGAAGCCGCCGCAGAGCGTGCAGAGATCGCCAGCGAGAATGTTGAACGCCTTGATGAAGAAATTGAGGCGGCCCGAACAGCGGAACAAGAAGCCCACCGGGCTGTGCGTGATGCGGAAAATGCGGCATCCTCCGCGCGTGAGGAAATCGCCAATATCAAACGCGATGCCAGTGCGATTGAAAGCCGTCTGCAAAGCGCGGAAGAAGCTGAAAAACGTGCCAAACAAGATCTTGATGAGCTGATCGCCGAGCAGGAAGAACTTGCAGCCCTGCCGGAAGAAAGCAGCGAAGGTCTTATGGAAATCAAGGCTGAGCTGATTGAAAAACGTGCCAATCTGGCCGATGCACGTGCCGATCAGATGGAAGCGCGCAGCCAGCTTGAACGCATGCAAAGCACCATGTCAGGGCGGCGCAAGCGCCTTGAATTTGTTGAAAACGAAATTGCCACCTGGAATGAGCGTGCATCCGGTGCCGGCGAACGTGTTGCTGAACTGCGCGAACGGCAGGAAGAGGCGCGTATGGAGATCGAGGAGCTTGAACTCAAGCCCGAAGAGATCGAAGAACGCCGTGCTATCCTGTCTGATCGTATCGCATTGGCAGAGCAGACCCGAAAGGATGCCGCCGATGAATTGCAGCGCGCTGAAAACGCCCAGCGTGAAGCCGATATGAACCTGCGTGAAGCAGAACAGAAATTGGCCGAAGCCCGCGAAGGGCGCGTGCGGTGTGAAGCGTTACTTGAGCAGGCCGAACAACATCGCCGTGATTTGATTGAACGTATCCGTGAACGTGTCAATGCCACCCCGGATCAGTTGGTTGAACTGGGGCAGATTGATCTGACCAAAGACCTGCCAAGTGAAGGCGATATCGAAGCTCGTCTGCAACGCCAGACCCGTGAACGTGAAAACCTTGGGGCGGTCAACTTGCGGGCCGAGGTTGAACTGGCTGAAATGCAGGAACAGAAAGACACCATGGTGTCGGAGCGCGATGATTTGATTGCTGCTATTGAAAAGCTGCGCAATGGCATCAATCAGCTCAACCGCGAAGCTCGTGCGCGCCTGAAAGCGGCCTTTGACGAAGTGGATAAACATTTCCAGCAATTGTTTGTCCGCCTGTTTGGCGGCGGTGGGGCGCATTTGATGCTGACAGATGCGGATGATCCGCTTGAAGCTGGGCTTGAGATCATGGCATCCCCGCCTGGCAAGAAGCTTCAGCATCTTTCACTTCTGTCAGGTGGTGAGCAGGCCCTGACGGCCGTGGCGCTGTTGTTTGCGGTCTTCCTGACCAACCCGGCTCCGATCTGCGTACTTGACGAGGTCGATGCGCCGCTTGATGACGCCAACGTCGACCGTTTCTGCAAGCTGTTGGAGGCCATTGGCCGACATGCCAATACCCGCTTCCTAGTGATTACGCACCACCGTATGACCATGGCCCGCATGAATCGCCTGTTTGGTGTGACCATGGCTGAACGAGGTGTGTCGTCGCTGGTCTCGGTCGATCTGCATCAGGCAGAAGTCTATTCCAAAAAAGAACAGGCCGAGCTCGATTTCTCAAGCTAAACGGAACAGACTTTAGTCACGTAGGGCGGACACATGAGGAAGCTCTTAATAAACTGATAGGCCCGGAGATGTTACACCTCGTTAAAACTTAACGATGGTGAAGGCCTGATGTCCCAGCAAGTGCGCGAGCTTTACGAACAATTCCCCTATCCGTTGCGTGATCCGCAGCAGGAAAAAGATCGTCTGCTAATGCCGCCACTTGATACCCTGTCACGGGTTAATCATTACTGCTTTGGCGGGATAAAGGATTTTGATGGGGCGTTCCGTGCACTGGTTGCGGGGGGCGGGACTGGCGATTCGATGATCTGGCTAGCAGAACAATTGCGCGCAGTCGGTGGCAAAGTAACGTATCTTGAGCCATCTTCTGCCAGCACCAAGGTCGCCCGGGCACGCGCCGAAGCCCGCGGTCTTTCAAATGTTACCTTTGTTCAACAAACCATTTCGGACTTTGCCAAATCCGAACCGGAACTGTTCGACTACATCAATTGTGCAGGTGTTTTGCATCACCTCGAAGATCCGGAACAAGGTCTGCGCGATCTGGGTTCGGTGCTCAAGGCTGATGGTGCGATGGGGATCATGGTTTATGGCGAACATGGCCGTCTTGCCGTCACCGAATGGCGCAAAATGATCCAACCGTTGCTGGAAGGCAAAGACCTTCAGCAACAGCTTTCCATGACACGGGCGCTGTTATCGTCACTACCAGAACACAACATGTTGCTTAAAATGGGGGGTGGTTCTGGCTTCATCAAAGGATTGCTTGAAAACGATCCCGAAATTGTTGACCTGCTGCTGCATCCGGTTGAATGCGCCTATGACGTGGATGGGGTGTATGACTTTGCGGCTTCTGCAGATTTGTATGTTGCTGCCTTTACCGGATTTTTCGGGTTCGGTGGCACCGGTAAGGCCCATTACAACGTTGAAAATTTGGTGCGGGATCCGGTCTTGCTGCGTGAATTGCGGGCAAAACCGCTTCGTGATCAGCAGGCATTCTGCGAGCGGCTCGCCGGGGCAATGCCGCTTCATGCTTTTTATCTCACGCGCAAAGATAAAAGCCAAACTGTGGAAATGCTGCCGGATGCTGACCGCGCGCCTTATTTCTTTGTTCCGCCCAATGCGACCTTCTTTGACGACCTGGTTGCTTTGGCGGGGCAGCCGGTACTGATTGAAGATGGTGCTGGCAATGCGGTTGATCTGACCGGTGGGCCCGATCTGGCGCGATTGCTAACCGTCTTTGATGGCAAAAATTCGGTCGCAGAAATTATCGCAATCCTGCGAGATGACATTCTCGATACGCAGCCGATTGATATGAATTCGATCGCAATCAATACGCTGGGGGCGGTTTGGGCACTGTTCCATAAATTCGACTGGATGCTGGCTTCCAAACCGGGTGGTTGGCAGGAAAGCGATGGTGAACGTGAATTGAGTGTAAGGAAGGTCTGATCGGGGGCTGTCGCGTTGTTCTGCCGTTGGACAAGGAGCGATGACAGATGAATCGAGAGAGGTGATGTTGGACAATTTGGCAAACGTCCATTGTTCAGGCAAAAATCAGTCCTGATTTTGGCAAATTTTCGGGGCAAACCGAAAATCCTTAACTTTGTCATCGACACGAACAAATTCACTTAAATAGACAAGAACCAAGGAAAACCGCCGGTTGCAGGCCGCCGAGCCGTGCTGGTGGTAAATCAGATAACTGCTACTAATGCCTATGATTAAAAGTGGTTTCCTTCACATTTCGCGGGTTAAATATCTGAATTAATTGCGTTTATATCTGTTTTGCGCAGCCGTGCGAGCCGGGGTTTTACAGCTTGACAGCCCATGGGGTGCTAAGTATGTTGCCCGCGCATTTCCTTGCGACGTCTGCAAGGCTGCCATAGCGGGGTTCACGACAATGAGCGATGATAAAGATCGCGCTTCATTAGAAGAGCTTGAAAGCAAGCTGGCGGCTGTAACAGGTAAACGCGAAGAGCTGCACAGCCCGAACCGGGCGACCGGCAAACCATCCCAAGGGATGGCGCTTGGCATGAGGATTTCGGCAGAAATGATCGCCGCTGTTCTTGTTGGCTTGCTGATCGGCTGGGCGCTGGATCGGGTGCTTGATACGACACCTTGGCTGCTTGTTCTGTTTGTTTTTCTCGGAGCAGGTGCCGGAGGTTTGAACGCTTATCGCGTAGCCAAGGGTTTTGACAGTGCTGTCGGACTTGGTCGTGCGATGGGGGAGCGCAAGCAGGGGAACGGGGACCAATCCGAACCCTGATAATATTGAGCGAGGATTACGGTGGCTGGACCGCTAGAGCAGTTTGAAATCAAGCCCTTGGCCGAACTTTCGGTTGCCGGTATTGATGTTTCCTTCACCAACTCCGCACTTTGGATGGTGATCGCAGCCGTTCTCGTAACGGGCTTCATGACGCTTTCGATGCGTCGCGGTGCGCTGGTTCCGGGGCGCTGGCAGGGTGCTGCCGAGGTGATGTACGAATTCGTCGCCAATATGTTGAAAGACAATGTCGGGAGCGCTGGTCGTAAATATTTCCCGTTCGTCTTTACGCTGTTTATGTTTGTTCTGTTCGGGAACCTGCTTGGCATGATCCCGCACAGCTTTACCTTTACGAGCCACATCGCTGTTACTTTTGCGATGGCTCTGGTGATCTTCATCGGTGTGACGGTCATCGGCTTTATGCGTCATGGTACGCATTATCTTCGGATGTTCTTCCCTGAAGGTGCGCCGATTGCAACCGCGATCATTCTGATCCCGATTGAAATCATCTCCTATTTCTCTCGTCCGTTCAGCTTGGCGATCCGACTGTTTGCGAACATGACCGTCGGCCACATCATGCTGAAAGTTATCGGTGGGTTCGTTGGCCTGATTGGCATTCTCGGCGTGCTTCCCTTTGCTTTGCTGACGGGGATTACTGTTCTGGAGTTCGGCATTGCTGCGCTTCAGGCTTATGTCTACACAATTCTCACCTGCATCTATCTCCATGATGCAATCCACATGCACTGATGTGTGTGGTTTGGTGTGATCTCTTCTGATTGCCTTTAAGAAATTCGAAAGGGTGAAGTTATGGAACTCGATGCTGCTAAGATGAT
>JBLXDD010000011.1:0-11832 GCA_048264285.1 Thalassospira sp.
CATCTTCGAACCAAACGAATGCTGGAACTTCTTTAAGGCTGCCGGATATGCATCAGATTAAAAGCAAAATGCTTTAGTTCGGAATTGGCAGTACGAAGCTTACTTTCTCGCCATTGACCGATGTACCAGTTGCCGAAATATTGCCCTCGGGGGTTAGACGGAAATTCCCCGCAGCATAGCTGTTGTCGGGACAAACAAGTTCCCACCAGCCATTGGCAGGCAAAAGACGATCATTGCGAACGAATTTTCCAAGACACGTCTGTGAGCCGTATACATCAATCATACCCCCGAAGGCGTTTGCCCGAAGCCATGTGTCATAGCGTGAAAAGGGGCCGATTCGTGACCAGTTCAGATTGATTTTGACCATCTCGTTGGTCGTATAGCGAACGGCAGAAGCCAATTGCTCTGCCTGCCATGCATCATAGCTGATTTCTGGCCGGGTTTCGCAGCCACTGATCAGAACGGCAACGCCCAGAAGCAGGACTGTTTTCAAGGTTTTAATGTGCATTTTAGCCCTTTGGCGCGGTGGTGTTGTCCTGACTGTAACGATCAACGCGCAATTGGCAAGTGACGCTGTGCTGTAACCGCGCATTGTGGTTGCAATTGTACAGAATCGTCTGGTTTAAAGAAGAGCCGGGATATATTCGGGCCGCAACGGGAAAGGCATAAATTCAAACATAAACCACAGCAAGTGAACCTGATTCATTAGATTTGTTTTCAAATGAAAACAGCGGCTTGAGCAATATGTTGATTGATTTGTTAAAGCTTGATTCCGGGCAGGTTTCTGTCTTTTGTTGCGGAAATATTACGTTCCTTTACCATTGTCTTGGCTTCGAGTTTCAACCCGCTGAAACATAAAACTGGCTAATAATTGGTATCGGAGCAGCGTTTGCTACGCTGTGATAACAACTCTCTTAGGGGGACCAGATGGCCGAGAAGCAGATCGAGATCGAACTTAAACTTCGCATCGATCCGAAGCATGTCGCACGCCTTAAAAACGCGCCGGTCCTGCGTGAAGTCAAGGAAGGCCGTCGTCTGGTCACCACGCACCTTGTTTCCATCTATCACGATACGCCCAAACTTTCGCTGGCCGATAAGGGGCTTGCTGTGCGCCTGCGCAAGAAGGGGGCCAATGGCTGGGAACAGACAGTCAAGGCAACCAACGGCTTGCGTGAGGCACTTCCCGAACGCAATGAATGGACGGTCGAGCTGGAAGAAGGTGTTCTTGATCTGGATCGCTTTACCGACAAGGACGTCAAAAAGCTTCTTAAGAAGTTTGTGAAGAAAAAGCAGATCGACCGCATTTTTGAAAGCGACCTTAAGCGCGGGGCAGTGGATCTGACCTATCGCGATGCGGTGATGGAACTGGCGATTGATCAGGGCGTTGTGCGTTCCGGTGAAAAAGAAGCGCCGATTTCCGAGGTCGAACTCGAACTGAAAAAGGGCCACCCGGCTGCATTGTTCGATCTTGCACTTGAATTGCAACGGACAGTGCCACTGTTGCTGAGCATGCGGTCCAAAGCGTCTCGTGGACGTGATCTTTATCTTGGCATCAGCCCCGGGGCCTATCGTGCGGCGGCCGTGCAGCTAAGCCCTGAAATGTCGGCTGAAACCGCCTTTCGTGCCGTGATTGCCCAAGGTCTGCGCATGATCGTGAGCAACGAGGTCTGCGTGCGGCAGGATCTTGATATCGAAGGCTGCCATCAGATGCGGGTTGGCATGCGTCGTCTGCGGGTTGCCCTGAACCTGTTTAAGAAAAACCTGCCAGCGGGTGAGGCCGTCTTGCTACGCCGTTTGCTTAAACGTTGCAGCAAGGGTTTGGATGGTTTGCGCGACTGGGATGTGTTCCTGACCGAAACCCTTCCAATGATCGAGGAACGCTTCCCCGATCAGGCTGGTGTGGCGGAACTGCGCAAGGCCGCAGAAAAACAGCGCGCAGTGGCCCTTGAGGCTGCGCATGACATGCTTGATCAACCGGAATATGGACAGCTGCTTTTACTGCTTGGCGCTTGGGCAAGTTATTCGCGCTGGGCATCGGGGGCCAGTGCCGAACAAATGAGCGCCATGGCCGCACCGGTATCCGAGATGGCCGAACCCCTTCTGGAGCAAGCCTATAAGCGCGTAACCAAACGCGGAGATCACGTTGCTGGTCTGACGACGCCACAACTTCATGCGCTTCGTCTTGATGTCAAACAGATGCGCTATGGGACCGAGTTTTTCGGGGCCATTTACGGTTCGAAAAAGGTCAAGAAGTTCCGCAGCAAATTGACGACGATGCAGGAAATCCTCGGCCAGCTTCAAGACGCCGCCGTTGCAGAGGCGCGCTTGATGGCCTTGACGCCACAGCTTTCAAAAAATGGCATGGTTGCAGTTGGTCTGGTGTCAGGCTGGTTTGCGGCACGGGCTGATCATCGACTTCTGGGGATTGCCACGGCCATGGCGGACTTTGCCGATCAGAAGATATTCTGGAAATGAGGTTTCCCGGATTATTCCTTGATTGGGAATTCTTCGAGAATGTGTTTCGGTTGGTTATCCGCTCGATACTGGCATTATTCTTTACGTTTGGAGCGCCTGAGGCTCCTGGAGATCAGATTGTAAGTCGGGCCGTGCAGTTGAATATTGCAGAGGCATCCGGCAGAACAGTGACGTCTATGAATGAAATTGAACGCACTGGCATCTATAAGGGCGCCAAGTTTGCCCAAAAATGGATATTGGATAATGGGCGGGGGTATGTCCGTATCGGGTTCTGGGATGCAGGTATTCCAAGGGGGCTGGAACGCCGTGCTGTTTCAAGGAAGAACTTTGAAAAAAATACAGCTGTTCTGATTAAGCATAAAAAGCTTGTGAAGAAAGTGTCTCATCCAAATGGTGCCGAAGGAATGGTAGCCTTTGGCGACGGTGTAAAACACCAGCGCTGCTCCTTTGGCTTGGCTGTATTAAACCTTGATAGGTATCAAGGTTTCGACACCTTGATTGATACGGCGATATGCTCCAACGGGCCGTTAAAGCCAAACAGCGTTGAAAACCTGATCTGGTATCTAAAAATGGAACCGTGATCAGAGCATGCTTATGCAGCAGCCTGTTTCATATTCTGATAGGCGTGTAGAGCCCGCTCACGGCCTTCTTTGAGGCCGATAAGAGGCTCCGGGTAGGTCTTGCCCAACGTCACGTCAGCGGCCTTGAGGATAAGCGGGGATGCTTCCCACGGTTTGTGAATGTATTGCTCTGGCATGTCGCGCAGTTCCGGGACCCATTGGCGGACATAATTGCCCTCGGGGTCGAACTTTTCGCCCTGAAGCACCGGATTGAAAATACGGAAATAGGGGGCGGCATCGGCACCACAACCGCCGATCCATTGCCAGGAAAACGGGTTGTTGGCCGGGCAGGCATCGACCAGTGTGTCGTCAAACCATGCGAGACCATCGCGCCAATGGATCAAAAGGTGTTTCACAAGGATCGAACCCACAATCATCCGCACCCGGTTATGCATATAGCCCGTGTGCCAAAGTTCGCGCATGCCAGCATCGACAATCGGAAAGCCCGTCTGCCCCTTCTGCCAAGCGCGAAGGGATTTTGCGTCCTCTGACCACGGGAAGTGTTTGAACTGGCCTTGTAAGGGGACCGCGCGCAGATCGGTTGCGTGATACAGGATGTGATGGGTGAATTCCCGCCAGCCAAGTTCGGAAATGAATTTCGAGGCGGTCTTGCCCTTGCCGGGATTGGCATCGGCATAGTGATTGGCGGCATGCCAGACCTGATAGGGGCTGATTTCCCCGAAACGCAAATGAGGCGAAAGTTCGGATGTTACCCGATGGTCCGGTCGGTCGCGCATCTCGGCATAATCGGTAAGGCGATCATCGATAAAGTCAAAAAGCTGGTCTTTTGCGCCCTGTTCGCCGGGCGTGAAACGATCATCGAGACCGCCGGCCCAATCAATAGGCTTTGGCGCAAGATCAAGGTTGGTGATGTTGGTTTGCCCATAAACCTCACCTTTGAACAGTGAAACGCTGTCTGGCACAGCATGTGGTTCGCGTGGGGGCGGCAATTTCTGACAGGCCCGCCAGAACGGGCTATAGACCTTGAAATCTGTTCCTGAGCCGGTTTTGATATCCCATGGTTCAAACAAAAGGTTGGCCTTGTAACTTTCGCAGGTCAGGCCACGGTCCTGAAGGATCGACTTGATATCGGTATCGCGCTTGGTCGAGGGCTTGTCATAAAGCCGGTTCCAGAACACTGCCTGAACAGGGTTTTCGTCTGCGATCCGCTCCAGAATGGTTTTCGCATTCCCCTTAAACAGACGCAGCGCGTGATCAGATTTGCTATCGCCAAGCTTGGCGATGTCTTTGTTGAGCGCAGAAAGGCTTTTTTCAAGCCACCATTTCGTTGCGCCGCCCAACTGATCGGAAATCACAGGATCAAGGAGGAAAACCGGAAGAACAGTACCGTTATTTTCGCGCGCCCATTTTGCTGCGGCGATAAGCGCAGGATTGTCCGACAGTCGCAGATCGTTGCGAAACCACATTACGGCGATCGGTCGGTCGGTCATTCGTTTTCCTGCTGATTATCATGGCGTCGCGGGGAAATACGCCCAAAGGGGAGAGAGCGCCACGACTGTGACAGCAAAGGGTAGGTAAGTCGAGACGCTCTCTCTGGCTCGGGGTACATCAAGACATACGTCTGATGGTTCGGGTCAGTTCACTGAAACTTTCCGAAAGCACATCTTTTTGCCATCCGGCAAAGCCGAGGACCAACCCCCGCACAGGGACGGGCGCGTCTGGCGCGCGATTTTTGTGAAAATAGGAAGACAAGGCACGACAATCGAGGCCTGCTTTTACCAGTTCTTCCTGCATGGCAAGATCATCAAGGTCGCCTGTCAGGCGAGCACAAAGATGCAATCCGCCATCCGATGGCATGACCGACAGGATATCGGACGCATCATGGGTAATCAGGGATATCAGATGAGTACGTCGTTCCCCATATTGCAGGCGCATCTTGCGCACGTGACTGCCGAAATGTCCCTCGGCGAAAAAGCTGCCAAGGGCTGCCTGTGTCGTCGGGGCCGGAACGCCATCGGCAAAACCGCGAATACCGCGAAACGCCGGAACCAGTGCCGGTGGCAGGACAAGATAACCAAGCCGGATGCCGGGGAACATGACCCGCGAAAACGTGCCGACATAGATCACCCGGTTGTTACGATCAAGCCCCTGCAAGGATGACAATGGCGGCCCGTCATAGCGATAGTCGCTGTCATAGTCATCCTCGACGATCCAGGCATCGTTATCCTGTGCCCATTGCAGCAATGCCAGACGCCGGGCAAGTGAAAGTGTCGTACCCAATGGGTAATTCCGCGACGGGGTGGTGACAACGATCCGGGCCGGCGAGGATGTTTTGGCAAGGCCATCAACACAAAGCCCGTCCTCATCAACCATGATTGGTTCAACCACAGCACCGCTTGCCGCCAGAACGCCACGAATACCTTCATATCCCGGGTCTTCGGTGGCGATGATGTCGCCCGGATCAACAAGGGCGCGTGCGGCCAGATCAAGTGCCTGCTGCGCGCCAGAAACGATCATCACCTGATCGGCATCACAATTCACCCCGCGCGTTTGCCGCAGCCATTTGGCAATTTCAGAACGCAGCAGCGGCAATCCAAGCGGATCATCAGGAATGGTCAAATCAATATCCGGCGCCCGCCAGGACCGGCGCAACAACCGCGCCCAAAGATCAAACGGAAAACCGTCCAGATCCGGTGTTGCCGGGTTAAACGGGCGGGCCACCCGAAAACGCGGAAAGCGGCGCTGATAAGCCAGCATGCGCGTTGCACTTTGACTAAGCCGCAACGGGCGGTCGTTGGACGTTGCGCCATGATTATCCTTGGCCTGTTGACCGGTTTGCATATCCCTATCCGGCAGGGTGCTGGCGACAAAGCTTCCGGCGCCGACACGTGTTTCAAGATAGCCTTCCGAGGTCAGAAGATCAAAACTGGTCACCACTGTGTTGCGCGATATGCCAAGGGACTTTGCCAGGTCGCGACTGGCCGGAAGCCGTTCACCCGGATGCAATCGGCCATCAAGAATGGCTGATCTGATGCCATGGTAAAGACGGCGATAAGCGGTGGAGGTGCCCTGATGACCGGCATCTTCGGACTGACTTGGATAAATCCAGCTGTAATCACTGCGTGCCATGGCGACCTCGATCAAATTGGTTCTATCATTTTTATTATAGTGGACCTTTTGTAAAGTCCAATTTGATCCATGATCGGGCCCGTTCTGCCACCTAATTTGAAGATGAGTTCGACCATGTCTGATCAATATGAAGTCCATCCGCATACCAAAGTCGTCCGGGGTCATAACCGCGCCAGTTATGATCGAAAGCTGGTCCATGGCGTTATTGATGATGCATTGATTTGTCATGTCGGAACCGTGGTCGGCGGACGCCCGGCGATGATCCCGACCGCCCATTGGCGTGTGGGGGAACGTATTTATATCCATGGCGCGTCAAAGAACCGCATCCTTGCCACCATTGCAGACGGGGCAGAAGCCTGTCTGTGCATTACGCATCTGGATGGTCTGGTGATGGCGCGTTCAGCATTCCATCATTCCGCCAATTACCGTTCCGTCGTTATTTACGGAAAAGGCACAGTGGTGACAGAAGCCGCGGAGAAAATGGAACATTCCCGCCTGTTTACCGAAAAACTTGAACCGGGCCGGTGGGATCATATCCGTCCGCCCAATAAGCAGGAACTCAAAGCCACGATGTTTCTTGGCTTTGATCTTGATCAGGTATCAGCAAAGGTCCGTGCCGGGGACCCGGTCGATGATGATGAAGATTACGATTGGTCGGTTTGGGCCGGTGTTTTGCCCTGCACGACGACATGGGGTGCACCAGTCGATGATGCCCGGATCAAGCCGGGGTTTGAAAGCAAAGGCTATCAACGCAGCTAAACGCAAAACAGGCTGGTCATTCTGCCAGCCTGTTTTTTTTGATGTTCAATGACGGTTAAGCGCCAATCAGTCTGCCAGTGCAGCAGCGATTTTTGCACCCAGGCGCGCATTGTTACGCACCAGCGCGATATTGGCCTCAAGGCTTTTGCCTTCGGTCAACTGGGTAACACGTGCGAGAAGGAACGGGGTCACGTCGCGCCCCTGAATGCCTTTTTCCCTGGCTTCGATCAGGGCATCTTCAATCGCGCCTTCGATGGCTTCGCGTGCCAGTGCCTTGTCGGCTTCTGGCGGGTTGCCGATCACGGCCCCCCCTTCCAGGCCGAATTCCCATTTTGATTTCAGAAAAGCTGCGATTTCTTCGGGGCTGTCAAGGCGAAGCGGGGCTTTCTGACCGCTTTCAACCGAATAGAATGCCGGAAATTCATCGGTGCCATAGGCAATAACCGGCACGCCAAGCGTTTCAAGATGTTCAAGCGTTTTGGGGATATCAAGGATCGCCTTTGCACCGGCACACACAACCGCAACACCGGTTTTACCAAGTTCGGTCAGGTCGGCAGATACGTCGAAATTCTCTGCAAGGTCGCGATGCACCCCGCCAATGCCACCAGTGGCAAAAACGCGAATGCCGGCTTTTTCGGCCAGGATCATGGTTGCCGATACGGTGGTGGCACCATCACGTTTCTTGGCGATGCAATAAGGGATGTCACGACGCGACAGTTTAAGAATGTCGGTTCCCTTGGCGAAATATTCCAGTTCTTCGGGTGACAGGCCGATCTTGCAACGACCGCCAATGACCGCGATGGTGGCGGGAATGGCGCCGTTGTCACGCACATCCTGTTCAACCGCGCGCGCAGTTTCAAGGTTCTGCGGATAGGGCATGCCATGGGAAATAATGGTCGATTCAAGGGCAACAACAGGCTTGCCTGCGGCAAAGGCTTCTGCGACCTCGGGGGCGATATCAATAGTGTCCGACATTCATCATGCTCGTTTTTGAGTGAGAGTTTTAAAGGCCAGAATTAAACAGATCGGCCTTTGAAATCCAGCGCAAAGCAGGATGTTTTACGAATGGCTGCTGTGCGTCATGCCGCCGACCGGTGCCACAATGGCACGGCACCTGTGTCAGGCACTGCATTGTAACTATCGGATTGGGCGGCTATCGTATCGCCACCACCAACCCACTTAAGGCCCACCCGAACATGCAATCCAAGCCCACCCTGACGCGCGGACTTCTGGCCTTTATGTCGGTCGGAAGCGGCCTGTCTGTCGCAAGTCTTTATTATGTACAGCCGCTTTTGGAACTGCTGGCGCGTGAATATGACCTAACGGAAACCACGGCCGGTTTTCTGGTGACCGTCGCACAGCTTGGCTATCTGGCCGGGCTGATTGCGGTGGTGCCGCTGGGTGATCATCACGAACGCCGCAAATTGCTTACGGTGACTTCGGCATTAACGGCGGTGGGGTTGCTGGCGATGGGGGTGGCACCGTCATTTCTGATGCTGGTGGTGTTTAGCATTTCGGTCGGGATTACCTGTGTGACGGCACAAATCCTTGTGCCGCTGGCCGCCCACCTTGCCAGTGATGACAAGCGCGGCTCGGCGGTGGGGACGGTGATGAGCGGCCTGTTACTTGGCATTCTTCTGGCCCGGACGTTTTCGGGTGTCATGGCCGAGATCGCAGGATGGCGATCTGTGTTTATTGTCGCTTCTGTTCTGATGGCGTTTTATGCGGTGGCTTGTTACCGGATCATTCCGCATATCCCGCCAACATCACATACCAGTTACAGCACGCTGTATCTTTCGATCCTGCATCTGTTTCGTGATGAACCGGTCTTGCGCCGCAGAAGCCTGATTGGCGGGCTGCAATATGCGGTATTCGGTGTTTTCTGGACCACCATGACCTTTATGCTGGTGCGGCAATATGACATGTCCGAAGCGGTCATCGGCCTTTATGGTCTGATCGGGGCGATTGGTATTCTGGCCGCGCGTATTGCCGGAAAGTTGGCCGATAAAGGCTGGGCACGGCTTAGTACAGGCGCATTTCTGATGATGACGGTATTAAGCTGGGGGCTGCTTTATTGGGGGCAATGGTCGCTAACGGCCTTTGCGCTTGGCGTGGTGCTGATTGATCTGGGCATTCAGGGCGCTCATATCTCCAACCAGAGCGAGGTCTATCGCCTTAATCCCGAAGCCCGCAGCCGCCTGACGACGGGTTATATGGCCAGTTACTTCCTGGGTGGGGCGTGTGGGTCGGCCAGTTCTGCCATCGCCTATGGTATTGGCGGCTGGCCTGCTGTGGTCGCACTTGGAACAGGTGTATCAATCCTGTGCGTTGCGATCTGGGCCGCGGCCGAATTGCGTTTCCCGGTGCGCCAGATGAAGCATAATTAAAGGGCCCGGCTAGCTGTGCTTCTTTGTAATTCTATGCCAAATGAACGCGGGCTTATTTTTGTAGTTTTGCTGCTGGCATATAGCAGGTAGAGCCTCTGTCGCAGCAGAGAATGCTGTGAGTCCGAGTGCCGGTATTAAAGGCATTACAGAGCCGGTTGCCACAGCAGCACTTAGGCCTCCTACGCTTCCCAAAAAGCCTTTTGCTGACGAACTTGAAATTGACTTCAAATTATCTCTGATTTCATCGATTTGAGGCATGATCTCTTTATGGAAAAGAGTTTGCGACATTTGATCGAAATCCTCAGGGTTAACATTGCTGAGTTGATTGGTTATGTCGAGCAAGCTGTAATTAAAGCGTTCAAAGGCGCGAAAATATTTATCCCTGAGCGTCACGACTGTTTCTGGAGAGTCGATTTGAATGAAGCTATCATTGGCTTTTAGAAATTTGGCGGAAGCTTCTCCAGTGCTAAATGCAGTATTTCCGGACATAGCTAGTAAGTTGGCTTCGAAGCATGACTCGGTGATGTAAGTGTGACTAGTTATGGAAGCTAAATGAGTTTCATTGTAGATGCACGCTAACCTAGCTCGGACAGCTTGGTTGATAGTTTGATATGCCCAATGCTCGAAGTCTTCCTTTGATAACGTTTTGTTCTTGTCCCAAGTGATCTTGCCATTTTCTAAAGTCTGAAAAAGATACAAAGAAACACCAGATTTCCAAAGGTCGTCTTTGAAGCTTACGTTTAGAGCAGGTCTTCTATTCGAGTGGGCGGCCTCATTCAGAACGAGAAGGTTCCCATCCTGATCCGGTACGACGGATGCAAGGCTTGCCATTTTATGAACGTAGTCATGAACCGCAGCTGGAATTGACGATTTAAACGCATCTTCTGAATATAGAATCGGTATTCTATCACTGGGCTCGTTGAAGAATGATATCGGCAAAACTTGAACGAAGTTGGATCTTACTAAGCTAAATACCCAAGAGAAGAAATTAATACCTTTTATTACTTGTTCGCGTTTCAGGCTCGACGAATTTTTTAAAAACGGATCGTCAACTATGACGGAATCATACACTAGCGTTGAGGACAGAATTTTACTTAGGCTGAGATCAGCAGATGTAGTGCTGAATAGTGCGTTTAATTTTTGGTTGGCAGGAGTCTTATCGACCTCGTGCGATACTGTTTGGGCACGTGCTGTTATGTAGTGCGAGAGCCTTTTGGAAATTTCATCATTTGGTAGGTGGGAGATGTCCACAGGTTTTCCTCCTGCGGTTAGCAATCCGGCTTCTATCAACAAATCTAGAGAAACGTTACTCATTTCGGCAGCCTCGTCAGCGACAACTCGGTTCCATCAAACTATGATACGTTGCAAGGCTAGCAAAAATACAAGCTCTCGGCGACAAACGAAGCTCGGTTTCAGTCCACACACCATTCCCAAATCCCCAAAGCAAAACGGCCGCCCCATCGGGACGGCCGTTTGCGTAAGAAGGAACCAGGCGAAGCTTAGTTCTTTTCTTTGTCGACGAGCTGGTTGGCAGCAATCCACGGCATCATTGCGCGCAGTTTTTCGCCAACTTCTTCGATCGGGTGTTCTGCATTCAGGCGACGGGTTGCCTTGAACATCGGCTGACCACAATGCATTTCCTGAACGAAGTCACGAACAAATTTGCCTTCCTGAATGTCGGCAAGAACTTCTTTCATGCGTTCTTTGACCGATGCATCAACAACGCGCGGACCGGTGACATAATCACCGTATTCTGCGGTGTTGGAGATCGAGTAACGCATGTTGGCCATGCCGCCTTCATACATCAGGTCAACGATCAGCTTAACTTCGTGCAGGCACTCGAAATATGCCATTTCCGGTGCATAGCCAGCTTCGGTCAGGGTCTCGAAGCCGTATTTGATCAGCTGGGTCAGACCGCCACACAGAACAGCCTGTTCGCCGAACAGGTCGGTTTCGCACTCTTCACGGAAGGTGGTTTCGATCACACCCGAACGACCGCCACCGATTGCCGAAGCATAGGACAGGGCAACTTCAAGCGCGTTGCCAGATGCGTTCTGTTCGATCGCAACAAGGCACGGAACCCCGCCGCCACGTGCATATTCGGAACGAACCGTGTGGCCCGGGCCCTTCGGTGCGATCATCATGACGTCAAGATCAGCGCGCGGCTCGATCAGGCCGAAGTGAACGTTCAGGCCATGTGCGAACAGAAGGGCTGCACCCTGTTTCAGGTTGTCGCGCAGTTCATTGGCATAGATCGCAGCCTGATGTTCGTCCGGGGTCAGCATCATGACAACGTCTGCCCAAGCAGCGGCTTCGGCCGGGGTCATGGTTTTCAGGCCAGCGTTTTCTGCTTTTTTGCGCGAAGCAGAACCTTCACGAAGGCCAACAACAACTTCTTTAACGCCGGAATCATGAAGGTTCAGTGCATGGGCATGGCCCTGCGAACCGTAACCGATGATGGCAACTTTTTTGGTTTTGATCAGATTAACATCTGCATCGCG
>JBLXDD010000011.1:11842-112883 GCA_048264285.1 Thalassospira sp.
GCATGGGCATGGCCCTGCGAACCGTAACCGATGATGGCAACTTTTTTGGTTTTGATCAGATTAACATCTGCATCGCGGTCGTAATAAACACGCATCTTTCGATACCTCTGGACGTTGGACCACGCTGATTTTTATGCGTGGCGGATGGTAATAATTATTTTGGGACAGGTCCCAATGCCGTACCCGATGCGGATCACCGGGAAGGCAAACTCACATCGTTAGTGTGCCACGCGAAATTGCTGCCACACCGGTACGCGAAATTTCCGAAAGCCCAAGCGGCTCCATCAATTTGATGAAGGCATCAATCTTTTCTGGGCTGCCGATGATTTCATACACGAAGGAATTGTTGGTCGCATCCACTGCGCGTGCCTTGAAAATATCGGCAATGCGCAGGGATTCCACACGCTGTTCACCCGTTGCGATGACTTTGATCAGGGCAAGCTCGCGCTCGACACTTGGCCCGGCAAGGGTCAGGTCGCTGACCTTATGCACCGGAACAAGGCGCGAAAGTTGTGCCTTGATCTGTTCGATCACCATCGGAGTTCCCGAGGTAACGACAGTGATGCGCGACTGGTGGGCCTGGGCGTCAACCTCGGCAACGGTCAGGCTTTCAATGTTATAGCCACGGCCGGAAAACAGCCCGATCACACGGGCCAGAACGCCAGATTCGTTGTCCACCAGAACGGATATGGTGTGTTTCGAAATTTCGGTTTCTTTCACGGTTTCGCTCCGCTAGGGCGCGGTCGGGGGCATTTTATGTGCCGCCCGAACCGGCCTTTTCATTTTGATTTGATGGGGTCTGTAACGCACAAATTTGTCGATGCGGATCAGACCAGAACCATCCCTTCGTCGGAATCAATGGCTTCGTTGCCGTCGCTGTCCTGCGCAAGCAGCATTTCATTGTGCGGCTTGCCCGACGGAATCATCGGATAGCAGTTTTCCTTGTCATCAACAGCGACGTCCAAAATCACCGGACCATCAATTTCAAGCATCTTCTTGATAGCATCATCAAGATCAGCCGGATTGTCACAGGTCAGGCCGGTAAAGCCGAAGGCCTCGGACAGTTTGACGAAGTCAGGCAAAGTTTCGCTATAGCTTTCGGAATAGCGCGAACCGTGCAGAAGCTGCTGCCACTGACGGACCATGCCCATGTAACGGTTATTCAGGATCACGGTTTTGATCGGCAGACGATATTGCGTCATCGTCGCGCATTCCTGAATGTTCATCATGATTGATGCATCACCGGTAAAGCAGACAACGGTCGCATCGGGGTGGGCAACCTGAACGCCAAGGGCGGCTGGCATGCCATAGCCCATGGTGCCAAGGCCACCCGACGTCATCCATTCATACGGGTGTTCGAACCCGAAATGCTGGGCGGCCCACATCTGGTGCTGGCCAACGTCGGTGGTGATGTAGGTCTTGCGATCACGGGTCGCGGCATGGATCGAACGGATAACATGCTGCGGCTTGATGACGTCTTTGGGTTGTTTGTAGGACAGGCAGTGTTTGGCGCGCCATCCTTCGATCTCTTTCCACCAGCTATCAAGTGCTGAGGCATCCATCTTGTATTGCTTGGCTTTCCAGATCTTGATCATGTCTTCAAGAACATGGCCAACATCGCCAACGATTCCGATATCGACCGGAACGTTTTTGTTGATCGAGCTTTGATCAATGTCGATCTGGATTTTCTGCGAGTTCGGCGCAAAGAAATCAAGGTTGCCGGTTACGCGGTCATCAAAACGCGCGCCAATCGCGACCATGACGTCGCAATCATGCATCGACATGTTCGATTCATAGGTGCCGTGCATCCCGACCATGCCAAGATACTGCTTGTCGGACGCCGGATAGGCACCAAGCCCCATCAGGGTCAGCGTGATCGGAGCCCCGGTCATACGGGTGAATTCGGTCAGAAGCTTGCAGGCTTGTGTCCCGGAATTGATCACACCGCCGCCACAATACAGGATCGGCTTTTTCGCCGATGCCAGCATTTCCATGGCTTCTTCGATCTGGCTGCGTTCGCCCTTGACCACCGGGTTATAGGTACGGTGCTGAACCTGTGCCGGTTCGAGATACGGTGCCTTGCCAACCAGGATGTCTTTGGGCAGGTCGATCACAACCGGGCCCGGACGG
The DNA here is from genome assembly GCA_048264285.1 of Thalassospira sp. Taxonomy (GTDB): domain Bacteria; phylum Pseudomonadota; class Alphaproteobacteria; order Rhodospirillales; family Thalassospiraceae; genus Thalassospira. The sequence continues at coordinate 13,973 of JBLXDD010000011.1, forward strand.
CCGCTTGCGGCGACGTGAAAGGCTTCGTGCATCGTACGTGCAAGCTTGTCTGGGTTTTTCACCAGATAGTTATGCTTGGTGCACGGGCGGGTAATGCCGGTGGTGTCGGCTTCCTGAAAGGCATCATTTCCGATCAGATGAGTCGGAACCTGACCTGTCAGGCAGACAACCGGAATGGAATCCATCAACGCGTCGGTAAGGCCCGTAACCGCATTTGTCGCACCCGGACCGGAAGTTACCAGCACAACGCCGACCTTGCCGGTCGAGCGGGCGTAACCTTCGGCGGCGTGGACAGCAGCCTGTTCATGGCGCACGAGAACGTGACGAATCCTGTTTTGTTTAAATATCTCGTCATATAGCGGTAGGACGGCGCCGCCAGGATAGCCGAACACGACTTCCACACCCTGATCAGCAAGGGCCTGCAACACTACTTCCGAACCGCTTAGAATACGTTCTGCCATGATTTTCGAGCCTCTTTACTTAACGACAACAACGTGTCGCGTGATAACCGCGTGATTGAAACATGATCCAATTATCCTCGAATTGGAGTTGAAAAATCCGCCAAAATGGCGGTTTTCCGCCATTTCGGCGGGGTAAGGGCCAACCTATCGCCTCACTTTGGCGTGGTCAACAGAAATTGGTTAACATCATGACGCATTTTTACCGCCAAACTTTCCGAATATTGCGCGTCGATGATTTCTTTGGCTAACATTTGGTGCCTGAACCAGGTTAATTGGCGCTTTGCATAGCGTCTGGTTTCACGCTGGGATTTTTCTTTGGCGGTGGCAAGATCAATCTCGCCGGCAAGGAAGGCTGCGATCTCGCGCACGCCGACGGCTTTCATAACCGGCGCACTTGCAGGCAATTCCAAGGCAAGGAGTGCTTTTACCTCGTCAATGGCACCCTGTTCGATCATCAGATCGAAACGCCGGTTACAGCGGTCATATAAAATGTCGCGCGGCGGCATGTAACAAAGTTTCTTGAATTTCATGTTTTCGGGCGGGGTAATGACCGGTTCCTTGTGCCAACTTGCCAATCCACGCCCGGTATGGGCGAAAACCTCGGCGGCGCGAATCAGCCGCTGGGTGTTGCTGCCATCAAGGTTGGCGGCGGTTTCCGGGTCTTGGCTCTGCAGTTTGGCAAAGAATGCCGCATGGCCAAGTTCTTCAAGCTCGTTTGTGACCTGATCACGAATCCGGGCGGGAATATCGGGGATGGGCGCGATCCCCTCGGTCAGGGCATTCAGATACATGCCGGTTCCACCCGTGATAATCGGAAGTTTGCCCTTGGCATGACAGTCGGCGATTTCAGCCATTGCCATTTCACGCCATTTGCCGGCCGAGCAGGCCTCGCGCCCGGACAGCACGCCATAAAGCCGGTGCGGTGCACGCGCCATTTCACCTTCATCCGGGCGGGCCGAAAGCACACGCAGTTCTTTATAGACCTGCATGCTGTCGGCATTGATCACCACCCCGTCAAAGGCCTCTGCCAGATCAAGGGCCAATGCCGACTTGCCGCTGGCCGTCGGGCCGGCAACGATCAGGACGGGGGCAAAATATTTGGTGGCGTGGATGGCGGGCATTCGATGAAGCTGTCCTGATTATAAGGCTTTCCAAGGATTAAATATTTGGACGCCTGTTTGATCAAAGTCTTTAACGTTGCGTGTGGCAACTGTCATACCATGCACCAATGCGGTTGCGGCAATAAGAGCATCACGTTCTGATTTCGGATCGGGAACATGCAGTTGGGCGCAGCGCCTCGCAACCGCTTTGTCAATCGTTAGGATTCTATTCTCAAAGGCCTTGAGAACATGGTTTTCAAACCAGTTGCCGAGCATCTTTCCCTGATCGGCATCGCGCCGTTCGATTTGCAGAATACCGGTTTCGATTTCAAGAACGGTTATGACCGAAATGTAAAGACTGGTTGCTTCGATGGATTGGGCCCAGGCTACAACGTTCTGGTCTGCTTTTCCTTGCCGGGCACGACGCAGCTCGGAAATGACGTTTGTATCAAGGATGAACATTACGTCAGGTCAGCCGGTTTCATATTGATGCGAGCTGGTTGTGGCTCAAACTCGATATCGTTTGCGCCGGGCATGGCAAGAAGTTCAACAATGGAGGGTAGGGAGCCTGTCAGGCGTTGATAATCTTCGATCGACAGCAAAACGTGTGACGGTTTGCCACGGTCAGTAATGATCACCGGCCCGCTTTTGGATGCCTTTTTCGCGCCGCTGGTATCCTGATTAAAATCACGGCTTGAGATTGTTGTGATGCCCATTGCTCACCTCGTAAAATTTGTAGTAACAATACTACATTGTGTGGCCTTAACAGGCAAGAACATCCAGGAAAGTAACAAACGCTCTTGCCACGGTCCGGCGCAATTCGGATAAAGGCCAAACATATGTTTTAAGTCTTTCCGCCAAGGAGCCCTCTCGATCATGAAATTGGTTCTCACCCTGATTGCTGCCCCGAATTCGAATGCGCTGACCAAGGCGGTGATTGACAATGCGGCGATCGCACTGACCGGGGCAGGGGCACTTGTCGGGGATGTGACCTGGCTTGCCGATGGCGAGGCCTGCGATCTGACTTTTGATGGTATTCCGCTTGATGTTGCCGATACAGCCCTTGCCGAGGAAGAGCTTCCTGTCGATGCCGTTACCCAAAAGGTCGCAACACGTCGCAAGAAGCTTTTGATTGCCGACATGGACAGCACCATCGTTACCGGTGAAACACTTGACGAGTTGGCCGAGTTTGCCGGGGTCAAGGAACGGGTGGCGGCAATCACCGCGCGTGCCATGAATGGCGAACTTGATTTCGAAGAAGCCCTTGATGAACGTGTCGGGTTGCTTGAAGGCATGTCGACCGAAATGTTGAAAGAAGCGTGGAAGACCGTTGAATATACTGGCGGTGCGCGCGAACTGGTCGCAACCATGAAGGCAAACGGGGCGTTTGCGGCCCTGGTGTCGGGCGGATTTGATTTCTTTACCGGCGCTGTGCGGGCGGAGCTCGGCTTTGATTATGATCAGGCCAATGTTCTGATGACCCAAGATGGCAAGATGACCGGAAAGGTCCAGAAACCTGTACTTGATCGGCAGGCCAAGGTCGATGCGCTTGAAATTCTGTCTGACAAGCAGGGGATCACGGTCGGGGATGCGATTGCAGTAGGTGATGGCGCCAATGATCTTCAGATGATCTCTCTGGCCGGGACCGGGGTGGCGTTCCATGCCAAACCATCGGTGCAGGAACAAGCGCGTATTTGCATCAATCATGGTGATCTGACAGCGCTTTTATATCTGCAAGGCTATGCCAAATCGGATTTTGTTTCTTAAGTCCGGTTGCATCGAACGAAACAAGGGCGGCCTGATCATTAGGCCGCCCTTTTTCATGGTCGGGTCAATCGTCCGCTACAGCGGGCGACTTAGTCGTCGTTTGACAAGGTCAGACCGAAATAACGCGGACCAGCAGATGTTTCGATCAACATCAGGATGGTGCGTTTGTCGTCTTCCACGGCGTTTTTGACCGCGTCGACAACGTCTTCGACCGTATCAACCGAACGATGCGAAGCTTCGATGATGATGTCACCCGGGCGAACGCCTTTTTCGGCGGCATAGCTGTCACCGGAAACTTCGGTGACGATTACGCCTTCGCTGCCTTCGGCAAGGTTATAGCGGTTGCGCAGGGTTTCATCGACATTGGCAACCTTGATGCCAAGTTCGCTGATGCTGGCTTCTGCAACTTCCGGCGCTTCTTGTTTGTCGCTGCCGGTCGCACTTGCTGCAACGACTTCTTCTTCAAGTTCGCCAAGCTCGACCTGAACGGTTTGCTTCTCGCCGTCACGCCAGATCACGACATCGACATCCTTGCCGATTTTGGTTTCGGCAACGATACGCGGCAGGCGGCGCATGCTTTCGACTTCTTTGCCGTCAAAGCTCAGGATCACGTCACCTTGCTTGATGCCGGCATCCTGTGCCGGGCTGTCTTCGGAGACGCCGGCAACCATGGCACCGGTGGCTTCATCAAGGCCAACCGAGTCCGCGATATCGTCGGTTACGGTCTGGATGTGAACACCAAGCCAGCCACGACGGGTGCGGCCATATTCCTTAAGCTGATCAACAACGCTGTGCGCGATTGCAGACGGAATGGCAAAGCCGATCCCGACCGAACCACCGGACGGCGAATAGATCGCGCTGTTGATGCCAATCACATCCCCATCAAGGTTAAACAGCGGGCCACCAGAGTTACCCCGGTTGATCGAGGCATCAGTCTGGATGAAGTCATCATACGGGCCCTGATTGATGTCGCGGTTGCGCGCGGAAATGATGCCGGCAGTTACCGTTCCGCCAAGTCCGAACGGGTTGCCGATCGCCATCGCCCAGTCACCGATACGAGCACTGTCTGAATCGCCCCATTTGACAAAGGGCAGGTCTTCTTCCGGCTCGACTTTAAGCAGGGCGACGTCGGTTTTCGGATCGCGTCCGATCAGTTCGGCTTCAAGCGTATCGCCATCATGCAGACGCACGGTAATTTCATCAGCCCCATCAATCACGTGATTGTTGGTTACGATGTAACCATCAGCCGAGATGATAAAGCCGGAACCAAGTGCCGTTGCGCGGCGGCGTGGCGTTGGCGTGCCTTGGCCGCCCTGACCGTTGCGATCCATGAAGTCACGGAAAAGATCTTCGAACGGTGAACCGGGGGGGAACTGAAAATCCGGTCCCTGGCGTTCGGCGACCAACTGACTGGTGGAAATGTTTACGACACTGGGCAGAAGCTTTTCTGCGAGGTCGGCGAAACTGTCAGGAGCGGGGCGGGCATTCGCGATATGCGAAACACTGGTCACGCCAAGGAGAACAATCACCAGTGCTGCGGTCACTTTCGTCCGCACCGGGTTGTATAATGCGTCTAGCATGTGTCTGATCCTGTTCGTTGCCGCGTTCACGGTATTTGTAATTTTGATAAACAGCGCGCGATGGGAGGGATAGTTCACTCGTCGCTTATGTAACCAAGTGACCCCGGACTTTGGCAGAAATTTGGCGGTGCTTGGAAAAAACAAGGAATTCTCGGCACAATATCGTGGCATGTGGCTGACCTGCACGAAAGAAATCCAGACCAAAGACCTTGCGTCAAAGCCAGGTTCGAACGGCCCATATTCCGCCAATTGCAACAATTGCTGCGACTAATCCGCCAACGCGCAACTGCGATTCAGGAATTTCCTGAACAAGTTCCATCACCTTTTTTAGCCCGCCGGGAAATAGCGTGTAAAGCATGCCTTCCAACGCGATGGCCAGAAGTATGGCTGTTGCAAGTTCCTTCATGAGTAAGGACGTTCCGGCGTTTCCTGTCGATCTGATTGATGGCCGCCCAACAGATCGAAATTATGAAAACAAAAAGGGCGACCTGCCCAATATGCAGGTCGCCCTTATGTTTTGTCTAGCGGCTTGTCGCCGGGCCAGACTTATTAAAGTACTGGAAAAACTCGCTGTCTGGTGAAAGCACCATGGTGGAGCCATTGTCCAGCGCGATCTTGTAAGCTTCGAGCGAACGGTAGAATTCAAAGAATTCCGCGTCTTTGCCGTAGGCTTTACCCAGGATAACGTTTCGCTGTGCGTCACCTTCACCACGCAGAACTTCTGCCTGACGGTTGGCTTCGGCGATGATACCGATCCGTTCGCGATCTGCTTCGGCCTGAATTTTGGCCTTAAGCTCTTCACCCTCTGCGCGAAGCTGTGCGGCTTCGGCAATACGTGACGAACGCATACGGTTATACACCGCCTGCGAGGTTTCCTGCGGAAGGTCGGTGCGACCGATGCGAACATCAATCAGCTCGACACCGAATTCCTCGGCCGGTTTTTCCAGGGTTGTCTGGATTTTCTCCATGATCTGGGCCCGGTTGTCCGAAAGAAGCGTCACAAGCGGGGCCTGTGCCAGTTCACCACGGATGACCGAGTTCAGACGCTGACCAAACAGCTGCACAAAGTTGGCAGCATTGGTCGCACGCTGACGGAAGATCAATGGATCAATGATTTTCCAACGCGCAAAGCTGTCAACATTGACACGTTTCTGGTCAGACAGAAGAACCTGCTGTACCGGCGGGTCAAGTTCAAGAATACGACGCTCGTAATATTCGACATTCTGGATCGGCAGTTTGAAATGCAGACCCGGTTCGGAAACGGCATGAACCGGATTACCGAACTGAAGAACAAGCGCCTGTTGGTCCTGGCGTACGGTAAATACGCACATGGAACCGATGACTGCGGCGATAACAAGGACGACGCCAGCGGCAATAAGTTTAGGACTTGCCATTAGTTGTTGCCTCCTGCATTCGCACGTTTCTGAACTTCCGGAAGCGGAAGATAGGGAACAACACCACTTCCTTGTGCACCCTGTTCCATGATCACCTTGTCAGACTTCGAAAGGATTTCCTGCATGGTTTCGAGATATAGACGACGGGTCGTCACATCCTTGGCGGTCAGGAAGGAATCATAGATCGAGTTAAAGCGTTCTGCTTCACCTTCTGCTTCTTTGGTTACGCGGTCCTTATAGGCACGCGCCTGCAGAACCTGGCGTTCTGCCTCACCCTTTGCACGCGGGATGATGTCGTTGCGGTATGCCAGTGCCTCGTTCTGGGAACGGTCACGGTCCTGACGGGCACGCTGCACGTCGTTAAACGCATCAATAACATCACGCGGCGGGTCCACTTTCTGCATTTTCACTTCTGCAATGAAAATGCCGGACTGATATCCGTCCATGATTTCCTGAAGCAAAACGCGGGTCTGTTCTTCGACCCGGACACGGCCCACGGTCAGGGCCTCTTCAAGATTGGTTTTACCGATCACCTCGCGCATCGCACTTTCCGATGCCAGCTTGATGGTGTTTTCCGGATCGCGAACGTTAAACAGATAGGCACCAGCATCGCTGATACGCCACTGAACGACATAGTCGATGTCGATAATGTTCTGATCACCGGTCAGCATCAGGCTTTCTTCAGGCACATCACGCGAACCGTTGGATGCCACGGTGCCCGCACCGCGATAGCCAACTTCGATCTGGTTGGTGCGTTCGACGTTTGGCTTGATAACTTCGCCAATCGGCGCCGGAAGGAAATAGTTCAGACCCGGACCAGTGGTGCCAACCCATTTGCCAAACAAAAGTGTGACACCCTGTTCACCCGGCTGAACACGGTAGAAACCGGTCAGAAGCCACAACCCGACGATTGCGATACCAATCAGGACAAAGCCCTTGTATCCGCCACCACCGGGGAACAGCCGTTTCAGGCGTTCCTGGCCTTTACGAATCATTTCGTCAAAATCGGGGGGCGTACTTCCGCCGCCACCACCACCCGAAGGACGTTGTCCCCACGGGTTCTGGCCGCCACCGTTATTTCCGCCGCCGCCCCAGGGGCCGCCGCCCCCTTGATTATTCCAAGGCATCGAGTTTCTTCCTCTTCTTGCCGTTCGGTGTTTATCTTTGTTTGCCGAGCTTGGGGAATTACCCCCACACATGCTCCGTCCAACGAGATCCAGTGTGACACCGTAACCCGATTATCTCGGACCAGTCTGGCTTTCCACACCCATAGCACATCTGATCATTGATAGGCTAAGTGTGGCGGTAACCGATTGCAGGTCAAATTAAACGGACTAAATCTTGTTGGACGGAGCATGCCCTTAGGCCTTATATGACAGCTTGCCTTGCAAAACAATGATACGCGCCTGCAAGATCTGTGTGATCACGGACTTAAGCCAAAAATTGGAGACCGCAATATGACCTCGCTCAACCGTGAACAGATTACTGCCGCCCTTGATGCTGTAATCGACCCGGTCGACGGCCAATCAATCACAGCCAAGGGAATGGTGCAAGGCATTGATATTCATGATGAAACTGTCAATGTCATGATTGCGGTCGATCCAGAGCGCGGACCCGCACTCGAAGATTTGCGCCAAGCTGCCGAAAAGGCAGTGGCAGCTGTGAACGGGGTCACAATCGCCCGTGTGGCGCTGACGGCTGAACGTCCGAAGGCGGCCGCGCAGCAACGCACATCACCGCCCCAACCGGGCCGCCCGGCGCAACCGGGACAACGCCCGCAGGGCAGCAGCCAGATGCCGCTTGAATTGCCGACCGTGCGCAGCATCGTAACCATTGCATCGGGCAAAGGCGGGGTGGGTAAATCGACCACCTCGGTCAATCTTGCGCTTTCGCTGGTGGCCAAGGGGCTTCGCGTTGGTTTGCTTGATGCCGATATCTATGGGCCGAGCCTGCCGCGCATGATGGGCCTTCGCGATGCCAAGCCGGTCCCGTCCAAAGAACATCAGGGCAAAATGATCCCGCCATCGGCCTATGGCATGCGCATCATGTCGATCGGCTTCATGGTCGATGAAGAACAGCCGGTGATCTGGCGCGGCCCAATGGCGATGGGCGCGCTTGAGCAGCTTCTGCGCGATACCGACTGGGGCGATATTGATGTGCTGGTGGTCGATATGCCGCCCGGTACGGGTGATATTCAGCTTTCGATGGCGCAGCGTGTGCCGGTTACGGGGGCGGTTATCGTTTCAACCCCGCAGGACATTGCCCTTCTTGACGCCAAAAAGGGCCTGAACATGTTCCGCAAGGTCAATGTGCCGGTCTTTGGCCTGATCGAAAACATGTCCTATTACAAATGCCCGGAATGTGGCCACGTCGATCATGTCTTTGATCATGGCGGGGCGCACAAGGCGGCCGATGAACTTGGCGTGCCGTTCCTTGGTGAAATCCCGCTGGATCTGAAAATCCGTCTCGGTGCGGATGAAGGCAAGCCGATTGTCGATACCGAGCCCGATGGCGACCATGCCAAGGCCTATGGGGCGATTGCCGAAAAGATCGCCGCCGCAGTTGAAGAACGCGTTGGTCCGGCCGAAGCGCCCAAGAAAAAGGGGCTGTTTCCAAAGATCAGCTTTAAGTAACTGTTTTCCAGCAAGACAAGAAAACCCCGCCAGATTGCTCTGGCGGGGTTTTTTATTGGTTTTGTCGGCGGCTTACTGAGCGGCTTCTGCCATGAAGGATGGCATCCAGCCTTCATTCAGCTCGCGCAGTTCGGCAAGCGATACTTTGTCGCCGCCATCAATGACGACCGAATCACCGCCAGCCTGACCGATGATCACGGCTGCGACATTGGCACTGCTTGCCGCGTTCAGGACCTTGTCCGGATCGCGGGTTGCGATCACGTAGCGGCCCTGATCTTCGCCAAACAGCCATGCGATTTCGCTACCAACTTCCGGCAGATGCAGATCGGCACCGATATTGCCCGCCAGGCACATCTCGGCCACCGTGACCAAAAGGCCGCCATCGGCGATATCGTGGCAGGTCCGCACCAGACCCAGTTCGATCAGTTCGCGCACCAGCGTACCGGCGCGCTTTTCTGCGTTCAGATCAACTGGCGGCGGCGCGCCTTCTTCGCGACCTTCGATGGTCTTGAGATACAGCGACTGACCCAGTTCACCGGTGGCCGCACCGATCATGATCAGCGCGCTGTCATCACGTTTAAGGCCGATGGTTGCGTGGTGACCCAGATCCGAAATCAGGCCAACGCCGCCAATCGCCGGGGTCGGCATGATGCCAACGCCATTGGTTTCGTTGTAAAGCGACACGTTACCCGACACGACCGGGAAGTCCAGCGCAATGCAGGCTTCGCCAATACCCTGGCAGGCGCCAACGAACTGACCCATGATGCGCGGGCGTTCCGGGTTGCCGAAGTTCATGTTGTCCGTAATCGCAAGCGGCTTGGCGCCGGTTGCAACCAGGTTGCGGTATGCCTCGGCAACGGCCTGTTTGCCGCCTTCGACCGGATCGGCCATAACATAACGCGGGGTGCAGTCGGTGGTCGCGGCAAGGCCCTTGTTGGTACCTTCGACGCGAACAACGCCAGCATCACCGCCCGGACGGACGATCGTGTTGCCACGGACCAGATGGTCATACTGTTCCCAGATCCAGCGGCGCGACGCAAGGTCGGGCGATGCGATCAGGGTTTTAAGCGCGTCAATATGGCTGACCTTGGCCGAAATGCTGTCGGGATCGATGCGATCCTGTTTCGGGGTCGGTTCCCACGGACGATCATATTCCGGCGATGCTTCGGCCAGCGGATCAATCGGCAGATCACCGGCAAGTTCGCCGTGCCATTTCAGAACCATGCGTTTGGTATCGGTCAGTGTACCGATGACGGCAAAGTCGAGTTCCCATTTGTCAAAGATTGCCTTGGCGGCATCTTCGCAACCGGGTTTGAGGACCATCAGCATGCGTTCCTGTGACTCTGACAGCATCAGCTCATAGGGCGTCATGCCTTCTTCGCGCATCGGAACTTTATCAAGCCAAAGTTCAACACCAACGCCGCCCTTGGATGCCATTTCAAATGAGGACGAGGTCAGGCCAGCCGCCCCCATATCCTGAATGGCAACGATCATGTCGGTTGCCATCAGTTCAAGGCAGGCTTCCAGCAGAAGCTTCTCGGTGAACGGGTCACCGACCTGAACAGTAGGACGCTTTTCTTCGCTGTCATCATCAAACTCGGCCGATGCCATGGTCGCACCATGGATGCCGTCACGACCGGTTTTCGACCCGACATAAACAACCGGGTTCCCGATACCAGCCGCAGCTGAATAGAAGATGTTATCGGTATCGGCCAGACCCACGGTCATCGCATTGACCAGGATGTTGCCGTTATAGGATGCATGGAAGTCGGTTTCGCCACCGATGGTCGGAACCCCCATGCAGTTGCCATACCCGCCGATGCCTTCGACCACACCGCTCAGAAGGTGGCGGGTTTTCGGATGATCAGGCTCGCCAAAACGCAGCGCATTAAGGTTGGCAACCGGACGCGCACCCATGGTGAAGACATCACGCATGATGCCACCAACACCGGTTGCTGCTCCCTGATAGGGTTCGATAAAGGACGGGTGGTTGTGGCTTTCCATCTTGAAGACGGCGGCCTGACCATCACCGATATCAATCACACCGGCGTTTTCACCCGGACCCTGAATGACCCAGTCGGCCTTGGTCGGAAGGGTTTTCAGCCATTTTTTCGACGACTTGTAGGAGCAATGCTCAGACCACATGACCGAGAAAATGCCAAGCTCGTTGATGTTGGGTTCACGGCCCATGATTTCGAGAACGAGTTTGTATTCTTCTTCGTTCAGGCCGTGTTCCTTGACCAGTTCCGGCGTGATCGGGGTGCTGTTGAAATCGTTCGCGCTCACGATACGGCCTCCACCATGCTTTTGAACAGATTGCGACCATCAGTACCGCCATGCAGCGGATCAATCGCATTCTCCGGATGGGGCATCATGCCAAGAACGTTGCCCGCCTCGTTGATGATGCCGGCAATGTTGCGTTGCGACCCATTCAGGTTGGTTTTCGGATCAACAACACCGTCAGCATCGCAATAACGCAGGATGACGCGACCTTCGCCCTCGAGGCGGTCAAGCGTATCACTGTCGGCGAAATAGTTGCCATCGTGATGGGCAACCGGATAATCGACAACGTCACCTGCCTTGTACAGATTGGTAAAGCGGGTATCGGCGTTTTCGATCTTCAGATGCGTGTTCTTGCAGATGAATTTCAGGCTGGCATTGCGCATCAAAGCACCTGGCAGAAGGCCTGCTTCGGTCAGGATCTGGAAGCCGTTGCACACACCAAGAATGGTCACGCCGGCCTTGGCACGTTCGGCAACTGCACGCATGATCGGCGACTTGGCGGCCATGGCGCCGCAACGCAGATAGTCGCCATAGGAAAAGCCACCCGGGACCATGATGATGTCGGTCTTTGGCAGCTCGGTGTCGCCATGCCAAACCACGGTTGGTTCGGTGCCTGTGGCCTGCTTGAGTGCCGCGATGGCGTCATTCTCCCGGTTGATGCCGGGAAAGAGGATGACAGCGGATTTCATGAAATACCGTCTCTCGATTAATGTCCGTTATGTAATCCCGATAGACAAAGACCTTGCCGTGGCAAAGCCCAGCCCGGGTGATCAGCCCAGCTCGATGCTGTAATCTTCGATCACGGTATTGGCGAGAAGCTTCTCGCACATTTCCTTGACCTCGGCTTCGGCCTTGGCGGCATCGGTGCCATCAAGTTCGAGTTCGATGAACTTGCCCTGACGGACGTCGTTAACGCCATCAAAACCCAGACCCTCAAGGGCGTGGTGAACGGCTTTTCCCTGCGGGTCAAGAACGCCGTTCTTCAGGGTGACATGAACACGTGCTTTCACGAGAAGCTCCTTTAAGTTCGCAGGCGCGGGGCTCGCGCTATTTTGTTTGCAAACAAAACGCTGTCCGACGGAATGGCATCGGCCAGCCATAAGAAAAGGCCGCGCGAGCGCGGCCTTTGGGTGTTATTTGGTCGCGTCTTTGTTCAGCGACTCTATCTCGGCGGATTCAGGCAGGACGCCAAGACGGCGTGCGACTTCCTGATAGGCCTCTTCGACGCCGCCCAGATCGCGACGGAAGCGGTCCTTGTCCATCTTTTCGTTGGTGATCGCATCCCAGAGACGGCAGTTGTCCGGGCTGAATTCATCGGCGAGCACAAGCTGCGGGAAGTCGCCTTCCCAGACGCGGCCGAATTCAAGTTTGAAATCCACCAGTTTCAGACCAATACCGCGCATCAGACCACACAGGTAATCATTGACGCGAAGCGTCATGCCAACGATTTCCTCAAGCTCTTCGGCACTTGCCCAGCCCAGAGCGAGGATATGTTCGTCAGACACCAGCGGATCACCCAGATCATCATCCTTATAATAGAATTCGACAATCGGACGCGGTAGGCGTTCGCCTTCTTCAAGGCCAAGACGTTTGGCCATCGAACCGGCAACGATGTTGCGGACCACGACTTCGATCGGAACAATTTCGCATTTCTTGCAAAGCTGTTCGCGCATGTTCAGACGGCGAATGAAGTGGGTCGGGATACCGATTTCTGCCAGACGCGTCATGACGAATTCGGTGATCATGTTATTCAGGACACCCTTGCCGGCAATGGTGCCGCGCTTCTGGGCGTTAAACGCCGTGGCGTCGTCCTTGAAATACTGAATGATCGTTCCGGGCTCTGTACCTTCGTAAAGAACCTTGGCTTTACCCTCGTAAATGGGCTGCTTTCTGGACATTGGCGGGATCTTTCACATTTAGGCCTGCTGCGGCAACGGGCAGGCACCCTGAAATTCGCGCCCCCCGTATAGCAGTGCTTGGCGAGAAACTCAATTGTCGCTTAAGCTCTATTTACGCAAACTTGATAATCAAAAATTGCAACCGTCACAGATCGCTTTCAACCCGTGACAGAATTCATATTTAATTATCTGGCGTTGCACCATTTTCCCTGATTTGATCAGATCAGACATCAACCGGATAGTACGGCGTTTTATCTGGCTGACCTTCGGAAAATAGCCAGACCGGACGACGGGGCAATTCATGCTCGGAGGTGGGAATCGCTGGCAATCCGATCAGAGATGAGGAAACAGTCTCAAAACCGATATTACTGCGCACCAGCATAGCATCAGCACGAATGTCGTGGTGGTCAGGGTCGGGTGCCTCTATGCCGGTATCGGCCAGCAGCGCCTGCCAGGCAAACCAGTCATCGGCCTCGGGATTGGGGGCAGGGGCACTGTTAAAACGGGGTAAATTGCGTTTGATACGCGGGCTGTTTGCCGTGTCATTCAGGTCATGCGCCGTCAGGATAGATAAGCCTTCTGGAATTTCACTGATCTGGATTTGCCCGGTACCACGGTTGGCCAGCCAGTAGGCATCCCTGTTATCGGCGATGACCATGTTAAAGTCACGATAGGCGGTGCCATCCAGTTCGGCCAAGGCCTGTGCCGCATCGATTGCGTCTGCGTGATCAAGTGCTTCGAGTGGCAATTCGCCGCGCGATCGTTTGCCATCTGCCGGGCCAAGGGTGCCATAGCGGTTCAGAACAGCGGCGACCACGCCATCCTCATTGATGCCAAGCCAGGTTCCGCCAGCTGTTTCATCGAGTCCCGCAATGACGTCGGGCCGGTCATCCCAGTGGCGCGCAGGTGCTTTCCACGGGCGATTGTTCATCTCGTCACGGTTGGCGCCTAACAGGACGGGCCAGTCATGATCGGGGCGGCGTAAGATAATGATTGTGCACATGAGCCAGATCAAAGCGTCCCAAAACGCATTTTGTCAAATTCAAAGGTATCGTACAACAGGGCGAAATCAGTGTCGTTTATTAGCAAAGAAAATGCTATGACCGGTAAGGTTTTTGTCAGAGAGCCCAAAAGGGCACCATGACCAGATTAAAGGAGGAAAGAAAATGAGCAGCTTTAACGATCGTGAACGCGGATTCGAAGCAAAGTATAGCTTTGATCTTGAACAGGATTTCCGTGTTGAGACTCACCTCTATAAAATGCTGGTGCAATGGGCAGGCAAGCAGATGGGAATGACCGAGGAAGAGTGTCAGGATTACACGCGCAACATTATTGGTGAAGTTGTCGCCAACCCGCGCGAGAATGGCGTTGTTGCCTTGTTGCTGGCAGATTTCGGTCGCAGAAATATCGATATGACGGCGTCCACCCTGAATGCAAAGCTCGAAGAACTACGTCCGGTTGCGCGCGCTGAAGTTCTGTCGTGATTTTCCTTCGTTTCATGTGCTTGTAAAACTTCTCGTTTGCTAATATGCGCAGGCGCACGTATCCTGATTTTTCCGCACCAAAAAACTGAACAGTCGCAACCTTTTGGTGCGGAACCCTTCGCAAGTAGCAGAAGGAATAAATTTAGGTAAATGAAAGGCGATGGCATTGCGTATCCTTTTGGCGGACGATCACAATCTGGTTCGTGAAGCAATTTCCCTGCTGTTCCAGCAGTATTTCGATGATTGCGAAGTTGCTGAAGCCGGGGCACTTGACCCGGCGCTCGATCTGATTGCAGAGAACAATACATTCGACTTGGTGATGCTGGACCTGCGGATGCCCGGGATGAATGGCCTCGAAGGTTTGAAACGCACTTTGGAGAAAGTGACGGATTCGACCTTTGTTGTTCTGTTGTCAGGTGCCTATCGAAGCGAAGATGTCCGCAAGGCGATTGAGGCCGGCGCGCATGGCTTTATTCCCAAAACCTTGCGCGGGCAGGCCTTGGCCAATGCGGTTCAACTTGTTCTGGCAGGGGATAAATATCTGCCGTCCTCGATTCTGACCGACATCAATGACACGCTGGCTTCTGGTGGTGATGGCGATAATCGCCTTGCTGGCGGGTTTGGCAGTGAAGGCGATTTTGGCCGGTTGACCCCGCGTGAACGCGAAGTTCTGGCGCTGTTGTCAGAAGGGCGTCCGAACAAGGATATTGCCCGTCACCTTGACCTGCGCGAGATCACGGTGAAATACCATCTGAAAAACATCTATCGCAAACTGAACGTTTCGAACCGTGCTCAGGCTGTGAAAATGGCACTTGAAGATATGGCGCGTTCTGGAACTTTGTAATCGCTTGTCAAAGGCAGTTCAGTTTGGTGCTCAAATCCCGGCTCGTGATTTCACGGGCCGTTTTTTGTTGTCGCTGCTGTCAACGATGAACAAACTCTAAATTTCAGATGGGCAGGGCTGAGCAGGTTGTGTTTCGGTTTTTATCTGGCGCCCTGATTGCATGATCACGACCCCGGTCATAATCGCTGCCATTGCACCCAGATCAAGCAAGCGAATGCTTTCTCCCAAAATCAGCGATCCGGTCAGAACGGCGATGATCGGCGGGATATAGGTTGCACTTGCGGCTTTGACAGCACCAAGCTTTTCGACCACGTAGTAATAACATAAATACGCAATGCCAGTCCCAAACAGGCCAAGTCCGCCAAACAGGCCAAGCGCAATCCAGCCATTGTCGAAAATCGCTGTGGCACCGGTAAAATCAGTGATCACAAGCAGCGTTATCGACGCAATGCCCAGCTGATAGGTGCAAAGTGCCAACGGTGAAATGCCAAGCGGGCTTAGAAACCGGCGGGCATAGACAAAAGACAGGCCGACGCAAAGTGATCCCAGCCCGATATAGCCAAACCCGGCCAGATCATTTGGCGAAATGCTGGTATCCCACGGACGGGCAATCATTGCCACCCCGGCAAAGCCAAACAGCAGTCCGATCAGGGAACGCTGATTGATCGGTTCATCGCGTAAAAAGGCGGCCGCCGTAACAAAGGAAATCATCGGGATGGCGCCGCTCAACATCCCGGCAAGATTGGATGGCAAAAGCTGGATGCCCTTGGCAAAGCTGAAATAGTAAAGGCTGCCGGCCAGAACCGACATCGCGATAAAATGATGGGCAAAGCGCACGTGTCGCCATTTAAGCTTTCGCCCGATCAGGGCTGCTACAAAAACCGGCAGAAAGCCCATAAAGACCCGGACAGTTGCGATTTGGGTCGGGGTGATCAGTGTGCTTGCGGATTTATTAAAGAGAAATGTCATGCCCCATACCAGGGCAAGAAACCCGAAAACGATATAGGCTTTGTTTTTCATGGTGGCGAACCCGTTTGGAAAAAGCATAGCCCATTGTCAGAATTCCCGGTACTTTTCACAAATCATAGTATCTGGTTTATGCAATAGAAAAGCTACGCTATGGGATTGTATCCTCCGCTTAAATCATTGCCTGCATTCGAGGCCTCTATGCGCCTGAAAAGCTTTGCCTTGGCTGCGGATGAACTGAATGTCACGCCCGGTGCGGTGGGGCAGCAAATCCGTAAGCTTGAAGACTGGCTCGGGGCTGAATTGTTTACCCGCACTGTCCGTCAGATCACGCCAACCGCAGATGGCCTGGCTTATGCGGCGCGCATTGCCCCGGCCTTGCAGCAGATCCGCGATGCCAGCCATCAATTGCGCGATCAGTCAAATCACGTCGTGCGTTTCGTTATGCCGCCCAGCTTTGCGGCAAAATGGTTTTCCAAACGGATGTCGCGTTTCCTTATCGCCCATCCCGAAACGTCGCTTCATGTCGGGTCTTCGTCCATTCAGCTTGATTTTGATCATGATCAGGTCGATCTGGCGGTGCGCTATTTTGACGGAAAGGACGAAAACCTGGAAACCGTATTGCTCTATCAGGGGCAAGCAGCGGCCTTTTGTGCCCCGTCTTATCGCGACAGGATGGGGCTAAATACGCCGGATGATCTGGTGCGGGCGACCTTGCTTAATGACATTTTGCATGCCTGGTGGGAAGAATGGCTTGGCACATTTTCGGGGCTGTCGACTTCGGACATTCGCGGCATAAAACGGGTGGAAATTGATCAGACATCCATGGCGATCGAAGCAGCCATTCATGACCAAGGTGTCGTTCTGGCCAATCCGCTTTTGGCCGAGGAAGATCTTGCTGAAGGAAAGCTTATTCATCTGTTTCCAGATCAGGTCGTAAACGTGTCCTCAGGTTATTATCTTGTGTGGCCCAAAAATCGCGATCTTCGCGCACCGGTCAAGGAATTCCGCGACTGGCTTTTGGCCGAGGCCAGCGATCTTGGCATCAAATAACAAACCCCGGCCGAGCATGATCGACCGGGGTCAACAAGGCAAAATGTCGCAAGATCAAAGATCGCGGTTCATCGTGTAGGTCCCGATATAGCTTGCCTTGTCGAGAACATGACCTTCGATGGCAGCAAGAGCATCCGGGCCGGTAAAATTATCCGCAAGGTCGATCTTGTCGGTATCAAGCGCATAAACCGTGAAATGATAATGATGAATGATTGCGTCATTCCACGGAGGGCAAGGACCGTCATAGTCGCCGTAATTCCCGCCCATATCCGGATCACCGGCAAACCAGTCGGTATAGGAATTAAGCCCGGCCTGGCCATAGGCCTTGGTTCCCGTTGCTTTGCCCTTGGGCGTGATGCCATTTGAAGCCGCACCTTCTGCAAGGCTTGTCGTTGTGGCCGGGATATTGACCAGCACCCAGTGATAGAAATCAACACGCGGCAGGCTCGCAGGCACGGTTTTGCCTTCGATATTGACGTCTTCACCCGATGACGGAACATCCGGGTCATGGCAAATCAGGGCAAAGGATTTGGTTCCTTCGGGGATGTCGGTCCAGGAAATGGCGGGGCTGATATTGTCGGATGTTTCAAACCGGCCCTCGGCCGGGATTTTCCCGAATGCGAACTTCGCCGGGATCGGTGCACCGTTATCCCATCCTGTGATGCTCAGTTTCATGTGTTATCCCTTTCCTGTAATTGCCCTTTTCCGGGTATCGTTTCCTTATCGATATAGCTCAGCATCAATGTCATGCAATGTCAAAGGGCGATGGCATGATGGCGAAAATGAAAAAGCCCCGGCCAGAGGGCCGGGGATTTGAAGGCAGGCTGGGTATTGCTTAGTCAGCAAAGACACGGGCAAAGATCGTGTCGACATGCTTGGTGTGGTAACCAAGGTCAAACAGCGCTTCGAGCGTGTCCATCGGGATGCGCGCGGTAACGTCTTCGTCGGTTTTCAGAAGCGACAAAAGATCGCCTTCGCGGTTCCAGACCTTCATCGCGTTACGCTGAACGATGCGATAGGAATCTTCGCGCGAAACACCATGCTGGGTCAGGGTCAGCAGAACACGCTGCGAGAAGACCAGACCACCCATCTGGTTAAGGATCTCGTCCATGCGTTCCGGATAGACAACAAGGTTTTCCACGACGTTGGTCAAACGCATCAGGGCGAAGTCAAGCGTGACGGTCGCATCGGGGCCGATGTTACGTTCGACCGAGCTGTGCGAAATGTCGCGTTCGTGCCACAGGGCCACGTTTTCCATTGCCGGAATGGCCATCGAACGGACCAGACGGGCAAGGCCGGTCAGGTTTTCGGTCAGGACCGGGTTGCGCTTGTGCGGCATCGCCGAGGAGCCTTTCTGCCCCTTGGAGAAGAATTCCTCGACTTCGCGAACTTCGGTGCGCTGCAGGTGACGAATTTCGGTTGCCAGATGCTCGATCGACGATGCAATGACGCCAAGGGTTGCAAAATAGGCAGCATGACGGTCGCGCGGGATAACCTGGGTCGAAACCGGTTCCGGTTTCAGGCCAAGCTTGGCGGCAACGTGTTCTTCAACACTCGGATCGATATTGGCGAATGTGCCAACCGCACCGGAAATGGCACAGGTCGCGATTTCATCACGTGCGGCAACAAGACGATCACGGTTACGTTTGAATTCCGCATAGAAGGTCGCAAGCTTCAGGCCAAAGGTCACCGGCTCTGCGTGGATGCCGTGCGAACGGCCCATGCAGGGAACATCCTTGGTTTCATAGGCGCGCTTTTTGAGCGCTGCCAGAAGCTTGTCCATATCTTCAAGCAGGATGTCGGTTGCCTGGGCAAGCTGCACGTTAAAGCAGGTGTCAAGAACGTCCGAGCTCGTCATGCCCTGATGGACAAAGCGGGCTTCTTCGCCGACCTGTTCGGCCAGTTCGGTCAGAAACGCAATCACATCGTGTTTGACTTCGGCTTCGACGGCATCAATGCGGTCAATACGGTCCTGGGTATAGGGCTTGTCGCCTTTTTCCCAGACAAGCTTGGCAGATTCTGCCGGGATAACACCCAGTTCAGCCAGTTTGTCAGCAGCGTGGGCTTCGATTTCGAACCAGATACGGAACTTGTTCGCCGGTTCCCAGATAGAGGTCATCTGCGGACGGGAATAACGGGGGATCATGCGGTCGCCTCCGGGCAATATGGTTGGGTGCCGGAAAAGGATTTCGATGATCGGAATGCGTAATCAATTGCACGATCACGGCGCCGGCACGCTCTCAGGGGGTCGGATAGTCCATTCCGCGCCGAATGGCAAGTCTGCAGTCGGGGATGGCACGATTGTGAGGTGATTTTACCGCTCCAAAGCGTGTAGGCTGGTAAAAAATTGATGAAACAAAAATAAAACAGTGAAACCGGTTAACCGGTTTCGGGTGTGGTGTGAACAATCGCGAATGCGAGTTGGGCGGAGTTTTGATGGCGGATGAACGCAACGGGGTCTCATATTACCAAAACGAGACAACAGGCAGCAAACAGGTGACGGCCCCCCGCAAGGCGGATGCAGACCATCTGGCAGAGTTGGTGGAGCTTGGCGTCGCGCTTTCGGCAGAGCAGGGACGAGAAGAGCTTAATCAGAAAATTCTGATGGCGGCACGGACCTTTACCAACGCGGATGGTGGATCGCTTTATCTTGTGAACCGTGAAGAAACCGAGCTTCACTTTCGTATCATGGTCAATGATACGCTCAACACTTTCTTTGTTTCTGATGGCGAAACCGACAAGCCGTTCCCGCCTTTGCAGCTTTATGATGATCAGGGTGCGCCCAATCACGCCAATATTGCGACCTATGTGGCACTCACGGGGAATGCGATCAATATCGAGGATGCCTATAGCGCGAAGGGGTTTGATTTTTCGGGTACGCGGGCGTTTGATGCCAAAACCCGATACCGGTCCAGATCATTTTTGACAGTCCCGCTTAAAAATACCAGCGGTGCTGTCATCGGCGTCTTGCAACTGATCAATGCCCGCGATGATGCCGGCAATGTGGTTTCCTTTGATCCCGCCATTGAACCGATCATCAATGCATTGGCAAGTCAGGCGGCTGTTGCGATCGAAAACAGGCGGCTTCTGGTTGCGCAGCGCGATCTGATGGAAAGCTTCGTGCGTGTTCTTGGTCATGCAATTGATGCCAAATCCCCCCATACTGCGGGCCATTGTGCGCGCGTGCCGATCATTGCCCGGATGTTGGCGCAGGCGGCTGTTGATGACAATAAGGGGCCGTTTTCCAGTTTCGATCTGACGGATAGAGAATGGTACGAGCTTGATCTTGCGGCCTGGCTTCATGATTGCGGCAAGATCGTCACCCCCGAACATGTCATGGAAAAAGCCACCAAGCTTGAAACCATCAACAACCGTATTCACGAAATCCGTACACGATTTGAAGTCCTGCGCCGCGATGCAGAGATCGAAATGCTCCGGCGCAAGCTTGATGGCGACGACCATCATCAGTGCGAAGCTGATTTTGCGCGCAGGGTGAATGAGCTCGAAAGCCAGTTTGCCATGGTGGCAGGGGCCAATATCGGTGATTGCGAACTTGATACAGATACGATTTATGCCCTGCATGATATCGCAGCACAGAAATGGACGCGCCATTTTGACCGGACGCTGGGCCTGTCTTGGGCAGAAAGCGAACGTCTGTGTCAGGACGATATTTCATCCCTGAAAGAACCAGCAGAGGAAAGCCTGCTGATGGATCGCGAAGATCAGCAATATAACGGCTTTAACCAAGGAGAGCTTTATAACCTTTCGGTTCCGCGCGGGACCCTTACATCAGAAGAACGACAGGTGATTAATGATCATGTTGTCGTAACACAGGATATGTTGGCGAAATTGCCCTATCCACGTGATTTACAGGGGATCCCCGCTATTGCAGGCAATCATCACGAAAAAATGGACGGATCAGGCTATCCGCGCGGTTTGACCGGTGATGATATGGGAATCCTCGAAAAGGTCATGGTGATTGCCGACATTTTCGAGGCCCTGACCGCGGTGGATCGCCCCTATAAACGGCCCAAGCCCCTGTCTGAATGTATCTCTATCCTTGCTGATATGCGCGACAAGGGCCAGATTGATGGTGATCTGTTTGAGCTGTTTCTGACAAGTGGCATGCATCAGGAATATGGGCGAAAATATCTTCGTGAAGACCAATGCGATGAGGTTGATATCGCGCAATTCTGTCATTCTTTTACTCAAGGGTGACGGTCGAATGCACATTGCCCTTGTTTGGTCTTAACCGGGTTTGAGTTCCAGCAAATCCCATTTATTGCCATACAGGTCTTCAAACACCGCAACCGTGCCATATGGCTCATAACGTGGCTCTTCCAGAAACGTTACGCCCGCAGCTGTCATGTTTGCGTGATCACGGGCAAAATCATCGGTGTTCAGAAAAAATCCGACCCGACCGCCTGTTTGGTTCCCGATTGCATCGGTTTGTTGATCGTTGCGCGCCTGTGCCAGCAAAATGCGTGTCTCGACAGCCCCTTTCGGGGCGACAATCACCCAGCGTTTGCCATCGCCAAGATCACTGTCCTCGATCAGGTCAAACCCGACTTTTTCGACGTAAAAGGAAATTGCTTCGTCATAGTCGCGCACAACCAGCGTGCATAAACCGATATGGGGCATCCTGAAATCTCGTTTTGATTTGATAAGTACTTTGGGCAATCGGGCTAAATCAGACCGAGTGTCTTAAAGGAATTATATCCGGCCCGGCTGATGATAATGTGATCGTGCACGATGATTTCCATCGCCTTGGCGGCATCAACGATCTTGCGGGTCATGTCGATGTCACCCTTTGACGGGGTGGCATCGCCGCTTGGATGGTTGTGCACCAGAATGAGGGCGGAGGCATGCAGCTCAAGCGCACGCTTGATGACCTCGCGCGGATAAACCGGCGTGTGATCGACTGTGCCGCGCTGATGGCATTCATCGGCAATCAGCCGGTTCTTGCGGTCCAGAAACAGCAGATGCAATTCCTCGTTCTTAAGATGCCCGATCCGGGCCCGGCAATAATCAATCAGCTGTTCCCAGCTGGCGATCACCGGCAGTTCCATGGCCTGTTCACGTGATAGATGCAGGGCACTTGCCTCGGCAATCTTGATGGCGGCAATCCCGGCATCCCCAAGGCCCTTGGCGGTTTTAAGGTCTTCGGGGCGGGCGGCCAGTACATTGGCAAAACTGCCAAATTGCGCGATCAGCGATTTTGCCAGTGGTTTGACATCCCCACGCGGCATCGCCATGCACAGCATCAGTTCAAGCAACTCATAATCGGCAAGGGCGGTGGCACCACCCTTGATAAACCGATCCCGCAGCCGTTGGCGATGGCCGTGATAATGGGGTTTTGCGGATTTGGCTTTTGAGGGGAGGGGCGCGTCACTGGTCGACGCATTGGTTGTGCCTGATGCATGGGCGGTGCGGGCCTGATCGAAAAAGACCCGCGTACCGTCATCGATTTCCGATGATCCGCCCGGCGTGGAAGCAGTCTTGCGATCTTCTGTTTCGCCCAAAACTGCTTCCTCCTGATTTTTGCCCGTTATTCGGCGGCTTTGCCAAGGTTATAGGGCGGCTTTTCCAGACCGGCGGGGGATCGGGTAAAGACTTCAAACCCGTCATCCGTCACGCCAAGAGAATGTTCAAACTGTGCAGACAGTTTGCGGTCTCGCGTCACCGCTGTCCAGCCATCAGGCAAAATTTTGCACGCATAGGTACCCTGATTGATCATCGGTTCAATCGTAAAGATCATGCCCGGTTCCAGAACAATGCCTTCGCCCGGTTTGCCGTAATGCAAGACGTTCGGAGCATCATGGAACACTTGGCCAAGCCCGTGACCACAGAAATCACGCACCACCGAAAAACGTTCGCTTTCGGCATAGGACTGAATGGCATGCCCGATATCGCCAAGGGTTGCCCCCGGTTTGACGGCATTGATCCCGCGCCAGAGCGCCTCATAAGTCACATCGACAAGACGCTGTGCCATCACCTTGGGCGTGCCTGCGATATACATGCGCGATGTATCGCCATACCAACCATCCAGAATGACGGTCACATCGATATTCATGATGTCACCATTGGCCAGTTTCTTGTCACCGGGGATGCCGTGACAGACCACATGGTTGATCGATGTGCAGGTGGATTTCGGAAAACCGCGATAACCAAGACAGGCCGAAATCGCATTGTGATCACGGATATATTCATCACACAGGCGATCAAGTTCACCGGTGGTGACACCCGGAACCACATGCGGGGTAATCATATCAAGCACTTCTGCTGCCAGCTTGCCTGCGGCGCGCATGCCGTCAAATGCTTCGGGGCCGTGAATTTTGACTGTTCCGTTCGCCACCCGAAAATCTCCTTAAACTCGGCAATATCTATGTTCGATGTATAGCCCAATGACATAAAGCCACCGGCTAGAATTGGCAAGGATTGGCTGATATGCGCGGGCTTTGATGCTTATAAGCCGGTGATCGGAAGCGCATTGCGTACACTCACTACACTGGTATCAATCGCACAGTCATAGGCAATGGCTTCAACCCCGTGAGCACGCGCAGCCTTGAAGCGTTGTGCGTAATGCGGATCGATGTCGGTCGCCAGAGTAAAACGATCACAATCGGTGCGCTGGATCAGATAAAACATCACCGCCCGGTGGCCCTCGGCAACCATATCGGCCATTTCATCGAGATGCTTTGCCCCGCGTGCGGTGACGGCATCGGGGAATTCGGCCAAACCCGGCACGTCTTCATCACGTTTAAGGTGGACGTTTTTGACCTCGACATAACAAAGACCCTTATCCGGATCGGACAGCAAAATGTCGATACGGGAATTTTTGCCGTATTTGACTTCGCGTTTGAGGTTTTCATAGCCGGTCAGTTCGGGAATTTTCCCGGCAAGGATCGCTTCTTCGACAATCGCATTGGGATGGACTGTGTTGATGCCGATCCATGCATCGCCGATCTGGCACAGCTCCCAACTGTATTTCAGTTTGCGTTTCGGATTGTCTGATTGCGACAGCCAGACATCAATGCCCGGTTCCTTGAGCCCGATCATCCCGCCCGGATTGGCACAATGGGCGGTAATGACTTCGCCATTATCAAGTTCGACATCGGCGAGAAACCGTTTGTAACGTTTGATCAGGGTGCCGTGGATCAGCGGCTGGGGAAGTTGCATATCAAATCTTTCGCAAATCTGTCCTGACAGAAACTGTCATGTGACGGGCATTAACAGACTGCCAATTTCTGGGCAAAAAGGCCATACATCAACCCCTTGAAACCATTATCCGTTAACGGAGCCATCATGCGTCCAAGCCTGCGCGATAAGATCATTGCTGTGTGCGACCGGAAAATCGCGCAAAAGGGGCCGGATGTTGGCCTGTCATTCTATGCGTTCTTTGCCAATCGCAATGATGACCCGGATATGTTGATGGAGGCCGCCACCTGGTGGATCAAAACCCACGAACTGGATCATTTTGAAAAGGCGACCAAAATCCGCGAGATGGTTCTAGCCGGGAAATAATCCCGGCTTGATTAGGTGTTATTGCTTTTTCGCATCATCACCCAGGAAATCAACCAGACTGACCTGACCCGATCCACGGCGCAGCGGTTTGGGTTGGCTTTCATCCGGGGCCCAGGCGGTCAGATAGATCACCTGAAACTTGGCGTGGATGCGACCATCCGGGCGGGCATGTCGTTCGTGATAAATTGCTGCTGCCCGCGCAAGGGTGCTGCGTTTGGTGAATTTTCTGGATCGTTTGGCAATCAGGTTGCTTTCACCCATCCCCGAAAGATCCCGCATCAGTTTCAGCGCATCCGGGTAGTCGATATAAATATCATCGGCATCGACCACCGGCAGGGCAAAGCCACTGCGTTGCAATAGCGCCCCGGCATCCTTCACATCGACAAACGGTGATACACGCGGTGATACGCCGCCTTCTTCCTCGGCCTCCGCCGTCATCAGGGCTTCGCGCAGGTCTTTAAGGGTTTCACCGCCCAGTAAGCAGGCCAGAAACAATCCGTCGGGTTTCAATGCACGGCGCGCCTGAAGCAACATGCCGGGCAGGTCATTGACCCAATGAAGCGACAGATTGGAGATGATCAGATCAAGCGATCCTTCGGCAAAGGGCAGGAATTCCTCGTCAGCGACAAGTGTGCCTTTGCCGTTATTGGCGCGTGCGGCGGTGGCATAGCCATGCGAAATATCGCTTTGATAAAATGCTTCGATCCCGCCGCGTGTGCCGATGATTTTTCCAAGTTCGCCACTATGGCAGCCAAGATCGACCGCCAACGGGAATTTGCGCGTGGTGTCGTCCAGGCGATCGGCAAGACGTTCGGCCGTTTCAGCAAACAGGAAGTTATAATCCTGTGCCTTGGTCGCTGCACGGTCGCGGCGCAGTTTCAGGATGTCTCGATCAAAGACAGTGATCGGATCGGCCATGAGGCGGGAAGCTCCGGCTAAAATCGTTAAAAAAGTTACGACCTAGATAGAGCCTCACGCCAGCCTGTGCAATCCATGAACTGAAAATGATGTTTTGCCTTACAAAGAGAGAACAAGTGGTATGTCCTCGCCATCTTCTGACGGGGCCGGAATGGCACAGCAAATCAGCGCCTCTTTGGCCGAGAAACGGGCACTTGGTCGGGTTTTGTAAGTCACGCTGCCTTGTGTGATGTTTGTGCGGCATGTTCCACAGTTCCCGCCTCTGCAGCTTGCCTCGGGAGCAAGGCCGGCGTCTTCGGCAAGATCCAGCAATGTTTTGTTCGCATCCGGTTGCCAGATTGCCGATATGTTTGACTGGGCAAATTCGACTGTGACGGCCTTGGTGCTTGGTGGCGGAAGATCAGGCAGATTATCTTCATGATCCCGGTGACGCATAAGTGACGCCGGGCCGAATGCCTCTGCGTGAATACGGTGGTCGTCAATATTCAATCCACGCAGTCCGTCATAGATGCCTTGCATAAAAGGCGGCGGTCCACACAGGTAAAAATCGAAATCGTCAAACGGTAAGACCGCCTGCAACAAGTTCATGTCGATAAAGCCGGATGCGTCGTAATCCTTGCGCGCCGTCGCGCCATTGGTGTCACCCAGAACCCGGATGATGCGGATGTTTCCTTGTGCCGCGTTGACGAGCTCGGCAATTTCATCGTCAAAGGCCCGCTCTGTCAGGGTTCGGGCGGCATAAAACAACCAGACCGGACGAATATGACGCGTGTGCAATCCTTCAAAGACGATATGGCGCAGCATCGAAATCATCGGTGTGATGCCAATCCCGCCTGCCATCAGAACGATCGGGCGTATTGTGTCCGCGAGCAGGGAAAACTCCCCTGCGGGTGCGCGGGTTTCAAGGATGTCGCCAACGCAAAGCGTGTCATGGAGGTGGTTTGATACCACCCCTTCGCGCTTCACACTGATGCGATAGCGCTCATCAGATGGCGCACTTGAAAGCGTATAGGTCCGGATCAGTGGTTTGTCATGGCCCGGCACTGTGACCCGGATCGGCAGGTGTTGGCCCGGCTGGAAAGAAAAAATGCCGTTTTGGTCTGCGGGTTCAATATGAAAGGATTTGATCAGGTGGTTTTCTTGGGTGATTCGTGCAACTCGAAAGGGCCGCCATGCGTGCGCAGCACTAAGTGCGGAAAGTTTCCTTTTGGCACTTTCCCAGTCACCTGTCAGAAGGCTGTTGGGGGATATGCCTTCTTTGTGTGTGTGCCAACGGATTGGCAAAGCAGATGCACGCCAGATCACTTTGCGCGGGGAAACCCGCCATAGGCGTTCTGCCCCCAAAAAGGCATCAATTTCCGGGCCTTCGGTGATGACGACAGCATCACCGGTTATCTGAAGCACATCACCGGTGGTAAAATCGGTAAAGACCAACCCGGCTTTGGGGTTGCACAGAATATTGCCCAGCGTGTTGAAAAACAGGTTTCCGGCAAAATCCGGAATGGTGAGCGTTCCATCAGGATCAATGCGGACAAAGCCCGGCTTGCCGCCGCGATGGGACACGTCAACTTCGCGATTTTTGCCGTCGCGGTCCACGAATGTCGCGACAAAAAACGTATCGGCCTTGGCGATCATGTCGCGTGCCCGTGTCGTTAATTCCGTTGATAATTCCGGACGCGAGGATAGTACTGCTTGTGGATCGCCAACGAATTCGAAATCACGCAGCCGGATATATTGCGGACAATTGCCAAAACTGTGCCCGACCCGGATGGCGAACAGGTCATCGGATTGGCGCATGATTTTGCCATTCAGGCGGTTGCGCCGCCGTGTATGAAGCTCGATCCCGATCATGCCGATGGCTTGGCCATCATCCATGCCGCCATCCGCCGGGTCGCTTGGGTCGCGGGGCAGTTTGACCATCAGATGATCGGGATCGTTAGCAAACAGAAAACCGGGATGATTGGCGCGTAAGGTGGCCCAGGCATCACCATTTTCATCCACCGTGCCAAACGCGGCAAAGGGCAGTTGCGGATAAAACTGGCGATGCTGTTCGATCAGGTGATCGCGCAAAACGCGTTTCCCGACAGTCGCCATTTTGTCTCGTACACCGGCCCGTTCTTGCATTTGGATTTCGCCACGGTGCCAGGGGCTGTCATCGGTATGGTCTGGCGCAAACACGGGGGCTGTTGTGACGGGTTTATTCATCTCGGAGTCCTGTTTAGCGAAAAAATCCGGATGGGCCGGGGCGTTTGTATCGGCGTAGAGAAGGGGGATTTACAAACGACTGACCCGGTCCATCAGGATGCTGCGCGAAGCCCGGCAATCGTTTGTTCAAATGGAACAAAGCCCGGCAAAGCTTCAATGCGGGTCAGCCAGCGGCGCACATTTTCGTAAGGGGAAAGGTCGACATTGCCTTCTGGTGCGTTGGCGATATAGCTGTAAAGCGCGATATCGGCGACCGTCGGATGCGCAAGTGCGATCCAGTCATTGGCCGATAGACGATCTTCGATCAGTTTCAGGATAACGTGTGCCCGCGCGATCACTTCGTTTGCATCAAACAGGGCACCAAACACCGTCACAAGGCGTGCGGCACAGGGGCCATAAGCGATCTGACCTGCTGCAACCGAAAGCCATTGCTGAACTTTTGCCGCGTCTTTTGCATCATCGGGAAGCCATTGGGTTGCCCCGACTTTTTTGGCGGCATAGACCATGATTGCGATGGAATCCGCGATGACAACATCCCCGTCTTCAAGAACAGGGACCTGACCGAACGGGTTCAGTTCAAGGAATTCGGGGGATTTATGCGCGCCATTGGCCAAATCGACATTGATGACTTCATGATCAATGCCAAGCAGGCTCAGGAACAGATGCGCGCGATGGGCATGCCCGGAAAGTGAAAAATAATGCAGTTTCAAAAGACGTCCTCCGTTGGGGCATTCACATGGGGTAAAGTTGAGGACGCAGTATGATTGTTCCCATTTATTGGTAGAATTACATTTTTCTGGAATTTACTATTTCGGAAATTGGAATAATTAAGGGCTGTGTGATGGATCGTTTTCAGGCGATGAATGTCTTTGTGCATGTGGTCGAAGCGCGCAGCTTTGCTGCCGCAGCCCGCGAATTACGGCAAAGTCCGCCTGCGGTCACAAGGGCCGTTGCGTTTCTTGAAGAGATAACCGGCGCGCGTTTGCTGACCCGTACCACCCGGTCTGTCACACTGACCGAACCCGGTGCACGCTATTATGCGGACTGCAAGCGGTTGCTTGCCGATCTGCAAGAAGCCGAAGCCGCCGCAGGCGGGGCCTATGCCAAGCCAAGTGGAATGCTGACAATCACGGCCCCGGTGCAGTTCGGACAGATGCATATCGCCCCGATTGTCGGGCGCTATCTTGATCAATATCCCGATATGCGTGCGCGTCTTTTGTTGTTTGATCGTTTCGTCAACATTGTCGAAGAGGGCATCGACCTTGCCGTAAGGATCGGGCATCTGGCGGCCTCATCGCTTAGTGCGATCAAGGTCGGCCAGGTGCGCCAGGTGGTTTGCGGTGCGCCGAATTATTTTGAACGATATGGCATTCCGCAAAAGCCGACCGATCTGGGCAAGCACCGTATTATCGCAACAACGGGGTCGTCGGTCCGGTTGGATTGGCAATTCAAATCTCGTGAGGGCAGCACTGCGCGTAAAATCAGCATTTCTCCCGATGCCAGATGGCAAAGCAATTCAATCGAGGCCGCCAGAAATGCTGCTATTGATGGTTGGGGGATTGTGCGCATGCTGTCCTATCAGAGCGCCCCGTTTGTTGCCGATGGTCGATTGCAACCGGTTCTCGAAGATTTCGCACCGGATCCGGTGCCGATCCATCTGGTTCATCCCGAAGGTCACCATGCCCCGGCAAAGGTCCGCAGTTTTATCGAGATGGCAGTCGAAATCTTGCGCGCAGATTCCTCATTTGATTTTGGATAGTTCAATCCCCGCGTGTGATATGCTGTAATTTCGTGCGGGAATTGAAAGGCGCATTTTCAAACGATGGGTTTGCTTGGTACAGCTTTACGGATCGGGATTGATGCCATCTTGCCGCCGCGTTGCGGTGGGTGCGGTGAACTTACCGAAACCACCCATGCAGTCTGTGCTGACTGCTGGGCGGGTTTGCGGTTTATCACAGCGCCGCAATGTGCGTGTTGTGGCTATCCGTTTGAAGTTGATGTTAGCGCTAACATCGTTGATAACGCAGGCGATAGCGCGAATGTCCTGTGCGGGGGATGCCTGCAAAAGAAACCGGCTTTTGACATGGCGCGCGCCGCACTGGTCTATGATGATCACAGCCGCGAATACCTGTTGCGTTTCAAGCATGCGGACCGTGGTGATCTGACGCCGCTTCTCGCGCGCTGGCTCTATCAGGCGGGCAAAGGCATTTGGGATCAGGCCGATCTGATCGTGCCGGTGCCGTTGCATCGAAGACGGCTTTTGAAACGGCGTTATAACCAGTCGGGCCTTTTGGCCGCAAAGCTTTCGCAGATGACCGGCGTGCCTTGGGATGGGCTGGTTTTGGGGCGGCAGCGCAATACAAGAAGCCTTGGCGGGCTTGGTCCGTCTTCGCGCAAACGCGAAGTTGGCGGGGCATTTGTTGTCGATGAAGTCCGCGCTGAGAAACGTAATCTTGCCGGGGCGCGGGTTGTTTTGGTTGACGATGTTCTGACCACCGGGGCGACGGCCAATGCCTGTGTCCGGGCGTTAAAGCAATCAGGCGTTATGCACGTATCTGTGATCACGGTTGCACGTGTCGTGCGATGACGCGTTGCAAATTTTCTGTTATACAGCCGTCATCTGACTAGGGTCAGGACCCTAAAATTCCGCACCGTATCAGACGCAGTGGGCCCGATAATCCGGGGCATTCGCGATGGTCGGTTGCCAAAGATTAAGGATGATTGCCAGATGGCAAAAGTTGAAGTTTATGCCACCGAATGGTGCCCGTATTGCAAGCGTGCGCGTAAGCTGCTTGAGGAAAAGGGTGCGAAATACCAGCTGATCGATGTGATGATGGAACCGCGTCGCAAAAAGGAAATGATGGACCGTGCCAATGGCCGTCATACCGTGCCGCAGATCTTCATCAATGACGAACATATTGGCGGTTGTGACGAGTTGATGGCGCTGGAAGCTGCCAACAAGCTCGAAGCCAAGCTGTCTGCCTGATCGCCATTTGGCAGATTAACAGCACGGATTATACAAAACCCCGGCCGATTTGGCCGGGGTTTTGTTTTGTCCGATGATTGTGATGTTAGCCAAATGTGGCTTCCATTTCCTTGCGGAATGCAATTGCCGGGTCTTTGGCATCAAATTCGACATCATCCCAGGTCAGGGTTTGATCCATGGTGACCGGGCGCTTGATCTTTAGATGGTGCGCAAGCCCGATCGGCAATGCATTGTTTGCCTTGGAGGTCTGGGCCGGGGTCAGTTTGCCAAAGACGGTATAGCCACCTTCGCCATCAAGCATTTCACCGGGTTTGAGATCGCGCTTGGCCGTGGCGACCGCATCCCCCGACCATGTGCGCGATGATCCTGTGGCCTCTCCACGCAGGGCTGCGGATGCGACCGAAATGCCAAGCTCCAACCCGATCAGATGATAGGGTTTATACATGGTGGAATATTGCCCGCTCGGATCGGTCAGAAGGCCATATTCGTTAAAGCAACGCGCGACATAATCGCTGGGCGCCTCAAACGTTACATAAACACCCCAGCGCAGATCGCGAAAGACCGGGCGGGTATCACGTTCAAGGCTTGAAACCACCTCGACCGTGCCTTTGCGATCAAGGATGCCGCCGCTTTCGCGCGGGCATAGAAGACGGGGTAAATCATCGACCCCGCAGGCCGGGAATTGTAACCCGCAATCCTGGGGCACAAGGTAACAGGCATTGGACACCGCCGCCATTTCGATGGCTGATTTGGTGCCGTCCAGGAAGCTGTTGAAAATTTGCGGGTTCATACCGCCCGCCTGTGCCTGTTCGGGTGTCAGGCCATAGTGATGCCAGACATCATCTGGTGTCACATGGTGATAGATCGGAAGATATTTCGTGCCTTTGCCCGCACATGTGACAGGCAGGCCAATCGCACGTGCCCAATCCACCATTTCCGAAATCAAGGCCGGTTGATCGCCATAGGCCATCGAATAGACCAAACCTGCGGCCTCGGCTCGTTTCGCCAAAAGTGGCCCGGCAAGGACATCGGCCTCGACATTGACCATGACGATATGACGACCATGTTCGATGGCCTTAAGCGCAAAGCGAATGCCGGCTGCGGGGCTTCCGGTGGCATCAATGATGACTTCAAGCCCGTCTGCCGCAATCAGGGCGTCGGCATCCTCAGTCAGCCAGGTGGTGCCATCACGGTAAGCCGATGCCGCGTCCTTGGCGGCGAACTGGTCATCTGACCAACCTACACGGCGCAGTGCAGCCTTGGTGCGATCAATGCTCAGATCGGCAATGCCCAGAACATGATAGCCCGGATGATGTCCGGCCTGACTTAAAAACATCGATCCGAATTTGCCTGCGCCGATGATGCCGACCCGAACCGGGTTGCCATCATCTGCGCGCTTGCGCAGTTTTGTATCAAGGTTCATTGGAATTCCTCCCGGACAGGAATTTTATCATTCTTTTATGGTTCCGCCTTTTGCGCCCGCGTTGGAGCGTTGGCAGTTGGTATCGCTATAGCAGATTTGGTGCAGATTTGGTGGCGAGAGGGGGGCTGTTGGTGGCAGCGGGGGGAGATCAGCTTGGCTTCTCCATGCATGAAATCAAACGATCACGTGCATTGCGGCAATGATCACGGGCGAGCTTTTCAGCAAGAGGACCATCGCCAATGCAAATCGCATCGGCGATGGCCATATGTTCCGTCCAGATCGGATCAAGTGGATAGCCGGTCTGGATATAGGCATGCATCACACGTCTGATCTGAAGCCAGACTGCGGATGATGCCTCGGGCAACAGGGGATTGCCCGACAAACGGTAGATCGTTTGATGAAATGCGACGTCGGCTGCAACAAGGTTTGCGGTGTCGCTGCTGCCCAGAGCGTGGTTTCCCTGTGAAATGGCAGCCCGCAAAGCCGATTCCCGGTCCGATGCGTTGGATTGCGCCGCAAGGCGGGCCGCAAGCCCGTCAAATGCTTCGCGCAGGTCATAAACATGACGAACCAATTGGCCGTCCACAGGGGCCACGCGATAACCACGCCGCCCCATGGGTTCGACCAATCCGTCACGACGCAACAACCCCAGAGCTTGCAACACGGGTTGCCGCGAGACATTGAGTTCCTCGGCAAGGGCTTCCTGACGCAAAGGCGTCCCGGGAGGGAGAGCACCGGAACACAAGGCATCAACCAAGCGGTCATGCACTTCGTCAGTCAGACTTTTTCGGCCGGAAAGAGGTTCCATCTTCGATCCTCGTTAGTGTTCAGAATACTG
The DNA here is from genome assembly GCA_048264285.1 of Thalassospira sp. GTDB lineage: Bacteria > Pseudomonadota > Alphaproteobacteria > Rhodospirillales > Thalassospiraceae > Thalassospira. The sequence continues at coordinate 47,330 of JBLXDD010000011.1, forward strand.
TATACACTAATTTCCCGTTTGGAAAGAATGAATTGACCGATAGTGATGCTTTGGGTTGAGGTGCTCTTTCGGGGGTGGGATGAATGACGCCGGGTAAGTCGCCGGGTGAACAGTGTTCTGGAAATTGTGTGTTGCCCGACAGCGGTGCTGATCGCATCATGAACCGGGATAACGATAAAAAGGAGACTGCGTCATGACCCGTTTCATTGCGGCCTGTGTTCAGGTCAATTCGCGCGATGTGATGTCTGATAACCTTGCGCGTGCGGCAACTTACGCCCGCGATGCCCATGCAGCCGGGGCCAGATTGATCGCCTTTCCCGAAAACGTGTCCATGATGTCGTTTGGCGGTGAAAATGTGCGAACTGCCGCCTTCCCCGAAAATGAACATCCCGGTCTGGTCTTTTTCTGTGATCTGGCAGAAGAACTGAAATCCACCCTGATCGTCGGGTCGCTGCATGTCAAAGTGCCGGGCGAAGATCGTGTTGCGAACCGGTGTTTCGTGATTGGCCCGGATGGCAAGGTCATTACGTCCTATGACAAGATCCACATGTTTGATGTCGATCTGGCCAATGGTGAAAGCTACCGCGAAAGCAAAACCTTCCGCCCCGGCGATGAGGCCCGCTTGGCCGAGACCGAGTTTGGCAAGGTTGGCATATCGATTTGCTATGATGTGCGTTTCCCGCATCTGTTTCGCGACTACGCCAAGGCGGGGGCAAAAATCCTGAGCATCCCGGCGGCCTTTACCCGCACAACCGGGCAAGCGCACTGGCATACGTTGTTAAAGGCGCGTGCAATTGAAAATGGTTGCTTTGTGATAGCGGCGGCCCAGTGCGGGGATCATCCCGGTGATCGTCAGACCTTTGGCCATTCCCTGATCATTGATCCGTGGGGCGAAGTTCTGGCCGATGGCGGCACCGATCCGGGGTTCATCACCGCCGAAATTGATCTGACGCGGGTTGACGAAATCCGCCGGATGGTGCCATCGCTAAAAAATACGCAGAACTACGGTTCTTGCTGATCGGTCACTTAAATGTTGATGAGTTACTTACTATCCTGGTTGGAATAGTTTTTACATTGAACAGTACAGTCTTATGTTTCAATTATCTTTGAACGCGATTTCTGAGCTTCGCTCGAGTATCTATGAGTGATCGTTCTGAGGCTGTAAAGGGAGTTTTTGTTTCTCTAGCAAGAAAATCTAAGAAGCTTTCTTGTATTATTTGGGTTTGACCTACGTAAATTTTGAAATCGTCAGGTACATTTTTGATCCCAGGATTTACAATAATTAATCTTTTGTCAGATGATCGTGATATCCACTCACGGAATGTCCTATTGATGTGAATGTCCCCAAATCCGTATCCAATGACATACAGTTGGTCTACGTAGCCAAGGTGTGTTTTAAAAAGTGGAAGTATTTCGCTAGGGATGCTCTGTTCGGTTCTGTCTTCAAACTTGTGCATTCCAGTTAATACTGATCGTCTCAGAAATTGGAGGGTCTTATCATCGTCAAAGAATGCTATTTCGTTGGTGCACTTAAGATTAGGTAAGCTTTCTAGTAGCTTATTAACTTCACGTAGTAGGGAAATAACCTCTCTGTAATTTCTGCACTCGTCAAAGTTAATCTTTAGATATTTCTTGTTGTCATCGTAGAGGAAAATATCTAAGGCGCCGTGAATTTTGAATAGATTGACCCCTCTATCGTTAATGTTGTTCATGAAGTTCAATGGTTCTTGATGAAATTTATCACAATCAAATTCATCGAATTTGATTCGGGAATGCTGGTTGTCTTTTTTTTTGATTAGTGGGATATGCATTCCCCTATCGTAAAATCCAGTTTTGTATTTTATATTAAAGTGATTTGCTAGTATTTCGATGTTTAAGTCGTGGTTTGATGTGAAAATCCAAAAGGGGTAATCAACATCTAAAAATTTGTGGAATCTATAATAAAGATCAAGCGTATGTTTTATGTATTCTTCATTTTTTATTTGTCGGAACATTAGTAAAACTGATACTAGCTCCACCAACCAACTACGCATGTGGTGAAGGTCTTGGAATAGGTCACGATTACTACGAGTGCGGCCAATTTCCACTTCGAGTGCGCCGATAATCTGCTCGTAATGAAGTTCTGAGTTCGTGAGGAGTTTGGAAGTAATATCAATGGTTTGATCCTGCCTCCCCTCACCACCCTTCTTCCAGTGTTCATTGAGATCGCTCAACTTACTCGGGGTAAGCCAATCGCGAACTTCTCTAGTGAGTTCCGATACTAGTGGAAGGCCAAAATCATAGGAAGCTCCTGCTCCGAGAAACATCCCTTTCCAATTTTTCATTTATTGAATCTTGGTTGTTAGCTTTCTTAGCATGCTAGCATAGAAGTAACTTACCCTGAACTGGCGATTAGTGCTGCACCGAAGCGGTCAGGTGTAACTGACCACTTCGAATTCGATGTCGTTTTCATCACGGAAATAGAACCGGCGGCCGGGTTCGTAATCGGCATGGTTGAAGGTTTCAAATCCGTCCGCCTTGATCTTTTCTTCGACGCCATCAAGGTCATCGACGACAATCCCGATATGGTTTAGCCCGCCAAGCGTTGTGTACGAGCTTTCCTGTCCTTTGTTGGGCGTGCCGGGTGAATAGATCGCGACATAACTTGTGTCATTGCCGACATGATAGCTAAGCCCGTCATGGATGGCCGCACCATGCCAGCGGACTTTCCAGCCAAACCAGTGGCAGAGCTGTTTGGCCGTTTTGGCCGGATCGGCAACGGTAAAGTTCACATGTTCGAGAAATGCACTGCTCATGGCGGTTCCTTTTCGTAATTTTGTTGTCGGTATCCTTCTTTGGTAATTCCTCAAGCAAGGTTGAGGTCAAGCGCCTTTTGCCTTCTATCGACATTGGAACAGGGGGGAGCTCACGCAACCTCACGCAACCTCACGAAACAGTGTCGGAACGTCATTTCGGTTTTGAACCGCAACCAGACAAACTGATTGCATCAGGTAACCCCAACCGGAGAAACAGGGATGATGTTCAAACAGTTCTTGATCGGATCGGCATTTGTTTTTGGCCTGTCAGGCGCAGCAATGGCGGGCGAGCAATATGTCGATGAAACCGGATTTGCGATCAGCGGCTATGACGCGGTGGCTTATTTCAGCTTGCCGCAAAAAGAACCGGGCATGGCACAGCCACACGCTGTTCCGGGCCGTGTAGACATCACTGCCGATTATAACGGTGCGACCTGGGCGTTCGCGTCCGAAGAAAACCGCGACATGTTTCTGGCTGATCCAGGCAAATATGCCCCGGCCTTTGATGGCCATTGCGCGTATGGGGTGGCCCAGGGCGGCAAGGTGCCTGCCAACCCGAACCTGTGGCGCATTGTTGATGGCGAACTTTATCTGAATATTACGCCAACTGTTGTCGGGTTCTGGAATGAAGATATCCCGGGGCATATTGATACTGCGGACAGTAACTGGGATACCCTCGAAGCCAAAGCCGCATCGGGTAAAAGCTGGAAGGCGATATCGGATAATGACGGTACTTACGAAGGCCCGGCCCCGGTCCAGTAATCACAGTCTGGTATAAACGAAAACACACCGGCATAGTGACCGGTGTGTTTTTGCATTCCAGTGACGTGTTGCAAGCTTAACCTGCGATCTTGCCACGGTCATTTTTGGTGGTCGCAATTAAAATGTTACGCTTTGCCGTGGTTGACAAAAATTAGTCATGGTCGGGTTTTTGTGTGACAATTGATTGCTTTACGCCAAGCACAGCCTTGGTCTTTTCATCAAGAACCGGGCCCTGCCGGAAGGCAATATTGACCCAGTCAGAGAACAGGTCGCGCAATTCATCGATCTGCAACAGGAAATCCGGGGAACGCGGACGACCATACAGCTCGTTGCCGACCATGAATGTCTCGTAAATCAATGTGCCACCGGGATTAAGTGGCGCTCGCAAATCATCAAATAGCGGGCGATGGAGGTAATTGACGACAACAATCAGGTCAAACTTCTGATTTTCAAGCGGCCACTGACCTGTTTCAAGGTCGGCCTGCATCCAGGTAATGTCTGGATGGTGCTGTGTTTCAATATGGGATAAATCGCGATCAATTGCCGTGACCTGCCAGCCTTGATCGCGTAGCCAGAAACTGTGGCGACCCTTGCCGCAAGCCAGATCCAGGGCACGATTGCGATCATTCGTGGGGGCAGGGGTGTGTTGTACGATCCAGTCGGCAGGCAATTGGGATGACATTTCTGTAAATCTTGTTTATTGAGTGTGACGCTTCTGGCTGGCGGATTTGGCCAAGCCGGGCCATATAACCTATATATGATTATCTTATCGTCACGCGATCGGTTCGACTTTCACAAGTACAATCATGATTCTATTTCAGCTTAAATGTGAGCATGATCACGAGTTTGAAGGCTGGTTCAAGGACGGCGCCACCTATGAGGCGCAGGCCGCCAATGGTGATCTGGCTTGCCCTGTTTGCGGTACATCTAATGTCGGTAAGGCCTTGATGGCACCGCGTTTGCGGACATCTCGTCAAAAAGAAGACGCCGCAGAAAAACAGCGCCAGAAAGTCGTCGCCGAAGCAACCCAGGCGGCCATCGCAGAACTGCGCAAACAGGTTGAAAGCAACTGTGAAAATGTCGGCAAAAAGTTTGCCGAAGAAGCCCGCAAAATCCATTATGGTGAGGCCGAAAAACGCGGCATTTACGGCGAAGCGTCGCTTAAGGAAACGGCTGAACTGGTGGATGAAGGCATTGATGTGATGGCCTTGCCGTGGGACGACGAAACCAAAAAGAACTAGAGTAGTTTCCGTTTAGATCGAAACGGAAATTGCCCTAGATCCATCGATTGATTGCACCATCTGTATCCTGATCCCGCCGCCATATGCGATGCTGGCGAGGGTCGCTTTGTGATCAGAATGTGTGTTCGTTCACACTCAAAACATGTTCAAAAAACCAGCATTTGAAGCGGTTTTTAGGGCTTTGCGTATCAGGATCGTTTTCGAACGGCCAAAATTCGGTACCTGTCATGAAAGGTTCACGAGAAGAGTTGATTTCCCATTGATAATTTCGCGCAGCTTGAACCGACTGATATCTAACGGTTTCAGAGCGTTGTGGACGTTATTTTGTTGGGAGAACACCAATGGCGATCAACCTGATTGGCAAAGCTATTGCCGTGACCACCGTTATGCTGCTGGCCTCAACCAGTGCAAATGCTGCTTTTAAACTTGATGCACGGTTTACCGATAATGATGGTGACCTGACGGCGGATACGCCGACCGATCCGGCACAGCAAGTTGACCCCGATACTCTTATCTTTGCCTATACCCCGGTTGAAGACCCGGCTGTTTATGCAAAAGTTTGGGACGGCTTCCTGAGCCACATGGAAGACGTAACCGGCAAAGACGTTCAGTTCTTCCCGGTTCAGTCAAATGCCGCACAGCTTGAAGCAATGCGTGCAGGCCGTTTGCATGTTGCCGGTTTCAACACGGGTTCCAACCCGATTGCTGTTGCGTGTGCAGGCTTCAAATCCTTTGCGATGATGGCACGCGAAGATGACAGCTTCGGTTACGAGATGGAAATCATCACCTATCCGGGTTCCGGTATTGAAAAAGTCGAAGACATCAAAGGCAGCACGCTTGCCTTTACTTCGGAAACCTCGAATTCCGGCTTTAAAGCGCCGTCTGCTTTGCTGGCAAGCGAATTCAAAATGAAAGCAGGCGAAGATTTCGAAGCGACCTTCTCGGGTAAGCATGACAACTCCATCCTTGGTGTTGCCAACAAAGATTATCCGGCTGCTGCTGTTGCCAACTCGGTTCTCAACCGCATGCTGTCACGTGATGTGATCTCTGAAGATCAGGTCAAAACGGTTTACAAATCCCAGACGTTCCCGACCACCGGTTACGGCTTTGTCTATAACCTGAAGCCGGAACTGCAGGAAAAAATCAAAGAAGCTTTCTTTAGCTTTAACTGGGAAGGTTCGGCGCTTCAGGAAGAGTTTTCCAAATCCGGCGAAGCCAAATTCATCCCGATCACCTTCAAAGAGCATTGGGACGTTATCCGCAAGATCGACGATGCCAATGGCGTCTCTTACGAATGCCAGTAAGTCTGGTGCTCTGAATTACAGGAATGTGAGGTAACGTATGCTCCGCGTAGACAATCTGCGGAAGCGTTATCGGACCGGGGACGAGGCGCTTAAGGGCGTCTCGTTTTCCGTGCCCGCTGGCGAAGTTGTCGGACTTATCGGTCCGTCCGGTGCAGGGAAATCAACCCTGATCCGCTGTATTAACCGTTTGGTCGAATCTACCAGCGGTGATGTGTATCTGAATGACTTGAATATCACCAAGCTGGGCGGCGGTGACCTTAAACGTGCCCGTCGCCGGATCGGGATGATTTTTCAGGAATACGCTTTGGTCGAACGCCTGAGTGTTATGGAAAATGTCCTGTCGGGCCGATTGGGATATGTGTCGTTCTGGCAAAGCTTTACCCGTCGTTTTCCGCAGGCAGATGTCGATAAGGCGTTTGCGCTGTTGGAACGTGTTGGCCTGTCAGACCATGCCGATAAGCGTGCAGACGCTCTTTCGGGGGGGCAAAGGCAGCGTGTTGGTATTGCACGCGCACTTGAACAGGACCCGGAATTGCTTCTGATTGATGAACCCACTGCAAGTCTGGACCCGAAAACATCGCGTCAGATCATGCGTCTGATCACCGAGATCAGCCGGGAACGTAATTTGCCTGCCATCATCAATATTCACGATGTGCCGCTTGCACAGGCGTTTGTCGACCGGATCATCGGTTTGCAATCGGGGGAAGTTGTTTTTGATGGCGCGCCGTCTGAACTGACCGAAGACGTTCTGACAAGGATTTATGGCGCCGAGGACTGGACCGCTATGAGCGGTGACCAGGATGAACCGGAAGACGGCACCGTTCACGCGCAAGATAGTGTGCGGCCCCCGGAGATGGTCTGATGGCAGAAACGATGACAATTGGCAAATCGCGACGGTGGCGCAAAAAGCCATTCATTGAAAATGCCCGTCTGCGGTGGGGGCTTTATATCGGGGCACTGACATATCTGGTGCTTGCCGTTTCGAGTGTGCCGGTAAACTGGGATCGTGTCTGGGAAGGGCTTGATCGCGGTTGGCGATTTGTCGAAGGCTTTCTGGTGCCAGATTTTGCATCGCGCTGGGGTGATATTGTTCAGGGCATGCAGGAAAGTCTGACCATGACGGTCACGTCCACTGTGGTTGGCATTCTGATTTCGGTGCCGATCGGTATCGGGGCTGCGCGCAATATTGCACCGGCACCGGTTTATGCCATCTGTCGCGGGATCATCGCGATTTCACGCAGTTTTCAAGAGATCATCATCGCAATTCTGTTTGTCGCGATGTTCGGTTTCGGTCCGTTTGCAGGATTTTTGACGCTGAGTTTTGCGACAATCGGGTTTTTGTCCAAGCTTTTGGCCGAAGACATCGAAGATATCGATGAAAGCCAGGCCGAAGCCGTCCGCTCGACCGGTGGCGGTTGGTGGCAGATTGTCAATTACGCGATCCAGCCACAGGTCATGCCGCGTTTGATCGGGCTTAGTCTTTATCGTCTCGATATCAATTTTCGGGAATCAGCGGTGATCGGGATCGTTGGCGCCGGGGGAATTGGTGCGACACTGAACACGGCGATTGATCGTTATGAATATGACACAGCGGGTGCGATTCTGATTCTGATCATCCTGATTGTGATGGTTGCGGAATATAGCTCGGGATATGTGCGGAAATGGGTGCAGTAAAATGCCGATAACAAAAACCGAAACAGGTAAGCCGATCTGGGCGCACCGAACGCCTAAGGCGCGGTTGGTGATGTGGGTGGGCTGGCTTGCACTTGTGGCCTTGTTCATCTTTTGCTGGCAAGTCATGACCCAGGGCACCATCTGGTTCTTTGTCTATGACGCGCCGCGTCAGGCGGCCGATATCACATCGCGCATGTTCCCGCCGCAGTGGGGGTATTTCAACGAACTGTGGTTGCCGCTTTGGGATACCCTGAATATCGCGACACTCGGCACGTTGATTTCGATCGTTCTTGCCGTGCCTGTGGCGTTCCTGGCGGCGCGTAATACGACGCCAAGCGTGCGGTTCGTCCGTCCGGTCGCCTTGTTCATCATTGTGTCATCGCGGTCGATCAACGCATTGATCTGGGGCTTGTTGCTGGTGGCGGTCATCGGGCCGGGCGTGTTTGCCGGTGTGATTGCCATTGCTCTGCGCTCGATCGGTTTTGTTGCCAAACTGCTTTATGAAGCAATCGAGGAAATTGACGAAACCCAGGTCGAGGCCATCAACGCAACCGGCGCATCGGCAATGCAGCGCCTGGATTACGGCATTGTGCCGCAAATCTTGCCGGCCTTTGCCGGGATTTCCGTGTTCCGCTGGGACATCAATATCCGTGAATCGACTGTGCTTGGTCTGGTCGGCGCGGGTGGTCTTGGTCTTAAATTGCAAGCATCAATCAATGTGCTGGCATGGGGGCAGGTGACGACGATCTTCATCATGATCCTTGCAACCGTCATGCTAAGCGAATGGGTGTCAGCCAAGGTGCGTCACAGTTTGATATAGGAAACGGGGTCTATCATCTTGGAAAACAAAAACGCAGGCCAAGCAGGTCTGCGTTTTTTGTTTTTTTTTGCGGTTAAAGTTTTGTCCTGCGACGACCGTCACAGACGAAGTGGTTCGAGTATGCGTAATGTGCGAACAAAGGTGAATTTTCGGGTTGTTCCGCACCTTTCCATTTCTGACTGCCAATAGATGGGGTGGCTATCTATTGGCCCTTTCGTCAAGTGAATCAATAAGGTTGAAAACGTGCCGTCTCGTTTTATGACTTCGGACCATTTGTACCCTTCTTTGCACCAGATGGTTTTGTTTCTTGGTGTTGGCGTATTGATATTTACAATGTCGCTTTTGGGTATCCTGACGCGCCCGGAAGGGATGTTGGCCGTGTTGTGGCCGGCAAATTCCGTTTTTGTCGCATTGCTTCTCCGCCTGCCTGCTGTGAATAATCCTGTTGGTTGGGGCATGGCCTTTGTCGGGTATGTTCTTGCCGATATTTTGACAGGCAATGATCTTCCGATGGCGGTGTCACTGGCAGTGACCAATATGATCGGTGTTGGCGCGGCTGTTTGGGTGCTCAAGCCTGTTTCCAACGAACATCGCACCTTGCAACGTCCGTTGTTTAGCTTGCATCTGGGACTCGGCGCCGCAGCAGGGGCATTAAGTGCCGGGGGTGTTGCGCTGATTTATGGTCTTTTATTTGCCGATCCGCACCCTGATCGGGTTGCGATATATTGGGTGGTTACCGAATTTGCCAACTATGTCGTGATTTTGCCATTCACCATGACAGTTGCGCGTTTGCCGGTAATCATCAGCGGTGCGCAAAAGGCGATCGCGGCCCTTCGAGATAATGCAAAATCTTCGCGGCACGCGCTGCCCGCCTTGTCGTTGTTGTTCAGTATCTTTGTGGCAGATCTGGCTGGCGGTCCGGGGGCGATTGTGTTTCCGGTTCCGGCGCTTTTGTGGTGTGCCCTTTCTTATCGATTTAATCAGATTGCGTTTTTGATGATCGTGATGTCAGCGCTTGTCATGGTTAGTCTGGAACACGATCTTGTTGCATCCCTGCCAGAAGATGCCGACCCCATGCTTTCTATTTTGTCGACGCGCATCGGGATTGCCATGCTGGTGCTTGGCCCCTTGACCGTATCATCGATTGATCGGGTACGATCTGGTCTTCTTGAACGGCTTGAACATGCTGCCAAGCATGATTTTCTAACAGGCGTGTTTATGCGCGGTGCGTTCATGGAAATCGGTCAGCAGCGCATTGACCAAGCCTTGGCTCAGCAAAAGCCCTTTGCCGTTCTGGTCATGGATCTTGATCACTTCAAAATGATCAATGATACCCACGGTCATGCCGTTGGCGACAGTCTTCTGGTCGAAGTCGCCAAAGTCATCAGGAACTGTTTGCGGACCGATGATCTGCTGGCACGTCTGGGCGGGGAAGAATTCGCTGTCATGGCATCTGGCGTATCAAGTGCGGATGCAGCACTTCTTGCCCAGAGGGTGCGTGAAAATGTTGCAGCACTTCGTGTTGATGGTCCGAACGGAACGCAAATCTGTGCCACCATCAGTATCGGCATGCGTCACTGCGCGGGGGCAGAGCATGCGATACTTGATGATTTGATCAATGAAGCAGATCAAGCCATGTACAAAGCCAAGGATTCAGGGCGAAATCAGATTGTCGCGGCATAGGAAGCACTGGGCGCATACATTTTGCGGGTTATGCCGGCTTTTGCGCAATCACCATGTAATTGACGTCAATGTCATGCGGTGCAGGCGACCAAGTGTCATTGATCGGATTATAGGCAACACCGGTGATATCGGTCAGATTAAGGCCAGCCCCGCGCAAATAGCCCGACATTTCGGACGGTTTGACGAATTTACGCCAGTCATGCGTTCCGGCCGGAAGCCAGCGCAAGATGTATTCCGCGCCGATTTTTGCCAGTGCCAGTGACTTGATCGTGCGGTTGAGTGTTGCAACAAACATCAAGCCGCCGGGTTTGAGCACCGATGCGCACGCCTGCATGAAGAATTGCGGGTCATCGACATGTTCGATGACTTCCATATTCAGAACGATATCGAACTGCTTGCCTTCATCGGCCAGCATTTCCGGCGTACAGCAGCGATAGTCGATCTCGAGGCCGGATTGGGCGGCGTGAATTTTGGCGACTTCGATATTGCTTTCCGAGGCATCGATCGAAGTCATTTTTGCCCCCATGCGGGCAAGCGGTTCGGACAGAAGACCCGCCCCGCAGCCAATATCGATAATCTCGACCCCTTTAAGCGGTTCGATGGTTTCCGGATCGCGGCCAAGATGCGCACAGATATTGTCGCGCAGGATTTGCAGTCGCACGGGATTGAATTTGTGCAGTGGCTTCATCACACCGTTCGGGTCCCACCACTTTTCAGACATCGCAGAAAAACGTGCGATTTCGTCGGCATTGGCGGTGCGGCTGTTTTGTGCGGATGCTTCCGACATGGTGTGGCTCCGAAGGCGTGAAACAACTTTGCGGTAAGATGCCCTGTTTACGCGGGCAGGAACGGCAAGGCAATACTTGGCTGTCAATTACAGCCGGGCAGCCATCAACCAGGTGATTTGGCAAAGCACATCTGCCATGCCAAAATTGCGTCTCGTATCAGGGATAATAGGTAGTTTCCGCACGATATGCGATCCAATTTGCCCTGATTGCGGGGTGTGGGGCATTTTCTGAGCTAAAAAAATGCTCTCACGCAATTTATCAGCGCCCTTGGCGCTTGTTTCATGAGAATTATGGCAGTATTGATAACGCCGCCCGGATCAGGGCAAGCGCAGTTTATGCAGCATGTCCATCTGAACCGGGACCGGATCACATGCCGTCACATTCGGATAGCCGATAGACGGCAAGCATAGCGGGGATACTTCATGGCCCGTATTGTCATGAAATTTGGCGGCACGTCGGTCGCCGATGTCGATAAAATCAAAAATGTCGCGCGACGGGTGAAATCCGAGGTCGATGCCGGCAATCAGGTTGCTGTTGTTGTCTCTGCCATGTCGGGCAAGACCAACGAGCTTGTCGGCTGGGCACAGGAAGTGTCGCCGATGTATGATGCGCGTGAATATGACGTGATCGTATCGTCAGGTGAACAGGTGACTGTTGGTTTGCTTGCGATGGCATTGCAAAGCATGGATGTACCGGCGCGTTCCTGGCTTGGCTGGCAAATTCCGATCAAGACCGATGGCGCGCATGCCAAGGCACGTATCCAGGCCATCGAAACGGACGAGCTGGACAAGCGCATGAATGGCGGCGAAGTCGTTTGCGTTGCCGGTTTCCAGGGGATCGCGCCTGACAACCGTATCACGACGTTGGGGCGCGGTGGATCGGATACATCGGCCGTTGCACTGGCAGCGGCACTGGGTGCTGATCGTTGTGATATCTACACCGATGTCGAAGGTGTTTACACGACCGATCCGCGTATCGTGCCCAAGGCGCAGAAAATCGAAAAAATTACCTACGAAGAAATGCTGGAACTCGCGTCACTTGGTGCGAAGGTTCTGCAAACCCGTTCTGTCGAGATGGCCATGAACCATCGCGTCCGGGTGCAGGTCCGATCAACCTTTAGCGACGCAGAAGGAACACTTGTTGTAGACGAGGACGAAATCGTGGAACAGGAAGTCGTCAGCGGAATTGCCTATAGCCGTGATGAAGCCAAGATCACCTTGGTGAAAGTTGCGGACAAGCCGGGTATTGCCGCTTCAATCTTCAGCCCGTTGGCTGATGCAAATATCAATGTCGATATGATCGTGCAGAACGTCTCTGAAGATGGCAAAAGCACGGACATGACCTTTACCGTTCCGCGGGGTGAATTCCAGCGCGCGCTTCAGGTGATCGAGAAAAACAAAGAGCAGATCGCCTATCAGGAATTGCTCAGCACGTCTGATGTCACCAAAGTGTCGATCATCGGTGTTGGTATGCGTTCCCACGTTGGTGTTGCACGCAAGATGTTCGAAACACTTGCGGAAAAAGGCATCAACATTCAGGTCATCTCGACTTCGGAAATCAAGGTCAGTGTTCTGATCGCCGAGGAATATACCGAGCTTGCCGTTCGTGCGCTGCACACGGCATACGGTCTGGATGCTGAATAATTTCGACAGGGCGATTGCTTTGCTGCGATTAAGCCGCTGTTAAATTACGTGTAATACTACATAGTAGCTGGGGCTTTGTGGTTTCGGCTGTCTTGATGAAATGGCAGGGAACCACAGGTTTCCTGCGTTTCTGCTTTGGGGTACAGAAAATATGAGTGATCCGAAATTCGACGCCGCACGGGCGCGTCTGGAACAATTGTGGGCATCGGGCAAGGAATTCCTTGGGACCGATTACGCCATTTTGGCCGGCGCCATGTCCTGGGTTTCAGAGCGTCACCTTGTTTCGGCTGTCTCCAATGCGGGTGGTTTTGGTGTGATTGCCTGCGGGTCCATGACACCGGATCTTTTGTCTGCAGAAATCGCTGCCACCAAGGAAATGACCAGCAAGCCGTTTGGCGTCAATCTGATTACCATGCACCCGCAGCTTGATGATCTGATTGAAGTCTGCCGTGAACAGGGCGTCGGTCATGTGGTGCTGGCCGGTGGTTTACCGTCTTCGAGTGCGATCAAAAAAGCCAAGGAATTTGCCAAGGTTGTCTGTTTTGCGCCGGCGCTTGTTCTGGCCAAGAAACTGGTTCGTTCGGGGGCCGATGCCCTGGTGATCGAAGGCAGCGAAGCCGGCGGCCACGTCGGCCCGGTGTCGTTGACGGTTCTCGTTCAGGAAATTCTGCCGAACATTTCCGATGTGCCGATTTTCTGCGCAGGGGGTATCGGCCGGGGTGAGGCGATTACCGGCTTGCTCGAACAGGGGGCGGCAGGTGTCCAGATCGGTACGCGCCTTGTCTGTGCGGAAGAATGCATCGCCCATCCGGATTTCAAAAAAGCCTTTATCCGCGCAAGCGCGCGTGATGCCGTGACCACAGTGCAGCTTGATGATCGGTTCCCGGTGATCCCGGTTCGTGCCTTGGCCAATAAAGGCACCGAGGAATTCCGCAATACCCAGCGGGCCGTGATTGAAAAATTCCGTGCAGGCGAGCTTGATCAGGGTGCCGCACAGCTTGAAATTGAACATTTCTGGGCAGGTGCATTGCGTCGTGCTGTGATCGAAGGTGATGTCGAAAGCGGATCGGTTATGGCGGGGCAGTCGGTTGGTATGGTAAAGAAAGAACAACCGGTTTCCGAAATTCTGGAAGAGTTGGTCGAACAGGCCGTCCTATCCCTGGTTAAGAGAGACAGCTAAGTCACATGAGCATTCCGTCCGCCGCAGTCACAGGTCCGCGACGCCTTCTAAAGCGCGTGCGTGACGTCATGGCTGGTCCGGGGACCGCTGAAGAACGCCTTGGACAGATCGTGACCATCATTGCTGCCGATATGGTGGCAGAGGTGTGCTCGGTTTATGTCATGCGTGCGGGCGAAGTGCTTGAACTTTTTGCGACCTGTGGTCTGTCCAAGGAAGCGGTGCATCTGACGCGTCTGCGGGTGGGTGAAGGGATCGTCGGTTTCGTTGCCGCTCATGCGCGGCCGCTCAACCTTAAGGATGCGCAAAGCCATCCGAATTTTGCCTATCGTCCGGAAACCGGCGAGGAAATTTATCATTCCATGATCGGTGTGCCGATTTTGCGCGGAGGCCGCATCATTGGCGTGCTTGCGGTGCAGAACCGGACCGAACGGCTTTATTCCGAGGACGAGCAGGAAGCACTTGAAAACGTCGCCATGGTGCTGGCCGAAATGGTCGCTGGCGGCGAGCTGGTTAGTCGGGAAGAACTGATCCCGGCAGACGGTATTGCATTGCTGCCATTGCGTCTTGGTGGCGCAAGGCTGGCACCTGGCATAGGCAAGGGCATCGCGGTTTTGCATGAACCGCGCATCGTGATTGATCGCATGGTGTCTGATGACCCCGAAGAAGAGCTTGCGCGCCTGCGCGAGGCAATGCACGGGCTTCAGAACCATCTGGATCGCATGCTTGAAGCCGTTTCGGGAATTGATGGTCTCGACAAGGGTGATGATCCTGGCGATATTCTTGAAGCTTACCGGATGATTGCCCAGGATACCGGTTGGCTAAACCGCATCACCGAAGCCGTTCATACCGGGCTGACAGCCGAGGCGGCTGTTCAGAAGGTTCATGACGATACCCGTGCGCGCATGGCGCAGGTAACCGATCCTTATCTGCGTGAACGGTTGCATGATCTTGAAGATCTGGCCAACAGGTTGTTGCAGCATCTTTCCGGGCAGTATCAGTCGCCGGCCTTTGGTGATCTGCCCGAAGACATCATTCTGGTGGCGCGCAATATCGGCCCGGCAGAACTTCTTGATTACGATCATACGCGGTTGCGTGGCCTGGCCCTTGAAGAGGGATCTCATACCTCACATGTGGCCATTGTCGCACGCGCACTTGATATTCCGGTTCTGGGCGGGGTCAAAGGTGTCCTTGATAAGGTCGAAGCCGGTGATCCGCTGATTGTCGATGCAGATAACAGTCAGCTTTTTGTTCGCCCGAGCGAGGATGTCCGGTCCGTCATCGACGGTGCACTGCGTGCGCGCGCCGAGCGTAAGGCACTTTATGCCCAGATGCGCGATTTGCCGGCCTGCACGACGGACGGGGCGGATATTTCGCTGAATGTGAATGCGGGTCTTTTGATCGATGTGCCCCACGTCATTGAAAGCGGTGCGGATGGCATCGGCCTGTACCGGACGGAAATTCCGTTCATGGTGCGCTCTGCCATGCCCGACATTACCGATCAGACCCGGCTTTATGATCGCATCTTCGAGCAGGCCGAAGGTCGCCCGGTGGTATTTCGTACTCTTGATGTCGGCGGTGACAAATTGCTGCCCTATTGGGAGGATATGACAGAAGAGAACCCGGCGATGGGGTGGCGGTCCATTCGGATCACGCTTGATCGTCCGGCGGTACTTGTACATCAGTTGCGGGCATTGATCCGGGCCGGGCATGATCGTGATCTTTATATCATGTTCCCGATGATCGCCGAAGTTGCCGAGTTTGATATGGCCAAGGCCGTTCTTGATCAACAGCTCAGGCGCGAGGCCGCGCGCGGGTTTGTTCCGCGCAAGGTCGAAGTCGGCGCAATGCTTGAGGTGCCTGCACTGATCTGGCAGGCGCCGGCGTTGCTTGAGCGTGTTGATTTTCTATCGGTTGGTACCAACGATCTTTTGCAATTCATGTTTGCAGCCGACCGTGGAAACCCGCGTATCGAGGGACGTTACGATACGTTGTCACCAAGTGTATTTGCATTTATGCGCCAATTGGTGACATTGTGTGATCAGCGGAATGTTCGCCTGACCATTTGTGGCGAGATGGCAGGACGTCCGCTTGAAGCGATGGCCCTTATTGGTCTTGGAATAAAACGTTTGTCGATGGCGCCTGCTTCTGTCGGTCCGGTAAAGGAAATGGTCAGAAGCATGAACAAATCGGATGTCGAACGTTATATTCTGACCATAATGGATAACCCAACCAGATCATTACGATCGCGTCTTAAGGCTTTCGCAATAGATCATGGTGTAAAACTTTAAAATTAATCGCTTTTGGTAGGGATGTCTGCTAGATTTATTGCTAGATCGTAACGTGGGGGTGCGGAGTTGGCGATCAAAAAGCGAAAGGAAGATCATTTGGATGACGAAACCCGTGGACGCCTTCGTTTCAGGCCTTTGTCCGGGGACGCGCCGTCAAATGATGTCGTGATGGAAGCAGAGAATAACCAGTTCGGTGGTCATACCGAAGTCGGGAGCCTTCTTAAGGAAACCCGCAATGGTTTGGGGCAATCAGTCGAAGACGTTTGCCGCATGCTTCGCATTCGTAAGATTTATATCGAAGCCATCGAAAGTAGCGACTATTCGGTTCTTCCGAACGGTCCTTACGGGCTTGGCTTCGTCAAGGCCTATGCCGAGCATCTCGGACTGGATGGTGCCGAAATCGCGCGCCGTTTCCGCGAAGAAAGCAACGCGCCGGCAATTCGAAGCGAACTGTCCTTCCCGAAGCCGGCTCAGGAAAGCCGCGTCCCGGGTGGTGCTGTTTTGCTGATTGCGGTCATGCTGGGCTTGGGCGCATATGGCGGTTGGTATTATCTGTCGAGCCAGGGCAAAACCATTGCCGATCTGGTCGATCCGCTTCCAGAGCAACTGGCAAGCTATTCCACGCCAGCGGCCGAGGATGCCGAACCACGCAATCTTGAAAATGCTGCCGAAGCACAGGCTGCCGAGGCCGAGGTCGCAACACCGTCGCCGGTGATTGCTGATCCGGAGCCGTCAGTTGCCAGCGCACCGGAAAGTGTTGCTGAAAGCGCAGATCAGGTTGAAGAACAGGTTGTTGCAGACGCACCGGTAACGGAGCCTGCTGCGTCCGGGCCGGTTGCCGAGATCGCAGAAGTGACGGATGCGCCTGTCGTGGCAGAAGAACCCGCCGCTGCAGAACCGGCCACAGAAACCGAAACGGTTGTCGAGGAAGTCGTTGCTGAGGCCCAGTCTTCAGCGTCCGAACAGGCCCCGGTTGCTGCTGAAGTTGCCGAGGCACCTGTTGCTGAACCGACGACAGAAACGCCTTCTGCGCCGGTTGCGGAAGTTGCTTCGGTACCGGCCGCACCGGAAGTTGGTGATGCCGGTGGTGCCCGTGTCTTTGGGGCGGTCAATGTTGATAGCCGTGTCACGATCTCGGCTGTGGAAACCAGCTGGGTCCGTATCCGTGAGGCAGACGGCAATGTTTTGCTGACCCGCATGCTAACGGCTGGCGATACTTACAAGGTTCCGAATCGTGACGGTTTGAAGCTTGAAGTTGGTAATGCTGGTGCGTTGACCTATAGCATCGATGGCGCAGAAGCCCAGCCGGTTGGCGAGTATGGCGCGGTGATTTCCGATTTCTCGCTTGATGTTGGCGATCTGACCCAGACCGAAGAACCAACGGTTCAATAGGTTGCAGCGCCACCATCTGGTGATCAAAACGAACAAAATGCAAAAGGCGATCCGCTTGGGTCGCCTTTTTTGTGACTGCTATGCGAAATCTGGCGGAAAATCTGTCAGGCAACGGTTTCTAATCGGCGTTTGATAAGCTATATACACCCCCAAGACATCTTGAACATTTTGGAACCGGAAATGAGCGTCCGCCCATATCGCGATATTGACCGCCGCCAAAGCCGCAAAATCCGTGTTGGTGATGTGGAAGTTGGCGGGGATGCACCGATCTCGGTGCAATCGATGACCAATACCCTGACCACCGATGTGAATGCGACTGTGGCGCAGATCCATCGTCTGGAAGAAGCCGGTGCGGATATTGTACGTGTATCTTGCCCGGATCAGGAGTCTACTGCGGCTCTGAAAGACATCATCAAGCAGGTGCATGTCCCGATCGTGGCCGACATCCATTTCCATTATAAACGTGCGATCGAGGCCGCCGAGGCCGGTGCGGCCTGCCTTCGGATCAATCCGGGCAATATCGGATCGACCGAACGCGTGCGGGAAGTCGTCAAAGCCGCCAAGGATCACGGCTGTTCGATGCGTATCGGTGTGAATGCCGGGTCGCTCGAAAAAGAACTTCTGGAGCGCTATGGCGAACCTTGCCCCGAAGCAATGGTCGAAAGCGCGCTTAATCACGCCAAAATTCTTGAAGATCAGGATTTCCGTGAATTCAAGATTTCGGTCAAGGCATCCGACGTGTTCCTTGCTGTTGCGGCGTATTACGGTTTGGCAGAGGCATGCGACTATCCGCTGCATCTGGGCATTACCGAGGCCGGTGGTCTGCGTGGGGGCACGGTTAAATCGTCAATCGGTATGGGCAACCTTTTGTGGGCCGGTATTGGAGACACCTTGCGTGTGTCACTTTCAGCCGATCCGGTCGAGGAAATCCATGTCGGGTTTGATATTCTGAAATCGCTTGGTCTGCGGACCCGCGGTGTTCAGATCATTTCGTGCCCGTCTTGTGCGCGCCAGGGATTCAATGTGGTTGAAACCGTGGCGGCACTTGAAGAACGCCTTGCACATATTTCGACGCCAATTTCTTTGTCGATCATTGGCTGTATCGTCAATGGCCCGGGTGAGGCACGTGAAACCGATATTGGCCTGACCGGTGGTGGTGGCGGGAACCACAAGATGTATATTTCCGGTCGCCCGGATCACAATATCAGCACGGAAAAAATGGTCGACCATATCGTTGAATTGGTCGAAGAACGTGCAGCCAAGATCGAAGCCGAAGAAGCCGCCAAGAAAACCGCAGCGGAATAGCAAGGCTGTATTGAGTAAATTTGGCTTTCCGCCACACCGGCGGAAAGCTATTTTCATGTTCGCATGTGTTTGCGCCCGTTGATGTTTTGCGCAAATATCTGGAATTCAAGTTAGATCGGAGACCCAAAGTGGCATCGCTTCAACCCGTCCGTGGCACGCACGACCTTCTGCCGGAACAGAACCGTCTGCAGGATTATATCGCGAATACCGCACGCGAAATTGGCGAGTTGTATGGCTATCATCGCATGACCACGCCGATCTTTGAATTTACCGAGGTCTTTGCCCGTACGCTGGGCGACACATCCGATGTCGTGACCAAGGAAATGTACACCTTTGAAGATCGCGGCGGCGAACAGATCACGCTGCGCCCCGAAGGAACAGCCGGGATTGCGCGCGCCTATATCTCAAACGGCATGCAGCAGATGTCCCCGGTCAAGGTCAGCTATTATGGCCCGATGTTCCGCTATGAACGCCCGCAAAAAGGTCGTCAGCGCCAGTTCCATCAGATCGGCGCAGAGCTTCTGGGTGTCGAACAGGTCGCAGGCGATATCGAAATGATCGGCTATGGCGCGCATATCCTAAAGGCCCTTGGTCTTTGGGACAGCATCACGCTTGAGCTGAACACCCTTGGTGATCCCGAAAGCCGTGCGGCCTATCGCGATGTGCTGATTGATTACTTTAAAGGCCATTTTGATAAGCTGTCCGAAGACAGCCGCACACGCCTTGAAAAGAACCCGCTGCGTATTCTTGATTCCAAGGATGAAGGGGATCGTGAACTGGTGGCAAATGCGCCGTTGTTTGCAGAATACCTTAATGAACATTCCAAGGAATTCTTCAAGGGTCTGACCGAGGGGCTTGGCGATATCGGTATCAATTATGAACTGAACCCGCGTCTGGTGCGTGGCCTGGATTACTATTGCCATACCTGTTTCGAGTTCACCACCAACACCCTTGGCGCACAGGGCACTGTCATGGCCGGTGGCCGGTATGATGGCCTGATTTCGACCATGGGTGGTCCGCAGACTGCCGGTGTTGGTTGGGCTGCGGGTGTCGAACGCCTGGCACTGATGGTTGGCGAAGCACCCGCTGGTGCACGCCCCGTCGCGCTGGTTCCGATGGGCGACGCGGCCGAGGCAAAATGCCGCACCCTTGCCCAGACCCTGCGTGAAGCCGGTGTCGCGGTCGAGCTTGGCTATGCCGGCAACATGAAAAAGCGCCTTAAGCGCGCGGATAAAGCCAACGCCAAACTTGCGGTGATCCTTGGTGAGGATGAACTTGCCAATGGTGTTGCCCAGTTGCGTGATCTGGATAGTGGCGAACAGCAGGAAGTAGCCCTTGATCAGTTGGCTGACGTGATCGGCAAAAAGTGAGAGCGGTGTGACAGACGGGATTTCGCATGAGGATGCCGGGGATTGGCCGCTGGATCGCCTGATGGTGATCGGCACCAATCATCGGCGCTCAAGCGAAGATACCCGAGACCGTCTGTTCATCGAAGAAGCGCGCCTGCCGCAATTCCTTGCCGCGATTAAACAAGCCCGACTAGGGCAAGCGGTTGTCGTTTCGACCTGCAACCGTACTGAAATTCATTTGCTGGCTTCCGATGCCAAACGCGGGCGTGAACGCCTGATTGATTTGATGTCCTTGTGGGCCGATCTGGATCGTGACCAGCTGGCAAGCGAACTTTATATTCGTGGGGGGCGCGACGCGCTGCGCCACATGTTTGCGGTGGCCGCGTCGCTCGATAGTCTTGTGATTGGCGAGCCCGAAGTTTTCGGACAGGTCAAGGACGCCCATCGCATTGCGCGTCGGCATGATCTTGTTGGTCGGGAACTGGAGCTGGTTTACCAGGCGGCCTATGCGATTGCCAAAAAGGTCCGCAACCAGACTGGTATCGGGCAGGGTGCGGTATCTATTGCGGCGGCGGCGCAATCGGTTGCGCGCGATCTGCATGGTGATCTTGGGGATTGTACCTTGTTGGTTGCGGGTGCCGGTGACATGGGGGAACTGATTGCCGCATCGCTTGCAGAACGGGGTATCGGGCGCATTCTGGTCACAGACCGGCTGACGGCAAGGGCGCGTTTGGTGGCACGGCGGCTGGATTGCCATTGGTCGGAAATTGACGATCTGGATCGCCTTCTGGCCGAAGCCGATCTTGTTCTGACTGCGGGCGGATCGCGGCGCTATATGATCGATAAGGGCCGTGCAATGGCTGCGGTCAAGCGCCGTCGCTATCGACCTGTTTTGATGATCGATACAGCCGTGCCTGGCGATATCGATCCGCAAGTCGATGAAATTGACGAGGTGTTCTTTTACCGGATCGAAGATCTGGAAAAGATTGCCGCCGAGGGGCGCGGTGGCCGCGAAGAAAAGGCCGATCAAGCCTGGGCATTGATTGAGGCCGAGCTTGACAATTTTGTGCGTGACCGTGCCCAACGGGCTGCGGTGCCGGCAATTGCCGATTTGCGCAAACGGTTCGAAGCCGTCCGTGCCGATGTGTTGAATGAAAGTCATGGCGACGCAGAAAAGGCGACCAGACTTCTGGTCAACCGGCTTTTGCATACGCCAACACAGGCATTGAAAGATTTGGCGACAACAACCGATGGTGCGGGCACCGTCGAATGGGTCAAGGCCCAGAAATTGTTGGCGCGTTTGTTTGAACTTGAAGAAAAGCCGTTTGGCCCGGATGAAAATCATGCAAAGGCCAACGACCCCGAACAGGAGAATAAAGAGTGAGTTTGGACCTTGGGAAGCTCGAAGGTGTTACACGCCGGTTCGACGAACTCAACGCGCTTCTTTCAAGCGGAGAGCTTGACGGTGACGGATTTTCAAAGCTGTCGCGCGAACATGCTGAATTGGCCCCGGTGGTTGAAGCGATTGAAGCGTACAAAAAGCTTCTGAACGATCTGGAAGAAGCCGAAGAAATTCTGGCTGATCCGGATGGTGATCGCGATATGCGCGAAATGGCCGAAGCTGAAAAGTACGAAGTTCTTGAAAAACTGCCCGAGGCAGAGCGTCAGATGAAGCTGATGCTGATCCCCAAGGACAGTGCGGACACCAAAAACGCCATTCTTGAAATTCGTGCGGGGACAGGCGGTGAAGAAGCCGCCCTGTTTGCCGCCGATCTGTATCGGATGTATCAGCGCTATGCCGAAGGGCGCGGCTGGAAGTTCGAACAGATGGATGCCAGCGAAAACGACCTTGGCGGGTTCAAGGAAGTCATCGTCAATGTATCGGGCACGGACGTATTTGCCCGTTTGAAATTCGAAAGTGGCGTGCACCGTGTGCAACGTGTGCCGGTCACCGAAGGGGGCGGGCGTATTCATACATCTGCGGCCACGGTGGCGGTTCTGCCCGAAGCCGAAGAGGTCGATATCAAAATTGATCCCAAGGATTTGCGTATTGATACCTATCGTTCGCAAGGGGCAGGTGGCCAGCATGTCAACACGACTGACAGTGCGGTGCGCATTACCCATCTTCCGACCGGTGTTGTTGCGGCAAGTCAGGAAGCAAAATCGCAGCACAAGAACAAAGAAAAAGCGATGAAGATGCTGATGTCGCGGCTTTATGATCAGGAACGCGAAAGCAAAGACAGCGAACGCGCGGCAGATCGCAAGTCACAGGTCGGCTCGGGGGATCGGTCGGAACGTATCCGGACTTATAACTTCCCGCAGGGGCGTGTATCAGACCACCGCATTAACCTCACACTTTATCGGTTGGATGATTTTATTGCCGGTGGTCCGGCCGTTGATGAAATGATTGATGCGCTTATTGCGGAAGAGCAAGCTCAGAAGCTTGCCGAGATTGAAAGCTGATGATGTCTTCTGACACACCGTCGACCCTTGGTGCATTGATGGCAGAAGCTGTTGCTGCGTTAAATGGTGCAGGGATTGAAAACGCACGCATGGATGCGCGTATTTTGCTTGCACGGGCCGCGGGTGTAGATGGGGGCCGGATAAGTGCATGGCCCGAAGACATCGTGACAGATGACAAGGCAGAAACCTTTCGGGCCATGATTGCGCGCCGGATCGGGCATGAGCCGGTCGGGCGTATTCTTGGGGAACGTGATTTCTGGCGTCATACCTTTAAGCTATCGCCAGAAACACTTGAACCCCGCCCTGATAGTGAAACGCTTGTCGAATGGGCAATTGATTTCCTTGAAGATTCCGACGCCCCAAGGATTGTTGATTTTGGCACGGGTACGGGATGCCTGTTATTGTCGACGATCGGTGATTTGCCCGGGGCGACGGGGATCGGACTTGATCTGAGTGCGGGGGCGGTGGCCTGTGCGTGCGAGAATGCCCGCCTTCTTGAACTTGATGACCGTGCTGAATTTCGTGTTTCGGATTGGGATAGCGCACTTGAAGATAAGGAGCGCGCAGAGGGGTTTGACCTTGTGATGTCAAATCCCCCTTATATTACTGCCGATGAAATGCGTACTTTGTCGCCAGAAGTGCAAAAATTTGACCCCCGCCTGGCACTGACTGACGAGGGGGACGGGCAGGCAGCTTATCGTGCGTTGTCGCAAGTTGCTTTTGATCTGACAAAACCCGGCGGCTTTGTGATTTTCGAAATCGGCCGCGGGCAGGAAAAGGATGTCGGTCAGTTGCTGGTGGAAGCCGGTTTTGTCGGTGTCGAATACCGTGAGGATCTTGGCGGTATTGTCCGCTGCGTCGCGGCAAAGAAAACCCGTTGTTCCGTCGGACGTTGCATAATCTGATATTTCCGCACCTGTGATGTAAAAAAAGCATCCCGAAGTGAAAAAAACAGTTGGAATAACCGATCAAGCCATATAGGTTGAACTGAACGGGCCGGGTGCCCGACGCGCTTATGAAAGCGCCGTGTTCCCCAGTAAACAGTCAACAATCTCCGCTCCTTTTCAGGGTCCCGGCAGGTTTGTAAGAATGCCGTGATCGGCGCTGTTTAGCGGGAAATATGTTTTTCAGACGGAGTGGTTCCGGGGCCGATGATGCCACCGGATTGTCCTTCAACACCAAAGTCATGTTGATATGAGAAATAACAATAAACGTCCGCGCGGACGGCAACAGTCGAATAAGCGTCCAGTAAATCCGAAATTCCAGAATTTTGACAGCAATGGGCCGGATGGCCGCGTACGCGGTAACGCACAGCAGGTCTATGAAAAGTACATTTCTCTGGCAAAGGATGCGACCGACGATCCTGTTCTAGCTGAAAACTATTACCAGCACGCTGAACATTATCACCGTATTCTTCAGGCAGCCCAGGAATGGGAAAACCAGCGTCGGGAAGAGCGCGGCGAAAATAACCGTCAGCGCAATAACCGGGGGCGCGACGATCGTAACGACGCGCAATCAAATCAGAATGATGATCAGCAAGGTGATGCCACCGAAAACGCTGAATCTGCATCAAACAATGGCGATGACAACACGCCGGTAGAAACAGAAAACACTGCCGCTGCTGTGGAAACGTCAGAAGATGAAAGCGCGGGCAAGCCAAAGCGTGCACCGCGCGCCCGCCGATCTGATGCACGTGGTGCTGGTCGTGGGCGTCCGCGGAAATCGGACGATGACACGGATGCTGGTGCGCCAGCACCGGCAGAAGCATCTTCTGATGATGCAGCGACATCTTCTGATGCTGGCGAGCAGGACGACGAGGCAGAGAAAAAACCGCGCCGTGCTGCAAGTGGTACGGCACGTACCCGTGGCCGTCACCCAACGGCCCGCCGTGGTCGCAGCCGCGCAGCCGGCAGAGACGAAGAAGAAAACACATCCTCTGACGAGGGGGCCGAACCGGTTTCGGCCTGACGGGATCAGAAGTGATCTTTCAACATGACAAACACCCCCGCAAGCTGATGGTTTGCGGGGGTGTTGTCGTTTCAGGAATGACGCTTGAAGACGTGCTGTATCCAGAGTTGTAAAAATGTATAAGAATGTTCTTAAATATATTGTGTTACTGTCGAATTTTGCTGGCTAGGCCATAGGACAGGTCACACATAAAAAAGCAGTCGGCATCGACAAAAAACGTCCTGACGTATTTTGGGGAGGAAGGGCGCATTATCGGGGGAGTGTTAGATGGGGACGGGCTTGTTTCGGGTCGTCATGGTGCTGTTGTGGTCGCTTGGCGGGATGGTCATCGCGCTTGGACTGTTTAACAGTGACTATGAACTGGCGCTTTTGGGGGCGGTCTGTTTCATCATTCCGATGTTCATTCCGTTGATTGTCATTGTCCTGAACCGGACAAAACCAAAGTCAAAGAGACCCAAAACGGCTGCCGAAGCTGCAAGGCAGAAAGCCGAAGGGAAATGGGCAAAGCTCGAAGACCTCGAAGCCCGCAAACTGCTTGAACATAACCCGACATTTGTTCTTGGGCGTTGGGGGGATGAGAAGCGCCTGATTGGTGCCGGTACGTTGCGCCGTGTCCTGACTTTTTCAACCCGGCCAGAAGAATATTACCGCGCTTCAGCAGAGCCAAACGCCCTTTTGCACAAGGGAAACCTTTTTGTCTATGAGCGTTATGGCAGCATTTTTCGCGCCATTCATGACCGGCGCAGCAAACTTGGGCAAAAGCTGATTGTGATTGATCCGCATAAACAGACCGGTGTGGAAAGTCAGCATTTCAATCCGTTTGATTTTATCCGTCAGCAAGGTGAAGGATTGATTGCCGATGCAGGGCTTGTCGCAGATACGCTGCTTGCGCCTGTATTTGTCAATGAACTCGACGAACAGGAAGTCCGGGCTGCGCGGACCTTGCTTCAAGGCTTCATCGTGTACACGATCCAGAAAAGCCTGAAAGAGGATCGCAACCTTGGTGAAGTGCGGCGTAACCTCATCATGCCATCACACAGGTTTTACAAGATCCTTGAAGAACTTATGAGCATCGATTCCGCTGACGGGCGGATATCTGAAGTCGCGCTGAATATTCTTGATATGACGGAAGACCAGCGCATGAAAATTATCGAGGCGTGCCGTGCCGCCACCGAAGAGTTCGATAATCCCCAGATTGCGCGACTGGTCAGTAAAAGCAGCTTTGGGCTTGAAGATATCACAAACAATCCGGTGTCGATTTTTGTGGTCGGACAGCTTGGCGGTGACACTCCGGACATCCAGACATCGTTTAGTCGTGTGATGCTTGCGGGGCTGATGAACCTGATAAGTCAGCGCGGATGGAAAACCGGTGATCCGGAATATCTCGTGCTTTTGGACGGAATTGAAAATGTTGGCCGGATGCCGTTGTTTGAGCGGCTTCTGGGGGGCGGTTATGGTGATGGCATGATCGTCTGGCCCGGCTTTTCCGGGGTGAGCGGTTTGATGGATGTTTGCCTGAACTGGGAAAATGTCGTTGGTCGTGCGGATGCGATTTCGGTGCTTGGTCAGGAAGGCGCGTTTAATCTTGACTGGGTTTCAGGTTTGACGGCGATGTCGAAGTTTGAAGATACCGGTGGCGGCAAAGATACAAGTCGCCCGGTTCATCTTCGCGCACAAGACAATCAGCCGATCCTGCGATCGGCTGAAGTTGCGCGTTTTGATAAAGAAAAACAGATCCTGTTTTACAAGGGATGCCCACCGATCCGGGCCCATCGTATTGATTGGTATCATGACGAAATGTTCAAGGGCATCGCTGTGCATGCCCCGACATTTGATCCCGGTGATGCGTGATCGGGCTTTATCCGACGGTTACTTCGTTGCCGGGCAGGATGGTGCCGTCTTCAAGCGCTTCAAGGTAAACCCCCATATAAAGGTGGTTCACGCCTTTGCGAAGCATCAGGGGCACATTGATGTCGGCAATGGCGGTATCCGGATTGACGCTTGTCGCCTTGCAGCGCGTAATCGGGTGGATGACGCGGAATGAAATGTTGTTGATCTTGATGATCTGGCCTTCTTGCCATTCAAGTTCTTTCCACGGTTCCAGCCCATCGACCAAAAGGTTGCCGCGAAAACGCATCGGGTCGATATCGCTTTGCACAATGCGGGTGGCAAAATCACGGATCGAACCCAGATTAAGCAGCGATATATAAGGTTCTTTCATGTCGCCGAATTGCGTGTCGGGAACGGAATATATTTTTGGGGTTCCGGCGATGTCGTTTTTCAAAAACGCCTTAAGGAAATCTTCGACCACGGTGCGGCCCATGGCATCGTCAAGCTTACCTTTGCAGATGGCGCGCCCGTTTCGAAGAATGGTAAGGGTTGCCGTTGCATCATCATAGTCGGTGCCGATTTCTGCAAGTTTCGGTGTGTTGACCAGCTGCAAGAAGTTGCTTTTACGCGCCCATTCGTGAACCCCTTCCTGCCCGACCGAGGATTGGGTCGCAATGACAAAGCGTCGATCATCCGTGATCATGTGATGGGCGCGGATCTTTGCATTGGCAAGGTCTACACCGCGCATCCCCTTTACCGGGTATCTTTTTATGGCTTTAAGTTCGATCGTCATGATCTGAATTCCTGTATGGCGCTTTGGCATGCCTGAAATAGAATCGGGACGAATGGCATGCCTGTCGCGGCGACGTTAGAATGTTGTTTTGCGAAGGGCAACCCCAAGCAGCCGATGTCGACACGTTAAATTCAGTCTGTTTTTGCGCAAGTTGGAATAATGCCAGAAAGTCACGCTGCATCGCACAAATAATTCTTGCAACTTTTGTAGGGGGATATGGTTGCAAACGCGCTAAACTGAGACATATCAATGTTGTCCTTGTCGAAATAATCTATAATTCCGAAATTCGGTAATGACACCAATAAGGTGGACGCTTCCAAGAAGGTTCACATTGTCTAAAATCTGTTGGCTCAAGGAGTGACAGGAATGGAATTCGAAAATTTCACGGACCGGTCAAAAGGTTTTCTGCAATCTGCACAATCGCTCGCATTGCGTGAAAACCATCAGCAATTTGTTCCGATCCACCTGCTTAAAGTGCTGCTCGATGACGAAGAAGGTCTGGCAGCCAATCTGATCAAGGCATCCGGCGGCAAGCCGAAGCTTGCCCAGGAACGTTGCGCACAGGAACTGGCAAAACTGCCAAAGGTTTCTGGCGGAAATGGTCAGATCTATCTTTCATCTGAATTTGCACGTCTGATTGACCAGGCACAGGAAATCGCCAAAAAGGCGGGGGACAGTTATGTCACGGCCGAACGGTTGTTGCTGACCATTGCGCTTGACCCGAAATCAACCGCGGGCAAGGTTCTGGCCGATGCCGGCGTGACTGCGCAAAGCCTGAATGGCGCGATCAATGACATCCGCAAGGGCCGTACCGCCGATAGTGCCGGGGCGGAAAACCAGTATGACGCCCTTAAAAAATATGCCCGTGACCTGACCGAGGCGGCACGCGAAGGCAAACTTGATCCGGTCATTGGCCGTGATGAGGAAATCCGTCGTGCGGTACAGGTTCTGTCGCGCCGGACCAAGAACAACCCGGTTCTGATTGGTGAGCCCGGGGTTGGTAAAACTGCAATTGCCGAAGGTTTGGCGCTGCGGATCGTTAAGGGTGACGTCCCCGAAACGCTGAAAGACAAGAAACTTCTGTCGCTTGATCTTGGGGCATTGATTGCCGGTGCGAAATTCCGCGGTGAATTTGAAGAACGCCTGAAAGCCGTTCTCAGCGAAATTGAATCAGAAGCCGGTCAGGTCGTTCTGTTTATCGACGAATTGCACACCCTTGTAGGGGCTGGCAAGGCCGAAGGATCAATGGATGCATCGAACCTTTTGAAGCCGGCGCTGGCCCGTGGTGAGTTGCACTGTGTCGGTGCGACGACTTTGGATGAATACCGTCAGCATATCGAAAAGGACGCGGCACTTGCCCGTCGTTTCCAGCCGGTCTTTGTCAATGAACCGTCGGTCGCCGACACGGTGTCGATCTTGCGCGGGATCAAGGATAAATACGAACTTCATCACGGGGTGAGGATTGCGGATGCCGCACTGGTGGCAGCCGCGACGCTTTCGAACCGCTATATCACCGATCGGTTCCTGCCCGACAAGGCGATTGACCTGATGGATGAGGCATCGTCGCGCTTGCGCATGGAACTTGATTCCAAGCCAGAAGAAATCGACGAACTGGATCGTCGCATCATCCAGCTCAAGATCGAGCGCGAAGCACTTAAGAAAGAGCAGGATAGTGCATCCAAGGATCGTCTTGGTCGTCTGGAAAAGGAACTGGCCGAGCTTGAAGGTAAATCGGCTGAGCTGACCGCGAAATGGGAAGCCCAGAAAAAGGAACTTGCTGCATCGACCCATATCAAGGAACAGCTTGATCAGGCACGTGGCGAACTTGAACGTGCAATGCGTGATGGCAAACTTGATCGTGCCGGGCAGCTTCAATACGAAGAAATCCCGGCCTTGATGACCTTGCTTGAAAAGGCGGAAAACGATCCGTCACGCGGCATCAAGGACGAAGCAGTTACCGAAAAGCACATCGCATCTATTGTGTCCCGCTGGACGGGTATTCCGGTCGACAAGATGCTTGAGGGCGAACGTGAAAAACTTCTTGAAATGGAAGACACGCTGCGCAAACGGGTTGTTGGTCAGGACGATGCGGTTCGCTCAATCTCGAACGCGGTGCGCCGTGCCCGTGCTGGATTGCAGGATCCAAACCGACCGATTGGTTCGTTCCTGTTCCTTGGTCCGACGGGTGTCGGTAAAACCGAGTTGACCAAGGCCCTTGCACAGTTCCTGTTTGATGATGAACAGGCCATGGTTCGGATTGATATGTCCGAATTCATGGAAAAGCATGCGGTGGCCCGCTTGATCGGTGCGCCTCCGGGCTATGTTGGCTACGAAGAAGGTGGTTCGCTGACCGAGGCGGTGCGCCGTCGTCCGTATCAGGTTGTCCTGTTTGACGAGGTTGAAAAAGCACATCCCGATGTGTTCAACGTTCTGTTGCAGGTTCTGGATGAAGGCCGCTTGACCGATGGACAGGGACGCGTTGTGGATTTCCGCAACACGCTGATCATTTTGACGTCCAACCTGGGCGGGGAAATCCTTGCCAATCAGGAACCGGGTCAGGACAGTGGTGACGTTCGGGCACAGGTCATGGAAATCGTTCGGGCATCGTTCCGTCCGGAATTCCTTAACCGTCTGGATGAAACCATCCTGTTCCATCGTCTGGCCCGCGAACAGATGGGCAAGATTGTCGATATCCAGCTTGGTCGTCTTGAGAAGCTTCTGTTTGATCGCAAGATCAAACTTGAACTTGATGACGCCGCCAAGGACTGGTTGGCCGAAAAAGGCTATGACCCGGTCTATGGTGCCCGTCCGCTTAAACGCGTGATCCAGCGTTATCTGCAGAACCCGTTGGCAATGCAGATCCTTGAAGGCGGGATCAAGGACGGGGATACCATACCGGTATCAACCGAGGCCAATGACCTTTTGCTCAATGGTAAAAAGGTCGAGGTTGTTGAATAAGTCCGCCTGACATATCACATACAAAACCCCGGTTTATTAACCGGGGTTTTGTCATTATGGGGCCATGATTGTTCTTCAGTTTCTGTTCTGTAACGCCCACCCAGAAAAATCGCTAGGATCATTGATGCAGAAAACCAATTCCCGCCGTCTTTCATTTCGTCGAAGCCTGAAAGCCGGTATCGCGACGTTTACCATGGCCTTTCTGGTCGGGGCGTCGATCGCACCCGCGCAGTCGCAATCCTTCTTTGACAAGGCAAAAGATGCACTTGGCGATGCAATGCAGTCATCGGGTTCGGGTAATACATCAAGCAGCAGTGGTTCTGCTATTTCCGCGTTGTCGTCCGACACGGTGGAGCAGGGTTTGAAGCAGGCGCTTGATATCGGTGTGGAGCTGGTTACAAGCCAGCTTGGTGCGGTGGATGGTTTTAATGCTGATCCGGTGGCGCACATTCCCTTGCCCGACGAAGTCGAAACCGCACAGAAATTATTGAATGCTGCCGGGCTTGGCAGTTATGCCGACGAGATCGAATTGCGCATGAACCGTGCGGCCGAACAAACCATGCAGGATGCCGGGGATATCCTTGTCAATGCGGTCAGTCAGATGACAGTGGATGACGCAAAGGGGATCTTGCAGGGGCCCGATGATGCCGCGACCCAATATCTGCGCCGTGTATCGGGATCAGACATCGAAAGCCGTTTGCGCCCGATGATCACCGATGCCCTGTCAGATACTGGTGCCCTGTCGTTATATGATCAGATGCTCGGCCAATATGCCACATTGCCGTTTGTGCCCGACCTGAAGTCATCCTTGACCGATCACGCAACCGACAAAGCGATGGAAGGCCTGTTTCATTACGTCGCCCTGCAAGAGGCCGATATCAGAAGCGATCCGACCCGTTGGACGACGGATATCCTCAAACAGGTCTTTTCAGCGGCAAACTAGCGGCACGCTGTTTAGCGGTATTTTTCCGGCAGCGGTTCCCAACGATCGCGCATATCGGCAAGGGTTTCATCTGGCACCATATGGATGCTGCCAAACCGGCCATGGCATTCAACAATCTGCAACAGAATGTCGTGCTGATGGGCCATGTCGATATAGGCCTTCATTTCCCAGAACCGGGTAAAGGTATTTGATACGACAACGTCCTGTCCTTCGGACAGGGCGTTGTAGCATTCTGCTTCGCAGCGTGCATGGGTTTGTGACAGCCGGGTCCCGTCGAACTCGTAAAACCCGTCTTCGTCGACCATGAACATATCGGCTTCCAGGTGAACGGCACCCGTGGCGACACAAAGATTTCGGGCCAAAGTCGATTTTCCCGAGCCCGGCAACCCCCGAACAAGCGTAAGGGTCTGTTTGATATTCTTAGGCGACGTCATGGTCTTATTGGCCGCTCCGCTTGCGCTGATAGAGGCCATCAAGCTGTTTGGAATAGGCTTCGCGGATCTTGTGGCGGCGGATTTTCATCGATGGGGTCAACATTTCGTTGTCGATGGTAAAGGGGGCTTCGGCGAACATGAAGCTGCGCACCTTTTCGATTGTGGACAGGCGTTGGTTGACATGGTCAATCGCGGAACGGATGGCCTTGCGGAATTCTTCGTTCTTGCCAAGCGTTTCGATATCATTGGAAAGCGATTTTTCGCGCGCAAAGTCACGCATGAAATCTTCATCAGGCCAGACAACCGCCACCAGATAAGGTTTGTCATCGCCATAGACCATGGCTTGTGAAATTTCGGTTTCCAGCGTCATCAGGCCTTCGATGCGTTGCGGGGAAATATTATCCCCGCCGGAATTGACGATGATGTCCTTCTTGCGATCCGTGATCATCAGGCTGCCCTGTTCATCGAACTTGCCGATGTCGCCTGTATGAAGCCAACCATCAATAATGGTCGCTGCTGTGACTTCCGGCAGGTTCCAATAGCCCTTCATCATGCTTTCGCCACGCAAAAGGATTTCGCCATCCTCGGCAATCTTGACTTCGGCACCGGCCATTGGCGGGCCGACCGTACGAAGCTTGTTATTTTCCGCACGGTTGCACGATACGACCGGGGCAAATTCTGTTTGGCCATAACCCTGAAGGATGCGGATGCCGCAGGATACGAACAAGACGCCAAGTTCATAGTTCAGCGGTCCGCCGCCCGAAACCATGGCCTTGATCCGTCCACCGAACCGTTGACGGAGTTTCCGGCGCAACAGCAACTCGCAGGCAAGGTTCTGAAGCTTTTCAATCAGGCCAAGGCGCTCGCCTTCATAGTTTTTGCGCCCCAGACGCAAGGTCAGATTAAACAGCTTTTGTTTTAATCCGCCTTCTTTCTCGACC
This sequence comes from Thalassospira sp., assembly GCA_048264285.1. Taxonomy (GTDB): domain Bacteria; phylum Pseudomonadota; class Alphaproteobacteria; order Rhodospirillales; family Thalassospiraceae; genus Thalassospira. The sequence continues at coordinate 79,884 of JBLXDD010000011.1, forward strand.
ATGCGGCTCATACGTTGATAGAGCATTTCATACAAGCGCGGCACAGCCGTCATGATGGTTGGGCGAACTTCGGTCAGATTGGTAGCCAGTTTGTCGATGCCTTCGGCATAATAGATCTGGGCATCGATACTGATGGGGAAATAAAGACCCGCAGTGTGTTCATAGGAATGCGATAGCGGCAGGAAGGACAGAAAGATTTCTTCATCAATGCCAAGCGTATCGATGATATCGAACGCCCCCATGCAGTTTGAAATAATCGCCCCGTGGCTTAACATCACACCCTTGGGCGAGCCGCCGGTGCCCGATGTATAGATCATGCAGGCAAGGTCATCGCGCTTGATCCCTTTGACCCATGCATCAACATCATGCGCAAGGCCGCGGCCTTTGGCGATCAGGTCATCCCAACGTGAAATGGTGATGTCGCCGACAAAGCTCTGGCCCCATTCTTCCATCATGATCGCATGGCGGCAGCGCCCGCTATCCAGGGCAGCATGCAGGAAGGGCTGGGCCAGTTTCTTGGTCGAGACAATGGCAACTGCGGCACCGCTATCTTCGATCACATGCAAATGATCGCGTTCGGTGTTGGTGGTATAGGCCGGAACCGTCATGGCCCCGACGCACATGATGGCCAGATCGGCGATCCCCCATTCGGTGCGGTTTTCCGACACCAGAAGAACGCGATCACCCGACCGCACGCCCATATCGTAAAGTGCACGGGCAAGTGCACGGACCTGATCGGCGGCTTCTTGCCAACTGGTGGGAACAAATTCTTTGGTGTCGTTGCTTTTGGTCCAAAGAAACGGCGTGTTGCCATTGTTTTTTGCCTTGTCGAAAAACATCGACGGCAAGTTTTGCCAATTGGCATAGTCCTGCATGGTTGTCATGACGTTTCCTTGCTTCACTATCTGTTCCCGGAAACGGGCAATCTTTTCGCTGCCCTGATAGGGAAGGTGTCATTCATCCTGTGACCAGCAAGAGCCGGGGCAAGATCGGATTAAATGAACATCCCAACATGAATTTGTTATCAGGGATTTCCATATTGCGCAGCCTGAAAGTGACATTTTAAAGACCGAATATGCCAACGATGTCACAGCAACGCGTTGCTCAGACCAAGGTTCCGCTGTTTGTCCCCGGTTTGTTGTTGTCTCCAAGGCCACGAAAGATATGATCATCATCATGATTTGCAAGCCAATCTCAAATCGGGTCTGGTGATCTGGCTTTGACGGGCTATATATCGGGTTTGGAATTTGATTTCGAAGGGCAATACGCCCTTTGCCTTGCGGATCGGACGCACAAGACCAAAGAGACTGTCTGGAGGACAAATGAACGCGATCAACAAGAATTTGCCGACCTGGGATCTTACCGATCTCTATAACGATCTTAAAGACCCGAACATCCGGCGTGATCTTGATGATGCCAAAAGCCGCAGCCAAGCATTCCAGCAAACCTATCAGGGTAAACTCGATGGCCTTTCGGGCGATGAGCTGGCCGATGCCATTGCCGAATACGAAGCGATCAGCGAAATCTGCGGCAAGATCGGATCATTTGCCCAGCTGATGTATGCAGGTGATAGTTCGGACGCGGCCATTGGCCAGTTCTATCAGTTCGTACAGGAAGAAATGACCGGTATTTCCAGCCTGTCGCTGTTCTTCGGGCTTGAGATCAACCGCATCGAAGATGCAGCGCTTGATGCGAAATACGAACAAAGTGCTGCCTTGCGTCGCTATCGTCCGTGGCTTGATGAAAACCGTGCCTTCCGCCCGCACCAGTTATCGGACGAGGTCGAACAGGTTCTGCATGAACGCCGTGTTGCCGGATCTGCCGCCTGGGTGCGTTTGTTTGACCAGACCATGGCCGAGTTGCGCTTTCCGATTGATGGCGAAGAATTGACCATGTCGGATGCGGCCAACATGTTGTCTTCAAGCAAGGTCGAAGAGCGCAAGAAAGCCGCCAAATCAATTGGTGAGGTCCTGGGCAAGAACATCAAGCTTCTGGCGCACATCACCAATACCCTTGCCAAAGACAAGGAAATTGATGATCGGCTGCGTAAATTTGCAACCCCGGTATCATCGCGCAACCTGTCCAATCAGGTTGAAGACGAAGTGGTCGATGCGCTGAATACGGCCGTTAAAAACAGTCATGCCGATCTGTCGCACCGCTATTATCGTCTGAAAGCGAAATGGTTCGGGGTTGATCAGCTGGATTACTGGGATCGCAATGCGCCGCTGCCTGATGATGATGATCGCCAGATTGATTGGGATACGGCGCGTTCGACCGTTTTGAAGGCCTATGGCGAATTTTCCCCGGAACTGGCCGCCGTTGGTCAGAAATTCTTTGATAACCCGTGGATTGATGTGCCGCCACGTGCGGGCAAATCTTCGGGGGCGTTTGCCCATCCGACCGTGCCGTCAGCCCATCCATATTTGCTGTTGAACTATCATGGTAAAACCCGCGATGTGATGACGCTTGCCCATGAGCTTGGCCATGGCGTGCATCAGGTTCTGGCCGGTGAACAGGGCTATTTCCTGTCTGATACGCCTCTTACGCTCGCGGAAACCGCATCGGTGTTTGGTGAAATGCTGACCTTCCAGTCAATGCTGCGTTCGGAAACTGACCCGAAGATGAAGCGCATCATGCTGGCGGGCAAGGTCGAGGATATGCTCAACACCGTCGTGCGTCAGATCGCGTTCTTTGAGTTTGAAAAACGTGTTCATGAAAAGCGCCGTGAAGGTGAATTGACCGTTGATGAGATCTGCGACATCTGGATTGCCGTACAGCATGAAAGTCTGGGCGATGCCATCCGCTATGAAGATGAATATAAATACTATTGGTCTTATATTCCGCACTTCATCCATTCGCCGTTCTATGTGTATGCCTATGCCTTTGGTGATTGCCTGGTGAACTCGCTTTATGACGTTTATCAGGGGGCCGAAGACGGCTTCCAGCAGAAGTATCTTGATATGCTGAAAGCCGGTGGCACCAAACGGCACAAGGAACTTCTGGCGCCGTTCGGACTTGATGCATCGGACCCGGCCTTTTGGCAGCGGGGCCTGAATATGATCAAGCGTATGATCGACGAGCTGGAGGAGCTTTCCTGATATGAGTGATAATGACGACGACTTTACCGCCACAAACGAAGAAAACAGGTTTGGCGGGCGGGTTCGTCGTTATGCCAAGGTGGGCGCATCGGCCGGCAAGCTGGCCGCGCGCCTTGCCACGGGAAAAATGCTCGGCGGCGAGATTGATCACGCCAAATACGCCGCCGATCTGACCTCGGCCTTGGGCGGGTTGAAAGGCCCGCTCATGAAGGTTGCGCAAATTCTTTCAACCATCCCTGATGCCCTGCCCAAGGAATATACCCAGGCCCTGGCCGAACTTCAGGCCGATGCCCCCAGCATGGGCTGGTTGTTTGTCAAACGCCGCATGCGAAGCGAACTGGGCGCGGGATGGCAATCGAAATTTACTGAATTCGGCCACGATGCGGTGGCGGCGGCGTCACTTGGGCAGGTGCACAAGGCAACCCTGCCTGATGGGCGTGATGTGGCGTGCAAGCTGCAATACCCGGATATGTCGGCAACAGTTGAGGCCGACCTTAAGCAACTGCGCGCGGCTTTTGCGATTTATAAGCGCTATGACAGTGCAATAGATGCCCAGAACATTCAGGAAGAACTGACCGCCCGCCTGCGCGAGGAACTCGACTATGAGCGTGAAGCCAAACATATGCGCCTTTATCGCCATATGCTGGCCGATGAAAGCGCGGTTCATGTGCCCGAACCGGTTGATGAACTGACCACGCATCGGCTTTTGACCATGACCTGGCAGACCGGGCAGAAATTCCGTGCGTTCATCGAAAGCAATCCTGATCAGGATGCGCGCAATAGTGTGGCGCTTAATATGTTTCGCGCATGGTATGTGCCATTTTATCGTTATGGCGTGATCCATGGTGATCCGCATCTGGGCAATTACACCTTGCGCGATGATCGTTCGATCAATCTTCTGGATTTCGGCTGTATCCGTATTTTCAAACCCGATTTCGTCAAAGCGGTGATCACGCTTTATGAGGCGCTCCGCGATGAGGACGAGGAAAAGGCCGTTTCGGCCTATGAAAGCTGGGGCTTTGAAAACCCGTCGCGTGAGCTGATTGATGTGCTCAATATCTGGGCCGGGTTTGTTTATGGCCCGATCCTTGATGATCGGGAACGCAAGATGGGCGAAACCAATTCGGTCGCCTATGGCGCAGAGGTCGCCGGAAAGGTGCATCAGGAACTGCGCCGTGTTGGCGGCGTCAAGCCGCCGCGCGAGTTTGTTCTGGTCGACCGGGCGGCTGTCGGGCTTGGCGCGGTGTTCTTGCGGCTTGATGCACAGGTGAACTGGTATCGTCTGTTTAACGATCTTGTTGGCGATTTTGACGTGGCAAAACTTGAAACCCGTCAGAAAGCAGCCCTTGAGAAGGTCGGGCTGGAACGACCGGACGCATAAGAAACAATCAGCGATGTGAATCCCGCCCGGAACGATTCGTGTTTTATCGCAGAGTCGCACAAAGTGGTGCGGGCATTGGAGCACTAAAAACGCGATTTCTAACACCTGAACCTGATTAGTTTTCAGAAATAACGAAAAATTTCGGCAATCCGTTTGGCGGTTGCAATGGTTCCTGTTGCGTGCCCCGTGCGCAATAAATAAAGACTCCTGCGTTTATTTGTAAGATAATATTCACTTACAACGTGGGGTGAAAGCAGGGGAAACTGCGGAAAATCAAAGTTCTGTTGTATGACGATCCGGATCAGGACTTGTTCCATAGCGGAAATTAAATGTGCGTAAATCCATACATAATGGATTTATTAAAATTTTAACTGCAATTATGTTAAATCGTTTTTTTGTGGGTTTTTCGGATTGTGGTTGCCGGCAAGAAATCGCATCTTGCTTTCAACGCAGACATGCAGGGCGTCATTGATTGTTTGTCCTGAGCACCAATGACGGGTGGGACCTGACATGTCAGCAAGGCTTTTGCCTTGTGATGCGTGGTGGGAAAGTGGGCGGTTTCTTCTGCGAATGCTGAAGAACCGCCTTTTTTCTTTCCGGGCAAGGGTGTTCGCAGCTGGATTGAAACGGGGCGCGCAAAGATGCTTCGAAACCGGCTGCTTTGACATAAAAACAAGAAATACCGTGCTTACCATTACACAAGGGAAGGAGGTCGAACGCGATGAAACTGGCCGTTCCAAAGGAAATATGGCCCGGGGAAAAGCGCGTTGCCGTCACGCCAGAGACTGTCAAAAAGCTGAAAGCTCTGGGGTTTGACGTTGCAATTGAGGCTGGTGCCGGAATTGACGCCGCCATACCGGATGATCGCTTTGCCGATGCCGGTGCAACCATTGCCAAAACCATGAAAACCGCCGTGAAGGATGCAGATGTCATCTTCAAGGTGCGCCCACCTGTCATGGATGACAAAACCAACGAATTGAGCGCCTATAAAAAAGGGGCCGCGCTTGTGGCCCTGCTTGAGCCCTTTGATCGCAAGGAACTGATCGAGGCCATGGCGCAAGCCGGCATTGATGGATATGCCATGGAACTGATGCCGCGTATTTCGCGTGCGCAGTCGATGGATGTGTTGTCATCGCAATCCAACCTTGCGGGATATCGCGCTGTTCTGGATGCCGCCCATGAATTCGGTCGCATTTATCCGATGATGATGACAGCCGCAGGCACCTTGCCGCCGGCACGTGTTGTTGTGGTCGGGGCCGGTGTTGCGGGCCTTCAGGCGATTGCAACGGCCAAGCGCCTTGGTGCTGTTGTGTCGGCATTCGATGTGCGCCCGGCGGTGAAGGAACAGGTCCAGTCGCTTGGCGGGACCTTTATTGAAGTCGAAGACGACGAGACGTCTGATGCGGAAACATCGGGCGGCTATGCCAAGGAAATGTCGGACGACTACAAGAAAAAACAGGCCGCCAAACTGAAAGAGGTCTTAAGCAAAACCGACATCGTCATTACCACCGCCCTTATTCCGGGTCGTCCGGCACCTGAAATCGTCACGAGCGATATGGTCGCAGGCATGAAACCGGGATCGGTGATCATTGACCTGGCCGCAGAACGCGGTGGCAACGTTGCCGGTGTGAAACTTGGTGAAACCGTGATGACCGATAACGGGGTCAAGCTGATTGGCCCGGCAAATATCACCAGTTCCGTCGCAACCGATGCAACGGCGATGTATGCCAAGAACCTTTTGAACTTCATCACCCTTTCTGTCGATAAGGACAAAGGCGCACTCGCATTTGATGGTGAAGACCAGATCATCAAAGAAACCCGCCTGACCCATGATGGAAAGGTCGTTCATCCGAAATTCGGTGGGGAGGAGGTCGCAAATGGCTGATCAATCCGTAGCCCAGAATGCAAATGAACTGCGCGATGCCGCCCTTGGTTTGGCCGAAAAGGCAGCACAGCTTGCCGATAGTCTGGCAAGTGGTGCGTCGGATGCCGCAAATAGTGCGGTTGTGGCAACCCAAAGCACGGGTGTCAGCCCGACTGTCCTTGGCCTGACGGTTTTCGTTTTGGCCTGCTTTGTGGGTTATTACGTCGTGTGGAAAGTTACCCCGGCCCTTCATTCACCGCTGATGGCTGTGACCAACGCAATTTCGTCGGTGATTATCGTCGGTGCGCTTCTGGCAGCAGGCCCGGTGGAGATGAATTTCTCCAAGATGATGGGCTTCATTGCGGTGGTGTTGGCATCGGTCAACATTTTCGGTGGCTTCATCGTCGCCCAGCGCATGCTGCATATGTTCAAGAAAAAGAAGTAGGGGGAACACACAATGTCGGAAAACCTGTCGGCTTTCCTGTATCTGGTGGCCTCGGTCTGCTTCATTCTTTCGTTGCGCGGACTTTCGTCACCTGAATCGGCCCGGACCGGGAACATCCTTGGCATGGTGGGTATGGCGATTGCCATCTTTACCACGCTGGCATCCCCGTCGGTGCTGTCATACACAACCATTATCGTCGGTATTCTGATCGGCGGTGCAATCGGTACGGTCATCGCGCTTAAAATCCAGATGACCGCACTGCCACAACTTGTTGCGGCCTTCCACTCGCTGGTCGGTCTGGCGGCGGTCTTTGTCGCAGGCGCCGCGCTTTATTCGCCGGGTGCCTATGGCATCGGAACGGCGGGCAATATCGGTGCCGCCAGCCTGATTGAAATGGGGCTGGGTGTTGCGATTGGTGCGATTACCTTTACCGGCTCTCTGGTTGCGTTCGGTAAGTTGCAAGGCATCGTTTCGGGCACGCCTGTCCGGTTCAAGGGGCAGCATATGCTCAACCTTGCCATCGGGATTGGCATCGTTGTCTTTGGTGTCATTCTGGTCGCCACCGAAAGCCATACCGCGTTCTGGATCTTGGTTGCACTCGCGCTTGTTCTGGGCATCACGCTGATCATTCCGATTGGCGGGGCAGACATGCCGGTCGTTGTTTCCATGCTGAACTCCTATTCGGGTTGGGCAGCATGTGGCATCGGCTTTACCCTGCAAAACAACGCGCTGATCATTACCGGTGCGCTTGTCGGGGCGTCGGGGGCGATCCTGTCTTACATCATGTGTAAGGGCATGAACCGCTCGATCTTCAATGTCATCTTTGGTGGCTTTGGCGCCGAGGGCGAAGCGGCTGTTGCAGGCGGTGGCGATGGCGACCGTGCGGTTAAATCCGGATCGGCCGATGATGCATCCTTCATCATGAAGAACGCATCAAGCGTGATCATCGTGCCGGGATATGGCATGGCCGTGGCACAGGCACAGCATGCGCTGCGTGAAATGGCCGATATCCTCAAGGCCGAGGGCGTCAAAGTCCGCTATGCCATTCATCCGGTGGCCGGACGTATGCCGGGCCATATGAACGTGCTTCTGGCCGAGGCCAATGTGCCTTATGACGACGTGCTGGAAATGGAAGAAATCAACCGTGATTTCGGATCGGCTGACGTGGCCTTCGTGATTGGTGCCAACGATATCACCAACCCGGCGGCCAAAACCGACCCGACCAGCCCGATCTTCGGCATGCCGATCCTTGAAGTCGAAAAGGCGAAAACGGTCCTGTTCGTCAAACGCGGCATGTCAGCCGGTTACGCTGGCATCCAGAACGAACTGTTCTTCAAGGACAACACGATGATGCTGTTCGGCGATGCCAAGAAGATGTGCGAAGAAATCGTCATGCATCTCGACAACTGATCGGACCATACGGTTTGAAACGACAAAAGGCGGCTCCGATGGGGCCGCCTTTTTTTCGGCGCTACAACGCCTTATAGTTCTGTGATGCTTCACCCTGAAGGTTTGGTTCGGAAGGTCGCATGTTTCGGTTGGTAAGGGTTTCTCTGCTTTTGGTGGTTGTGCTTTCTGTGGCGCTGGTCGCGTCCATGGGGCTGACGATCCTGACCTATGTCCGGCTGACGGCCGAGGAGCCGATTGCCAAGATGTATTTCGAGCCGCTCGGCGAGGATATGTTTGAAGCACATCTGGCGGCGGGCAAAGGCGGCGACGTTGGCATCTTTGAGATTTATGGTGATCAGTGGCGCATTGATGCGGAGTTCATCAAGCTGAAGCCCTGGGCCAATATCATTGGTATGGATGCACGCTATAAACTGGTGCGGTTCGAGGGGCGGTATCGCGATACCGAGGATCAGAACACCAAGCCGAAGATGGCCTATGATCTGGGGCAGGGCGATGCGCTTGATCTGATGAATTATCTGGCGGAATGGAATTTTCTGGTCGATGCCGAATATGGCAGTTCGACCTTTACCGATATCGCGCCAGATACGCTTTATACCGTCTATCGCACCCAGTCGGGCATCATTGTGCGGCATGAGGCGATGCCAGACCCGGTTGGCTATGAACCCACGATGATGGATGACATTAAGGCGTGGGTATCGGGGAATTAGGGCCCTTAAAAAACCAAACCCGCCCGGATTGCTCCGAGGCGGGTTTGGCGCACGGGTCCGAATTTAGCGAACTAAATTCGATCGTACAGTCACGTTCGAGATACCCCGAAAGTGAAAAAGACTAGAAGCCTTCGCGCTCGATGCGCTTACGCTCCAGCTTGCGGGCACGACGGATTGCTTCCGCCCCTTCGCGAGCTTTCTTCTCCGACGGCTTTTCAAAGTGGCGACGGAGTTTCATCTCACGGAAAATGCCCTCGCGCTGCATCTTTTTCTTAAGCGCTTTCAGAGCCTGATCGACATTGTTGTCGCGAACGATTACCTGCACGGAAACCACGCTCCTTTCAAAAAAACAAAAACACCCGGAGTGCGGAATGCCCCCCGGTTGGTTGTACGGTCAACATGACCGTGGCCTGTATATAGTGCAAACCGGCCAAAAAGAAAAGAGGGAAGGAGATATTCGCCTTTGGCGTTTATTGGGCGCGAATAGGCAAACCCTTTGGGCAAGAAAGAGGTTTTTGTGATCGGCCCGGTTTAAAATCAATCGGAGATATCCATATGCGTAAAATACACCAAGGGTTGCTATAGGGCTTTGAGATAACAGCAGCTATTGCCTGATCTTGGTCGGAACAATGATCTGGTTTCCCCGGTTTTCCGGGCGAGATAGCCAAAGCTTGGAGGATCGGAAATGGAAGGTGGCCTGCGCGAAACGGCGATTGCACATGCGCCGTTCTTCGTCACTGCACCGGGTGAGTCCGATATTTTGTTCACCATTGTTGTCTGGTTCGTGGTGCTGGCGGTGTTCGGGGCAGGCGCGCTTTATCTAAGCCTGCATGCTTTGCCTGAACGCATGGCCCATCATGCCAACCATACGCAAATTCAGCTGATCAGCATCCTGACGCTGTTGGCGTTGTTTACCCATAACAACCTTTTCTGGCTGGCGGCCCTTGTGATTGCGGTGGTTCGGGTGCCTGATTTTTATGGACCGATCACGTCCATTGCCGAATCCGTCCGGGGCATGGCCCGCAACAGGGGGGATGTCGATTTATCTGACAGGCCGGTTGAACCTGTTGATCAGAATGCGCTATCGGCACAGGAGAAACCAAAAGATGTTTGAGCTTCTGCTGTGTTCGATTTTCACCATCCTGCCTGATTACCTGATCCGGCGATATCGCCAGGGCAAGCGGATCGGTAAGGAAATCACCCTGTTTTCCGTCTGGTATGAGCTGCGCTATGGCATTGTTGGCTGCGCAATCCTGACTGTGACATTGATTGCGGTGATTTTCTATTTCCATCCATCGACCATGACGGTGACATCGTTTTTCCGAACGGTGACGATCCTGCCGGAAAAGGGCGGGCGCGTGGTCGAGATATATGTTGAAAATGATCAGATTGTTGCGGGCGGCGATCCGCTGTTTCGCATCGATAACCGTGTTGAACGCGAAGCTGTTGCCATGGCCGAACAGCGCATTGCCGAAATCCGTGCGCAGATGGATGTGTCCCGTGCCGACCTTGCCGTGGCAGAGGGAAATGTCGAACAGGCGCGCGGGGCCTATAATCAGGTGCGTGACGAACTTGACGTCAAATCGGATCTGCTATCGCGTGGAACCAATGCGGTATCGCGCCGCGAAGTCGAACGACTTGAAGTTTCTTTGACAACCCGTCAGGGCGGGTTGAATGCGGCCCTTGCCAGCATGACGGTGGTTGAAACCAAACTTCAAAGCCTGCTTCCGGCACAGCTTGCCAATGCGCAGGCATCGTTGCGTTCGGCGGAGGCGGAGCTTTCCAAAACGGTGGTCCGCGCCGGTGTGGGCGGAAAGATCCAGCAATTTGCCTTGCAAGTCGGTGATTATGTCAGCCCGATCCTGCGTCCTGCCGGCATCCTCATTCCTACAAAGGATGGTGAAACCATTTATCAGGCGGGCTTTGCCCAGATTGCGACACAGGTGGTCAAACCCGGCGTGATTACCGAAGTCACCTGTGCGTCCTTGCCGTTTGAAATCATTCCGATGGTGGTCACAGATGTGCAGCCGGTCATTGCCGCTGGTCAATTCCGGCCAAGTGATCAGTTGCTTGATATTACCGAACGTACCAAACCGGGGACTTTCCTTGCCAAGATGGTGCCGCTTTATCCGGAATCGATAACCGATGTGCCACTGGGCAGCAGATGTGTTGCCAATGCCTATACCAACACCCATGATCAGCTTGAAGATCCTGATATCGGTCCGGGGCGCTGGCTGTTTTTGCATATGGTCCAGACGGTGGGCGCAGTACATGCCATTCTTTTGCGTGTGCAGGCATTGATCTGGCCGATACAGACACTGGTCTTTTCAGGGCATTAGGGCTTTACAGACAGGCGGTTTTGGTTGGATATAGGGCCATGTCGATCCTTAAAATTGCCCGGATGGGCCACCCGGTTCTGCGCCGTGTTGCGGACCGGGTCGAAGACCCGCTTGATCCCGAAATTCAGCGCCTGATCGCTGATATGAAGGATACCATGAAAGATGCCGGGGGCGTTGGCCTTGCGGCACCGCAGGTGTTTCAGTCATTGGCGATCATGGTTTATTACGTGCCCGCCCTTCGTAAAAGCGATGACCCAGATGACGGTGAAGTCCCCTTAAGTGTTCTGATCAATCCGGAAATTGAACCGATTGGCGATGAAATCGTTGATGGTTGGGAAGGGTGCCTGTCGATCCCTGGCCTGCAGGGGGTGGTGCCACGCTGGAACAAAATCCGGTATCGCGGGTTAACTGAAACGGGCGAGAGTGTCGAACGTATTGCAGGTGGTTTTCACGCGCGCGTTGTCCAGCACGAATATGATCATTTGATCGGAGTGATGTATCCCGAACGTATGGAAGATATGTCGTTGCTCGGTTTCAATGAGGAATTGCGCGAATATCCGCCCGAGACTACCTTTAGGACAACCGCCGCAAAATCAGATGACGAGGAGGCCTGAATGTCTGTCACTGAAAGCATGACCCGGCTGCAAGCCCAGCGCGAAGCACTGGTCGAGGCCGCCCTTGAGCATGTGCCGTTTGATGGTTGGACCAAGCAGGCGCTTCTTGCCGGTGCAGAGGACCTTGATCTTGCACCGGGTGAGGTTGATCGACTGCTTCCGAACGGCATTCGTCAGGCCATCACCACCTATGTCGAACTGATCGATCGCAAAATGGTCGACGCCCTTGATGCCAAGGGGCTTGAAGACATGAAAATTCGCGATCGCATTGCAACGGCGGTCAAGACCCGTCTTGAGCTGGTCGAGGATCAGAAAGATACCGTGCGTGCCGCCTTGGCATTCATGAGCCTGCCGCAAAATGCAGCCCTTGGCCTTAAACTTACCCATGGCACGGTCGATAAGATGTGGGTCGCTGCTGGCGATACATCGACCGACCATAACTGGTACACCAAACGCATGTTGCTGGCAGGTGTTTATGGATCGACCCTTGCCTATTGGCTGGACGACACATCCGATGGCCATGCTGAAAGCTGGGCTTTCCTGCATCGCCGGATCGGTAATGTGATGCAAATCCCGAAAATCACCGCCAAGCTTGGCAAGGCCGGAAAGGTCGCAACCGCCCCCTTCAAGATCGGGGCTAAGATTGCGCGTTGTGTGCCGACGCCGGGGCGGATGCGCCGCCAGTTCGGTGGCTGATGCGTGCCATAACCTGATGACAACAAAAACGCCACCGGCACAATGTGCGGTGGCGTTTTTTCTGGCAGGAAACCTTTACAGAGTTCGGCTTGATCAGAATGGATCGGTCAGGAAACTCAATAGGGTTTGATCCGGGGCATTCGCGGCTTTCATTTCGGCTGCCAGATCAATATTGATCGGACTGTCAAACAAATGGGGTTGGCCGACGCCCTTGTTTTTCAGCGTTTCGGCATCATCTGCATCCTGAAGGTCGCGCGCACTTGGCTTTGCGGCAAGGGCGACCAGTTCGGACGGCGGGTTGCCCATCCAGATGCCTTTTTTGTTGTCCTTGGCGAATTGCTGATCGCGCAGATAGGTCGCACAGCTCGGATGGCTGTCGCAACTGGCCATATCAACCATCGCCCATCCGGCCCGCAGGATCAGGCGGTTCAGATCATTTTGACCCATCTGGCATTCGGTCAGCATCGGAAAAAGCTGGGTGTTGGAGACTTGCTGACATTTGATGGCATAGTTTTCAATGATGCGATCAAGGGCCTGTTTCGCCGCCGCACCGCATTGGAATTCAACCGATCCGGCCCGGCAGATCATGCCGGGTTTGGGCGCGCGAATACCAAACAGTTCAACAATCATACTGCCAAAGCGAAGCTTGTCGCCTTCGATGACATCGGGGAAGCCTGCTGCACCCGGTGCAGCCATGGCGTGATTGATGCGGCTTTCCGTGGCCATGAGGCCAAGGGTCAGTGAAAGAATGATCAGAAGTTTTTTCATCACATGTCATCCGTAAAGAGTTTCCTGCCTTACCAACAGCAAACCGGATGCCAATCGACTGGGCATAAAATGCCAGTCGGGTAATGTTTTGTGTAACGTTATGAATCACATACGAAAAAGCCCCGCACACGCCTGGTATCCGGGGCAATTTCTTGTTTTGCTTGGCCGTCGGGGATGCCTTATTTCGGCAGAACCCAGGTCACATGGCCCATCTTGCGGCCGGGCTTTGCTTCGGCCTTGCCATAAAGATGCAGTTTGGCATTTGGCTCGGTCAAAATTGCCTGCCAGTCATTGATGTCGTCACCCAAAAGGTTCTTCATGCGCGCCTTGGAATGATGTACCGGATCGCCCAGCGGTAATCCGCAAACCGCGCGAATGAACTGTTCGAACTGACTGGTGACACAGGCATCAATCGTCCAGTGGCCGGAATTATGCGGGCGCGGGGCGACTTCATTGACCAGAATGTCGCCATCGGTGGTGACAAACATTTCCACGGCCAGAAGTCCGACAAATTCCATCGCACTGACCAGCTTGATTGCGATGTCTTCGGCTTTTTTTGAAAGATCATCTGCGATTTCAGCCGGGGCAACCGTGACATCAAGGATGTGGTTGGTATGCACGTTTTCAACCGGACAGAAACAGGCGGTGTCGCCTTTAACCCCGCGGGCGACAATCACTGAAATTTCGCGTTCGAACGAAATGAACCCTTCAAGGATAGCTTCTGCACCATTCATATCTGCCCAGGCATCGGCAAGATCGGTATCTTCGGCAATCTTGACCTGGCCTTTGCCGTCATAGCCAAGTTCGGTGGTTTTCAGAACCGACGGGCGGCCAAGCTTGGCAACGGCGGTTTCAAGATCGGCAAGGGATCGGACGGTCTCGAACGGGGCTGTGCCGATGCCGTGGTCATTGCAGAAGGTTTTCTCGCGCAGGCGGTTTTGGGAAATATGCAGGCATTTCCAACCCGGACGGACAGGGACAAGATCGGCCAGAAGTTTGACACTGTCATGGGGGACGTTTTCAAACTCGAACGTTACAACATCGACATCCTTTGCAAAGGCGCGAAGTGCATCAAGGTCGTTGTAATCGGCAACGGTTGCCTTGGCGCAGACCTGTTCGGTCGGGCTGTCTGCACCGGGGCCAAAGACATGGACCTTATAGCCCAGTTCCGCAGCACAGAAGGCAGCCATACGGCCAAGCTGACCATTGCCCATAATGCCGATGGTGCTGCCCGGGGCGATGATGCGCGTGTCGAAATCCTGCGTCATGTAATCCTCGATCAAAACTCTTTCCGCCGGAAAGATGTTGCCCAGTGCGGCAACCGTCCAAATAATGTCGTTGATAAATAAAAACGCGCCCGTCGGGCGCGCCTTTTTCCAATCACGGTGCCGGGTCGACCGGTTCGTCTGCGACCGATGCGCTCTGGGCTGCGCGCCAGTCATCCAGACGTGCGGCCAAGCCTTCATCCATCAAGGCCATGATTTCGGCTGCCATCAAACCGGCATTCTTGGCGCCCGCAGAACCGATGGCAAGGGTGCCGACAGGAACCCCGCCGGGCATCTGAACGATGGAAAGCAAACTATCAAGCCCTTTGAGCGTGCGGCTTTGAACCGGAACCCCCAGAACCGGAAGCGGGGTCATGGCAGCGGCCATGCCCGGAAGATGTGCCGCTCCGCCGGCACCGGCAATAATGACCTTAAGGCCACGGGACTTTGCCGTTTTGGCATAATCATACAGGCGATCAGGTGTGCGATGGGCGGAGACAATTTTGGTCTCGTACGCGACGTTCAGCGCATCAAGGACATCTGCTGCGTTTTTCATGGTTTCCCAGTCGGACTGGCTTCCCATGATAATGCCGATGACCGGGGTTTGATCGCTCATATTGGCGGCTCCGTTTTCGGGCGGTTTCATGAAGGCCCGCATTATATGCAGCAAACCCTATCATGCAAGCCTGCTTGACGGATTACGATAAACGGTCCTTTCGGGCTTTGACCTGCGCTGAAACCGATTTTCTATAGCTATTCTAATGTATTGGAAGGCTATACTTCATATGGATATAAAATCGATATAAATAGCTGGGGGTTTGAGGTATTATTCATAATTATCTTATATAACTGTGCAGGTAGCGCGGGAAGGTCAGACATGAAAGTCACACGGCCCGGATCAATAACGCCATCGATGGGCGGCGGCGATGGACGATATTCGTCAAGCCCTTATGCGTCCCTTGCCTATGGCAAGGATGCTGGTCGTCGTCGTGCGCCTGCTCAGGATCATCAGGTCGATATTGATACCGATGATATCCCTGATGCCGCGGATGATGCGCCTTATCACACCCCCGATATTGCAAATGTTCTTGGCATTCCCGACAATCAGGTGACGCCAGCGGTCGAACAGGCAATCGGGCGGTTGATGATACGCATAAACGGTCTGACCGAAAATCTGAATGACTTGCGAAAACTTCAGGCCCACATGGCCCGAAACGAAGGCCGCGACCCGTTTACCGGGGCCACCAGTCGGCCGGCATTCCTGCAAATCCTTGAAAACGAAATGCCGCTGGTCGGCAGGGATCGAACCCGTCGCATATTGTTGATGTGCGAGTTGGCCAATATCGACGAGATTTTGCAGCGCTGTGAACAGGGCTGCAAGGAAGGGTTATTTACATATGTTCGTCGGATCATGGCGGATTTCATTATGCCGCCGCATCATCTGGGGTACCTCGGATGCAATGACTTCGCAGCCCTGATGTATAACGTTGACGAAGAAGATATCTGGCAACGCGTCGATGCCATCACCAACTGGCTTGAGCTACATCCCCATATCCATCAGGGGCGACCGATACCGGTTGTACCGATATTCGGGCTATATCGACTGAAAAACGGGGATACTGCCACATCTGCCCTGAATGCGGCGGATGCCTCTTTGCGCGCACGCAAGGAAATGTATCTGGCCCAGCTTGGCCGAATTCCCCAAGGCATTTGAACCCAAAACGAAAAATATCGATCCCGCATGGCGTGGCCAAACCCTGATATCAGGCAATGATATCGGGCACCAACTGCGACTCGATATAGAGAATTTCATCCTTGAGAATCAGTTTGCGCTTTTTCATGCGGCCCAAACGCAGTTGATCATGATGCGGGGACTGAACCATCTGTTCGATTGCGACGTCCAGATCGCGGTGTTCTTCACGCAGCGAAAGAAGTTTCTTTTCAATCTCGATCTGATTGATTTCGTCCATTTTTGATCCAGCTTAAAAACCAATGCGAGCGGTTGTTGATAATACCAGATATCATATTGGCAACCCATATGATTTGTACCACCCTGTAAAACAATATCGCGTAATTGGGAAGGAAGCAGATGCGGATCGGAGTTTTAACCAGCGGCGGAGATTGTGCCGGCCTTAATGCAGTTATTCTTGCGGTCGTGCGCCGCGCTGTTCTTGGTTACGGTTGGGACGTTGTTGGCATTCGTCAGGGGACACATGGTCTGATGCAGGACCCGCCCCAGGCGGTTGAACTTAATGATCAGGTCAATAATGACGGGTTATTGCGTCTTGGCGGCACGATCCTTGGGACGGTGAACAAGGGGGATCCGTTCAATTACCCGATGCCAGATGGCAGCTTTGCCGACCGGTCCAGCGAAGTTATCGAAGGCTATCACAAGCTTGGCCTTGATGCCCTGATCGGCATTGGCGGCGATGGCAGTATGGCCATCCTGCACCGTCTGGCCAAGATGGGGGGCATCAATCTGGTCGGTATTCCCAAGACGGTCGACAATGATCTGGCCCAGACAGAATATTCCATCGGTTTTACCACGGCGGTGAATGTCGCAACGGATGCGCTGGATCGTTTGCAGCCAACAGCAGCGTCCCATGACCGGATCATGATTCTTGAGGTCATGGGCCGTGATGCCGGGCATATTGCGCTTTTTGCCGGTGTCGCGGGGGGCGCGGATGTCATCCTGATCCCGGAAATGGATTATGATCTTGATGAGCTAAGCCAGCATTGCCTGAATATCCGCAAAAGCGGCCGTAACCATGCGCTGGTGATCGTTGCCGAGGCGGTAAAACGCGATGACGGGTCGGCCGTTACCCAAGGCAATGATGGTCAAAAAGTCCGCTATGGCGGTATCGGGCATTGGCTTGCGGATGAATTGGGGGCGCGGACCGGCTGGGAAACCCGTGTGACTGTGCTCGGCCATGTGCAGCGTGGTGGAACACCGTCACCGCGCGACCGCGTGATTGCATCGGCATTCGGGGTGCATGCGGTGGATCTGGTCGCACAACAGAAATTTGACCGGGTATGCGCATGGGCACAACGCAAGGTGATTGATGTCGCCATGGAAGATGTCATTGTCGGGCCACGGCTGGTTGATACCGCCGGTACGATGGTATCCACGGCCAAGGGGCTTGGTGCCTATCTTGGTCATCCGCCGAAGATTGCCCGAACGGCCAAAACGGTCTGATATCAAAAAAGAACAAGCAGGTTGGGATGGATAGACAAGAAGTCTGGGCGTTTACAGTTGCGATGTATGGTCGCGAAGGTGTGGCAAAGCAGTGTCTTGAATTGCAGGATCGTTGTGGCCTTGATGTGAATATGCTGCTGTTTATGTTCTTTCTTGGCCAAAAGGGGATGGCACCACACAGCATCAATGCGCTTGAAACTGCAGTCAGGGATTGGCGTGAAAACGTGATCAAACCTTTGCGTCGTGTGCGCCGCCACCTTAAAGGGGAACTGCGCGAAACGGCGCAGGATCTCCGTCAGAAGGTCAAAGCAGACGAATTGCAGGCCGAACGGATCGAACAGCATCTTTTGTGTGATGCTGTGAAGCCGGTGCCATGTGATGACCCGTTGGCGCCAGCACGGGCATATTTATCACCCAACCGGTTTGCATTGGACCAACCTGCTTGTGACAAAGCCCTCGCGGACCTGATCCGCCTGATGGGGATCGACCATTTGAATGAGTCTGGACCCTAGTTCCGGCGTTTCGGTTGGCCGGTGACGGGGATTGAATTGGCGGCCTCTGTATCGCCCCAGCGCGCGGTTTCAGGCAGGTCGATATCAAAGAGATCCAGCACGCGCGCGCAACTTTGTGTCACCATTTCATCAAGCGATTGTGGTCGGGCATAGAAGGCCGGAACCGGCGGGGCGATGATGGCGCCGTTTTCTGTCGCCATTGCCATGTTGCGGATATGTCCGGCATGCAAGGGTGTTTCACGTGCCATCAGAACCAGACGGCGGCGTTCCTTAAGCATCACATCGGCAGCACGTGCGATCAAATTATCTGCGACTCCGCTTGCCACCTCGGCCAGGGACTTCATCGAGCAGGGGGCAATGACCATACCGCGTGCACGGAACGATCCCGATGCAATCGGGGCCCCGATGTCGGCATTGTCATGGACAATATCTGCCATCTCCTTGATTTCACGGATTTTGAAATCGGTTTCATAGGCAATTGTGCGTTCGGCTGCTTTGGAAAGCACCAAATGAGTTTCGATCGGGCTGTTATTTAGCAACTGCAAAAAACGTATGCCGTAAATAACCCCGGAAGCACCGGTTATGCCAATGATAAGTCGATCTTTTTGCGTCATGCCATCCCTTGTCAGACTGTGTTCCAGTTCACGAGCCTTGATCGAAACACTGGAAATCATGTTACGAAATTACTACCATCTTCTTGTGGGCAATGTCAGAAATAAGGAGTAGGCGAATGAGCGTTCAAAGCCACATCGAAGCTCTTACTGCCAAACATGCTGCACTTGAGCAGGAACTCCACCTCGAGACGCGCCGCCCGGCGCCCGATGAATCCCTTGTCGCAGACATTAAACGTCGCAAGCTTGAAATCAAGGACGAGATCAACCGAATAACCCATTAGCCGTTTTGCATGGTCAATCGCGTGAGCAAGAACATGCGAACCCCCATGCGAACGGTTTGACGACCTTACAGATTTCCTAACTCTTGCTTTTTGCCGCCTCATATCATCGCCCACGCATGAGGCGGCAACTTTGTGTCTAAAACGCAAAACTTCGGCGACCTTCCTCATTCCCAATTCTGCTGCTCTGCTGCCAACAGATACGTCAGGTGTCTCTGCAAAGATCAGTCTGAAATTTTGACTGATTGTAATCTGCGAAAACCAAGGCTGTTTCTGGCCTCGACCAATGTCTAAGGGGCGTTTGCGGAATAAATCGGTATTATGATGCCGATTTACAATTATAACGCTACGGATGCGTCCTTATTGGTCGCTTGAACCAACGTCGCGGGAGGGAATTTCACCAATGACCGGTCGCTATCAGGAAATCTACGAACGTTCGATCACCGACAGGGAAGGCTTCTGGGCAGAAGCTGCGGAAAACATTTCCTGGTACAAGAAATGGGATCGTGTTCTGGATGAAAGCAACCCGCCATTTTACCGCTGGTTTGCCGGCGGCAAGGTCAATACATGCTATAACGCGCTTGATCGCCATATAGAGGAAGGCCGCGGGGATCAACCTGCCCTGATCTATGACAGCCCGGTTACCGATACGGTTCAGACAATAACCTACGCACATCTGCGCGATGATGTTGCAAGGCTTGCGGGCGCATTGCATGCCCGTGGTGTGACCAAGGGCGATCGCGTGATTATCTATATGCCGATGATCCCGCAGGCGGCGATGGCGATGCTGGCCTGTGCCCGGATCGGTGCGATCCATTCGGTCGTGTTTGGCGGTTTTGCATCCAACGAACTGGCAA
This sequence comes from Thalassospira sp., assembly GCA_048264285.1. Lineage (GTDB taxonomy): Bacteria > Pseudomonadota > Alphaproteobacteria > Rhodospirillales > Thalassospiraceae > Thalassospira. Next base: position 99,928 of record JBLXDD010000011.1, read on the forward strand.
CCCGTATCAATGATGCCAAGCCCAAGCTGATCCTGACAGCCAGTTGCGGCATCGAAGGATCACGTGTGATCGAATACAAGCCGCTGCTGGATAAAGCCATCGCGATGGCAAAACACAAACCCGATAACGTCATTTTGTTCCAGCGTCCGCAAAGCGAGGCGTTGCTGATCGAGGGACGCGATCACGATTGGGAAGTCGAATGTGCCAAGGCCGCGCCGTCCGACTGTGTGCCAGTTGAGGCGACCGACCCACTTTACGTGCTTTATACGTCCGGGACGACCGGGCAACCCAAAGGGGTTGTTCGCGACAATGGCGGGCATATGGTGGCGCTTCAGTGGTCGATGAAAAACATCTATGGGGTTGATGCCGGCGACGTTTACTGGGCGGCGTCCGATGTTGGCTGGGTTGTCGGGCATTCCTATATCGTTTATGCACCGCTTTTGGCAGGTTGTACGACGGTGATGTATGAAGGCAAACCTGTCGGAACACCTGATGCGGGCGCCTTCTGGCGGGTCATTTCCCAACATAAGGTCAAAGTGCTGTTTACGGCCCCGACCGCGTTCCGTGCGATCAAACGCGACGACCCCAAAGCAGCCCACATGGCCAATTATGATCTAAGCAGTCTCGAAGCGCTGTATCTGGCCGGTGAACGTTCTGATCCCGATACGCTGCAATGGGCAGAAAGCAGTCTTGGTGTGCCGGTGATTGATCATTGGTGGCAAACTGAAACCGGTTGGTCGATCTGTGCCAACCCGCGTGGAATTGAATTGCTGCCGATCAAATATGGTTCACCGACTGTTGCAGCATGCGGCTGGGACGTTGCTGTTCTCGACGAGGCAGGCAAACCGCTTGAGCGCGGTCAGATCGGTGCACTGGCAGCCAAGCTGCCCTTGCCGCCGGGGACTTTGTCGACCCTTTGGCAGAATGACGAACGCTTCAAGTCATCATATCTTGAAGAATTCCCGGGTTACTATGCCACCGGAGATGCCGGTTTCATTGACGAAGATGGCTATATCTATGTGATGTCGCGAACCGATGACATCATCAATGTTGCAGGTCATCGTCTGTCGACCGGTGCGATGGAAGAAGTGCTTTCGGCCCACCCGGATGTGGCCGAATGCGCTGTCATTGGTGTTCATGATGACCTTAAGGGACAATTGCCGCTTGGCTTTATTGTTCTGAAATCCGGGGTTGCCCGCCCGCATGATGCTGTTTTGGCCGAAATTGTTGCGATGGTGCGTGATCAAATCGGTCCGGTCGCAGCGTTCAAGCAGGCGACCGTGGTTGAACGTCTGCCAAAAACCCGGTCGGGTAAAATTCTGCGTAAAACCATGCGATCAATTGCTGATGGCGAAAGCTACAACACACCGGCAACGATTGATGATCCGGCGATCCTTCCGGAAATTGCCGAAGTACTCAAGGAAATCGGTTACGCAAAATAGATCATCAGTTGTCTTAGATGCACACACCCGCTCCCGTATTGTCGGAGCTACCTTGCACCCGCTTTTGTTTCAAAGGCGGGTGTTTTTTTGGTTCCAATGACGCCTGTAAGAACAGGTGCAAACGCAGGGATCAGTCCTGATCGTCAGGAAGGACAAAGGTCGGGAAATCGGCGCCCGGTTCGGGAACGTGCAAGGTCACACCGGATTTTCCGATAAGCTGTTCGATATGATCAGGTGGCGGACAATCGGTAAAGAATGCGCTGACATCGCCGATGGAGCCACCCCGAACGACCGCATTACGGCCAAACTTCGTGTGATCAGCCACCAGATAGGACTTGCGCGCATTCTTAAGGATGGCAGAGCGGGCGCGGACTTCCTGCTCGTCGAAATCAAGCAGGCTTCCATCGGCATCAATGCCGCCAACACCGAAGATGCCGTAATCAACCTTGTAGCTGTTAAAGAATGCCTCGACCTCGGGGCCAAGAACATCGCGGTCACGGTTGCGCAAACGTCCGCCAATCAGGGTGACTTCAAAGCTGTCATTGGTGGCTGCGACATAGGCAACATTCAGGTTGTTGGTGAAAATTCGCAGTTCGCGATGTTGTAACAATGCGTTGGCAACAAGTTCCGGCGTGGTTCCGATCGAAAAGAACAGCGATGCGCCATGCGGGATCTCGCGCGCGACAAGGGTCGCGATCTTGCGTTTGTCATTAACGTTAAGAACCTTGCGTGCGCGATAGGCGATATTTTCATGTTCAAGTGCTGGTTCAACACCGCCATGACGGCGACGCAGTAAACCTTCGTCACAAAGTGAATTGACGTCGCGCCGGATGGTTTGCGGAGTTACATCAAAGCGTTCAGCAAGTTGTTCGATCGTACGAAAACCATCTGCACGGACGAGTTCGACAATGCCTGCCTGACGTTCAGTTGGACGTTTTTGCATGGAAACGTTCTTCGGTGTTGTTCATTTGAAAATCTCGCGAATGGTATGCAGCATTCGTGTCGGTTGTATTACAGATTAGAGCGTGTTGTGTTAAATCTGCCTGGTCATGACTATTTTGTCTCTGCGTGCCCGGAATGATTTGCAAGGACCAGCGCGCAAAAGGAATCCTTTTTAAAACATAACCCATGGCAGGACACCGTACCCTTTCGGTAATCCCGTAGCGCAAATCTAGCGTGTAAAGGGTAGTGTTCACAAATAAAAAGGCCGCCCGGTGGGCGGCCCCTTTAATCTGATCAGGATTTGAAGAGGTTTTCGGCTGCTTCCATATAGTCGGAAGTTTTCGGCTCTTCTTTTTTGGTGTCGCTTTTCTTGCCCGGATAATCCGGTTCTGGATTGATCTGCAGTTCTTCGGGTAGCGGATCTGGCTCGACATCCTTGGCGATCTTTTCCGGGTTCTTCGAACGCGCAATCACGACTTGTTTTTCAAGGTCGAGCTCGGTGCAAAGACCCATGGTTACCGGGTTACGCGGCGCAAGATTGGCCGAGTTCCAGTGTGTGCGGTCACGGATCTTGCCGATCGTGTCCTTGGTGGTGCCAATCAGCTTGCACACCTGGGCATCGGAAAGTTCCGGATGGTGTTTAAGAAGCCAGGCAATTGCATTCGGGCGGTCCTGACGTTTCGAAACGGGGGTATAGCGCGCGCCCTTTGCTTGTGCACGCGGGCGCGGCAGATCCGTTTTCGCCATTTTAAGAAACGCGCGCGGGTCTTTTTCGCAGCGCTGGATTTCTTCCTGGGTAAGCTGACCATTGGCAACCGGGTCGAGGCCGACAATACCTTGGCCAACATCACCGTCGGCGATGGCCTGAATTTCAAGCTCGTGCAGTTCAGTAAAAGCTGCGATCTGCCTGAACGACAAGCCGGTATTGTCGATAAGCCATACAGCGGTTGCCTTGGGCATGAGGGGCTGTGCCATAATTCCTCCTGTTTCCTTCTTTCTCTCTGGAGACCGGCAATGGGTGTAAGGCCCAAAAAGCGCGGGAATGTATGCCCCAGAATATAATCTCATTTGGTGGTCCGGCAACGCTGCAAGGTCAACCACGAGGGTTGCTGCGCATCGTCGGACCCGCCATTGCGTTCTTTTCGATCAATGTGCGGGTAATTGCAACAAACTGTTGCGGCGTTCTGAAAAGAATATTTCTTTTCGAGCCGCAAGCATAGCAATGTTGCCTTGGATCGGTCAGATAAAAGATATCAGACCTTCGTCCAAGCGCGATCAGCCGACTTCCAGTATCACTTTTCCGATGTGCGCGCCACCCTTCAATATGTCGTGTGCGTCTGCAGCCTGTTCCAGCGGGACGGTTTTATAAATTACCGGGGCGATTTTACCGGACTCAAACAGCGGCCAGACATTTTTGCGCAGTGCGCTGGCAATCGCCCCCTTGTTGGCAACGGGCTGTGCACGCAGGGTTGATCCCATCAATGTCAGGCGCTTTAACAAAAGGGGGGTAAAGTTTGTTTCGGCTTTGGGACCACGCAGGAAGGCGATGATCAAAATGCGTGCATCAAAGGCAGCTGCTTTAAAATTTCGGCTGACATAATCACCTGCAACCATATCAAGAATGACATTCGCACCTTTGCCATTTGTCGCGGCCTTGACCTCTTCGACAAAGTCGCTGGTTTTGTAATTGATGGCGACATCAGCGCCAAGGTCGCGGCACGCTTGGCATTTCTCGTCTGTACCTGCTGTTGCAATGACTTTTGCACCAAACGCTTTGCCAAGTTGAATAGCGGTGGTGCCAATCCCTGATGTGCCACCATGAACTAGCAGGGTTTCACCAGCGTTCAGGTGCGCCTTGTCAAACACGTTATGCCAGACCGTAAAGAATGTCTCTGGCACCCCGGCCGCCTCGGTCATGGACATTCCCTTGGGAACCGGAAGGCATTGTGCCGCGGGAACAGCAGCGTATTGGGCATATCCCCCGCCGGTTACCAGGGCACAAACCTGGTCACCGCGCTGCCAGTCCGTAACATTTGCTCCGACGGCGACGATTGTTCCTGCAAGCTCAAGACCCGGAATGTCCGATGCACCCGGCGGGGGCGGATACATGCCCGCAACCTGCATTAAATCGGGGCGGTTTACCCCGCTTGCCGCAACCTGAACCAGAACGTCATCAGGACCATATGCTGGCATGGCAACATCGCCCATGATCAGGGCAGGGGGCTGCTCTGCCTCTTTGACGATCTGGATGGCTTTCATGAGATCTGGAATTTCTGGAGTGGACATAGGGACCTCGTTGGCGAAGACTGTGTTTAATACCTATTTGGAAATCAGTAGGTCCTGACCCTAGCGCTTCCTGGTGCTTGGGTCTAACCGTGTTTCCATGGGCAAAACTCCGAAGCGAAGGAAAATGGAGGTTAATCTTGGACGAAGAAGATAAAGCCCCTTTCAAAGGTGGTGAGTTTGGCCTGCCGCGTAACCTTGAAGGGATGTCGGTCGATAGCCTGAAAGAATATCGTGCCGCGCTTAAGGCGGAAATCGAACATGTCGATCAGGCGCTCGATCATCGAAAAGGTGCCGTGGCAGGTGCCGAAGCATTATTCAGGAACTGACATGTTCACAATGAAAGGCAGAGTTCGAATATTATCCACATGGGTTTGCCATTTTAAACCCTCGGTTAATTGAAAATTAAACCTACAGGCCTATATGTGTAACAGAGGGTCATCTGATGACCCCCTTGTCGAACGTGATGTTTCGATGCCTCCCTGTTAAACTGAGCCGCCCTTTCCGGGGCGGTTCTTTTTATTTATTGTTGTTTTTCAAATATCTGTTGAGGCTGCTTTCGGGGTAACTCCGGGGTGGAGCCTTGGTAAATCGGTAAAATGATACGGGTTAATACGTATTGTCACATTTGTGCCATGAATAGCCTTGACCGCTTGTAAAGCGCTGGCTAAAGTTCGTTCACAATAAAAATCAAAAACATAAAAGTCCGGCAAGTTTAGCAGGTTGAGGTGAGACCGCCCCGAAAGTGGGCGGTCTTTCTAATTTGGCTTCTCCGTCTTGAAGCCGTGTTGCGTGTTCCCAATATATTCTGAATGACTAACGAGCATCCATCGACACCCGATGCGGCGTCGTATCATGGTAATTTCTCGGTTGTTCACTTTTCGCGTACCTATGACGAAGCTTTCACCCTGCTGGTAGAGGCACGCAACTACCTCACTGCACAGCGGAGCCAAAACAAAAAGCGGGGCAACCGGGAAGCCGTTGCAAAATGCATCGAGGAGATGCGTATGACCACGCGCCTGATCAGGGCTATGGCGTGGCTGCTTGCTGTGCGTGCCGTTGAAGAAGGCGAAATTCCTTGGGATGAAGCGGTCGATATCAACGATCTAATGGTTGATCTTCGGTTATGTACGGTTAATCAGCACGAAGAATACAGCTTTCTCTCACCCGGTCTTCTTGACCTGATGGCGCGCGTTCATGCGCTTTATATGCGCACAGCTCGTATGGAACTTCAGGTGGCTGCCCGCTGCAATGGTGCGTGATTTGGTTAACCCACGAACCTTCCAGCCTATCAAAGGCGGGGCTGAATTCGGGCAACATTGTAAGATGACGGCAACAGGGCGTCTTGTTGATCAGGTGCGGGCCTGAACCTGAAAAACTTCCAATGGCTCTTTAAAGCCTTTCATTTGCCGATGTCCTTGCGAGACAAAATTTGCGCGCTTGCCGGTATAGGTATTTTTGACATTCTCTGACACCAGGGTTTCATCCCCGCTGGCCTGTGCGCAAACGCGTGCGGCAAGTTGTACAACGCTACCGAATAAATCGTTTTCTTCGGTAATGGCTTCACCGGCATTGATGCCGATGCGGATCTGGAATTTAAGGTCCTGAGTGGCATTGTGGGATGCCATGTTCTTCTGGATTTCTATTGCAGCCTCTACCGAACTGGCCGAGGACGGGAAGACAGCCATGATACCGTCCCCCATATGTTTGACTTCCTTGCCATAATTGTTGATCAGGGCCGTACGTACAATCTGGTTATGGATATGCACCATTTGTTGCGCGCCATGATCACCAAGTTCTTGTGTCTTGGCGGTGGAATTGACGATATCGGTAAACATCAGGGCGTGCAGTTTCCCTTTTGACGCTCCTTGTAAACCTGCGGCGGGTTTTTCGTTCCAGCCTGATATCGCTTTTGAAACCGAGGAGCTGAGGCTCTTTTCGTTCTCGATATAGGCACTCATCGATTCCCGGCCTGCGCCATACATGTCCTTGTATTTTGGCTCCAGGATATAGGCGTCAACATTCTTGCAGAATGTATCGGCCATGTTTTTGTTTGCGCCCAGTGCAGAAATGCAATCGCGCAGGATGGTTCGACCGTCCTTCTGGTCCAGGGCATGTTTTTCACTACATGCATCACAAGCGCCTGCAACATAAAGGTTTACGCCAAATTTATGGTAGGCATCAAGTGAGGGAACAGTACGTTGAATAGCCTGGATGGAGCCGGTGATGAAATCGCGCATTTGGGCACGGGTTGCGCGTATTTCTTGTGTCTCGCTCAACGGTTTTTCCGGCAGATCCCCGTCAGAGGAAGTTTCGCCCGGATCTTCGGCAGAAGCCTCTGGCTCCCGCTGAGAGGGGTCAGTATTTTCGGTTTCGTTTTCAGTCTCTGAACCATTCTCTTCACGCGCCACTTCTGCGGCCATCTCGGCTGCGGTTTTTCGCTGTGCTGTGTCGGGGGTGATGGTTCGCGGTTTTGTCTTTGGATGACCCGGCCGATGTCGGCTGGATGCTGTCTGGTGCGGATAAGACAGTAAAGATTTGCGCGCACGCCCTTTGAACTTTTGGGTCAATGCCATCAACATCGGCACTGCGCTTAGTAGAAACCCGATCACAAACGATAGAAAATTGGCTTTATCGTAGAAACCCTGACTGATCGCAATGCCCATGCTCGGAAGGAATTCCAACCCTCTGGCGGCAAGAAACATGCATGCCAACCCGATTGCAATCGCCAGGCAACATGCGACGATAACCTTAAGGGCAAGACTGACAAGGCTCTGGCTTTCGACAAGTGATCCGGACGCACGCTCATTGCCCGGCTTTACAGCTATGGACGGTTTTGGCTGCTTTTGTTTGCGATCGGGCGAGGCAGCCTTCGTTGTGGTCGGACCGGGGGGCGATGCCGCAGCAGGCTTTGGGGGGTGTTGGCTTGGGCTGGCGGGGCGTTTGGGTTTTGCCTGTGGATTGCTGTTTTCCAGATTGCCCTGATCGCGCGTCTGATACAGGACATATTCTTCAGAGCTGTTTGTTCCGTGGCTGTAAACCTCGCGGATAACCTTTACGCCAGATACGTGGTTTGCGCGTTCAAGTTGCTTGGCTTCTTCTTCGGCTTGCTTTTTTTGTGCACTGCTATAGTGGCCGTGGATCTGCCAGCGGCCGGATCGGTCTTTGACATAGACCTCGTAGCTTACCTGTTTTCGGTCTGACACCTTGATCATTGGAAAGCCTGACAATGCTAGCAAGCAGGATGAGCAGCGAAAGCCATGCTGCCTTACTCTAACGAAGAGGATTATGGCAAAAAAGTGCCTAATTCACCAACATATATGCTCATTAGCATCCAATGGTTGTTTTATCTATGGCTTTTTAGCGTTCCTATCTGTCAGGATAGTTGTGGTAAAAAGAAAAACGCCCGCGGCATCAAGAAGATGCGACGGGCGCTGATCCCATAAAACACAGAAGCGTGTTCTTTGCTTAGTTGCCGATATTGAAACCAGCGAAGCGCTTTTTGAATTTCGCAAGCTGCCCGCCGCTGTCCAGAAGACGGTGAACACCGGTCCAAGCCGGGTGGCTTTTCGGATCGATGTCAAGCTTCAACACATCACCCGGGTTACCCCAAGTTGACTGAGTGGTGAAGGTGGTGCCGTCAGTCATCTGAACGGTGATTTCATGGTAATCGGGATGGATATCTTTTTTCATCGCCTAATCACTCCGGAATTTGAAGCGCGGTGTATAGTGTAAAAAATCGGCTCGCGCAACCCCTGTAACCGGTAATTATCCGATTAACGCCAAATGAGGGGAGTGCAGTAGCGATCTGGCGGTCGTTTAACAGCGCTTGGTCGATGTTTCAAGCTTTTCTCGTTCCCGTGCTTATGCATACTTGCACAGGCCTCTTTATATAGTATGGTGCGCCAACAATTTATTGTCGCCTTGCCCGGGGCCAGGAGCCCCGATGACAGACGGAGTACAAGACTGTGGCCCTTGAGGAAACCCGCTTCCATCAGATTGCAGACGAGACCATTGAAACGCTGTCTGATGTTATTGATGAAACACTGGGTGACGACCTTGAAGTCGATCTGCAGGCCGGAATTTTGACCATCGAACTCGATTCGGGTGAGCAGTTCATCATCAATAAACATGGACCGAACCGTCAGATATGGCTTTCTTCGCCAGTCAGTGGGGCAAGCCATTACGATTTTGATGAAGATAACGAAACATGGACGTCGACCCGCGGGTCAACCACGCTAAATGATCAGCTTTCGACGGACCTCGCCGTCAAAACCGGAAACAAGCTTGATCTTGGCTGATAGTGGATCAAGCCTGCGGTTCCTATTGCATACGGGATAAAGTGCCTTGGCGCGTACACCTATTACATCTGCAAAACTCATCGATCGTGAAACCAGCCGGAATCTCTCTTCGCTCCGTGCTATTGTTCCATTCGTAACCAGATACCGCTGGCAATTGGTCGGCGCGCTGATTGCGCTGGTAATCGCATCGGGAACCGTTCTTGCGCTTGGTAACGGTCTTCGGATGCTGGTTGACGAGGGATTTGCCGAAGGTGACGGTGCGCTGCTTGACCGGGCATTGTTTGTTCTGTTTGCCGTAACGCTCTTGCTGGCTGGGGCCAGCTATATGCGTTTCTTCCTGGTGTCGTGGATCGGGGAACGCGTTGTTGCTGATATTCGCTCCGCTGTTTATCGCCACATCATCCGGCTGGATTCCGCCTTTTTCGAGGTGACCAGAACCGGCGAAGTCCTCTCGCGATTGACAACCGATACCACACTTCTTCAATCCGTGATCGGTTCAAGCGTTTCAATTGCGCTGCGCAATGCATTGATGTTTGTCGGCGGGTTGACAATGTTGGCAATTACCAGCCCCAAACTGACAGCGCTGGTCTTGCTCGTGGTGCCGTTGGTCGTGATTCCGATTGTCGGTTATGGTCGGCGGGTGCGTCGTTTGTCCCGTGAGTCGCAGGATCGCGTTGCAGATGTCAGTGCTTTCTCCGAGGAAACGCTGAATGCCTTGCGCACCGTTCAGGCCTATACCCACGAAGAAATTGAAAGCAACCGTTTCAGTGCCCATGTCGAAGGCGCGTTCAGAACTGCTGTTGCGCGTATTTCGGCGCGTGCGCTTTTGACGGCCATCGTCATTGTGATGGTGTTTGGCGCAGTCGGGACAATCCTCTGGATCGGGGGCCACGATGTCCTGGATGGCAGCATATCGGCCGGAGAACTCTCGGCATTCGTCTTTTATGCTGTGGTTGTTGCGGGCTCTGTCGGGGCAATCAGCGAAGTCATCGGGGATTTGCAACGTGCCGCCGGTGCTGCCGAACGTCTTGTCGCACTTCTTTCTACTGAACCGAAAATCAGGGCGCCTTCAAGCCCGGTCGCGATGCCCGTTCCCCATCAGGGGCATGTCAGCTTCGAGAATGTCACCTTCCATTATCCGGCCCGACCGGATCGTTCAGCTCTTGAAGGTCTGAGCCTTGCTGTCAAGCCGGGGGAAACAGTGGCCCTTGTTGGTCCGTCAGGGGCAGGCAAGACAACCGTATTCCAGTTGCTCTTGCGGTTTTATGATCCTGACAGTGGTGTGATCCGGGTTGACGGGGTGGATATTCGCACGGCCGATCCGGTTGATGTGCGTGAACGCATCGGCTTGGTCGCACAAGACCCTGTAATTTTTGCAGCAAGTGCGTGGGACAATATTCGCTATGGTCGCCCCGATGCCACCGATGAAGAGGTCCGTGCTGCGGCCGAAGCGGCCCATGCCAGTGAATTTCTCGATCGCTTGCCTGACGGATTTGCAACATTCCTTGGGGAAAAGGGTGTGCGCCTATCTGGTGGACAACGTCAGCGCATTGCCATTGCACGTGCGATTTTGCGTAATCCGACGATTTTGCTGCTTGATGAAGCCACCAGTGCACTGGACGCCGAAAGCGAACAGGTCGTGCAAAAGGCGCTCGAAACCATCATGGCAGAGCGAACAACGCTGGTCATTGCTCATCGTCTGGCAACGATTCTTCATGCGGATCGCATCGCGGTTATTGATGATGGCAAGCTTGTTGCCATGGGGACGCATCAAGAACTTCTTGAAAGCTCGCCACTTTATGGCCGTTTGGCCAAGCTGCAATTCGATCGTGATGCTGCCTGATCTCCTGCGATCAGAACCCACTTCAATGCCTTTCGATCTAAACGGAAATTGCTCTAAGCCCCGCGCTATGTTGCGTCGGGGCTTTTCCCGTTCCGGAGAAAAGAAATACAGTGATGATGGGGCAACGCTCGACAGGGCTGCTTCAAGGAAAAAAAAAGCCCGCCATATTGGCGGACTTTAATTAATCACTTTATTCGGATCAGGCTTGATTAATCGGCGCTGGCGATCCGTCTGTTTTCCAGTGACAGCTCGGCATATTGCTGGCGAAGGCCATTTGCGTCTGCCAGGAACCGTTTAAGTTCATTGCCCTTCAGGGTTTTGCCGCTGGGCATTTTGACCTTCATCGGGTTGACCTGCACGTGATCTTTCAGGATTTCGTAATGCAAATGCGGGCCTGTCGATCGGCCTGTGGTGCCTACATAGGCAATGACATCACCCTGTTTGACGCGCGACCCTTGTTTCAATCCTTTGGCAAAACCATTCAAATGCGCATAAGCCGTGTCATATGAATCGTTGTGGCGCAGCAGAATATAATTGCCATATCCACCATTGCGGCCGATTTTGGCGATTGTACCATTCCCGGCGGCAAAGACAGGTGTTCCGGTCGGGGCGGCAAAGTCGATACCCTTGTGCATCTTGGTATAACCGAGGATCGGGTGCTTGCGCTTGCCATATCCAGATGACAACCGTGCGCCATTGATCGGCGTGCGCATCAATGCACGGCGATAGGACTCACCCTTCTGGTTATAGAAATCAGTTTCGCCATTGCTGTCGGTATAGGAATAAAGCCGTACTTCATGACCGCTCAGCGTCATGCTGGCATAAAGCACATCACCATACCGAACCCGTTCGCCTGCATCATTTACCAGTTCCTGATACATGACTTCAAAGCTGTCGCCTGGCTGGATGTCGCGCTGGAAATCCACTTCGTATGAATAAAGTTCAATCAGGTTCATCAGAACAGGAATTGGCACACCGCTGCGTTCTGCCGCAAGAAACAGGCTTTGCTCGATGGTGCCGGATGCAACATTGCGTGCGGGCGTCAGTTCGATTTTGTCTGACGATGCCTGATATCCGTCATCGGTGCGTGATACGGAAACGATGGTTTCGGGGTCTGGCTGGAAACTTAATTGCTCAAGCAGCTCACTATCTTTTTGAGGATCGGCCGCATAAACAAGATCAAATTCCTGACCGGCCCGCAGTTTGCGCGGGTTATAGATATCACGCAGGGCTTCAATCGCATTATAGGCGGTGGTGCGCTCAACCCCGGTTGACGTCAGGGTCGCCATAAGGTTGGAGCCGCGCTCAAGAACAACCGTTTCGTGACGGGTTTCTACTTCGGGGATGCTGGCCGTTTCTGTGACCGTGGCGTCATCCTCAAGAACAAGGCTTTCGGCTGCGTTGGCGGACAGGGCCGTGTTCGAGGTGCTGGAATAATAATCGGATAAAAAATATCCGGCCGTTCCCCCAAGAACCACCATCACGCTCGCAATAGAAACCAAGTCTCTTCCGGCCATTGCCGTAGAACTCCCCTAAAAGCCAATAAATCAGTCTATCCGCGCAGTTGCTCTTTCCGGCAACGTTGCCTCGAACCTTATACATAAAAGCCCGGGTGTTGTGAAATGCGAATTGCGGTGGTTAGACAAGGAACCCGTCACTCCATAATGGCGCGATTTCCTTTACGAACCGTTGAGGAAAATCTGCGGCATCTGGCCGGATGGGCTGGGATGATCTGCCAGCGCGCCATGGCAATAAAAAGGCAGATAAAAACAAATCTGCATCGGGGGCACTATTGTAAGTACTCGGTGCCCGTTCCGTTGCACTTACATATATGTCACATCAAACAGGTTTTGTACCGAATGCGGCAACGGTCGTTTTGCCCATCTTTCGGTTGCAAAAGGCAAAGAGCCTAATCTTTGATCGGGATGTGTCGTGCAAGTTTCCCGAGTGTTTTTCAACTCTTGGATGGTCTGTGACTCAAGCTGCCCGGTGCTGTTTGGACGGAATTCATAAAAATGCACCTTATCTGTCATTTTTTTGCAAAAAGGTATTTGACAGTGTGGGGCGAGGGCCCTATAACCCGCCTCCACCGACGGGGCGCGGCGCTCACGGATTGAGCGACACGGACTTGTTGGTTAAGGGTTT
>JBLXDD010000012.1:0-110508 GCA_048264285.1 Thalassospira sp.
GTAAACACCGCCTCGAACGCCAAGACCACACATGCGGAGAGGTGCCGGAGTGGTCGAACGGGGCGGTCTCGAAAACCGTTGTACTAGCAATAGTACCGTGGGTTCGAATCCCACCCTCTCCGCCATTAAGACAGGCCTCGACACCGCTCATTCGAGCGCAGTAAGCTTAGTCAGATCGCAGCAATAGGCGCTTGCCCCTTTCAATTCAAGAACCAGACAATAGCACTCCGAATTTTTGGAAGCACATTTCGAGTTGCCAATCATTCTTGACGAATGCTATAGCCCCCAGATTGAATTACATACCCTACACATTTCAAATAGCTGCCGCACAGAAGAACGGAACGCGAACGCATCTATTTATCATTCCCACCTTGCAGAAGCGAACTCGGAATAATGAAAGAACTACTGATCAACAAACTCAAGACCAAATCGGCAAAGATTGGCGTATTTGGACTTGGCTACGTCGGACTTCCTCTGGTGCTTCGTTATTCCCAAGTTGGCTTTAAAGTAATAGGGTTCGATGTAGATTCAAAAAAAATTCAGAAGATAAATAAAAAGCAGAGTTATATCGAACACATCGACTCAAAAAAAATATCTGACGCATTTTTAAATGGCTTTGAAGCGACAGAAGACTTTTCAAGGGCCAGTGAAGTTGATGCACTTATTCTATGTGTCCCAACACCACTGAACAAATATCGAGAACCTGATTTAAGTTTTGTCATCAACACGACAGACATGATCTCCCCCTATTTGCGTTCAGGACAAATCCTCTCACTGGAAAGTACAACCTATCCAGGCACAACAGAGGAAGAGCTGGTACCGCGAGCAATATCGCAAGGCATGTCGATCGGAACTGATTTCTTTATCGTGTATTCGCCTGAACGCGAAGATCCCGGGAACTCCCAATTCGAAACAAGAACCATTCCCAAGGTTGTAGGCGGACATACCAAAGAATGCCTTGAGGTAGGACAAGCGCTTTATCAATCTGCGATCGATAAAATTGTACCCGTATCTTCCACAAAAGCCGCCGAGATGACCAAACTGCTCGAAAACATTCACCGAGCAGTTAATATTGGACTGGTCAACGAAATGAAAATAGTGGCTGACCGAATGAATATTGACATACATGAAGTAATAAGAGCAGCTTCAACAAAACCATTCGGGTTCACCCCCTACTACCCGGGACCGGGCCTTGGAGGCCATTGTATTCCCATTGACCCATTTTACCTCACATGGAAAGCAAGAGAATATGACCTAAACACTAGGTTTATTGAGCTCGCAGGCGAAGTGAACACGAATATGCCACGCTGGGTTGTCAGCAAGACCATGGACGCACTAAACGAACGAGGGAAGTCCCTTAAAGGCTCGAAGATTCTTGTGCTTGGAATCGCTTACAAAAAGAATGTCGATGATATGCGCGAATCCCCTGCTGTCGCAATTATGGAACTTCTACGAGAAAAAGGAGCCATAATAGAATACACGGATCCGCATGTCCCCACATTTCCCAACATGCGAGAACACAACTTTGACCTGAACAGCGTCACTATTTCTCCGGATATTATTTCTCAGTTCGACGCGCTCATCCTTGCAACAGACCACGAGAGGTTCGATTACTCGATGCTAAAAAAATATGCCAAACTTATCGTGGATACTCGCGGAATTTACCTAGAACCTTGTGACAATGTAGTGAAAGCCTAACCATGCTCCCGGTCATCAATGATAGAAAAATTCGGGCCGCAATTGTTGGATGCGGCCGTATTTCACGAAATCACTTCGGCTCGATTGAGAAGCACTCGAACGACATAGAGCTCGCTGCCATTTGCGACAGCGACCCAATTGTATTGCAGCAACAGGCGCAAAAGCTGGGGGTGCCTGCATACCGGTCATTCGAAGAGCTACTTAAAAACGAGAAAATAGATCTTGCGGTGCTTTGTACTCCAAGCGGAATTCACGCCAACCAAGCAGAACTAGCCGCCCAGTTCGGTGTGAATGTCATGACAGAAAAGCCCATGGCAACACGATGGCAAGATGGCGTTCGTATGGTTCGAGCATGTGACAAGGCAAATGTTCACCTGTTTGTCGTAAAGCAAAACCGCCTGAACACAACCTTACAACTTCTCAAACGGGCTGTTGACAATAAGAGGTTCGGAAAAATTCATATGGTACATCTGAATGTGTTCTGGACCCGCCCTCAATCTTACTACGATCAAGGTAAATGGCGCGGTACTTGGGAGTTCGACGGCGGTGCTTTTATGAACCAAGCCAGTCACTACGTAGATTTGCTTGATTGGCTGATTGGTCCCGTTGAGAAGGTGCAGGCAATGATGAGCACTACCCGAGATATCGAAGTCGAGGATACAGGCATCCTAAATGTAAAATGGCGCAATGGTGCACTCGGCTCGATGAGTGTAACAATGCTAACCTATCCAGAAAATCTCGAGGGAAGCATCACAATCCTAGGGGAAAAAGGATCTGTGCGCGTTGGTGGCGTTGCAGTTAACGATATCCAGATTTGGCAGTTCGACGAATCAGAAGAGTATGACAAGGATATCCATCAAGCAAACTATGAGACCACTTCAGTTTACGGGTTTGGGCACCCGTCTTACTACAAAAACGTCATCGAAACGTTGAGAGGCGAAGCGGAAGCGGAAACAGATGGCCGTGAAGGCCTAAAATCTCTCGAACTTCTTATTGCAGCATATCTCTCAGCACGTGACGGAAAGACGATCTCTTTACCGCTGGAATACTAAAAAATGACTACTCAAATACATTCAACAGCTATCGTGGATCTCGGGGCACAAATTGGAGACGGCAGTCGAGTGTGGCACTGGGCACACGTATGCGGTGGTGCGAAAATTGGCTGTAACACCTCTCTCGGACAAAATGTATTTGTAGGCAATAATGTTGCAATTGGAGACGACTGCAAAATCCAGAACAATGTCAGCATTTATGACAACGTCTTTTTAGAAAACGATGTATTCTGCGGACCAAGCGTAGTTTTCACAAACGTTTACAACCCCAGAGCAAAAATCAATCGCAGAAATCAGTACCTTAACACTATAATTAAAGAGGGTGCTACACTTGGCGCCAATTGTACAATTGTTTGCGGCGTAACAGTCGGCGAACACGCTTTCATCGCAGCAGGGGCAGTCGTCAATAAGGACGTAAAGCCCTACGCTCTTGTGGTTGGCGTGCCTGCCAAGCAGATAGGCTGGATGAGCCAGTATGGCGAACGAATACCATTGCCTCTTGAAGGCGAAGGAACCTACACGTGTCCACACATGAGCCTTGAGTACAAATTAAACGGATCCGAATTGAAAGCCCTTGAAGCATGAGTATACGTTTTATCGATTTGCAAACGCAGTATCATCAACTTCGCAATCAAATTGGCGATCGCATAAACTCTGTTCTGGAGCACGGCCAGTACATAATGGGCCCGGAAGTCCAAGAGCTCGAAAACAAGCTAACCCAGTACACCGGTACGAAGCATTGCCTTACAGTAGCTAGCGGCACAGAAGCGCTGTTAATTAGCCTTATGGCAATCGGTATTCGTCCTGGAGACGAAGTCATTACTACGCCGTTTACGTTTGTAGCTACCGCAGAAACAATTGCACTCCTTGGAGCAACTCCCGTGTTTGTGGATATCGAGCCCGATACGTGCAACATTGACGCGACCCTGATTGAAGACAAAATTACCGATAAAACAAAAGCCATTTTACCGGTTAGCCTCTACGGGCAGCCTGCTGATATGAATGAAATCAATGCAATTGCTGCCCGAAATGGCAACATCCCGGTTATTGAAGATGCAGCTCAGAGCTTCGGCTCGACATACAATGGTAGAAAAAGCTGCAACCTTAGTACAGTTGGCTGCACAAGCTTCTTTCCGAGCAAACCTCTTGGATGCTATGGAGATGGCGGCGCAATTTTTACTAATGATGCGGCTTTAGCTCAAGCCTGCCGCGAAATCCGTGTTCACGGCCAAACAAGGCGCTATCATCACACTCGTATCGGTGTTGGCGGTCGTATGGACACATTGCAGTGTGCGATTCTACTTGCAAAGCTTGAGAGGTTCCACTGGGAAGTCGATCGTCGAACGCAGATTGGACTCACATACAATTCACTCCTAGACGACGCAAAAATCGAAAGAGTGCAGCAAAAAGCTGACAGAACAAGCGTTTTCGCACAATACACTATTCGCGTAAAAGATCGAAACCGGGTCCAAAACAATCTAAAAGAACATGGGATTCCAACAGCAGTCCATTACCCAATACCGCTAAACCAGCAGCCCGCGTACGCACATTATGGCAGCACAACATCCACACCGATGGCCGAAAAACTGTCACAAGAGGTACTGAGCCTCCCCATGGGGCCTGACCTAAAAGAGATCGATCAAAAGTACATTGTTGAAAAACTTCAATCCAGGTGAGACATTGAGCTCTTTGAATAAAGTTTTTGCGCTTCTAACAAGAAAAGAGCGAAAAAGAGCGCTCCTTCTTCTTGGAATGGTCTTTTTCATGGCATTAATAGACGCTGTTGGCGTTGCATCTATTATGCCCTTTATTGCCGTACTTGCAAACCCAGAACTAGTAAAAACAAACGAAATATTATATACTATTTATTCGTATCTAGAAATCCACAACACACAATCATTTCTTTTTTATTTAGGTGTTTTTGTTTTTATACTGTTAATTGTATCTTTGACGTTTAAATCCATAACAACATATCTACAACTTAGGTTTACATTAAACACAGAGTACAACCTGAGCAAAAAACTTGTTGAGGGATACTTACGTCAACCATACAGCTGGTTCCTAAACCATCACAGTGCCGATCTGGGAAAGACCGTACTCTCCGAAGTTAGTGATGTGATCAATTACGGCATGATGCCACTAATGACTTTAATTACTCAAGGGATTCTCGCTGTATCCTTACTAGCACTTCTAATGGTTGTTGACCCTATGGTGTCAATGATCGCAGGAATAACTCTTGGGGTTATATATGGTCTAATATACATGCTAATCAACAACTTCTTATCACGTATTGGGGCTGAGAGAGTAGTTGCTAACAAGGCACGGTTTATGGTGCTGAATGAAGCATTCGGTGCGATTAAAGAAGTAAAGATACGTAACTTGGAAAACGTGTATACTGAGCGGTTTTCTAATCCAGCAAAGACATATGCGGCTAACCAAGCTTCTGTTCAAGTTATAGCTCAACTTCCACGCTTTGTTTTAGAAATGATAGCATTCGGTGGAATGATTCTGCTCGTTCTGGCCCTAATGACACGAAACGGTGACTTTAGCACAGCAATCCCTCTAATCGCTCTTTACGCATTTTCAGGTTATCGGCTGATGCCTGCTCTCCAACAAGTATATGCAAGCTATTCCCAACTGCGCTTCTCCAGCCCATCTATCGACTTGGTGCACCGTGAGTTAACGAGCTTAACTACCCCGCCTCTACCGGAAGCCGAAACAAACTCAATGCTCCCAATAACCGATATTGAGCTAGCAAATGTAAGTTACAAGTACCCAAAATCAGATCGCACAGCACTTAACAATATTAACATCAGGGTTCCATCAAACAGTATTGTAGGCTTAGTCGGCACCACTGGAGGAGGTAAGACAACTACAATAGACATTATCCTAGGCTTATTGGAGCCTCAAGAAGGCAGCCTGAACGTCAATGGCAAAGCTGTAACAAGCAACAATCGCCATACATGGCAAAGAAACATCGGCTATGTACCTCAGCAAATTTATCTCGCCGACGACACTATAAATGCTAACATTGCATTCGGCATTCCACCAGAACAGGTAGACCATGCCAAAGTTAAACGTGCCGCAAAAATCGCCAATTTACATCATTTTGTGATAGAGGAACTCCCAGAGGGTTATTCGACACATATAGGTGAGGGCGGCGTAAGACTTTCCGGAGGTCAGCGTCAAAGGATCGGAATCGCACGTGCACTTTACCACAACCCCAAAGTATTGATTTTAGATGAAGCAACAAGTGCACTAGATAACCTTACTGAACAAGCTGTCATGGAAGCTGTCAATAATCTAGGGCATGAAATAATTATCATTTTGATCGCACATCGATTGAGCACTGTTCGCAATTGCGATCAAATATATCTTATGGATGACGGGCAGATAAAAGCCCACGGAACATACAATGACCTTATTAGATCCAGCAACATCTTCCGATCAATGGTAAGTAAATAACCAGTTTAACCGCATCAACGGCTAATACTATGCTTAAAAATTCTACTATCCTTATCACAGGTGGCACGGGCTCATTTGGGCATGCTTTCATCCCGATGACCTTGGCCAAATACAACCCCAAGAAGATTATCATCCTATCTCGTGATGAAATGAAGCAATGGGAGATGGCAAAGTTATTTTCGAATGATGAGCGCATACGTTTTTTTATTGGCGACGTGAGAGATAAAGATCGCTTGTACCGCGCCCTTGATGGTGTGGATTATGTAGTCCACGCAGCAGCGACAAAAATTGTCCCCACTGCGGAATACAACCCTTTCGAGTGCATAAAAACTAATATTAACGGAGCAATGAACCTGATTGATGCCTGCATCGACCAAGGTGTTAAACGTGTTGTTGCACTTTCAACCGATAAAGCGAGTAGTCCTGTAAACCTGTACGGCGCGACAAAGCTAGCCTCCGACAAACTTTTTGTTGCGAGTAACAGCTCGTATGCCCTCGGTCATAAGACTAGCTTTTCAGTCGTCCGCTATGGGAATGTTATGGGTTCTAGAGGATCGGTGATCCCATATTTTATGTCTATCAGAGATACAGGCGTCTTGCCCATCACCGACCCGAGAATGACGCGCTTTATGATAACCTTAGAGCAAGGTGTTGAACTGGTTTGGCACGCCTTTGAAGATATGGTTGGGGGAGAAATTTATGTCAAAAAAATTCCTTCAATGACTATTGTAGATATTGCGAAAGCAATAGCCCCTTCAGCACAACATGAGATTGTGGGAATTCGCCCCGGTGAAAAACTACACGAGCAAATGATTGGCACCGAAGATGCTCATTTCACCTATGAGTACTCTGAACATTATAAAATTTTACCCCAAATTAATGATTGGGGAAATGACGCGAAGCGCATAAAGGATGGCAAAAAGGTTCCTGAGGATTTTATATATTCAAGTGACAGCAACACCGATTGGATGAGCAAACAGTCGCTCCAGTCCTGGATGAAAACTCATCGTGATACAATCGGAAAGATCTAGCGCTATGATCCCGTATGGTCGCCAAGACATTACAGAAGATGACATTAACGCAGTCGTCGACGTGTTACGCTCTGACTGGATAACGCAGGGCCCGCGCCTACCACAATTTGAGGACGCTTTGACCGAATACACAGGCGCCACATACGCGGTTGCAGTCAATAGCGCAACAAGCGCTCTGCACATTGCATGCTTGGCGTTAGATGTTGGACCTGGTGATTGGGTCTGGACCAGCCCAATCACTTTCGTCGCAAGTGCAAACTGCGCAGAGTACTGTGGAGCGAACGTTGACTTTGTGGATATTGATCCTCACACCTACAATATGAGCGCAGCAAAACTTGAAGATAAGTTAAAACACGCAGCGAAAACAGGAAACCTCCCTAAAGTCGTAATCCCTGTTCATTTTTCAGGTCAGTCTTGTGATATGGAAGCAATCCATTCTCTTTCACAAGCCTATGGATTTCGTATAATCGAAGACGCTTCGCATGCTATAGGTGGAAGCTACAAAGGAGAGCATGTCGGCTCCTGCAATTTCAGTGACATTTGCGTGTTTAGCTTTCATCCTGTTAAAATCGTTACAACGGCTGAGGGTGGAGCCTGCCTAACAAACAACATTGAGTTCGCGAATAAAATGAAGTTGCTTCGTAGCCATGGTGTGAGCCGTGATAAGAACGTTATTGGCACGGATGTCGATGGTCAGTGGCATTACAAACAACTTTCTTTGGGCTTCAATTACCGTATGACAGAATTGCAAGCCGCTCTGGGCATCAGTCAAATGAAACGACTTGATCAATATATTTCAGTCCGTCGTACTTTAGCAGAGCGGTACGATACACTCCTACAAAACACCCCATGGCTTCTAACCAAACTCGAGGGTTTTCAGGTATCCTCCCACCATCTGTATGTCCTGCGACTACCAAGAGATAAGATTAGCCAGAAACGAAAGATTTTTGATTTTTTGAAAACATCTGGCATCGGCGTAAATGTTCATTATATACCGGTTCACACTCAGCCCTACTACAAACGAAAGAATATAAACTACGGGCACCTCACTCATTCTGAAGAGTATTACAAAAGATCAATCTCAATTCCTCTACATCCACGCCTTACACAAGATGAGCAAGATTACATAATACAACACCTGAAAAAAGCATTGAAACTGTAGATATTGAACGTTGAAATGATAGTTATTCCAGCGAAATTCTCCTCGTCAAGAACTCCTCATAAAAATTTCCGCCCTTTCTACAATGGGTTATCCCTTTTACAGATTGCGATCATTAGAAGCACACACGCCAAAGTTGGACCGGTGATTGTAAGTAGTGAAAATATTGATATTGCGACACAACAATTAAATAGGCTACCTGAACCCATTCGAGAGAATGTTTTACTTCAGCGACGGCCGGAAGCGTTATCTCGTGACCCGGCGACAATTCTTGATGTTCTCGATGATTGCCTGTCTCACGTAACGAGCGCTCTACCTGAACATATCTTAGTTGTTTTACCCACATCACCATTTAATAATGCAAAATTTATAGAGCAAGCTCATAGAAAGTTTGTCTGCTCTAATGCAGAAAAGTTAATTAGCGTATCCCCGGCCTCTAAACCACCTTACAATGCATGGGTAGAGGCGCCAGGCGATGATACAGGTGCACTTTTGCACGCATTTCCCGATAGCCCCTACAATCTTACGCAATCCACAGCATGCCCGACCACCTATTTCTCAAATGGCTGTATTTCAATTTATTCCATTAAATCCTTGCTCAAAGACAAGATATTCCTATCTACGATTGGTTATAAGATGCCGATTATATCTGGATTAGATATCGACTTTGAACATGAGTTTGATATAGCTCGATTCTTATTTCCAAATTGGTCCGACGACCTAGAGATATTCAACGTGTAGCATTCTAGGAGAACACATCAGAATGTATGCCAATTCACACCCTGGTTACTGAGTGGAAGGGAACACTAAATGAATGATCAAGAAATGTTTTGGGCGAGTGAATTCGGGGATGAATATGCCGAACGTAATAACGGACCAGATTTTATCGCGGCAAAAATTGACATGTTCAATAAATCCCTTAATGCTGCAGGAAAGATAAACACTATAATAGAATTAGGTGCCAATAGAGGATTGAACGCGAATGCACTGAAAGCCCTCTTGCCCCACTCCACCTACACGGGCATTGAAATCGGCGAAAAAGCATTCTCGCTTCTAGCACAAAATGAACATGTAGACCACTGCCATCACGCATCTATACACGACTTCACGACAGACCAAAAATATGACCTCGCCTTGATATCAGGTGTGATGATTCACCTAAATCCAGAAACTCTTAGCAGCGTTTACAAGCTTTTGGACTCATTGTCACAAAAGTATGTACTAATTTCTGAATATTATAACCCCACTCCAGTAGAGGTTAACTACCGCGGCCACCAGGGAAAACTCTTCAAACGGGATTTTGCTAAAGAATTTATGGACCAAAGTCATAAAAAACTCATAGACTACGGATTTGTCTATCGTAACGATCCAAAGTATCATCATGATGATATGACGTGGTTCCTTTTTGAGAAGTGAGAAATGATCTACAGGTGCGCAACCTGCTTAAATCTATCAACCCGTCCCAACTCAAATTTTGCAAAAGGCGAGCAGTGCGCTCCTTGCCGGTACGCAAGCAGGACAGAAGGATCTGATTTTGAGCAGAACCTAGCTGCCTTCTGGGCTCACATACAATCACTCTATCCTTCAAGAGATGTGAAATCTCTTCGTTACGCACTTGGGGTATCTGGTGGAAAAGATAGCCTGCGGCAAGCTGAGTTCTGTAGAAAAGTATTAGGAATAAACCCTGTACTAGTGAGTGTGGGCCTACCCCCGTCTCAAACAAGTGAGATTGGAGTATTAAACGTTAAAAATCTATATGACCGTAACTATGAGGTATTAATCACATATCCAGCTGTTCAAACACTGAAAGAATTGACTAAGTATTGCTTTTTTACGCTTGGAAACCTGAAGGTTGCATCAGAGGTGGCCTTATTCAATGGTGCCGCGAGAATGGCTGACTTTGCTGAAGCAGATGTAATATTGTGGGGTGAGAACCCTGCATACTCAGTTGGCGACACAGGTTCTGCAGGAGAATCCTATTTTGACGGAGCATCAATATACAGAATTAATACTTTGGCACAGTCAAAACAGCTACCAAAAGAAATTATAGACATTCACAATTTCTTTTATGGATTAGAGGATGGATTGCGCAAGATAGCGCCGAAGGTTGTATTTATGGGCGGTATAATCCCAAAATGGTCCAACCTTAGTAACGGATTATTCTCGCTTTTGAGCGGCTTCAACGCACGTCACGAAGTTGACGCAGACTACCTAAATATCAGTGCAGTTGACGAGGATTTTGTGCTGATAAATCAGTACATTAAGTACTTAAAGTTTGGCTTTGGAAGGACCACCGATATCCTTAACGAACTAATCCGAGGGAATATCATACCAAGAGACGACGCCCTTGCATTGCTACCAAAGTACGAACCCTACGTTCCCAAACAAGAAATTAGACGTTTCGCACGGTTTATTGACATAGAGGAAAGCACCGTGTGGTCAGAAATACTTAAAAACACAAATCATGATTTATTCTCCAAAGGAGATCATTTTCCTGTTGAACGAAAAATATTAAGTGATGCCAAATGAAAATACTCGATATTCCAGGAAATATTGGCGCCCTTAAGTACTGGTTAACTCAATTCGCAAACGTCGAAATGATAAAACCAGACGATATTCCATTTTTAGAATCTGGTGAAATTCTGGTTCTACCTGGAGGGAATGTGGGTGGATTTAGCAGGAAAACTTCACAGGATATTTGCCTATCCATTAAAAAAAGATGCAGGATATTAGCTGTTTGCGGCAGCTTTCAATCCTTATTTTCTGGAACAGATGAAGATCACAATCAATTCTGTCTACAGCTGTTCTCTGGCTATACAAAGAAACTGATATCTCCACGGATTGGGCCTTTTCGTGTTGAAAGTTACTGGTTTAAAGGCTCCCCCTATTTTAATCATAGTTACGCGGTAACCACGACAAAAAAGAATAGAAACTCTGATCACCTTGCAGTTGACGAGTTCGGGATTTGCTGGGCTGTCCGCACAAAACAAGTTCTAGGCGTCCAATTCCACCCAGAGTTATCCCAAAATAAATTTGATATGGCGTTCACTAAATGGCTTCTAGACGAATAGCGAGTATATTAATACGAGACGGAATAACCTGTGTAAAATCGGGTAGAAATATATTCCCGTTATGGAAGGCGAAACCACATATCAATTATATGTTGGCAGGGAATTTTACTGATTTAATCCTCGCCTGCGACAATGCACATACCTTGCTTGATTTGAACATCCACTGCCAAATCAATGTTATTGCTGCGCTTGGTTGGTCCGGTGTTTATCAGATAGAGGACTTGTTTAAAGCTGGGTATTCTAAAGTATTTTTTGGCGGCGAAAACAGGCCTTATCCCTCTAAAAGAGAAGAGCGCATATTCTACGACATGGTCGCAATCTATGGAGCCTCGAGTTTCGGCTATTCAATGCACTTCCCCATCACAACCCCCAATTTCCCCACTCATCTCTCAAGTAAATTCAATGAAATATTGATTGTAGACAGTGAAATTCAACTATTTCCCGATACTGATCGAACAACTAATATTGCTGAAACCGT
Organism: Thalassospira sp.; assembly: GCA_048264285.1. Lineage (GTDB taxonomy): Bacteria > Pseudomonadota > Alphaproteobacteria > Rhodospirillales > Thalassospiraceae > Thalassospira. The sequence continues at coordinate 11,955 of JBLXDD010000012.1, forward strand.
CAACACACACGTAGTAAATACCGGAAAAATAATAAATTTATGCGCGCCACATGTGAACTATCTGCGCTTCCAAGAAGTTTCGGATGCACACATAAATTACGTGAATTATTGCGAGCACGGGATTGAAAAGTACAGATGAATTACTGCAAAAAATGCATTTTAACCAAAAGCCATCCGTTTGGCATCTACACGAATGGTCGTTTATGTTCGGGATGTAGCTCCTTCGTAATCCGGAAGAGACGGCTCTCTCACTGGAACAAGTATCACCTGAAAAACCTTGCAGAGGAGCTAGAAAGGACAATAGGTTACCTGCCTAGTAAGGTAGTGGTCCCTTTCGACGCAGACGGCGAAACTTGGTTTGTGCTAGACACCCTAACGAGTCTAGGCATCAAAGCTGTAGTTGTCTATTTCAATGCTCAGTATCATGACGAGATCTTTTTTAATATTTTAAGCGCTTGCCAAGAAAATTTTGACTCTGACTTCATCGGCTTTTCGCTCCCAAAGAATATTATCCAGGCAGCGCTCGCAGAAGAATTCAGTGTCGGGAGCGGGCATTGCAGAAACCTCGAAATTTTTGGCCGTCATGCAGCAACCCTTTTCGCAGCGAAACAGCTAGGTTTAAAACATATATTTTCCGGGCCAAATCAACAATCCGAAGTTGTTGGCAGTCATTCTTTCATAGTTCGAAACCAGCTTAAAGCACCAAGCTTTAATGATATAATTATAGGGAAAACACTTCTACCTCAAGTGCGAGCGGCTATAATAAATACAGGCTCCAAGTTCTCTCAAACCTTTAAGCTTAACGTAGTTGAAAGTCTACTAGAAGAGATAGAATGGCATTTTCTTAGTGACTACATTTTTTGGGATAGCGTTAGTATTAACGAACATTTTGGAAACTCTTTTAATGTATCTCCAAGAATAGTAAATGGGTTTGGGCCGAACTGGCAATCATCTAGCTCATCTTTGAAGCTTGAATTCTTTGATCTCATACGTTTGCTCAGCACAGGCACTAGTAAAATAGATTCTTTACTAAGTAGAGACATACGCTTTGGTCGCCTCACAAAAGATGACGCATTAAAAACAAGGGCGGCATACCTCGAGAAATCATGGGACATCGAGGGCATATCACACTTCCAAGAAGTTTCAGCAAAAAGTATGAAAAAGGCTATCGCGCTTTACCAGAAAAAAGTCGCATCAAACTACAACCCAAGATCACTGGCAGGGCCCTGCACTCACAATGTAACATCACACGGTCAAACATTATACTATTAGCTATCCTACTTTTACATAACGGGTGAAACTTTAGCCTTCTAGCCATTTCCCGCAATCAGAAAAATCCTCTCGGAGAAAACTAGTGCATCACTTATTCAACCGCCCAAATAGCAAAGAACTATTTGTAATAGCTGACCTAGGCTTGACATGTGGAGGAAACATCCAACGCTCACTGCAACTCATCGAATGCGCCGCACAGCTAGGCGTGGATGCCGTCAAATTTCAAATGCTTGATGCCAACGAGTTGCTCGGCGACAAGTCTGTGGAATACTCATACCCCACGTTGGCAAAAGGCAATATCACCGAAAACATGTACGAAATGTTTTTGAAATTGGAGTTTACAGATGCTGAATGGACAGAGATCAAAAACCACTGTGAACGGCACAATGTTGGCCTAATTGTTACATGCCATGTTGAAAGTGCAGTTGAGCGCGTCAACAGACTCAACCTGCCTGTCAACAAAATTTGCACGTGGAGCTTAAGTCACTATAGAATGATTGAAGCTTTAGCACAAAACGGAAAACCGTTAATTATTGACACAGGAACCATTGACGAAGAAGAACTTGAACACCTTCGGGTATTTTATGAGAATGCTGGCGGAGGGGAAATAATTATACTCTATGATTTCCATACGTCACTTCCAGAGGACATGAACTTTAGCTCAATAAGAACACTTATAGAGGCCGGATACAAAGTTGGTTATACACCGCAAGGACGGAGAGATTGGCTTGATTACATGGCTATAGGATTCGGGGCAAAATTTGTAGAGAAACGACTTACTCTATCCAGGGAGATACCGGAGAATGGTCATTGGAAAGCTCACGATCCACAGGACTTCAAACAATGGATCAACAACATACAAGAATGTTACAGAGCAGTTGGAGACGGAATATTGCGTCCAACTACTCAAGATTTAATTGATAGCAGAAAATATTATAAGTCAGCATGGTTGACCAAAGATGTTTCAGCTGGAGAGATCATCCAGTCCAGTCATTTTATTTTCAAACGCCCGGGAACAGGAGTCTCATCAAAAGAAGTATATTCGAAATACTTAGGAAGTCACTTCACTCAAAATCAAAGAAAAGGAGAATTGTTTCAAGGATAGCACCCCCCCCTAATTTTCACGAAAATTGTTGAAACAAAACCACTTTTACGAAGCACCTCTTTAATCAAAAACGGCGGCGACGCACATATCGCCGCCACAGCCTTGAGCATCCAATAGTTCTCAGTGAGCCTGAAATTAACTCAGATAGCAAACACTTAACATCTGAAAAAAACATTTCCTTATATCCTACCCCCACTCCAAGGTGCTAATTTGTTGAGCTAGCCAGAGAACATCACATCACAAGTTCATTGCGTATACTAAGATATGTTGAAAACTCGCCGAAAATCGACAAAATTATCATCCTCTGCGCAGATGTGGCAGGACTTCTGAGATGCATTTAACAGTTAATATGCCCCAACATAAAAAGTACAATTTGAAAAATATTTCAAAAAAAACGTTTCGAATAGCATCAGTGTGTTTTGGCCCAAAAGAGTCCCAACTACCTCGCTGTGACATCCTATTTTTCTGCCACGATGTCGACCGAGGAGTTACTTTACTTGGTAAGGCATATTCCCCGTTGATAGATAGCTTAAGAGATTATTTTGAGGCGAAAGGGGTAAAGTGCTTAACTATCGCACATCCATTTTCCCATCTCACAGGCTTACGCGCACATGGCTCCCCGATATCAATCAACAGAACATACTTTTTTTCTAAAATAATAACGAAAATATCACAACGCTTATCTTGCGCCCTTTCTTTAGCGCCTCGTAGTATCTACAGGCGGATTCTAAAAAAAACCAATGCTAAAATAATAATAACTATCGATTCAAGGAAAGAAATGTGCGCTGCTGCACACGCAGAAGACGTATTCTGCATAGAATTGTTACATGGGATTTCGCATACCCGACTCCCTAACGGATGGGATACAGCAACACCGACAGAATTGCCTCACGGCGTACTATGTTTAAGTCAGCAATCTTCACATTTGTTTTCGCGCCTAATCCATTATAACGTTACAATTAAAACCATCCCTCATCCGTTCCTTAGACGGTTTACGAAAGCTCATTCGTCGACGCTTCCTAGAGAATGGTCACTTCCAAAGGCTGACACTTCGAAGTTCAAGAAAGAAATTCTTATTTCCCTTATGTGGGGATACGCTGGTGACCATGGACCCAACAAACATTTTGCCGGCATTCTTGACAACGGCTTATTCTATGAAGAGTTGTCATCCGTTATAATAAACCGACCAGATATATTTTGGAGGTTTCGGTTACACCCTGTTCAAATGAGAGAAGCCAAATACTCTCAGCTAAGGGACTTTTTAGCAGAATACGTATCCCACACCCCAAATACAGAGTGGGAAAAATCGTCCACACTTCCTCTCCCCAGTTTAGCATTACATTGCTCGGGGAATATCTCGATGGCTTCAAGCGCATGCTACGATGTTGCCTCAATGGGACTAAAATCTTTAATGTTGTGTCCAACCCTACAGAAGGGTGGCGTTAACCAGTTATTGTTTGAGGATTTGATTCTCGAGGGATATGCAAAAAAAGGCATCCCGTCTAGGAAACTGATCTCAGATTGGGTTGATACTGTCCAAAAAACAACACCAAGAGCAATGGACTTAGATGATGATCAAGCTTGGAACGAGACGACCAATTGGATCCTACAAACAGGAAACTTAAGTTAAGTTAAGTTAAGTTAAAACTACAACTAGGTGAGATTTGTGACTATTGGAATCGTGGACACAGGTATGGGTAATATTGGCTCAATCCAAAGGATGATCTCAAAAGTTGGAGGCAAATCAACATTCATCTCGTCAAAAGAACAAGTTGCTAGCGCTTCAAAACTCATTTTGCCAGGTGTTGGACACTTCGACGAGGGGATGCGTTCACTCACACAATATGGATTAGTGGAACCTTTGAAAAGCGCGGCACGATCGGGGATTCCAATCCTTGGAATTTGCCTGGGCATGCAACTGCTTTGCCGACAAAGCGAAGAAGGGATGGAGAAAGGGCTCGGCTTAGTTGATGGTGATGTTAAACGATTTAACTTCCCCAAAGAACCCCGTCTAAAAATACCTCATATGGGATGGAATAGCGTCACTGTTACACGCCCCAATTTGCTTCTATCGCCCCAACAAGATGATTTAAGATTTTATTTTGTCCACTCCTACCATGTTGTACTTGATGATCCGAGCATTACTATTGGCAGGGCCCGATATGGCTACGAATTTTGTGCATCTTTTCAGCAGGGTACAATCTTTGGCGCACAGTTTCACCCTGAGAAGAGCCATAAATTCGGCATGACGCTAATGAAACGCTTTTGGGAAATTTAGGGTATGCTGCACAATAGGGTCATTCCTGCACTTTTGCTTCAGAATGAAGGATTAGTTAAAACGATTAAATTCAAGAATCCCACGTACATTGGAGATCCCGTCAACGTAATTCGCATCTTCAACGACAAAGAAGTCGATGAATTAATGGTACTTGACATTACAGCAAGCCAGACAGGGGCCGAACCGAACTATCAGTTAATTGAAGAACTTGCCGGCGAATGTTTTATGCCTCTGTCTTATGGAGGCGGTATCTCAACCGCAGACCAGGCCTCCCGTATTTTTTCTTGTGGCGTCGAAAAGATTTGCTTGCAAACAGCTGCATTCAGAACCCCGCACCTAATCAGCGAATTGGCGCAAAAATTTGGGAGTCAAAGCATAATAGTATCCGTCGATATAAAAAGAAACTGGTTCAACAAGCCAAAGCTTTTCAATACGGCTGAACGGAAGGTCGTTGACTCTGATTGGCTGGAGTATTTACAACAACATGTTAGAGCAGGTGCAGGCGAGATCCTACTCAACTCAGTTGACAAAGATGGGACTTTATCCGGTCCCGATTTGGATTTAATTAAGACAGCGAGCGAGACGATTGATGTACCCATGATAGCCTTGGGGGGCGTTTCAAGCCTTGAAGATATTAAGGCTACCGTGGAAGCAGGTGCAAGCGCTGTCGCAGCCGGATCTTTTTTCGTGTTTCACGGCCCGCATCGAGCAGTGTTGATCACGTATCCGAAATACAGTGATCTTGAACAACTATTTTGAAGTTTATTATGGATACCATACTGTTGGCGCAATCTCAAAAAGACTATCAGCAATGCACTCGGTGCGTCATGGACACCAGCGACCCCGAAATATGGTTTAATGAACGCGGTGAGTGCAATCATTGTACTGAGTTCTTTGAAAAAACTAGCAAAAACTGGTTTCCGAATTCAGAAGGACAACAAAAGCTTGCACAACTAGTTGAAACAATCAGAGCCGCCGGCAAAAACAACGTATACGATTGCATCCTTGGCCTCAGCGGGGGCGTCGACAGCTCATATCTTGCGTTAAAAGTGAGCGAGATGGGTTTAAGGCCCTTAGTTGTCCATATTGATGCTGGATGGAACAGTGAGTTAGCTGTCGCAAACATTGAAGCGATAGTAAAACACTGCAATTACGACCTTTACACGCATGTCGTAAATTGGGAAGAGATGAGAGATTTGCAGCTCGCATACTTCCGCTCAGGCGTCGCAAATCAGGATGTACCGCAAGACCATGTTTTCTTTGCTATGCTTTACCATATCGCGAACACTCACGGGATACGCTATGTTTTGTCTGGCGGAAACTTAGCAACTGAAAGTATATTTCCTGCCTCCTGGCACGGAAGTGCCATGGACTCTATAAACCTTACTTCAATACATAAAACCTTTGGACAACGACAACTCAAAGATTATCGCACCATTAGTTTCTTTGAATACTACTTTTGGTATCCATTTGTAAAAAAGATGAGAACAATACGACCACTTGATTACATGCCGTACGTCAAGGCTGATGCCTTGCGAGAGCTGGAGGCTAGGATTGGCTATAAATCATACGCAGGCAAGCATGGCGAATCTCAGTTCACGAAATTTTTCCAAAATTACTATTTACCCACAAAGTTCGGGTACGACAAACGGCTTCCGCACTTATCAAGTATGATCGTATCTAATCAGATTACTAGGGAGGACGCTCTAAAAACTTTAGAAAGTCCTTTATACGACGAAGATACAATTGATCAAGATATCAGTTACTTTTGCAAAAAATTACGAATATCACGCGACGAATTCAATTTATTAATGAACTCTCCAAACAGGAGCCACCTCGAATTTCGGAGCTGGGAGAAGTATTATAGACCAATGAAATCAATTCAACGCTTTGCATCAAAAATATTACGGCGACACATCCAAATTCACTGACATTTGAGCATCAAAGAAGACATACCATGACCGACCCAGGAACATCTTATTTACCAATGCTATATCGGCTAACTGTTCTTCCTCCTGAATTAAATTATTTTTTTCTGCTTCAGATTTTCTTTACATTATCCACTGTATACTATTTATCTTTTACATTCATAAAGGATAATTTTGTCCTGGGCAGGCTTTACTATGTATTATCTGCATTTATTTGTATATTCTATCAAATCCCCTTAACAGTATTTTCACAGCAAGTCGAATATTCACTAAGCACCCCGTGGCATTTCTCTTTTGCAATAAACGGCACAATATTGATTTTAGCTGCTTGGGGTCGGATCACTACGCACATAAAAACTCATCAAATCACACCGGAATTCCCAGAACACATTACTTCTGCATATGTTACGACAGGTGCAATTGGTGTTTTGTTTATCACACTTTATTTCTATAAAGTCCCGTGGAATTGTACCGGAATTTATGCAATATTGCATGATCCGTCGCTAACCTTATTAGCCCGTGAATTTAATGTTAAATTGATTGGCTCATCTCTATCAACCTATGCCATTGGTGCAAGCGCGAATGCAATTTCACCAATATTCATTCTACTTTCTTTTTGGATAGTTCTTAATTCAGTAAAGAGAAGAAATATAATTGGAATTATCATAGGCACCGCGTGCGGGTTTTCCGCTGTAATATCTGTGATAATCACTGGAACAAAAGGCCTTTTAATGCCGTCTTTTTTAATGCTGGCGGCTGGATCATACTTTTGGTCCAGAACATGGATCAACCGTATCTTGGCGATTTTCGCTTCTGTAATGTTTGTTGTTTTGGCGATATTTACATTTGAGATGTTTAAAGACAGAGGAGCGAGCACTAGTGGATCTTATGATTTTGCTTCATGTTCAGCCAAAGCTGGCACATGCGAGCAAAGCCAAACACTCTTGAAGTCACTACATCATATTGATTACGCCCTTGGCGTTCCACCTTACATGCTAAAACAAATGGAAAAAAGGCTTAGCTGCCTGTGCAGTGGCAAAGAGAACCTGAGCTGCCCTGACGCAACCCTCACCTCTGGGAACATCCACAATTTAAACGCAGGAATTTCCGCCCCACAGCGGACAGCGATGAACTATGCCACCTCCATTCTTTATCGCGTGTTTGTTACGCCACTTCAGGTTGCGGTATGGCATTTTATGTATGCAGAAACAGAGGATGTGGATGGTTTTAAAACGCTGCCATTGTCCAATAAAATTTACGGCGAATCCCTAAACATGCCCGAGCTTGTTTATCAAAAATATGCTTCCGTTTTCTTTGAGGGAGATAGAACAGCAACCTCCACCTCGCCCACGAGTTTCTTGCTGACATATTCATCTTATTTAGGGGTGACCGGATTTCTATTATCTATGATACTTATAATTGGGACTGACCTATTTTTATTAATCATCTCCATGATGTTAGAAAAGTCCTTCTTCCCAATACTGGTAGGGTTAATTGCTATTCTATCAATGAATTTTATTGTATCAGACTTCTTAACCGTGCTGATCTCGCACGGCGGCGCCGCCGGTATTTGCATGATTATATTTTACACGATTCTGAAGAAACAACGTGGCACATAAAACCTTACATATTACGCACACTGATATACGTACCGACTCTCGTATCCTTAAGGAAATGGGCGCTCTTGCTGCACATGGTTATGAAGTGAGTGGCCTAGGTGTTGTTCACAAGGAAGGCGCCAAAGAATCTCAGATTAACTTCGCCACCACGATAAAATCCGTCAAGTTATTCACCCGCCATCTGCCTTTCATCCCCCGCACCCTAAGACATGTGCTGTCCATATGCGAGCTGACTGTCAAAACCCTTCCTGAAGTACTCCGCCAGAGACCCGATGTTGTCCATTGCCACGATACCGTAGCGCTGCCACTTGGGATTATCGCAAAACTATTCCATAAGGCAAAAGTGATTTATGATGCTCATGAATTAGAATCAAACCGAAATGGAATCACAAAGTTTCAGGGGCTACTTACATCCTACGCTGAAAAACTCTTGTGGAAGCATATTGATGTATTAATTACTGTAAGCCCTTCAATTGCGAATTGGTACAACACCAACATAGGATTAAAACAAACTGAAATTATACTTAATTCCCCGTTATTTAAAAATAATGAAACGGGAAATTACGATTATTTACGAAATAAGTTTAATATTCCTCCGAAACAAAAAGTCTTCATATACATTGGAATATTAGGACGCGGACGGGGAATAGAACTTATTACTGAAGCTTTCACACAAACGGACGTCACATCTCACGTTGTATTTCTGGGATATGGTGAATTAACTGATGATCTACACCAGATATCGAAAGAACAGAAGAATGTTCATATTCATTCGGCGGTACCACATTCTGAAGTAGTTGAAATCGCAAAATCGTCTGACTTTGGGTTATGCCTTATCGAGAATGTATCCTTGAGCGACTATTATTGCCTGCCAAACAAACTTTTTGAATATTGCTTCTCTGATATACCAGTTTTGGCATCTGATTTTCCCGATATTAAAGAAGTCATCTCACGCTATAACATCGGCGAAACTTGTTCCTTGAATGTAAACTCAATCAAGGAAGCAATTATCCGCTTGGAGTCCTCAACAGGCTCTTCTAGGTTTAAAAATTTAGATGCTCTAAGTTGGCAGGCTCAGGAACAAAAGCTTATAAGTTTGTATCGAAACATCCTAGAAAGATAACCTCGATTTTTATTGGAATGTCGTATGTGTGGAATTTTTGGGCAAACTAGCTCGACGAATATTAACTGGAAACACCTCGAAACGCTGGTCGAACACGCACGTCAACGAGGACGTGATTCCAGTGGGTTGGTTTTTCATGATGAAAATGGTTACACAGTAAAACGTGCAGATTACGACATTAAGCGCCTGCTCTCCAAACAAGGGCAACTGAATACCGACGTCGTGATGGGACACAGTCGGCTGATTACCAATGGCTTGGGCGATAACCAGCCAGTTGTTCGTGATGGGCTGATCCTGATTCACAATGGTATCGTTGTTAATGAAGACGAGGTCTGGTCTTCGGTTTCTATCCCCCGCGAACTGCAAATTGATTCCGAAGCAATCATTGCCGTCGCGATCGAGGCTCTGTCAAACGGGGTCAGTCCGGAAGATTTGCCCAAGAAGATTCTAAGCGCCTGCAAAGGATCAATTTCCGCTGCGCTCAGCATTCCTGAATTAGGGAAAGTTTGCCTGTTTTCTAATAACGGCAGCCTTTATTCCGGGAAACAGGGAGACGCCACATATTTTTCTTCCGAACGCTATCCACTCGAAGTTATCGATGCTTCAAACATTGAGCAAATCTGGAACGATGGAATTGTTCTGGATATTCCGGCAGTTACCGAGATCACTGTAGAAGACGACAACCTGCGTACAGAAAACCTGATCCCCGCATTTCAAAACGTTGCGGCAGAAAAAGCAATACTTGTATACCCTGAGCACGATCTGCAACGCTGCACTAAATGCGTGCTACCAGAAACGATGCCGTTCATTTCGTTTGATCATGAGGGAGTATGCAATTACTGCAACAATTATCACCCCCGCAACAACCCGAAACCAAAGGAAGAACTCTTCGAGCTTGTAGAGCCATATCGGAGGAAATCTGGCCCAGAGTGTATCGTCCCCTTCTCGGGTGGCCGAGATAGCTGTTGGGGCCTTCATCTCATTGTTAAAGAGCTGGAGATGAAGCCCATCACCTATACCTACGACTGGGGAATGGTTACGGACCTAGGTCGTCGAAATGTCAGCCGAATGTGCGCTGAATTGGGCGTCGAGAATATTATTGTTGCAGATGATATTTCCAAAAAACGCCGAAATATCGCGATGAATCTCAAAGCTTGGCTCAAGTCTCCGCATCTGGGCATGATCAGCATATTGACAGCTGGCGACAAACATTTCTTCCGTCATGTTGAGACAGTAAAAAAACAAACTGGGGTTCAGCTAAATTTGTGGGGCGTCAACCCCCTTGAAGTAACACATTTCAAAGCCGGATTCCTTGGAGTTCCGCCTGACTTCGAAGAAAAACGCGTATACATGCACGGTATCTCGAAGCAACTTAATTATCAGTGGCTTAGACTGAAGGCTATGCTACAAAGCCCCGGTTACTTCAACCGATCACTATGGGATACTATCTCTGGCGAGTATTATAGAAGTTTTACTGAAAAGAAGGATTACTTCCACATTTTCGATTATTGGAGATGGGATGAAGAAACCTGCAACGACACCCTGAAACAATATGACTGGGAGCTCGCACCAGACACTAACACAACATGGCGCATTGGCGATGGAACTGCCGCATTCTACAACTACCTATACTATACCGTTGCTGGTTTCACCGAGCATGACACTTTCCGCAGCAATCAAATTAGGGAAGGACAACTCACACGATCCGAAGCACTTGAGCTGGTAGCTGATGAGAATCGCCCTAGATACCAAAACATTCGTTGGTACCTTGATTCCTTGGGCCTGGACTTCCATGAAGTCATTCAGACCGTAAATAATATTCCAAGAATGTACTAAGCGCGCGATGGCAAAGACTATCTGGTACATCTCAAAATACGTATCTCCCTCCCGACCGGACAACACCGGTGCAGGCGGACGAGGTTATCTTTTAATGCGCGAATTTTCCAATGCTGGATATCAAAGTGTCGTAATCACATCGGATTCAAACCCATTAGCTAACGTACCTAATGCGGCAGAAAAGTACGAGAAAGAACTTATAGACGGCGTGCAGTTTTATTGGATCAAGACCTTTAAATATAGTCGCGCGAAATCGCTGCGCAGGATTATAAGTTGGCTGCATTTTGAATGGCGTTTGTGGCATATGCCTAAACGCAACTTACCAACGCCTGATGCCATCATTGTATCTAGCCTTTCCCTGTTAACAATACTCAATGGCTTTCTGTTAAAAAGGAAGTTCAATTGCCGTCTTGTGTTTGAAATTCGGGACATATGGCCATTAACACTCACAGAAGAAGGGGGGTTTAGTCGGTGGAACCCCCTCGTACTTGGTTTGGCTTTGATCGAAAAACTTGGATATTGTTATTCAGATGCAATTGTAGGAACAATGCCAAACCTTCAGGCGCATGTTGAGACTGTATCTTCCAGTAAAACGCCAGTATATTGCATACCTATGGGTGTCAACACCACAACGCAGGAAGAACAAAAGTCAATATCACCTGAATATCTTGATCAACATATACCCAAAAACAGGTTTATTGTGGCGCATGCAGGAACTATCGGTGCAACCAACGCATTAGATACTTTTTTTGAATGCGCAAGCCTTCTCTCAGAAGATCCATCAATACACTTCGCCATTATTGGTGATGGTGACTTACGCAAAACCTATAAAGATAAATACGGATACTTACACAATCTTACGTTTGCACCAAAAGTTGAAAAATCGATGGTACAGTCTGTATTATCGAAATGCGATTTGTTGTATTTCTCGGTACACGCTTCTGCAATTTGGAATTTCGGTCAATCGTTAAACAAAGTAATTGACTACATGTTATCTGGGAAACCTGTAGTTGCTTCTTATGGCGGTTTCCCTTCAATGATCAATGAATCCGGCTGTGGAACCTTTGTGAGCCCTGGGGATGCAAACGCATTGAGAGACGAAGTATTACGTATTAAAAACCTCTCCCCTACAGAAAGGAAAAAGATGGGTGAAAATGGTCGAAGATGGATTTTGAAAAATAGAAACTATCAAAAACTATCCGAGGATTATTTGAGAATTATTTTCCCAAAAACGTGAGGCACAAGTTGATTTTGAAGCGCGCTTTTGACATAGTCGTCTCACTTACTCTTCTAAGCATTTTATCTCCATTTCTTCTTTTCATCTGCTTGCAAATTCGGTGCAGAATAGGTCGTCCTGTCTTATTCCAACAAATTAGGCCTGGATTACATGGCAAGCCTTTTAAATTGTTTAAATTTCGAACAATGTCTGATGAACGCGACGCTTTCGGCCATTTGCTTCCAGACGCTGATCGTTTAACCGATTTTGGAAAAATGCTAAGAACCACGAGCGTGGATGAGCTCCCCGAGCTTTGGAATGTCCTCCGTGGAGACATGAGCCTTGTCGGCCCCCGTCCTCTACTTATGGAGTACCTCCCACTATACAGCCAACGGCAAAGCAGACGCCATGAAATACGTCCGGGACTTACAGGTTGGGCACAGGTCAATGGTCGGAATGCTCTTTCATGGGAAGAGAAATTTGATTTGGATTTATGGTACGTTGACAATCGCACCTTTTGGCTTGATATGAAGATCTTGCTACTCACTGTAAAAAGAGTATTCGCGCGGAGTAATATCAATGCCGAAGGAACAGCAAGCATGCCACGCTTCACGGGCAGTGATAAATGCAAAGATTAGCAATACTTGGCGCCGGTGGACACGGCAGGGTTGTCGCAGACACTGCGGTGCAAGCCGGGTGGGAGACAATATCCTTTTTTGATGATTTTTGGCCAAATATTTCTAATGGAAAAAAACCTCCGGTTGTAGGCAACACTGAGATTCTGCTTGATCTTCGAGATAGATTCGATGGCGTCATTGTTGCAATCGGAAATAATCGAGCACGATTGAGAAAGCTTCAAGAAATCTCCAATGCAAAATTACCTATAGTCAGCTTATTTCATCCTTTTTCCTACGTTTCAGATGATGTGAAAATCGGAAAGGGGACAGTTATATTTGCTGGCGCAGTGGTGCAACCAGGTTCTATCTTGGGCAATGGGTCAATTATTAATACCGGAGCAACTGTGGACCATGATTGCCTATTAGCGGCTGGATCACACATCTGTCCGGGCGCGCATTTAGCCGGCGGGGTCAGTGTTGGCGAATGCACTTGGATTGGCATAGGCTCATCTGTGAACCAAAACATTTCGATTGGTTCTGATGCCATAATCGGAGCCAGTACTGCAGTGACAAAAGATGTGCCAAACAACACCACAATGGCTGGGGTTCCTGCACGCGCCATTCAAAAGGGTTGACCAACAGTGTTAAACACTCCTTTCTCTCCTTGGCCTAGCTATTCCGACGAAGAAGCCGATGCGGTAAGTAACGTTGTAAAATCAAATCGCGTTAACTATTGGACGGGGGTTGAATGTCGGTCTTTCGAAACTGAATTTGCTGCATGGACACAAACAAAGCACGCAATCGCCCTCGCAAATGGAACAGTCGCGCTGGACCTTGCACTTAAAGCATTTGACATTGGCCCTGGTGATGAAGTCATCGTGACACCGAGAACGTTTATAGCGTCCGTATCATGCGTCGTAAATATCGGCGCAAGACCAGTTTTCGCGGATGTAGATCTCAACTCAGGAAACATTACGGCTCAATCTATCAACGCGGTAATTAGCCCAAGAACAAGAGCCATTATATGCGTTCACCTCTCCGGGTGGCCATGTGATATGGACCCAATTATGGAGCTGGCTCGAAAGCAGAATATCAAAGTCATTGAAGATTGTGCTCAAGCTCATGGAGCATTCTACAAAGGCCGGAGTGTTGGCAGCATTGGCCATATAGGTGCATGGAGCTTCTGCCAGGACAAAATCATGACTACCGGAGGAGAAGGGGGCATGGTTACAACAAATGACGAAGCTACATGGAGAAAAATGTGGGCCTTCAAAGATCACGGAAAGTCTTTCCAGGCTGTATACGAGACAAAACACCCTCCAGGTTTTCGTTGGCTGCATGAGAGTTTCGGCACAAATTGGCGTATGACAGAAATGCAGGCAGCGATCGGCCGCATTCAACTGCGAAAAATGGACGATTGGGCACAAAAAAGGCATGAAAATGCCTGCTCACTTCTCAAGGCTCTAGAGCCGTTTTCTGACGAGAATGGCCCGATTCGAACTCCGCACTTAACGAATACTGATGAGAGCTTGCCTCAATCCTCAACCAACAGCCTTAAAACAACACATGCAAACTACAAATTCTACGCATATGTCCGTCCAGACAGGTTAAAATCCGATTGGAACCGAGACCGAATTGTTGCGGAAGTCTCAAGCCGTGGAGTGCCCTGTTATCAGGGAACATGTTCAGAAGTCTATCTCGAAAAAGCATTTGAAAACACTAATTTCAGACCAACCTCTCCCCTACCGAATGCGCGCGCGTTGGGAGAAACATCTATTATGTTTCTGGTACACCCAACTTTAACCTGCGTAGAAATGCACAAAACCATCAAGGTGATTACAGAAGTGCTGAAATCAGCAACCAAACCGCTCTTGCATACTAAGTAAGCGCCCCTGTCTCATAAATTGATTGCCACCTCAAACACCCTCAAAGTCTCCTCACTCACATGATGCTCGATGCCCTCGGCGTCGAACTCGGCGATCTCCGGGTCGACCCCGATGGAGACGAGGAAGTTATAGACGATCTGGTGGCGCTCGCGACATTTTTTGGCAAGCGTCTCGCCCTTTTCGGTCAGAAAGATCGAACGGTACGGGCGTGAGGTGACGTAACCGTCGCGTTCCAGACGCTTGATGGTGTTATTGACCGTGGCCGCCGTCACGCCAAAGCGTTCTGCCAGCGCGACCGAACGTGCTTCGCCTTCCTCGGCAATAAGGTCACCGATCATTTCCACGTAATCTTCGGTCACTTCACGCGCATGCGCATCGCGCAGCCTCGCAAAGACTTCGGCCTTGTTGTGGCGCGGGTTTAACGCTTTGTCGTCGCCCATATATCTCTCCAATCCCGGTCCCTCACCCCTTCATAGCAAGTAAGCTTTCAAATAGCAATTTAGCCTTGACTAACTTTAAAAGTCCGCACATAAATAGTGGGTATTCGCTTTAATGATTGTAAAGAACCACAGAGATCTGACATGCGCTTCTTAAAGACTGCCCGCAGCCTTGTGATCACCGCAACGCTTGCTCTGACGACCCTGATGTCCGCAAACGGAGCCGCAAGCGCTGATCCGGTCAATGTGGTTGCTACAACTTCCATGATCGCCGATGCCGCGCGTCAGGTCGCAGGCCCGCGCGCCAACGTCACCGCCCTGATGGGTCCGGGCGTTGATCCGCATTCATACCGTCAGACGCGCAGCGATATCGCCGCCATGGCGCGAGCGGATCTTGTCTTGTGGCATGGTCTTTACCTTGAAGCGCAGCTTGAAGAATTCTTTCTGGATCTCGAAAAACGACGCAATGTCGTCGCCGTCGGTGAGGCCATCGACAAATCCAAGCTCCTGAGCCACGAAGATTATAAAGGCCGCTTTGATCCCCATGTCTGGATGGATCCAAAACTTTGGGAAACCGTCGTTCTTGCCGTCCGTGACGCCTTGATCAAAACCGATCCCGAGGGCGAAGCCACCTATCGTGCCAATGCCGATGCCCACATCGCCGAGATCAAAAAGCTTGATGATTACATCAATACTGTCACGGCAACCGTGCCATCCCAAAGCCGTGTCTTGCTAACCGCGCATGACGCCTTTAACTATTTCGGCAAGGGTTTTGATTTTGATGTCATGGGCATTCAGGGCATTTCGACGGAATCCGAAGCAGGTCTTCGCCGGATCGAGGAACTGGTTGATATCATCGTGGACCGGAAAATTTCGGCCGTGTTTGTTGAAAGCTCTGTTCCTGAACGCAATGTCCGTGCCCTGATCGAAGGCGCACAGGCACGTGGCCAGAACGTTACGATCGGTGGTACGCTTTATTCCGATGCCATGGGCGAACCCGGCACCTATGAGGGAACCTATATCGGCATGATCGACCACAACGTGACACTGATTACCCGTGCCCTTGGCGGTGAAGCCCCCGAAAGCGGCTTTCAGGGTAAGCTTGCTGCCGGCGCCTAGAATATAACCCCAGCGCCATGACGCAAAACGATACAGGAAAAACACCATGAGCAGCGCCAAACTGGTGGCAGAATCAGGCAAGATACTCGACGTCGCGGCAAAGGACGCACCGCTGACGGTTCGCGGCCTGACCGTGTCTTACGGGAACAAACCAGCGGTGTTTTCGGTTGATGCTTCTATCCCAGTCGGGTCAATGACCGCCATTATCGGCCCGAACGGGGCTGGCAAATCAACCTTCCTTAAGGGCGCGCTTGGCGTTGTGCCACGCCTGTCGGGCGAAGTCCGCATTTTCGGCAAACTGTTTGAGGATGCCCGTGATCGTGTTGCCTATGTGCCGCAACGCGCCAGTGTCGATTGGGATTTCCCTGCCCGTGTCATTGATGTTGTCTTGATGGGGCTTTATGGATCGGTCGGGCTGTTTCGCCTGTGGCGGGCACGCCACCGCGAACAAGCCATGGACTGCCTGAAGCGTGTCGGCATGGCAGATTTCGCCGATCGCCAGATCGGACAACTTTCCGGTGGTCAGCAACAACGTGTTTTCCTGGCCCGTGCTTTGGCGCAAAATGCCGAATTTTATCTGCTTGATGAGCCTTTTGCCGGTGTCGATGCCGCCACCGAACGCGCCATTGTCTCCGTGCTCAAGGAACTTAAGGCCGAAGGTCGCACAGTCGTTTGCGTGCATCATGATTTATCGACGGTGGCAGAATATTTTGACCGGGTTCTTCTGATCAATGTCAGGCGCATTGCCGAAGGACCGGTCGAGACAACCTTTACCGCCGAAAATCTTCAGGAAACCTATGGCGGGCGTCTTGCCGCAACCCATATTGCCGAATTGCATCTGGCCCAGGCAACAGAGACCAACAGGGCCCCGTGATGAGTTTCCTTGATTATTTCATAAGCGCCCTGTTTCTTCAGGCGGGCTATAACAGTGCCCTGGTCGCCACTGGCGCGGGGTTGCTCGGTCTTTCGGCCGGAAGTGCGGGGGCGTTCATTTTCCTGCGCAAACGCGCCCTGGTATCAGATGCCATCAGCCACGCAACACTTCCCGGTGTCGGGCTTGCCTTCATCATCATGGTCGCATTTGGCGGTGACGGGCGCTCGTTGCCGGGGCTGATCCTTGGTTCGGCAATTTCATCGGCCATCGGACTATTGATGGTCGAATGGATCACGCGCAAGACCCGCCTGACCGAAGATGCCGCCATCGGCGCGGTTTTATCGGTGTTTTTCGGCTTTGGCATCGTTCTTTTGACGGTGATCCAGACCATGTCGTCAGGCCGCCAGGCCGGGCTTGAAAACTTCCTGCTGGGATCAACAGCGGGCATGCTGATTTCCGAGGCCACCACCATCGCCATTGCCGGGGCACTGGCCGCAGGCTTTGTCTTCCTGCTCAGGCGCCCGATGACGCTGGTGGCTTTTGATCCGGAATATGCGGCGACCACAGGGATCAATGTCCGCAATATCGATCTTGCGATGATGGGGCTTGCACTGATTGTGACTGTGATTGGCCTTAAGATCGTCGGGCTTATCCTGATTGTGGCCCTTTTGATCATTCCGCCGGTAGCCGCGCGTTTCTGGACCAATCAGGTTGGCAAAATGATCGGCATTGCCGCCGTTATCGGGGGTCTTTCCGGGTATATCGGTGCTGTGTTATCCGCAGCAGAATCATCCCTTCCGACCGGCCCGATCATTGTTCTGGTCGCCTTCGGGTTCTTTTTGATTTCGGCCCTGTTTTCACCATTGCGCGGCGGATTGGCATCTGCGCTCCGTCATCAACGTTTCCAGCGCCGTGTACATCGCAGGCAAGGATTGCTGTCGCTTGCACGTCGTGAACCGATCTATGACGGATTGACCATTCGTATCCTGCGCCGGGCCGGAATGATCCGTGCGGACGGGGTTGCCACCGCACGCGGGCGTATTGCCGCCGAAAAGGCCGCGCGTGACGAAGCCCGCTGGGCCATGGCGCGGCGTATGCTGCCCGATGATTCCGCGATTGAACGCTATGACGGTCTCACCCCGATCGAACGCATGATGACCCCGGATCAGATCGCCGAGATTGACCGCATGATCCAGAGCGCCCGAAACGCACAAAACACGCAAGGAGCCAAAGCATGATCAATGACCTGATCACAGCCCTTGGCGCTGAATTCGTGCAGCTTAGCCTGACACCGATTGTGATTGGCACGCTGGCCGCCATTGCCTGTGCGCTTCCGGGCAATTTCCTGTTGCTGCGCCGTCAGGCCCTGATTGGCGATGCCATCAGCCACGTCGTGCTGCCTGGCATTGTTGCTGCCTTTCTGGTGACAGGCACCATCACCGCCGTGCCGATGATGCTTGGTGCCGGGGCCGCAGCCATTGTGGCGGTTGTAATGATTGAAATCGTCAAACGTCTTGGCCGAGTTGAACCGGGGGCAGCGATGGGACTGGTCTTTACCACACTGTTTGCCGCCGGCGTGTTGTTCCTTGAAATCACCGATACCAGTTCGGTGCATATTGATGTGCAGCATGCCTTGCTGGGCAATCTTGAAAGCCTGATCTGGTTTGACGCCCAAGGTTGGGGATCGCTTCTTGATCCTGCTGCACTGGCCACCTTGCCACCGCAATTACCGCGTCTGGCAATTGTAACGGTTGTGATTGCCCTGTTTATTTTCCTGTTCTGGAAAGAACTGAAAATATCAACCTTTGACGCTGCTTTTGCCGGCGCCATCGGTATTCACACCCGTGCGCTTGGCTTCGCGCTGGTGGTGGTTACTGCTGTTGCCGCGGTTGCGGCCTTTGATGCGGTCGGGTCAATCATCGTGATTGCAATGTTTGTTTGCCCCCCCGCCAGCGCGCGTTTAATGACCAACCAACTTGGCCGTCAGGTTGGCTGGTCGGTTGCCTTTGCAACCATCTCGGCTGTCTTGGGATATATTTTTGCAGGGTATGGCCCGGGCTGGTTCGGATCCCCCTATGCCGTAAGTGCCGCTGGCATGATTGCCACCGTTTCCGGGGTGATCCTTATTCTGACCTGTCTGTTCGGACCGCAACGCAAACGCACAGGTCAGCGCGCCGAAGCATAAAGGAGAATTGCGATGTCCAAAACACAAATACCGACCTTTGGCAGCATTGATCTGGAACGGGCCATGCGACAATCCGCACGCATTCGACGTGCGATGCGAAAGGCGCAAATGCGCTAATCCCCTGAGCATACCCGTTAAAACCGGCGTTTAGTCAGTCTGTACGATTTGCCATCGTCAACGGCGTGAAATGGCGCCATACTTGGCCAATGACCACCTTACGCACATGTCTGGCGCGATACGGTGCCGTGCTGTTATTGGCAATTATCGGCACAGGCACAAGCACAAGCACCGTTCACGCCCAGCAATCGGCAACAACATCCCCTTATGCTGCCGACCTTGCGACAGAGCTTCGCCAATACGGCGAAATCGAACTTTATGTTTTCAAGGACCGGGCAGATTTTCTGGCGCGTATTGATGTCATCTTTGGCATGGATAACATCAAAGATCCCGCAGCAACCTTTGCCAAACTGCCACGTTCACCATTTGCGATCACCGGACAGAAAAACGGCACAGCCATCGCCAGTTGCCATATCTTTGTGCCGCAGAACGTCACCCCGCAATCGGGCAACGAAATCTTTGCCAAACTGATGCGTGACTGGTTTGGCACAAGACTTTCCTATGCCAGCAATTCCAAGCGCACCTATCGATGGTTGATCCATCACGAAGCACGCCATTGCCAGCCCGATCATTTTGGCGGCGATGACGCACAAAATCACCGTGACGAAATTGCAGCTGATCTTTTTGCCTTTGACGCATTGGCAACAGAACCAAACCGTGACGCCCTGCGTCAGGATATCATCGCCTTTCGCATGATCACATCGGCCCTGATTGCCGACAAATCACATATGATCGGGCTTTCGATAAAACATGCACTGGAAACGGCAAGATCACCGTTGCCGCTTTCATTTGATCAGGAAACCACCGCATTTTTAGAAACACGACAACGGGTGATTACACGCGCCAAAGCCATCGCGATTGGCGCGACACCGACCAATCGCGAACTGGTCCGCGCCATCACCGAACTGCGCACAGAAGCCGAAAAAACAACCGCGACATCCCCGACAACCAACGTGTCACGCATTCTGATTGCACTTGATGACGCGGTTGCGCATTTTGCACCTGCCTTACACCAATCGGTTGCCAACATCCGGGCGAACTAGGCGGTGGACCTGATCACCCCCGGGCGGGCCGCCCGGCCTTGCGCCAGAATGTCATGGCAAGACACCGGTCACGGGGCAGGCCAAGCTCTTTGCGCCAATAGGTATGGATCGGCTTGTAATCGCCCTGTTCCACTCCGGCCCAAAGATAGACATGTTCTGTTTCCCCCGGCAGCGCAACAGAACGGATGGCATCCTGCAAAAGGCTGCGCGCAACCGGCGCATTATCATCACGAAACAGCCATTGGACCTTGATCTGACTGTTCGTAGGCAGGGCTATAACATCGGCTTGGCTTCCGACCTCAAGGAAAGCATGCCCCGATACATGACCGGGCATCTCGGCCAGATACCGCCCGATGGCCGGCAAAGCGGTTTCATCACCGGCAAACAACATCCAGTCTGCATCGGGCAAGGCCGTTCCAAGCGGTCCGGTCATGGCAACCACATCATCCGGCGCGGCATGCATCGCAAAAGCCGACCCCGGCCCGTTATCCCCATGCATGACAAAATCAACATCGATCCAGCCTGCCTTGGCATCGATATTGCGGATTGTGTAAACCCGCTGTTCGATGGCGTTTTCCCCGCCGGGCCAGATCGGCATGCCATTTTCTGCCAATGTTGGCCATTGCGGGTTTTGCTGCCCGCGCGGCGGGATCAAAAGCCGCACATGGATACCATCATGTTCATAAGCGCCAAGGCCCTCGCCATACAGACGCAACCGGCGCATATGCGGCGTCAGATCGGTGATTTCACCCACACGCAGTTCGCAAAAGTTTGGCAGTTTGCCATTGCCTTTGCCCGCCCCCTGCCAACGACAGTCAATCGACGTGCCCGGCATCGAATCCTGCAAGATCGAGATGATCGCTGATTTCATCTGAACAATGGCGACCTCGGTCGGTGCGGTAATTTCGACATCCAGCGACGTCGTCGTGGCACGTAAATCGACATCGCCGATCGAAACCGATATCCGCGTGCGCTCTGCATCCTCGGTGACATCGCAATCATGGCTGCGGTAATAATCCGCCGCCTGCTTGATCAGGGCGGAACTGTTTGCAAGCGAAATGCGTGCGGTAGCCTTCAGATGATTTTCTGGCATGGGGTTCTCGGTCGGATGCGCGGACTGAAATCTATCCGCTCTAATAGTAAAAATGATATGCATTCTCAATAAAAATTATCATTGAATTTTGACGATCGTGATAGATGCTTAGGCATGTACTTGCCCCGTCATGAGGGGCGCAAACATCCCTGTGATCATCGGAAGTCTGAACAAAGCGATGCCTGACAAAATCCGCCGCCTTAAATCATTCGAGTTTCCCCTGGCCGTTGAATGGGCCGCCATCGAGGGATGGAACCCCGGCCATGCCGATGCAGAGGTGTTTTACAACACCGACACGGAAGGCTTCTGGGGTGCATTTGACAAGCAGGGACTGGCAGCTGCAATTTCGGCTGTTCAGTACAGTTCGGATTTCGGCTTTGTCGGGTTTTATATTTGCCGTCCGGATCGTCGCGGCTCGGGTCTTGGCTATCGACTTTGGCAAACAGTGCTTGAGGACAGCGTTCTTAAGACCATTGGCCTTGATGGGGTGATCGATCAGCAAGACAATTATCGTAAATCCGGCTTTGAATTTGCCCATCGCAATGTCCGCTATGGCGGCGTGGTCACGGCCAATGTCGACACCCCGGATGATCTTTTCACGCTTGCTGTGGATGACATTGCGATTGTCGATGCCTTCGAGCAGAGCTGTAACCTGTTCCCCGAAAGCCGAATCGAATTCCTGCGCGGCTGGATTGGCAATGAGAAACATACCGCCCTTGCCCTTAAGGGGCCAAAGGGGCTTCGCGGATATGGCGTGATCCGCCCCTGTCAGGAAGGCCACAAGGTCGGACCGCTTTTTGCAGAGAACGCCACGGATGCGAAAACCCTGTTTGCCGCCCTTTTGCAAAGCCGCAAAGATCAAAGTGGCAAGGTCTATCTTGATGTGCCTGAACCCAATCAGGCGGCAGTTGATCTGGCAAAAGCACATCAAATGACGCCAGAGTTCGAAACCGCACGAATGTATAAGGGCGACAGCCCCAAGCTTGATCTCGGAATGGTTTTCGGCATTTCATCCTTTGAGCTTGGCTGATTGCAGTGGCCTGTTGCGCCAGCGATGCATATCAGAATGTGTCAGGATTGCAGTCCTGTTCTTGACCATGGTCACAGTGTAAAACACAGCATCTGACCATTCGACCGGGAACATATTTTGCATTTGCGGGATTGAACCGTGCCTGACTGTCTGGCAACAATGGTTTAACGTCAAAAGTATAGTGTGGGTAAACTGACGCTGAACATTCACAATATGGTCCGGCTGTTTATGGGAAGCTTTTTGTCCTTCCCCACAAGAAGTTGTCACAAGCATATGGAAAACAGGTTAGACAAACCCAATTTCAGAAGTGTGGTACGCGTTTCATTTTCAGCTGATCCCGATCCATGCAATGCCATCAAGCTGCGTGATCGATAGACAGAAGATATGCGCGCCCCGCCACGTGTTGTTTGCCGCCATATTGCGACACGTTTCAGGAATTTGTTTTAAAGCCGGATACCAAAAACCGACATGGATATAGCGACACTTATTGGAATTATCGCCGGGATGGGCGTCATTTTCGGCGCCATTTTGATGGGCGGCAGCCTTGATTCTTTTGTCGACATTCCTTCCGTCATGGTGGTGTTCGGCGGAACGGCCGCAGCAACCCTGATCAAGTTCCCGATGCGCGACGTGATCAAGTCGCTCAAGATCGGGGTGGGGATCGCCTTCAAAAACCCAAAGGAAGATCCGCTTTCGATCTATGAAAAAGCCATCGAACTTGCCGGCCTTGTGCGCAAGAACGGTCTTCTCGGTCTTGAAAGCGTCGAAATCGAAAATGAAATCATGGCGCGCGGCATCCGCATGTGTGTGGATGGCCATAGCGGTGAGGTGATCAGAAGTTCGATTTCAAGCGAAGTGGAAAAATCCATTCAGAATGACGAACTGGGTGAATTGATGTTCCGTGGCATCGGCGACACGGCACCGGCCTTTGGCATGATCGGGACACTGGTCGGCCTGGTACAAATGCTGGCCAATCTTTCGGATCCGGATGCCATCGGTCCGGCGATGGCAATTGCCATGCTGACCACATTCTACGGGGCGGTTCTGGCCAACCTGTTTGCCCTTCCCATTGCCGACAAGCTTGCTCTTAAGGTCGAGCGTCTGAAAAACACCAAAATGCTGATCATTGAATCGGTGGTGCAAATTCAGGCCAGCCAAAGCCCCATGGTCATGAAAGAAATCCTCGGTCCGCATCTTCCGGGCGGTGTTCCGGCCGAAGAAGACGGCGGGGGAGAATAATCAAAATGGCAGTGGTCCTTCAGGCAACAGGCTGGGCATAGTCCATGGCAAAGAAACCCGCAGCAGGCGCACCGGCTTGGATGGCGACCTTCGCCGATCTGATGTCATTGCTGCTTGTGTTGTTTGTGCTGTTGCTGACCTTCGCCGAACTGGACGTCATCCGCTACAAACAGATCGCCGGGTCAATCAAGGCTGCCTTTGGCTTTTCCCAGCAAGATCAGCTTGCCGGGGTGATCGAACTCGACGGATCGATCGTCGGCAAGTCGCTTAAGGCGCCGACCCCTGACACCCCGCGCGTGGTGTCAGAAATTCCACCGGCCGAAACGCCAAAAGTCGAAAGCAACGAAACCGACAGCAAAGAAGAAAAGGCCGAAGCCCTTGAGGAAACGCTTAGCACCGTTCTCAACAATATGGGGCTTGAAGATCAGGTTGGTCTGGAACGGATTGACGGCGAAGTGGTCATGCGCTTTCCCAATGAACTGGCCTTTCCGTCAGGTTCATCTGGCATAACCGACGAGTTCGCCGCCATTCTTAACCGCGTGGCACCGGTTATAAACCAGACAGAAGGCGAAGTGCAGGTTGCCGGGCATACGGACAATGTTCCGGTTTCGGCATCTTCTCCCTATATATCGAACTGGGACTTGTCTGCGGCGCGTGCTACATCGGTTTTGCATTTCCTGATCAATCAGAACAATACCGATCCAAGCCGGATGGTGATCCAGGGATATGGTGATAGCCGACCACTTGACAGCAACGACACCCCCGAAGGGCGTTCAAATAATCGCCGCGTCGAAATCACCATCAAGATGGCCGAAACCAATTACAAGCCGGGGACAGAAACCACAACAAGCCCATCGAACGGTAATGATCGTGCAGAGCCAGCTGAATCCATCGATAGTGGCGATGTCGGTCCTGGCAGTGACGATATCGGTGATGACGCGGCTGACAGACGGCGTACATTCAGCATTCCAGCCAGCCCGTGATGGATATCGGGTCACGGCCCCGATGACCAAACCGCACACGAAAAAGGGACATCCCCCATCATGGCCCGCCATGACAACAAAACCAAAACGATCCTTTATGCCGATTATAGCGAACGCAACATCAAAGCCGTCCGCAGTGCTGTCGGGTCCCTTGGTTTTGGCGATTTCATCCAGTGCGACGACCGGGACCGAACCATCCGCCTGATTGACGAACGCAAACCTGATCTGGTTCTGATCGGTCTTTATCTGGACGGTATTCGGGGGATATCAACCATCCGGGCCATTCGCGATAGCGCAACCGATGACAAGCCGCACGGGCGGAATGTGCCGATCCTGTTGGGTGCCCCCAAACTTGACCGACGCGGCATGCGCGATGCCGTAAATGCCGGCATCGAGGGCGTATTTCGCCAACCGGTTGATCCCGAACGGCTGACAAAGATTATCGAAACCGTCCTGAAAAACCCGCGCCGTTTTGTGCTGGAAGACAATTACTTTGGCCCTGCCCGGCCACAGGATCTTGCCAAGATGCACAGCCGGTCTTTTGGCAAGGCGCACGGTACAGCCCCCTCTGCGCCTGTCCGCGCCAGCACAACGTTAAAATCCGGTACGACCATTCAGGCACCATCAAAACCGCCCAAGTCACCTTCTGCTGTTGGCATTGCCCCCAACCCTGATCTCAAAGATGCGCGGGTACAGCTGAACGGTGCGGGTCAGACATTTAATGCTGATGAACTTTCCGGCACTACGGCCGCGCAGGACCAAGGTGCGATCAATCAGAACATTCAAGCATTGCATTCCGCACGCGAGGTGCTTGACCCTGCGGTCACGCAACCTCAGCCCCAACCATCAACACCCGCCGATACAGCGATCAAACCAGAAGAAACACCTAAGCCCGCTGACGAGGAACTTGTCGAAATCAATCTTCAGGAAGCGTTGGCCAGTCACAAGCTTTGGGTTGATACCGGCGGCCGCGAAGGGGCGATCATGTCTGTAGATCATGCTGATTTGCGTGACGCGGATCTTGAAGGCATCGACCTAAGCCGGTGCAGCCTTCCTTTCGCCAGTTTCCAACGTGCGAACTGCAAGGATGTGGTATTGCGCCGCTGTAACCTGACGGCCGCCGATTTCGTCGAAAGCAACCTTGATAATGCCAATCTGGCCGCAAGCCGCCTGGCCGGCGCACGGTTTGACAAGGCCAAGGTGCGGAACACGGTCTTTTTGGGATCGGATTTATCGCGTGCAGATTTCCGTGGACTGCAATTGCAAAACTGTGATCTGAGCGGCACCAATCTGGCCGGGACAGATTTCCGTGATGCGGACCTAAGCGGCACGCGCGGCCTGTTTGCCGAACAAATCCAGCGCGCACGCGTCAATGCCAATACGCGCCTTCCGCGTGACCTAAAGCTTAGCAGCTAAGATCGAACTTATCGGCGGCCAAACATCTTTTCGATGTCATGGAGCTTCAGCTCGACATAGGTCGGGCGGCCATGGTTGCACTGGCCTGAATGTGGCGTTGCTTCCATCTGGCGCAAAAGGGCGTTCATTTCATCGGCATTAAGTTTCCGCCCCGATCGTACGGACCCATGGCAGGCCATGGTCGCGCAGACATACATCAACCGATCCTTAAGCGCCATGCCCTGCCCCAGTTCGGCAATTTCATCGGCCATATCGCGCACCAGCGCACTGACATCGACCTTGCCCAGCATGGCGGGTACTTCGCGCACGACAATCGCACCGGGACCGAACGGTTCGATCACCAGACCAAGCTCGGCGAATTCTTCGGCACGCTCGGCAATGCGATCGGCCGAGGCTTCATCAAGTTCGACGACTTCAGGCAGAAGCAATCCCTGACGCTTGACGCCATTTTCCGCCAGATCGGCTTTCATGCGTTCATAAACAATGCGTTCATGTGCCGCATGTTGATCGACAATCACCAGCCCGTCACGGGTCTGGGCGATGATATAGTTGGCATGGACCTGCCCACGTGCAGCGCCGAGTGGATGATCAACAAACTTGCCTTCATCGGCGATGTTATCAATCCGTGCCGACGGAGCGGCGGCATCATAGCCACCAGACAGGGCTGCTACTGCCGCAGCGGCAAAACCGTCCCCGCCGATGTTAGCGCTACCATCCGGTCCGCCGAACTCACGCCCGCGATCAAAAAGCCCGCCGTGACCGCCATGTGCATCCGTTGGTGCCTGGGCGATATAGCTGCGTTCAATTGCCGCATGACCGGGAATATGTTGTTGATAGCGCCCGGCGTTAAAACCGCTGCTGCCGCCGGTTCCAGGCGTGCTGGCAAACGAATGTGAGGAACCCTCACCTTCGCGACGCACAGCACCAAGCGCCATATCCGCAACCGTGGTCGAGGCCCGATGCCCCGCCCCTGCCAACGCATGTTTTAACGCCCCGACAATCAACCCGCGCACCATTCCCGGATCGCGGAACCGGACCTCGGTCTTGCCGGGATGGACGTTGACATCGACATCGCGTGGTGAAAGTTCAAAAAACAGCGCCAATAACGGATGACGATCCCGCGCCAGGAAATCCTGATAGGCACCGCGCACCGCCCCCTGTAGCAACCGATCCTTGACCGGGCGGCCATTGACAAACATGAACTGCATCTGGGCATTGCCACGGTTAAGTGTCGGCACACCGGCATAGCCGGTCAGGCGGATGCCTTCGCGCTCTGCCTCGATCTGAAGGGCGTTATCCTGAAACTCGCGCCCCATAACCGCGCCCAGCCGTTTCAGACGCGCATCAAACAAATCGCCTTCGCAGGCCGGGTAATTCAGGATGGTTTTGTTGTTATCACCACTGAGCGTAAATCCGACATCAGGCCGCGCCATGGCCAGTCGGTCCATGATTTCACGCGCATACATCTGTTCGGTCCGCGCGGTTTTCAGGAACTTCAAACGCGCTGGCGTGGCATAGAAAAGATCACGCACCTCGACCCGCGTGCCATAGGGATGGGCCGCCGGTTCCGGTTCGCCCTTCGCCCCGCCTTCGATCGCCAGCGTCCAGGCATTTTCAGACCCGCGCACCCGGCTGGTCAATCGCATCCGCGATACCGAGCCGATGGATGGCAAGGCTTCGCCGCGAAAGCCCATGAAACCGATATTAAACAGATCATCATCGGGCAGTTTCGATGTGGCGTGACGTTCGACGGCCAGTGTCAATTCATCGGGCGTCATGCCCTTGCCATCATCAGTGACGGACAAAAGTGTCCGCCCGCCATCGCGCAGATTGACATCAACGCGCGTCGCCCCGGCATCAAGGGCATTTTCCACCAGTTCCTTAAGGGCCGCCGCAGGCCGTTCGACCACCTCACCGGCGGCAATCTGGTTGATCAGGTTCTGTGGCAGGACGCGAAGCGACATGAAGGCGGTGCTCGTGATGTTCGGGTTATTAGGGTTATTCGGACTGTTGATCTTGGTTGTGATGAACCTATCAAAGCACAAAGCGCGGCGAAATCCCTTTCACCGCGCTTTGACATTTTTAAGACCCAAACGGCAATCAGAAAGCCAGTTCACCTTCGGGCTTGCCCACCACGGTGACCGTGACATTAGCCGGGTCCATCAGGGTGGCCGCGACACGGTTGACGTCCTCAAGCGTGACGGCATTAACCATATCATTGCGCCGATCCAGGAAATCCATGCCAAGATCATCTTTTTGCATGCCCACCAGCATGCCTGACAGATTGCCAAGACTTGTGAAACGCAGCGGGAAGGCACCGGTAAGATAGGCCTTGGCATTTTCAAGCTCTTGCTTGGTGATGCCATCCTTTTTCATCTTGGTCCATTCCGTGCTGATCAAAGACAGGCTTTGCCCGATCGCGTCATTGCGCGTGGCAACCCCGCCCATCATCATTTCGGCATGATCAAGATCGGCAAGGTAGCTATAGACACCATAAGCAAGCCCGCGTTTTTCACGGACTTCCTCGGTCAGACGCGACGAGAAACCACCACCGCCAAGCACATAATTCATCACATAGGCGGCATAGAAATCCGGGTCCTTGCGTTTGATGCCTTTCTGGCCCCAGATCGCCTGACTTTGCGGGATATCCTGTTCGATCACCTCGATATCCCCGAAAGTCGGCGTGACATCGGCGATTTCAGGCAGATCGCTTTTATCAGGCAGCGCACCAAAGGCCTCGTCAAGCAGGGGGCCGAGTTCTTCGGCGGTGATATCGCCGGCAACCCCGACAATCAGGTTGTCCTTGGCAAAGGCGCGGCGCACGAAGCTGCGAAAATCATTTGCATTGAGCCCAGCCACGGTTTCAAGCGTGCCCGAGACCGGCCGACCATAGGGATGATCGCCAAAGATCGAAGCAAAGAAGGTGCGGCTGGCAATATCGCGCGGATCGGTTTCGGCCCGTTTCAGGCCGGACACGATCTGGGCGCGGATACGTTCGATTGCCTCGTCATCAAAACGCGGTTCGGACAAAGCCAGGCGCAAAAGATCAATCGCCGTATCGCGTTCACGTGTGAGCGTGGTCAGTGATCCGGCAAAATCATCCCGCCCGGCATCAAAGGACAGGCTGATCGAACGGTTTTCCATTTCACTGCGGAAGGTCTGGCTGTCCATCGCACCAGCCCCTTCGTCAATCAGGCCCGACACCATATTGGCCAAGCCAAGCTTGCCTTCGGGATCGGTTGCCGCACCAGCCCCGGTAAAGGCAATGTCCATGGTCATCAGCGGGTTTAAGTGATCTTCGATCAGCCAAGCGCGAATGCCACCATCCGAGATCACTTCCTGAACCTCAACCGCCTTGGCCTGTGTCGAGACACCCAAACCAAGCGCAGAAGCAAAGGCAATACCGGCAATCTGTTTAAAGAGCTTGTTCATATCAGTGCACTCCTTCGCCAGACGTAATCGGAAGGGCCGCACCCGCCCCCGTAACCGGGCCACCTTCGGGCGGCATCAGCCAGCCGGTAACAGATTTTTTGTCATCAAAGACCCGTTTGGCCGCATCATTGACCTGATCAACCGTGACGGCCGAAATTCGATCCGGCCAGCTTTCGACCTGATCGACGGTCAAACCAACTGCAAGCGACTGACCAAGCACGCGCGCGCCCGCCGAAAGGGAATCACGGGCAAAGACGGCACTATCAAGCAGCCGTTGCTTGGCACGATCCAGTTCATCCTGTGTTACGCCATCTGCAACAACTTTGGCGATTTCGGCTTCAATCGCCTTTTCAACATCCGCCAGTTCATTGTCTCCACGCGGCACGGCATAGACACCAAATGTCGCCATATCCACAGCAACCGGGTTATAGAAGGTGCCAACACTTGAGGCGATCTGCTGATCGACGACAAGGGCCTTGAAGAAACGGCTGGTCGTGCCTGATCCGATGATTTCACTCAGCACATCAAGCGGGGCCGCATCACCGTCCTGATCGGTGTTATAGGACGGTGCCAGATAATAGCGCGACCAGGATGCCTGTCCGACACGGGGATCGCGCATGGTGACCTTGCGCGGGGCATGTTGTACCGGTTCCTTTACCCGATTGCGGGTAATGTCCTTGCCGCGCGGGATGACGCCATAATATTTTTCGGCCATCGGCAGCAATTCATCCATCGTGATGTCGCCGGCAACAACCAGAATGGCGTTATTGGGGGCATACCAGTTTTTGTAAAATTCCAACGCATCTTCGGTGGTAAGCTGTTCCATCTCGTTCAGCCAACCGATGATCGAACGGCCATAGGGATGGGCCATATAAAGGCTTGCGCGCATCTGTTCGCCCAAAAGTGCGCCGGGATTATTATCAAGGCGCGACCGGCGTTCTTCGATGATCACATCGCGTTCGGGCAACACCACATCGTCAGACAGTGTAAGATTGGTCATCCGGTCGGCTTCCATTTCCATGACAAGGTCAAGCCGGTCACGGGCAATGTTCTGGAAATAACCGGTGTAATCCCAACTGGTAAAGGCGTTGTCATTGCCGCCATTGCGCGCAACGATTTTTGAAAAATCGCCCGGTGCGATTTTATCGGTTCCCTTGAACATCAAATGTTCCAGAAAATGCGCAATGCCCGAAACACCAACGGGCTCGTCAGCGGACCCCACCTTGTACCAGACCATATGGGTGACAACAGGCGCACGGTGATTTTCCACCAATACGACCTGCATGCCGTTATCAAGGGTCGCGGTTTGCGGATTAAACACCGCCGCACGTGACGGCCCGGGCATCAGCGAAAGGGTCAGTGCGGCCAGCAAGATGGCAATCAGGGGGCTGCGCATCTTTGATCGGATCGTTTCAGGAATTCTCATAAGTGGCGTCCCATTCCAATTCAGGCATGGTTAAGCAAACAGGCGATACCGATTAACATACGCCCGAACGGCGCACCGGTATTTCAGTGCCTTGACCGGAAAGATATTTCTTAGAAACCGAATATGACAGAACAAGGGCGCGAAACCGTCGCGCCCTTGGTTTTACGTCCATACTTAATTCGGATGACCGGGTCGGCTTAGAAGATATCTTCCAGCCAGCCTTTTTGTTTGCGTTCGATGACCGGGGTGTCACCACCACCAGCCACACTATCACCAAGGGCCTGCTGATCACGGATACGCTTTGCCTCGGCGGCAGGATCAACCACGGACCCGAATTCCGGCTTTTCCTGCCAGAACAACAGATCGTCAATCACGCCTTCGCTTTCGGAAATGAAGATCGAGGTTTCACGATCAACCGTATTGCGGATATCGGGATCGGCATATTGCGCGCCAGATGCCGACAGAAGGGCAACCTGCCCCTTGCTGCGCGTACCTTCGGTGATGTCGCGTTTGACAGCATCGGGGTCCTCGCCAACCAGAATACGACGCGCCTGATCTGTCGTTGATCCGGTCTGCGGGCGCGGAGCGCCTGGATCGGGCACACGCAGCGTAAAATCTGGCGGCAAGCTAAGCGGTGCGCGCGAGACGACAGCAAACTCGTCAGGCGACTGCTTATTCAGGCCGAAAGTTTCACGTGTTGATTCACAACCGGAAACACCAAGCGCAAGTCCGCCCAGCAATGCAATCTTGAAAATATTGGTCGTCAGTTTCCGGGCCATTTCCGCCTCATTACCATTTTAAAACCGGACATTTTCAGCCCGGCAAAAATCATCAACCAGATTTTTTACCGCCAAAAAGAGAATCGATCAACAGTAGCGCAGCACCAACCGTAATCGCACTATCGGCAATATTGAAGACCGGCCAGTGATATCCCGCAACATGCAGATCGATAAAGTCCGTCACAGCACCGTGACGCAAACGATCCACCAGATTGCCAACCGCACCGCCAATGATCATTGCCAGCGCAAAACGCAGCATGGAATCACGTGTTCGCCACATCCAGATGCCAAAGCCGATGGTGATGGCCGCCGTCACCGCAATCATCACCCAAGGGGCCTGGCCCTGAAACAGGCCGAACGAAACACCCGGGTTCCAGGCCAGAACAAAATTCAGGAAAGGCGTGACTTCGATCACGCGAAACGGATTTGAAAGACCATCAATGGCAAGCGCCTTGGTCCACTGGTCGACACCAAACACGATTGCAATGACGATCAGTCCAAACACGAAGGCACGATTTTTCATCAATACTCTTTCTGACTTGCCGGGATATGCCCCGCCATCCGGCAGGGCATCCCCAATCACCACCGTTATTCGGCAGTAATTCCCATTTCATCAACGGCATCTGCACAGCGATTGCAAACGGTTTTGTGTTCGGCGTGACTGCCGACTTCGGGCAATGTCTGCCAGCACCGTTCGCATTTCTGACCCTCGGCCAAGGCTGGCATCACGCCAACACCTGCAACATCATCAAGGGTATAGGCACCATCCGGCGCATCACCCGTGATCAGTTCGATGTCAGATGTGATGGCAATTTCGGCAAGATTAAGGCCAGCAAGCGCTTCGACATATTCGGCCGTCGCATAAACCGTCGGCGCGGCATCAAGGCTTGCGCCAATGCGTTTTTCTGCGCGTTCAAGTTCAAGCGCACCGGTTACAACGCGACGCAGCTTGCGGATTTTTGCCCATTTGGCCGCCAGCGCATCATCTTTCCAGCCATCGGAAACCGTATTGAAGGTTTCCGAATGGACCGAACTATCCGCACCATAACGCGCACGCCATGCTTCGTCAGCGGTAAAGCACAGAACCGGTGCCAACCAGCGAACAAGACAATCAAACACGCGATCCATCACGGTGCGTGCTGCGCGGCGGCGCATGCTGCTTGGGGCGTCGCAATAAAGCGCATCCTTGCGGATATCGAGATAAAACGCCGACATATTGAGAGCACAGAAGTTATGCAGTTCGATAAACATGGTGTGGAAGTCATAATCAGCCGTCGTCTTGCGCACCATGTCGTCGAGATGGCTCAGACGATGCAGAACCCAACGTTCGAGTTCCGGCAGGTCATTATCAGCAACCTTTTCGGCATCAGAGAAACCATCAAGGTTTCCAAGCAGGAAGCGCAGCGTATTGCGCAGACGACGATAGATGTCGGAATGGCGCTGAATGATTTCGTGGCTGATGCGCAGATCATCATGATAATCCGAGCTAACCACCCAAAGACGCAGGATGTCGGCACCAAGCTTGTTGATGATATCGTTCGGCGCAATGACATTGCCCAAAGACTTGGACATCTTGCGGCCTTCGCCATCCAGAACAAAGCCATGGGTCAGCACCGCATCATAGGGTGCGCGGCCACGGGTACCACAGGATTCCAGCAACGAACTATGGAACCAGCCGCGATGCTGGTCCGAACCTTCAAGATACAAATCCGCCGGCCATTTCAGATCCTGACGTTCTTCAAGCACGAAGGCATGGGTCGAACCGGAATCAAACCAGACGTCAAGAACATCGGTCACCTGTTCGAAATCATCGGCGTTGTATTTGTCGCCAAGGAAATACTGTGCATCGCGGGTAAACCATGCATCGGCCCCTTCTTCGCAGAAGGCTTCGTAAACGCGATCAAGGACTTCCTGGTCACGCAGCGGCTGACGGGTACTTTTTTCGATGAAGACCGTGATCGGCACACCCCAGGCGCGCTGACGCGAAACGCACCAGTCCGGGCGGTTGGCGATCATGGAATGCAGGCGGTTGCGCCCGGCTTCGGGCACGAAACGGGTTTCATCAATCGCCTTAAGCGCCTTTTCACGCAGATCATTATCCTGCATGGAAATGAACCATTGCGGTGTGGTGCGATAGATCACCGGTGCCTTGGAGCGCCACGAGCACGGATAGGAGTGCTTAAGCCGGCCACGCGACAGCAGCGCGCCAACTTCGATCAGTTTGGCAATGACCGCTTCGTTTGCACCGGCTTCCTTGCCATTTTCATCATAGATACGTTCACCGGCAAAGAGCGGCACGGTCTGATAATAGGCACCGTCACCATCAACCATTTCCGGAACTTCGAGACCATATTTCAGACCGGTCTGGTAATCGTCCGGGCCATGGGTCGGTGCGGTATGGACAAAGCCGGTACCGGTATCGGTGGTGACATAGTCAGCAGCCAGAAGCGGCACATCAAAATCATAACCCTGACCGCGGAACGGATGGGCCGAAAGCGTGCCTTCGAGATCGGCGCCCTTAAAGGTGCCAAGAACCTTGTGGCCGGTCACGCGACCGTTTTTGCACAAATCTTCAAGAAGATCGGTACAAACTGCCATCTTCTCGCCGACGGTGGCCCATGCTTCTTCGGCGGTTTCGGTGACTTCGATGACGCAATATTCGATGTCCTCGCCATACGAAATTGCGCGGTTGCCCGGAATGGTCCACGGGGTCGTGGTCCAGATGACGATGGTCGCATCTTTGAGCAGATCAACCTTGGTCTCGGTCACCGGGAAACGGACATAGATCGTTTTGGATGTATGGTCGTGATATTCGACTTCGGCCTCGGCAAGGGCGGTTTTTTCAACCACCGACCACATGACCGGTTTGGAGCCCATATAGAGCGAACCGTTCATCAGGAATTTGCCAAGTTCACGCGCGATGGAGGCTTCTGCCTTGTAATCCATGGTGACATAGGGATTGTCCCAGTCACCCATCACGCCAAGACGTTTGAATTCTTCGCGCTGGATATCAAGCCATTTCTGGGCGAACTCGCGGCATTCCTTGCGGAATTCGGCAATCGGAACATCATCCTTGTTCTTGCCCTTTGCGCGGTATTGTTCTTCGATCTTCCATTCGATCGGAAGGCCGTGACAATCCCAGCCAGGAACATAAACCGCGTTCTTGCCCAGCATCTGCTGTGAACGGGTGATGACGTCTTTAAGGATTTTGTTCAGGGCGTGACCGATATGCAGATGACCGTTTGCATAGGGCGGACCATCATGAAGAACAAACATTTCACGATCAGCCGAAATACCGCGAATTTTGCCGTAGAGGTCCTCGTTCTTCCACTGCTCAAGCAGCTTGGGCTCCATCTTTGGCAAACCTGCCCGCATCGGGAAGTCGGTCTTGGGCAGGATAACGGTTTTCTTGTATTCGACACTCATCGTGACGGTCCTGTCGTCTTGAACAAATTAAAAGGGCGAGCCCCCAGTGATATTGCAAGCTGATCTTGCGAAAAGCGCGCGGATCATAGCGGGTTCGTCAACAAATTCAAATCTTGCCGAGAATATCCTTGGCAGCGATCACATCTGCGGCGATCTGGGCCTTTAAGGCATCAAGCCCGTCGAACTTCTGTTCGCCACGGATAAAGCCGTGCAGACGCACGCGCACATGCCGGTCATAGATGTCCTGATCGAAGTCAAACAGGTGCGCTTCAAGCCCGGCATCATCATCGCCGCCAAAGCTTGGCCGAATGCCGATATTGGCGACTCCGGGCACCCAACGTTCAACCGTTTCACCATCGGCCTCGGAAATCAATCCGAGTTCGACGGCATAAACACCGAATTTCGGACGCAAATGATCGCCCAGCTGGACGTTTGCGGTCGGGAAACCGATTGTCCGCCCCCGCGCATCGCCATGGGCGACAATCCCGGCCACTTCCCACGGGCGCCCCAAAAGATGCGCAGCATCTTGCGGGCGGCCTTCACGCAGGGCCTGACGAATGGCGGTCGAAGAATAAACAACCCCGTTATCATGGGTAACCGGCGCAACAGCCGTCACACCAAACCCGGATTTTTCCCCGGCAGCACGCAGCAAATCAACATTGCCCGCACGCCCCTTGCCAAAGCAGAAATCCCACCCAACGACGATATGCCTGGCCCCAAGCCCCTTGACCAAAACACGTTCAATGAATTCTTCGGCCGTCATGGCAGAAAAATCACGATTGAATTCGATCTCGTAAAACAGGTCGATATTAATGCTGGCAGCGGCCGTTTCGCGATCTTCGGCCGAAGTCAGGCGAAAGGGTGGCTCATCAGCACGAAACAGCATGCGTGGATGCGGCTCGAACGTCAGGATCGCCAAAGGCACCCCAAGATCGCGGGCAATCGTTCGACCCTGATCCAGAAGCGTCTGGTGCCCCAGATGCAGGCCATCAAAATTGCCGATCGCCACGACCGCGCCGCGCGCATCATCTGTCAGGTTTTCAAAAGATCGAAAAACGCGCATTCGCGCCGGTCTCTCTTTACTGCGTTCCATGTCCACCGACCGTATATCGGCAAATCCAGCAGGCAGCTATATAGGGCGGAGCCCCGAAGCGTAAAGACTTTTCCGACAAAAAAGCGCCGTTTTCCTTATGCTAGCCGCGTGAAGGCACCATAACCGTGGCTTCACCAGAAATCACGCACCGATCCCCGACATAACAATTGGTTTCCAGAATGGCGCGTTTCTTTGCGGGAATGATTTCGCGCACAACAACTTTGGCCGTCACGGTATCACCGATACGCACCGGCGCCTTGAATTGCAAACTCTGGGACAGATAAATCGTCCCCGGCCCCGGAAGACGGGTGCCCAGAACGGTGGAAATGAAACCCGCAGAAAGCATGCCATGGGCAATGCGGCCTTCAAACATCGTTGTCTCGGCATATTCCTGATTAAGATGTACCGGGTTGGTATCACCGGTGATGCCGGCAAACATGACAATATCTGTTTCGGTTACAGTCTTGCCATAGCTTGCAGACAGGCCGATCTCCAGATCCTCAAAATACAGCCCGTGAAGTCCGTCACGTTCGGTCATTTCCCTGAAACCCCTTACCTGTTGCGTATGCGCTTACACTTGAGGTGTTGCGCTTATGATTATTTTGCAATGCAATATTTGTAATTTTATTGCGCATTTTCCGAAATGAGCAATCCTTATTTCGTTGAATAGGTCCTGAGCCTAAGCTTGAAATTCCGGGAAACAATGACATATCAGGGACTTGCCCCGTCAGGCGCACAAAAACCAAAAAACAAATTCAACAGGAAACAGTCCATGAACAATACGATTGCCGACACATACGAAATTGCCATGGGCCGATGGAGCCGGCGTCTATCGCGCAGTTTCCTGGATTTTGTCGCGGCACCATCCTGTGGTGCGATGATTGATGTCGGCTGTGGCACCGGCAGCCTGACACTGGCCGCGGCAAACCGTTATCCCGATGCACGGATTGTCGGCATCGACCTGATCCCTGATTATCTGACAGATACCCTGCGCCAAGAGGCTGCGAATATCGAATTGAAAACAGGTGATGCATCCTCCCTGCCCTTTGACGATGACAGCTTTGACACCGCGTGTTCGCAGCTATTGCTTAATGATCTTGATGATCCGGCGCATGTCCTTGGCGAAATGTCACGGGTCACAAAACCAGGCGGGAAAATTGCCGCATCGGTCTGGGACCGGTCGGGGGGCCTGACCTTTATCCGCCTGTTTCTTGATGCTGCCGCCATCCTGGCGGGGATAGAAGGCGAAAAACTGCGCCAGGAAGTTTTTGACGTCCCCCACAAAAACGAAGAGGACTTTTATGATTTGTGGGCCGACGGTGGATTGCAGGACATCAAGACCACGACACTTGCCATCCGCATGGATTTCATTGATTTCGATGATTACTGGCAATCGTTGATGGGGGCGCACAGCCTGATACGGGCGTTCTTTAACCGGCAACATGCCGAATTGGCCCATGATATCCAGCATGCCACGCGTCTGGCCTATCTTGGGGGCAAGACAGACGGGCGGCGATCCCTTGTGGCGTCGGCCATGGCCGTGTGCGGAACCGTTCCGGCGTGATCAGCCGCGCCTGAACGGCAGACATAAAACGCCCAGCAAACTTTGGCTGTTCTTGTCACGGAATTCTTCAAGGCCGATCTGCATATCGTGATCATTGACCTTGGTATGATTGATATAGCTGACAAACACGCGATCCCAGATCGACAGGATATTGCCATAGTTGCTGTTGGTTTCGCCCATGATACTGGAATGATGCACCCGGTGCATATCCGGGGTCACGATCAACAGACGCAAAGCACGATCAAGGCTTTTGGGCAGATGCACATTGCCATGATTAAACAGGGCAAAACCGCTAAGCATGCTTTCATAAATCACAACCGCCCACGGATCGGCCCCGATCAACAAAACAAAGAATGATTTGTAAAGTGCGGATGCGACGATTTCGAACGGATGGAACCGTACTGCGGTTGAAACATCAAATTCGATATCGCAGTGATGCACCCGGTGAAAGCGCCAGAAAACCGGCACGATATGGGTCAGCCGGTGCTGCCAATAGATTGCACAATCGAGCGCAACGATGGTGATCAGCCCCGCCAAAAGCGACGGCATGCCAACGAAATTATTCAGACCATAGCCGTTTTGCTGCGCCCAGATGGCGGTCGCAATCATCGCGGCCCCGACAGTGAAACGCGACAATGCCGCACTGAGCACCAACAGACCGAAATTGGTCAACCAGCGCACAGGACGGCGAACTGCTTCTTTCGGGCGATAAGGGGCAAGTGCCTCCCACAGGGCCATCACCACCAACATCGCCGCAAAAATTCCCAGCCGAAATAATCCGTTCTGATCCATTCTGTTCCGCCTTGGAGTCATCTGCTAAAAACATCATTGTTATCTTGAACTGATAGCGGATATCGCAATGTGTAAACAATATATTGTACGTCACGCGATCATCACCTTTATGTTAAGTGCAGGACCGGCGTGAACGACGACCAGCATTCAAACCGGCATTTAAAACAGGGGGCCTTATGCCAGAACGATCAGGGATTCATCGGACAGTTCTGTTATCGGTGTTCGCCTGCCTGTCGTTTGGCAAGCTTGCCCTTGCGGATGGGCCCCCATTTGATTTGCCCGTTGATTGCCTGAATGAACAATGTGACGTCGTCCATTATGTCGACCACGATACCGGCCCCGATATCCGTGACTATGCCTGCGGCACGTCGACATATGACGGCCATCGCGGCACCGATTTTGCCATTCCTGACGAGGCAACCATGCTCGCCGGGGTTTCTGTTCTTTCGATTGCGGATGGTACGGTGGTCGCATTGCGTGACGGGATCGAAGATATCGATGCCGGGCGGATCACCGCCAACAGCCTTGAAGGGGTTGAATGCGGTAATGGCATCCTGATTGATCATGCCGATGGCTGGCAGAGCCAATATTGCCATCTCAGACGCGGCTGGGTCGCGGTCAAGGAAGGCGATCGCGTGCGGCGCGGACAGGTGATTGGCCAGATTGGCCTTTCCGGACAAACCACATTCCCGCACCTGCATTTCAATCTGCGCAAAAACGGCGACCTTGTTGATCCCTTTAGCGGCAGCCCTATGGGGTCCGTGGGACCAGGTGATTGTGATGTTTCAAATGCCGTTCTTTGGTCACCGACCGCCCGTGCCCAGCTGAGCTATCAGGATATCACGCTATATGGGCACGGTTTTTCCATGGCGCGCCCGAACGCGTCTGATTTAAAACGCGGCTATGGTAAGGAAAGAGAACTGCCAAATACAAGCCCGGGACTGTATTTCTGGGCCTATCTGATCGGGGCCAATGATGGCGATGTCATCCGCATGAGCCTGCAAACGCCAGATGGCAAAGGCGGACACCGTGATTTTGCCATCGATCTTCCCGACGATGCCGGACCACGCGCCAAATGGTTCTTTATCAATATGGACCGTCCCGGCCAACAGTGGCCAGCCGGGACCTATTTTGGCGAAATCACCTTTACCCGCGGGGATAAAGCCCCGCGCATGATCGGAAAAAGTAGCGTTATCATTCGCTAAGCCGAGGTGATGAAACGCTTTTTCACCCGAACCATTATTTCAGTTGCCACACAGATTGGTGCCGATTTAAAATTACACCAGTAAAATATACTAACCATTGAATTTATTAGATAAAATCCAAAATCGGCTTTTGAATGTACAGAATCTATGACTGCCTTGCCCACCAGCACGATACCGTGCTGGTTATTGTTGCTCTGTTAATCGGACTGGGCGGCATCCACACCGCATTCAATCTGTATGCTCGGGCCTGCATCGGACGACTTCATCAGAAAATTGCATGGTTATTCCTGACCGGTGTCGTGACCGGTGGTGCCATCTGGGCCACCCATTTTATTGCGATGTTGTCCTATGATCCGATCATCCCTGTCGGCTATGAACCGGTTCTGACATCGGCGTCCCTGATTATTTCGATTACCGCCACCACAACCGGCTTTGCCATCGCATCGGTTGCCGGGCCGCATTTGCTGTTATCCCGGCTGGTTGGTGGACTGGTTGTCGGGCTTGGCATATCGGCGATGCATTTCACCGGCATGTCCGCGGTACGTATGCCCGGCGTCATCAGTTGGCACATGGATATTGTCATTGCGGCCATCCTGATGGGGGCACTATTTGGCATGATTTCGCTATGGCTGGCACAATCGGCACAAACGGCCCGCCAGAAACTTCTGGGCAAGATCAATCTGACCATCGCTGTTGCCACAATGCATTTCAGTGCAATGGGCGCGATGGTGATCACTCCCGACCCGACAATCCCGGTACCGGCACAACTGATATCACAAGAATATCTGGCAATCGGTGTCGCAGTCGTTGCCATGGGCCTGATTGCGATTGGCTTTGTCACAGCCCTTGTTGACCGCCAATTGCGCGACCATGTCAGCAACCGCATGCGTATCCTTGGAAATTCGGCAATCGAAGCCCTTGTTCTGACGCAGAATGGCCGCGTGATCGATGCCAATGACAGCTTTTTGCAATTGGCCGGTGTGCCCCGGTCGGACATCATGGGAAAGGATTTCCTGACGGCGTTTCTTGCAGATACATCACATGCCTTTCGATCCGGCGAGATCAATTACAGCGAAACGTTTCTGGCCGGAGCAGACAGCGACGAAATCCCGGTCGAAGTCGTGCGCCGCGAAATTCCTGCCGATGAAATTTCCGAAACCACAATCATCTATGGCCTGCGCGATCTGCGTGAACGTTATGCCGCAGAACGCCATATTCGTTTCCTGGCCGAACATGATTCCCTGACCAAGCTTTTGAACCGGACAACAT
This sequence comes from Thalassospira sp., assembly GCA_048264285.1. Lineage (GTDB taxonomy): Bacteria > Pseudomonadota > Alphaproteobacteria > Rhodospirillales > Thalassospiraceae > Thalassospira. The sequence continues at coordinate 53,357 of JBLXDD010000012.1, forward strand.
TCAACGACCGTTTACTTGACGCCCTTAAGCAATCAGACGATACCAGCGCCCCTGTCACGGTCATGTGCATCGACTTTGATCACTTCAAGGAACTCAATGACAGTCATGGCCATATTGCCGGTGACCATGCGTTGCGCGAACTGGGCAACCGACTATCCAAACTGTTTAGCCAGGATGTGATTATCGCGCGCGTCGGCGGCGACGAATTTATCGCTTTGCTTCAGCACCCGGTCGGCACGGCCCCAGAAACCATCACCGTCAAATCACGTGAACTGGCGCAAGACATCCTTGATTGCGTTGCCTTGCCAATCTTCATCAACCCGGATCACCGTGCCATACTGTCGGCAAGCATCGGCATTGCCCATTACCCGTCGGATGGCAATGATGCCGAAAGCATCCTGTTTCATGCTGATCTGGCCATGTATCGGGTCAAGCAATCAGGCGGGAATGATCTGGTGTTCTATTCCCCGGAAATGGACGAGGAATATCGTTTCAAGCGCCAGCTTTCATCGAGCCTGCGCAATGCCATGGAAAATGGCGGGCTTGAACTTTATTACCAGCCACAATGCCAGACCGACGACCATACCATACATTCGTTTGAGGCACTTTTGCGCTGGAATGACCCTGAAATGGGTTCCGTTCCCCCCAGCCGCTTTATCCCGATCGCAGAAGAAACAGGCCTGATCGTCCTGCTGGGAGAGTGGGTTCTCAGGACGGCCTGTCAGGAAGCGGCAAGCTGGGAAAAGCCGCTTGGCATCGGGGTTAATCTTTCTGCGGTTCAATTGCAAAAACACGACCTGCCAGAACTGGTTGCCGATATTCTGGCGGAAACCGGACTGGATCCGAAACGCCTTGAGCTTGAAGTCACAGAAACTGCACTTATTCACAATCCTGCGCGCTCTATGAAGATCCTGAATGACATCAAAAATCTTGGTGTGCGCATTGCCATGGATGATTTCGGGACGGGCTATTCATCCTTGGCCACATTGCAGAACTTCCCCGTCGACCGGATCAAGATCGACCAGTCTTTTGTACAGAAGCTGATCGGTAACGCCCAGGCAATCGCCATTGTGCGCGCCGTGATCAATCTGAGCCGTGACCTCAACCTTGATGTCATCGCAGAGGGGGTTGAAACAGAGGAACAGGCAAGTTTCCTGACCGACCATGATTGCCGGTCTGTGCAGGGCTATAAATATGGCCATCCAAAGCCTATTGAGGAATACCAGCACGTTGTTCGCCCGACAAATTCGACGAAAACGCAAGCGAATCGGGCCAACGACGTGGAAACAGTGTAACCTTGACCGGATAAGGACAGGTGCCTGACGGCGCCATGGCGGAACCTTAGGCGCATTTGTGACAAAACAGCGCACAAAAACGCTACCTTTTCCATGAGGTTGAAAGTTTTTTGACGTTTTTTGACTCTGAACCCTTGTATCGGCCCCGTTTGCCTGCCTATATTTGACGGGTGCCACATCCGGCACATTGACACTACCTGTCATAAGACGGAGTAAACATGATGAATAAGCGCAAAGCCGTTGCAATCGCCATTGCCCGAGAACAGCAGATTGCCCGTTCGATGGAAATCCTGTTCGCCGGTACCATTCTTGCCGTGATTGCATCGCTTCTGGTTCTCTGATCCGGTCTGCTTTCATCATTCGAGTTTGCCGTCAAACCTTCTGGCTTTGAAGAAACCCTCTTTCAAATAGCTTCATGACACATCACAGCATTCTTTCGGTCATCATTACGCGAATTATCAGCCCGGTTGTCTAAGGACACCGGGACGTATCTGTTCGCTTTTTTGATGTACTGAATATCTGTGAGCATTGTCATGACTGATCATGCATTTGCTGCGTCCGGCCACGACGCACATAGCCAAAAATCCGTTTTCTGTTTTTCTGTCCATGCTGCGGCTGAACCGGATGTAATGCCCCGCGTTCTTGAACTGTTTGCCAAGCGCAACCTTGTGCCGTCGAGCTGGCATTCAACTGTTGCCGAAGGTCTTCGTGGCTATGAAGAGCTGCAAATCGACATTCAGATTCAGCAACTTGAAGCCAGGGTCGCTGAACATATCGCCCGGTGCTTGCGACAGATCATCCACGTCAACACAGTTCTGACATCGGAAAAAGGCTATTCAAATTCTGCGCTTAGCGCATAGGCTGTAAGGGTCGGGGGATTGCAAAACATGCCGTGCCCCTGCCCAAGCTCATGCCAAAGCGGAGTTTTGAATTGGCCTATCTTGATCATATCCATGCCTGCAATAACGCCGATTTGTCGCGTTATGCCCGTTTTCGCATCGGCACCCTTCCGGTTGGAGCCGTTCGGCCGGAATTCGCCGCAGCGCTTATCCGTTTGGGCGAGGATTTCTTTGTTCGTGACGAAAATGGCGATTACGGCTTTGCACCACATATCCTTACGGTCGCAGACCGCAACCAGATATTGGTCAAAGCAACAGAAACCCTGTGTCAGCAAGGTGTGATCAAACATCTGCATGGCGAAAAATTTGATATTCGCAATCATGTTTCGGATGAACCGCTCTGTCAGCTTGACCGGTTTGCCATGCCCTATTTCGGTTGCCGGTCCTGGGGCGTTCACATGAACGGCTTTGTGCGCAAGCCCGATGGCATTCACATGTGGGTCGCCAAACGCGCAATGGATAAGCCGACCTATCCCGGCATGCTCGATAATATGGTGGCCGGTGGCCAACCCACGGGTCTTGGGTTTCGTGAAAACATGATCAAGGAATGCGCCGAAGAAGCAGGCATCCCGTCCGATCTTGCGGCAAATATTACTGCCATCGGAACAGTATCCTATCTGTATGAAACCAACGAAGGCCTCAAACCCGATGTGATGGTCAATTTCGATCTGGAACTGCCCGAGGATTTCATCCCGCAATGCACCGATGGCGAAGTTGAACGGTTTGATCTTTTGCCCATTGCCGATGTAGCCGAGATTGTCCGGACCGGGTTTGACTTTAAATTCAACTGTGCGCTGGTTGTGATTGACTTTCTGATCCGCCACGGACATCTGACGGCCGATAACGAACCGTCATATTGTGAACTCGTCACCGGCCTGCATCGCGCTTTTGAACTCTGACCCACGCGCCGGGGAACTATAGCAGTTTCCGTTTAGAACTACTGGCGCGGGGTGTTTGGACCGCCCATCAGGGCACCAACCGCCATGACGGTCAGTTTGGCACGCAGGTCGGGATCAAGTTTGTCAAGATCGCTTTGCTTGCTCCGCAGGGCCTTGACCGCTTCGGCAATCAGTTCCTGACGTCGTGCATCATCGGGTGTCGCGACCTTGCTTTTCTGGATACCAAGCTTGGCGTCTGCGGCCTCAAGCGCCTTTATGATTTCAGTATGCGGCGCATCTGCCTGTTCGGTCAGGGTTTCCGCAAGCGCAAGCGCACGGGCTTCTTCAAGGGACATGCCCTCATCCTGATGGGCAAGCGCACGATCTTCGATACGACGCGCCTGACGGGCTTGCGTTGCGGCCTGCTCGGCGGCAGCGCTATCACGCAAATGCAAGGATTGCGCATCATTATAGGCTTGAATCGCATCCCGGCCCTTTTTGCCGACAAAGACGCGCATCAGCGTTTCCTTGAGCAATCCCATCCGTTCGTCCCTTGATTAAATATCGTTCCTTCGGCTGCAACCATTATACATCAGTATGCTCCCAAAGGGTTCGAAAACATTGCTCTGGCCCGCGGCAAATTTTGCAATATTCTAAATATGTTGCGCAACCCGCCCTTCTTCAACTGCCAGAATATAGGCAATCAGGGCTTCGCAGTCGCTGGTTTGCAGATGTTCGAGGTCATAGACAAAATCGACATTGCTGGCAGCGGGGTCATCGGCATGACCGACAATACCGACTTTGACATATTCGCCATCCAGGGCATCAAGAGCCGAAATAAGATCGGCGACACTCACCCTGTCTGCGGCGGTCAGTGATGTTCGGATCAAAACCAGCATATCCGCATCACAATCAATGGCCTGACGCGCAATGGATTGGGCATCAGAATGGCGGGGCGCCACATCAACATCAAACCCGCCATCGGCAAACAGGGTTGCGACGTGTTTGTGATGCTTTTCTTCGACAGAGGATGCGGTTGCCAAAAGAAGCCGCGGGTGACGGCCCTCGATTTCGGCGAATTTGGCAAGATTGCTCGCAAGTTGAGGAGACGTCATGTTACCTCGCTTGAAACGGCCCTTTGCCATACAACACGGCAATCCGGGCTGGCATAGTTGAGTTATGCCCGACGGCCAGTATCTCTTTGATGACCGCAGCTGACAAGCCTTGCAATCGGGATCATATCACCATCCCGCCATTGCCAGCGGGTCCAGTCCGATGACATGACCGTGCCCAATCAGAAGAATGACATACAGAATGATACCGACAATCAGGTCCCGTCCCCTGATAGCGCCGTGCATTAAACCCGACAGATCAAACCGCCTGGTCGTGGCCAATATAGGACGTTGTTGATCCGGAGCAAGGTCACGCAAACGGATTTTTTCCATGCGAGCAAACCCCATCAGCGCAAAAATCCCGCTGCCACCAAAAAATACCACCGCCACAAGATCACCATTGGCAATGGTGTGCCCCAAACCCCAAATGACCATTCCCAGCAAAAGCGGATGACGGGTCAAACGGTTGATGCCCGGTTTTTCCGGATCAAAGCCGTTTTTTCGACCAATCGAGAGCGGACAGGGTTGAAGAATGGCACATGCCCACAAAATACAGGCAGGTAACATGGCGATCACCAGAAGGCGTGCCTGCCAGGTTTGATGATCCCAAAGCGGAAACGACTCCGCGATCAGAACTTCGTGGACAACCCACCCAAACAGGAAAATCGACAGAATGGAGAATGCGATAATGTAGGGTACATATCCGATCCGTTTGACAAGCCTTTCGCGCAGAAGCCCCGGAATTATATGGCCTGCGAGGAAAACTCCCACCGAGATGAAAAACCCAGTCAAAACACGATCCCCTCTTTACATTGTGGCTTCAACATGCAAATTGCCCTGTTCGCGTATCTGAGCCGGGATGCGAATCTCCTAGGCCCTTGCGTTACACGATATTAGCGGATACCTCTGTATCCCTGTTTGACATCGGACAATAAGTAACTGTCGTTGGATAATCCGACCGGCAGATCAAGAAACACGGAATATACTCGAAATGAGCTGGACGCCGGAAAAGATTGAATTGCTGACCTCGCTCTGGAACCAGGGTTGGACCACGGCACGCATAGGTGAGGAACTCGGCGTTGGCAAAAACGCCGTCGTTGGCAAGGCACATCGCCTTGGACTGCCAAAGCGACCGTCCCCGATCCAGCGCCGGGCCGAGGAAGCAGAACAGAAAAAAGCACCGGCCCCCAAACCACAGACCAAAGGCGTTTCGATCTTTGATCTTGGACCCGGCATGTGCCGCTGGCCATTCGGCGATCCAGGCGATGATGATTTCCATTTCTGTGGTAAAAAAATCATACCGGGCAAGCCCTATTGCGATGAGCATTGCGCGCAGGCCTATTTGAACGGCAAGAACCCGCGTGAAGACAATCCGCCTGCACAACAGGGCCAGAACCAAAAAGGCCCGCAAGCCGCAGCAAAGAGATAAGATCCGTTTCGGATTTTCACCATCGAAATATCCACCGGAAAATCAAAAAGCCGCCCTTTTCACAGGGCGGTTTTTTGATGAGGGGCTGACATTTTCAGCCCGAAATGCACCGTATGATATTACGCTGGCTGCAGGGCGGTTGATTTGTATCCGTGGACAACTTCATTGCCCGGTTCAGGGTCATGGGGCACGTTAAACGCCAGAACCAGCGATACAAACGCCATTGCCGCCCCAGCCAGGAACACCGCCGACGGCGAAATCAGCCATAACAAACCAAAGGCCGCCGGAATAAAGACAGCGGCGATATGGTTGATCGTAAAGCTGACCCCGGCGGTCGAAGAAATATCCCCCGGATCGGCGATCTTCTGGAAATAGGTTTTGATGGCAATCGCCAATGCAAAGAACATGTGATCAATCACATACAGACCGCCGGCCAGAATATGGTTTTCGACAAAAGCATAAGACACGAAAACGATAAACAGCCCGACATATTCAAAGACCAGCGCACGACGTTCGCCCCACTTGCCGATCATCTTGCCGATTTTCGGCGCAAGGAACATGTTGATCACGTGATTAAGCAGATAAAGCAGCGTGATGGTGGCCGCATCATAGCCGAACTTTTCGACCATCAGGAAGCCGGCAAAGACTGTAAAGATCTGCCGGCGCGCACCGCTCATGAAGGTTAGCGCATAATAAAGCCAATAGCGTTTGCGCAAGATCAGCTTTTTGGTCTGGGGATGAGCATCGGAAAATTTCGGGAAAGCCCCCCAGACAAACAGGGCAGCAAGGATCGTCAACGCCCCGCCAAACAGATAGACATAACGATATTCGACGGCAAAGACTTCCAGCATCACCCAGACCATGCCAAACATCACCAGTGACGAAATCGATTTGGCTGAAAGCTGCCTGCCCATGACCATGGCCGTGCGATCCTTGCGCACCCACTGCAATGACAAAGCTTGCTGCATGGTTTCGAAATAATGAAAGCCGATCGACATCAGAACGGTCGTGCAGTAAAGCCCGATCACCGTCGGGAAATATCCGGAAATCGCAACACCGATACCCAGCACAAGCAGTGAAATGACAGCAAAGGTCTGTTCACGCAGGATCAGAAGAACAAAAATCGCCGTAAAGGCGAGAAAACCCGGAACTTCGCGCAAGGACTGTAAAATACCGATCTCGCGCCCTGTGAAGTCGGCCATTTCGACCGAAAAGTTGTTCAAAAGCGCCATCCAGGTTGAAAAGGATAGCGGCATGGCCGCTGCCATGACAATCAACAAGACTTCCGGGTTGCGCCATCCCTTATATACCGGCCCGGTCGCCGCATTCGTATTGGCGTCCTTTACCGCATCGCCAAGCGGCGCCGCATGATTGCTGGCTTCCGGTATAATTTCGTTGGACATTTCTTCTCCCTGGACATGGTCGCTTTGGTGGGTGCGGCGATGTCTCACCTTTTTATGGGTTTTCATGCAATATTGAAATGCGACCAAGTTAAACCTGTCGAGATCGTCTGTCTTGCGTTAATCTGCCATTATATATCGCAATAAGGACAGTTTTGAGCATCGCCGCATCATGCCCCATATCCTGAACACGTTTGAAAACAGGCCAGAACATCACAATCCGGTCTCCCGTCCCAAGAAACTGCCCCGGGCTGTTTATGTCCGGGTTAGCGATATGCCCGCAGGTCATCACGTTGCCGCGCATAGCCATGACTGGAACCAACTGTTATATGCCATTGAAGGCACCATGACCGTGGTAACCGAAGGGGGCATGTGGATTGTTCCGCCACAACGTGCCGTCTGGGTGCCACCGCATACGCAGCATGCTGTTGCCTGCACAGGCTTCACCCGTGCGCGACATCTTTATATCAGTCAGGATGTTTCAGCCAATCTGCCCGATCGTTGTCTGGTTCTGGAAGTCAGTCCGCTTTTGCGTGAACTGATCCGTGCGGCAACAGATATTCCGATTGACTATGACGAAGATGGTGCCGATGGGCGCCTGATCCGGGTTTTGATTGATCAAATCAAGGCCCCTGATCAGGACAAACTGCACCTGCCTGCCCCCAAGGACACCCGATTGGCACGAATTTGCGAGTATTTGCAAGCTGAACCGGCAGATAACCGAACACTTGCGGATTGGGCACAAATCTGCGGTGCATCCAGCCGCACACTTGCACGGTTATTTCAACGTGAAACAGGCATGCCGTTCGGCGAATGGCGGCAAAAGCTTCGGCTGTTATATGCGTTGGAAAAACTGGCAAATGACCGACCGGTGACCGAAATCGCGCTTGATCTCGGATATGAAACCCCATCAGCCTTTATTGCGATGTTTCGCAAAGCGACAGGACGCACACCGGGCAGTTATTTCAGATAATCATGACCGGACGTCCGGATTGAACGCATTATAGCGTTTCGGACTTTTCCGATGGCGCACAGGTATCATTTGTCGGCAGAATCGTTTTACCGAATTCCCGGGCAGCATGGCGTTTGATCGGCGCGGGGGTCCAGTCACGTTCAAACATACTGTGCATTTCAGCAAGAATTCCCGGCGCCCAGCCAGTTTGTTCTTCTGATTTCCCAAAAGAGGGATCAAGCACCTTTGATTGCCCGGCATCCCTATCGGGAATAGCAAGCAAAGCCTTGTCATTTGCAGCAGAACGCATCCCTTCAAGCACAAGGATCATCCGCGCAAGTGGCGCAAGAGTATCACTATCAAACAGATCCATATTCCCCCCGGCGAAGATCCGATTACCATAATTATGGCTGCAGCACCTTACTTCAAGAAGGTCCGACCCACGTCAGCATGGCCCGATGCACAAAGCGTCCCAAATCGCGCGCATATGATAAATCAACCACAGAATTACAGCACCACCATGCGTAATCCCGAGGCGCGATACCTTCGTGAAGTTTTTGCATTTCCGACTTCTGAACCAATTGGCGCCCCAAAATTTATCTCGGCAGCTTTGGTTCGCTGATCGGCAAAGCGTCATCATATAAAATGATGGCGCAATATTCGACTTTAAAGTGTCACCCCGAAATAATCAATACAGGCCCACCCTGTCACATTCTGTGTCGAACCGGGTTTGGAAGTGGCAGATATTTTCGCAAAAATCGCGCATGCGCATAACTGTGAACAGCTTTGCAGAGATCAAGGTCGGCGCGGCTCTTTGCCGGTTTTGACGGATTTCATGCAGCACTGGCATGAGAATTTATCATTATTGCGCAATCAGAACTTGCGATATCCCTGATGAACAGGTCATGCACCTGCCACCATTTGGGACAATGTCGATGAACAGTTTCTGGTCTGGAATTGGGTTACGCCTTGTTGCGACCGGATTGTTCGGGGTGATGAACCTGTTTGTGCGGCTGGCATCATTTGAAGCCCCGACAGGACAAATTGTTTTCTGGCGCAGCAGTGTCGCGCTGATCCCGATTGTTCTTTATCTGATATGGCGCAATCAGTTCCCCAAAGCATTACGGACCAAACGTCCGCTTGGTCATTTGAAACGTAGCACATATGGCTGCATTTCAATGTTTCTGGCCTTTGTGTCGCTCGCTTATCTGCCACTGGCACTGGCCACAGCGCTTGGTTTTTTGGCGCCGTTGATCCTGATCCCCGTGGCAATCATCACCCTGCGTGAAAATCCGGGATGGCTTGTGATCAGTGCGACCCTTGGCGGATTTGCCGGCGTGTTTTTGATGCTGTGGCCGATGCTTTCAACTCCGGGGCTTGATCACAATACCATGATCGGGATCGGGGCCGGTATTGCGTTCGCCATCACAACGGCCTTTGCCAAGGTACAGATCAAGGCACTGACGACAACGGAGCCATCCGGGACGATTGCATTTTACTTTGCCGTGATCTGTTCGATCGGTGGTCTTTTGACCTTACCGTTCGGCTGGGCCCCGCTTTCAGGGAACAATATTATCTTTCTGATTGGCGCCGGACTGACCGGCGGACTTGCCCATATCGCCATGACCGAGGCACTGGCGCGTGCCCCGGCATCAACCCTGTCGGCATTTGAATACACCGCGATGATCTGGGCGATCATCCTCGACATTATCGTGTTTGGCGTCTTGCCCGCCCCGATCAGCCTGATGGGCGGGGTGTTCATCGTCATCGCCGCTGCGCTCGTGATGTTTAACGACCGGATCGTCGCCGCCATCGCCCGCAAATTCAGCCGATCGCCCGACGGCGCGACTGCCGCCGCGAACTCCCCGACAGAATAATCAGGCAGTTACGCCGATTTGGTTTCCTGAAGCTTGGTCAGCGCATGCAAGGTCAGGTTGGTCGGTGTCGGAATACCGAGCTCTGCCCCTTTGCGCACGATATAACCATTCAGAAAATCAATCTCGCTTGGTTTGCCGCGTGCAAGATCCTGTGCGGTTGACGAATACTGCCCCGGCATGGTTTCGGCAATCTTTTCAATTGCCCCCCAGACATTACCCGGAACAGTCACGCCACACCCTTTGGCAACCGCCAGACATTCATCCACCGCATTGCGCATCACATCCCAGACGCCAACACCCTGTACAATTTCCCCATAGGGACGCTGGGTGATGGCAGAAAGTGCGTTATAGGCGCAGTTCAGAATCATCTTGGCCCAAAGGGCCCCTTCGGCATTTTCAGAAATCTCGACCGGTATTCTTGCCGGAATGAGAGTATCAGCCACCGCCTGACTTTGCGCAGACGGGCCGATCACAAGTTCACCGCGCCCGTGATGTCTGACATGACCCGCCCCACCCATGCTGGTCGCAACATAAACCACCACCGGGATCACCGGCTGGCCGATTACGTGACTTAACCGTTCGGCATTGTCGACACCGTTTTGCAGGCTCAGCACAATCGTGTCCGGCGAAATGAACGGCTTGATCTGCGCGCCTGCCTCAACCGTGTCGGTGGATTTAACACAGAACAAAACCATCTCTGCCCCGGTAACGCCGACCGCATCGGTATCGCCGGTCACAGAGACATATTCCTGAGAGGAGCCAAAATCGAGCAACAAGCCATTCCGGTTCATCGCCTCGACATGGTTGGGACGCCCGATCAGGGTGACATCATGCCCGGCGCGGGCCAACATCGCCCCGTAATAACACCCGACTGCACCTGCACCCATGACCGCTATTTTCATGATGACTGTCCCCAAACTGATTAATTCTATTCATCGGCCCGACGTAAAACGGGATACCTATCCGATATTTTTGACCGAAACATGCCCGGCCGTCCAGCCACCCGGCCAGACTTCCGCATCGCCATTGCGAAGAGCGCGGACCAGACCGACCGGCACATCCTTGGCGACCAAAAGCGCCCCATCTGCCCCGTCATCATAGGTCGGCTCGGTTTCGGCAAAGCGTCCGTTATGCCCCAGTTGCGGTTCGCACGGTGTAAAGACGGAACAGCCGGAATAGTTGGTCGGGTTGTTGGTGCTATTGACCGCAGTTCCGGTCGTCCCGCACGCCCCGACCACTGTCATCAATTCAACAGCGCGTGCCTTGGCGCAACTAAATACACGGTGATAACCCGACGGCGTCATGGTCATTGATGGGACAAGTAAAAGATCAATATCAAGAGGCGCAAGCAGGCAGGACAATGCTGGCATCTCGATATCAAGACAGATCAGCACAGCAACGTTCAACCCGCGCCATTTGATCACATTGAATGTCTTGCCCGGTGTCAGGTTCCAGTTTTCCGGTTCCTGTTCCCCCGGTGTCAAAGACAGCTTGTCCTGAATGATCACATCCCCTTCGGGGGTAAAGACCATTGCAGCGTTGGTTTGCCCGGCTGCGGGGTTTGCCGGATCAATGTGCCAAGGCATGCTGCCTGCAACAAGCAACATGTCGTGCTTTTTGGCAAGTCCGGCCGCGTGTTTGCGCGCCTCTGGCGCAAGATCGGCCATCCAGGAAATTTCCTGATTGGTCTGAAGGCCTTCGGGTTTGAAGGCCAACCATTGTTCGCTGGCATATTCCGGCAGGACAAAGATCATCGCCCCTTGCTTTGCGGCCTCGGCCATCTTGGCATCAATGTGATCGGCCCATCCGGCCATATCGGCCACCGGTCGCCCAAGGTTTGTCGCCCAAAGGGCCAGAGTTACATGTTCAGGGAAAGATGCCGGCGAAGTCATGATCAGCGTTCCTGGAAATCAAAATAGTGGTGTGCGCAAAAATCACATGATCCGGCCATCAAACGACAGCCGGACCATATAGATCGAAAATGATACCAGACTTAGTTTTTAAGTTTGGTCCAGACACGGTTGCGAAGATCACGCGCCTTGACCGAGCAGTTCTGTGCCGGGATTAAAAGATCAGCATATTCTTCGGGCGTGTTCACAGCCGGATCTGCCGTCAGGGACGGATCCATGAATTCGCCCGAACCTTTGATCGAGTTCATATAACCGGCATAGTTCGATGCCTCTGCCGCGTTTTCAGGCTGCATCATCCAGTTGATAAAGGTTTTGGCGTTTTCAAGGTTCGGCGCACCATCCGGGATAACGAAATGGTCTGCCCAATAAGTCAGACCTTCCTTCGGATAGACAAAGACCGCCTCGGGGATGCTTTCCTTCGTACGATGAGCCGCCCCGTTCCACTGCATATGCATCTGAACTTCGCGCGCCGACATACGGTCGATCGTGCCTTCGGAGCTATAAACAGCGATATAAGGTTTCTGTTTCATCAGAACATCGAGAACCTTCTGCGCCTCTGCCGGATCTTCGGTGCATTTTTCAACACCTGCATAGTAGGACGCGGCATTGAACATCTCGACTTCATCGTTCAGCGCACCAATCTTGCCGCGCAACTCTTCGCGTGGCTCAAAGAATTCCTTCCAGCTGTTTTCAAGCTCGCCATCAACAGCAGCCGCGTCATAGGTAAAGCCGGTCGTGCCCCACAAATATGTCACGGAATATTCGCGATCCGGATCGTATTTCATGGTGTCATGCGGCTTGGCGACATTTTTAAAGTTCTCAAGGCTTTTGGCATCGAACTTGGTTGCCAGCCCTTCCTTGATCATCACATCGACCATGTAGTCGGATGCAACAGCAATGTCATAGCCCGATGCACCGGCCTGCAGTTTTGCCAGCATGGTCTCGTTGGAATCATACACATCAAGCGTCACCTTGATGCCGGTTTCGGCTTCGAACTTTTCCATCAGTTCCGGTGGAAAATAGTTCGACCAGTTATAGAAAAACAGTTCGCCATCAGCCTTTGCCGAACCGACCGATAACAGGGCGATTGCAGATGCTCCCAGCAGTACGGAACGTAATTTCATCGTGAGACTCCCAAATAAGGACGGTGAATTGTTTGATTATTCGGATGACCAGCCCGTCCGGGAACCAATCACCCCGTTTAAAAGCATTGAAATCAGTATCGGATACGATCAATCAGGAAAGAGATACTGACAAAGACGATCGACACAATCAGCATCATCGCCGAAATCGCGTTTACCTCTGGCGTGATACCGATCCGGATCATCCCGAAAATATAGATCGGCAAGGTCGTCGACCCGGCACCGCCAACAAAATAGGAAATGACGAAATCATCCAGCGAGATGATGAAGGACAACATCGCCCCTGACAAAATCCCCGGCCACAACAATGGCAAGGTCACCTTGCGAAAGGCCTTCCATTCGTTGGCGTACAAATCATTGGCCGCTTCGACCAGGGCGGGGTCCATGCCCTCCAGCCGTGCACGGATCGGCAGATACGCAAACGGGATGCAAAAGACTGTATGGGCAATGATCACAGTCAAAAGCCCAAGTTTGATGCCAAGAGCGACAAAGAACAAAAGGGTCGCAATCGCGGTCACGATTTCAGGGACGAGCAACGGCAAGACCAGCATGGCTGAAACGCCTGCCTCGCCTTTGAACCGCCCGCGTGACATGCCCATTGCAGCAAGGGTCGCGGCAATAGTCGCCAGCACGGTCGCCGAGACCGCGACAACGACAGAATTCTGAGCCGCGCGCAACATGTCATCATTGGAAAGGGCCGTAACGTACCAATCCATGGTAAAGCCGGTCCAGATCGTCGCCAAACGGTTTTCGTTAAACGAAAGTGCGATCAGAACGACAATCGGCAGATAAAGATAGGCAAAGAAAAACATTGCCGTCGAGGTGATCCCGCGAAAACGCCATAACGGGTTGGAAGCATCGACTTTCATCGGCTTTCCTCCGGCAATGATTTGAATTTGAACGAATAGATCATCATCGAGATCAGAACGAGAGCCAGCAGCACGAAGCCAAGCCCGGCACCAAGCGGCCAGTTACGCGCAGCGCCAAACTGGCTGCCGATCAGATTGGCAATCATCATGAATTTGCCGCCGCCCAGAAGTTCCGGGGTTACATAGGCACCAAGACAGGGAATGAAGACCAAAATGCACCCCGCAGCAATACCCGGTGCGGCAAGCGGCAAGATCACCCGGCTCATCGCACGGCGTTTGTCCGCGCCCAGATCAAAGGCCGCCTCGACCAGGCGATGATCAAGTTTTTCAAGGCTGGCATAGATCGGCAGGACCATGAATGGCAAATAGGTATAAACCAAGCCGATTGATACGGCATAGGGCGTATAGAGAACATCCAGCCCACCGGTTTCAATACCCAGCCAGCTCAACGCTCCGTCAATCAGGCCGCCATTGCGCAACAACAGCATCCATGCATAGTTTCGCACCAGAATGTTGGTCCAGAACGGTATGGTCACCAGAAAGATCAGAAAATTCCGCCGGCTTTGCGGTTGGGTAGAGATATAAAATGCCGTCGGGAAACCCAGAAGAAGCGCAAAGACCGTGGTCATCGCCGACAAACCGAAAGACCGAACGAAGATTTGCAGATAATCCGTATTGACCACCAGATTATCCATCAAATCGCGTTCAAAGATGAAACTGATATAGGCATCCATCGAAAATGCCCCCCAGTTCACCCCGCCATAATCGCCGCGTTCAAGTATGGATACATAGGCCATCTGCAACAGCGGTATGGCCATAAAGAACCCGATATAAACGACCGCTGGTGCGACCAGCCAAAATCGTTTGGAACGTAAAATGTTGCTCATGATCAGTCTGCCAATACCCGAACGGCATCCGGGGACATGGTAATCCCAACACGTGCCCCCTCGGCGAAATCGGCTTTGGCACCGGAACCATTTTGCATCCGGACAGTCAACAAGGCATCATTGCCAAGGTCAATCTGATAGGTGGTGTCGGTGCCGAAATAGATGACTGTCGAAACCGTGCCGGTAAGCTGATCTGCACCGGCATCACTTTCGGCAACCAATCCCAGGCGTTCCGGGCGGACCGAAACCGTGACCTCGCCACTGCCCAGGCCTGAAATATCCTGGGTCAGTGCGATCACCTGACCTCCACCAAGTTTCACAGCGCGCTTGCCAGCGCCGTCATCAACAAGGTTGCCAACCAGGAAGTTACTGTCGCCGATAAAGTCGGCAACAAATCGATGGGTCGGGGCTTCATAGATTTCGCGCGGTGCGCCGATCTGAAGAATTTGCCCTGATTGCATCACCGCGATGCGATCAGACATCGCCAATGCTTCTTCCTGATCATGGGTGACAAAAACAAAAGTAATCCCGGTTTCTGTCTGCAGGCGTTTGAGTTCAACCTGCATTTCCTTGCGCAGTTTCAGATCAAGCGCGGAAAGCGGTTCATCAAGCAGCAAAACTTTCGGGGCAGGCGCAAGTGCACGTGCAAGGGCAATACGTTGCTGCTGCCCGCCGGAAAGCTGACTTGGCACACGATCCCCGTATTGCGCCAGACGAACCAGTTCGAGCATCTCTTCGGCTCGGCCATTGGCCTGTTTGCGGGAAATGCCCTGCATTTCCAGACCGAATGTGATGTTTTGTCTGACGGTCAGATGCGGAAACAATGCATAGGACTGAAACACCGTATTGATCGGACGCTTGAAGGGTGGAAGATCGTTAAGCTCCTGACCTTCAAGCAGGATTTTGCCCGAAGTCGCCTGTTCAAATCCGCCGATCAAACGCAGCAACGTGGTTTTTCCACAGCCCGACGGGCCCAGCATGGTGAAAAATTCGTTCTGAAAGATGTCAACCGACACTGAATCCAGTGCAGTGACCTTGTCCGGGCCCGACCCAAATGTTTTACCAACTGATCGTGCTGAAATTACGACTTCTGACATGCACATCCCCGATTTTGTATTTTGTAAAATGATATAAAATCTACAGAGACTTGCAATCGGCTGGTGGCGAAAGGATCGCTATTTGCTCTATTTCCGCAATATCCTCGGTAAAAGCGTATCCAAACTGGTGCTGATTGCGTCAGATTGACACATTTCAAAATAATGTGCAGCGCACCATTCAACCAAAAGAAAACAATTACCAAACCAAAGCAATCACCGAGCGTGAGCACTTTGGTTTTCTAGAGCAATTTCCGTTTCGATCTAAACGGAAATTGCTCTAGCATTTGTTTTTAAACAATTCCTGCCGCGCGAAGCTTTGCAATTTGTTCGTCAGTGAGGTCCGCAACCTTGCGCAGGATTTCGTCGCTATGCTGGCCAAGCATCGGGGGTGCTTTTTCATCCGTGATCGGTGTCTTGGAAAACTTGATCGGATTGGCAACTGTCGGGACAGTGCCCGCGGTCGGATGGGCAAGATGCTTGACCATCCCGCGGTGTTTGACCTGCGGATTTTCAAATACACGATCAAGGGTATTGATCGGACCACAAGGCACATTGGCCTTTTCAAGCGCGTCAATCCATTCATCAGTGGTTTTCGCAACCATTGCCTGACGGATCAATGGCACCAGTTCCGCGCGGTTGGCAACACGTTTACGGTTGGTGGCATAGCGATCATCAAGGGGCAACTCATCAAGCCCGGCGACAGAGCAGAAGCTTTTGAACTGGCTGTCATTACCAACTGCGAGAATCAGATAGCCATCCGCCGTCGGGAAAGCTTCGTAGGGCACGATGTTGGGATGCGCATTGCCAAGACGCCCCGGGGCATTGCCGGTTGCCAGATAATTCATCGCCTGATTGGCCAGAACGGCTGTCTGAACATCAAGCAAAGCCAGATCGATATGCTGCCCTTCGCCGGTGATGTCACGGTGACGCAACGCAGACAGAATGCCAATCACCGCATAAAGACCGGTAAAGATATCGGCAACGGCCACACCGACTTTCATCGGCTGACCACCCGGTGCACTGTCAGGTGCGCCGGTGATGCTCATTAATCCGCCCATGCCCTGGATCATAAAGTCATAGCCCGGCCGATCCTTATAGGGGCCGTCCTGACCAAATCCGGTGATGGAACAGTAAACAAGCTTGGGGTTCACTTTGGACAAGGATGCATAATCCAGGCCGTATTTTGCCAGACCACCAACCTTGAAGTTTTCCAGCACCACGTCGCTTTCGGCCGCCAGATTGCGCACAATCTCCTGACCTTCGGGTTTGGTGATATCGATGGTCAGCGACTTCTTGCCACGGTTCGCAGTCAGGTAATAGGCCGCCTCGGTGGTATCCTTGCCATTGGCATCCTTGGCAAAGGGCGGGCCCCAGCCGCGGGTATCATCACCAGCACCGGGTCGCTCGATCTTGATGACCTCTGCCCCCATATCGGCAAGAGTCTGGCTGGCCCAAGGCCCGGCCAGCACACGCGAAAGGTCAAGAACACGAAGCCCGGAAAGTGCGCCAGTCATCTGAATATCCCGAAATATCGACTTGGAAAAAAGCAGGTAGAATCAAATCGGGCGACAACATCTCTGCCGCCGCCCGATCAGGATTTTGTCATCAACCTTCGGCAGAGAAGGCCTGAAGCCCGGTTTGCGCACGCCCGAGGATCAGGGCATGAACATCATGGGTTCCTTCATAGGTATTGACCGCTTCAAGGTTCATCGCATGACGGATGACATGGAATTCATCGGCAATACCGTTGCCGCCATGCATGTCGCGGGCAACACGGGCAATATCAAGCGCCTTGCCACAGTTATTACGCTTCATCAGCGAAATTGCTTCGGGGGCGCCTTTGCCTTCGTCAAGCAGGCGGCCAAGCTGAAGCGCACCCTGCAGACCAAGGGTGATTTCGGTCTGCATGTTGGCCAGTTTCAGCTGGATAAGCTGATTGGCAGCAAGCGGGCGACCGAACTGTTTGCGATCAAGCGTATATTGACGTGCAGCATGCCAGCAGAACTCAGCAGCACCCATCGCACCCCATGCGATACCGTAACGTGCCTTGTTCAGGCAACCGAACGGACCACCAAGGCCCTTGGCATTCGGCAGCATGTTTTCTTCGGGCACGAAAACATTATCCATGACGATTTCGCCGGTGATCGACGCACGGAGCGAAAACTTGCCTTCGATTTTCGGTGCGGAAAGTCCCTTCATATCCTTTTCAAGGATAAAGCCGCGAATGACGCCATCGTCATCCTTGGCCCAGACGACAAATACGTCTGCGATCGGGCTGTTGGTGATCCACATTTTCGCACCCGAAAGGGTGAAACCACCATCGGCTTTGCGTGCGCGGGTTTTCATACCGCCCGGGTCGGAACCGTGGTCCGGCTCGGTCAGGCCAAAACAGCCAACCCATTCACCGGTTGCAAGTTTCGGAAGGTATTTCTTGCGCTGTTCTTCGCTGCCATAAGCATAGATCGGATGCATCACAAGCGAGCTTTGAACCGACATCGCCGAACGATAACCGGAATCAACGCGTTCGACTTCGCGCGCCACTAGACCATAGGCCACATGGTTAACACCCGGTCCGCCGTATTCCTCCGGGATGGTCGGGCCAAGCAGGCCAAGCTCACCCATTTCGGTCATGATCTCACGATGGAAAATCTCATGACGGTTGGCTTCAAGAACGCGGGTTTGCAGGTTTTCCTGACAATACGCACGGGCCGCATCGCGGATCATGCGCTCGTCTTCGCTCAACTGCTCGTCAAGCAGGAGCGGATCTTCCCAATGAAACGGTGCGCGGCTTGCCATTTACCTGGTCCTTTTATGAATTTTTGTACAGAAAGCAGGGGCGGCGACATAGAAGGGCGAGATGACGCCACCCCTGAAAAGCTTATTTGCTTATGTCACAAAGCTAGGAATTGGCAGGCAAAGTTGCAAATGATAAAAGCGAGATAGTTTATGCAAAAAACTCATAAACTTTTGCAACAGCACCATATGAGGACCCGGCATTGGCCCGTCGCATTCCCAGTCTGAAAGCGCTCAGTTGTTTTGAAAAAACGGCCCGGTTTGGCAATGCATCGCGCGCGGCCGAGGAACTCTATCTGACGCAAAGCGCTGTCAGCCGCCAGATTCAGGGACTTGAAACATGGCTTGGCTGCAAACTGTTTGCCCGCGAAAAGCAGCGACTGGTCCTGACCCCGGAAGGCGAAAGCTATTTGCAATCCATCCGCCCTGCCCTTGATCAGCTTGAAAGCGCGACCTTGACCCTGCTGTCGGGCGGCTCGGAAACCGGGGTACTGACGGTTGCCGCCCCGCCGACATTCGGATCACGCTGCCTTATTCCATTATTGCCCGAATTCAGAACCAAGCATCCCGAAATCGCCATCAACTTCATTTCCCGGATCGGGATGCCAGATTTCGACCGCGAACAGATTGATATCGCGGTTCTGTTCGGCGAAGGTCGCTGGTCGGAACTCGATGCCCATATTCTGCATGACGAAGAAATGGTCCCGATCTGCAGTCCGCAGTTGGTCGAAGGACTTGGCCGCCCCCCGCAAGCCGAGGATTTGCGCAATTTCGCGTTGCTGCATATTGCCACACGGCCGCGTGGCTGGGCAGATTGGCTCTCTGCAAGCGGATTAAGTGACATTGATGGTGAAAACGGCCCGAAGTTCGAGCATTTCACCATGGCAATGCAAGCCGCCGCCGCCGGGCTGGGTGTTGCGTTGCTGCCGACATTCGCCATCCAGGATGAATTAGCAACCGGCCGCATTATCGCACCATTTGGCCAACCCAAGGCAAGCCCGTTTCACTATTATGCCTGCTGCCCCAAAAGTCGCGCGCGCCTTCCGAAAATCCGTGCATTCATGACCTGGCTTGACCAGCTGGACACAGTCCGGGCGTTGGCGCGTTCATCCGGAAAACAGAACCACTAATACCGACGGGGCTGACCACCTCGGGATGCGGGAATTTTGATCAGCTTGCTTTTTGATCTGCGGCCAATGCGCGCAGTGCAGACATGCCACGACGTCGCAAAACATCGGCATCATCAGGACCATCAACAATTTCAAGCAACCGAACCGTTGCCATCAGGTTGCGCTGGGCGTTGGGCGCCTCATCCGGGGTCAGACGACGCATACCATCAACACCGGCCCGACCGATCTGATTGAGCTTTTTCTTAAGCTCTACCACTGCTTTGGTCGCCGAACTTTGGGCGGCAAGCACATCTGAAATCCGGGCGGTTTCGGCAATGGCCTCTGCCGATTTTTCGGCTGCCAGCACCTTTTCGTCATCAAATTCTTGCGCAAAGATCGGACGGCCAAGGCCAGCGTTTCTTGATCCCGGCCCTTGCGTTACTTCAAGTTTTGGCAAGGCATCAATCACCCGCTCAGGCGTTGCCCCAAACATGGTGTCAGCCAAAGCGCGCGAGACACGACGACGGGTTTCAAGCAATTTCTCACCCCAACGGCCGTCCTTGCGGATTTTGAATTCGCGGGTAATACGAACGAATTCGGATGCGTACCAGCGTGCCAGCGACAAGATATGCGCTTCGTCCTTGCCTGATCCGACACCCTGTTCGATTTCGGTAACTGTTTCCGCCAACAAGCCAATGATCAGATCACCGGTTTCAGCAAGATTGGTTTTCTCAATCGTACGATCATCTGCCTTGTTCGACAGCACCCGGATAAGCTTGAACAGCTCGCTTGGTCGCAGCAGGCGGGCCAGAACCGCCAAAAGAAACATCGGTTCAAAACCGGGTTTGCTTTCTGAAATGGTCATGAACAGATCACGCAACCATTTCACATCATTGGCATCCAGAACCCTGATCGGGGCAGATGGAAAACGTTCCCGCAATTGGGCGATTTCTTCGCCGACTGTCAGTATTTTGCCAACCTGGGCAAAGGCCGACATATGAATGCGCGATCCCAACCGGGTTGCCAGCGCGCGCTCTTGCTTGACGCCTTCATACGATATTTCAAGCTGTTCTTCGATGATGCGCGCACCAAGTCTCCAAAGCTTGCGCTCTGCGATTGCAAGTTTGGCACTGTCTCGGTTGGCTGCCGCTTGCTCGATTTCCTTCATGGCACTTTGAAAATCGGGTCCGCCTGACTCTACGACGACATTCCAGATCGGCGTCAGCGATGAACGACTGATGCGGATACTGTTGTCGCTGGGTTCACTTGATGTCAGCAGATCTTCAAACGGATCGCAAAACTGGCGCATCGGTGTCGGATAACGTTCCGGTTTCAACGATGCCAGTCGCGGCCGAAGAATTTGCAGGATGGTTTCATGCGGGAGCGGCAGCTTGGGATCGAGACGATCGCTTTCTATTGCCCGGGTAAAGCGGGCGATTTCGCTGCCACTAAGGGATTCAAACAATTGCCCCAGCTGCGAAACACCAAGATTACCGGCATCTTCTATCTTCATGCCGACTGCCTCCTGAAGCGCTCGAGACGGTCCATCATATCAGCGTCAATTTCACCGCTTCCAAGTTTGCGCAACTCACCAGCCCAAAGCATCTGGTTTACCCGGATATCAACCCAGAACTGCTGTTCGGTAACCTTAATCTCGGAAATCGGTAATACAGGCGCAAAACTTGCAATTTCTTCGATGGTTTCACGCTGCTTGGAACGATCAGAGGGAGATCTTTTTTCCCAGACATCAATCAGTTCCTGCCAGCCATCAAGCAACCACCAGAGATACTCGATCGTTTTGCCAATATCCTTTTGGGCACGTTCCCAATCGGTCAGAACCTTACCGAGTTCCTGATTCCAGCTGTCGACTTCTGTTATCCGCTTCAAAGCATGGTCACGGGTTGCCCGGGTTGTGCTAACAACACGTCCGGCCATGAAGCGGAAATCGGATTGTTCGGAATTTGCCCACTCTTCAATCGCATTGGCAAATTTGGTCAGGCCATTGGCCAATACGCGCAGTTGCCCCTCGCAGCCTTCAAGATCAAGACCAACCGGCGCGATCATCTTGCTCCATCCGCCAAGGCTATCAATGATTGTGTCATCGGCGACCTTGTGCTCGGACGCAAAACGGTTCAAGGCTTTGCGTGCACGGATTTGACCTTCTGTGGTCATCAGCTCTTCGCGCTTCATATCCTTGACGCTGGCACCACCCAACTGTCGCAGGGCCTGATGCAAAACAGCCATCTGGCCCAGTTCGCGCGACGCCTTTTCATTCCAGTTGCGCCGCGCACAGGTACGCGCCAGTTCAATCCCGCCCACACCGGTGGAACCAACCTCGCGACTTTGTTCCAAGACAGTCTGTGGGCGGATATCTTCAAGTTCCAGAATACGGTCAAACAGCATCCGGTCATGCACAGACAGATCGAATACCTCGCGCAGGGTGTCGAGCGGTAATTCATAGGTCCCAAGCCCCCCGGACAGACCGGGCAACATGATCATGGACCGCCCACTCTTTCCGACTGAAACCCTGGCATAGCGCAGCGCCTTGGTTGTAAAGGGTGTTCTGACACCGCGCGCCTGAAACGTCGGAGGCAAGCACGACAACGGGTCTTCTGGCGCCTGCCGCGGATCAGGAGTCTTGTGACTGACGGATTTTACGATCTTCTGTTTGTTCATTATTGGCTTTGGTTAACCGCTAACGGCGCTGATATCTAACAGCCCCCCTTGATGCCCTTTTCGACCAGGGGGCCCGACGTAAAAAAGCGTTGCAAAATGAACGCCTTGTCATTTTGGTCAAGCTTGCGCAGGCGGTCTAAACTAGCCCGACAAGTTGACGATAACATTAACAACCTTCCGCGAAATTACCACCAACAACTCATCGGGGCCAAATTGCCATTTTTTGCCAAACACCTTCAAGTGCTTATAGCGTCTCCTTTGCCTTTTCCCAGGTTTTCACATAGGCTTTCCATTCCGCACCATCGGGAATGGATTCATCGACATTCAGGAACATCTTGCTGTCAATCATGACGGCAACTTCTTCGGTCTCGACCGGGGCCTTGATCATTTTTTGCTGATAGGCACTCGGATGCGGCCCATGAGGGAACCCGCTTGGATGGAATGTTGCCATTCCGGCCTTTATTTCGCCGCGGGCAAAGAACTCTCCGCGGTGGTAAAAAATGAATTCGTCGGCATCTTCGTTGGAATGATAAAACGGCACGCGCATGACGCCGGATTCACCTTCACCGATCTTCGGAATAAAGGTGCTGACCGCAAAGCTTTCAGTGACAAAAGTGCAATATGCCGCAGGCGGGACTTTTGCCCCGTCTGAGCAGGACCGCGCCAGATCACGCCAATTGAGCTTCACGACGCAAAGATCGCCTTCCCACCCAAGCGCATCCAGCGGATTGAACGGATAGGTCAATGTTGATACCCGCCCTTGGCGCTTGATATGAATTTCCCAGAATGCGTCGTCTTGCTGGGAAATGAATGCGTCATCAATGCTGGGCAACGTAAACAGCATCGGATCGATTGATGCGCGCTGACCCGATGTTGACGGATCGGGTAGTTTGAAGGCATCGGCAGTTGCCTCGACTATCAGGAATTCACAACTTTCCAACGGCTCGATCCGCCAGGCTGTGCCGCGCGGCAGCAAGATATAGTCGCCGTCCCGATAGCTGAGATGGCCATAGTCACAAAACAGTTCACCACCACCGCTATGGACAAAGATCAATGTATCACCATCGGCATTGCGGGCCAGGGCGTGCATTTTATTTTCGGTCTTCCAATAGCGCAGTTCCATCCTGTCATTATGCAGAACCCGGCGCGCCTGCAGCGGGCAGGCCGGACCGGGTGAAAGCTTGGACATGGAAAACGCCCGCGGGCGCAATGGGCCTTCGAAAACAGCCCAGCCTGCTGGTGCATGACGATGGTAAATTTGGGATGCCGGGCCTTGAAAACCTGCGCGCCCGACTTCGCGCTGATAGGTTTTCTGTTCTCCGTGAATGTCCGGACGCGACACGCACTGACCTTCACTGCTTGGAATCCTGATCCAGTTCGCCATTTTATCCTCCCAGACCGGTTATGTCAGGAGCCTGATGGACGAAGTTGCGAACAAGCTCCCTATCTAACGATATGAGAAAGAAGCACTTGTTTTGCAAGCATTCCGGGTCAGAAAGACAAACCCACGCAGCATGCTGCCATGAAACAATCCCGTTTCACTGAGCGACGTCAGGGTGATCTTTGTTTTACATACAAAGGAGATGGCGCGCCCGACAGGATTCGAACCTGTGGCCCCCAGATTAGGAATCTGGTGCTCTATCCTGCTGAGCTACGGGCGCACTGCCTAAAGGCAGCAATCCATTAGCAGCAAATCCGATGGTGATCAATCCGCGAGGGCACGGATATCATCAACTTTCAGCATCAAGCATACCCGCAAACGCAAAACAGCCAAGGATGGGATCATCCTTGGCTGTTTTAATCTTCATCGACGATGCCTTAGTCGAACAGGCGCTCGATCGGGAAAGAATAGGTCAGAGACAGAATTTCCGTGCCCGGGTTTTCGTCACCAATGCTGGCATTGGAAATATGCGAAATGCCAAGGCTCAGACGCTCGTGACTATCGAACCGAAAGCCAAGCTCAAGCCCCGAACGGAATTCAATCCAGTGCCCCAGATCTTCACCATTGCCCTGATGGTATGCCCCAACAGAGGTGTAAACGCTGGAAACAAAGTGATCGCCCCAAAGAACATCAACCGCAAGACCACCATAACCGTGGACCGCACCTTCGGAGGTCACCATCACACCGCCAATCGGGCGGGTCACATCAAAGAACGCATGCTGTGCACGGTAGTTCAAACGAAATTCGGCTGCTTCTTCATCCTGTGTGATATCAACCATACCGGTCGAGAATTCGAGCAGTCCTGAATCGTTATCGTTTCCAAGAATTTCCTGCGCGTGTGCAGCATTCCAAAAACCAAATACCACACAAACTGCAAGCAGTTTCCCCAAAACAAACTTCATTAACCAAGTCCCCACTAGATCAATTGTTGGCCTATACTACTCGACAGTTTTTTAAACTCAACCATACATTGCTGCTTAACTGTTATTTTTACACAAAGTTTTTGCCATTGAACCGATCCGTTGCCTGCACAAGCTCACGAATGGTGCCGGGTTCACTTGCCGCATGGCCTGCATCGTCAACGATCACCAACTCTGATCCCGCCCATGCCATATGCAAGGCAAAGGCAGAAACCGGCGGACACACCACATCATAGCGCCCCTGTACAATCACAAGCGGCAAATGCGCCACAAGTTTTACGTTCTCAAGCAACTGGTTTTCTTCAAAAAAGCACCGATGCACAAAATAGTGGTGTTCCAGTTTTGCCAGCGCGAGTGCGATCTCGTCACTTTCGAAATCCTCGACCAGCCCGTGATCCGGTAACAGCGTACAACAAGTCGCCTCGTAGGCAGACCAGACGCGCGCACCATCCACTGCGACCTGTTCGCCTTCTTCGCCTGCAAAAATCGCAGCATAGCGATCAAGTAATGGCTGGAAACCGGGATTTTCTTGAAAACCGGCGAATTTCAGGAAACGCTTTTCTGCCTCGGGGAAAAACCGCCCCATCCCTTCCATGAACCATTTTATCTCTGGTGTTGTGCCCAGAAAGATCCCCCTGAGCACAAACCCCGTGACCCGATCCGGGCAGGCCTGACCATAGGCAAGCGCCAATGTTGATCCCCACGACCCGCCAAACACCAGCCAGCGATCAACACCGCAGGCTTTGCGCAGGGCCTCGATATCGCTGATCAGATGGGTGGTGGTGTTATTTTCAAGGCTGCCAAACGGACGTGATTTACCCGAACCACGCTGATCAAACAAAATAACGCGGTATTTTTCAGGATCAAAGAAACGCCGACTGTTGGGTGAAATGCCCCCACCGGGACCACCATGCAGGAAGATCACCGGCATCCCGTCTGGATTCCCAACTTCTTCCCAATAGATTTCGTGACCATCTTCACGAGGCAACCAGCCAGACTGGCGGGGCGAGATTTCCGGATAAAGCACGCAAATGACCTTTTTGTTTGATTTCCATAACCGGGGTAGCAGACAAGAAATCTCATGAATGATGGTGACAGAACAAGCCTCTATCGGCGGCCTTGTTCCTGACCCACGCATAATTGAGACGGATCGGAAAGTGCTACATAGGGGCCACCGCGATTCTCGATGACACCGCGCACCCGCACGGAACGCCCGATCCAGTTTTGCATGTCATTTTGATAGTCGCCGTTTTGGGAAAGTGCGTCACGAACATCCGCGCCAAGTGCGATGGTGAAATCACTGCGCCAGTCTTTTCCGAAATTAAGGTAACTGCGCCATTCCTGATGCTCGATGCTTTTGACCACGCCATCAATCACGGCAAAACGGCCAACCATATCCTTGGCTGCTGGCATAGAGCCATCAGATGAACTTCCCGGTGCAGCCTGGGCCAGGTATGATGTTTTGGGCGTGCGCCCTGCCCACAGGCCCGACCGTTTGTTAATCGCGACATTTTCGAAGGCAATCAGTTCATCCACATCATGGCCGGTTTCCGGATAGAACATGGCCAAACCGGCTTCAAGCAATTCTGCGCGCCAGTCAGTAGCACCGGAATTTCCGGCCACCTCGTTCCCCACAATACGGGCCGGGATACGCCCCAAAAAATCGGGATTACCGGCAAGGGCTGTGATTGTAACCTGATGGGATTTATGGGCTTCTAGCCATGCCAGAACAGCATCCTCATATTCCGGTACAATCGCGACATCAGCCAACCGAAAGATCCGTCCCGGAAGATTCGGCGCCGTAAATGCATCAACGGCATCAATCGTTAATGACACGCCATGCCAGACGTCGCCTGCTTTGTCAGGTGAAGACGTTTGGGTGGGTGCACGCCTGGCAATATCATTGTCGCAGTGCCATTCCGCCGCCAGCGGGAAGCGAACCGGGCAACAAATAATGATGACCATCGCCAGTCCCATCCCCCACCCAGTTGGCGGAAAATTACGACAGGCCCAAAAATCTCCCCATTTTCGGGGTTTTGTCAGGAATGGCGAAAAGATTGAATGATATGGAAACACGCGCTACCAATTCCCGGTTGGTTTCGCAAAAATGATACTGGCAGCTTACGCGGACAAAAGACACGAGGGAAGAGATCAATGGGCTGGCTGAATTTCCGATCACACAGGCATCTTGCCGGTGTACTGACAGCAATTGCATTAAGCACTGTGGTTGCCGGATGTTCGACCAACCTGGCAACCGGCGAAGACAGCTTTACCGCCTTTATGTCGCCAGAGCAGGAAAAACAGATCGGATCGCAAGAACATCCGAAAATGGTCAAGGAATTCGGTGGGGAATATACCGAGAAAGACCTGCAAGCCTATGTCACCGAGATCGGGGAAAAACTGGTCGCGGTATCTGAAACGCCCAACGAGAAATTCACATTCACGGTTCTTGATTCTCCTGTCGTCAATGCCTTTGCCCTGCCCGGCGGATATGTTTACATCACCCGCGGATTGGCAGCCCTTGCCACCAACGAAGCAGAACTGGCCGGGGTTATTGCCCATGAAATCGGCCATGTCGTTGCCCGTCACTCTGCCCAACGCTATAGCCGTGGTGTTTTAACTCAGATTCTTGCCGGGGGGCTTGCCGTTGCTGTTGGAAACGGGGCTGGCGACCTGATCGGCGCTGGTGCAAGCGCCTATCTCAAATCTTTTTCGCGCGAACATGAATTCGAAGCAGATATGCTCGGCATCAGATATATCACCAAGGCCGGATACGACCCGCAAGCCATGGCGACGTTCCTTCAAAAACTGCGTGCCCATGCGCGCTTGCAGGCAACCCTTGCCGGACGATCAGCCGACGATGTCGATCAGTACGATTTCATGGCAACCCACCCACGTACACTTGACCGTATCGAACAGGCCCGTCAAAGCGCAAATGTTGTCGCCGTCGCCAACCCCGAACGCGGTGCCGTACGCTATATGACGGCCATTGATGGCATTTTGTATGGTGACGGCCCCGATCAGGGATATGTGCGCGGACAGGAATTTGTCCACGTGCCCCTTGATTTCCGATTTGATGTCCCGGATGGCTTTACCATAACCAACCAACCCACCGCTGTTATCGCCAAAGACGACCACGGAGCCCAGATCATTTTCGAAGGAGCACCGGGTGCCAAGGACATCCGGCTTGATCGTTATTTACAAAACGGTTTTTCCAAGCAGATCGCCATTCGCAATATCGAGATGCTTGATATCAACGGGCAGGAAGCGGCAACCGGTAGTGCCGATATCTCGCTGCAGTCGGGACCAGCGCGCCTGCGCGTTGTTGTCATCCGCCATGGCGATTCCGCCTATCAGTTCCTGTTTGTGACCCCGCTTGATCAGGCCGATAGCTATAACCTGCCCCTGCGTCGTACGACCTATAGCTTTCGCCGTTTGACCGACCGCGAAAAGCAAATCTATACGCCACTTCGCATCAAGGTCCGCGCCGTAAATCCGGAATATAGCTTGCAAACCTTCATCAATGACATGGATGTCGACAGGGCCCCGGCAGAGGTCTTTGCAACCATCAACGGCATTGAAAACGGCCAATTACCGGCCATCGGCTCGTTGGTGAAGGTGGTAAAACACTAAGACTGGCCACCACAAAAGCCTGTATAAACAGCAAAGGCAGCAAATGAATGCTGCCTTTGCTGTTATCTAATCGGGTTTTGAGAGCGCCATAAATATCTGATCAGGCGTTTGTAATCTGGTCCAAGACAGCACCCTGGCCGTCAAGAGCAACCGCAATGAGATGCCCGCCACGTCCGGCACCGCCATCAAGTGACAAAGTAAATTCACGTTCCTGCAGACCGACTTGCCCAAGGGATGCACCGCGTACGATTTTTGCGCAATCGTAGTAACGTTCGGTGATGGCCTCAAACATCGAGCCCCCCCACCAGAAGGTATCGGTTTGTCCGGTCAGGGGCCGTGATGCATCAAGCCCGGTATGCACAAAGATCAAACGACCGTCTGTTGAATAGGCAGCATGCTTCAGATCAGATAGCAGGGCATTGTGGCCACTATGGCGGCGTACAGCATCCCCGAATGACGAGGTCCATTGCGAGATCGCATGTGCCCCCTGATGCATTGTTTTTTGTACATTTGCTGGGTCAAACCCGTAGGCACGCACAGTTCCGGCAATCCCGCGGGTCAACATCCAGTCAAAAACTTCACCGGGATTGGGGGCAAACTGAATTTGCTGGAGCTTCGAGAGCATTTCTTCGGCAGCACCGCGCAGAAACGCGATGTCGGCGATATCAACCCCATCCTTGGCAAGGAAAAAACGACGAAACAGCAACAGTTCGTTGATGGCTGCAATGACGTTCTCAGCCGTGCCATCCCCCCAGTAATTACCGAGATAAACAAGCCTGTCGCCGGGTTTGATACGTTGCGCAAGTTTCTGATGAACAGCATGCAACGCACTGTGATCACCATTGATTGCGCCGACGACCCAGATTCGCTCAGCCGGCTTGATCGGCGCCAGAACTGTACTCATCGATATAACCTGCCTAAAACAAAATAAAACCGGCCCAAGGATAACTTGCGGGCCGGTCTTTATAAATAGTTGTATAGCTGGACTTATTCAATCAGGCAGCTTTTTGCAGAAGCTTTTCCAATTTTCCTGAAGCCTTGTCCTTGTCGATTTTCTCGATCGCGGCAAGCTCGTCAACGAGGCGTTCAAAAGCCGCTTCATAAATCTGGCGCTCGGAAAATGACTGTTCTGGCTGGGTCGCGCTGCGATGCAAATCGCGCACAACCTCGGCAATGGATACCGGGTCACCGGAATTGATTTTTGCCTCGTATTCCTGGGCACGGCGCGACCACATGGTGCGTTTCACGCGTGCACGGCCCTTAAGGGTAATCAGTGCCGAGTCCATCTGCTTTTTCGAAGACAGTTTACGCAGACCGGAGTTGCCAACCTTGTTCACAGGCACACGCAAAGTCATGCGGCTGGATTCAAAGGTAATTACATAAAGGCGCAATTCCTGCCCCGCAATTTCCTGGGTTTCCAGGCCATCAACACAGCCAACGCCATGCGCGGGGTAAACAACGTAATCGCCAACAGCAAAGGGCAACTTATCCGACATCAAGCATCCTTCCGGCCCGTTCAGGCCTGGTCATTCAACTGCAACATTACAGAACCAGCAACACAAAGGGCTTCACACGACCAAGCTTTATGGCAAAGTCGCGGTTCAGACAGGATTTACAAATACGGAAATCCGACATTTCGGAATGAGCCTGCCGAGCCCTTAGCGCGAATTGAGGACCATACCACAACACGCCAACAGTTTACAGGTATTTTCCCTTCGAGACGTTCAATGCAGCCATGCACAAAACCCACTGGCATAAACCAGTGGGTTGCAATTTGCGCGATCTATCAGGTACTTAGCCCGAAAATCAGTCGCCTTCGCCCGGCGCTTCGGACAGCATCTCGGTCTTGCCTGATTTGCCGTTCCATTCGTCCGCGTCTGCGGGTGCGTCACCCTTGCGGGTTATATTCGGCCAGATTTCCGCAAATTTACGGTTGATCTCCAGCCAGTTATCCAGATTCGGTTCGGTATCGGGAATAATCGCTTCAGCGGGGCATTCCGGTTCGCAAACACCACAATCGATGCATTCATCAGGGTGAATCACAAGAAAGTTTTCACCTTCATAGAAGCAATCGACGGGGCAAACCTCGACGCAGTCCTGATACTTACACTTGATGCAGTTTTCCGTCACCACATAGGTCATGGTGTAACTCCGTACAGGTTGCGGGGCCAGATTGCGGCTGCACCCGCTTTTGGCCATTTTCTCTCTCGGGAATTGGGTTATCACGCACAGCTGTTGTGTGCAACTCCAATAAAACCCTTATTTTTTGCGTAGTATATGTTTTTGCATTACGTCGACAGATCGGATTTTGCCGTAAACAGCTGATCCCTGCCTGTTGCAACGCAGCGCAGACCATACAGATTTCTTCCCGCTTTTCCAGTTACTAAATCCCGCATAGAATTGCTTTTGCCCCCGCAAAGCCATAGTCTGCTTTGCAAGTGGTGGTGCACAAGAAACTGCGGGGGTTCGATTGCCAGAAAAAGGCCTTGGCCAACAACGACTTAGATGGCGTAATCGCTTGTCTGTCCGACAAGCAAGGATTGCCGTCGGTCTGACTTTGCTGATCGGCCTTTTGTTCAGCGGCATTCAGATCGTTTGGGATCTGCGCGAAGAACAACACAAGATCGACCGCACTGTGAACCAGGTTCTGGCGACCTTGCGCGAGTCTGCGACGCAAGCAGCTTATGGACTCGACGAAACACTGGCATCGCGCGTCATTTCCGGCATTTTCGAATATGACCCTGTCTATGAAGCGGAACTGCGCGATAATTTTGACAATGTGCTGGCGCGCCGGACCAAACAGCCAACCACTTCCAACAGTGTGCTCCTGACCGAGGTGATGTTTGGTGAAAACCAGACATATGAAATTGCGCTTTTTACAGATGACCCCAATGGTCTTGTTGGCCATCTTAAAGTAAAGATCGACACAGATCTGATTGCAGACGGTTTTTTAAACCGTGCTTCGCGCATCCTTTTGTCGGGTATTTTGCGCAACCTGCTGCTTGGGCTGGTTCTGGTGGTGTTTTTCTATACCACATTGACCAAACCCCTTCTGGGGATCGCCGCACAATTGCGCAAGATTGACCCGGAATCCCCCGACTCCTCGATCATTGATCTGCCGGCACATCATGCCCATAACGAGTTGGGCTTGATCGTGCAAACCACCCGTGACCTGATCGAGCGCGTCTCGTCAACACTTGACCGATTACTTGAAACCAAGCTTCAGGTCCGTGATCGCGAAAGCCGACTTAGCGCCATCGTCCAAAACGTGGCGGATGGGATTCTGACCATTACTCCGACAGGGCGCATTGTCGAATACAATGCCGCAACCAAAGAAATTCTGGGCCTGATGCGCGATGAAACGCCGCAGGGCCGTACGCTTCATGAATTTCTGATGCCACGCGCCATACCATTGCTTGAACACAGTCTTGAAGAACTTGTAGACCGTACCCGGAACGGGGAAACCGTCGAAAAAAGATTAACCCTGCCGGTTCTGCGTGCCGATCACAAAGAAATTGATGTCTCCCTCGCATTGCGACTGATTCCCGACAGTTCAACACCCCTGATGACAGCGGTCCTGAGCGACATCACGATGCGCAAGCGCTATGAGGAACAGCTGGTCTATATGGCCAACCATGACACGCTTACCAACCTGCCCAACCGCAGCTTGCTTGAACATAGCCTGTCAGATGCGTTGCAAGCCCACAAAGACAATGCCGGGTCCCGAAACGGTGCCACCGCGATCCTGTTTATTGACCTTGATCGTTTCAAGGTCATCAATGACAGTCTGGGTCACGATGTTGGCGACCTGTTGCTCAAGGCAGTAGGTCAAAGACTGCAAAAGGTGATCCGGCGCCAGGAAATTGTCGGCCGTCTTGGCGGTGACGAATTTCTGATCATCATCCCCGATCTTAAGGAAACGCAGGATGCAGCCATTCTGTCACAAGCAGTGCTTGATGCATTGGCGCCATCGTTTGATATCAAAGGGCGCGTTCTGTTCGTAACACCCTCAATCGGAATTGCACTTTATCCATCTGACGGGGAAGACTTCCCGACCCTGATGAGAAATGCCGACACCGCAATGTATAGTGCAAAATCCAGTGGTGGCGGGACGTATCATTTCTTCACCAAGACCATGAACGAAAGTGCCATGGCGCGTCTCGTGATCGAAAACGAACTGCGCGAGGCCCTTGTCAGCAACCAGTTCGAACTGCATTACCAACCCAAACTCGACCTGCGCACCAACCGTGTCTGCGGCCTCGAAGCGCTGATTCGCTGGAAACAGCCCGGGCGGGGATATATTTCGCCAATGCAATTCATACCCGTTGCCGAAGAAACCGGTCTGATCGGGAAAATTGGCGAATGGGTCTTTCGCGAAGTGTGCCGGCAGATTTCCGAATGGGAAGCACAATCGCTACCGGTCATGCCTGTTGCCGTTAATCTATCGCCCAGACAATTGATTGAAGGCCATATCACAGAAACGATTTCGCATATCCTTGCCGAAACAGGCACACCGGCAGCAAAAATTGTGCTTGAAGTGACCGAAACAGCTATGATGCAGGAAATTAAAAAGTCCGCCATCATTCTAGAGGAGCTACGCCACCTTGGCCTGAAGATTGCTGTTGATGATTTTGGCACCGGATATTCTTCTTTGGCCTATCTGAAACGACTCCCTATAAATACGATCAAGATTGACCGTTCATTCGTCAGGGATGTAACCATCGACACCGATGATGCCGCCATAACGCGAACCATCATCGCCATGGGTCACAATCTTGGTCTTCGGGTCGTTGCCGAAGGTGTCGAAACCAATGAACAGATGCGCTTCTTACAAGAATGCGGCTGCGATGAAGTGCAGGGCTTCCTGATTGCCACACCATTGCCTGCCAGCGAGATTATCGAATACATTCAGCGCCCGTCCGTCGAAACTGCAACAGAACTTTAGCCCACGGCATAAACGCCGAAACAGGTTTCGGCAATGCCCCGGATGATCGAGATAAAAGATGCCAGACACCAAATCCGTTTTACTCGTTGATGACAGCAAGTTTGCCCGCCTTCTGGTGAAGGCATTCATTTCCGGGAATTTTGCCGATTGGGAAATTGACGAGGCCGAAGACGCAGCCACGGCACTCGAAATGGTCACGGCCAAATCTTATGATTATATGTTGCTGGATTTTAACATGCCGGGCATGAACGGGCTTGAATTGGGCGAGATATTGCGCGCGCGGTTCCCCGATACCGTCATCGCGCTTCTGACTGCCAATATTCAACAGGAAATCCAGAAAAAAGCTGAAAGTCTTGGCCTGGATTTCATTTCGAAACCCCCGACCGAAGATAAAATCCACAGCTATATCTTATCGCGGGAATCTGCCCGATGATCGAGCTTAGCGAACTTGAACATGATACAATCAGCGAACTGATCAATATCGGTGTCGGGCGCGCGGCATCGTCTCTTTCGGAAATGGTTGAACAACCTGTCGAACTGACGGTTCCGACCATCTCATTCGTTGAACATTTCTCCGAAAGCGAACTTGCAAATGCACCAACCGAGGTTGTGTCTGCTGTAAGCCAAAGCTTCCACGGCCCGTTCAAGGGGGAAGCAATGCTGGTCTTTCCCGAAGTGCGTAGTCTGGAACTGGTCCGTAGCTTGCTTAAGGTCGAGGTGCCACTCGATACCCTCACCGATCTTGAACAAGAAGCATTGATGGAGGTCGGCAATATCATTCTCAATGCTTGCCTTGGCAGCATATCGAATGTTCTGGGAGAGCCGATCAATTGCTCTATGCCCAGTTTCCGTAAGCGTGAAACCAGAGCCCTGCTTGATGATGACACCACCAGCAGCGCAGGAACCAATGCCGTTCTGATGATTTTGCATGTACAATTCATGCTGCGTCAAAATGATATTGATGGCTATGTGCTGTTCGTCATGGATCTTGAGTCGATCCAGATTTTACGTGATTTGGTCCGACGTTTTCTGACCAATTCTTTGGGATAACCGGTGAGATGAATGACAAACTCGCAATCAGCCGACAAGGATCCGTCTCCGTCCTTTGACCTCAGTAAGGCTGACGATGCTGCTGATATTTTTGCAGCATTGCTTGATACGGCCGACACCGGGCTGATTGCGCTTGCCCCGGATGGTACGATCTGTCACTGGAACCAATGGATGCAAAACCGTTCGGGCAAAAAGCCCGAACAGGTTCTAGGCAAAAAATTGCAGCAAGTTTTTCCGGGCACCAAGCTGGGGCGCGTCAATCTGGCGATCGAAGATTGCCTTCAATTTGGTATGCCTGCCGTGATCTCCCCCTCGCTTAATCAAGGGGCATTACCGTTGCGGCCATTGCCGCAATTTGCCGCCAGCTTTGATCGGATGGAACAATCTGTTCGCATCCATCCCATCAGAACAAAAAACAATGGCACACTTTGTTCGCTTATTATTCGCGATGTCACACTTGCCGTTCAACGAGACCGCCTGTTACGCCAGCAAGCCGCAGAACTAGCCGACCTTGTAACACAATCCAAACGCAGCGAAGGCAGAACCCGCGCCATCTTGCAAAACACCGTTGATGCTATTCTTGTGGCATCGGACGATGGCAATATCGAACCCCTGAATGCCCGCGCCCAGGAACTTTGCGGCCCGACAGGTGACCCGGAACTGCGTGACCTTATTCGTTTTCTGCTACCAGACAACGAACATACCCCGATCATCCCGCCATCCCCCAGCAAGATCATCACCGATCTCGGAACAGGCGTTATCGAAGTTCAGGCATCCACGCTAAATGGCCGTAATGTGCCGCTTGAAGTTGCCATCAGTCACTTTTCCGCCGACGAGCGCTATCACTACATCATTACGCTGCGTGACATTTCCCAGCGCAAACGCCACGAAAAAGAAATCCAGCGCACGATGCAGGAACTTGAACGTTCCAATGCAGAGCTTGAGCAATTCGCTTATGCCGCTTCGCATGATCTGCAAGAACCTTTGCGTATGGTATCAAGCTATACCCAGTTGCTTGCCCGGCGCTATCAGGGGCAACTGGATGACGCCGCCGACGAGTTCATTCATTATGCCGTGGACGGAACACAGCGCATGCAAAGGATGATCGACGATCTTTTGACGCTGTCGCGGGTCGGCCGCCATGGCAAACCTTTCAGTCCGGTCCCGCTTGACAGTTTATTCGATGCCATTGTCACCAACTTCAAACGCGCCGGTTCCGCGCCCAAAGATAATATCATCCGCGAAGGAAAACTTCCCACCGTGGTCGGTGATGCCAGCCAGCTGCTTTTACTGTTTCAGAACCTGATTTCTAACGGGTTGAAATACAGTGATCCGCAATCTGGTCTGGTACGGGTTTTTGCATCCGAAACACCAAGCAGCTATCAAATTAATGTCGTTGACAACGGTATCGGCATCGATCCGCAATATCACGAGACGATCTTTGAAGTGTTCAAACGCCTGCATGGCTATGGGGAATATGCCGGTACGGGTATTGGCCTTGCGATTTGCAAAAAGATCGTTGAACGCCACGGGGGGAGCATTGAAGTCACCAGCACCCCCGGCGAAGGCAGCACATTTTGCGTGGAACTTCCAAAAGAATTGTCGATTGTCGCGGCTCCGCAAAGCATGTAGCTTTCAGTTTACGTAAGCGTAAAGATGATTGAGCCAGCATGAACGACAGCTACACCATTACCGATCTTGCCCGAGAGTTCGAAGTAACCACCCGAACCATCCGGTTTTACGAGGACCAGGGACTGATTTCACCGGATCGCCAAGGTCAGACGCGCATCTACAGTCAACGCGATCGTGTCCGCTTGCGGCTGATCATGCGCGGTAAACGGCTTGGTTTTTCGCTTAAGGAAATCCGCGATCTTCTTGATCTTTATGATGGCGATCGCAGCGAAATCACCCAGCTCAGAACCTTGGTCGACAAGATCAATGAAAGACGCGATACGCTACGCAAACAGCGCGAAGACATTGACGCAACACTCGACGAGCTCGACAAGCTCGAAGAGACTTGCCAGGAAGAATTATCGCGCAAAAAAGCAGGGTAACCGGGTTTTGATACCGTTGGTGGACCTTAAAGGCCTCTATTGCACGGAACCACCGGAATTTTCCACTTTGGCCAAGCGGGCCTCTGACGGCCGAGATAAAATGAAACAGCTGACCGGTATTGCAACAAGAAGCTGAATCAGCACAACCCAGCGATTTTCAATCAGAACCAGCGATGCGGTTATCACGACAAGGAACGCCACCATCGCCAACATCTTTGCCCGGCGGTTGATCACACCATGGTCGTTCCATTGGCGGATCGCCAGGCCAAAACGCGGGTGGTTGCAAATCCAGTCATACAAGCGAGGCGATCCCTTGGCAAACAGCCAGGCTGCCAGCAACATGAACGGTGTGGTTGGCAAAAGCGGCAAGAAAATACCGATCACACCAAGTCCAACAGAAAGCCATCCCAAGGCC
This sequence comes from Thalassospira sp., assembly GCA_048264285.1. Classification (GTDB taxonomy): domain Bacteria; phylum Pseudomonadota; class Alphaproteobacteria; order Rhodospirillales; family Thalassospiraceae; genus Thalassospira. The sequence continues at coordinate 90,140 of JBLXDD010000012.1, forward strand.
AGATAGATATGCGAAAGACGCAGCATTGATTTCCTGTTTACAGTCGTTCCCACCCCTGACAGGTTAGGCGAGAGCCCATTACGATGAGCTCTGCGTAATGTAGGCATAAAGATTGACAAATTCAATCAATAGCCGACCATTTTACTCAGTTAAGTTATCACCTTGAAACATCCCGCTAATCTGCACGGTTTCCAATGCTTGAGATTGAAAATGGCCTCTATCTGGATGAACGCCATCTGAATTTTCAGTTTGTCCGTGCGTCTGGTCCGGGTGGTCAGAACGTCAACAAGGTTTCCAGCGCCGTTCAAATGCGTGTGCGCATTGATGATTTGACCGAATTGCCCCTGCGTGTGCGGAATCGTCTGCGCGAACTTGCCGGAAGCAAACTGACCAATGACGGCGAAATCATCTTTGATGCCCAGCGACACCGCACCCAGGAACGCAACAAGCAGGATGCAATCGAACGATTTCTTGCCCTGTTGCGCAAAGCGGCTGAGCGCAAGAAATACCGGGTCAAAACCCGGCCCAGTCTTTCGGCAAAACGCAAACGCGTTGATTCCAAAAAGAAACGCGGCGACACTAAAAAGATGCGGCAAAAGCCATCATATTAAGTGAACATATTCGATCACTTAATATAGCTTATCTGCTTAGGTTCCGAACCTAGCCAACCGGACAGCGCTGTATCCAGTCTTCCATTAACGCTGCAAGTTCAACGGTATCAAGGTTGTTTTCCGCAAGGCTTTGCCATGTTGAAAACTGAACCGCATGATGGACAACAGCCCGACACAGCGCACTGTTCCGTCGGGGTTCAGGCAAATGCATCAGAATGTCTGTCTGCATTTCGTTCAGACGGGCATCATGAGCAATCAGCAAGCTATTCAGTTCAGGCAACCTGTTACGATCAGACAGAACCGATGGCAAGAACCCGGCTGTCTCGTCGTAATAGCTATAAAGCATGCTTAGAATTGCAATCGGCCAGTTTTCCGGCGCAACATCTTCGCGCCACTCAACCCGGTTTGGCATCGGATTTTGCTCAAACCAATAGGACAATGACTTTGCAAGAAGATCGGTTTCTTGCGGGAAATGACGATAAACTGTCAAACGTTGTACCGATGCCCTTTGCGCAACAGCGCTGATCGTCGTTGCAGACGGCCCAACCGCCGCATAAAGCGCCAAGGCTGCACTGAGGATCCGGTGGTGCGTTTCCTGTTCCTTGCTTGCGCGCCTGGTCTTGGTATAGGCTCTTGCCATTATCTTCTCTTGCCCGTTTCTGCTTCACCACCAAAGAAAAGAAATTCTGGCAATCTTATCACAACCGCCAATTTAAACAAACACATCTGTTTATTTAAAATCCAAGCCTGCAGACCATTTATCTTGCCCACAAAAAGGCGCTGCCATGACCATGGACTGGAACCAGATTGCAAAAGCAGAGCTTCCTGCCAATTGCGGCTGGAAAGGAACCTATCGCGTTCGTTACTCCGAGATTGGAGACAATGGCAAGGTGATGATGTCGGCACTTGCGGATTATATGCAGGATGCCGCCGGCTGGGGAGCACGCATTCTTGAACTGGCCTATGACGACACGGTTGATCAGGGCATTGCGTGGGTATTGGCACGCATGGTCATTCACATTCACGACTATCCCGGCAATGGCGAGGATATTCTGGTTGAAACATGGCCGTCAGGGGTTTCGCGCCGGGTTGCGACACGTGATTTTCGCCTGACCAACAGCAAAGGGAAGGTTATCGGTGTCGCTCAAAGTTTCTGGGTGATGTTTGACCTGACCACCCGCCGCGCAGCCCAGTGGCCCGATTGGATCGAAGAACGCCTGCCTGATCCGCCAGGCCCCAAACTGATTGAGCCACCGTTGCGGCCTGCCTTTACCAAAACACCATTACCAACCATTGATAACATCAAGGCCCGTCCGTCTGATCTGGACCTGTATGGGCATGTGAATAATGTGCGTCTGATGCAATGGGTCATGGGTGTGGCGGGCCCGGAAGGACGTCCTGATTTCCACCCCCAAAGCCTTGATATCCAGTTTCGCACAGAGTGCCGGGCGCAAGAACGTGTCGCCATCCGCCTCAATGATGGCTTTGCGGCGATCACCCGCGAAGCAGACGGCACCGATCTGGTGCGTGCTCGGATCGTGCCGTTTAACCAGATTGCCTTGGCATAGCCCTAACGGCTATCGATCATCGCGTCGAACAGATCGGCAATCGGCTTGAAACTTTTGCGGTGATGCGCGGTCGGGCCGACCTCGCCCAAACCAGCCATGTGTTTTTTCACACCATACCCGGCATTGCCTTCCCAACCAAAAAACGGATATCGCACAGCAAGGCGTGCCATGGCGCGATCGCGTACAACCTTCGCAACGATGGATGCTGCGGCAATTGAAAGCGACTTACTGTCACCCTTTACGACAGTTTGCACAGCACAGGGCAAACCGGGATCACGGTTGCCATCGACCAGAGCCTGATCGGGCAGCCCGTCAAGACGCCCTACTGCACGGCGCATCGCGACATAAGTTGCCTGCAGAATATTGATCTGATCAATTTCGCGCGCGGATGCCGCCCCGATGCCGACCTCGGCACAATTCATGATAAGCCCATAAAGCCGGTCACGTTTCTTGGCAGAGAGCTTTTTGGAATCATTGAGCTCGGACATCAGTTCCACCGGCAACCGATCATCACGTGGCAAGACAACTGCGGCTGCAACAACCGGCCCGGCCAATGGGCCACGGCCAACCTCGTCAATCCCGGCGATACGTCCGTGATACTGATCTTCAATGGTAAAATCCGGCATGGTGATATTGTTCCTGTCCCTTTCACTAGAGCAGTTTCCGTTTAGCTCGAAGCGTTTTGTTCGTGTTTGGCGCGATAATCTTCAAGTGTCATCACATGGCGAAGATATCCGTCCGTCACGAAGTGCTTCGACATGCCAAGTTTTTCTGCAAGCTTTATGGATGCCCTGTTATCCGGGTCGATATCGGCAATGATACACGGCAGTTCGAGCCCCCCAAATGCATGCTCCGCAATTACCGTCGCGGCTTCACTGGCAATACCTTGCCCCCAGTAATCCGGATGCAAACGCCATCCGATTTCGATTTCGGGCCCGGCCCCATCCTCGGGGATCAGCAATATCCACCCTAAAAAGTCATGAGGCTTGGTCTTTGCAAAGATCGACCAATAGCCAAGACCGTTCCCGTAGTCCTGTTCGATACGGGCCTTGATAAAGGCTCTGTGTTGAACAGGATCACCCCAGGGACCGCGGATGAAATCAACAACGCCCGGTGCCCTGTCCATGGCAAGACAGGCGTCCAAATCATCCATCGTCCGTGGTCTAAGGATAAGGCGTTCTGTTTCAAAATTCATCCGGATACAGCACCACCATGATTGCGTTACCAACACCATAACAAAAACGGCACCAGTTTCCCGGTGCCGTTTTAAATCTCAAAGGTCCTGACCCTTTCAGGTTTCCTTTTCGCGATATTCCTCGCTGGGGTCGTATCCTTCGGGCCCGACCGGATCAAAGGTTGCCCAACCTTCATCCTGTTTGCTGGGTGGCAGATCCTTGTTCGGATCAACATTCAGCAGCATATAGGCCTTGGCGATCAGGTTTGCCGTAATCGGCGCGGTTAGGAAAATGAACAGCGTAATCAGCAATTCATGAATGGTGAAATGACCACGCTCAACCCAGAAGAACAGCATGGATGCGATCAGAACCCCACCCAACCCGACGGTGCTGGCCTTGGTCGGCGCATGCAAGCGCGGCAAAAGTTCGCGCAGTTTGATCATCCCGAATGACCCGATCAGCAAGAAAGCACCACCGATCACGATCAGAAGCGATATGACGAGTTCAACAACAAACGGCATTGTAACGCTCCCTTATTCGATGATGTCGCCACGCAAGACGAACTTGCAATAGGCCACGGTTGAAACAAACCCGAACATCGCAAACAGCAATGCGCCTTCGAAATACATCGCGGTCGCCTGCCCGATCCCGTACAGAACCAAAAGAGCGATGGCATTAATCGCCATGGTATCAACGGCCAGAACCCGGTCTGCCGTGGTCGGGCCGACGGTCAGGCGGTACAGGTTCATCAAAAGAGCCAGCGCCACACAGACGAAGCCGAAATTCAGTGCATATTCGATCATTCGAAAATCTCCTTCAGGCGGCGTTCATAGCGATCCTTGATGTCATCGACGACCGCCTGCGGGTCGGGCGCATGCAGGCAATGCACAAGGAGGCTTTTTGCATCGGCACTCAGATCAATCGTCACGGTACCCGGCGTCATGGTGATCGTTCCGGCAAGGGTTGTAATTGCCTCCGGCGAGGTCAGATCAAGTGGCACGACAACCGATTTTGATTCCAGACTTTCCGTTTTCCGAAACAGGATCAAACCAGCCACAATCACGTTGGCCACAACGATATCCCAAAGAACAATCAGCCCGTATTCACAAATCGCATAGGCATTGCGAACACTTGGGCGGGCGGGCCAGAAACTGGACGTAATCAATGGAATGATGACCGCGAGAATAAGACCAAAGATCACGGCACCAGCCGAGATTTCATTGACCAGAAAGACCCATACAATCAGCAGTGCGAGGGTCAAAAGCGGATGGGGCAGATAACGTTTCATCATCTTTTTATCCTCTCCCCTTATTGACCGACCAGTGACAGGGCATTTTCACCCAGCACTGCTTCGATATATTGCGACGTGTCAAACAGCTGCAAAGCAACACCTTGCAAATAATCCGAAATCGGCCCGGCAAAAACGGTCAGCACCACCAGGGCACCAACCATTCCGCAACTTGCAATGATCGGCAGAACTGGCCATTTCGCACCTTGGACCGTGATTTCGCCATCGACAGAGGAGCTTTTCCAGAAAAGCACACTGCCCGCACGGCCAAAACCGACAATACACATAAGCGATGTCACCAGAATGATCGACCAGATCCAGACCATGGCATCACTGTCACGGGCTGCATCAAGGATCTGCAATTTACCGATAAAGCCACTAAGCGGTGGCATCCCGGCCATACCGATCGCGCCAATAAAGAACAAAACGGCAAGGAAGCCGGACTGATGAAAGCGCGGTGCAGTATGCAAGCTGTCGCCAAACTCGCCCCGGCGTGACACCACAAGATCGGCAATCAGGAACAGGGCCGCGGCCGAAAATGTCGAATGCAGAAGATAATAAAGACCCGCTGAAATGGCCTCGGGCGTGAACAGTCCGATGGCAATCAACAAGGTCCCCATCGATCCGATCACCGAGAAAGCAATCAGGCTGTTCAGGCGTTTTGCCGCCAGAACCCCGGTCATGCCCAACACCAGCGTGATCAGTGCCGCCGGCAGGATATAAGGTTCGGCCAGCCACGCCATATCACCGGCCATATCCCCAAAGGCCAGCGAATAGACACGTAGAACCGAATAGGCCCCGACCTTGGTCATGATGGCAAACAGGGCCGCCACCGGTGCCGGTGCATTGGCATAAGTACCGGGCAACCAGAAATGAACTGGAACCAACGCCGCCTTCACACAGAACACCAGAAGCAGGATCAACGCACCTGCACGCAATAGCGCCGCATCACCAGGCGCCACATTGGGTACCTGAATAGCAAGATCAGCCATGTTGAGCGTGCCGGTGACGGAATAGATCATGCCGACACCAATCAGGAACAAAGACGACCCGGTCAGGTTGATGACGACATATTGCATCCCGGCTTTAAGGCGATCTGCGCCTGCGCCGTGCAGCATCAAACCATATGACGCGATCAGCAGAACTTCGAAAAATACGAACAGGTTAAAGACGTCCCCCGTCAGGAACGCCCCATTCACCCCCATCAGCTGGAACTGGAACAGGGCATGAAAATGCTTCCCGCGCTGGTCCCATTCGCTTGAGGCAAACAGAACAACACCAAGTCCCAGAAGTGATGTCAGAAACACCATCATCGCCGAAAGGCGATCAAGCACCAACACAATGCCAAACGGTGCAGGCCAGTCGGACAGAGCATACATTTCCGGACCATTGCCACTGGCAAAGATCAGAAGTGAAAGTGTCACCGCCACAAGGGCGACAGTTGCGGTAATCGAAAATACGCGCTGCAAAATAATGTCGTGACGCACCGCCAGAACAATCAGGGCGGCCATCACGGCGGGCAGCACTATGGGAACAACAATCCAGTCACCCATCAGTTTTTATCTCCTGCTTCGGATGGCGTACCAACAGGGCGACCGTCAACATGGTCATTGCCAATTTCAAGGTAAGCCCGCATCGACAAAACAACGATAAGTGCCGTCATACCGAACGAAATCACAATTGCCGTCAGGACAAGAGCCTGAGGCAATGGATCGGTATATTCAGTGACACCATCCCGCAGGATCGGCGGCATGTTGATGGTCAGGCGCCCCATGGCAAACAGGAAGACGTTCACCGCATAGGACAACAGGGCCAATCCGATAACCACCGGAAAGGTTCGCCCGCGCAGCAACAAATATGTCCCGCACGTGGTCAGAAGCCCAATACTGCTTGCTACCAGAAATTCCATATCAGGCCTCCTTTTCCGGTGTTGCCACCGGCGTCGACGGATCATGATCCATCGGTTCGGCATTTATATCGACATGTTCGGCCATACGTTCGACCTGTGACAACTTGGCAAGGGCCAGCATCACTGCCCCGACCACCGTCAGGAACACGCCAAGATCAAAGCCCATGGCAGATGCCAGTTCGAACTCGCCAACAATCGGCAGGTGTACATGCACAAACCCGCTGGTCAGGAACGGCAGGCCCGCAACCCAGGCTGACACCCCGGTGATTGCCGCGGCAATCACACCAAGACCGATCATGCCGTGGTAATTGACCTTCATGCGGTTCTGGGTCCAGCCAAAGCCGGACGCCATATATTGCATGACCAGTGCGACCGAAACGACCAGACCGGCAATAAAGCCACCGCCCGGTTCGTTATGGCCACGCAGAAAGATGTAAACACCAACCATCAAGGACAGCGGCAACATCACACGCGTGGCAACAACCATCATCATCGGGTGACGGTTCGGCGACCGGCGACGATCCACGACCCAATTGGCCAGACGTTTTGCCGCCTCACCCTGGGTTACAGTTTCGATCAGGGCAAAGATCGAAAGTGCCGCAATCCCGAGAACGATGATTTCGCCAAAAGTATCAAAACCACGGAAGTCGACGAGGATGACGTTGACAACGTTGGTACCGCCGCCTTCGACCTTGGAGTTCGCCAAATGATAGGACGAAATCGAATTTGGCAGATCACGTGTCATGATCGCCCAAATCGCCCCGCCAATGCCAAGACCCGCTGCGATGGAAACAACGGCGTCACGCATTTTGCGTCCGGGCATGCTTTCCTTTGGCGTTTCCTTGGGCAGGATATTCAGGGCAAGCAGCATCAGAATGACGGTCACCACCTCGACCGAGATTTGCGTCAGAGCAAGATCAGGGGCCGACAGATAGATAAAGCCAAGCGATACAATCAGGCCAACCACACCGACCAGAAGCAAGGTCAGCAAACGGTTATGATGCATGAACACCGCAGCCACACAGGTCACGACCAGCAACAACCAGCCAATCGCGGCTGGTGGTGAAACTTCGAGAAGTTCCCGCGAGCCTGACTGGAAGTCCGGCTGTGCATAAAAGCCCGAAAGCCCGATGCCGATCGCACCGATCACCATAATCGCGATATAGCGCTGCAGTGACCCGTTATGCAGGTTATCCGAAACCAATCGGCTGACGGCGACAGACTTGGCAATCGCACAATCAAACATCGTCTTGGCATCAGGCCGTGACAGGTTCGCAGTCGCCGACATCAGACCACCATGGCGCATCAACAACAGCGCCCCACCGATCAGGGCAATCACACTCATGCCAAGTGCCGGTGTCAGACCATGCCAAAGTGACAGATGATATTCCGGTAACTCACCACCGGTAACTGCCCCTGCGGTCGCGGCCACCAGCGGGCCCGCAATACTGGCCGGGAACAGGCCAATCAGAACGACCAGAACCGTCAGCAACGCAGGCGGGGCCCACATGCCAAAGGGCGGATCATGCGGTTGATGCGGCAGGTTTTCATCACGCGGCTTACCAAGCCATACATGGAAGATAAACCGGAATGAATAGGCCACCGAGAACAGGGCACCAACAGTTGCCAAAAGCGGCACGACCCAGTTCTGATCCAGCCACATGGTGTGCCATGCTTCTTCGAGCATCATTTCTTTGGAAATGAAGCCGTTGAACGGGATCACCCCCGCCATTGAAGCCGCAGTAATGATCCCGATCGTCCCGGCAATCGGCATCAGATTGAGCAATCCACCAAAGCGACGGATATCACGGGTCCCGGTTTCATGATCGACAATACCGGCCGTCATGAACAGGGCTGCCTTGAAGGTCGCATGGTTGATGATATGGAAGACCCCGGCAACAGCGGCCATCGGCGTTCCAAAACCAAGCAGCATCGTCACCAGACCAAGGTGACTGACCGTGGAATAGGCGAGCAACCCTTTAAGGTCATGCTTGAAGATCGCAATCCATGCACCAAGCACCATGGTCACAAGACCCGCCGTTGCCACGATATAGAACCATTCCGGCGTCCCTGAAAGAACCGGCCACATACGCGCCATCAGGAAGATGCCCGCTTTCACCATTGTGGCCGAGTGCAGATAGGCTGAAACCGGCGTCGGTGCGGCCATCGCGTGCGGCAGCCAGAAATGGAACGGGAACTGTGCCGATTTGGTAAAGCACCCCAACAAGATCAGGATCAATGCCGGCAGATACATTGGCGATGCCTGGATCAGATCGGCGTTCTGCAAAATAACCGTCAGATCATACGACCCGACAATGTCGCCAAGGATCAGCATCCCGGCAATCATTGCCAAGCCACCGCCGCCTGTCACGGCGAGCGCCATGCGCGCGCCTTGGCGGCCTTCTGGCAGATGCTTCCAATACCCGATCAAAAGGAAGGAGGACAGTGATGTCAGCTCCCAGAAAATCAACAGCAGCAGGATATTATCAGACAGAACGATGCCGACCATGGCCCCCTGGAACAAAAGCAGGAACACATAGAACCTGCCCATCGGATCGTCCTTGGAAAGATAGAACCGCGCATAGATGATGATCAGCAAGCCGATGCCAAGGATCAGGGTTGCAAACAGCAACCCCAGCCCGTCCAGGAAAAAGGTCACATTAAGACCCAGTTCCGGCAGCCAGTTATAACTGACCTGAAATACCTCGCCGGCAATGACCGCCGGGGCCTTTGCCATCAGCAAGATCAAGGCAAGCAGCGTGACAGAACCGGTCGCTGTGGCACATGCATTGCGCCCGGCCCTGATCATTATGGCGGGCAACACCGCCCCAATGAAGGGAAGCAAAACAATGAGGGTGAGACTCATGAAAGACCCTTATTTTTGGATAGTCGCCACATCGCCCCCAACGCGAGGCAGCAAGAAAATTCCGCCAGAAAGTAATATTACTACCGAAGATGGTCAAGAAAACCCAGACAACGCAGCTTTTTGCCACCCTGCTGTCAAGTGAAGACGATCACCTGTCGCGTGCGATAAGACACCGTTGAAACTTACTTTCTGCCACCGGCAAGGTGGATCGCCTCTGGCATCATACGTAATCTGACCATGGCAACCGTGCCCAGAATTGGTCCCGCCGCCAACATGGCAAATGCACCCCACCACCCTGTGTGATCGGCAATGACCGGCACCAGATGGATCGACACAAGGGCAATCAAAAAACCGATGGCATTTTGCAAGGTCAAGGCCGTGCCGATTTGATGAGGATCGGCCAGTTCGATGACACAGGATGAAAATTGCGCGGAATCTGCAACGACCGAAATTCCCCAGACAACGCACACGATCATAAGAAGAATGAAAGAAGCATCTGCCAGACTGCCCGCAATCATGGCGCAAGCCCCGCTGACAACCATTGCTGCAATGGTGACTGTCGTACGCCCGATACGATCAGCATAATATCCCCCGGCAAGCGATCCGAACGCCCCGACACCGACAATGGCAAATGTCGAAAGTGCGGACCAGACGCCGGGGTTATCAATCATGCGATCAGAATACGCGCCATACAGAAACAATCCGATCCAGCCCCACATAGCGTAAAGTTCCCACATGTGACCGAAATAGCCATAGCACGCATGGCGTAGTGCCTTGTTCGACCAGATTTTGCCGACCATCCGTGGATCGAACCTTGGAGACCGCGCAGGCGTTCCGCCCAAGTGCACCAGCAATATGGCAATGGCGGCGACATAGGCCGTCACACTGGCTGTCAGGATGACGTAACGCCAATCAAGCGGAACCGCCACCGCAAACAGATGCGGCATGGCGGACCCCAGGGTCAATGCCCCCACCAGAAGCCCGACCAGAAACCCTGTATCACCGCGCGACCAGGTTGCCACCATTTTCATGCCGATGGGATAAATCCCTGCCATGCAAACGCCCGTAATCAGGCGCAGCAAGATCACGACAACACCGTCAACCGGGACAACCAAAATCAGAATATTCGCCGTAGCCGCAACAATGGCCGATGCTGCCCAGAAACGCCGGGGTTCGATACGATCGGCCAGACCAAAAATCGCGCTGGCAACGGTCCCCAGAACAAAGCCCAGCAAGACCGAGCTGGTAAACAATGATGACTGCAGCGCCCCAATGCCAAATTCGCTGCGCAATTGCGGCAGCACAGCCGTTGCAGAAAACCACAAGGCAAGCGCCATCAATTGGCAAATCGTGATCATGGAAACGGCAAAAGTCTTGCCTGTGCGCACCGTCATCTCCCTGGCTCAATATATTATTGGCGGATTTGTGCTTGATCCGCTGCAGCAGCCATCATACCCAACCGCCGAGGAAATCCCATGATTGTTTGAATAGTTCCAAAACAAAAAGAAATGCCGCCGGTCGAAACCAGGCGGCATCAAGTTTCCCGAGCGGGAATGAAACTTTAAGTTAGCCAACTTAATCAATCATGGCTGCGCTGATCATCAATGACCTTGCCGTCATTGGGAAGGCTGCCAATATCAGCCAGAAGAACCGCACCACGCAGCTTGCAGACACTGGCAAGGGTTTCGGCAATCGCATCGGTCTGGCTGGCATCTATGCCTTCGCAGCTTAGCGTCATGACATCATTGTCATTTTCGCGTGTTACAACCAACCGCGCCTTGGCAATTCCGTCATGGCGTTTAACGATTTCCGCAATCTGTTGCGGATGAACAAACATGCCCTTGATCTTGGTGGTCTGATCCGCACGCCCCATCCATCCCTTGATGCGATGATTGGTCCGCCCGCAGGGACTTTGCCCTGGCGCAATTGCAGATAAATCACCGGTCGCAAACCGGATCAGCGGATAATCCATGTTAAGCGTGGTGACGACGACCTCACCTACTTCGCCATCCGCGACTGGCTCACCGGTACCCGGACGGACAATCTCAAGGATGATGTCTTCGGCAACAATCATGCCGTCCTTGGCGTCACTTTCATAGGCAATCAGTCCAAGATCCGCACTGGCATAGCATTGCAGCATGGTAATATCGCGATCAGCAAACCATGATCGCAGGCTTTCGGGCAGCGCTTCTCCCGAAACAAGCGCACGTTTGATCGACGAGATATCCGTACCGAGCTCCTCGGCTTTTTCGATCAGAATCTTCAGGAAGGATGGCGTGCCGCTATAGCCGGCAGGCTTCAAGTCACTGATCGCCTTGACCTGCGCTTCGCTTTGACCAACCCCTGCGGGGACAACGACACAACCGCAGGCCCGCGCACCATTATCGAAAATAAAGCCGCCCGGTGTCAGGTGATAGGACAGGCAGTTGTGAACGATATCCCCCGGACGGAACCCGGCCGCAAAAAAAGCACGCCCCATCCGCCACCAGTCGTCCCCGTTGCCTTGCGGATCATATATGGGCCCCGGGCTTTGGAACAGGCGGGCCATGGCAAGGACCGGCGTTGCGTTCAGCCCAGCCAGTGGCGGTTCCTTGGCCTGTGCAGCAATCAGATCGGATTTACGCGTCACCGGCAGCTTTGCCAATGCGTCACGCGTGGTAATCGCCCGAGGATCTATATCCGCAAGTGTGCGGCCATAGGCCGCCGACTTTGATTTGGCATGATGCAAAATACGTGGCAAAGCAGCCATTAACCCTGCTTCGCGACTTTCGGGTGTGCGCGTTTCACGCTCGTCAAAATAAGTCTCAAGCATCATACCCGTCTTTCATTCAAAGGCTGCCAACCACGTGCATTTCCGTCGTTGGCGTATTCATCTCAAAGCCACCGCTTGCGGCGCTTATAGGACTTGATGTTTTTAAAGCTTTTGCGTTCCTCGGAACCGCCACCAAGATAGAACTCCTTGACGTCTTCGTTATTGAGAAGCTCGTCGCGGGTGCCATCAAGAACCACCTTACCGCTTTCCATGATATAGCCATAGTCGGCAACTTTAAGCGCGAAATTGGCGTTCTGTTCAACGATGAGCATCGTGATGCCCTGTTCACGATTGATCTTTTCAATGATCCCGAACACTTCCTTGACCAAAAGTGGCGAAAGCCCCATGGACGGTTCATCAAGCAGGATCATCTTTGGCCGCGCCATCAATGCGCGCCCGATGGCGAGCATCTGCTGTTCGCCACCGGAAAGATATCCGGCAAGACCGGTTCTCTCCCGAAGGCGGGGGAAATATTCAAAGACCATCTCGATATCGTCTTTGACCTTGTTGTCCTTACGCGTATAGGCGCCCAGACGCAGGTTCTCGATACAGGTCATATCTTCGATGATGCGGCGCCCTTCCATGACCTGAAACAGGCCGGATCGCACGATATCCTCGGGATTGCCATTGGCAATCTGGTTCCCCATGAAATTGATATCACCGCGCGTGACTTCACCGTCTTCGGTTTTCAGCAATCCCGAAATAGCCTTTAGCGTCGTGGATTTTCCGGCCCCGTTCGGCCCGAGCAAGGTCACGATTTTGCCTTGCGGCACTTCAAGCGAAACGCCGCGCAGAACAAGGATCACCTCGTCATAGACAACTTCGATATTATTGACCGACAACATCGGTTCGGCGGTTTCTATTTTACGGGCGGGCTCTGCCATGGTGTCCCTTTCGAATTATCGCCTGATAATCTCCAGCTGCCGGAGACAGAGCATCCTAGTCTTGCTCTGCCCCCGAACAGCCTGGGAGACATTCGTCTATCTCGGCCAGATATTAGTAACCAAGCCAGTCTTCACGACGTGGCAGGGTAACGGTGGTTACTTTTTCAACCATTGCCTCGCCACCCTTGGCACTGCCTTTGTAAATATTGACAGTGTTAATGCCGCGATGGTCTTCGGCGGTCCAGTTCGCTTCCATGCAAACACCTTCAAGGCCGACCGGCACCCAATTCTCGCGGGCATACATGCCTGCCTTGATATTTTCACCAATAATGCCGCCATTTTCTTTGGCCCATTCCATGGCTTCTTTCATGTAATAAGCCGAACAAATGCCGCGGATATAGTGATGGGTGCGGAATTCCTTGCCCGAACTGTCGGAAATTTTCGAAATTTCACGCACAAGCTCCATGCCCGGAACGCCTTCGTCGGTCCAGAAGCTGGTCATGGCCGGGAAGATGTAGTTTTCGACATCGCCAATCGTTTTCAGCGTTTCATAGTCACCGGCCCAGATATTGGCCAGCCACTTGGGTGTCGCACCAACCGTGTCACAGGATTTCACCAGCGACACCACTGACGGGCCGAGGTTGCCAAGATAACCATAGTTGGTACCGGCTTCTTTCATGGTCAGGCATTGCGCCTTGAAGTCACCTGGCTTCATCGAAACAACCACTGGTGCGGTTACTTCAAAGCCAAGCTCCATTGCGTATTCCTCACACGCTGCTTTCGGAGCATTCGGATAAGGGTGGTTATCACCGATATGCGAGAAGATCGGCTTACCCGAACCACCAGACTGTTTCCAGTCGTCAGCCGCCCACTGAACCATTGCACGGCAAGCATCAGAATAGGATGCACCATAGAAGAAGTTATAAGGTGCCGGCTTTGCCGTTTTCGGGTTCTTTGCGGTCGGGTCTGTCAGATGGCCGGAATAGGATGCGGAATAAACCGGCACCTTATCCTTGGCAACGAAGCTGATCAGGGCTTCGGTATCACCTGTGCCCCAGCCCTGCATTGCAACCATTTCATTGCGCGAACGCCATTTTTTATAGCTCGCAATCGCTTGGGGGACCTTATAGGCATAGTCGACGGATTCTGAATCCAACACCGTGCCGTCAATGCCACCATGAGTATTGATATAGGAAAGTGCGTCACGCACACCATCCGCATAGAACTTGCCGATAAATCCTGTCGGGCCGGTAATGTCCATCAAATGGCCGACAAAGACGATATCGTCATCAGCCTGGGCTGCCGTGAACGACAGGCCCGTCGCAACCAGTGCGGTTGCTGCAATCAGTCTCTTCATAACGACGTCTCCCTTGGACGTTTTCACAAAAAAAGCCTCCCGGTCGCCCCGTTTTATGGTCCCGGCCCTTTGGTTTTTATAAGCGGGCCGGGTTCGGGGTTTTATCAGTACGAGAAGGGATAAAGCTTCCAGTACGCCCTGATCTGTTGCCAGCGATGGGCAAGCCCGTCCGGCTCGAAGATCAGGAAAAGAATGATGGCCAGACCAATTGCCATCTCCTTGATATAAGCCAGCCCATCGGTCACTGCCGTGGAGTTGGCCCATTCAAATACGCTCATGGCGCTGACACCGGTTTCCATGACTTCGGGCAGCAGCACCATGAATACTGTTCCCATCAGCGTCCCTTTGACCGAGCCAAGACCACCAATAATGATCATGCCGAGGAACTGGATTGACAGCAAAATGGTAAAGCCTTCGGCCGAGACGAACCCCAGATAATGGCCATACAGCGCCCCGCCGACACCGGCATAGAAGGATGAAATTGCAAAGCTCATCAGACGATACTTCGTCAGATTGATGCCCATGATTTCAGCTGAGAGATAGTGGTCGCGCACAGCAACAAAAGCACGACCGTCACGGGTCCGCATCAGGTTCGTGCCCAGCAGATACATCACCACCAGAAAGAACAGACAGACATAAAAGAAGCTGAAATCGTCATAGATTTCATAACCAAACACATTGACCGGATTGGCCGCAGCCCCGTTTGAGCCCCCCGTAAACCAGTTTGCACGAGCAAAGAAATCTTCAAGAATGAACTGGGCAGCCAGTGTCGCAATCGCCAGATAAAGTCCCTTGATGCGTGCGGCGGGCAAACCGAACAGCATCCCGACAGCGGCCGTCATCAAACCGGCGAGCGGGATTGACAGCAACACCGGAATACCGGTTGTGTTGTTGATCCAGGCCGACGCAAAAGCCCCGAAACCAAAGAAGGCAGCATGGCCGAGCGAAATCTGCCCGGTGAAGCCAACCAGAATGTTCAGACCCAGCGCCGCAATCGCGAAATACGATATCTGAATGAACAGGTTGACGTAATAGCCATCCAGAACAAACGGGATCAAGGCAACAGCAAGGACGCCAAGGATTGCTGCATTGCGGGTATAGGTCGTATCAAAGATGCGGGTATCCTGCCGATAGGTTGTACGGAAGTCACCGCAAGGACGAAGCGAAAATCCAGCCATAATTCTTTCCCTTGTCCCCTAAATACGTTCGATGTCTTTGGTGCCAAACAGGCCATAAGGCTTGATGCACAGGATAATGATCAGGACGTAGAACGGCGCGATCGAGAACAGGTTGCCCCAGTGCAGATACTGGCCATCAACAAATTCTGCGGTGTTTTCAAGAAGACCGATGATCACACCACCGACAATCGCACCAACGATGGAATCAAGTCCGCCCAGAATAACCGCCGGGAAGACCTTGATCCCGATGACCGACAGCGCGGAAGACACGCCATTGACCATGCCGATCACGATACCGGCAACCCCGGACACCAAGGCCGAGATCGCCCAGGACATCGCAAATACGGTTTTGACGGAAATCCCCAAACTTTGAGCAACCTGCTGATCAAAGGCAGTTGCCCGCATGGCCAGGCCAAGCTTGGAATATTTAAAGAACCAGTAGAACCCGGCCATGATGAACAACGAAATCACGAAGCTCATGATATAGGCCGTCTCGATCTGCATCCCCAAAAGGTTGACCGACCGGGTCTCGAACACCTGCGGATAGGTCGACGTCGTTGCCCCGAAGATCCATTTGGTTGCCGCCTGGAAGAAAATTGAAAGCCCGATGGTCACCATGATGACCGAGATGATCGGTTCGCCAATCATCGGTCGCAAAACAACCATCTGCAGGACGACGCCAAACGCCATCATAAACAGCAATGTAAACAGGAAACCCAGCCAGAAGGGCATTTGCATTTCGACAAGGAATGCATAACACACCCACGCCCCGATCAGTAGGAACTCACCCTGGGCAAAGTTGACGATCTGGGTCGATTTGTAGATCAGAACAAAGCACATGGCGACAACGCCATAGAGTGTTCCGACAATCAAACCGTTCAGCAGAAGCTGGAACAGAAGTTCGAAATTCATGTTGCCATCCCTGTAATGGCGGCCCGCGCACCGGATATCTTCCGGCCGGGGCCACAGTTATGCTGCTGCCTTATTCGGCGGCTTTCGGGGCCGTCTCTGCGGCCTTGTTATCTTCAAGATCGACAACCTTCACACTCGTCTGGATGCGGGTTTTCGACCCGTCCTGGAAGGTAATCATGGTATCGATATCAACCTTGTCATTGCCGGAATAAACCGCATCAATGATGTCGGCATACTTTTCGGCAACCACACCACGGCGCACTTTGCGCGTGCGGGTCAGCTCACCGTCATCAGCATCCAGTTCCTTGTAAAGCAGCAAGAAACGCTTGATCCGCTGGGCTTCCGGCAGTGTCTTGTTCACTTCGCGGATTTCCTCGGTGATCATGTCATAGACCTGCGGCTGCGCTGACAGGTTGGTATAGTTGGTAAAAGCAATCCCGCGTTGTTCGGCCCATTTCGCCATGATTGAATAGCGGATACAGATCATGGTCGACAGGAACGGCAGATCCTTGCCAAGGATCACGGCCTCGGCAATAAACGGCGAGAATTTCAGTTTGTTCTCAATAAACTGCGGCGAATAACGCACCCCGGTCGAGGTTTCCGCCAGATCCTTCATACGGTCGATCACCACAAGGTGCTTGTTCTCTTCCTTGAAGTAACCGGCATCGCCTGTATGCATCCAGCCATCCCTGACATCTTCGTCATAGGCGGCCTGATTTTTATAGTATCCGGTGAACATGCCCGACGTACGCGCAACGATTTCGCCAACTCCATTTTCATCGGTGTTGATCACCTTGATCTCGGAATTGTCAAAGGCAACACCGACCGTATCAAAATCGATGTCGTCGGGCTGATGGATGGTATAGGCACCACACAATTCCGTCTGACCATAAAGCTGACGCAGCGGCACGCCCATCGCGTGGAAGAATTTAAAAGTTTCCGGCCCGATCGCGGCACCACCGGTCGCAGCAGAACGCAAATTGGAAAAGCCCAGCCGGTCTTTCAGCGCATTCATCAGGATCAAGTCGGCCATTTTCGAATGGCCCCCATTGTCCAGAGACGTCCGTGCCAGTGCCATGCCGAAATCAAACATTTTTTGTTTAAACGGCGTTGAATCCATCATGCGTGCGCGAACATCGGCGGCAATGGCTTCCCATACGCGCGGCGCCAAAAGGACAAAGTTCGGCCCGATTTCGCGCAGGTCAGCCATCATGGTTTCCTGCTCTTCGACGAAATTGACAATCTGGCGGCTGATCAGCGACTGACCAACCACATAGACCTGCTCCATAATCCACGGCAACGGCAGGACCGAGACATAATTATCCCCGGGATATTTCGCGTCAGCCCGAAGGTATGCTGCGCAATGATCAAGAAAATCACCGGAATTGAGCATCGCCATTTTCGGCTTCGACGTCGTGCCCGATGTGGTGCAAAGAATGGCGCATTCATCGCCCCGGGTATCTGCAACCATCTGATCATAGGCGCCAGGATTCTGTTCTTCGAACGCCCGGCCCAAGTCATAAAGCTTTTCGACATCCATCAAGCGCGGATCGTCATATTTACGCATTCCACGTGGATCACAATAAACAATGTGCTCGACCGTCGGGATATCATCGCCAAGTTCAAGAAGCTTGTCGCATTGTTCTTCGTCTTCGGTGATCAGGATACGCGCACCTGAATAGGTAATCAGATAAGCGACTTCTTCGTGCAGGCTATCCTGATAAAGACCGACAGACATGCCGCGCAGGGCATGAGCCGCGATTTCCGCCCAAACCCATTCCGGGCGGTTTTCACCAATGATGCCGACAACATCACCCTGCCCAAGACCAAGGGCGCGCATGCCAAGCGTCATCCATTTGACGCGATCGTTATAGTCCTGCCAGGTAAATTCCTGCCAGATGCCGAATTCCTTTTCGCGCATGGCAATTTCTTTGGGCCAGTTGCGCGCATTGTAGGCCAACACTTTCGGGAAAGTATCCAGCGACTTGATATCGGCATATTCCGGGGTATTGCTGCTCATGCTCAGGCCACCTGCTCGTCTTCGTCGGTTTCGTCATCTTCTTCGCCGAGATAGGCTTTCTTCACATGCTTGTTGGCCATCACTTCATCGGGCAGGCCTTCTGCAATCTTGCGACCGAAATCAAGAACCATCACCCGGTTGGAGATATCCATGACAACACCCATGTCATGTTCGATCATGACAACGGTCATGCCCCATTCTTCGTTAAGGTCGATGATAAAGCGCGCCATGTCCTCTTTCTCTTCGAGGTTCATGCCCGCCATCGGCTCATCAAGCAAAATAAGATCCGGACGCAATGCCACAGCACGTGCAAGTTCAACACGCTTGCGCAGGCCATAGGACAACGTGCCAGCCGTTGCCTTGCGGATATGAGAGATTTCAAGGAAGTCGATCACATCTTCGCAGAAACGACGATGTTCGAGTTCTTCTTTTTGTGCTCCGCCAAACCAGTAAAGCGGCCCGTTGACGAAGTTGTTCTTCAGCAGATGGTGACGGCCAACCATGATATTATCAAGCACGTTCATATGGCCGAAAAGTGCCAGGTTCTGGAACGTCCGACCAATCCCCAGTTCGGCGCGGTCATTGGGCTTAAGCCCGGTAACGTCCTGCCCCTTGAAGGATACCGTCCCCATTGTCGGGGTATAGCGCCCCGATACGCAGTTCAACATGGATGTCTTGCCGGCACCGTTCGGGCCGATAATCGAAAAAAGCTCGCCCGGCTGAACGGAAAAGCTGACATCACTCAGCGCACGTACACCGCCGAAAACAAGCGACACGTCGCTAATCTGTAGAATAGGACTCTGTGACGTCATGCCGTCGCATTCCTCCCTGACTTGGGCCGCAAATGCCGCAGAACCGCATTTCGGGTTCCATCACATGCAAAATTGCAAACCGCTATTCAGTTTCCCTGATGATGTGTCGGTTTATTTTATGACCCTGACCTTACGGAAACCGGGCGGGACACATTTAATAAGCATTTAAGTACCAATTTCAGCATATCCCGTCAATGCAATGATCCACAAGGGATTGGCCGTTTTATACAAATTCGCACTGCACAATTATTAACCGAGACATCAACAAGATCTTTCTACCCTTGATTACGTAACGTCATCTTGTGGCCTGATCATTTTCGTGACGCGTCCATCGCCGCATCGCAAAAATTTTATACAATTATGCACTGCACAATATTCAGGGGTCCGAGATCCGGTTCTCTAACCGAATAGATGGCCGGAATGCGACGAATCCGGTTCGGAGTCGGCTTTATCAATCGGCAAAGCTATCTGACTGGATGGGTAAAATGCTTGTCCTACGACCACAGCGATGCATATCACGGCAAAATGATAGACTCGACCCGATCGCCCACGCATTGAAAGGCGAAAATCGACGCCTCATATCGCCCAGCGGTTTTTCCCTGCGGGTTCTGCTTTGCCAATATGCTGTGATCAACGGGTTTTCCCCAATACCCCTTCACGGGGTCTGGACTTTCCGAGGGAATTGTGGTGTAACCCCGTTGCACATAGATATGAGCCGTGACCCGCGTCACGCAACACAGATAGCCCACCGCTCGGCGCTCCGACGGTCGGGGTGTCTTGTCACGACAAGCCCTTTAACCACCTTGAGGAGGGTCTGATGTCCATTTGTGGCAAAGACAACCTGAAAACGCGCCGCACGCTGAAAGTCGGGGACAAGTCCGTCGACTATTACAGCCTCAAAGTTGCTTCCGAGAAATTCGGCGACGTTTCAAAACTTCCCTTCACGCTGAAAGTCGTTCTTGAGAACCTTCTGCGTT
>JBLXDD010000013.1:0-109108 GCA_048264285.1 Thalassospira sp.
AAAAGTGTATATTCCGCCGTCTCACGGCTCCTTGCCGGGATTGCCCGGCTATGCCTGCATGACACGAGGTCATGTTAGGAAGAGATAAGCCACAAGGAGTGATTAGGAGTATTATGAGCAAGTACGAAAGCGTGTTTATCGCACGTCAGGACTTCTCGACCGCACAGGTCGAAAGCCTGAACGAAAAGCTGACCCAGACCATCGAAGGTCTCGGCGGCAAGATTGCCAAAACCGAATATTGGGGCCTGCGTTCCCTGACATACCGTGTCAAAAAGAACCGCAAAGGTCACTATACTCTCTTCCAGATCGAAGCCGACAACGACACGATCGCGGAATATGAGCGTCAGATGCGCCTGAACGAAGACGTTCTGCGTCAGATGACTGTCAAGGTTGAAGAGTTCGAAGAAGAACAGTCAGCCATTCTGCGTAACCGCGACGAGCGCGGCGCACGTGGCGGTAATCGCCGCGGCGGTCCCCGTCAGCACGGCTAACAGATAGCGAGGAGTATATATCATGGCTGGACGTCGTCAGCCTTCCGTCGCCGCAAACCTGCCCACCCCGGGTGATGCGCGAAGATTGACTACAAAGATGTCAAACTGCTGCAGCGTTTCGTTTCCGAACGCGGCAAAATCGTTCCGAGCCGTAACATTGCGGTTTCGCCAAGAAGCAGCGCGAGCTGGCGAAAGCCATCAAACGTGCACGCTTCCTGGCGCTGCTGCCTTACGCAGACCAGATTGAGGCAGTCGGCAAGAGATCCTTTTGCGGTCTCGCCAGGAGTAGCTGATGTCGCGTACACCCTAATGGCGGTCGGCAGGTCTGGCAGTTCTGTCCCATTTCTGCTGGTGTTGTCGGGAATCCGTTGGCGCTGCTGCTCTCCTATTTCGGGCATCTGCCACTTTTCCTTATTGATTTTGGCAAGGTCCAAACGCCCGCTGGTTGCGGCAATTGCCGCATGCAGCGCCTGGTTCTGGTGGGGGAGTTTCACGGTCTTTATGGTCGTGTTTGCCGACCGGCGATGTTGTTGACCCGCATGGCGCTGGTCATCCGCAAGGACGAACGGGAACCGGGTTTTGTTCCGACCGGAATACTGTCAGTGCCATGGCCGTGATGATTGCAATGGTGATGATTATCATCACCGGCAGCGTAACGGCGAAGGTTTGACATTCAGGAATTCATTTCGCAGTTCCTGGCCAGATGTATTCGAAATGGGCCCAATGACGCCGGAAGTCCAGAATGTCATCGGTATGTTCCATACTTCCCGGCGATTGTAGCGGTAAGCTGGCTTCTATGCTGTTTGTTAAAGGTGATCGCACAGGCAATTCTGGTGGCTCCGGCCGCAATTTGCGTCCGTCGCCCGATCTGGCCTGATGGCCTTGCCTGGCTGGTCACTGTTTGCGTTTGCCCTGGCCGGGTTTCTTGTCGGTTTTGCTGATGGTTCTGGCTCTATGTGGCGCGAACGTCGCGGTGGTGCTGGCAGTGCCTTCTTTTGCAGGGATTGGCGCTGGTGCATGGGCAGGCAGCCCGTTGGCAAAACGTATGATACTGACGGTATTCTATATCGTCGCGTTCTGTCCACGTGGTCGTTTGTCGCGATCACCGGACTTGGAATTGTAGAGCATTTAATCAGTTGCGGGGAAACAACCGATGACCCGTAGCAATGAGGAGGATCGGTGATGTTATTCTGCTCCAGCGGGTAGAAAAACTCGGTCAGATGGGTGACGTAGTCTCCGTCAAGCCGGGCCACGCCCGCAACCGCTTGCTGCCGCAGGGCATGGCCCTTCGTGCAACCAAAGCAAACCTTGCTGTGTTCGAAGCACAGAAAGCCCAGCTCGAAGCTGACAACCTCGACCGCCGTAAGGAAGCCGAAGCTGTTGCCGAGAAAATGGGTGAGCTTGCAGTTACCCTCGTACGTCAGGCATCTGACGTTGGTCAGCTTTACGGCTCGGTCACTGCCCGCGACATCGCGACCGCAGTAACCGAAGCAGGTTACACTGTTGCTCGTACCCAGGTTGTCCTTGATCAGCCGATCAAGAACCTTGGTCTGCACCAGGTTAAAATCAACCTGCACCCGGAAGTTGCCATCGAAGTAACTGCCAACGTTGCACGTTCCGAAGAAGATGCCGAAGAGCAGCTCCGTAAGGGTTCTGCTGTTCTTGGCACCATCGAGGAAATGGAAGCGGAAGAAGAGGAAGCTCTGGAAGCCGCTGAAGAACTCTTCGAAGAAGAAGTTCCGGCAGACCTGGCTGAAGCAGCTGAAGAAAGCGAAGAAGAAACCAACGCTTAATTGCAGGTTCTTCAGAAGCATTTCGAAAACGGCACGTCCGAAAGGGTGTGCCGTTTTTTTTTATCCTGATCTGTCATCGTGCAGACGAAATGATCCCCGCCTCTGCATCATTGCATCGCCGCGCAAATGGATGGCGGCATGGCCAGATTTGCCCCCTGATCCTGACAGGGCATGTCAACGGCTTGATCTTTTTTTATGAATTTTCAAATATCTGGCCGCCATGCGACCTCTGCGTTCGCGGTATACCGGCTATGAGCAACTGCGATTAGCTCTTTGCGGTACTGCTGATGCCTGCTACTTTTTGACCCCATGACAGATCCCAATCTAGATGCCCTGTTTGCCCCCCTTGAACCGGACCACGGTGCGGACACCGAAATGGTGCTCGAACGCATGGCCCCGCATAATTTCGAGGCGGAGGCAGCCCTTCTTGGCGCAATCCTTAATAACAACGCGGCCTATGAGCGCGTATCAGACATCCTGCGCCCGGAACATTTCGCAGACGGACGCCACGGCCGTATTTTTGAAGCCTGTGGCAAGCTGATCGAACGCGGGCAGTTGGCAAACCCGGTTACGCTCAAGGCCTATTTCAAGCAAGACGAACATCTTGCTGAAATCGGTGGCCCACAATATCTGGCAGAGCTGTCTAACAATCTGGTTTCCATCATCAATGCCGGTGACTATGGCCAGCTGGTTTATGATTTGTATCTGCGGCGCGAATTGATCGAGCTTGGCGAAGAAGTCGTCAACGAGGCCTATCAATACGAACTTGATACCGACGCCACCAACCAGATCGAAAAAGCCGAACAAAAACTGTTCTCGCTGGCAACAGCAGGATCGGCTGAGTCAGGTTTTGTGGCCTTTGGCCCGGCCTTGGCCAAGGCCTATGAAAATATTGATCACGCGTATAAGAATGCCGGGCGCGTTGTTGGCGTAACCACCGGTTTGCGCGATATCGACCGCAAACTTGGCGGCTTGCACCCGTCGGATCTTTTGATCCTTGCAGGGCGCCCGTCGATGGGTAAAACCGCCCTTGCGATGAATGTCGCATTCAATGCCGCCATCGCATCACACCAGAACCGCGCAGCAGGTGAAGACACCCGCGATGAAATGCGTACCGGTGCCGTTGCGGTGTTCTCCCTTGAGATGGCCGCAGAACAGCTTGCCGGTCGACTTCTGTCACAGGCCGCTGAGGTTTCTGGCGACAACATGCGCCGAGGCGATCTGACCGAACAGGATTTTGAACGTCTGTTACTGGCAACCCAGGAACTCAATTCCGTTCCGCTTTATATCGATGATACGCCAGCTTTGCCGGTATCAACGCTTCGAACCCGTTGCCGCCGTCTGAAGCGTCAGCACGGTCTTGCGATGATTGTCGTCGATTACCTGCAACTTTTGGCACCACCGACCAACTTCCGCGGTGATGGCCGCGTGCAGGAAGTTTCGGAAATCACCCGAATGCTCAAGGCGATCGCCAAGGAACTCGAAGTTCCGGTACTGGCTCTGTCACAGCTTTCACGTGCGGTTGAACAGCGCGAAGACAAACGTCCGCAGCTTTCTGACCTTCGTGAATCTGGCTCGATCGAGCAGGATGCCGACGTCGTGATGTTCATTTATCGTGAACAATATTATCTCGAGCGTGCCGAACCGGCCCAACGCCCGGAAGAAGCCACCGACAAGTTCGGTGAACGCTATGCGCAGTGGCAGGAGCGCCTTAATCAGGTCTACAACACTGCAGAGGTAATTGTGGCCAAGCAGCGTCACGGCCCGGTGGGCAATGTGCGCCTGTATTTCGACGGGAACTACACCAAGTTTGGCGATCTTGACCACACAGAAGAAGAGTTTGAACAGGGGTAAGGCAAACGCCTTTCCGTTAACGGATTCCACGGGGTATTACGAATGACCGTTCTTCCCGCCGTCGGCCGCGCTGCCGAGTGTGCGGAACTGCAGATCAATCTGAGAGCAGTTGCCGACAACTATCACACCCTGGGCAAACGCTATACCGGCCGCACCTGTGCAGCCGTGGTAAAGGCGGATGCCTATGGCCTTGGCGCTCAAACCATTGTGCCGGTGCTTAAAAAGCAGGGATGCCGCCTGTTTTTTGTTGCCCAGGCCAACGAAGCCGCAGAGCTGTTTCCGCTTTTGCGCGGCGGTGGACGTATTGCTGTTCTGAATGGCGTTTTGCCCGGTGACGAAGAATTCTTTATCGAAAATGACGTCATCCCGGTTTTGAATGACCTCGAACAGATCGAGCGCTGGTCGAACCTTTGCCGCGAATATGAACGCCCGGCCCCGGCCTTTATCCATCTTGATACCGGTATGAGCCGCCTTGGCCTGACCCCGCGCGACGTCGAAGAACTGGTCGACCGCTATTCATCCCTGCTGTACGGCTTTGAAAAGGCCGGCTACATGACCCATCCGGTCGCAGCAGACGAAGCCGAAAACCCGATCACCAAGCAACAGTATGATCTGTTCATGAAGTGGTATCGTCGTCTACCTCCTGCGCCACGGGGATTCTGTAACTCTTCGGCGATTTTCCGCAATGATGATTACCATCTGGAATTCTGCCGTCCGGGTATCGCCCTTTGGGGCGGGAACCCGACCCCGGAAACCACCAACCCGATGCGTCCGGTCGTAAACCTTAAGGTCAAAGTCCTTCAGGTTCGCGAGGTTGCTGAAAATCAGGCCGTCGGATATGGCGGGACATGGCAGGCAAAACGCAAATCCAAAATTGCCACCCTTGCTGTTGGTTATGCGGATGGCTGGCTGCGTTCGCTGTCAAATGCCGGCAAACTGATCATCAAGGGGCATGAAGTTCCTTATGTCGGGCGTGTTTCCATGGACGCAATCACGGTCGATATCACCGACCTTCCAGGCAAACCGTTGAAGACGGGCGATATGGTTCCGCTTCTTGATGACAAGATGACGGTTGACGATGTTGCATCTGCTGCTGGTACAATCGGTTATGAAATTCTAACTTCTCTTGGACATCGCTACCGCCGGGTCTATACAGAGAGCACGAAATAATAACAGGCCACACAATCCAGACGGGCCGATAACAGGGAAATTGAAATAGCGATGCCGATCTTTGCGCCGGTTGGCCATATGTTTCTGACCTTTTTGGCCCTTGTCGGTCGCGTCACTGTCTTTGCGGGACGCACCATTGGCCACATGGTCACACCACCGATCTATTTCCGCCTGATCTTTAAACAGATGCGTGAAATCGGCTATTTTTCGTTGCCGGTGGTGGCCATGACGACCCTGTTTGCCGGGATGGTTCTGGCGCTGCAATCCTATTCCGGGTTTTCACGCTTTTCTGCCGAAAGCGCGGTTGCGACCGTCGTTGTCATTTCCATGACCCGTGAATTGGGCCCGGTTCTGGCTGGTCTGATGGTTGCGGGCCGTGTTGGTGCGGCGATTGCCGCAGAAATCGGCACCATGCGTGTGACAGAACAGATTGACGCGCTGGTGACGCTGTCGACCAATCCGTTCAAATATCTGGTCGTGCCGCGCGTGATTGCCGGTTTGATCACCCTGCCCGTTCTGGTTCTGATCGGTGATATCATCGGGGTTCTGGGCGGTTATCTGGTGGGTGTGAACAAACTCGGCTTTAATGACGGGTCCTATATCCGCAATACTTTCCAGTATCTTGAACAGCTTGATGTGGTGTCGGGCCTTGTGAAGGCGGCTGTGTTCGGCTTTATCATCACCCTGATGGGGTGCTATCACGGGTATCATTCGCGCGGCGGCGCACAAGGCGTTGGTCAGGCAACGACCAATGCGGTTGTTTCAAGTTCCATCCTGATCCTGATTTCGAACTATATCGTCACCGAACTGTTCTTCTCGCGATAAGGGCCGGTTTGACAGGATCATGAGCAACACAGCCAAGATATCGCTTCGCGACATTCACAAGGGTTTTGGCCCGAAAAAGGTGCTTCAGGGCGTGAACCTTGATGTTGCCCCCGGAGAATCGGTCGCCATCATTGGCGGATCGGGCACCGGCAAGTCGGTGACATTGAAATGCGTTCTGGGTCTGCTGACACCTGATCAGGGATCCATCAAGGTTGATGGCGTCGAAATGACGACAGCCTCGCGCGCAGAGCGCGACGCGATGCTGGCCAAAACCGGCATGCTGTTTCAGGGGGCAGCCCTGTTTGATTCGCTTACCGTCTGGGAAAATGTCGCCTTTGGCCTGATCGAAGGTCACGGAATGAAACCTGCCAAGGCACGTGACCTTGCGATTGCACGCCTCGAAGATGTCGGTCTGGGGGCTGATATCGCCAAGATGTCCCCGGCGTCTCTTTCGGGGGGCATGCAAAAACGTGTGGGGCTCGCCCGCGCCATCGCGACGGAGCCGGAAATCCTGTTCTTTGACGAACCAACCACCGGCATTGATCCGATCATGGGCGATGTCATCAATGATCTGATCGTCAAATGCACCCGCGAA
Source organism: Thalassospira sp. (assembly GCA_048264285.1). Lineage (GTDB taxonomy): Bacteria > Pseudomonadota > Alphaproteobacteria > Rhodospirillales > Thalassospiraceae > Thalassospira. Next base: position 6,729 of record JBLXDD010000013.1, read on the forward strand.
CTGGGTGCCAGTGCGATGACAATCACCCACGATATGGCCAGTGCGCGCAAGATCGCCGATCGCGTTGCCATGCTCTATCAGGGCAAGATCATCTGGGATGGTCCGGTCGCCGATATTGACAGTTCTGACAATCCGTATTTGCGGCAATTCGTTGCCGGTGATATCGAAGGCCCGCTTGAACTTGATCTCAAGCATCTCTAGGGTCTGAACCCAGGTCATCGTCTGACCGACAAACGCCGTAACTGACATTTTCCTGATCTGCGGAGCTTTCTGTGGCCAAAACCCAAAGCCGTTTCATCTGCCAGAACTGCGGTGCCGAATACCGCAAATGGACCGGACGTTGCGATGGTTGCGGCGAATGGAACAGTATCGAGGAAGAACGCGTTGAAAGCGGGCCTAAGGCCACCGGCGGCATTGCCGGCGGGGCAAAGGGCAAGACCATCGATTTTGTTGCTCTGGAAGGCGAAAGCGCCAGCCCCGAACGCATCATAAGCGGCATTGCCGAACTTGACCGTGCCTGCGGTGGTGGTCTTGTACCCGGGTCGGCTTTGCTGGTCGGTGGTGATCCCGGCATCGGTAAATCAACCATCCTGCTGCAAGCGGTTGGCGCGATGGCGGCCAAGCATAAATGCGCCTATATCTCGGGCGAGGAAGCGGTTGATCAGGTGCGCATGCGCGCGGCCCGTTTAGGCCTTGAAAAATCCAAGGTCGATTTTGCTGCTGCCACCAGCCTGCGCGACATCATCACCACCCTTGAAGCCAGCAATCATGACGTGGTGGTGATTGACTCGATCCAGACCATGTATGCCGACACCCTTGATAGCGCGCCCGGTACCGTTTCGCAGGTCCGGGCCTGTGCGCTTGAACTGATCCGGCTTGCCAAGCGCAAGGGATTTGCGGTTCTGCTGGTTGGTCACGTCACCAAGGAAGGACAGATTGCCGGGCCACGTGTGCTTGAACATATGGTCGACACCGTCCTTTATTTCGAAGGCGAACGTGGCCATCAGTTCCGAATCTTACGCGCGGTCAAGAACCGTTTTGGCGCGACGGATGAAATCGGTGTGTTTGAAATGGGCGATGCGGGACTGGTCGAAGTGCCCAACCCGTCGGCGCTGTTTCTGGCGGATCGCGATTCCCCGGTCAGTGGCACGGCGGTCTTTGCCGGGCTTGAGGGCACCCGCCCGATGCTGGTTGAAATCCAGGCGTTGGTCGCACAATCAGCCCTGGCAACCCCGCGCCGTGCAGTGGTCGGCTGGGATTCTGCACGCATGAACATGATTTTGGCCGTACTTGATGCCCGCTGTGGCCTGCCGCTTAGTCAATTTGATGTGTATCTTAACGTCGCGGGTGGCTTGCGTGTCGGGGAACCGGCCGCAGACATGGCCGTTGCCGCCGCGCTGATTTCGGCTGTTGCCGATGCACCGGTCCCGAATGAAACCGTCATTGTCGGTGAAATCGGCCTTTCGGGCGAAGTTCGCCCGGTCGGGCAACTCGAATCGCGGCTTAAGGAAGCAACCAAACTTGGTTTTGGTAATGCCTATACCCCGAAGAATGGCACGCAAGGTAAAAAGAAGCTGTCGATCAAAGGCCTCAATCAGGTCGAAATCGGCCATCTTCAGGATTTGGTAAACCTCTTCGGCGACGATGTCCGCGACAAGGTGCGTCCCCGCGAAGGCATGTATTAACCGTCTTTTGCGCGGCGCCAGCCAAATGCCCGGACTGATGAACAAGGTTTACAAATAAATGGATTTCTCGGCCCTGCCCGATCTTGGCGCACGTGATGTGTTTGATCTGATTGTTGTCGGCATTTTGCTGATATCAGGGGTGTTTGCCTTTTTCCGAGGCTTTATCCATGAAACCCTTTCAATGATGGGATGGGTCGGCGCTGGTTTATGTGCACTTTATGGTTATCCTGTTGCGCGGCCCTATGTGCGCGAACTGATTCCGTCAGAACTGATTGCCGATCTGGCGACCGGTGTTGGGTTATTTCTGATCACGTTCCTGATTTTCTCGTTCCTTAGCGGGCGCATCGGCCGGGCGGTTCAGAATTCCGGCCTCGATAGCCTCGATAGTACGCTTGGCTTCGTTTTTGGGCTTCTGCGTGGCGCACTTATCGTGTGCATCGGGTTTTTGGCCCTTTCCTGGCTTCTGCCAGCAGATTCGCAGCCTGACTGGGTTCGCGATGCTCGCACCCGTCCGGTGCTTGAAGAAGGTGCCTTCCTGATTATGCGCATGGCACCTGACGAAATTTTCGATACCACCGCCCAAGAGCTTGAGCGCGCCCAGCGTGAAGCCGATGCAAATGAAAAAGCCTATCGCCAACTTCTTGGTCCGGAACCAAAAGGGACTGGACCCGCGCCCCTAAACGGGTATACAAGGCCCTCGCGCGATGATTTGGATCGTCTGATCGAGGCGACCACCAACGAGTGAGGCGTGTGGGTTTCGTGATTGTGACGAACTCCGTGCGCCACCGGCGAGAGAGCGGAACCCACTCATGCTGACCACCAATCCATTTGATGACGACAAGCTACGTGAAGAATGTGGCGTCTTTGGCGTTTTTGGCTCCCCCGATGCGACGGCACTAACGGCTCTTGGCCTGCATGCGTTGCAGCATCGTGGACAGGAAGCCGCAGGCATTGTGTCCTATGACGGCGAAGATTTTCCTGCCCACCGGGCGTCGGGCCAGGTTGGAGATATCTTCGGATCCGAAGATATTATCAAAAGCCTTCCCGGAAACCGGGCCGTCGGGCATGTGCGGTATTCCACCGCCGGCGGCAAAGGCCTTCGCAATGTGCAGCCACTTTTCGCCGATTTCGAATTCGGCGGACTGGCAATTGCCCATAACGGCAACCTGACCAATTCACTTGCCGTACGTGAACGCCTTGTCAAACGCGGGTCGATTTTTCAATCGACCTCGGACACCGAAACATTCATTCATCTGATTGCCACCAGCCTGTATGAAAAGATCATCGATCGCCTGATTGATGCTGTTCGTCAGGTTGAGGGTGCCTATTCGCTGGTTGTGATGACCCAGAAGAAACTGATCGGTGTACGGGACCCGTTGGGTGTCCGTCCGTTGGTTCTGGGCAAGCTCAATGACGCCTATATCCTGTCCTCGGAAACCGTCGGCCTTGATATCGTTGGCGCGGAATTCATCCGCGACGTCGAACCGGGCGAGATTGTTGAAATCACCGATGACGGCATTCGTTCCATCAAGCCTTTCAAGCCGCAAAAGTCGCGCTTCTGTATTTTTGAATATGTCTATTTTGCCCGCCCGGACAGCATTGTCGAAGGCACAAGCGTTTATGACGTGCGCAAGAATATTGGCCGCGAACTGGCGCGTGAATCCGCTGTTGAAGCCGACGTGGTCGTGCCGATTCCGGATTCGGGTGTACCATCCGCACTTGGTTACGCCGATGAAAGCGGTATCCCGTTTGAACTGGGCATCATCCGCAATCATTATGTCGGACGTACCTTTATCGAACCGACCGATCAGATCCGCCATCTTGGCGTGAAACTGAAACACAATGCCAACCCCGGCAAGCTTAAGGGCAAGCGCGTTATTCTGGTCGATGATTCCATCGTGCGCGGCACGACATCAACCAAGATTGTCGATCTGGTCCGTCAGGCCGGTGCGGCCGAAGTTCACATGCGCATCACCAGCCCGCCCACCATGAACCCGTGCTTCTATGGGGTTGATACGCCATCCAAAGACAAACTGATGGCTGCCAATCACGATATTGAAAGCATGGCAAAGATCATTGGCGTCGACAGCCTTGCCTTTGTGACCATTGATGGCCTGTATCGTGCCACCGGGCTGCCGGACCGCGACAATGATGCACCGGCTTTCTGTGATGCGTGCTTTACCGGTGATTACCCGATCAAGCTCACCGATCACAATGCAGAAAACAAAAACCGCAAGCTCAGCCAACTGGTTGAAAGGCAGTCTGCATGACCGACACCAAACGTCTTGAAGGCCGCGTCGCCCTGATCACCGGGGCTTCGCACGGGATTGGATGTGCGGTTGCCAAACGTTTTGCGGCCGAAGGTGCGCATGTGATTGCGATTGGCCGCAACGTTGGTGCACTTGAAGAACTAAGCGACGAAGTGACCGATGCCGGCGGCAAGATCACCCTGTTGCCGCTTGATCTGACCATGTTTGACAAGATCGACATGCTTGGCCCGACAATCTATGAGCGTTTCGGCAAGCTGGACATCGTGGTTGGCAATGCTGGCCTTCTGGGTGAAATCGCCCCGGTTGGTCACATTGATGCGCAAGTATTCCAGAACACCTATGCAACGAACGTCACGGCAAACTTCCACCTGATCCGTACGACGGACAAGCTTTTACAGCTTTCTGATGCCGGTCGGGCGATCTTCGTGACCTCGAATGCCTCCTCCAAGGGCCGCGCCTTCTGGGGCCTTTATGCCTCGACCAAGGCTGCGCTCGAAAGCCTTGTCCTGTCCTACGCCCAGGAACTTGAAAACACCAAGGTTCGGGTCAATCTGGTCAATCCGGGCCGCATCCGCACCAAAATGCGTGCGGAAGCCTATCCGGGTGAAGATCCCCAGATCTTGCCGACGCCCGAAAGCATCACCGATGTTTTTGTCGATCTGGCAGAAGCGTCCTGCACCAAGCATGGTGAAGTGGTCAACGCGTCCTGACAACACCACGATATCGTGAAATCAAAGGGCCCCGAACGGGCCCTTTTTTCGTCGGGAATACAAGGCGAACGAAATTGCTGTGAAAGTTACAGCAAATCATTGCCATCACAGACCTTTGCCCGATAGCATGGCAATTGATATTTCCCGCTATCATTATCGGAGCACGGCATTTTATGAACTCGGCCGGTCTTTCCAGTTTTATCCGCCCACTAGGCGTCCTTGTCCTGCTTGCGACAATTGGTAGTGCGGCGGCTTACAACGCTGCTACAGCGCAAGAAAACACCACCCCTGACGTCACCACCTATCCAGCAATGGATGCCGAACGCGGCAAGACCCTGTTTGCCGAGCGAGGATGCGTGATTTGCCATTCGGTCAACAATGTTGGCAGTGACGTTGCCGTAAGCCTTGATGTCTCGAACATGAATATCGCGCGCGAGCCGTTCGAATTCTTTGCCCGCATGTGGCGCGGCGCACCGCAGATGATAGCACTTCAGCAAGCCGATCTGGGCTATCAGATCGATTTTTCCGGGCAGGACATCGCTGATATTTTTGCTTTTGTTCAGGACGGCGAGATGCAAGAAGACTTCACAGAGGCAGACCTTCCTGCTCATATCAAGGAAATCATTGATAACGGACCGGCCATCGGTTCGAAATAAGAGCAACCTTTACCTGTGCCAACCACGCTTTTTGACCGGCTTGGAAACATATCCCTGCGCGAGAGATTGCCCTGTTTGAGCCATCTGCTTATCGCGGTATTCTTATGCCTGATCTGCGCTGGCATATCACCGACCCGCGCTGAAACTGGTTTTTTGCAATTGAACGGGGAAAGCAGCCAGTTTGTCGAGCTGCGGCCCAAACGCATTGCCCGCGACACGCCTTTTTATGATCGTGATGGCATAAGTCATACCCTGTCATCCTATCGCGGAAAAGCCGTTCTGGTGAATTTCTGGGCAACATGGTGCGTACCCTGCATTGCGGAAATGCCATCGCTTGATCAACTGGCTGCCGCGCATACGAACACAGATCTTTCGGTTCTGACGATTTCGATTGATAAAGGCGGCCTTGCAAATGTTATCCCGTTTTACCGGCGCTTTTCGCTGGACCATTTGCCGGTTTTGATCGACCCGGATCAGGAAACGGCCTTTGCCGATAGCGACAACCCCAACGATGGCGAATTCGCCATTTACGGTTTCCCCATCACCTATGCCATCGACCGGGATGGACATATATTGGGCTATATCACGGGCCGGGTTGATTGGCAGTCACAGTCGGCCAAAGACTTCATCAATGATTTTCTTCGGGGTACAGAAAAAGGCGGGAACTAAACCCCGCCTTGGTCTATTGTGCGATCGCGGGCCACAACCCAATGCCCTTCTCACCATCAGGGTTGGAAACGCGATAGATGTCAGCGTTTCTTTTTCTTGTTCGCGAACGGGTTATCACTGCTGCGCAGATAGATGCGGATCGGAACGCCCGGCATATCAAAATCTTCGCGCAAACCATTGATCAGATAGCGCGTATAGCTTTCTGGCAGTTCTGCCGCCTTGGAGCAGTTGATAAAGAAACTTGGCGGACGCGATTTCGCTTGGGTCATATAACGCAGGCGAATACGACGACCGGAAATGACCGGCGGCAGATGGCGTTCGGTGGTTGCTTCAAGCCAGCGGTTCAGCTGCGAGGTCGGGATACGGCGGCTCCAGATATCGTGGATATCAAGGACCGTCGGCATCAGACGTTCTGTGCCGCGTCCTGTCAATGCCGAGAAAGTCAGAACCGGGATGCCTTTGGCCTGCGCAAAGGACACGTCAAGCTTGTCACGCAATTCCTGCATGACGCCGGCCTTATCCTTGATTGCATCCCACTTGTTGACGGCAATAATCAGTGCACGACCTTCTTCAAGCACCATGCGCGCAATCGTCAGGTCCTGCTTATCAAGCGTGTTGGTCGCATCAATCATCAAGACAACGACCTGCGCATAACGGATCACGCGCAGCGTATCGGCAACCGAAAGTTTTTCAACACGGTCATCGATCTTTTTCTTGCGACGCATACCCGCCGTATCGACCAAACGGATCGGACGCCCTTCATAGGACCAGTCCACCGCAATCGAGTCACGGGTGAGCCCGGCTTGCGGCCCGGTCATAACGCGGTTTTCGCCAAGCAACTGGTTCAGAAGGGTTGATTTACCGGCATTCGGGCGGCCGACAATCGCCAACTGAATTTTCGAATTGTCACGCGGCCCTTCGACAATCAGCTCACCATCTTCGTCTTCATCGTCTTCGCTGAATTCAATTTCATAGGACGGGAAGACTTCACCTTCGTCATCGGCAAAACCGTCTTCGTCGGAAAACTCATCCTCGGCCGCCGCGTCCTCTTCGGCCTCGCGGGCATGCTGCTTGGCAACGCGTTCGCGGTCTTTCCATTCTTTCCAGTGTGGTTCAAGCATGTCATAGAGCAACTCGATCCCCAGGCCGTGCTCGGCCGAGATCGGTGCAACATCGCCAAGACCAAGGCCATATGCCTCGTACAGGCCGGGGTCCTGGTCGCGGCCTTCGTGCTTGTTGGCAATGACATAGACCGGCTTCTGGCGTTTGCGCAGCCAGTCGGCAAAGTGGTTGTCAAGCGGTGTCAAACCGGCACGGGCATCAATCAGGAACAACGCAACATCGCATTCCTCGAACGCCATTTCACTTTGCTGGCGCATCATGCCTTCGACGGAGTTATCAAACGCTTCTTCAAGACCGGCAGTATCGATGATGTCAAAAGACATATCGCCAAGGCGCGCCTTGCCATAGCGGCGATCACGCGTGACACCAGGCTGGTCGTCTACCAAGGCCAGCTTTTTGCCGACCAAGCGGTTAAACAGGGTCGACTTCCCGACATTGGGGCGACCGATAATGGCAACTTTCAGCGACATCTGATTTTCAGACTCTCGTTAAATAGCGATGTGCGCCGAAGGCCTTCATGGCCCGCGACGCACCGCAAATCCTGCAAGGCAGCAACCCTTGCGAAAAACTTTGTTCGTTTCTGACTGATCAGCGATACGCGATTAGATCGGCATCCGCAGTCAGGAAGTAAAGGCTGTCACCTGCAACCGATGGCGGCAATGTGATCGGCCCGGAAACTTCGTCCATGCCAAGAATGTCACCGCTATAGGGGGAAACAGTCATTACTTCGCCCTGCTCGTTACCAACGATCAACCTGTCACCGGCCAGTACCGGCCCTGTCCAGACAATCGGGCCTTCCTGATCTTCGGGATCGACAAAACGGGGCAGAACGGTCACCCATTTAACCTGTCCGGTCCGTCGACGCAAGGCAATCAGATCATTTGTGTTGGTCAGAAGGTAAATATATTCACCCGCCACCCACGGGGATTGAATGCCGCCGGCCTCAAGTTCCCAGACACGAACGCCCGTTCTAAGGTCAATCGCGGTCGTCAATCCGGAGTTGCTGGTGGCAATCACCAGATCATTATCAATCACCGGCAGACCGCGAATATCGGCAATAGCAGACACCGCATCGGTCCGTCCGGCAGCAGCAAGTGCATCGGACCAGATCACCTGACCGTTTTCAACCCGAAGAGCATAAATCTCGCCGGTCGAATAGGCCGAAATGACCACGCCCTGATCCACTGCCGGGCTGGCACCGCCGATAAAGGATGCGCCTTCGGCAGCACCGCGATGGCTCCAGAGGCTTTCGCCGGTGCGCGCATTCAGCGCCACGGTCTGGTTATCAATGGTAATCGCAAAAACCCGCCCACCGCGCACGGTCGGCGCGGAACGCATCGGCGCACTCACCTGTTGACGCCACAGAACTGTGGCGCTTGGTGCGTCAATCGCGATAATTTCGGCGAAACCGGTTGTTGCATAGATCACGCCGGCTTCATAAGCCAGACCACCACCCAGAAGCGTGCTGTCTTCTTCATCTTCTGGTGCCAGTTCCAGAGACCAGATCCTTTTGCCCGAATTTGCCGCAAAGGCACGTACAACCGCCTCGGCATCGATCGTAAAGATCACACCGCGTGCAATGATCGCCTGATTAAGCAAAAGGTTGTCATCCATCGACCCTTCGCCAACACCAACAGACCAGTCCTGTTCGAGAACTTCGTTATCAAGTGCGACATGATGGAGCGCGTGGCTCGGATAGCCGCCATTCTGCGGCCAGTCGACCATAGGTTCCGGTTCAGGCAGAATCACGCGCTGATCACTCAGTTCGACATCGGGTTGAACCGTGCTTTGCAGGGCCAGGACGGAAATACGTTCCCCCGGAAGCGGCGGCGCTTCATCTTCGCCCAGCCAACCTGAACACCCTGCCAACAGACCCGTAAGGCCCATTACGCAAATAAGTGACTTAATACCGCGTGTGGTCAAAACCCTATCCCCTGAAAAAACTCAGATCATGCGGGTCATCATCTGCGACCCTTTGTTGCCCGGGTAACTCAGGCACCAACCGCCTTGAGAATTTCACTGGCACGTGCACGCATGCCCGCCGGTGCACTGCTATCGTCTGCGATCTCGGTCAGAAGCGGTTTGGCCGCATCCACCTCACCACCGGCAATATGCAGAAGCGCAATCATCTCGCGCGCGGAATAGTACCAGGCGTTTTCTGGTACTGCGATCGGTTCGAGACGTGCGATCAGATCCTGCGCGTTACTTTCGGACGCACTGTTCATCGCGATCTCGACAACGGCCAGATCACGGTAAACCTGATCAATGTCAGAATTTGCAGCAATCGCTTCAAGTTCGGCAATCGCCGAGGGAACTGCGCCCGAGCGAAGATAAACCGCTGCCTTCTGGAAATGACCAAGGGCTACGAAACCTGCATTGCCATCGGCAATGATCGCATCAAGGGCTGCGAGTGCGGCATCTTCGTCGGTTGCGCTGTCTTGCGCCAGTTCAATGGCATTGGCAAGACGGGTCCCGTTTTCGATGCTGGTGGTCTGTTCATAGGTTTTCCAGCCTTCACGACCCGCAACACCAAGCACAATGGCCGCAGCAACGCCGATTACGTATTTCCCGTATTTGCGCCACAGTTCTTCACTGCGTTCACGCTTCAGGTCTTCTTCGACTTCCTGGAAAATATCAACCACGAAAACGGCTCCAATCCGGTCACAATAAAGCGGGCAACTTGCCCGCTTATCTGAAAAAATTCTGGCAAGGATTTAACGCGCCAGCGGGTACAGGGTCAAGTCTGCTCGACATCAATCCCCTCATTCTGGCGATTATTTTAATCCGCCCGGCCCACCGACCTTGTCACAACCTTGATATTTTGTGCGATATCAGATGCATGTGGCCGAATTCAGGCATTCGCACCCGACGGGGAAAGAATTGCCTGCCCGGCGCAAATAATCGCCTCTTTATCCGCTGCTTTAAACCGCTTTGAAAGATTTGCCCGTCACCATCAAGAACAGGCTGCTGACATCAGGTACCTCCCATGCCACCTGAAAAGTCAGGGATGAAGCAGTATACAGAGCTTCTTTCAAAAGGAGATCCTTAGTTCGGCACGGGGTTTGCTAATATCTTTGGCAAGGGAACAGATTTGAACTGCTATCGGTCATTATTGCCCGGTGCATGGACGGAGACCATGATGAAACGTCGTGAAAACGCAAAGCCGCACCTGAGAACGGCGCGCATTGTCCGCAAGCGCATCCTTGCCGGGCTATTTGCTGCTGTTATGGGAACGGGTGTTTCAGCCTGTAGCACGACGATGTCTGATGTTGTCGGCACGAGCATCTTTACCGGTGGCGAATGGTATCTTGCCTTTGACGTGATCAGCATCATCAATACCGACAAAACCCTGATCGACCATGCAGTGTCGCTGTCGACCGGGCAGGACTGTTCGACCATCCGCAAGATTGATGGCAAATCCTATTGCAAAAAGGATCCGGTGCCCGAACCGCCGCTTTATTGCTATCGTTCGCTGGCCGCCGTCAGTTGCTATCGCACGCCTGACCCGTATAACACCGGCGCACAAACCATTGACTGGCCACCGACCCGGTCGCGCAGCCTTTGAAAGCGTCGGCCTGAGGGGCCTACCCCCCCATCCTTTTCATTCATTGAAACTTGAGACGCCCGGCAATCCGCGCTACCGTGTCATATGGCTGTTACGTTCCCCATGAGGATCACCGACAGCCCTGGACACACGCTGCCGGAGCACCGCATGGGAACATTGTTCGATTTGGCCAAATACCGCAAAGCCAAGAGCTTTGTCCATTTTGACCGGGCTGAACTGATGAAACTCATGAACATCTATTCCCGGCAAGTAGCCAGTGGCGCATGGAAAGATTACGCCATTGACCATCTTGACGGGATGGCAATGTTTTCCATTTTCCGTTCGACCCACGAAACCCCGCTTTTTACGGTCGTCAAACTCAGCAGCGAACATAAAAATGCCGGACAGTTTATTGCCCTGCATAGCGGAACACGTATCAAGCAAAGCCCCGAGATCGGCAATGTGCTTGAGGCCATCGAAAAACGTGCACGCAAAGTCGTTCAGCTGTTTAAATCCAATTCCTGATGGTTCAATAACGTGACCCGCCTTTTGCTTGCCTTGCGCCCCTGCCTTCACCTTCTTTCCGGACCAGCCCTGTTTGTGATGTTTTGCACCGCTTTGCCGGGCATGACTGCTGTGCACGCCGCAGAAATGAGCACACAATATCAAAACGGGTATTATGCATATCAGAGTGGTGATTACGCACACGCCCGAGCCTTCTGGCAAAAAGCTGCAGAAAATGACGACCCCTTTGCACAATATGCACTGGGACTGATGTCTTTTCGCGGAGATATCGGCGAGGTTGATTACAAGGCAGCGGCCAGCTGGTTTACCAAAGCAGCCAAAGCCAATCACGGCGGCGCAATATATTATCTTGGCCTGCTGCATTTTAATGGCTTTGGCGTGTCTTATGATCATTTTCAGGCGACGAAATACTTTAAACGCGCCCTTCGCATTGATCCCCACAATGCCAATGCGGCCTATATGATCGGTTCACAATATTTTCACGGCCGTGGCGTGCAGCAGAATTTCGTCGAAGCCGCCACCTATTTCAAACAAGCCGCAAACAACAATATGCGGGCCGGACAATTCATGTATGGGGCGTTACTTGAACGTGGATGGGGTGTGCAACAAAACTATGCCGAAGCCTATTACTGGCTTAGACGTTCTGCGAATGGTCCGATTACCTTCCCGATCGGGGCAGAAGAAGAAGAACCTTTTGATCCACAAGCCGCCATCGCCCGACTTGAACCCCGCCTGCGTCCCGAGGAAATCCTGCGCGTTGACAAACGCCTGATGCGCGAAGGCATCAGCTGATGGCGGGCAAGAGTGCCCTGCCCCGGCACCCTTAACGGCAAGGGGGCACCAACCGCAAACGCGGTATCTGGTGCCCCTTTGGTTTCGTGATTTTGACTTCAGTTTTCCGGTTACTCAGGCAGTTTATAGGCAATCACGTAGTCACCGGGCTTCGTCCCGATTGATCCGTGCCCGCCAGCGACGATCAGCACATATTGCGCCCCGTCATCGGTTTTATAGGTCATTGGCGTTGACTGACCACCAGCAGGAAGGCGGGCCTCCCAAAGCTGTTTGCCGGTTGCAGCGTCATAAGCCCGGAAATAGTTATCAACCGCCGCCCCAAGAAACGCCAATCCGCTTTTGGTCAGGATCGGGCCACCGATACCAGGGACACCAACCTCGAATGGTAAGGGCAGTGGTGTCATATCCTCGACCGTACCGTTCTTGCGTTTATAGGCAATCTCGCCGGTTTGAAGGTCTGCACCGGCGACATAGCCCCACGGCGGGGCCTGACACGGGATGCCCATCGGTGACAGGAACGGCCCCATTTCAACCGCATAAGGCGCACCTTCATTTCGGTTCAACCCCATTTCACTGGCCTTTTCCGAACCCTTCGGCGGCACATCTTCACGCGGGATAAGCCGTGATGTGAAGGCAAGATACGTCGGCATGCCAAACATTGTCTGACGTTCCGGGTCAACGGCGACACTGCCCCAGTTAAATGTTCCGAAATTACCGGGATATACCAAGGTTCCCTGTAAGGATGGCGGGGTGTAACGCCCTTCGTATTTCAACTGATGGAAAGCAATTCTGCACGCCATCTGGTCAAATAGCGTAAGTCCCCACATATCCTTGCCCGTAAGCGGGTCGGGCATAAAGGTCAAACCCGATACCGGCTGGGTTGGGGCGGTATAATCTTCGGGGATCGCTCCGCCCGGCGCGGGGACCTCGGTCACGGGAATGATCGGCTCGCCGGTGCGACGATCCAGAACATAGATATCGCCTTGTTTGGTCGGCCCGACCAAGGCGGGAACCACTTCGCCGCCTTCATCTGTGATATCAAGCAAGGCTGGCTGGGCAGGAACATCCATATCCCACAAATCATGATGGACTGTCTGGCGCACCCACTGGACCTGTCCAGTTTCAAGACTTAGCGCGACAATAGATGATGCATATTTCTCGACATTTTCATCGCGATTCATACCCAACTGATCCGGGACCTTGTTGCCAAGCGGAACATAGATCATGCCAAGATCTTCATCCGCACTTGATACAGACCAGCTGTTCGGTGAATTGGTGGTATAGGTTTGCCCTTCGGGGATCGGTTCGGTTTGTTCCGGGTTGCCTGAATCCCAGTTCCAGATCAATTCACCCGTATCAATGTCAAAGGCACGAATAACGCCCGACTGCGATTTAACCGAATAGTTATCATTGACCGCCCCGCCAATAATGATCTTGCCATCGGCAGCAACCGGCGGAGACGTAGAATAGTAATAGCCCGCCGGGTTATAGGGCATGTTGATTTCCAGATGCACGGTACCTTCATCGCCAAATGACGGACAGATTTCACCCGTATCAGCATCCAGCGCGATCAGGCGCGCATCCGATGTTGGCAGATACACACGCGCAGTGCATGGTCCGGAGCTGCTGGTTGCAGGATCTTTGTAATAGGTAACCCCACGGCATGTCTGGTGCTGGCGATCGGAATTTTGCGGAATTTGCGGATCAAACTTCCATTTTTCCCGCCCGGTTTCGGCATCAATCGCAATCGCCCAACTGTGGGGCGTGCAAAGATAAAGCGTGTCACCAACTTTCAACGGCGTGACCTGATAGGTCGTTTCAGGCACATCGTCTTCGCGTTTGACATCACCTGTCTGATAGACCCAGGCTTGTTCAAGATTTGCGACATTTTCAGGGGTAATCTGATCAAGCGGGGAATAGCGCTGCCCATAAGGGGTGCGCCCATATTGATGCCATTCCCCTTCCGGAACATTTCCACCGAGATTTGGCTGTTCGATGACCGGTTTTATGCGCAAGGTCCCATCGATTTCACTTGGCTTATTCATCATCGAATAAACGGCAACAATAACCGAAAGAACGATGCTGCCCTCAAGGATCAACGAACGTCTTGGTGCCGCAACCGCATCTGGCTGTCTTTGCGAGTTATCGAGTGTTCTTCGATACCACGGGGTCAAAAGCCAAAGGCCGATTAAGACTGTCAATCCACCGCGCGGTGCCAATTGCCACCAGTCAAAACCGATTTCCCACACAGCCCATGCCAGGCTGGCAACCAGAAACACGGCATAGAGCGGCAAGACAACCGGTTTACGTTTGAATGACAACACGCCCATAACCAGAAACGCGATCCCGGCCAGGACGTAATACCAGCTTCCGCCGACGACAACCAGCCAGGCACCGCCAATCGCAAGCACCAGGCCGATCAGGGTTAAAAGCCCTGATGTCAGTAGATTAACCATGGGATTTCCTTTGTTTGAGTGAACCAACCAAACGTCACAACCGAGAATGCCTGAGCCGCGGCGTTTCAAAGGGGTATTGTTCTCAAACGTTCCGGAAAGCGATGAAGTTCCATCGGCACAAAAAACAAAACCCACCAGCCAATCAAGGAAGGTGGGTTGGAAACACATAAAAAAGCAGTGTTGCGCGATTTCCGATATTTTGGACGGGTTTAATGATGGGTCTCGATCACCGTACCGGTCTTGACCACTTCGGTGATCGTCACACCAAGGTTTTCATCCACCACGACCAATTCGCCCCGCGCCACCAGCCGGTTGTTGACATATATATCAACAGGTTCCCCCACGCGACGATCAAGCTCAAGCACGGCACCACGGGTCAGCCGCATCAACTGCGCGACCTGAATCTGACTTTTGCCAATTACCGTTGAAACACGCACAGGCACATCATATGCCGCCCCGATTTCCGAGGCAGGTGTGCGTACGCTAAACGGGTCTTTATCGTCGTCAGCCATAAATTCCGAGCCATCCAGTCAGAACAAAAGAATCGATAACGAACAAGTCTAGAGGTTAGCTTTGAAAAAAGTGTTAGCAAGCCCAAACTGACAAAATTCAGCATCCGGCAATGCGATCAACCGATTTGCCGTCCGAATGTACCGACACAATTTTACTGTCGTTTTTTGTACTATATTGTCCTAAACAAGTTGCACTCGCGGGCGACTGCTGCGCGGATAAATGTTCTACCAGATCTCAGGATATCTCATGCCCTATGACCGCCAATGGGTGGCAGATGCCATCAGTATGATCGAGGCCGATTTTAACCGGTCTGCCGATACCCATCTGATCCGCCTTGATTTGCCGACACTTGGTAATATCGGGTTGTATCTTAAAGATGAATCGACCCACCCGTCGGGCAGTTTGAAGCACCGGCTGGCGCGATCATTATTTTTGTATGGGCTGTGCAATGGCTGGATCACCAGGGACACGCCGATCATCGAAGCGTCAAGCGGATCGACAGCGGTATCGGAAGCCTATTTTGCAAAACTTCTCGGGCTTCGTTTTATTGCCGTGATGCCGAAATCGACATCGCAGCAAAAGATCGATCAGATCGCCTTTTATGGCGGCGAATGTCATCTTGTGGACCATAGCGGCCAGATTTACGAAGAATCCCAACGCTTAGCACGAGAACTGGGCGGCCATTACATGGACCAGTTCACCTATGCCGAACGCGCAACCGACTGGCGCGGCAACAACAACATCGCCGAAAGTATCTTTGATCAGCTTAAACGTGAACCCCACCCGATCCCGCGCTGGATCGTTGTCGGGGCCGGTACCGGGGGCACCTCATCGACCGTCGGGCGCTATATCCGTTATGGGCGAAGCCTTGGTCAGGGGTGTGAGCTCTGCGTGGCCGATCCGGAAAATTCGGTTTTCTATGACGGGTATGAAAGCGGTGACTGTTCTGTCACCAATAATAAAGGGTCACGTGTCGAAGGCATCGGTCGTCCGCGGGTAGAGCCAAGTTTCAACCCCACCGTGGTTGATCGCATGTATCGCATTCCTGATGCCGCAAGCTTTGCCGCACTTTATTACCTTGAAAAACACCTTGGCCGTCGGTGTGGTGGCTCGACCGGGACCAATCTTATTGCGACCCTGTCCCTGATTACCGAGATGAAAAAAGCCGGACAAGCCGGATCGGTTGTTACCCTGCTTTGCGACAGTGGGGACCGCTATTGCGATACCTATTACAACCCCGACTGGCTCAAGGTGCAAAACATTGATTTGACACCTTGGACTAAGGCACTGAAACGTTTCGATCAGACCGGGCTGTTTGACATGCCCCTGGATCAGTGCAACGGCTATGCCGGGTGCAAAGGAAGCTGACACGCGGACATCGCATCAGCCAAACCATGTACTAAGCGCAAAAAAAAGACGGGCGGTTTTACCGCCCGTCAGTCTATCAGGGGAAGCTTCTTCAGGGAGGAGAGACAATCCTTAGCCGTTCACCGCAATCTTGCGCGGCTCGGGCTTCTGTTCTGCTACTTTGGGAAGAGTCAGAACCAAAACACCGTTTTTGAAAGATGCGGTGATGTTGTCGGCATCAATCTTGTCATTTAGACGAAAAGACCGTTTGAAGCTGCCATAGCTGCGTTCGACAACATGGGCACCGTCGTTGCTTTCACGGCTGAATTTCTTCTCACCCGAGATGGTCAGAACACCGTCAAGCAATTCGACATTGACATCATCCTGTTCAACACCGGGGAGTTCCGCAGAAAGTTCGAAGTGATCATCTGCGTCATAGATATCAATGCGCGGGCTTAGCAGCGCTTGTTTTGCATCCTTGTCGGCGGTTGATTCTGCGCCGGACGCATCACTGCGATCCCCGAAGATCGAGCCAAAGATACGGTCGACGTCGCGGGAAATAAGAGTAAAAGGATCACCGTAAATCGGTGCTGTCGGCAGACGACGGGATCCGTTAAGAGTCTGAAGACCAGTCATTGTAGTACCCTCCATTACAGACGAGTATTCTTGCGCCATCAGTCCAGACCAGGCTGCAACCTTGACGCGCAACAGAGCACCATGCTCCGTTCTGACCTTGAGATAGATCACGCAATTCATTCCGCAAGTCGCTACGCGTATTTTTTTGGTTTTCCCGCCGCATTTTCAGAAAAGCAGCAGCCCTTCCAGGGCCTTCAACAGAAAACACGTGACGTCGCTCTGGCACACGATGCTGTCACGCGATAGCTTCACCTCATTACGTCATTGCGCAATGAAGGAAGAAATTCATGAGCACACTGTTTTCGCCGCTTAAGCTTGGTACGCTTGAGATTGAAAATCGCATCATCATCGCCCCGATGTGCCAGTATTCCGCCAATAACGGAAAAACATCCCCTTGGCATGACATGCATCTGGGCAATCTGGCACAATCGGGGGCCGGGCTTCTGATCATCGAAGCCTCCGCTGTCGAACCTGCGGGGCGGATTACCTATGGCGATGTCGGCCTGTGGGATGACGAGACCGAGGCCGCACTTGCCGGCACACTTGCGGCTATACGCAGCCATTCCGACATGCCGATTGCAATTCAACTGGCCCATGCCGGGCGAAAGGCCTCCTGCGAGAAACCATGGCTTGGCGCGCATGCGATTGACCCGAACCATGAAAATGGCTGGCAGGTCGTCGCCCCGTCCGCCATCCCTTTCAAGGAAGGCGATCCAATTCCCGAAAGCCTTACCAAAGCGCAAATCGCTAACATTGTTACGGCCTTTGCCCAAAGTGCAAAACGATCCGTCCGCCTTGGTTTTGACGCCATCGAAATTCACGGCGCACACGGTTATTTGCTTCATCAGTTCATGTCGCCGCATGCCAATAAACGCGATGACGAATATGGCGGTTCATTTGAAAACCGCACCCGGATCGTCCTTGAGGTATTTGATGCCATCCGTAGCGCGGTTGGCGATGATTATCCGGTTGGCATTCGCATTTCTGCAACTGACTGGGTCGAGGATGGCTGGGATATCGAACAAAGTGTAGCCCTTGCCAAACGGCTGGAAACGCGTGGATGTGACTTTATCCATGTCTCTTCGGGTGGCTTGCATATTGATCAAAAAATCCCGCTGGGCCCGAATTATCAGGTTCCCTTTGCCGCACGTATCAAATCGGAAACATCAATGCCCACCATCGCCGTTGGCCTGATCACAGAGGCAGAACAGGCCGAGGCGATCACCTTTACCGGGCAAGCCGATGCCATCGCCCTTGCGCGGGGTATTCTGTATGACCCGCGCTGGCCCTGGCATGCCGCAGCAAAACTTGGTGCAGAGGTCAAAGCTGCCCCGCAATATCTGCGTTGCCAGCCCCGGAGCTTGAAAAAACTCTTTGGCTGAAGACCCTATATCTTTGCCGAAAAGATTAAACTATTGGATAGGTTACTTTGACTTGCGTCAAAGTAACCTTATTATACTGGGAGTAATTTACACCCAAAAGAAGAACAGTTCTAAATCAGCAGGCCCTGTTTCAACCTGCAATGCACGGAAAGAAACTGGAAATGCTTGGAAAAGTTTGGGTACCGCTGGCGATCTGGATGTTATCGGTAGTACCGGCCAAAACCGCAGAGATTCAGATCTCGACAGAAAACACCGTTGCGCATTTCCAAACCGTCTTTCTGCAAAACTATGCCAAGGCGTTGAACGAGGCCATTCCGGAACATCATTTCACGGTCATCCACACAGCCAAGGCATTTAGTGACCGCGAAGTCGCCGCAGCGGTATCAAGCGCGCGTGTGGCAATTGCGGCGCCCGGCATCTGGCACCTTGGGCAATATAGCAGTGATCTGGATGCGCTGTTGCTCCCATATTTTATGGGGCTTGAGGCACAAACTGTCCGCACCCTTGTCGATGGCAAAGTTGGTCAGGCTCTTTCCTCTTCTCTGGAAAGGCACCTGAACATCAAAGTCTTTGGTAAATGGCTTGATGTTGGTCCGGCATATATTTTCACGCGTGATAAAGCCATTAACCGCTTTTCAGACCTTAAAGGACTGCGCATTCGCTATGCGGGTGGAACGGCAAATGCCCTGCGCTTGGCCGCCTTGGGGGCCACACCGGTATTGATCCCCTGGCCGAACGTTTCAGAGGCCCTTGAAAACAGTGAAATCGATGGGATTCTTTCGACCAGCAGTGCGGTGGTCAGTGCCGCACTTTGGGAGCACGGCATCAAGTATGCGTTTCGCAGTAACTCTTATTATCCGTTTTATGTTCCCGTGATTTCGCGCGATATCTGGAAACGGCTATCAGATGACCAGCGCGATATCATCGCCGACACGTGGAACGAAATGATTTCTGAGGGTCGTGCCCTTGCGGTCGCCCATGATGAAATGTCTATCAACAAGCTGCGCACAAACGGTACGTCTATCACCACGCCAAGCACAGAAGACCTTGATACGGTTCGACGCGCGCTGAGGACACATCAGCATGAAATCGCGCAGCAGGTCGGCATTTCAGAAAACATGCTTGGCATTCTTGCGCAATACGGGGGCAACTGACCGTGAACTCCGTCTATCGCCACAAGCATGGTTGGCGTCAGGTCCTTGGTGAGCAATTCCTCAGCATGTTTCTGTCTATCGGGTTGCTGGTCGGCGTGTTGTTCATGCTTGTTCATGACACGTCAAAAGAATATGACGCCGCGTCTCAGAAGGCGCTTGATACAGCGGCATTCGGCGTATTGTCCTATGCTGACAGATTGTCGGCAATCTTGATGAAGGCAGATGGGGTTGCACTGGTTGCTGCGCGTCAGCTTGCCTCTGCGGGAACGCTGGATGCGGGGCTTGTCGAACAATTGACGATGGTTGTTCAAAATGACGCCGACATTTCCGGCTTCGTACATATTCGCCATGACGGCGAAATCGCGGACAGTTTTCTGTTTCAGAACATTTCACCACAAGCTCTCAAGACAGATGAGATCGTTGCCCGCCACATCGATGCCTGGATTGAGCCCGTCTTCATCCAGGCCGGCGACCTTGGCCTCCGAGCCAACGAAATTGCGGCCGAACGTGGCATCTGGCTTGAAGATGGCCGTTTCGCAGGCGTCATCATTGTCCTGGCAAAAGTCAGCAGCCCTTATGAAAACAGCCCGCTTGAAAGGTTTCTGAGCAAAGCGAAAATTCGTGTTGCCAGCGGCAATAGCGACACAATCCTGACAAACCAGTATACGCTGAACGACACGACAACCGAATGGCTCAGCATCTCGGAAGAAAAGCAATACTGGCTGAAATATCACGGCAAAGAATCTTTGCGTGCCAGCACTGCGCGCATCGAAGACGATATCGTCCTGTCCTACGCAAAGCTGCCTGGTCTGCCTTTGGTTGTTTATCTTCAGGTTGCAACCGACCAGTTCTTTGAAACATATCAAGCAACACGACGAACCGCGGTCATTGCCTCGGTTATTATCCTTGCCGTTGCGGGTGTTCTGCTTGTTCGGATCATTCTCGAACGACAGGCACAACAAGCCGACAAAATCAAAAGACAAGCCCTTGACCGCCGCCTGAAATTTGCACTTGATACGGTCGGCCAGGGATTATGGGACTGGGATATTGCGGAAAACCGCGGCTATTTCTCAGACAGCTTCTATCGATTGCTTGACATCAAAAGCGACGCAAAGCTCGATATCGACAATTTGCGTCAACGCATCCATCCCGAAGATCGTCAGGCATTTGACAAAGCCCTGAACGAACATATATCGGGTCGGACCTCCTCCTTTGATGTCGATGCCCGTGTTCAGGTTGGCAAGACTGACCGCTGGGAATGGTTTTCACATAGCGGCTCTGTGACCGAACGCGACAAGTTTGACAAACCGGTCCACATCATCGGCTTGCTCAAGAACATTCACCATCAAAAGCTGCATAATCTTAGTCTTGAGTTTGAAGCGTTTCATGATCCTCTGACAGGCCTTTTGAACAGGGCTGCGTTTGACGACCACATCGCGCGGGTTCATGCGAAAACCAACCGTGACGGCACCCCCTATTCACTGGTGATGCTTGATATCGACCATTTCAAAAACGTCAACGACACCTATGGCCATAATACCGGCGATGTGGTTCTACAGCACATTACGCGCATGGCGTATAACGCGCTGCGTTTTGAAGAAGAAAAGCTTTTCTTCCGGCTGGGAGGCGAAGAATTCGTGATTCTGCTCCCCGATACCGATGGCGACGGGGCACATATTGTTGCCGAACGCATCCGCACAAAGATCGAAGCCTCGCCAACAATGGCTAGCGACCATGTCGTTCCGGTTACCATCAGTGCCGGCATTGCCAGTTACCGGCATGGCGAACACCCCGAGGACGTGCTCAAACGTGCAGATGAAGCACTTTATAGCGCCAAGAAAAATGGTCGCAACCAAAGTCGCCTTGGTTAAAAGCCGACATCTATTGCTCCTGTAAGTGTCAACATATTTCAGGACGAGACACCCAAAACAAAAAGGGCCCCGCGATTGCGGGGCCCTTCCTGTAGTGTGAAGGTCGGTTGGAGGAGGACTTAGAAGCCCATACCACCCATACCGCCCATGCCACCCATGCCGCCCATGTCAGGCGCGCCACCAGCCGGCTTGTCTTCCGGCTTTTCAGCGATCATGCATTCGGTGGTGATCAGCAGACCTGCGACCGATGCTGCGTCCTGCAAGGCAGTACGAACAACTTTGGCCGGATCGATGATGCCAGCTTTGATCAGGTTGGTGTATTCGCCCTTCTGAGCGTCATAACCGAACTCTACATCGTCCTGCTCAAGCAGTTTGCCAGCAACAACCGCGCCGTCTACGCCAGCGTTGGTTGCGATCTGACGAACCGGTGCCTGCAGGGCACGACGAACGATGTCAACACCGATGGTCTGGTCATGGTTTTCACCTTCGAGACCTTCGAGCGCCTTAACAGAGTACAGCAGAGCGGTACCACCACCAGCAACAATGCCTTCTTCGACAGCAGCGCGGGTTGCGTGCAGGGCATCGTCAACGCGGTCTTTGCGTTCTTTCACTTCAATTTCCGAAGCGCCACCGATTTTGATCACGGCAACACCGCCTGCGAGTTTAGCAAGACGTTCCTGCAGTTTTTCGCGATCGTAATCAGAGGTGGTTTCTTCGATCTGGGCGCGGATCTGACCAACGCGTGCTTCGATCTGTGCTTTCTCACCAGCACCATCAACGATGGTGGTTTCTTCTTTGGTGATGGTAACCGATTTCGCGGTACCAAGCATGTCGAGGGTAACGTTTTCCAGCTTGATGCCGAGATCTTCGGAGACAACCTGACCACCGGTAAGGATGGCGATGTCTTCGAGCATGGCTTTACGACGATCGCCGAAGCCCGGTGCTTTGACAGCAGCGATTTTCAGGCCACCGCGCAGCTTGTTGACAACCAGCGTTGCCAGAGCTTCGCCTTCGATGTCTTCAGCAATGATCAGAAGCGGCTTGCCGGACTGAACGACCGACTCAAGCAGCGGAAGGATCGGCTGAAGCGAGGAGATTTTCTTGTCGAACAGCAGGATGTACGGAGCATCCATTTCTGCGACCATTTTCTCCGGGTTGGTTACGAAGTACGGAGACAGGTAACCACGGTCGAACTGCATGCCTTCGACAACGTCGAGTTCGGTGTGCAGGCCTTTTGCTTCCTCAACGGTGATAACGCCTTCGTTGCCAACTTTTTCCATGGCTTCTGCGATCATGTCGCCGACTTCACGGTCACCGTTAGCAGAGATGTTACCAACCTGTGCGATCTCGTCACGACCGGCAACTTTACGTGCGCGACCAGAAATCGATTCGATCACTTTGGCAGTAGCAAGGTCGATACCGCGTTTCAGGTCCATCGGGTTCATGCCAGCAGCAACGGACTTGTTGCCTTCACGAACGATGGCCTGTGCCAGCACGGTTGCGGTCGTGGTGCCGTCACCAGCCAGATCGGCGGTTTTCGACGCGACTTCGCGAACCATCTGTGCGCCCATGTTTTCGAACTTGTCAGTCAGTTCGATTTCTTTGGCGACCGAAACACCGTCCTTGGTCACGCGCGGTGCGCCAAAGGACTTTTCGATAACAACGTTACGGCCTTTCGGGCCGAGGGTCACCTTGACAGCGTCTGCCAGGATGTCGACACCACGCAGCATTTTAGCGCGTGCGTCAGTGGAGAATTTTACTTCTTTAGCAGCCATAATATTCTTTCCTCTCTATGAGACGGATGAACGTGGACTTAAGTCACCCAAAGGGCTGACTTATTCCATGATGCCCATGATGTCGGATTCTTTCATGATCAACAGCTCTTCGCCGTCAACCTTGACTTCGGTGCCCGACCATTTGCCAAACAGGACTTTGTCGCCTGCTTTGACATCGAGGGCTACGACCGAGCCATCTTCTTTGCGAACGCCAGAACCAACAGCGACGATTTCGCCTTCCTGCGGTTTTTCTTTGGCGGTATCCGGAATAATGATGCCACCGGCAGTCTTGGTGTCGGATTCGACACGACGTACCAGTACTCGATCATGCAGCGGACGGAACTTCATTTTAGACAACTCCGTGTTAAAGCTAAGGCTCGTTAATAACTAAGACTAACCGGGATGAGCCCGTATTAGCACTCACCCCCGGCGAGTGCTAACAGCATTTATGGGAGTACCAATTCAAAGTCAATAGGGAGATCAAAAAAGACGCAGAAATGTCACGTTTTTTGCTGTTTTGCGCCGATGTGAAGGCACGTAAAATCGTGCATCCTGAATGCGCCGGGATCAGAACATTTTCAGGGCCCGTTTTCAAGCCCTGTTCAATAAACGATTCGTACCCGCCCCGCCGGCAAAGAGCACCTTTGATCCGCTGTGCGCCGTCTCACAACAAAGATTCTCCGAGCAAGGCCTTGTCAAAGACCGGGATAAAACAAATGTTACTGATATAATGGTATTTTCCGATTGCTTGGCCACACGGAACAGAACACCTGATGACTTTTTACAAACGCACAACCAAAGTTCTGCTGCTTGGCCTAAGCTTGTTACTGTCACTGCCCGCAACAGGGTACACGGCCCCCGAAAATGATTGCCCAAAACGGCTGGGTGTCGTGAATGACAGCCGCATTTCACACAGAATTCTGGGAATCATGCGCAAAGTATACCAGAATCTGGGGTGCCCAATTACAATCGAATATCTGCCTGGGCGACGCGGACTTGTCGCCTTTAACGCCGGACATGTTGACGGCGAACTCTTTCGCGTGCCCGTCGGATCCCAAAAATACACGCGGGCGTTTGTGCAATCAGCCGTACCTCTGATGAATGTCTCCAGCAGTCTTTGGGGGAATCCCGGAAGCACGCTTTATTCAGATGCCCCCATTGGCCATACAATCGGCATCGTCTGGGAAGAAAACTTCCTGTCACAATATCGGCTTCCCAAAAGTGGGCATCTGAATGATGCCGACCTGATACATCATTATAATGCTGGTACCTTTGACCGCTTCATCGCCGAAGACAGCACCATCCGCCTGGCCATTGCCGAGGGGGCTTTTGCCAAAGATCGAATACCGGTTCAGATCGAAGTCCTTCAGGTTGCCGAAGTCTATCACTATCTGGCGGCAGAATATGCGCCCTTTATGGAACGCTTGTCTGACTACCTCAAACGCAACACCCCGTTCAAAGAAGCCGAGTTGATGTAAACGCTCAAAGCCGTTTCATCCCCCTTGGCAAAGACCCCGGCCCTCCCCCCCAAAAAAGAAGCCGGATGCATTGCACCCGGCTTCTCAATCATCTGGACTGCTGGTGACTTATTCAACAGTCACCGATTTGGCAAGGTTACGTGGTTGATCAACGTCGGTTCCTTTGTGAACAGCAACGTGATAGGCCAGCATCTGTACCGGGATGGTGTACAGGATGGGTGCGACAAAGTCGGCGACCTTGGGGAGTTCGATCGTGGCCGACGCCATATCCCCCAGCTTCGAAAGGCCCGGCGCATCCGAGATAAAGATCACGCGTCCACCACGTGCGGCTGCCTCCTGCATGTTTGAGGCGGTTTTTTCAAACAGTTCATCTGACGGCGCAATGACGATGATCGGAACCGATTGGTCGATCAGGGCAATCGGGCCATGCTTCATTTCACCAGCGGCATAACCTTCGGCATGGATATAGGAAATTTCCTTGAGCTTAAGCGCCCCTTCCATCGCAATCGGATAGCCAAGACCACGGCCGAGATACAACACATCACGGGCATCGGCTACATCAAGTGCAAGCTGTTTAAGTGCCTCGTCATGATGCAGGACTTCGGCGGCATGTTTGGGTACTTCGGTCAACGCATTGACGATGGCGGCTTCCTCGTCCTTGGCAAGGGTTCCGTTTTCACGTCCGATGGTCACGGCAAGGCAGGCTAGAACCGTTAGCTGCGTGGTAAAGGCCTTGGTCGAGGCCACCCCGATTTCAGGTCCGGCATAGGTCAGAAGGACAACATCACTTTCACGCGCGATGGTGCTTTCGGGCACGTTGACGATGGAAACGATCTTCTGGCCTTTTGATTTGGCGTAACGAAGGGCCGCCAGGGTATCAAGCGTCTCGCCCGACTGCGAGATAAACAGGGCAACGCCACCTTTTGGCAGTGGCGGACAGCGATAGCGGAATTCAGAAGCAACATCGACATCCACCCCCAGCCCGGCATAACGTTCGATCCAGTGTTTTGCCACAAGACCGGCATAATAGGACGTGCCACAGGCAACAATCGTCAGGCGTGTCGCATCGGCAAAGGAAAACGGCATATCCGGCAATTTGATCGTCTGGGTCGCCGGATTGATGAAGGCATGCAGCGTATCGCCAATCACCGCAGGCTGCTCGAAGATTTCCTTCTGCATAAAGTGATTGTAGTTGCCCTTGCCCATCATGGCACCCGAAACAGCCGATAGCTTGGTTTCGCGGGTGACATCCTCGTCATTTTCATCGCGGACCTGAACACTATCGCGGGTCATTTCGACCCAGTCGCCTTCTTCAAGATAGATCAGCTTGTTGGTCAGATGCGATAGCGCCATGGCATCCGACCCCAGATACATCTCGCCTTCGCCCAAACCAACGGCCAGCGGCGTGCCACGGCGTGCACCAAAGATCACGTCATGGTGACCGGCAATCATGATCACCAGCGCAAAGGCCCCTTCGATACGATGCAGGGTGGCGGCAACCGCGTCGCGAGGCGATTTGCCCTGATCAAGGAAATCAGACACCAGATGCACGACCACTTCGGTGTCGGTATCGGTGGCAAACACACGGCCCTTGGCAGAAAGCTCTGCCTTGATTTCCTGGAAATTTTCGATGATGCCGTTATGGACAACAGCAACCTTGCCATCGGTGTGCGGATGGGCGTTGTTTTCGGTCGGCACACCGTGGGTTGCCCAACGAGTATGACCAATGCCAACGTCACCGGCAAGCGGGCTTTCATCCAGACGATTGGCCAAATTGATCAGTTTGCCCTCTGCACGGCGGCGCTCGATATCACCATTGACCAGTGTTGCGATACCCGCACTGTCATAGCCGCGATATTCAAGGCGCTTGAGCCCTTCAAGAATGCGCGTACTTACGCTGTCTTTGCCGATAATCCCGATAATGCCGCACATATTGGTTTTCTTCCTGCTTTATATCGCGTGTCGTCTGGCCACCCGGAGGCAAGTGGCGATTTCATAATCTTTGTTTTGGGCTATTTCTTGCCGGTTAGTTCGCGCATTTTTTCGCGAAACTTGGCGGCCCAACCCTTTTTCTCGATCCGTTCGGCCCGGGTCAGGGTCAGTGCATCTGCTTCGACCTTGCCGGTCACAGTGCTACCTGCCCCGACAATCGCGCCATCACCAATTTCGACGGGTGCGACAAGCGACGAGTTCGAACCGATAAAGGCCCCTGCCCCGATATCGGTATGCTGCTTGCGGAAACCGTCATAGTTACATGTGATTGTACCGGCACCGATATTGGCCTTGGCCCCGACGCGGGCATCCCCGATATAGCTCAGATGATTGACCTTGGCCCCGTCTTCGACCACGGCCTTCTTGATCTCGACAAAGTTGCCAACCCGCGCCCCGGCACCGATTTTTGCCCCCGGCCGCAAGCGGGCATACGGGCCGATATCGGCACCATTGCCAACCACACAGCTTTCAAGATGGCTGAATGCCTTGATCACGACATTGTCGCCCACGGTCACGCCCGGTCCGAAAACAACATTCGGTTCCACAATGACATCACGGCCAAGCTTGGTATCAGCACTGAAAAACACCGACGCCGGATCAACCAACGTCGCCCCGTCCGCCATCGCGGCTTCGCGCAGACGATTTTGCAGGATGGCTTCGGCGACGGCCAACTGGGTGCGGGAATTGACACCAAGTGTCTCTGCCTCGTCCACCTCGACCGCGACACAGCTCTGGCCGTTCTTTTGCGCCACTTCGACCGCATCGGTCAGGTAATATTCACCCTTGGCATTGGCGTTATCAATCGCCTCAAGAGTTGTGATCATGTCCTCGGCCTTAAAACACATCACGCCGGAATTACAGAAATTGATCTGACGCTGCGCATCATCACATTCCTTGTCCTCGACGATTGCTCTCAGGTTGCCATTCTGATCTGTGACCAGACGGCCATAACCGGTCGGGTCTTCGGGCCGGAAGCCAAGAACCGCGACGGCATGATCATTTTCTTCGCGTGCAGCAACAAGGCGCGCCAATGTTTCGGCGGTGAAAAGCGGGCTGTCAGCATAAAGCACCAGAACATTGCCCGTAAGGCCCTTCAAACCATCCTTGGCAGCAAGAACGGCGTGTGCAGTGCCAAGGCGATCTGTTTGTTCAAAGGTCGGATGCGGCGCAACGGTCTTGATCAGATCCGGCATATCCGGGCCAACAACGACCATGGTCTTTGCGGCCTTCAGGTGGGCAGCGGTGTCAATGACATGGCCCACCATCGGCTTGCCGGCGACCTTGTGCATAACTTTGGGCAATGCACTTTTCATGCGTGTGCCCATCCCGGCGGCTAAAACAACAACACTTAGTTCAAGCGACATTTATAACCCTGTTGGCTGCGCCATTCCGCAGCATCCCCTTTGCAGGCACCATCACGATGAAGTGTGATGCAAATATTCCCGTTCGCAGCAAGTCTTAGAACATATTCCCGGGCAGCAAAAGCCCATAAAGAATCACGTTTTGTTACCAGCTGTTAGCAGATGTTACCGATTGTTAATGGCACGGTTTGCGTTAAGTTCCTATAAACCATGCTGCACTTGTCACCACTGCCGCTAATTCACATCCAAGGAGCCCCACCCGATGGCCAAATTCATTCTGTTCGACCTTGATGGCACCCTGATTGACGGGGTCGATGACATCCTGTTTGCGATGAATGATTTGCTGGCCGCCCATGGGCATGAAGCGCTTGTTCGTCATGATATCGAGGCCATGCTGGGCGATGGCACATGGATGCTGACCAAACGCGCCTTTGCCGCGCGCGGATCAGAACCATCCGACAGCCAACTTGATGAATTGAATGCCGATTTCAACATCCGTTATGTCGAAACCGGCTATGCCTATACCCGCCTGTTTGAAAATGCCGAAACCGTTTTACGCCAACTGAAATCGGATGGCTGGACCATTGCACTGGCATCAAACAAGCCCGAGGCCCCCTGCAAGGCGATCCTGACCAAACTTGGTGTTGCGGACCTGTTTGCCGTGATCGCAGGCGGGGATTCCTTTGACGTCAAAAAACCTGATGGACGTTTTCTTGAATTTATTCTTGGAAAACTTGGCTTTGATCGGAATACAGATACCGCGATCATGGTCGGGGATCATGCCAATGACGTGAACGCTGCGCGTGCAACAGACATTCACGCCATCGCCGTTGCCATGGAAGTCGATGCAACGCATGCGCGTTCTCTGGGGGCGGATGCGGTTATCACCGCCTATCAGGACATGCCCGCTGCGATCAAAGAAATTGTCGGCTGAACATCGCCAATCTGTCTGAACAACAATCGCCACACAGCCCGAAGAAAGCTTGATGGAATTGTCACTCATGGCTGAAACAATGCTATTACTCTGACCAAAGGTCGCGCGCGAGCTGACAGGTTCTAAAGCCCGGTTTTAAAGCCCATCCTTTGGTCAGAATTTCTTTGGCGTTGACAGGACATCCAAAGCCGCTAAAAAGCCGATCTCGCGCGAGACACGCGCGCACCTAAAATCAACAACAATATTGCCATCCCCTTGCCGCAAAGCCCGATCAGAACGACGGGCTTGCGGAGACACGAACACGAATGCAAACGCCTATCACGTCCAATCTTGTTGTCATTACCGGCGGGCCCGGGACGGGCAAAACCACATTGATCAACCATCTTGATGACCGGGGCTTTGACACCAGCCCCGAGGTGGCGCGTGCCATCATCGAAGACCAGATAGAACGTGGCGGCACGGCCCTGCCATGGGATGATAATGATGCCTATGCCGGTTTGATGTTTCGCCGATCCATACGCGCCTGGCAGGAAGGCGTTCAAAATCACCCGCGCACGGTTTTCTGTGATCGCGGCCTGCCCGATACGTTGGCGCATCGCAGACTAAGCGGCCTTCCGGAAAACCCCGATGTGATTCGGGCAATCAACACCTATCGCTATCACAAAGTGGCCTTTGTCCTGCCGCCCTGGGCAGAAATCTACAAAAACGACGCAGCACGGACACAAAGCTTTTCCGAGGCCGTCAGAACATATGTCGTGCTGTGCCGGACCTATCATGAATGCGGCTATGAACTGGTCGAAATTCGCAGAGGCCCGGTCGAACAGCGCGCTGCCCAAATCCTGGCCCGCCTCAAACTCTGAGAAATACGCCCCAAGATGACGTCAAACAAACCTTCATCCCGATTTACCAAGCGCGCCGTCATGGCATGCACAGCCGCAGTAACACTGATCACCAGCCTGCCAGCCATTGCCGCCTGCTATGACTGGCCGTTGCGCGAATATCGCGGCAATTATGCCTATGACGGCGACACCATCTATGTCGCCATCCCCGGCCTGCCGGATGAAATCGCCAACATGTCGGTGCGCGTGCGCGGCGTCGATACCCCGGAAATGCGCGGCGAATGCGACAGCGAAAAGCAGTTGGCGCAAATGGCGCGCGACTATGCCCGCCAACGCCTGAAATCCGCAACATCCGTGCAATTCTGCGAACCGGAATGGGGCCGTTATGGCGGGCGTGTGGTGGCGTCGGTGCGGATTGATGGCAGCCCGCTTGACCTTGAACTGATCAATCAGGGGCTCGCAAGGCCCTATGACGGCAAAACCAAACACCAGCCCTGGTGCCAAGGTTAAATAGCTCGGGAAAATCAACCATAGCGCTAATGCACATTATTCTGGTATCCTATTACGAGCATGGAAAGTGATAGGAGTTACCATGAGCTATTCACTATATGTAGATGAGAGCGGTGAACCAGGTCTCAAGAAGATCAGAGATGGAGACCAAGCCGGTGCCTCCCCCTTTATGACAATGGGGGGAGTTCTTGTTCCAAATGAGCAAAAAGACGACATCAGAAACGCACTTGAAAAACTGCGCGGTGAAATACTAAACCAAAAAACCTTTCACTGCAAAAGCATGCGTCATGAGGAAAAGGTTCGGCTTGCCCAATTCATTAGTGAGTTGCCGGTTGTACTGGTAGGGGTTGTCTCACACAAAAGAACTCTCGGTGCATATAAAGATGAAATTAACGAGAACCATCACCTTTACTACAATAAGTGCTGCCAATATCTTCTAGAACGAGCAGGCATGGTTGCAGAAAATTTAGGGTTAGATGCTGAGGACCTTGACATAAACATGGAGGAAGGGAACTTCGATTATGGCAAGCTTCGAAACTTGATTCTGAAGTGCCAGAAAAATCCACAGCGCCCGAACACTCATTTCCTAAGACATTTATCAGCATATAAGATCCAACCGTTACCCAAAGGCAAAGATCCGTTGCTTCAAATTGCTGACTTGGTTGCTCACGCGCTTTATCGTTCAGTATGGGGCGGCAAGTTAGAGGTCACCGAAACCCGTTATCTCGACGAAATTAAAAGTAAATTCTTTAAAGACGCTCAAACGGGCAAGGCATTAGGAAAGGGGTTGCATGTCATACACAAGCCTGCAGACCTAAACCTCTCAAATACAATTACTAAGTACTTAAGTGAGTTTTAGAGCCCCCACGAACAACTATTCTAACTTGTCATCCCTGGACAACTTACAAATTCCAACCATCTTTGGGTTTACGAGTTTGCGAACTGTGCCTCTAGGGAGGGATAAAGATCGATATGAGCAAATATCACAAAGACCCGGATGCCATCCGCGACCTGTCGCCCGAACAATATCATGTGACACAGGAAAGCGGCACGGAACCGCCGTTTCGAAATGATTTCTGGGATCACAAGGAAGACGGGCTTTATGTCGATATCGTCTCGGGCGAGCCGCTTTTTACATCACGTGACAAATTCGATAGCGGCTGTGGCTGGCCAAGCTTTGTAAAGCCGGTCGAAAGCAATTATATCGTCGCCAAGGAAGACAACACGCACGGCATGCGCCGGATCGAGGTCCGATCCAAACATGGTGATAGCCACCTTGGCCATGTCTTTCCCGATGGCCCGCAAGATCGCGGCGGTTTGCGGTATTGCATCAATTCTGCGTCCCTTCGCTTCATCCCGGTTGAGGATTTGGAAGCCGAAGGATATGGCGAATATCGCCATTTGTTTGAATAAACAGAAAAAAACGACCGGCGCAATACCGGTCGTTTTTATTTGAATGATCGTTAAAACTCACCCGGCGCACATTGCAAACAGGTCAGCCCCATATCGCGCCATTTATCGACCACCCGTCTACGATCATCGACCACCAGCCACGGATTGAAGCCATCCTCGATAATCTTGGCCAGCAGGTCTTCCTTGACCTCTTCATCGGTGCGGTGATCGGCATCCTCGGGGCGCAGATACATGCCATCAAACGGAATATCATGGGCGCGAAGCCAGGCTTCGGAGCGATGCTGCCATCCGGCCGGGCGGC
Source organism: Thalassospira sp. (assembly GCA_048264285.1). Classification (GTDB taxonomy): domain Bacteria; phylum Pseudomonadota; class Alphaproteobacteria; order Rhodospirillales; family Thalassospiraceae; genus Thalassospira. Next base: position 38,664 of record JBLXDD010000013.1, read on the forward strand.
CTGAACAGATCAGGATCGCATGGCCTGACGCATGCAGAATACGTAACAGACGTTCGATATTTTCAATCGGCTTGGCGTGATCCATCGCGTCAAAGAACGCATCCCACTGTTTTTCCACACCATGAACCAGATGCCCCAAAGCATCGGCATCAAAATGCGCCAGCGTGCCATCCATATCAAACACGACAGCGTCTTTGGCGGCATCACCGGCATTACGGGCTTTGGGTGCGCTCACGCGGAAATCTCCTTGATCAGGGTTTCAGTCAGATTTTCGTATTCCCAACCATCTTTGGTCGGGCGAAACAGGATCGGGGTGGCGTTGGCGACCTGCGGGCCGTCCGGATCAAAACCGGTCATGTGAAAAATACAGCGCACGACGCCTGAATGCGCCACCACCACAACCAGATCATCGCTGACTTCGGAAAGCGCCTGTTGCATGGCAAAGGATACACGTTGGCACATGGCATCGAACCCTTCTCCATTGGGCGGAATGGAAAAGCGCGGGCACATTTCCGAGATCGGGCGTCCTTCAAGATCCCCCCAATGACGTTCGCGCAAGCCGTCAAGCACCTTGGCCTCATAGTCGGGCAAGGCCAATTGTGCGGTTGTGCGGGCGCGGTCTTGCGGGCTGACATAGACTTTATGCCATTTTCCCTTTGCCATTAACGGGGCAATCGCCAAGGCCTGCGCACGGCCAGTATCGTTTAAAGGTGGCTCGTTCGAGCCGGCAATGATTCCGGCACGGTTTGCATCTGTTTGCCCGTGGCGGATGAACACAAAGGGCACTTTGGGAAATTCGAACATCTCGGCAGCATAAATCATTATCAGGCATCACCTAAAACAAACAAAAGCATTACAAATAGAACCGATCAGCAAGCTGTAGCCGCCCGTCAAACCCGTCGACAAGCCCAAAATCCTCTGGCCGGCTGGTGAAAAGCGGTACGACCTGCATGGCATGGCACTGATTGGCAAGCTTGATCACATGATTGGCCAACGGATGCACATTCCAGCGCCGGAAATGCGCATGACCCTTTTCAACCATCTTGCGCGCCTCGATCGGCATGAAGCCGGTAAAGATCACATGCGCACTTGCCCCCATGCGACCAGCTTCCTGCCACTGATCAATCAGTTCGCGCGCCTTGCCAAAGGTGGCACATGGCGCGTGGCAAAGCAGTAACCGTGCATTCGGATTGAAATGCTTTGCCTTGTCCTTGAGACTGCGCAATTGGCGGATCGCTTCACTTGCGACGTAATCCGATCCATGGGCATCAAGCACCTGCTTGACCTGCCCATAGCATCGATCATCCATCGACCAGTCGGTCAACCCATGACGTTCGAACAGCAATGCCATTTCCGCCGCCCGGCCACTGGGCGGGACGGGAAACAGAATTTGCCCATCCAGCTTGGTCATAGTGGTCAAAAGGCTATCAATGCGGACCTGCTGGGTGATCTGTTCCATGCCATAGGACGCATCAAGCAACACGGTGGCGGCATCGGGCGGCGTGTCATAAAGGAAATAATCAGACTCCTGACAAAAATCGCCGGAATACAGCACCCCGCCGCCCAGTTCGAAATGCAGCCACACCCCGCCGAATGAATGGCCGGTGCGCCCGGTGGTGACGGTTACGCCGTCGACCTGAATTTCCCCGTAAGGCGGCAACGGGATGACATTGGCCCCCTTCGGAAGGGAACGCGCCGTAACCTCGGTACAATAGATCGGCAAACCGGCATCGACGATTTCGTCCGCCGCCCCGATATGATCGATATGGTCATGGGTAATGAAAACAGCGTTAACTTTATTAAGCCACGCCGGATCAAATCCCTGATCACTTTCGGGACCGACGCCGCAATCAAGCAGCCAGCGCCGGTTAAAGAATTCCAGTCGCAAACAGGCCGGTCCCTTTTCACCAAGACCGGAAAGAACACGCATACGGGCTGACATCAGGCGGCCTCACCCGACATACGGTTAAACACCCAGCCGTCATTGACCTTAAGCCCGACTTGCTCCCCGATCCGTGCGCGGCGGTTGGCATAGACCGGCAATGTCTGATCCGCCCCAATCCGAACCGAAAGGCGGAACCGCCCGCCAAGATAGACGCAATCATCGACCTGACCGCGCAATGGCGCTTCATCACTGACCCAAACGTCTTCTGGCCGCAGACACAAACCCGCATTGGCAGTACTAATGTCATCGGCCAGTTTCGGGCAGATACGCGCGGTAATGCTATTTTGCCCCAACTGGACGGAGCAATTGCCATCACTCCCAACCGTCACACCTTGCACCGGCAGGACCGCGCCCGCGCCGACAAAGCCCGCCACCATCAGATCGGCCGGTTCGCGATAAAGCGTTTCGGGCGCTGCCATCTGGCGAATATGGCCCTTGTCCATCACGGCGATCCGGTCGGCCATGGCCATGGCTTCGGATTGGTCATGGGTGACATAAATCATTGTCGCCCCGGTGCGGCGATGGAAATCCAGAAACGCCTGCTGCATGGTTTCGCGCAAATGGACATCAAGGTTCGCCAACGGTTCATCAAGCAACACCGCCCGCGGTTCCATGACAAGGCAGCGTGCCAGTGCAACACGCTGACGCTGCCCGCCTGACAGTTCCGACGGACTACGATCGGCATAGGGCCCAAGGGCAACGATATCAAGTGCCTCGGCAATCTTACGGTCCTGATCGGCACGGCTGAGCCCGCGCACCTCAAGCGGATAGCCGACATTGCGCGCGACTGTCATATGCGGCCACAGGGCATAGGATTGAAACACGATGCCAAGATTGCGGTCCTCGGGACTGATCATGACATTGTTTTCAGGGCTTGCCATGATCTGACCGCCGAGTGAAATCTGGCCGTGATCGGGTTCCTCGAACCCGGCAAGCAACCTTAGAAGCGTGGTTTTGCCACAGCCCGACGGGCCGAGAAGCGCCACGAATTCGCCATCGGCAATATCAAGCGAGACCTGGTTGACCGCCCGATAATCGCCAAAGCATTTGGTAATGCGCGAAAGATTTATGTCTGCCACGGTACAACTCCTTTGGGCAAACGGCGCGCGGCAAGCTGAAAACAGCTCATCAGCGCGATCACCACCAGGACGACCAGAACCGCCACGGCCGAGGCCAGAACGGTGTCGCCACTGTCATCAAGATTAAAAATCAGAACGCCTAACGTCTCGTTCCCCGCCGACCACAAAAGGGCCGAAACGGTCAGTTCGTTAAAGGCAGTCAGGAAGACCAAAAGTGCACCGGCCGCCGCCGAAGGTGCAGCAAGCGGAAGCAAAATATCGCGCAACCGTCGCGACAACCCGGCACCACAGGCCTGTGCGGCTTCTTCAAGGGCCGGATCAAGCTGGGTAAAGCTGTTCATCACCGGACGCAGCGCAATCACCAGAAAACGCGCAAGGTACGCGACAAAAATAATCGCAAGCGTGCCATACAGACTGACATCAATCAGCGGAATGCGAATGAACAACAAGATACACGCAATCGCCAACACCACGCCCGGCAAGGCATAGGGCACCTCGACCAGAAGGTTGATCAGCTTGGTCAGGTTCGAAGGCCGGCGCACCATCACATAAGCCAGCGGCAGGCACATCAGAACAAGTGTCGCCGCCGCCCCGACGGACAGAACAAAGCTGTTCTGGAAGGCGCGAATGGTCGATGGCTGCACGAACATGACTTCGTGGAACGCCTCGAACGTCGCATTGGTAAATGTCAGTTTCACGCCAAAGGCCGGCACCAGTGCGGTGGTAAAGAGTGCTAGAAGCGGAATAACCAGAATGGCGACCAACACCGTCCAAAGGGCTATTTCAACCAAGCCGCGACGCGCGCCGAGCTTCACATCCAAAGGGCGCCCGACCATCCCCATCAAGCGATAGTCACGTTTGGACAGCAAACGGTGATGCAGCGCCACACCACAAATCGCAATCGCGCCGATCAGCATGGCAAGCACGGAAACTTCGCCCAGAACCGATGGGCCAAACCCGGCAAGCTTTTGATAAATCAATGTCGGCAAGGTCTGATATCCGGCCGGAATGCCAAGCATTGCCGGAATGCCGAAATTGCCAAGCGCGGTCACAAACGCCATCGCGGTGCCTGCAATCAGGCCGGGGCTCGTCAGCGGCAAAATGATCTGCCACCACAAACGCCCACCACGTGCGCCGGCCAGTCGGGCGGCTTCGATCTGTTCGCGAGGCAACATGCGCAAGTTTGCCCGCAAGGTCAGAAACACGATGGAGGCATGCTGGATCCCCAACAGCATGGCAATGCCTTCTGCGGAATAAAGCGGCTGGGGCGATCCCATCGGGGGCGCCATGCCAATGGCGTTTAAAAGCGCACTGCTGGGCCCGGTCAGTTGCACCCAACTAAGGGCCGTGATCTGCGGCGGGATCATCATCGGAATCATGAAACAGAACACCAATGCCGCCTTGGCGCGGATATCGGTGAGCGCCACCAAAAAGGCAAACGCCCCGCCAATCAGAAGGGAAATAATCGTTCCCAGACCGGCGGTATAAAGACTGTTTGCCATGGCGCGCCAGGTTGATGAATTACCCAGCACGTCGTGAAAATAATCAAACGAAGGCACGCCGCCGACCATCACACCTTCAAACCCAAGGCGCAGGATCGGCAAAATCGAAACAATAAATACCGGCACCACCAACCAAATCAGCAACCGGTCCGAAGACCGGTTGCCATTTGGTTTGGCGATTATGCCAGGCAGAACGCCGCGAAGGCGACCTGTAGCCTGCATTATTCAGCCCCGAACATGTCTGCGAATTTTTCTTTGTTGGCTTCGGCCTGTTCCAGCGCGATGGCCGGGTTGAAGTCCATCAGCTTGATGTCGCTACGTGCCGGGAAACCGGCCGGAAGCGCCATGTCGTTGCGCGCCGGGATGTAGCCCATATCAAGAACCAGTTCCTGACCCTGTTCGGACAAAACGAAGTCAACGAACTTGTGCGCCGCATCAACGTTCTTGGCGCCTTTCATGATCGCGACCGGCTCGGTCACATAGGTCACACCTTCTTCCGGGAAGACGAAATCAACCGGGGAACCATTGGCTTTGCCACGGATCGCAAGGAAGTCGACAACCACGCCATAGGGTTTTTCACCCGATGCAACCGCCTTGAAGGTACCGCCATTGCCACCCTTGGCGCGTGCCTCGTTGGCCGCCAGCGCTTGATAGTAATCCCAGCCAAGATCCTTGTTCTCGGTCAGGGTGGACAGGTGAATAAGGGCCGCACCGGAATAAAGCGGGCTTGGCATTGCGATCTGGTTTTTCACAGCCGGATCAGCAAGGTCTTTCCAGGATTTCGGGGCCTTGACGGCGGTGTTATACACGATGCCGCTGGTGATCAGCTTGGTCGAATAATAATAACCTTCACCGTCATAAAGACCGTCTTCATAAGCACTTGCCTCGCCAGACTTATAAGCCTGCAGCTGACCTTCCTGCTTAAGACCTTCAAGCGTTACGGTATCAGCAATCAGAAGAACATCCGGGCGCGGATCGCCAGCAGCAATTTCCGCACGCAGTTTCGCCATCAGTTTGGTGGTGCCGTCACGGACCCACTCAACTTCAACATCCGGGTTGGCAGCCATAAAGGCATCAACAGTGGTCTGGGCATCCTTGTTTGGCTGGCTGGTATAAAGAACCAGCTTCTCAGCAGCCTGCCCCACAACCGGCAGCATCATCGCGGCAGAGGCAACCGCAGCAAGAAGAACGTTACGCATGATCGGCATCCCTATAGATCGAAAAGAAGGTTTCGTTCGAAAATGTTTCGACCCGGACGCTATATGGATTTCGATTTCAGTTGTGTGACAACACCAAGAATTAATTGTTTCAATAGGGAAACCGGGCTATGCAGCGGCGTTTTGGCCGGTTTATAAATATGCCACAAGCGAAATCATAACTTTCGAACGAAAGAGAAACCGTGTCCAAAACCCCCGACCCAGTGCCTCTTGACCGCCGACGCGACCGCATCGTCGCCCTTGTCAAATCAACCGGCTTTATGGCGGTCGAGGAACTGGCACGCCGGTTTAACGTCTCGGTCCAGACGATCCGCACCGACCTGCGTGATTTGCATGAACAGGGGCGCGTGTTTCGCCGTCATGGTCTGGCAGGCCCGGCCCCCGATCCGGATAACTCGGCCTATGAAAAACGCGAAGTCTGGAACCGCACAGGCAAAATGGCAATTGCCGCGAAAGTCGCCGATCTGATCCCGGAAGGCTGCACAATTGCAATTGGCACCGGCACCACCGCCGAACTCGCCGCCCAGCATTTGGCATCGCATCGCAACTTAACGGTGTTAACCAACAACCTGCATGTGGTGATGGCGCTGCAAAACGCGCCGAATGTTACGCTGCGCCTTGCTGGCGGCACGGTACGCACCCGCGATCTTGATATCATCGGCGCTGACAGTGCTGACTTTTTCGGCAGCATGCAGGCCGATTTCGGCCTTGTCAGTGTTGGCGGCATGAGTGACGAGGGAGATTTGCTCGACTTCAACATGGATGAAGTCCGCGCAAGGCGCGCTCTGGTATCTTGCTGCGATCACGCGATCCTGATGATCGACGAGAAAAAAGTCGGGCGCAAAGCGCTGTGTCGCGATGGTCACGCCAGTGACTATCAAACGGTACTTCTAAACACCGCCCCAAGTGATGCCCTGCAACGCGCGTTGGTTAAATCGCGCAGTCAGATCGTTGTTGTGTCTTGATCTTCAGGCAAGCGTTGCTTCTTCGCTGATGGTCAGATCCCCATCAACATGCAGGGTATGGTTGGGGGCTACGGCCTTCCAGCTGTCGCTTTCGGCATCAAGCGGTTCGGAGACGACAATCACGTGGTCGTCGCGCTTGCGCCAGTAAAGCGATGGCGGTTTATCATCGCTGGCATGGCGGATGGCGCAGATGCTTTTGCCGTTTGACAGGCAGGCGGTGAAGCGGAACGGTGCGGTTGCGCCGCGCTGCTTCATTTCATTTTCGACAACCTCGATCGTGCGACGAATGGCGCGGTGCGGATCGTCACGCAGACCAAGGGTCAGCATCAGGCAAAAGATCAGTTCGCTATCGGTTGATCCCTGTCGCCCTTCGTAAAATTCATCTTCGATCATCATTTCAAGTGATCTGCGCACCCGCGAATAGTCGCCAATCTGACCGTTATGCATGAACAGATATTGATCATGGGAAAACGGGTGGCAGTTTGTCCGGCTGGTATGGGTTCCCGTGGACGCGCGCACATGGGCAAAGAAAAGGCCGGATTTAATGTGATGCGCCAAGGACCGCAGGTTCGGGTCATTCCAGGCCGGCAGGATTTCACGATACAACCCCGGTGTGGTGCGTTCGTCATACCAGCCAATGCCAAACCCGTCACCATTGGTTGGGGTTTTCGCCTGTTCGGCATGCAGGCTTTGTTCGACCAGCGAATGGCGTGGCTCAAACACCAATTTTTCAAGATAAACCGGATCACCGATATAGCTTAGCCAACGACACATGACCTGTTCCCGCACCTGAATTTGCACGGCGCACATCTAAGCCCGATAATTACAGTATGGTCAATGTGATATTATGCACTTTTGCCGTGTTTTCCCGGCATCAGCGAAAGTGACGCATTTGTTGGCAAAAAGAATAACAAACCTCTTGCCAAGGCGGGTGATTGTCCGTATTTTCCGCGCCACAAAATGAATCGTGCTGGTGTAGCTCAGCTGGTAGAGCGGCGCATTCGTAATGCGTAGGTCGTAGGTTCAAATCCTATCACCAGCACCATTTTGATGTACAAAACCCCGCCGGGATCGTCCCGGCGGGGTTTTGTGTTTCTGATGCCTGCCGAGGCCTTTGCACCCGCCATTTGATGGCAAAACTTTTCACATTTTGGGCGCGGTCCCGTCTTTTTTGCAAGGAACGTTAAACTTCTTGCAGATCAAGGGCCGCTTTGTGCGCAGCCCTTTTGAGTGCTGCAAGGCACCATTGGGGAGTGCAGGCATGACCGACAGTGACGCGCCCAAATCAAACAAGACATCCGCCGACAACACGTCAAAGATAGGGCCTAACAACCCGGAAACCGGCCCGGCAGAGGCAGAAAAAAACCTGCAAGAGCCCGCCGACAGCCGCATGGCAGGAAGCTCGGAACAGGCCGCCATGGACGTGATGTCCGCCCTTTGCCGTGAATTTGGCATACCGGACCTTTCCCAAACACCGGCCGGAACGCCGGACCAACGGCCACAACCGATGGAAACAGCGTTTCAAATCATTCAACGCTATTTGCTCGGTGGTGATGTCTCTGACGCGCCCCAAAACCCGGTTTCCGGCCACGACAGCACCCCGTCCGTCAGCGATCTTACGGATGAAGTTTCCGAGCTTGACCCCTGGCACAATGCCCCCCTGCAAAACGATCCGCAGTCGACGAATACCGCCAATCCCGATCAGGGACCGCATGGCGCACAGATACAATGGGGTGTGACCACCACCCATGGCGATGGCAGCATTACCGACATGCATGGCCCGATCATCGGAGATGACATGTTCAGAACAGCCATGCCATCACTTCACGGTAGTAAAGACCAACAAGCAGATACCCCCGAATGGTCAATCAAGATGGAACAGGGCCATCCCCTTTCTCCGACCCGTACCAGCGCGCAAACCGCGATTGCAGCCCGACTAACTGCGCGTGAAACACCGCAATCACTACGCAAATGGTCCGTGCATGTTGGGTCCGCGCCAGACGCACAGTCCGAACTTTCCACGACTGTTCCCGCAGTGGCCCCATCGCAATTGCGTGCTTTTCTGTTTGATACGATCCACGGAGATGACAGCGCATCACAGCTTTCGGAAGTCCCGATTTATGGCGGTGAGGCCCATGCACTGCATCTTGAACAAACCGTTGGCTCCCCCAATAGTGACGACGCGCCAGATTTGGCACTTATCCGCCTGATTATTGCTGGTCATGCGCCTGTTCCGATCGAACTTGAATATACCGGTCCGTTGCCCAGCCCGATTGTTGCCGGCAATGTCGCCATCAACCCGGATCACAGCATACCGTTCTGGGCTCAGATCACTCCACCGAGTGAAGGTGACCAAGGGGCAGGCCTTGTATTGCTTGTCCGCTATGCGCCAGATGCCGGATTTGATGTTACTGCCCAGCTATTGACAAAAGCCAGAACCAGCACCCCGACGGCCATCCTCACATGCAACGGGCAAAGCGACCATGCAGCCTGCCGTGCGGCCAGTATGATCTCTGACAGTCGTGGAAGACTTGAAACCAGTCTGACAGGCATTCCCGATCAACCTGATGTTGGCGATCTTGAAAAATACGGGTTCTATCCCTCTGTCGCGATGAAATCCCATGCCCCTGACAGCATGGCAGCCATGGCGCAGCCAAACAGCGCGCAAACCGCAGAACCAGACACAAAAGCAAAGGCCGTGTCGCCGGAAAACACCCCAGAGGATGAGCTCTCCGCCAAGCCATCCAATGCATCCACGACAAAGCCGTCATCGCGCACGACCAAGGGGAAAAGTAATCCCAAAGCACCATCGGATGACAACTCCGATAACAGCAAGGGAGGCAAGTGATGTCCGGGCCGGCTCAAAACGATATTGCCACGGCAAGTGATCGCAAAGATGCAGTCCGCAAAGCATTCAATCAGGAATATCTGGCAACGCAGCAGGCGATGTCCAAGGCGGCCGAGCGTGCCCGCGCGCAGGTTCTTGATCAAAAACAGACCATTGCCAACCATGCCGAGAACGTCAAATCAGGCGTTCAGCCCCCGCAACCGCCCATCGGCCAAGCGACGCACTCATCACCAACCATGCCACCACAGGGGGCACCGCAAATGGCATCTGATCCAAACGCACAAGCCGGTCAGCAGATCATGGTCGAGATCGCCAACGAGATCCGCAATATCATCGCGCAAGAGATAGATCTGCGCATGCAGGCCATATCCGCCAAAGTCGAAGCCGCCCTGAGCGAGGCCTTCCCGCCATCTGGTCAGGATCAGAACTCGAAAAATGATCCAAAATCTGCAAATCGCTCTGCACCATCGAAAAGGTCGACGGGCACCAAGAAGCCCTGAAGTAACAACGGTAACACAACAGGCCCAACCAGGCCTGCGCACACGATAACGACAAACGCGTCAACCGCGTAATTTCATGCCCGACACGAGCCCGGCCTGCATTTGCGACGGCTGAGCCATGACGCACGCCAACACAACCATAAAGTGTATGAAAACTTTTATTCACAATTACGTTGCAGGCACGTCATAATGATTACCTGAAAACTTTATCAGCCTATGGTTGCATTTAACCAACCGGAGGGGTCCATAGTGCAGAATGAACAGAACACTCGGCAGGATGAGACAACCCTAACAGAAGCCGAAGTCAGCTTTGCCCGAAATCTTGAGAAAAGCCTTTCTCTGGCGATGGGGGAAGATGACAAAGTGACGTCAATTTGGTCTCGATTAAAACCCGAACAACGGGCGCGTATTGCCGAAGAATATCTGGCAAAACTTGCCGCAACGGACCCAATTGATCCGAACAACCTGAACAGTCCAGCGCATTCAGAAACAATTTCCGAAACAGATAGCGCGATCAATACCGCCAAAGAGACAACCGGGCAAAAGCCATACAGCCCACCGCCTGGCTATCCGCCTGACTTCAATCCATTGGCAGGTTTTCCTGGCCTGGAACCATCACGTAGCGGCCCCAGCCCGGAAGATATCATTGCCGGTGCACTGGGAACCCCGAATGGCGCGACGTCGACAAACCCGCTTGATATCTTGCGTGGTCTTGTACCGGGCATAGACACCCCCACCAACCTGCGCCAACCAATCCCGGACGCCCCTGTTCCTCAGGAACCCGTTGTCTTGCCGGATCCACCCGCCGAGGCATCCCCGCAAGCAGATCAGAAAACACCATCACAGCCACAATCAGATGCATCATTGGGACCAGCGGCACCAAATTTCTGGCCATTGTGGATTGACCAGCAGGACTCGCTTTTGAAGCAGTGCCTGAAACTGATGTCTGGCAACATGGATGATGCGCAGGACGCACTGTCCGAAGCGATGGTAAAGGCATCGACCAAGTTCGAAGATTCCATGGATGAAATTCGCAATCATCGCGCCTGGCTGTCACGCATTGTCCATAATGCCTGCATCGATCTGCACCGCCAGAACCGGCGCAAGGCAGAATACCGCGAAGAAACCCATAGCGGCGCGGACATCCCTGCATCCCCCATGACAGCGCCGATCACGCCAAGCCCCGAAGAATCCTATCTTGCTGGCGAAAAACTTGATCAGCTTGAAACCGCCCTTCTGGCGATGCAGGAAAAATTACGCAAACCGCTTTTGATGCGGTGTGTTCAGGATCGCACCTATGACGAAATTGCTGCGGCACTGGGACTAAGCAACTGTGCCGTGCGCAAACGTGTCCAACTGGCGCGTGAACATCTTAGAACGTCAGGCATTCAATAAATGCCTGACGGCCACACCTAAAAAACAACCTTTTTGACAAAAAAGACGTGTCACAACACCCGACCATCAGCGTCGATAGACTGAAAACGGGACGGCGAAACCCCGACAGAAACACGATAGAAACACAACAGCAAGCAGCATACCACAAAGCGTAACGAAGGAGAGTTTACAATGGCGATTCCGACCCCGGTGAATGGTCAGATCACTGATGCTGTCACCCAGGCTAACGTGAAAGTTCTGGGCGACGCCCCGGCAATGGCAATGGGCTCAATCTTCCAGTCCCTCGCACATTCCACCGGCATTCTTTATGAAAATGCCGTCAGCGCCCAGCAGCAGATCGGCATCACGTCGCAGGCTGCAACCAATCAGGGTGTCATTCAGATCTATTCGGTCGACACAATGGCAGATTCGGTTGCAACTTCCAAAATTGCAAAAAGCGACGTTCCCGACAACATGCTGTCGCTTCTTACCGCCCTGCAAGCAACCAAGGGCTGATTCCAGCAAAATTTCTGGCCCGGATGGCCGGTTTCAAATCGGGCGATCGCATCCATCTGCGACCGCCCGATTTTTGTTTGGCAGTGCTTGTTTTCAACACGCCATGTTTTGACCATCACGGCATCACAGGGCTTCAAGCTCCTCGTCAAACCTTTGGACGCACAATATGCGGAAAGGGTGCGGTCTGGCCGAGGCCACCGTTTTCCTTCCAGTACTTTCAAAAGCAACCAGGAGATACACAGTGGCTGATAACACACCGCTCAATGGTCAGATCACCGATGCTGTCACGCAGGCTAACGTAAAAGTCCTTGGCGATGCCCCGGCAATGGCGATGGGTTCAATCTTCCAGTCCCTCGCACATTCGACAGGCATTCTTTATGAAAACGCCATCAGTGCACAGCAGCAAGTTGGCGTCACCTCGCAGGCAGCAACCAACCAAGGTGTCATCCAGATCTATTCCGTCGACACGATGGCAGGCGCCGTCGGGACCGCCAAAATCGCCAAAAGCGATACGCCCGACAACATGCTGTCACTTCTGACAACGCTTCGCGCAACCGCGGGCTAAGGTTCGGTCGGTCGAAAGCAATAATCTTTCGGTCTGCCTGGCCATCCACCGATCAGGCGGTTGTATTTGTCTGCGACCGCCTGTTTCGGGTTTGGCAACCCTGTTTCAAAGACCCAAGTTTTTGACAGGCCTGCGTCACAACCCCCAAAGCCCCCCGTCTTCTTTCTGACCGCAAGACATGCGGAAAGGGCCGGTTGCAAGCTTTGCTTTTCGACCGGTACTTCTTTAGGCAATCAGGAGATACACAATGGCTGATAACACTCCGGTCAATGGTATGATTACCGACGCTGTCACCCAGGCCAATGTCGAGGTCATGGGTGATGCGCCGGCAATGGCCATGGGCTCGCTTTACCAGTCGCTGGCGCACTCGCACGGCATTCTCTATGAGAACGCCGTCAGCAGCCAGCATCAGGTGGGCATTTCGTCGCAGGCGGCCACCAATCAGGGCGTCATTCAGGTCTATTCTGTCAACACCATGGCAGGGGCTGTTGCGACCTCGAAGCTCGCCGCAAGCGACGTTCCCGACAACATGCTTAACCTGTTGTCGGCTCTCAAGGCAACGACCGGCACGGCCGTGTCTTAACATCGAATATGGTTTCGCCGCCAAACCCGCCCGGCATGCATACGCTTGCCGGGCTTTTTCTTTCACAAACATCAAGGCGCGGCGTCATCACGATACGCACCTCTTTCGCCAGCCAAGGAGACGGACATGCCATCGGCACCACCTGAGCAAGACGGCAAAAAAAACCGGAATACCCGAATTGACAGCACATCCGAATTTCATAAGTGCGAGGTTTCCGATCAAATCACCGATAGCGTCGCCCTGACCAATGTTGCCACCGTGGGTGCAGGCCCAGGCTACGCCGCCCTGCAATCCATGCTTGGGCAAGCACAGTCACAGAACATTCTCATGGCGAACATGGTTTCTGCGCAAAAACAAAACACCATGATCGGCATGACCACCATGACTCAAAGCATTGTGCAGATGATGGCACGTCGCAACCAATAAGGATCACCACGATGAGCAACCCGAACGAAGTCGACGAACAAATCACCGATAGCGTCACGCAGACCAACACATCGGTCATTGCCAACGGCCCGGCGATCGGGGCGATGCAATCCTATTTGTCGCAGGCACAGGCACAAGGCATCCTGTTTGCCAATATGGTCAATGAACAACAGCAACAGGCGGTCGCGAGCCTGGCAACCACCATGGAATGCGCCAAGGCCACCCTTTCGGTTCAGGATCAAAAGCCAAATTTTTTTTCCGCACAGCAGGCGACGGGCCCGAAGGGCAAATAGTCGCCGGCTCTGACATGGGCGGGTCGGGCGAGATTTTTGCGGCTGCTGCCGGGATTGGCGGAGATCCACATCCGCAAGGATCTTCCGGTCAAGAAACGAATGGCCACGATGCCATCGAAAACAATCCGTGGTTTGGCCAAGTCGACCCGATGTTTCTCGGAGACGGATCGGACTTCAAGGAAAAGTTCGATTACGGCGCAGCCAGCGGCCAGAGCGACCTTAACGGTGAACAGAGAAAGGACGACACATGAGCAACATCGTCAATCCCCAGGTCACCGATGCCGTTACACAAACCAACGTCAAGGTTCTGGGTGAAAGCCCGGCACAGGCAGTTTCCATTGCCTTGCAGTCGCATTCACATGCGACTGGCCTTGCGATGGAAAACGCCACCCTGACACAGGGCAACATGCAACAGGTGGTCAATACGTCGACATCGAAGCTTGTCGCGCTGATCACTGCCCAGGCTGGGTGATGGCTCGTCTATTTTGATCACAACCACGTCCGTGCGACGTCTTAAGATATGCGGTCAGATCGACCGCTTTTTCGGAGGATAACATGGCAATTCCAACCCCGCTGAACGGTCAGATTACCGACGCAGTTACCCAAAGCGCCGTCAGTGTTCTTGGCTCTGCACCTGCGAATGCGATGGGCGCAATTTATCAAAGTGCGGCCCATTCGACATCGATCCTGTTCCAGAACGCGGTTCAGGCCCAGCAACAGGCTTCAATGTGCTCACAGGCGGCCACCAATCAGGGCGTGATGCAGCTTTATTCCGTCAACACCATGGCAGGCGCACAGGCCACCGCCAAACTCGGACGGTCTGATAACAGCGATACGCTTTTGACTCTTCTCGTAATTTTGGCAGCAACCCGCCGCTAGGCACTTGACCCGGCCGGTCTTTAGGCCCGGCAATGGTCACAAACATGAGGGCGTGAAATGGCAGACAACACCCCTGTAAATTCACAAATCACCGACGCGGTGACCCAGAACAACGTCAAGGTTCTGGGCGAAGCGCCGGCACAGGCCATGGGCCTTGTGTATCAGACGATGGCCCATTCCATCAGTCTGTCGATGCAAAACGCCATGCAGACGCAGGGCGGCCTGCAGCAAATAGGCAACGCCGTAACGTCTAGTGCCTGCAAAATGATTCTGGACAGTTCCGGGGGCGGCATGGGCGGTGGCGGCAAAGGTGGTGGCGGACAGACTGGCTAACAGCAAGTCACGTTTTGCCGAACACCAAACACCAAACACCATTCGCATGATCCAAACCGGTATTTGACCTGTTGTAAATGAGGTTTCCGATGGCAGATGAAGACACCAAACCAAACGAAGATCCGAAACCTGAAAACAACGATCAGGGCGCGGCACAAGATGGCGCAAATGCCGCTGATACCAAGGGAGATGATGCAAAGGCAGACGGGGCAGGAAAAGACACACCGGAAAATCAAAACAACGCAAATGACAGCAACGCTGAAGGCGCGAACAAGGCCGCAAGCTCATCCGATCCGGCTGCCCCTGACAATCCCCCGGGCACGCCACCGCTGAGTACGGCACTAAACCCACAAATCGTTCAGGCTGTCGGCACGACCAACCACGCCGTTCTGAACGGGGCTATTCCCGGCGCCAACGGGGTTGCTTACCAAAAGGTCGCCCAGGCAGCAGCCTATGCGGTGCAAGATTCAACCGATTACATGCGAAACATCATGTCGATGGCATCTGCCACCACGGGTGTCGCGATGCAAAAGATGCTCGCTGAAAACAAGCCTGATCCTTATGACAAGATCATAGAAGCCGCCGCCAAGGCGGTTGCGGATGCGCAAAAGACGTTCACCAGCGTCGGTCAGGCAGCAAGTGGCGTGGTGAAGGATTTCGACAATCTGGCCTAGGCCATGAACCAAACTGATTGTCCAGTTAGGGTCTCAACAGATTTTCTTTCTGGTAAACACCACACCTAGCCCGCGCGCATCAATTCAAGACGGTGGCAGGCTTCAGAGAAGTCCGGGGCGAAAAGTTTGACGCTGACCCCGGTGCCCTGAAGCTCATAGGCGCCCATTTCTGCGGTTGGACAGGATATGAACCTGGCCACGGTCGAACTGACCAAAACGCGCTTGCCAAGCTGTTTGGTAAGCTGTTCGATCCGGGCCGCCTCGTTGGCCGCCTGCCCGACCACGGTAAAGTCGACACGTTCGGAAACGCCTACATTGCCATAGATCACGTCCCCGACATGCATGCCAAGGCCATAATCAAACGGCAGTTTTCCGGCTTCTTCACGCCGTGCGTTCAGCGCATCGATATTCAGTTGTGCCTCGGCCGCAGCGTAGAGAGCAGCATGACACGCGGTCTCAAGATTGGTGTCGTCATCATCAATCGGAAAGATCGCAAGCGTCGCATCCCCGATATAACGCAGCACCTGGCCCCCATGCTTGAGCACGGCACCGGCGGTTGCGCCAAAGAAATCGTTCATTTCACCGAGAAAGGCATCATCACCGACATGGGTTGCAACCGTTGTGGAGTTGCGCATATCCGAAAACCAGATCACGGCACGGGTCTTCGTACTATCGCCCAGCTTGATCTGGCCATTACGTACCCGCTGTCCGGCATCAGACCCAAGATAGGTTTCAAGGATCGTGCGGGTTTCTTCGTGGTTGATGCGCATTTTGCATGACACTGCAAAGCGGCGCTGAATGCCAGACAGGATCGCCAGGTCTTCGTCGGAAAATCCGCTGGGGCGCCGGGTCAGGTAAGTCATGAAGATGCGGTTGCTGTTAAGCGTACTGTCGGCATCAGTCACGAAAGGCGTCATCAACGCATAGTAATCCGTACCGCGTTGTTGGCGGAAAGTTTCAAGAATAGGAAAATCAACAACCGCACTCGGCCCGATCAAATGGCGACGCAAGAAGCTGACATCGCTCTCAAGCATCCATTTCATCGGACTTTCATCCCAGTCACGGCCCTTGCTACCTTCGACCATATGGGTGGTCCGGTCGACCTGCCCGGTTTCCTTGGTCCAGATATAGGACACACCTTCATAAAGAGGATGCAGGGTCTTGAACGCAACCATGACCCGCTCAACCGGGATTCCCGACGCAACCAAACGGCTGGCCATACCAGACAAAAGTTCGCCAATGTCGGTATCATCCAGCGCGCATTCCATCAGCCAGTCATTCACAGAGCGCACGAACCCACGTGCTGCCTGTGCATTGTTGGTCCCGGGAAGTGCGGTTACCACCCCCTTAGAAGACTGGTTGTTGGTCATAGATACGCTCCGTCCGTTCTTATGCTTGATTGTTACATTGCTATTGGACCAAATCCAGACCCTAAATAGAACAGCAACGCAATTTCGCAATTCTTGATTTGGAAACAGGGGAATTTCCCGCAACAAATGACCATTGGTCAGATAAATTGCAAGTGCTAACTATCAAAAAAACTGTCACCTTTTGTCAGCATAAACATCAGCCCCGCTCTAACCGTTTGGAACCTTTGTTATTGTGGTTGTGCCGGTGGCAGGTAAATTCGTGCCAGAAGGCCACCTTTCTGGGATTCTTCAAGGTATATTTCACCACCATGTGCGCGAATGGCCGTGCGCGCGATCGCCAATCCAAGGCCAATTCCACCCGTGTCACGATTGCGTGATTCTTCTATTCTAAAGAATGGCTCAAACACCTGTTCGCGATGATCAACCGGGATACCCGGGCCGTCATCGGCGATTTCGATCCACAGCCCGCCATCATCGGCATCGCGGATTGTGACTTCGACCATGTCCCCAAAACTCAGCGCATTGGATACCAAATTCCCGAAAGCACGCTTGATTGAAAGTGGTCGGCATGGATAGACACGGCTGTCGACCTCGCCAACGAAACGGATCGGTCGACCGGTTTCTGCAAGGTCTTCGACCGCAGACTCTACAAGTGCAGCGAGGTCGATCTTGCGGGTTTCCTCATTGGCCGTTTCTTCGCGGGCAAAGGCCATCGCCGCTTCGACCATCTGTTCCATTTCATCAAGTGTCTCGATGATGCGTGCGCGATTTTCCGGGTCATCAACAAATTCCGCCCGTAACCGCAACGATGTGATCGGGGTGCGCAAATCATGCGAAATCGCGGCAAGCATCCGGGTACGATCTTCGACAAAACGCTTAAGACGGGCTGTCATCCGGTTAAATGCCTTGGTCGCACGCCTGATTTCGATCGGCCCGGTTTCGGGCACGGGTTCAGGATAGTCGCCCCGCCCGACCCGATCGGCTGCGCGCGTCAAGGCATTCCAGGATCGCGAAACCCGCCGGGCTAGGAAAAATGCGATAATTGTAATCACAAGCCCCGAGGCAACAACCCGCAAAAGATTGTCGGCCACAAACCATGGTGGCGGCATCCCCCCACCAATCATGGCTTCAAGCCAGATATCCGGTGTGCCGGTTTGCGCATTGCCATCCGGGCCAGAAACAGTAATCGGCGCGACAAGACGCATGACCGGCGACATATCGCAATCAAAGCGTTCAAGATAGCGCAAAGACCATGGTGCACGCCGTTCTTCATCGTGATGATCATCGCGGTGATCACCATGTTTGCCATCATCCCTGTCGCCATCACCGCGACGATCTTCAAGATCGTCATTCAGGCCATCCAGATAGATTTCTCTATCACGTCGAAGTGCCTTTCGCTTGTTTTGGCATTGATCTCCGGACATCACTTCCACTCGGGCGGTAACGCCAGTTTCAAGTTCCAGTGCTTCATTCAGGCGACGGGTCAGAATATCGGAAACATGAAGGCCATCTGATTTGACATCGGTTTCGGCCACAAACCGTAAACGGATTTGTGGTGATTGCGCCACGCGCAATACATCTTTCCAGTTTTCCTGTGGTGTTGTTGTCAGGATGCGCGAAATCGCGGCAACCCGCATCAGCGCATTGCCACGCCGTTCGGACTCCACCGCATCACGGCGTTCCTCTGCCAGCATCACGCCCAGCACAATGTGCGTCAGGATGATCGCACCAAGCAGCAAACAGACCAGCTGTGCTGTCAAACTTTTAGGCCACATACGATGAAGCAAACGGCGTTTGGTCATTTTTCACTGACCTCGCAGGTAAACATATACCCCCCACCCCAAACGGTTTTGATCAGGGTCGGGTTCTTGGCATCCTGTTCGATTTTCTTGCGCAAACGACTGACTTGATTGTCGATGCTGCGGTCAAACGGCACCGCTTCGCGCCCACGCGTAAGGTCAAGCAACTGATCGCGATTAAGAACCATGTTGGGATGCTCGACAAACGCACATAACAGTCCGTATTCGCCTGCGCTGAGCGGCACAACCACATCATTGGAATCACGCAATTCATGGCGGGTACGATCCAGAATCCATCGATCAAAATGGACCTGCCCGCCCGGAAGCGGCCCCTTACGCCCGACCGGAAGACTTTGTGCCCGACGCATTACAGCCTTGATCCGCGCAAGCAATTCACGCGGATTGAACGGCTTGGCCAGATAATCATCAGCCCCCATTTCAAGACCAATGATACGATCGGTTTCCTCGCCAAGGGCCGTTAACATGACAACCGGCACGTCATAGTTTTCGCGCAACCAGCGACACAGGCTAAGCCCGTCTTCACCTGGCATCATCAGGTCAAGCACGATCAAATCCGGTGCCGTATCGTCTGCCATCAGTTTGCGCAATTCACGCCCGTCAGATGCCAAGGTGACACGATATTCATGTTGTCGCAGATAGCGACCCAACAGATCGCGAATATCACGGTGATCATCAACAACAAGGATATGGGGCTGGTCGCTCATATGGGATCCTGAAATCAGATTGAGTAGCTTCTTGATCCTAACCTAACGCGTCAGCATCCATCGCAGAAACGGCAATTTGTATCAGATTGTCGCATTTCGTCATTTTGGTAAATCTTGCGACCATTTTCGCCGTTTTCCGGGATCATTTCGCGACATTCATCAGCGATAACGGACCTCAACGAACGGATCCCCCACAAACCTGATGAGGTTAAAGATGAAACACAAAAACGTAATCAAACTTGCCGCTGCACTGATCGCGACCACCATGATCGCCACCCCGATTGCAGCTGCCTATGCAGCGCCGGGCGATCGGGATTGTGGCCCGGAATGGTCGATGTTTGAAGGCGGCCCCGGCAAAGGAAAGTTTGACCAGAAACGTGGTGACCACGGTGAACACCGTAAAAACGACAAACACGATCACAAAGCTGTCGAACGTGTTGCTCCTTTGACGCCGGCCGAAGCCCGGACCCTTGTTGACGCAATGCTTTTGAAAACCCACACGGTAGACTTCAAAACCGGTGACGCACTGATGGCCGAAGAACCAGGCAAGATTGATGTTCTGCTGGTTAATGCGAAGGGCGACGTTGTGGAAGTCATCAAATTCGATGCCAAAACCGGCCGCATGGAACGCGAAAACCGCCGCAACTTGTGCAAAATCCTGCCGCGCCCGGATAAGGCAGAGCGCTTTGACAATAAATTCAACGCCGAGCAGATGCACATCCTGGCCGAGGCAATGGTTATCCGGTTTGGTAAAGGAGAGCTCAAACTCGGCGACGTTAGCGAAACCCCGCGCGGCACCTATCATGCCACTGTTACCAACCAGGCTGGTGACATTGTCCGTGAAATGGAACTTAGCAGCGTAACAGGTCGCCCGCTCGACTGAATTCACTGAAAACCTTCCCCACCCCCAAGGACCGGGGACTTCCCCCCCCCAATCGATACCCCGGTCCTGCGCAACGCCTCCAAGCTCAAGCTTGGGGGCGTTTTGCGTTTTGGATACATCGGTTTATTATGGAAACGGGTTTGACGCCCGACAATCATCCAAGCATTGTGGTGCTTCTTTGCAACTCCAAATGATGACAAGCCCCATGACGCCCCCTTCCATTAAATCTGTGCCCAGAACTGCCACCCTTGATGATATTGATGCCCTGACAGAGCTTTGGCAGGAAACCGGGCTTTATCGCCCCTATAACCCGCCAGCATGGGATGTACGATTTGCGCTTGGTTCGGATGAAGCAACGCTTTTTGTCTGGGAAGACAACAACGACAACATCATCGGTTCGGTCATGGCCGGACATGACGGCCATCGTGGCTGGCTTTATTACATGGCTGTTGCGCCAAACTTTCAGAAATCGGGGCTTGGCCGCCGACTAATGGAGATCGGAGAAAACTGGCTGCGCGACCAAGGAGTATGGCGCATGCAATTGATGGTGCGCTCAGAGAACCACGCAACACAGGATTTCTATCGCCATCTTGGCTATCGCGCACTTGATGTTACCGTCATGCAAAAAGATATCGACACGCCCCCTGCAGATCGCTAAGCGTCCCAAGCCTTACATGGCATCGGCAATGGTCGATGCCGCGTTTTGCTCTGTTGGTGCAGGCTGCTCCCTGTTTTTGATCGCGATTGAGGCATGCGCGATCCGGCGGGCGCGTTCATACAGACGATTGATGCGTTCAACCATCGCGACCTCGATCCGATAGCGACGAATATCAATATCCCGCGGACCAATTTCATCACTGACCTTGCGAAGCGTGGTATCAAGTTTCGCTGTAAATTCTGCTTTGCGGTCAAGGACATGATTGGCAGCTTCGATATCTTCGGCAGAAAAGGCGGTCATCGCCTGTTTCAGACATTCTTCGGCAATCTCGTAAAGTTCTGCCATTTTCTGGCGACTTTCGTCTGACGGCATATGGCGGATATCAAGCCACTCTCCGACCAGCTTGACCATTTCCTCGCTTATCAGGTCACCAACCGCTTCAAGGTGGTTGCTGATGGCGAGTTCGTTCTGCATCCGGTTGACGTCACCTGGCAAAAGTTCGGCGCGCGGCAATTTTGCAGAAAACAATGCAATTGCGTCCTGCAGACTATCTATCCCGTCATCGAGCTCTGCCAGCTTCTTAAGCTTCGCCCGTGTCGGACTGCGAAGCCCTTCACGCCCGCAACGCACAACGTCAACCACCACATCCCCCATATGCACAACCTCGTTGTGCAACAGTGCCAAAGCCGCAGCTGGCGCCACGTTCAGATCCATCATGACATATTTGGGTTCAGGGCTAAGGCGGGGTTCGGTATCGATCTCTGCTGGAACCAATTTCTCGATAAGCCGCGCAATCCAGGGCACAAAGCCGATCATCAGGACAACATTGGCGACATTAAAGATCGTATGCGCATTGGCAATTTCGCGCGCGATATCAACGGTTCCGGGCGTACGGCCTGTGGTGATGAACTCCACAAGCTTCGCCAGATGATCAATAAACGGCAGCCAGATCAAAACCCCGACCAGGTTAAACAGGATGTGACCAAGAGCCGTTCGGAATGCATCACGGTTTTTGCCGATCGTCACCAAAAGTGCTGTCACACAAGTTCCGATATTCGCCCCGAAAATAAGTGCGATTCCGCTATCAAGCGGCACCAGCCCCTGTCCGGCCAGAACAATGACAATGCCCGTGGTCGCGGCACTTGATTGAACAAGTGCGGTAAAGGCGGCTGACACCAGCATGGCCAGAAACGGGTTACTCATCTGTCCCATCAGGTTGATGAAAGGCGTGTAACTTCGGAGCGGCTCCATGGCGGTGCTCATCATGCCCATGCCAAAGAACAGCATGCCAATGCCCAGTATGGCCTTCCCGGTCAGTGTAAACCGCTTGCGATCGGCAAGCATCGTCATGGCAAAGCCGATGGCGATCAACAGCGGTGCAATGGCATCAACGCGAAAGGCAATAATCTGAGCCGTAAGGGTACTGCCCACATTCGCGCCCATAATTACTGCGATTGATTGGGCAAAGGGCATCAAACCGGCGGACACAAAACCGACCACCAAGACCGTCGTCACACTTGATGATTGAACCAGCCCGGTAATCACCGCACCGGAAACCGCCGCCCACACGCGATTGCGCGTCATGCCCGACAGCACACGGCGCAATCGTGCACCGGCAAGCGTCTTGAGCGCCCCGGCAAGATGATCCATCCCGTATAGGAACAAGGCAAGCCCGCCAACCAAGCCGACTAACATCGACCAGCTTTCAAGAGGCACTGTGCCCTCAGCAGCCCTTGCCGCCGGCATGGCCAGAAGAAGGATAAACACACTTGCAAGGACGGATTTGAGGAATGCGGTCATCAGGGAACCGATCGAGGTAATCAGTTGAAAACAAATCGACCATAACGCAGATTGCGCGCACTGTCAGGTGGCAGACGCCCCCGCCCTGACGAATATCTCTGCATCCGAAAGGACGTTATGCCATGCGTAATGTCTGCCTGAAATAAGCACAAGAAATATGCGATATCGGAATTTAAAACCGCCCCCGAATACGCAACGTTTGCATAGAAGAATCAACAACCCCGGTTTGACGGGGGCACTGCGAACTATCCGGTGATCAAGTCTGACAGTTCGCTGGCAAAGAAACCTCTTTATTCGGCGGCAACCGAATTGGGGGCGTGCTTTTCCTGTGCCAGACGCTCCGTCAGAACAGCTACCTGATCACCTGACAAACGTAGACCAAGTTTCGAACGACGCCAGATCAGGTCATTGATGTCGCGTACCCATTCGTGATCAATCAGATAACGGACCTCTGCCTCATACAAGTCATGACCATAATGTTTGCCAAGGTCACCAACATTCTTGGCATCACCAATGATCTGCTCGATCCGCGTGCCATAGGCACGTAGCAGACGTTTGAGCATCCCTGCGCCCATCCAGTCATAACGCGCCGCATAGGATGCAAATGCCGCTTCATAGGATGCGTCGGGGAAACCGCCCCCCGGCAATGTTGCTTTTGCCGTCCAGGGGGTGTCTTTGACGCCGAGTTCCTTCGAGATGATCTGAAGCGCATGTTCGGCAAGCTTGCGATAGGTGGTGATTTTTCCTCCAAACACATGAAGGGCTGGCGCCTTATGGCCGTTTGCCTCAAGCTTCAGGGTATAATCACGCGAAACCTTGGATGCACTCTCGCTTTCGCCATTGCCGGCATAAAGCGGACGCACACCGGAATAGGTCCAGACAACATCATCTGATGTGATGGATTTTTTGAAATAACCGCTGGCAAGTTTGCAAAGATAATCGATCTCGTCCTGCTCAATCTTGACCTTGGCCGGGTCCCCTTTGAAATCGACGTCTGTGGTACCGATCAGGGTGAAATCTTCCTGATAGGGGATGGCAAATACGATGCGCCCATCACCATTCTGAAAAATATAGCAATAATCATGATCAAACATCTTGGGCACAACAATATGGCTGCCCTTGACCAGACGGATATTGGCCTTGGTATCGGATTTGACCACACCCGTTTCAGGATTGATCAGATCTGCGCACCACGGACCGGCTGCATTGATCAACATACGACCGGAAACCATACGGTTTTCACCGCTTTCCTGATCACGAAGCGTCACATTCCAAACATCACCTGAACGGTTTGCGCCAACGCACTCGGTCCGGGTCAAAATCTCTGCCCCTTGGGATTTGGCATCCATCGCGTTCAAAACAACAAGCCGTGCGTCATCAACCCAGCAATCGGAATAGACAAAGCCCTTGGTCATGTCATCACGCAGTGGTTCGCCCGAAACGTGCTTGGCAAATGAAATGCCTTCGGACGCCGGAAGCTTCTTACGCCCGCCCAGATGATCATAAAGGAATAATCCCAAGCGGATCATCCAGGCCGGGCGCAGATCCTTGCGATGCGGCAAAACAAACCGCAACGGCCAGATGATATGTGGCGCGTTATCTAGCAGAACTTCACGTTCGGTTAGCGCTTCGCGCACCAGACGAAACTCGTAATGTTCCAGATAGCGTAAGCCCCCGTGGATCAGCTTGGTGCTTGCCGACGATGTGGCACTGGCCAGATCATCTTTTTCACACAGCAAAACACGAAGGCCCCGGCCCGCAGCATCGCGCGCGATCCCGGCTCCGTTAATGCCGCCGCCAATAATGATCAGATCGTAATTTGAAGTGCCAGCCATCGGGGCCTCTCGTCACAGAAGGAAAACTCGTTAAGCCTCAAAATAGTTCATTTTCGAAAATTTTCAAGTTTCGAATTGTGACATTTATTCGACACAGCCATGCACCACTTGCACGCACATACTTCATTAACTCGATTAACTCGTGGCAAACCCGGATCAACCACAGGAAGGAAAACGTTCATTCGTGAACGAAAATGAAAACCCCGCCTGATGCTCAGACGGGGTCACAAAAAAATCGAATATGTCGAACGTTTGGGAAATGCTGATCCGCGATCAAGCCAGCCAGCGTTTCTGCCAATCAGAAAGCATGGCAATCGTCCAAAGCTGATTGTCCCAGTTGCGCTTGCCCGACATGTGTTCTTTGCGAATCTTTTCGATCTGACCGCGGTCCAGACCGAAATCGGAATAAAGCGCTTCATTGGCCAGATGGTCCCCCATCCATTCATTAAGCGGCCCGCGCAACCATTGCGCCAAAGGCACGCCAAATCCGGTCTTGGGCCGATCAATCAGTTCACGTGGAACATATTTATAGAGGATCTGGCGCAGGGCATATTTGCCGACCGATCCATTCATCTTAAGCCGTGCAGGCAAACGCCAGCCGAACTCGATCACCCGGTGATCAATAAACGGCACACGCACTTCAAGCGAATTGGCCATCGATGCCCGATCCACCTTGGTCAGCACATCATCGACCATATACATCATCGTATCCATGGCCTGCATGGCGGACACGCAATCAAGATGACGGTTGCGACAGAACTTTTCGCCCGGTACGCGGAATTTCTTGGTCGATGCATGATTGCCGCGCAGCTTGTCGGGATCAAACAGCGACAACAATGCATGATAGCGATCAATATCATCACCGATTGCCAAAAGCGGTGCCGTCTTGTGGATCTTGTCGCCAATCGCACCGGTCGATTTTTTACCCGGTATCATCCCGACAAGATTATCCCACTGCGCTGGCGACAGCATAGTCAGGGCACGAGACACCAATACCCCACCGAACGGAATGTTCCCAGCAGCCGAGCTGAGCTTCTTGGCCCACAAATAGCGGTTATAGCCCCCGAACGTTTCATCACCGCCATCGCCCGAAAGGGCCACGGTGACGTGCTTGCGGGTCAGCGCCGAAATCAGATAGGTCGGAATGGCAGAACTGTCAAAGAACGGCTCGTCATAGGTTTCCGAAAGCTTCGGCACCAGATCAAGCGCATCCTTTGGCGTGACATAAAGCTCGGTATGGTCGGTTTTAAGGTGCTTGGCGACTTCACCGGCAAAGGCAGCCTCGTTAAAGGCCTCGTCCTCGAAACCCACCGAGAATGTTTTGACCGGCCGGTCTGACACCGATTGCATCAGGGCAACGACGGTTGACGAATCAATCCCGCCCGATAAAAACGCGCCCAACGGCACATCGGCCACCATGCGGCGTTGCACCGCATCACGCAGCAAATCTTCAAGCGCATCAATCGCACTTTGGTCATCACCGCTCCAGGCATGGGTCTGCCCATTCAGCACCGCATCCTCGACCGACCAATAGGCATTTTCCGTCGCCTGATCATGCGATGAAATTTCAAGGATATGACCGGGCTTGAGCATCTTGGCATGAGCATAGATCGAAAGCCCCGATGGCACATAGCCAAAACGCAAATAGGCATCAAGGCCGGTCTGATTGACCTCGCGCGAGATCGCATCACCCGCCAGTAATCCCTTGACCTCGGACGCAAAACCGATATGGCCATCATAGCGCGACCAATAAAGCGGCTTGATGCCCAGGCGATCACGAACAAGGAAAAGCTTCTTTTTCTGTCGATCCCAAAGCGCGATGGCAAACATGCCAATCAGGCGTTTTATGGTATCGCGCAGGCCCCAATGAGCAATGCATTCAAGGATGACTTCGGTATCGGAATGGCCGCGCCACGTGATATTGGCCGAGGCAAGCTTTTCACGCAGTTCCGGGGCGTTATAGATCTCGCCATTATAGACCATGACATAACGGCCATTGGCGGAATGCATCGGCTGTTTGCCGGCATCGGAAAGATCAATGATCGCAAGGCGGCGCTGACCAAGAGCCAGTCCATTATCATTATCAACCCAGACATCTCCGCCATCCGGTCCACGGTGATACAACGCATCATTCATGCGCGACACACGATCACCCAAGCCCGTTGCATCAGCCTGTTCAGACAGCCATAACCCGGCAATTCCACACATGAAAATATCCTGTAAAGCCCTGCCTTACATAAAACAATAACAGCGCGCCCTACAATGAAAACATTCGCAAAATCTGCCCAAGCCCAGGACCTGAGGTCTTTTTTCTAACGCCGTTCAATCCCGAGCCGTGCCATGCGGCGATAAAGCGTATTGCGCCCGATGCCGAGCGCCTTGGCGGTATTGCTGATGTGCCATTGCTGTTCTTCAAGAAGCTGGCGCAATGCATCGGCCTCTGCACGTGCAATGGTCTGACACGGGGATGACGTTTCATCATTTTGCACGGCATAAAAATCATCGGGCAGATGATGACGTTCAATCACGCCGCCCTCGGCAAAGACCGCAGCATATTGCAAAACATTGATCAGCTCGCGCACATTGCCCGGCCAGCGGTGTCGGGTCAAAAGGGCCAGAGCATCATCACTGCATGCGACATATTCATCAGACAACACCGCCAATAGCCGCCCGATCAGATCAACCAGATCACTGCGTTCACGTAACGGCGGCACCGCAAGCCGCGCGCCCTTGATGCGATAAAGCAGGTCTTCGCGGAATTTACCTTCGACCACCGCACGGTTAAGGTCGACATTGCTGGCACAAATCAAACGGAAATCAACAGGGACAGACTTGGTACTGCCAAGTGGCTCCACCGTGCGGCTTTCAAGCACGCGGAGTAATCGGCCTTGGGCAGCAAGCGGCATATCACCGATTTCATCAAGAAACAGCGTACCGCCATTGGCCTCGCGGATGCGGCCACCAAAACCATCACGTGCTGCGCCAGTAAAGGCGCCACCGGCATGGCCAAACAGTTCGTTTTCAATCAAACCTTCTGGCAAAGCGGCGCAGTTGATCGCAACAAAGGCCTTTGATTTACCAAGGGTGGCTTCATGAATATGGCGCGCCAGATATTCCTTGCCGCTGCCGGTTTCGCCTGACATCAGAACGTTGATATCGCGCGCATGAAGGCGTGTTCCGATTTCAAAAATGCGCCGAAGGGCTGCGTCCTGATCAGGAATATCTGCTGTGCGTCGCGCAGGAAGCGCCTGCGCCTTACGCGCAACCGGTGTCGAGCCCCCGACATAGCGACGGCGCATGCGTTGCGGGATGGTGACACTGCCAAAAAGCACCCCGCCACCTGCGATATTAAGCGGAGTGGCCGATACCTCCTGCGCGTCCGGATTTGCCAGTTTGGCAATCAGATTTTCGACATCCATCTCGAACATATCGGCGATATCGGTGGAATGATCGCATGCTGCCAGAATGCGCCGCGCGGTCGATGTCGCCCCGCTGATTGTGCCATCAGATGCAATCGAAATCATTGCATCGCGGGTTGACCCGACATGACGTGCTTCGGGATGAAGATGCAAAATCACGTCCCCTGCCCGTTCATCAAAGAACAGGATACGTTCAAGTGCCTCGGCATAATCAGCCACCATACCGCGCACCCGCAGGCAATCGGGGCGTTTGATATCTTCGCGCACAGCCGACACATCAAGGACAGAACAAACCTTGCCGTCGGGGTCGAACACGGGGGCTGCTGTACAGGTCAGAACCGAATGCTGGGCCAGGAAATGTTCATCCTTGTGGATGGTGATCGGTCGGCCTTCAACAATACATGTGCCAATGCCGTTCGTACCTTCGCGCTCTTCGCTCCAGACAGCACCGGGCAAAAGACCGTTGGTGCGAAACGATGGCAAAAGCGACTGGGCGGCGACGCTATCAAGAATCACGCCGCTATTATCGGTCAAAAATACCGCATAGCCCGAAGCATCAATCTTGCGATACAGCGTACGCACAAGATCATGGGCATGGTGATACAGCCGCCCGTTACGGTCGCGCAACCGTCGGGTCTGACTTTCGGGTATAACTTCGGGACGGCGCAGGGTGTCATGAGCCAGACCAAAGCGTTGTTCACACCGTTGCCAGCTTTCAAGCACCGCACGATTTTGCGCCCCGCCGCTCAGCTGCAGGGCTGCTTCTATCCGTCCGCCGGGAAGGTTTCCTGACATAGACGCTATCTCCCTTGTGTCGGTGTTTTTGCCATTGTTTTGGCCCGGATTTTTCCGGTGCGTGACTTTTGCCACAGCCGATCACAGACGCAATCGTAACACATCTAAACCCGCCCGTACCAAACAGTTTCGCACCCGAAACCCAGGACGAGCATGACTGTTCCATTTTTGGAACATTTTGCGCCAACCACCCTGCCCAATGGCACAAACGGCGCAAAACAGCGCCTTGTATTTGAAAGCTTCAACTATTTGGGAAACGGGTTCTTTTTGCCCAATCCGCACCAGATACGCCAAGTGGCATGACCTTTGCGGGTATGGCCGGGTCACAATCAAAAATGCGGGCGACAAATCGCCCATAATCTCGGAGGAACCCAAATGATCTATAAGAATCCAAATGACACAGGTAGCAATGTCAGCTTCAAATCCCGCTATGAGAACTTCATCGGCGGTGAATGGGTTGCCCCTGCAAAAGGTCAGTATTTTGAAAATGTCTCGCCGGTAAATGGCAAGCCGTTCTGCGAAGTCGCCCGATCATCCAGCGAAGATATTGAAAAGGCACTTGATGCCGCCCATGCCGCCTTCCCGGCATGGGGCAAGACCTCGGTCACGGAACGCGCCAACATGCTCAACAAGATTGCGGACCGCATGGAAGCCAATCTTGAAATGCTGGCGGTCGCCGAAACATGGGATAACGGCAAGGCCGTGCGTGAAACGCTTGCCGCGGACATTCCATTGGCCATCGACCATTTCCGCTATTTCGCAGGCGCCATCCGTGCACAGGAAGGATCCCTTGGCGAGATTGATGACAACACGGTTGCCTATCACTTCCACGAACCGCTTGGCGTCGTTGGTCAAATCATCCCGTGGAACTTCCCGATCCTGATGGCCGTCTGGAAGCTTGCCCCGGCACTTGCTGCGGGTAACTGCGTGGTTCTGAAACCGGCCGAACAAACCCCGGCATCGATTTGTGTTCTTCTGGAACTGATTTCCGACCTGATCCCGGCGGGTGTGGTCAACGTTGTGCAGGGCTTTGGCGTAGAAGCCGGCAAGCCATTGGCACAAAGCAACCGTGTCGCCAAGGTCGCCTTCACTGGTGAAACCACCACCGGCCGCCTGATCATGCAATACGCATCGGAAAACATCATTCCGGTCACCTTGGAGCTGGGCGGTAAATCACCAAACATCTTCTTTGAAGATGTCATGGCAGCAGATGATGATTTCCGCCAGAAAGCCGCCGAAGGCTTGGCAATGTTTGCGCTTAATCAGGGTGAAGTTTGCACCTGCCCGTCGCGCGCGATTATTCAGGAAAGCATCTATGACAAATTCATGGATGGCGTTCTGTCGCGGATTGCCAACATCAAACAGGGCAACCCGCTTGATACCGACACCATGATGGGTGCACAGGCATCAAACGAGCAGATGGAAAAAATCATGTCCTATCTGGATATCGGCAAACAGGAAGGTGCCGAGGTCCTTTGCGGCGGCGACAAGGCCGATCTGGGCGGTGACCTGTCGGATGGTTTCTATATCCAGCCGACCATCTTCAAAGGTCACAACCGGATGCGGATTTTCCAAGAGGAAATCTTTGGCCCGGTCGTTTCGGCCACGACCTTCAAGGATGATGCTGAGGCCCTTCATATTGCCAATGACACGCTTTATGGCCTTGGTGCAGGTGTCTGGACACGCGATGCCAACCGTTCGTACCGCTTTGGCCGCGAAATCAAGGCCGGTCGTGTCTGGACCAACTGCTATCACCTCTATCCGGCACATGCGGCTTTTGGCGGCTACAAACAGTCGGGCATCGGTCGCGAAAACCACAAGATGATGCTGAACCATTATCAGCAAACCAAGAATCTTCTGGTTTCCTATGACCCGAAACCGATGGGCTTCTTCTGATCTGATCGTCTTTACAACCGGGCGCAAGAGGGTTCTTGCGTCCGGTCACCTTTGCAAAGAAGGAGGCGACATTGAGCAGATCCGAAAATGTCCCCGCCCGTGTCACGGCAACAGATCAGGCAATTGAACTGATCAGAAAACTCAAGAGCATCCACGGACCTTTGATGTTCCATCAGTCCGGGGGGTGCTGCGATGGCAGTGCACCGATGTGCTTCCCGGACGGAGACTTCAAAACCGGCGATCAGGACGTCTTGCTGGGCAAGATCGAAGACTGCCCGTTCTATATCGGACGCGCGCAGTTCGAATATTGGCGCCACACCCAGTTGGTTATTGATGTGGTCAATGGGCGCGGCGGCATGTTTTCGCTTGAAGGCCCCGAAGGCAAACGCTTCCTGACCCGCTCACGTATTTTTAGCGACGATGAATGGCAGGCCCTGAAAACCTTTGAAGAAGCATCCCCTGTCGACCAATAGGCGCCGGGGTGAATCCCCCCCCAAAAAAAAAGGACGATCCCCAATTCATAAATACGAAGCTTCTTCCTCCTTGCCCGCTGACATTCAAAATTGGCAGCGGGCACTTTTTTATTGATCTTTCAAACCCCGGATCAAGCCAACGCCACAAGAACAAGCCCGGACAATCCACACAGAAACGTCAAAGACAACAGGGCTGCAATCACGACACGACCGCCAACATGCAGGACATTGCGGATATCAACGCTCAGTCCAAGGGCTGCCATGGCAAGGATGGTCAGGAATGATGAGGCGGTCTGGATCGGTTCAAGGGCAACATCCGGGATCAGATCAAACGAACAGGCCCCCATCATCGCGATAAAGCCGATAATGAACCAAGGCACGACCTGCGTGAAAGGAAGCTTCGTCTCACGTGCCCGCCCCCCGATCAGCGCCAGGGAAAAAATCACCGGCCCCAGCATCAGAACCCGGATCAGTTTGACCAATGTGCCGACCTGAACCGCAAGCGTTCCGGCTGGTGCCGTTGCTGCCAGAACCTGCGGCACGGCATAGACAGTAAGCCCTGAAAAAATACCATACTGGCTCGCGGACAATTCAAAGCCTGCATGAAGCATCGGCAGAACAAAGACAAACAGAACACCAAGAACGGCAGTAAACGAGATCGAGGCTGCCACATCATCAGAGCGCGCATCAATCACAGGCGCGGTTGCGGCAATCGCCGAATTGCCGCAAATCGAATTGCCGCACGCAACCAGCATCGAAAGATGATTGGAAAGACCAAGTGCGCGACCTATGTGATAACTGGCAAACAGACTGACACATACCACGGCAATGATCGCGGCAATCAATCCACCACCTGCGGCCCCGATGGCCTGTGCACTAATTGATGCCCCCAGCAACACTATGGCAATTTCAAGCATTGTTTTGGCGCAAAACCTGACACCTTCCAGATAACGTGGCGCAAGCCCGAATATCGAGCGCACCACCACCCCGATCAGAATGGCAAAGACCAGACTTTCCACCCAGCCACGGCCAAACAAGATGCGTTCGCCATGCTCGGCCAAGGCAGCAGCAAGCGCGACCAGAAGGGTTACGGCAAGTCCGGGCAAGATTGATTTGAGGCGGGCGTTCAAAAACATGATTTTCCTGTTCTTTGGTGACAGGCAAAAAATCTCATGCCAAACCATTTACTTCCATCGAATAAAAATACATATTTCATTCGATTAAATTGAATAATTAAGGTGTGACTTATCAGGACACTCCTCCGTCATTCCGGACGGCGCATCGCGCCGAGCCGGAATCTCGAACCCGAAGCTTGAGAGTTTCCCGCCTGCGCGAGAAAGACGCCAAAGCAAATTGGAATATGCCGTCACCATGATGACACTTGAACAGCTTCAGATCTTTGTCGCGGTCGCTGAACGTGAACATCTGACCCGCGCGGCCGAGGCAATCGGCCTGACGCCATCGGCAGTCAGTTCAGCCGTCAAGAATCTTGAAGGTTTTTATGGTGTGGCGCTGTTTAACAGGGTGGGACGGCGGATTGAGCTGACCCAGACCGGGCGATTGTTCCTTGATGAAGCCAAATCAACGCTGACAAGGGCACGCGCTGCCGAACTAACTCTTGCCGAACTCGGCGGCATGCAGCGAGGGGAGCTTAATGTTTATGCCAGTCAGACGATTGCCAGTTACTGGTTGCCACCGTTCCTGATGAAATTCCATGATCAGTATCCCGGCATCGAAATCCGCCTGACGATTGGCAACACCAAAACCGTATCCGATGCTGTACGCGGTGGGGCCGCTGATATCGGCTTTATCGAAGGCGACATTGATGAACCGGCCCTTGCCAAACGCGAAGTTGCCGAAGATGCCCTGGTGATTGTCGTTGCCCCCAAACATCCTTGGGCCAATGGCCGGGCGCTAAGCCCGCAGGCGCTTGTCACCCAGACCAGTTGGATCCTGCGCGAAGCGGGTTCGGGCACCAGATCGGAATTCGAAAGCGCCCTTCGCGATCAGGGCATTGATCCCGCACGCCTTCGCACCGCCCTTATCCTTCCGAGTAACGAGGCGGTTATTACTGCTGTTGAGAACGGCACCGCCGCCACCGCCGTTTCGCAATTCGCGGTAAGTTCGCTGATCGCCCAAGGCCGCCTTGCACGCGCCAACTTCCCGATCCCGCCCCGTAAATTCATGGTCCTGCGTCACAAGGAACGCCAGCAAACGCAAAGTTCGCTGGCCCTTGAGAAGCTGTGCCTTTCTGGCCTGGACAGCTAGATCGCCCCTTCAAATTTAAAAATATTCCAAGTGTAAATTGCGCATTCGCAATGCAGCATTTTGGTGCCGGTTTTAATGGTCATTCTGACAGGGCAACCTGTGCATGCGCCATGCAAAACCGACACATGCATCCGTCAAAGGGCACTTCCGATCGCGGAAGATGCAGAGTTGTCCAGAGGCTTTGCCACCTTAGAGGACCCTGCCAATGCTTGATGCAGAATTATTGGCGCGCATACAGTTTGCCTTTACCGTCTCGTTCCACATTATCTTCCCGTCCTTTACCATCGGACTGGCCAGTTTCCTGTTTGTGCTCGAAGCCCTGTGGCTGCGTACCAAGGACGAGACCTATCTTTCGCTTTACAAATTCTGGATGAAAATCTTTGCCCTGGCCTTTGGCATGGGCGTCGTATCCGGGATTGTGATGTCCTATCAGTTTGGCACGAACTGGGGACCGTTTTCCGAATTTACCGGCGGTGTGATCGGCCCGCTTCTGGCTTATGAGGTTTTAAGTGCCTTCTTCCTCGAGGCCGGGTTCCTGGGCATCATGTTGTTTGGCCTGAACCGAGTTGGGCCAAAACTGCACTTTACCGCCACCACCATGGTCGCGGTTGGCACGCTGTTTTCGGCCTTCTGGATTTTGTCGGCCAATAGCTGGATGCAAACCCCAGATGGCTATGTGATTGAAAATGGCCGGGCGGTTGTTTCAAGCTGGATCGATGCGATTTTCAATCCGAGCTTCCCGTATCGGCTAGTGCATATGGTGCTGGCTGCCTATCTGACCACGGCCCTTGTGGTTGGCGCGGTTGGCGCATGGCATCTGATGCGTGATCGCGAAAACCGTGCGGCGAAAATCATGTTTTCCATGGCGATGTGGATGGCGGCCATCCTTGGCCCCATCCAGATTTTCGCCGGCGATTTGCACGGGCTTAATACCCTTGAACATCAGCCAGCCAAAGTGGCCGCGATGGAAGGGCATTTTGAAACCCGTGAAGGGGCGCCTTTGATCCTGTTCGGCATCCCCGATATGGAGCAAGAGGAAACCAAATACGCGGTCGAAATTCCCAAGCTGGGTTCGATGATCCTGACCCATGAATGGGATGGCAAGATTACGGGGCTTAAGGACTTTGCCCCCGAAGATCGCCCGAATGCTTTGATCGTATTCTGGACTTTCCGCATCATGGTCGGACTGGGTGTTTTGATGGCGCTTCTGGGCATTGCCAGCTTGGTCGCACGGTTCCGTGGCAAGTTATATAACTGCAGCTATCTGCATCGTTTTGCCCTTTTGATGGGGCCAAGTGGCTTTGTTGCCATTCTGGCAGGCTGGTTTACAACCGAAGTCGGGCGCCAGCCATGGGTGGTCTATGGCCTGATGCGCACATCAGAAGCCGGATCACCGGTGGCCCCAACCGCCATTGCAGGATCGCTGATCGCCTTTGTCGTGGTCTACGCCATCGTGTTCGGGGTTGGTACGGCCTATATCCTGCGCGCCATGGTCAAGGACCCGCGTGCGGCCCACGTTCCCGACGAAACTGAAATCTTGCGCGCCGGTGGTCGTCAATCCACCGCAGCACATCCCCCAGTCGCAGGAGAATGATCATGGACTATCAACTGATCTGGGTTCTGCTGATCGCGGTTGCCGTCTTTTCCTATGTCACGCTTGATGGCTTTGACCTTGGTATCGGCATTCTTTTTCCCTTCATCAAGGATCCGGCAAAACGCGGACGGATGATGAATACCGTCGCCCCGGTGTGGGATGGCAACGAAACCTGGCTGATCCTTGGCGGGGGTGGCCTTTATGCGGCCTTCCCGCTGGCCTATTCGTTACTGATGACGGCCTTTTATATTCCGGTCTTTACCATGTTGCTTGCCCTTGTGTTCCGTGGGGTAGCATTTGAATTCCGGTTTAAAAGCCAGAACCATCAAAAACACTGGGACTTTGCCTTTTCGGCCGGATCGATCATTGCAGCCGCCATGCAGGGCGCGATGCTGGGCGGTTTTATCGAAGGCATTGCCGTTGAAAACGGCCGCTTTGTCGGAGGCCCATTCGATTGGCTAAGTCCGTTTTCAATCTTCTGTGCTTCGGCGGTTGTTGTCGGCTATGCCCTGCTCGGTACGGGCTGGTTGATCATGAAGATGGAAGGCGACTTTCAGGGCAATCTGCGCCGCCTTGCCAAACCGGCGGTGATCTGGATGGCTGCCAATCTTGGTGTGGTGTCGCTCATGACCACCTATGTCAATCCGGGCTATGCCCAGCGGTGGTTTGAACTGCCAAACTTGCTGTATCTTGCCCCGATCCCTGTTGTGACGGTCGGTTTGCTGTTCTGGTTATGGCATGCAGTGTCACATCGGGAAAAAACCGTTTTCGGGATTACGCTTGGCATTTTCTTCCTGTGTTATCTCGGCTTTGGGATCACACTTTATCCAAATATCGTTCCGCCAATGATCACCTTCCGCGACGCAGCTGCACCGGAAAACAGTCTTGCCTTCATGTTGGTGGGGGCTGCGATCCTGCTGCCGATTATCCTGGCCTACACCGCCTATGCCTATTGGGTATTTCGCGGCAAAACCGGGGATGAGGGGTATCACTAATGACCCGTTTCAAATCACCAAAAGCCCGTAAATGGCTGTGGTTTGTCGGCCTGTATATTGGCGGGGTTGTCGTGCTTGGCGCGGCATCATTGTTGCTGCGTGCCCTGATGGGGCAAGGCTGACACCCCCGCAAAGGCAAGCCACCTTCTCCATGACCTGCCATCTTGCCGGCAGGTACTTGACCCGGCAGCATATCCCCCACCTGCTGCCGGGTCTTTTATATTCCGCTTACTGGTTGTCTTTGCGCCGTATCAGTTCGGCCAATCGGGTAATCCCGTCTTTGATCCGGTCTGCCTTCTCTGTCGAGAAACTCAACCGTGCGGTATTCGCCCCACTACCATCGGTAAAGAAGGCCTGACCGGGCACGAAAGCGACGTGAATATCGTCAAGCGCCTCTTCAAGCAACTGACGGGCATTGATATGCGCTGGCAGGGTCAGCCAGACAAACATGCCACCTTCGGGCTTTGTCCAAGATACCCCCTTGGGCATGGTATCGGTCAGGGTTTGCAGCATGACATCCCGCTTGGCGCGATAGGATTTGCGCAGCTTTTCAAGATGGCCCGGGAACAGTTTTTTGGCCGCCCGTAATGCTGTTTCCTGATTGACTGTCGAAACATGCAGGTTTCCGGCCTGCATCATCAGAACCAGCTTGTCGATCACCGGGCGCGGCGCACAGACCCAACCGATACGCAAAGCCGGGGCGAGTGTTTTTGAAAATGTGCCCAACTGGATGACATTGCCCAACGCTGGATCGCTGCCTTCTCCATCAAGGCTAAGAAGCGACGGCAGGCTTTCAGCCCCGTTATAGGAAAGCTTGCTATAGGCGGCATCTTCAAGCAGAACCGCACCATAACGCCGCGCCATTTCCAGCACAGCCTTGCGCCGCGCAACCGACCAGGAACGCCCCGTCGGGTTCTGGAAATCCGGGGCGACATAAGCCACACGAGCTCCCTTGGCGAAAGCGGCTTCAAGCTGGTTTAATACCGGGCCATCTTCATCGGCATCGACACCGACATAATTTGGAAATCGGGTCGAAAAAGCCTGCATCGCGCCAAGATAGCTTGGTTTTTCAACGATCAGATCGCGCCCTTCTTCCAGTAACAAGCGGGCAAGAATATCAAGCCCTTGCTGGGCACCATTGGTGATCAGGACATTGTCAATTGTACGCGTCGCCCCCTGGTTGGCCAGATCATCAACAATCCATTGGCGCAAGGCGGGCAAACCCTCACTGACCGAATATTGCAAGCTGCGACGTGCCTGCGCATCACAATCCATCATCGCGCCATATATATCGCGAAAGGTATCGATCGGAAACAGATCAGGGTCCGGCACGCCACCAGCAAAGGAAATGACTTCCGGGCGCTCGGCCAGTTTCAACAAATCACGAATTTCGGAGGCCACCAGCACCCGCGCATCACGCGCAATCAGATCATTCCAGCTTACAGACATTTCAAACACCCAATTAGGTCAGTATTTATGTCCTTTAAATGCCCTCTCACACCCGATAAAATCAAGTTATTTCCAATAGTAGGATTAAAATTGAAATAAAATTACCCCAAATTCGCCTTTTCGGCATAATTCCGGAATGCGAAATAAAGCCCATAGTAGCAACATCTGATCTATTCGCATGGCTGCACCACAGAAATGCAAACCGCTTTATCGCTTCTGCCATGAATATTCTTGCCCTATCGAACACGACATATTAAACAAGCAGCAACTGTTGAATAAAATTCGACTACGTTTTTTTGTGTAAAAATTGAAATCACACTTGCACTGCGGGGCATTTCATATTACCCGTCAAAGCTAAGTGAAATAATTTTATAAACACAATATTTTGTGTTGATTGCCACAGTTATGATTGATCGGCAGGAAAGAGAATGCAGCCTAATCTGACCCATCTCCGCCAACTTGAGGCAGAGAGCATCCACATCATCCGCGAGGTGGCGGCATCATTTGAACGTCCGGTGATGCTTTATTCCATCGGCAAGGATTCGTCAGTGCTGCTGCATCTGGCACGCAAGGCGTTTTACCCGGCCCCACCGCCCTTTCCGTTGATGCATGTCGACACCACCTGGAAATTCCGCGAAATGATCGAATTTCGTGACCGGATGGCTGCCAAATATGGCTTTGATCTGATTGTACATATTAATGAAGAAGGTGTGAAACAGGGCATCGGTCCGTTTACCCATGGATCAAGCCTGCATACCGATGTCATGAAGACGGAATCGCTTAAACAGGCGCTGAACAAATACAAGTTCGATGCGGCCTTTGGCGGTGCGCGGCGTGACGAGGAAAAGGCACGTGCCAAGGAACGCGTCTTTTCGTTCCGCACCGAAACCCATCGTTGGGATCCGA
This sequence comes from Thalassospira sp., assembly GCA_048264285.1. Classification (GTDB taxonomy): domain Bacteria; phylum Pseudomonadota; class Alphaproteobacteria; order Rhodospirillales; family Thalassospiraceae; genus Thalassospira. Next base: position 77,228 of record JBLXDD010000013.1, read on the forward strand.
AAAACCAGCGTCCGGAACTGTGGGATATCTATAACGCCCGGATCAACAAGGGCGAAAGCATCCGTGCTTTCCCGATCTCGAACTGGACCGAGCTTGATATCTGGCAATATATCTATCTCGAACAGATCCCGATCGTGCCGCTGTATTACTCCGCCAAACGTCCGGTGGTCGAACGCGATGGTATGCTGATCATGGTCGATGACGACCGCATGCCGCTGAACCCGGGCGAAACACCGGAAATGAAATCGGTGCGTTTCAGAACCCTTGGCTGCTATCCCCTGACCGGGGCCGTTGAGTCCGAGGCAGCCACCCTGCCCGACATCATTCAGGAAATGCTTCTGACCCGCTCAAGCGAACGTCAGGGCCGCATGATCGACCACGACCAGGCCGGGTCGATGGAGAAGAAGAAGCAGGAAGGATATTTTTAGAGCATGCTTCCCTTAATTAGACGCATTTTGTTTTCTTTTGGCGTGACGGGTTGCAAGGCACGCCGTGTAGCGCGATGCGGCGCATCGGGCAAACGGTGTAACGCCGCAAACCGCCGCCAAAAGAAAACCCTCCGGGCCAGCACAGTCTTTCAACTGGCCGCATCGAAATCCTTGTCCGTAACCCCATTACGCCCTGCGGACTTCTCTTTGCCAGTTGAAAGACTGAGCTGGCAAAATGGGTCTAATTAAGGGAAGCATGCTCTTATGGCGCACCAATCCGACCTGATTGCTGATGACATTCTCGGCTACCTGAAGTCTCAGGAAGAAAAAAGCCTTCTGCGTTTCATTACCTGCGGCAGCGTGGATGACGGTAAGTCGACCCTGATCGGGCGTCTGCTTTGGGATTCCAAACTGATCTTTGAAGATCAGCTGGCCGCCCTTGAATCAGATAGCCGCAAGGTCGGCACCCAGGGCGGCGAGATTGATTTCGCCTTGCTGCTCGATGGTTTGCAGGCCGAACGCGAACAGGGCATCACCATTGATGTCGCCTATCGCTTCTTCTCGACCGACAAGCGCAAATTCATCGTCGCCGATACCCCCGGCCATGAACAATATACCCGTAACATGGCGACCGGTGCTTCGACTGCCGATGTTGCTGTCATCCTGATTGATGCCCGCAAAGGGATTTTAACGCAGACCCGCCGTCACAGCTTCATCACATCGCTTTTGGGCATCAAGCATGTGGTGCTGGCCGTCAACAAGATGGACCTGATCGACTACGACCAGTCGAAATTTGATGCCATTGTTGCCGAGTATCAGCAATTCGCCGAACAGCTGAACTATAGCTCGATCACCGCGATCCCGCTTTCGGCCTTGCGTGGTGACAACATGATTGCGCCCAGTGCGAATACGCCCTGGTATTCCGGTCCGACGTTGCTGGCACATCTGGAAGATGTACAGGTCGAACAGGACGCGATTGAAAAGCCGTTCCGCCTGCCGGTCCAGTGGGTGAACCGCCCAAACCTTGATTTCCGAGGCTTTTCCGGCACCATTTCATCGGGCCGCGTCAAACCAGGTGACGAGATTATCGTTACCGCATCAGGCCAGACCAGCAAGGTCAAGGACATCGTCACCTTTGACGGAAACCTGGATGTTGCCATTGCCGGTCAGGCGATCACCCTGACCCTTGAAGATGAAATCGACATTTCGCGTGGTGATGTTTTGGCTGCATCCGATGCCAAGCCGGACTTCGCCGATCAGTTCGAAGCGCGCATCATCTGGATGCATGAAGATCATCTTCTGCCTGGCCGTCCCTATCTGATCAAGATGGGGACACAGGTTGCCAATGCGCAAATCAGCGACCTTAAATACAAGGTCAATGTAAACACGCTTGAACATGAACCGGGCAAAACGCTTGAGCTGAACGAAGTCGGCATTGCCAATATTTCTGCCGATAAAGCTTTGGCCTTTGATCCCTATGACGAAAACCGTCATTCGGGCCGTTTTATCATCATTGACCGCTACACCAACGCCACTGTTGGGGCCGGTATGATCAACCATTCCCTGCGCCGTGCGACCAATATCAAATGGCAGGAAATGGACATCAACAAACAGGCGCGGGCCTATCAGAAAGGTCAAAAATCGGCCATTCTGTGGTTCACCGGCCTGTCGGGGGCGGGCAAATCCACCGTTGCCAACCTGGTCGAGAAAAAGCTCCATGCCATGGGCAAGCACACCTATACCCTTGATGGCGACAATGTCCGTCATGGCCTGAACAAGGATCTTGGCTTTACCGATGCGGACCGCGTGGAAAACATCCGCCGTGTTGGTGAAACTGCCAAGCTGTTTGTTGATGCCGGTGTGATCACGCTGGTGTCCTTTATCTCGCCGTTCAAAAGCGAACGCCAACTGGCGCGTAGTCTTGTTGAAGAAGGCGAGTTTATCGAGGTATTTATCGACACCCCGCTTGAAGTCTGCGAACAGCGCGATGTGAAGGGCCTTTATAAAAAGGCCCGTGCCGGTGAAATCGCGAACTTCACCGGGATTGATAGCCCCTATGAACGGCCCGAAAATGCCGAGATCGTGGTCAGCACCGCTGATCAGACCGCCGAAGAAGCCGCCGAGATCATCGTCGCCAAACTTGAAGAATTCGGTGTTCTGGGGGCTTGGTTCCCGGAAATCTGACGATTTCACCTGCGGTATTCTTACCGGATGAAGCATCACCTCAAAGCCCTGGCATCTCGCCGGGGCTTTTTGCATTCCTTGCCTTTTTTGGACAAGATAGTATGTTCATATGAACATTTTTAAAGTTCAATTGATGGTCTATACGGTAAAAATCTCGTCCCGCTTTGCATAAAGCACGCGCGCATAACATCTATAAACCATTAACCCAGGGGTAGGACCCAAGTTTCGTTCCACTCAAGATCACACGGCGTGAAAGATCAGGTATCCGAATGGAAATATCGCTGAAGCTGCTTGAAATTGCAGGAATGGTCGCCCTTCTCCTTTGGGGCCTTCACATGGTGCAAACAGGCATTCAGCGCGCCTATGGCCCTGAACTTCGCAAACTGCTTGCCGCAACACTGGGCAACCGTTTCAAGGCGTTTATCGCCGGTATCGGTGTGACATCGGCCCTGCAAAGCAGCACAGCCACCGGGCTTATGGCGACGACTTTTACCTCAGAAGGCCTGATCAGCCTGGTTACCGCCCTTGCAATCATGCTTGGCGCCAATGTCGGCACCACCTTGATCGTCCAGGTTATGTCATTTGACATCACCCAGATCGCCCCGGTGTTTGTTCTGATTGGTGTTTTGATGTTCCGTCAAGGCGGTGTGACGCGAACCCGTGACCTTGGCCGGGTGGGTATTGGTCTTGGTCTGATGCTGCTATCGCTTCATCTGGTGCATGGTGCCATTCTACCCTATGCCAATGCCCCTGAATTGCGTGCGGTCCTTGGAGCCATTACCGTCGCCCCGGTTTTAAATGTCTTGCTGGCAGCGATTCTGACTTGGCTTGCTCATTCCAGTGTCGCCACGGTCCTGATCATTATGTCTTTTGCCACCGCTGGTATTGTTCCGCTTGAGGCTTGCATGGCATTGGTTCTGGGTGCCAACCTTGGCACCGCAGTCAACCCCTGGCTTGAGGGCGGCAGCACCAGTGACCCGGCCTCTCGGCGCTTGCCTCTTGGCAATTTGCTGGGGCGGGTCGCGGGATGTGTGATGGCCCTTGCTGTTTTGGAGCCTGTAACCGGCTATATCAGCCTGCTCGTTCCTGATCCGGCACAGGCCGTAGCAGCCTTTCATCTTGTTTTTAATCTTGGGATGGCTTTGCTGTTTTTACCCATTCTGCCCGTTTATGCCCGACTACTATGCCGCTGGTTGCCCGTACGCAATGATGACAGCAACCCGGCCAAACCGGTTTACCTCGATGCCGATGCAAGAACGTCTCCGCCAATAGCAATTGCGGTTGCCGCCCGCGAAGCCATGCGGATGTCTGATACACTCCAGCAGATGCTGGGCGGGGTGGAAGATGCCCTTCAAAACGGGGATCGCAAACGCGCCGCTCAAACCCGACAGATGGATGATATTCTTGATCATCTAAATACCGCGATCAAAGAATATCTGACCTCGCTTGATGTGCGTAAATTCGATGAACGCGATCATCGCCGCATGCGTGAAATCCTGACTTTTGCCACTAATCTTGAACAAGCCGGTGATGTCATTGAGCGTGATCTGGTGAACCTGACCAACAAACGAATCAAACGCGGATTGAGCTTTTCACCCGACGGACAACGTGAGTTGCTTGATATGCTTGAACGGCTTAGCAACAATCTACGCTCTGCAACGGCGGTTTTCATGAATGAAGATCCGCGTATGGCGCGCAAACTTGCCAAAGAAAAAGAAGCCTTCCGCTATCTTGAGGAACGCACCATCAGTGCACATTTTGAACGTTTGCAGGCCGGGCGTCAGGACAGCACCGAAACCAGTTCCTTACACCTTGATATCGTCCGCGACCTCAAACAAATCAATGCCCATCTTGTCGCAGCGGCCGCATACCCGGTTCTCAAGGACCAAGGTGAACTTCTGACCAGCCGTCTGAAATTACCTAAGCACAGCTAGAACCAGACCTAGAATCTATTGCGTTCAGCTTGACGCGGTTTTGAAAGATCAGATTTTCTTTCCACTCAAAGACATAACAAGACAAATACAAAACCTGTTTGGATACGCCTTGACTCCTGTTCCGCTTTGACCACATAAAAAGAACAAAACAGGAACAATCAAGCATGTCAGACAGACGCATTCATCAGGCCCGCGCCGCACTGGCACGCGCAGAGCAGCAGTGGAAAGTACAGGTTTCCTGTCTGTCCGGTCGGACGGACGAGGTAATTACGCACGCCTTTGGCGGGATGTTTCTGTGCGATCACATCAGTATTGGTGGCCTTGCCCCCGTTGGTTTGCATGAAGTGTTGTGCGGGCATGATGATTGCGCGGCCTCGCTTCTGGCCTGGTATCTGGCAACTCTTACAGACCCGAATACCACGTCAGAGACGCCCAAGGGCATCTTCTGGATCCGGCAACGTCGCGCACTGGATCAGGGCGGGTTTTATGCCTTGTCCCTGCCTATGATGGCGCTTGAACCAGAACCGTTGATGATGACGGTCGACCAACAGGCCACCGCCCTTTGGACCTGCGAGGAAGTGGCAAAATCCGGTCAGGTCCGTGCCGTGATCATTGAAACCACCGACTATGACCTGACCACCGCAAGACGCCTGCAACTGGCCTGTGAAAGTGGCGGCACACGCATCATTGTTTTGCGCCCGATTGCCAGAAACGGGCGGATTCCGACCTCAAGCGCCTGGACGCGCTGGCAAATTACGCCTGTAAACGCCTTCGGTTCAACAGAACGACCAACAGGGAACGATCATCATCTTAGCCTGATCGGGGGACGCGGGGTCCGACCGGGAAGCTGGAAAGTCAAAACCGATGCAACAACGTTTTCTTTATCTGTGGCTGATCCACTGGAAAACCGACTGTCAGCGGACAAGCCAAAAGGCACAAAACACCCCGCATGTGATCACACGCAACGATCACAAGGGGGTTCTGGTATGCGGCCTGAATGCGACGGCACAAAAAGCCGGGCTGCAAGGCGGCATGCGCCTTTCTGATGCGCGCAGCATCCTCCCCGAGTTGACAGACAGCCCCGAAGATCCTGCTCTGTGCGATGGTAAATTTGCCTGTCTGGTACGTTTCATGGACCGTTACAGCCCATGGATTGCACCGGATCGCGAACTTATGTCGCAAGGGTTAAATGGTGATGCCGGCATGTGGCTTGAGATCACCGGCGGCAGTCATTTGTTTGGCGGTGAAAGTGCGATGATCAAACAGATCCTGCGCGATATGAAAGCCAAGGGTCATGCTGCCCGCGTTGCCATCGCCGATACTGCCGGTGCGGCATGGGCCACCGCCCGTTGCCATCCGGGCTCATCTCATGAACGCGTTTTGTCTCTGCCACGCGATCACGCGGTTGCGGCCGGATTTCCGGTATCCTGCCTGCGACTATCTGATGACATTATCGCGACCCTGTTGCGGCTTGGCCTGAAACAACTTGGCGATATCACACCCTTGCCGCGTGCCAATATCACCACCCGCCTTGGCCCAGATGTGTTGCACCGACTTGACCAGTTCTATGGCCGCCTGCCCGAACATCTGAATTTCGAACTGCCCGATGCGCCGTGGCTGATCAAACAAAGTTTTGGCGAACCATTGGGAAGTGCAGACACGCTGGCGCATGCGATTAAAAGCATGATTGCTGATCTCTGCGCAAAGCTACGCGCCGAGAACCTTGGTCTTAGGCGATTACTCGTCCGGTCCATTCGGGTCGATGGCCATCCCCACACCATCACGACCACAACTGGTACGCCCTGCCAGTCCGAAAGCCATATCCTGCGATTGCTCGCGGAAAAGATGCCCGGTGTTGATACCGGGTTTGGTATTGAACAGGTGATTGTCTATGCGCCCTGGGTCGAACATGTCGCCTTTCGCCAGGTCCGTCTGGACCGCCAGCAAAATGACAGCAGCGATGCCATTGCATTGGGCGAGTTGCTGGATCGCATTACCCATCATTTGGGCCCCAAGGACATTTTATACCGCCCGGCCCATCATGCCAGCCACCTGCCCGAACGGGCCGCCATCCGGCAATCGCCAACCGGGCCGACCAAACCCGCACGCATCCCGGATGCCCCCCTGCCAAAACGTCCGGTGCGACTGATTGATCCGCCCGAGCCGGTCGATGTCATGGAACGCAGTGCAATTGGCGCACCAATAAAACTACGCTGGCGCAAGATGATGATTGAGGTCTTGCGGGCCGACGGGCCAGAGCGCATCTGCCCGGAATGGTGGAGCCATCTGGACCGGGACAATTACGCCCTGTCGCACATGACGCGCGATTATTTCCGCATATGCGATCAGAAAGGCCGGCTGATCTGGCTGTTTCGCAGCGGCCATGCCGGGCAGGATATCTGGTCGGTGCATGGATTGTTTGCCGGATGATGCCATGAATAAACACGCCAATAGCACCGATGATCCTGCCTATGCCGAACTGCAGGTCAGCAGCAATTTTTCCTTTCTGCGCGGCGCATCCCATGCCGAGGAACTGGTTCTGACGGCTGCCACCAAGGGCCTGCACGCGATTGCGATCACAGATCACAACACGCTGGCCGGTGTGGTGCGTGGCCATACGGCCCATCGCAATTATGCCAACCGGTTGAATTACATTGTCGGCTGTCGGCTTGATCCGATGGATGGGCCGTCCTTGCTGTGCTATCCGACGGATCGGGCCGCCTATGCCCGACTATGCCGGTTGCTGACCCTTGGCAAGCGCCGCGCCCCCAAAGGATCGTGCGAGATTTACATCGCAGACATCGCCACACATTGCGAAGGCCTGCTGTTTATCGCCGTCCCGCCCCAAGTGCCCGATGATGAATTCCGTGCTGAACTGATCGGTTTGAAAGCGCATTTTCAAGATCGCCTTTGGCTGGCCATCGGGCGGTTCATGGACGGGTTTGACAGCGAACGTTTGGAATTTGCCGAAATGGTCGAGGCCGAACTTGGCATTCCGGCCGTGGTGACCAATGACGTCCATATGCATCTTCGATCCCGCAAACCATTGCAGGATGTCCTGACATGCATTCGTCATCACTGCACACTTGAAGATGCCGGATACCGTTTATTCCCCAATGGCGAACGCCATATCAAATCGCCGCGTGAAATGGCCCGCCTGTTTCCCGACCACCCGCACTGGTTGGCCCGCACCATTGAAATCGCCGATCAATGCACCTTCAGCCTGGACGAGCTGCGCTATGAATACCCCGATGAAAATGACGGGTCGGGCGAAGGCACCCAGGAACGCCTGACCCGCCTGACCTGGGAAGGGGCCCAAAAACGCTATCCCGATGGTGTACCTGACAAGGTCAGAAACCTGATCGAAACTGAACTGAAACTGATCGACGAGCTGGGCTATGCCCCCTATTTCCTGACCGTGCATGACATTGTCGCCTTTGCCCGCTCCAAGGGTATTCTCTGTCAGGGGCGCGGGTCGGCAGCCAATTCATCGGTGTGTTTTTGTCTTCATGTCACCTCGGTTGATCCCAACGAGGTAGAGCTTCTGTTTTCACGCTTCATCAGCAACGCGCGTGATGAACCACCCGATATTGATGTCGATTTTGAACATGAACGCCGCGAAGAAGTCATTCAGTTCATCTATGACCGTTATGGCCGGGATCGCGCAGGCTTGACCGCGACGGTGATTTCTTATCGTTCGCGCAGTGCCATACGTGATGTCGGCAAGGTGTTTGGCCTGTCGGAAGACACCATTGTCAAACTGACCAAAACCATCTGGGGCGCCAGCAGCAAGCCCGCCCATGACACCATGATGCGCCAGTCGGGCATTCATCCCGATGAACCACGCCTGAAGGCTGTTCTTGATATCGCCGGTGAACTGACAGGCTTTCCCCGCCATCTGTCACAACATGTCGGGGGCTTTGTCATTACGCGCGGACCGCTTTGCGAACTGTCCCCCATTGCCAATGCCGCCATGGCGGATCGCACCACCATTGAATGGGACAAGGATGACATTGATGCGCTGGGAATATTGAAGGTCGATATCCTTGCCCTTGGTATGCTGACCTGCATTCGCAAGGCGCTTGATGAGCTGCGCAATCACAAAAACATTGATTACGACCTGGCCACACTTCCCAAAGAAGACCGGGCGACCTATCGCATGCTCTCCAAGGCCGATAGCATCGGTACCTTTCAGGTAGAATCCCGCGCACAAATGAGCATGCTGCCGCGTTTAAAGCCGCAAAGTATTTATGATCTGACCATTCAGGTCGCCATCGTCCGCCCCGGTCCTATTCAGGGCGGCATGGTCCATCCGTTTTTGCAACGGCGCATGGGGCGTGAAAAGGTCGAATATCCATCAAAGGAACTTGAAGCCGTTTTAAAACGCACCTGTGGCGTACCTCTGTTTCAGGAACAGGCCATGCAGATCGCCATTGTCGCAGCGGGCTATTCCGGCGGAGAAGCCGACAATCTCAGGCGTGCCATGGCAACATTCAAACGCACCGGCACCATTGGCGAACACCGCGACAAATTCATCAATGGCATGCTTGAAAACGGTTATAATCTGGACTTTGCCGAACGCTGTTTCAAACAGATCGAAGGCTTTGCCGATTATGGGTTCCCCGAAAGTCATGCAGCGAGTTTTGCCATTCTGGCCTATGCATCTTCATGGCTGAAATGTCATCACCCGGATGTGTTTTTATGTGCGTTGTTGAATTCCCAACCAATGGGGTTCTATGCCCCGGCGCAACTGGTCAATGATGCGCGCAATCATGGGGTGCACGTGCTTGAAATCGATATCAATCACAGCTTCTGGGATAATCAGCTTGAACGCGAGCCGGGCCGAATAACGGGATATCATGCGGTGCGTCTTGGTTTTCGTCAGATCAAGGGATTTGGCGAACTTGATGCGCTTTCCCTGATTTCCAACCGACCGCAAGGTGGCTTTCAGGATGTCTATCTGATGGCGCGTCAAACCGGATTGTCGCCAACTGCACTTGAAAAACTGGCCGAGGCAGATGCGTTTGGCTCGCTAGGCTTATCAAGACGCGAAGCCCTTTGGGCCGTGCGACGCTTTGGCAAGGGCCGCAAGGCACCTGCAAGCCTCCCCTTGTTTGAGGCCGCCCAGAACTTTAACCACAATATGGGTGTTTCGGCCGAATTTGGCGCCGAAGCCCCCGTCGACCTACCCGTCATGGGGCCGGGCGAGGAGATTATCGAAGATTACGCCAGCCTGCGCTTATCCCTTAAGGGACATCCGATGGCGATGTTGCGTGATGCGCTCAGCACTGCAGGGATATGCACCGCCGGTGAACTGCCCAATGTGCGGGATGGGGATCGGTTAACCCATGCGGGGTTGGCAATTGTCCGCCAGCGCCCCGGCACGGCATCGGGGGTTGTTTTCATTACACTCGAAGACGAAACCGGTATCACCAACCTTGTGGTCTGGAGCAAGGTCATGGAACAATACCGCCGCGAGGTCATGACCGCCACGGTCCTTGGTGTCACCGGAAAATTGCAACGCGAAGACGGGATCACGCACATCATTGCCGACAAGCTGGTCGATCTGACCCATATGCTGCAATCCATGAGCGAGAACACAAAAATTGCACGTGATGCCAACAATCATCCGCGCAACCTGCACTGGGCCAGTCCCCGCACAGGCATTCCAGGCCAATCTGATGGTGTCACAAGCCCGCCGAAAGAACCGGCTAATCTGGATCAACTTGGCCAACAGGGCGATCAAACCTTGCAGAACAAGCGTTTAAAGATCGACAGTCACGATTTTCACTGATCTGTTATTGATGTGACATACCTTGTAATTCACCTGCGCAAAGGTAACATCAAAGGGATGGCGAAATACGGAGATGCCAATGCCGATCCACCGCCACATCGTCACACTGGTGACCGTTCTTTTGATGCTACCTGCTCTGCTAAGGCTCCTCCCTGTTGGCGAGGCACAAGCACAACAAAAACCCATGCGCATTGGCGCACATGTTCACCTTGATGACTGGTGGGCTAAACACGCCACTCCGGAAAACCGGGACTTCGTAACAATATTAAAGGCACATACAAAATCAGGCAGGATCGAAGCACTGCCCAATGACAGGCTATATCGCCAATATCAAAACCGGAAACTCGATTGCATTCTGACCGGCGGCTGGCCGCATGACGATCCGCAATTACGTTCCCAGCGTGCCTTGACCTTCGAAGTCCGTCTTTTCACACTGTCTGACAAGGACCTGTCCACGCAGGAGGAGATTCTGGTGGGCAGAATGAAACAATTCCCACCACCATCCCTGCCACTGGAAAGGACGATGGTTGACTGGTTCCCCTTACAGAATCTGCCACAGGGGTTCGATCTGTTGCGTGCCGGGCGGATCGACGCCCTGATTGCCGATCCATCCCATGTCCTGAATGCCCCGGACAATATCCATCACGATATTATCCCCGCAGACCTGCCGCCACTCAAGACGGTGCATGTTCCTTTGATATGCCATGACACAAAACACAATCGAAACTTCGTTGAAATGCTTGATCGCGGCTCCCTGATGGAATCTTCTAGGTTACAATGACCAAATTGGCCCCGTCATATTTATCAAAGCGGCACTCCAATACAGATCCAATTTCCAGCAGATTGATCGGGCCCTATCCCATAACCATCAGGAGCCCCCATGACAGCCCCACACTCGATCACCAGCCCACACACAGACCGCTTTGGCAAACCGGTTGGCCACCCTGTTGAAGACTGGACCGGGTGCGCAATGCCGCCACGCAGTGACATGACCGGCACCCACGTTATTGTAAGCCCGCTTGATGTTGCGCGTGATGCGCGCCAACTTTTTGATGCCAACAACAAGGCCGCTGACGGATCTCGCTTCAGCTATCTGCCGACCGGGCCGTTTGATGATTTCGCCGCCTACAAGACATGGCTTGAGGGCATCGCCGCCGATAACGACCCGATGCTTCATACCATCATTGATGCGACCACCGACACCGCCGTTGGCGTCGCCGCCTTCATGCGGATTGATCAGAACAATGGCGTAATAGAAGTCGGCAACATCAACTATGCCCCGGCCCTATCCAAGACCATCGGCGGGACAGAGGCAATGTATCTGATGATGAAGCGTGCCTTTGATGAACTGGGCTATCGACGCTACGAATGGAAATGCGACGACCAGAATGCCCCATCACGGGCGGCGGCCACGCGGTATGGCTTTACGTATGAAGGCACGTTTCGCAATCACATGGTCTATAAGGGGCGCAACCGCGACACCGCATGGTTTTCCATCACCCTTGAAGAATGGCCAGCGATCAAGGCCGCGTTTGAATCCTGGCTGGCACCTGAAAACTTTGATGCGTCGGGCAATCAGCGCAAACGTCTGGAAGATTTTCACCCCTGACCTTTGCCGGCAAACCGCTGTGGCAATGTGGCAGGCAACAAACAAACTGGTGATTTTGAGTTGATTGAGGTTCGGCTTATAGTCGCCATCCCGGAATGTTAAATGGAAATCACCCGATGTTTGATGCCCGCCTGCGCCCGCTGATTGATGTGCCCCTGAATGCGATTGCACGTACGCTTTCGGGCACGGGCATTACCCCCAACATGATTACCGGTTTCGGTTTTTTCCTTGGCGTGATTGCCGCCGCCTGCCTGGTTTTCAAGCTTGATTACGCGGCCCTTTCCCTGATCCTTGCATCACGTTTCATGGATGGTCTTGATGGCGCGGTTGCCCGGCACGCCGCCCCGCGGTCACGTCACCCGGGGGCGAAAAGCCAGGAAAGTGACCTGGGCGGCTATTACGACATCGTATCCGATTTTCTGTTTTACTCGGGCATCATACTAGCCTTTGCGATCGGACGGCCCGAACACGCCCTGATGGCAGCATTTCTGATTTTTTGCTTTGTCGGCACCGGATCGAGTTTTCTGGCCTACGCAATCATTGCTGCCAAACAGGGTCGCAGCGATAATGAGGCCCAAGGCAAGAAAAGCTTCTTTTATCTGACGGGTATTACCGAAGGCAGCGAAACCATTATCGTCTTGTGTCTTCTGTGCATTTTTCCAGATTTCTTTGATCAGATCGCAGCAATTTTCGGTGGCTTATGCCTGCTGACCACCGCAGGCCGCATCCTTCAGGCCAGACGTGACTTTGGTTAGAGCAACTTCTTGAAACGCAATCCACGAACCGCCATATCGATTTTGTTATCCAAACTTTTCGATCTGTGCAGGGTCGATTATCCAAAATGTCCAAAGGCCTGCTTCCCCGGCCCGACAAGAAAAAGCTAGGATTAGAATGCGCTTCATCAGGTTTCTGTGCTCTGTCTTTGTCGGCCTGTTCTTTCTTGCGGCGTGCGGTGATACCGGCCCCGTGAAAATCGGTTTCATTGCCGGGTTATCGGGCCCCGGATCGGATGCCGGGAACGATGCCCTGAATGCCTTGAAACTTGCAGCCAAACAGGTCAATGACACTGGCGGGATCAATGGCCGCTTGATCGAAATCATCCCGCGCGATGACCAGAAATCCCCCGAAATCGCCCAGAACCACGTTCGTGAATTCAAAGAACTTGGCGTCGAAGCCATTGTTGGCCCCATCATAAGTTCGATTGGTATGGCGATGCTGCCAGTGATCAACGAGCTTGGCATTGTCACAATATCCCCAACCATCTCAGCAGCAGACTTTGCCGGTTTTAGGGATAATCTGTTTCGCATGAATACCACCACCCGCGAAAATGCGCGTGCTTATGCCAAACATAACATCAACGATGGTCATCGCCGGGTTGCGATTGCCCTGGATGGTCAGAATCGCGCCTTTACCGACAGCTGGTATCGTGAATTTCTTCTGGAATTTGATGCTCTGGACGGGTTGGTGGTTTCCAAAGTCTGGATCAATGTTGACGACGTTTCCCATGCCCAGGCGGCCACCGAACTCCTGTCCGAAGACCCCGGCGCCATTGTGTTTATCACCAACAGCACAGACGGTGCGTCCCTGGCGCGCGAAATCCGGAAATTGTCATCCGATGTGCCGTTATATGCGGCAGAATGGGCAGGATCGGACACGCTGATTGAATTGGGCGGGGATGCGGTCGAAGGCATGGAACTGGCACAGGCCTATGACCGCTATGATGCCAACCCGATCTTTCAGAAATTCATTGCCGATTACAGCGCAATGTTTGATAGCGAACCTGGCTATGGCGCTGTTTTGACCTATGATGCGGCAACCGTCCTTTTTGCCGCAATGCGCACCAAACATCCCGATCAGTCACTGGCCGATGCATTGACCAACCTGCCACCGCAACAGGGCCTGCATCAGGAACTGGTGTTTGATGCCTTTGGCGATGGCAACCGCAACATCTATTTTGTGATTATCAAGGACGGGAAATTCATCCGCAGCGGAACACACGATTAATCGCAATCAAAAAAAGCCCCGCAAAATGCGGAGCCTTTATCTTCCGTCCAACCCGGTTTTCAGCCGGTTCGGGTTACGAACAGCATCCCGGTGCGGTGCAGCAGCCATCCGCGTCGCTGTCATCCTTGAAATGATCCCCGAGTCCGGTGTCATATTCCAGACCTTCCTTGGTCAGAACGATGCTTGCCGGGTAACCTTCTTTAACCAAACCTTTGCGGGTTAATGCCGTCCAGACGGCAGGATTGTCAAAGCCGCTGGCGTCGCGGGCCGAAACGGTGAATTTGCCAACATGGATATGGTCACCATGGGCATGCGGCAAACGCAAAATTGCGGCTTCACCAGTGGTCTCGTCAATCTTGCCCGATGCCGGGTCCTTGGCAATTACCTGTGCAAGGACAAGTGTACGAAGCTGCAATTTATTGAGTTTCAGCGGGTTTTTGCGAACGAATGCCATTTCTGGTGTTACTCCGGTTTAATAGGGCTCCGGCCCTCGTTTGATTGCAGGGACATATCCGTCACGTGGCGCCATGATGCAAGCCCTGTTTCAGGGATGCCCCCTGCAGAAAACGCAATGCTTGGTGGTTCAACCGCCTGCCAGTATCCGGCGCAGCTTGCGATCGCGCTTAAGATGCCATTCGCGGCTCATGGCCTGTCCGAATGTGCGGAACCGTTCAACATAGACCAGTTCCCATTGCCGCCCGCGCGTGGATTTTGCCCCCTTGCCGCTATTATGGGTGGCAAGCCTGGCCTCCACATCGGTCGACCAGCCGACATAGGTCCGGGGCAAGGTTGCCTTGCCCTGCCCCGGCACAAAATCACGTTCACGCATCACATAAACAAAGGTGAATGATGCCATGCTAGCACCACCCTTTGTACTGAGCACTTGGTGATATGCTGGATTTCGTCACAGGGCGCGTCGAAAATGCCTGTTTGCGAGAACCGGCGCGCAACGTACTTAAGGTACGTGAGCACCGGAAGCGCAGAAAATGGGTATTTGCAGACCGACCTGTGACGAAAGGCGACATATCAGCCCATGGTGGAGTTGAAGGCCCCACCATCAAGCAAAACATTCTGCCCGACCATGAATTTCGCATACTCGCTGCACATGAAAGCACAGGTCGCCCCGAAATCAAGCGGATCACCAAACCGCCCCGTCGGAAGCCCGGCCTGGGTTTTGGCACGCGCTTCGTCCAGCGAAATGCCCTCGGCCTTTGATTTGTTGGTCATCAACGCATTGATGCGGTCGGTATCATGCTGGCCTGGCAACAGGTTGTTCATGATCACGCCATCCTTGGCAACCTGGCGCGAGGTCCCCGCGACAAAGCCGGTCAGGCCGGCACGCGCCCCGTTCGAAAGACCCAGATGCGGGATCGGTGATTTCACAGAACCCGATGTGATATTCACAATCCGGCCCCACTTGCGCGAAATCATGCCCGGCAAAACCGCGGTCGCAAGCAGGATCGGCGTCAGCATGTTGGACTGCACGGCCGCTTCCCATTCCTTCTGACCCCAATCGGACCAGATACCCGGGGGCGGGCCGCCAGCGTTATTCACCAGAATGTCGGGCGCATCAACAGCGGACAGAACCTTGTTACGGCCTTCTTCGGTGGTGATGTCGCACGCCACCGTGGTGACGTTCACGCCATAGGTGTCGCGGATATATTCCGCCGTTTCGTTCAACGGCCCTTCGGAACGGGCATTCAGAACAAGGTCAACACCGGCTTCGGCCAGCTTGATCGCACAGCCGCGGCCAAGCCCCTTGGATGATGCACAAACGATGGCCTTGCGGCCCTTGATTCCAAGATCCAATGGATCCTCCCATATTCAGGAATTCAGACAATGGCAGAAATCTATCCTGTGGATGGCGGGCCGGTCAAACCCGTTCACGACAAAAAAAAATGATCGTTAAAAACTATCGAAAACACATAAAATAACTATTTCCCCTATTACACCTTATATTGGTAGCCTTCCTTTAGCGGCGAAAACCCCGTCGCACAGAATTGAAGGAGCCATGTCGTATTGCGATCTCTGAGTTGATCCTTATCTACAACATGAAACCAAAACGCATGTTATCCGGTTTCATCATGTCGATGATGTCTGATCACCTCAGGGAGGAAGAGAACAAAGGGCGCGCAAAAAACGGATCGGGATTCGTTATTTTGCTGATTTCAAGCCGCCCCGACGCTTTTCGATATGGGTCAAAGAGCTGCTTATAACATCTCAGCCACGACGGAGAGAGAAAATGGACGGAAAACACACTGCCGGGAAATGTCCGGTCATGCATGGCGGTCAGACAGCATTGGGCACCACGGTGACCGACTGGTGGCCCAATTCGCTGAATTTCGACATTCTGCATCAGCACGACACCAAGGTTAACCCGCTCGGGCCTGACTTCAACTATGCCGAAGAACTGAAAAAACTCGATGTCGAGGCGCTTAAGAATGATCTCCGTGCGCTGATGAAAGAAAGCCAGGAGTGGTGGCCGGCCGACTGGGGCAGCTATGTCGGCATGTTTGCCCGCGTTGCCTGGCACTCGGCAGGGTCTTATCGTCTGGCTGATGGCCGTGGTGGTGGCGGTACCGGCAACCAGCGTTTTGCCCCGCTGAACTCCTGGCCCGATAACGTCAATACCGACAAAGGCCGTCGTCTGCTTTGGCCGATCAAAAAGAAATATGGCAACAAGGTTTCGTGGGCCGATCTTATGATCCTGGCCGGGACCATTGCCTATGAAGTGGCCGGTTTGAAAACCTTTGGCTTTGCCTTTGGCCGCGAAGATATCTGGCACCCGGAAAAAGACATTTACTGGGGTGCAGAAAAAGAATGGCTGGCACCAAGTGACGGTCGCTATGGCGATGTGTCCAAGCCTGACACCATGGAAAACCCGCTTGCCGCTGTGCAGATGGGCCTGATCTATGTGAACCCCGAAGGTGTGAATGGACAGCCTGACCCGGCCAAAACCGCCCTTCAGGTGCGCGAAACCTTTGCCCGTATGGCAATGAATGACGAAGAAACCGCGGCGCTCACGGCCGGGGGTCACACCATCGGCAAATGTCATGGTAATGGCGATGCCGCAGACCTCAGCCCCGAACCCGAAGCCGCCGATGTCACCGCACAGGGCATGGGCTGGATGAATACCAAGGGCCGTGGCATTGGCCGCGACACGGTTGTGTCGGGCATCGAGGGTGCCTGGACCAAGAACCCGACCCAGTGGGATATGGGCTGGTTTGATCTTCTGTTCGGCTATGAGTGGGAGCTTAAGAAAAGCCCGGCTGGCGCATGGCAGTGGATGCCTATCGACATCAAAGAAGAAGACATGCCCGTTGACGTCGAAGACCCGTCAATTCGCTGCATGCCGATCATGACCGATGCCGACATGGCGATGAAGGTTGACCCGATCTATAACGAAATCTGCCAGAAATTCATGGCCGATCCGGAATATTTCTCAGAAACCTTTGCCCGTGCATGGTTCAAGCTGACCCACCGTGATCTTGGCCCGAAATCGCGTTATCTCGGCCCGGACGTTCCGAAAGAAGACCTGATCTGGCAGGACCCGATCCCGGCGGTGGATTACACCCTTTCGGATGCTGAAATCGCCGATCTTAAGGCCACCTTGCTTAATTCCGGCCTGACGCGGGCGGAACTGATCACCACGGCATGGGATTCTGCGCGCACCTATCGCGGATCGGACATGCGCGGTGGTGCCAATGGCGCACGCATCCGCCTTGCCCCGCAAAAAGACTGGGAAGGCAACGAACCGGCCCGCCTTGCCAATGTTCTGAAAACCCTGGAAGACATCCAGGCTGGCCTTGCCAAGAAAGTCTCGCTTGCCGATCTGATCGTGCTTGGTGGTACGGCGGCGGTTGAACAGGCGGCAAAGGATGCCGGTGTGAACATCACCGTTCCGTTTGCACCGGGCCGTGGCGATGCCACCGACGAAATGACCGACGCCGACAGCTTTGATGCGCTTGAGCCGCTGGCCGATGGTTTCCGCAACTGGGTGAAAAAGGACTATGTCGTCAGCCCCGAGGAAATGATGCTCGATCGGGCACAACTGATGGGCTTGACCGCGCCGGAAATGACCGTTCTGGTCGGTGGCATGCGTGCACTTGACACCAACTATGGCGGCACCAAACACGGCGTCTTTACCGATCAGCCGGGCAAATTGACCAATGACTTCTTCGTCAATCTGACCGACATGGCCTATAGCTGGAAACCGGCGGGCGAGAACCTGTATAACATCGTCGATCGCAAGACCGGCGACACCAAATTCACCGCCACCCGCGTTGATCTGGTGTTTGGTTCCAACTCGATCCTGCGGTCCTACGCCGAAGTCTATGCCCAGGACGACAACAAAGAGAAGTTTGTTAAAGACTTCGTCGCGGCCTGGACCAAAGTCATGAACGCAGATCGCTTTGATCTGGCGTGAGGGCTAATGCCTTGATGTGATTTGGAGCTTTAGGGTTCTGATGTGAGAACACCCCCGGTCGTGAGGCTGGGGGTATTTTTTATTTAAACCACTAATAACGAAACTTAGAGCTTCACCAAACCAGCAAATAGCGGCGCTAAGGTTTACATGCCACAGTTTATCCTTTGGCTTACTATCTTCTTTATTTTTTGCCCCTCTTTGTGAGACAAATTTCCTCTACCCGCATAGAATCATCGCCTTTTAGATCGTTATTAATCGAAAGTCTGAAAATAATTACAAAGACAAACAAAATCTGTAAAAAACATTCGCTTTCACTTTAACATCGACCTATGATGGAATAACACGATCAGGTGATCGCAAATTGTTATGGCGCTTCCTCAGTCTCAACAATTAAACGCAAGTTGGATTCTTGAAGTTTCTTTGAGAGAAGTTTACCATTGTGATTCGCCTCTGGAGCCACCACTTTCAACTTTCCCTCGCGCCCATAATCAATCTCGAACATTATCTTCTCGTCACGTCCAACAATTACATGAGAGACAACTTCCATTTTCTGCGGCGCCAATGGAGTTATTAAGGGAGGAGAATCAGTTTTTCGATTAGGCGGCGTGTAGCGTATAGATAAACTGTGCTTCGGCAAATCGCCCAGGTCGTATGTAGAGAACGCAATCCAACTTACTGGATAATTAAATAGTTTTTTACGACCATCTTCGCCAACAGCAACGAAAACGAAGCAGAAAGTTCCCGGCACATTTTGATATAATCTGGTTGCATTTTCTAAATTTTCGGCGCCTGCATCTGTCCTTGTTATAGCGCCATCGGGCCATTGATATATATCGTATGAAGTATTTTCGTCGTCTTCGATACCATATAAAGGTGGATCGCTGCGAGACAACCAGTGAGCCATCGCCCAAGATTCTTGCATCCGAATGTCCGACATAGTCATACCGTAGAGCCTACAAAGGCGGACAAAGTCAATAAAGGTACGAGGCTTGATTACCAACAAAATCCACATAAGAGCAGCTTCTGCAGTTAAGAAAGTTTTGCCCCCTAGCCGATGAGATGGTCTGCGCACAACATTACAACGTCTACACCTTAACGTCATATTTTCAATGAAATCCGCATCTTGCGGATCATCAAACTCCTCACGACCCCTGATATGATCTGCCTGTAATTCTAATCGACTTCCACAGTCTTCGCACTTTCCTGTCTGCCTATACGCCCAGTCCATGACGATGCGCATAGTGTTGCCTTTACCATAGTTTCTCTTGAAACCGTCTGATGAGGCAAGACTAGTTCCGGTCTGAGATGGATTAAAGTGCCCAAGGATAAGCGCAGCTAATTCGCGCCAACTAGCAAGACCTAACTCGACAAAAGATGAGATTAGCGCCTGCCACTGCTCTTCCTTCCAAGCGCTATCCTGAAGACCAAAACTAGTGTTGGGTGGTACGACATCAAATAGCTCATCTTGCGGAGTTGCTTCGTCAACGTGATGGGTATCCGCTGCCACATCGTTATTCATCTTCCCTCTCCTATTCTTTGTTTAATTTTTTCAATGGCTTCGGAGGGGGAAACCTTCAGCGCTCCGCAATAATAAATAAATTCCACGATATCGAGCCGTCGCTCTCCTCGCTCTATTTTGCTAATAACTGACTGATCAAGACCAAGAATTCTGGACAGCTCCAATTGGCTCAATCCACTTTGTTTTCTCAGTTCAAGTACCGAGATCCGAGCTATTTTATAGCTTTCATTCTGGATTTTTTTCATTTGTCCGCCTACACATACTTGCGAAAGCATATGAGATCAGCCAAAATATGCCAAAATCGCATACCGCAACAAATAGCAGGCGAACCAAGGTGGAAAACTCTATAATTCTCAAGCTACTAGAAGAATTTAATGAAACTTTAAACCTTCAGTTCACTTGCCCTCCTGACCTTATGATCGCTGCAGCAAGCGCTGCCAATGCGGCAGGAGAAAGCGCCTTGCGCCCAAAGAACGAAAGAAGCCGTGAGCTATTCGCCTTGGTCAATAGCCGCCTCAAACTAAACAAAGAGCGCATCAAATATTTCATTGATACAGCTGCCAGAATGCGGATTTTTTTCAACTATCATGAGAAAAATCAAATTTCCGCTTTCTTTAATGGTAGACTCTACGAATCATTTGAAAATTGGTGCCAATCTAAAAGCATCAATGATGAAATAAAAAATGCCTTTCAGCCTATAGAAGAACATGAAACCATTTCAGGTTTACACCAACTTCTTAGTTCTGGACACGTAAATAGAATTGACGCAAAAAATCGCGACATTACAGAAAAGCAAGTTGCAATAAAACGCGCACTATTTGGCGGATTTGTATTTCGTTCTTTTGAAGAAAGTCAGATGCATATGGCATTCAACGCCGATGCAAAGCGCGAGTATTTCTCTAACTTTCTAGATCATCTTCGCACTCATCACCACCATCAACTACATAGAGAATGCGCACTCATCTATCAGGACATAGATTTAGGCAACTACCGATCTATGAGCGACGAACAGTTAACGGACCTTATCCTCACTGGAGTTCAGAACAGCTACGAGCGACTAGCAAACCACTGTTATTTTGCTATACGCCTAAGATGGACGGATGGCGGAGATGCCCGCCAGTGGCGCTTATTTTCTAACATCGTATTATTTGCGGAGAAGCATCGCGAGATTAGGTTGTCCAAAGCCTACTTCAAGCCGGGTGCAATTCAAGCGGCAACGAGAACTCACCTAGGAAATGCACTGAATAGCGAAGCAGCATGCTTTGATATCGCGAACGAAGGTTTCTTTTTCAA
This sequence comes from Thalassospira sp., assembly GCA_048264285.1. Taxonomy (GTDB): domain Bacteria; phylum Pseudomonadota; class Alphaproteobacteria; order Rhodospirillales; family Thalassospiraceae; genus Thalassospira. The sequence goes on from JBLXDD010000013.1 coordinate 98,419, forward strand.
AGATTGCTTCATTCTGTCAGGCGCAACAGAAGAAGATACGACTGATCAACCCTACGACATCCTCATCCTTTTCGAGAAGAATGAGCGAGACGAGAGAGTAGTCCCATGCCCTGCATGCCGATCACTCAGCGCCGGAGGAAACTCTTATCCTTCTCTGGGAGTAAAAAGCTGGGAGTGTCAAAACCTAATTTGCCCTGAGCGTAGCGCCTACGACCGCGGGAACCGTTATTCACTGAGTTCAATCATCAAACAAGAAGCTATTTCATCAGAGCAAGATCAAATTCCTATTGAAACCCTTAAACGATGGCGCAATGACGTCCTCTTCAACGTGGAAGATCACGAAGTAACTGATATGCTGATCCGGCATTTTAGTCTGCATAAGGACAGAATTGTAGTAATGCAGCAAAATGTGATGCCGACTCAAAACTATCTAGGTCGCGAGGTAACATACGAGCGCTTCGGACAATGGCAGCATAAAGAAGGGATAAGTCAACGATTCTTTGATAGCCCATTCTTTAAACGGTTTGCTATAGAAAGACCTTACGCACCAGTCGTATCTTCTTTCAATCAAGAACAACCAAGTGAAAATGTTCTTCTAGTGAACGGCGATTGCGAAAGCGGCCTGCACTGCACTACCGCCGAAAGTATTGATGGAGCCGTAACTTCCCCACCTTATTACAATGCCCGTGAGTATTCACAGTGGAAAAATATATATTGCTACCTATATGACATGTACAATTCTGCTCGGGCAGTCTTTTCAGTACTTAAGCCTGGCAGTATATACATTTATAATATTTTTGACTACTTCGATAATGAGAATATCCTGGCATTCTCTAGCATGGGCCAGAAACGTATGATTCTTGGCGCCTACATTATTTATTTGTTCGAGAAAGCAGGTTTTGAAGTTGCCGGGAATGTGATTTGGTTCAAAGGAGATATCGAAGGTAAACGCAACTTCAACCAGGGAAACACTTCACCGTATTACCAGCTTCCATTTAATTGCTGGGAACATTGTATCGTATTCTACAAACCAGGAGCAGAAGCAAGACTTCCAGCTGTAAAGATTCTAAAGCAACGGCCCGTCATCAAAATGGTTCGTGGCAAGAATACAAATGGTCACTCTGCACCGTTTCCTCCTGAGATCCCTCAGCTATTAATCGACACGCTACAGGATGGATCCACTATACTTGACCCTTATAGTGGGAGTATGACGAGCGCCTGTACAGCAGTACGAAATAATATCGGGGCTATAATGTATGAGTTAAATGATGAATATTTCGATCTTGGACTAAGAAATGTTTGGGCAGCAGTTAGAGAGCCAAAGGACCTTTTCAAACAATGAACAATATACGTCATTGCTGCCAAGTGGCGTAATCTGCGCAACAGTATTACACTTCTCGACAAAGACCAATTTCACTGTTCAACTATAATCACTTTTAACTCTATCTCATTTTCTGATAAGCAAGCTTAATCCATATCAGTTCTACACATTGTTCTAGGAATAAATTTATTCGGATACTTCCGGAAGCACTGGCACGGAAAGCACGCGCTACTATTCGCGCTGTGCGTCAACCTGATGCTTCTCCGTGCCCTGATCCTGTTTGCCGATCGCTATACGCTCCCGCCTTATATCCCTGATCGTATCCCGGCGTTGATCGCGACGGTTGCTTTTATTCTTCTTTTTCATGGCGTTGTTTTTGCCTGGCAGGTGGTTGGGGTTCTGCGCGCCACCCAACATCAGTCGAGCATTCTTGCCAAAATTTGCACCGTTGTGACCTTTGGCGTCATCGGGCCTTGCTTGGCCTTGACGGTGTATAGCTCTGAAACGCAAACACCCCCGGCCAATCGACCGGGGGTGTTTGCTGTGAAGTCCGTCAGAAATCAAATGATCTCTTCATAGAGCTTTTTGGTGATCTCGGTGGTCAGCGGGATCGGGTTGCCGCCGGCGCTGGGGTCTTCGACCGCCATTTTGGCCAGCAGGCCGATCTGGTCACGGTCAACACCAAGGGCCGACATTTTTTCCGGCACGCCAAGCTGGCGCGAGAAATCCATCAGCCAGTCATAGAAGCCGTCAAACCCGCCTTCGATACCCAAATAGGCCGCAAGCAGCTTTACCCGGTCTTCAATTGCCGGGCGGTTGAACCTGACAACGGCCGGAAGGGCGATTGCGTTGGTCATGCCGTGCGGCGTGCCATAGACCGCGCCAATCGGGTGCGACAGGGCATGGACCGCGCCAAGGCCCTTCTGGAACGCGGTTGCGCCCATGGCCGCAGCACTGAGCATATGGGTGCGGGCTTCGATGTTGCCGCCATCCTTGAACGCGGTCAGAAGGTTATCCTTAACCAGACGCATGCCTTCAAGTGCGATGCCCTGTGACATCGGGTGATAGAACGGCGACGAGAAGGCCTCAAACGAATGGATGAAGGCATCAAGGCCGGTACCGGCAGTCACCACCGGAGGCATACCCACGGTCAGTTCCGGATCGCAAATCACCGCAACCGGCAGCATTTTCGGGTGGAAGATGATTTTCTTCACATGGGTTTCGGAATTGGTCAGAACCGATGCCCGGCCAACCTCCGACCCCGTCCCCGCCGTCGTCGGGATGGCAATGACGGGTGCAATGCCATCGGGGTCGGCACGGGTCCACCAATCACCAATGTCTTCGAAATCCCAAACCGGGCGGGTCTGACCGGACATGAAGGCAATCGCCTTGGCAAGATCAAGCGCCGATCCGCCGCCAAAGGCAATCACACCGTCAAAACCACCGGCCTTATAGACCTTAAGCCCGGCTTCAAGTTGCAGGTCATCGGGGTTTGGCTGCACGTCTGAAAACACCGCATCGCCAAGACCGCCATCCTTCATGATGGCAACGGTCTGTGCCGTGATCGGCAGGCTGACGAGGCCAGCATCGGTGACCAGAAGCGGCTTTTTGATGCCGGCATTGGCACAGACTTCAGGCAGCTCCGAAATACGCCCCGCACCAAGCCGGATGGCCGTTGGGTAGCTCCAATTTGCGGTAAGAGACATTATTGCACCTTCTTCAAGTGGTATGACTTCGGACGGGTCAGGTTGTGGAAGCCGATGGACGACAAGGCACCGCCGCGCCCTGTGTCTTTGCAGCCGGTCCAGCACAGGCCCGGGTCCAGATAATCCGCACGGTTCATAAATACCGTGCCGGTTTCAAGTTGCGCCCCGATTTCGGCAGCACGGTTAACATCCCTGGTCCAAAGCGATGCCGTCAGGCCAAAGTCGCTGTCATTCATAAGCGCAATCGCCTCTGCGTCGTCCTTGACCTTCATGATGCCGACAACCGGGCCGAAGCTTTCTTCGCGCATGACGCGCATGTCATGGGTGACATTGACCAGAATCTGTGGCGCAAGATATGCCCCGCCGTCATCTTCGGGGAAGAGAGCCGGGTCAATCAGGCCCTTCGCCCCGTCCTTGAGCGCATCGGCAATCTGGCTGCGGACTTCGTTGGCAAAGCGCACATTGGCCATCGGGCCAATGGTGGTTTCCGGGTCAAGCGGATTGCCAAGCTTATAGCCCGACACGATCTTGACGGCCTTTTCGATAAAGGCATCATAAAGCGATTCAACAACGTAAATACGTTCGATCCCGCAGCAGCACTGACCGGAATTGAACATCGCGCCATCAATCAGGGTATCAACCGCCGCATCAAGATCGGCGTCTTCCATGACATAGCCCGGATCTTTACCGCCAAGTTCAAGCCCCACAGGCGTAAAGGTGCCCGCAGCAGCACGTTCAATCGCGCGCCCGCCGCCAACAGAACCGGTAAAGTTCACAAAGTTGAACTGGCGTTCCTTGATCAGGGTTTCGGTGGTTTCATGATCAAGGAACAGGTTGATGAACAGATCATCAGGCAGACCGGCCTGCGTAAAGGCCTCGACCATGCGTTCACCAACCAGCAAGGTCTGGGTCGAATGTTTCAGAACAACCGCGTTACCGGCAATAAGGGCCGGGGCAACGGTGTTGATCGCCGTCATATAGGGATAGTTCCACGGTGCAATCACCAGAACCACGCCATGGGGTTCGCGTTCGATCCGGCGTTCGAATTTGTCGCTGTTTTCAACAACAATCGGTGCCAGGGCCTCATGCGCGATATCGGCCATATATTCGGCACGTTCTTTTACGCCACCAAATTCACCACCGAAACGAATGGGGCGGCCCATCATTTTGCTGATTTCCGGGGCGATTTCGTCATTCATCTCGCCAAGTTTGGCAACACCGGCACGCACCAGATCAATGCGTTCGGACAAAGGGCGTGCAGCCCAGGATTTCTGGGCGGAACGCAGGGCCTTGACGGCGGCAAAGGCGTCTTCTTTTGACGCGCATTCGCGTTCTGCGTAGACGGACCCGTCAATCGGGCTGATACATTTCAAGATCTTCATGATTTTAACCTTGCGGAGTGTTCTAAGAGCGTTCAAATCCGCGGCTGACTTCCCAATCGGTCACGACCGCGTCAAATTCTTCCTGTTCCCATTCTGCTGCCCGCGTATAGTGCGCAACCACGTCTTCGCCCAATGCTTCTTTGAGCATATCGGAGTTGCGCAATGTTTCGGTCGCAGCGCGCAACGTCTGCGGGATATCCTGCGCATGTTCCATGGCATAGACATCGCCTTTTGACGGCGCATCAAGTTCAAGCTTTTCTTCAAGCCCCCGGATGCCCGCCGCCAGTTGCACGGCCTGGGCAAGATAGGGGTTCATGTCCGATCCACCGATCCGACATTCAACACGTACAGCTTTTGTATTCGCACCGCAAAGGCGGAATCCGGCTGTCCTGTTATCAATCGACCAGATGGTTTTTGTCGGCGCGAAAGTCCCCTTGGCGAACCGCTTGTAACTGTTCACATAAGGGGCCAGGAAATAGGTATAATCCGGGGCATATTTGATCAGACCGGCCATGTAATGGCGCATGGTATCAGACATGCCAAGCGGATCATTTTCATCAAAGAAGGCCGGTTTACCATCGCGCCACAGCGACTGGTGAACATGCGACGAGCTACCGACACGGCGATGATCCCATTTCGGCATAAAGGTCACCGCGTGGCCTTGCTGCCAGGCGATCTCCTTGATCGCGTTTTTGGCAATCGTATGATAATCGGCGCAATTGAGCGCATCATCATAGCGGATATTAAGTTCTTCCTGGCCGGCTTCGGCCTCGCCTTTGGAATTTTCAATCGGAATACCGGCGTTATACAGATGATTGCGCAGCGGGCGCATCACGCCTTCTTCCTTGGTGGTCTGGAAGATATGATAATCTTCGTTATAGCCGCTGATCGGTTCCAGATCACGGAACCCGCCTTTGCGAATCTCGTCAAAGCTTTTGGCAAACAGGAAGAATTCCAGTTCGGTTGCCATCTTGGCGGTAAAGCCAAGCGCCTCAAGCCTTGCGATCTGTTTTTTCAGGATCGCACGCGGGGAATGGGTGATCGGCTGATGGTGGTGATGGTCAAGTATATCGCACAGTACCATGGCCGTCCCTTCAAGCCACGGTACTGTGCGCAAGGTCGTCAGATCAGGTTTCATGACGTAATCGCCATAACCTGCTTCCCAACTGGTCGAAGCATAACCATCAGGCGTCGCCATTTCGAGATCCGTCGCCAGCAAATAATTGCAGCAATGGGTTTCTTCATATGACGTGGTGACAAAGTTCTGGGCATGGAAACGTTTGCCCATCAGGCGGCCTTGCATATCAACAAGACACACCAGAACCGTGTCAATGCTGCCCTCAGCAACCTGTTGTTTTAGTTGGTCAAATGTCAAGTTGCCAGACATTATGCTTCCCTTTTTCATGATCCGTTGAGAAAGACTAAGTCGTGTTGGTCAGATGATCAGCTGTAACGATACGGACGACCGGCTTTCACCATGTCCGCATTGTACTGTTTGATGATCTTGACGACTTTGGCTTTGGTTTCGGACTCTTCTGCAATTTCATCCCAGAATTTGACAGCCGCTTCTTCGACTTGCGCCCATTCGTTATCCGGAATTGTCGTCAGTTTCATTTTGTCGCCATGGACACGCAGGTTGGCTTCACCGCCCCAATACCACCACTGGCGATAATAGTGGCTCTGATCCATGCAGACACGCAGCAGTTCCTGCAAATGTGCCGGCAGTTCGTTATACCGGTCCATATTGGCAAAGAACGACCCTGCCCATGCGCCGGAAATGTTGTTGGTCAGGAAGTAGTTGGTCACATCGGCCCAACCGACCGTGTAATCCTCGGTGATGCCTGACCATGCAATCCCGTCAAGCTCGCCCGACTGAACAGCAACTTCGATGTCTTCCCACGGCAACGTCACCGGCACCACGCCAAACTGGCTCAGGAAACGGCCCGCCGTCGGGAAGGTAAAGACGCGCTTGCCCTTAAGATCGGCAAGGCTGTTGATCGGGTCTTTGGTTGCAAAGTGGCAAGGGTCCCAGGCACCTGCCGAAATATGCTTCACGCCGACCTTGGCGTATTCTTCTTCCCAGATTTCCTTCAGACCATACTGGTTAAACAGAACCGGCACATCGAGCGAATAGCGCGATGCGAACGGGAAATAACCACCAAACACGGTCACTTCGGTCGGGGATGCCATGCTGTCATCATCGGACTGAACGGCATCGATCGTGCCCTTTTGCATGGCACGGAACAGTTCCCCGGTCGGAACCAGCTGATCGGCAAAGAACAGCTCGATTTCCATTTCATCGCCGGCAATCTTGTTAAAGCTGTCAATGGCCGGTTTGATCACATGCTCGGCCAGGGCCGGGCCTGCATAGGTCTGCATACGCCATTTGATCTTGCTTTGGGCAATGGCCGGCGTTGCAAGGGCGGTGCTACCAGCAACAGCGCCCAGACCGGCCACACCTGCTGATTTGATAAAGTCACGTCTTGAAGTCATGTTAGCCTCCGTAATGTTACTTATCATCGACTTAAGGTCGCTCTGTTTTCAGAGTTCGTATTATTTTCCGTAGACGTATTCAGGTAACCAAAGCGCGATATCGGGGAAGATCATGACCAATGACAGCGCAAGGGTCATCACCAGAACGAACGGCACAATGGACCTATAGATATCTCCCAGCTGAATCTGAGGCGGCGCCATGGCGCGCATCAAAAACAGATTGTAACCGAATGGCGGGGTCATATAGGCGATCTGGGTGGTGATGGTATAAAGAACCCCGTACCAGATCAGATCAAAACCAAGAGCGCCCACCAGCGGAATATAAAGCGGTGCGACAATCACCAGCATCGCCGTATCATCAAGGAACGTCCCCATCAGAATAAAGCTCAGCTGCATGATAATCAGGATCATCCACGGGCTTAAGCCCAGCTGCTCGGTAAACAGGTTTTCAATCGCGCGCACCGCGCCAAGGCCGTCAAACACCGCGCCAAAGCCCAGAGCTGCCAGGATAATCCACATGAACATGCACGAAATCGCAAGCGTCTGACGGACCGAGTTTTCAAACACGGTTTTGGTCATGCGTCCCTTGATCACCGCAGCAACAAAAGCCGCCATCGCCCCGATGGCCGAACTTTCAACAAGTGACGTCCAGCCATTGACGAACGGGACCATCATGGTGGCAAAAATCACCACCGGCAAAAGCCCCGCACGCAACAGACGGAATTTTTCTGCCCGGCTGACAGTGCGTTCTTCCTTGGGCAGGACCGGGCCAAGTTTCGGGTTCAGACGGCAACGGATCACGATATAGACGATAAACATCGCCGCCATCATCAGCCCGGGGATCACCCCGGCCAGCCAAAGCTGCCCGACCGGCTGACGTGCAATCATCGCATAAAGAACAAGCACCACCGATGGCGGCACCAGAATGCCCAATGACGACCCCGCCTGAATAACCCCGGTCACCATGATCTTGTCATAGCCGCGCTTAAGCAATTCCGGCAGCGCAATCGTCGCCCCGATGGCCATTCCGGCAACCGACAAACCATTCATCGCCGAAACCAGAACCATCAACAGGATCGTCCCGATCGCAAGGCCGCCATTCACCGGCCCCATCCAGACATGGAACATCTTGTAAAGGTCGTCGGCGATTTTGCTTTCTGACAGGATATAGCCCATGAAAATGAACATCGGCAGGGTCAGAAGCGGATACCATTTCATCAGCTTCATCGCCGCCGAGAACGGGATATCAGACCCGCCTGTCCCCCACAGCAACACCGCAGAAACCGCGGCCACGAAACCAATCGCGCCAAAGATGCGCTGCCCTGTCAGCATCATCAGCATCATGGTGGAGAACATGAAAAGGGCAATCAATTCATAAGACATCAGACTTCTTCTCCACGCAGACGCAAGATGTCTTTCATCAACTCAGAAATGCACTGCACAATCATAAGAGCGATACCGACACACATGACAATTTTGATCGGCCACAAATACGGACGCCAGGCCGTCGGGCTGCGTTCGCCATATTCCAGGGAATACATTGTACTTTCGACGCCGCCATACAGCATCACGCCAAGGTAAAACAGCAAGAAGACAATCGTAAAACTGTCCATCCACATCTTTTTCTTGGCAGACCAACTGCCATAAAGAAGATCCATGCGGACATTGGCCTGCATCTGCATGGAATAAGGTCCACCCAGAATATAGTAGGCCACCATGGCAAACTGCGCCATTTCAAGCGTCCACAAAGACGGCAAAAAGAATGTCTTGGAGATCGACGACCATAGTAAAATGCCGCCCATCACAAAAATGCCATACATGATGCACCGGCCAAGCCGGTAATTGATGGCATCAACAAAACGCACATAAGATCGCATAAACGAAGTCATTGGCTGGCACCTGTTGATGGGGTTGCCGCACGGAAGTCAGCATAAGAAACTGCTTTGGTAATCACGTCGCGCAAATAGTCTGCCATATCGGCGACTTGCTGATCGGTCACGATCAGGTCATTGCGGATCTCGATCATGACATTGGGAATCTGATGGGGCAGCGCATGGAAGCGCAGCGTATGGGTCACGCCATCTTCAGGACCATAGGGCGCATTACGTTCCACAACGAATTTCGCCCCGTCATCGACGCTCAGGATGGCATCGACAAAACGACTGTCATCATCATGCAAAAACCCGACTTCAACCGCACGTTTTTGCCCCTTATAGACCGGCACGAACGAATGCACCGTCACCATCAAGGGCAACCGGTCACTTGCCGTCGCCTTTTTGACAACCGCTTCAAGTGTTTCCTGAAACGGAATATAAATTCCGTCAATTCGCTGTTTTTTCGCCTCGAATGACAGATTCTGATTACCGGGAATCGTATGAATTTCACTGACCATGGGAATGGCGTCATGGGCATGGGGCGGGCGGTTGCAATCATAAAGCAACCGCGACAGGCATCCGGCTACAAGCGGACTGTCAAATGCCTCTGACAGCTTCCTGGCAACGGCAAGCGCCCCTGGATCCCACGCAATATGGCTTTTGACCTGATCGGCATCCAGTCCCAGATCTTGATATTCTTCGGGGATCAGACGGCTGGCATGCTCACAGACAAAGACAAAACCGCCCCGCCCTTCGGGATTGGTCACTTCAACGGCTTGATACGGGTTCGGGCCGGGCTCTTGCACAGACATTCACGCCATCCAACAACTTGATATCAATCACGGACACGACTATTCCAGAAATGATTTTTTCAGGCAACATCTTTTCTGTTATAATATTTTCAGTTGCGATATGAACAACACAATGGGCCAGTGTCCGCAAAAACATCCTGAAAGGGAAAAGGGTGACGAACCAAGAAAAGCAGACGGTCGCGGAACGTATCCGGACATCGTTCGAGAGTCTGACACACACCGAACGCCTTCTTGCCAATTCGATGCTTGATAATTATCCGATCTCGTGTCTTAGCAGCATTACAGCTGTTGCCTCCGCTGCACAGGTCTCGACACCAACAGTCGTGCGCATGGCCAAAAAGCTTGGCTTTAAAGGGTTCCCTGATTTTCAGGCCGCCATCCACAATGAAATCGAAGAACAGATTTCAAGCCCGGTAACCAAATTCAAACGCTGGAACAAGGCCGGGTCGGACACCCATATCCTCAACCGTTTTGCCGACAAGGCGATTGAAAACCTTAATCAGTCTCTGGCTCAAATCGACCCGGACGAGTTTGACAAGGTCAGCGCAATGATTTCGTCAGACAAGCATTCCCTGCATATTGTCGGCGGGCGCATTACAAGCTCTTTGGCAGACTATTTCTTCAACCACCTGCAGGTCATCCGAAGCAATGTCTATCGCCTGGGGGCCAATCCCAGCCGCTGGCCGCATTACCTTTTGAATATGGGTGAAAACGACATCCTGATCGCCTTTGACGTCCGGCGCTATGAACATAACCTGCTGACATTTGCCAAGATCGCCCATTCGCGCGGGGTAAAGATCATCCTGTTCACCGACCAATGGGGCTCACCCGCCGCACAATATGCCCAGCACGTTTTTAATCTGCGCATCGAAGCCCCGTCCGCTTGGGATTCGTCTGTTGCCTGCCTGATGGTGCTCGAAGCTCTTCTGGCGTCGATCCAGACAGAAACCTGGGAAACCACCGAGGCCCGGATGAACGAGCTTGAAACCCTGTTTGACGAAACAAAGCTGTTTAAGAAATTTACAGGCTAAAGCATTTTGCTTTTAATCTGATGCATATCCGGCAGCCTTAAAGAAGTTCCAGCATTCGTTTGGTTCGAAGA
>JBLXDD010000014.1:0-107795 GCA_048264285.1 Thalassospira sp.
GCAGAAGTTCTCGAACAGGCCAAGGGCGACAAGGTGATCGTTTTCAAGAAAAAGCGTCGGCATAACTACCGTCGTAAAAATGGTCATCGCCAGAACCTGACTGTTCTGCGCATCAAGGACATCAAAGCCTGATTTATCAGGTCAAGATGCAGTTTTAGGAGAGTTTCATGGCTCATAAGAAAGCTGGTGGTAGTTCGCGCAACGGTCGTGACTCCGAAGGTCGCCGTCTTGGCGTTAAAAAATTCGGTGGTCAGGCAGTTGTTGCAGGCAACATTCTCGTTCGTCAGCGTGGCACCAAGTTCCATGCAGGTGACAATGTTGGCCTCGCCAAAGACCACACCCTGTTTGCGACTGTGAACGGTTCTGTCCAGTTCAAGTCGGGCTTCAAGGGTCGTACCTACGTAACCGTCGTTCCGGCCGAGGCGTAAGCCTCCCCGTCGGGTGCGATCTACGTACCGAATTTTGCAAGGGAGGAATGAGCAATCATTCCTCCCTTGTTGTATGTAATATAGAGTTTCCTGTCCCGTAGATGCGCAAGCACAATCGCGCGCCGGGATTGATACGTTTACAAGGGCGCCGCCCAAAGGACCGGTTATGAAGTTTCTCGACGAAGCCAAGATTTATGTGCGCAGTGGCCGCGGCGGTGCCGGTTCGGTCAGTTTCCGGCGCGAAAAATATATCGAATATGGCGGGCCGGATGGCGGTGATGGCGGTCGTGGCGGTGATGTCATCCTTGAGGCCGTCGAAAACCTCAACACCCTGATCGATTTCCGCTATCAGCAGCATTTCAAGGCCGAAGTCGGCATGCATGGCATGGGCCGGCAGCGTACTGGCCGGTCGGGCAAGTCCATCACGATCAAGGTCCCGGTAGGTACACAGGTCCTGGCCGAAGACCGCGAAACCCTGATTGTCGATATGGTCAAGCCGGGGCAGACATATATGCTGTGTCGTGGCGGTGATGGCGGGCGGGGCAATACCCATTTCAAATCTTCCACCAACCAGGCACCACGTCGCGCCGAAGAAGGCTGGCCGGCAGAAGAAATGTGGGTCTGGCTGCGTCTGAAGCTGATTGCCGATGCCGGGCTTGTCGGCCTGCCCAATGCCGGCAAATCAACCTTCCTGGCGGCGTCCTCGCATGCGCGCCCGAAGATCGCGGATTATCCCTTTACGACCCTGCACCCGCAATTGGGGGTGGTGAATGTCGATGATCATGAATTTGTTCTGGCCGATATTCCCGGCCTGATCGAAGGCGCATCCGAAGGCAAGGGCATCGGCACCCGTTTCCTTGGCCATATCGAGCGCTGCGAAGTTCTGGTGCATCTGATCGACTGTGCCGAAGAAGATCCGGTCGCGACCTATAATACCGTGCGTGAAGAACTTGAAGGCTATGCCGAAGAACTGATCGAAAAGCCCGAGATCGTCGCCCTGTCCAAGGCCGATCAGCTTCTGCCTGAAATGGTCGAGGAACAACGCGAGATCCTTGAAAAAGGCATCGGCAAAAAGGTCTATGTTGTTTCGGGGGCAACCCGGCAGGGATTGACGGAAATTCATCGCGAAATCCGCGCCTATATCGATGGCGAGCGTGAACGCCGTGCCATGGAGGGCCGCGAAGAAGAGGGCTTCCAGCCGTGACCACCAATGCCTTAGCTGATTCAAAGCGCCTGATTATCAAGGTCGGGTCGGCGCTGCTGGTTGATGAGAACACCGGCAAGCTGCGTCGTGCCTGGCTGGAGGCCTTGGCCGATGATATTGCCGAATTGCGCGAAAGCGGGGTTGAGGTCATCATCGTGTCGAGTGGCGCCATTGCCATGGGGCGGCGTTTGCTGGGGCTGGATCATCGCACCATAAGCCTGGCCGACAAACAGGCCGCCGCCGCCACCGGGCAGATCAGCCTGTCACAGGTCTGGCAAGAAGCCCTTGGGCGCAACGGTCTGACCATGGCACAGGTACTGGTGACGCTTGAGGATATGGAAGGCCGTCGTCGTTATCTTAATGCACGCGGGACGCTTAATGCATTGCTTGCCCGTGGTGCCGTGCCGTTGATCAATGAAAATGACACGGTCGCGACCGAGGAAATCCGCTTTGGTGATAATGACCGCCTGGGGGCCAAGGTCGCCCATATGATCTCGGCCGATACACTGGTGTTGCTATCTGATATCGATGGTCTTTATACCGCCGATCCGCGCAAGAACCCGGATGCCGAACTTGTGCCCGAAGTGCGCGAACTGACCCCGGAAATCTTTGACATGGCCGGTGTTGCGCCGACGATGTATAGCTCTGGCGGCATGGTCACCAAGCTACAGGCCGCCGAAATCGCCATGAAGGCCGGCTGTCGCATGATGATTGCGCGCGGAACCATCTATCATCCGCTCAAAGCCCAGCTTGAAGGCGCCCCCAATACCGTCTTCCTGCCAAGCGAAAGCCCGATGGCTGCGCGTCGTCACTGGATCGCGACATCTCTTAAGGCATCCGGCGCGATTATTGTCGATGCGGGGGCTGCAAAGGCCCTGGCTGCGGGCAAGAACTTGCTGGCCGCGGGGATTACCGGGGTTGATGGCCGTTTCAAGCATGGTGATGCCGTGCGTGTGCTTGGGCCTGGCGGGGCACAGATTGCGCGGGGCATCACATCCTATGGTGCGGAAGAAACAAGGCTTTTGATGGGGCATGCCTCTGGCGATATCGAAGCCACCCTTGGCTTCACACGCGGCAATGCCATCATTCATTCCGATGATCTGGTGCTGGTCTAGGTCCAAGCCCTGCACAATTCCAGCAGACCCAAAGGGGACGTTCGCGTCCCTTTTTTGCATCTGCGAACCGAACATAAAAAAAGGCTGCCCTTCGGTATGAAGGACAGCCTTTTTTAGGTGGCACGATGGTCCGTTTACGCGGACTTAAGCAGCCTGGTCGGCAAGCGCACGGGCCATCTGGCTCAGCGCTTCCTGATGCTTTTCGTGCTTGATGCTTGCGAAGTTACGCGCAAGTTCAAGGCACATACGCTGACGCGTATTGAGTTCGGTTTCCTGGCTACCTTCAAGGCCTTCATAGAAGTAGCTTACCGGAACACCCAGAACCTGGGAAATCTCAAACAGGCGACCGGCAGAGATGCGGTTGATACCGCGCTCATATTTATGAGCCTGCTGGTAGGTCACACCGATCAAGTCTGCCATCTGCTGCTGTGAAAGGCCCAGCATGATACGACGTTCGCGGATACGCTGACCGACATAACGATCAGTGTCAGTGGCACGGTTTGCGCGTTTCGGTTCTTCGTTTTGAGCAATCTCAGTCATTTTTAATTCCGTTATCAACCGCCAGTTATCAATCCCCACTCCGGAAGCTGTTGGGCTGGTTATTTTTTCCCAAATTGTCATCCATCGCAGTCCCTTATCGGTGCTACGATCCGATGACAACTACCTGAATGTTGGTCAGATAATTAGTACAGCTTTCCGCCAGAAGCTAGCTATATAGGTCAATTGCTCTGTCTTTGTCTAGTGCAGAAGGCGAAAAAAAGACATTCGTTTCTATGCTGTATGGTTCGCGATGAACTGCATAGCTGGCATGCACTGCATGAATGACCGGCGGTTGCAAAAGGTTTTCCTGAGGTAGCATTTGCCCGAGTAACTGCGTCCAGAATGCTGCACTGCCCGCAAGATCATGGGGTTGCAGCCACGCGCCACCATCTTGCGCAATTTTTTCCACAGCCGCGGATTGCGCAAGTTGATCGATCCCGATCCCGGCAGGACCGTCGGTTCCACTGCTCGCAGTTTCGGTCCTGCGGGCCGGGAGCATGGAAATCGGTGTGATCGCAGTCATGTGTTTTTCGGTTTATCGGGTCATTATTGCCTGTGTGTTTCGGGACTCCGGGTGATCTGTTTTCCGTTAATGACATTTACCCGGCAAAAATTGCCGCCTTGCGGCACAAGCCGGGCGGGTGAAATCGTTAACAAAAAATTTATGCAGGAATGATGCCGCCTGATCGGGAACCGGACGGAAAAGGTCAAAGCGCATGAAAAAAGGCGAAGCACCATATGGCGGCTTCGCCTTTCTAACCTTATGCGGACAGGTTATCTTATTTGTCGGATTTGCCGCCGGCCAGGTTGTTTAGCTGTGCCTGCATTGCTTCAAGTTGGCTTTTAAGCTCGTCAAGGGATGCCTCGGATTTGGCACTGGCAGGGGATGCCGGTTTTTTCGGACCGTCACCCGTTTGTTCGCCATTTTCATCTTGCGCGAAGGGTGAGAACATTTTCATCGTCTGTTCAAACAGCGCGATGTTCTGCTTGTTCATTTCTTCGAACTGGCCAAACGGGAATATGCCCTGCATGGTGCCCTGCATATATTCGCGCATCTGTTCCTGATTATGCCCAAAGGCGCGCATGGCTTGTTCAAGATAACTTGGCACCAGCCCCTGAAGGCTATCACCATAAAAACCGATCAACTGCCGCAGGAAGCTGATTGGCAAAAGGTTCTGCCCCTTGTTTTCTTCCTCGACAATAATTTGGGTCAGGACCGGTCGTGTAATGTCCTCGCCCGATTTGGCATCATAGACAACAAAGTCGGTGTTTTCTTTGACCATCTGCGAAAGGTGATCAAGCGTCACATAGGAACTGGTCGCCGTGTTATAGAGGCGGCGGTTCGCATATTTCTTGATTACGATGCGGTCTTGATCATCTGATTTCTTGGTGGTCATGGCGTCTTTCCTGCTTCCCTGTTTCCCGGACATTTATCTGGCGAACATCTTGTGGGTTGGTTCCACCTGCTTTTGCGCCCCGGTAACTCACATTTCTGTACTTTATGATGTTGCGCAGCATTTTCCATTTTGCATTCGCTCAGAACACACCAAGAGTGCCGGGAATTTTCCAATGTGTCCAGTATTCAACGCGAAGTGCAGTGCGAAAAACAACTTTAAGGTCTGAACCCAATTGAATGGTCAGACCCTGGATAAGGTTTTTTGCTGCGCAGTATGGGAATTCGTTTTCCCGAGACCGACAACATTCTATAGTGATTGCCAGCAGATTTTCTTTGCACAATGTAACAAAAAAGGGTGCGGCCGATGGCCAAGGGAACAAACGGCCCGAACCGGTCAAAAACGACCGGGGGACAAAATACCGGGCCGTCATTATCTGATCCCGATGATGACCGGCTCGAACAGCTTGCCCGTCAGTTTCTTGAACTTTGGCGCGAACAGGTCGCGGCAACCGCAGACGGATCGCAGGCCGCAAGTGCCATCGGGCGTCTTTACGCGTCCCTTGGTGCTGATACCTCGCGTATGGGCGAAGGGTTCGAAGCCTGGGGCAAGCTGATCGGTCAAATGGCGATGGGCCAGAACCCGGCTGCCGGGCCCGGAAACCCGATCACCAACCCGATGGGCGATGGTATGGCGGCGGCCAACCCGCTGCAGGCCATGATGGATCAGATGGCAAGGGCTGCACGCGAATTGCCGGCCTCTCCGTTTGCGGGGATGCCCTTTGCCCCGGATATGTCGGCCATGGCGGGTATGACCGGAATGACGCCAAAACCGAAAAAAGCCAAACCTAAAGCCGAACCCGCTGCTGCCGGTGCCGCGACCGGGGGTGCATCGGATAAAACCGGCGCAGATAAATCTGCTGCCAACGAACCGGAAAAGACTTCCAAAACCAAACGCGCTGCAAAAAATGCTGCAAAGGGGCAGGGGAAGAATGATCAGTCCGCCAAAACAAAAGCCGCTTCCGCCAAAACGCGAAAATCAGAGGCGGGCGGGGCCACGGCCGCTTCCGATGCATCTGGCCGTCGAAATGACGAGCTGGCTCAGCTCGCGCGCCGCATTGCCGATCTTTCTGAAACAATTGCTGCCCTGGAAGCCGGAACTGAAGGAACGGGCGGAAAGTCTTCTGACGGAACTTGAGGCCTATCACCCCGACGATGTCGCCCAGGCGCTTGACCGTGTTGCCTTTGAACGTCATGCGGACTTTCATGACGGGGTGCGTGCCTATCAGCGCCATCCCTATCACCGCCCGCGCGATCGGGACCGCAAAGACCTTCCGATCATCTGGGAAGAAGGCTCCACCCGGGTTTATGACTATGGCCCGACGGCGGGGGACAAGGCGGTAGAAACGGGCGACGTCATCTTGCTGGTGCCGTCTTTGGTTAATCGCGGTTATATCCTTGATCTGAATGAGAAACGCAGCTTTGCACGCTATCTTGCCAAATGTGGCTATCGTCCGCTTCTTGTCGAATGGGGCTATCCCGGCATGGACGAAGCCAATTTCGGCCTTGATGATTATGTCGCGGGACGCTTGGTGACGATCCTTCAGGACGTTGCAGATATCAATGGTGGGCCGGTGCCGGTGGTGGGCTATTGCATGGGCGGGGTTCTCGCCCTTGCTGCAACGCTTGTTGATCCGGCACAGGTTTCAAAGCTGGTCCTGCTGGCAACACCTTGGGATTTCATGGCGGCGGGGCCAACTCAGTCGCGCATAGCAGCGGCCTTTGCGCCCTCATTGCCGCAAATGCTGGCGATCCATGACACGTTGCCGGTGGATGTATTGCAAAGCCTGTTTGCCAGTCTTGATCCCTTTATGATCGGTGAAAAGTTTCGCCGTTTTAAGGCCATGACCATGGATTCCACCAAGGCGCATGATTTCGTTGCCCTTGAAGACTGGCTCAATGATGGTGTGCCGCTGCCGCGTCGGGTTGCAGTTGATTGCCTGATTGGCTGGTATGTCGAAAACCGTCCCGCCAAAGGTCAATGGCACATTGACGATATTGACATCAACCCGGCGGATTTGTCCTGCCCTGTGCTGGCGGTAATCCCGGAAAATGACCGTATTGTGCCACCCGAAAGCGCACAGGCGCTATTTGCAGCCTGCCCCGAAGATCTGCGCACCGAACTCCATCCCCCTGCCGGGCATATTGGCATGATGGTCGGGTCGCGCGCGGAAAAATCCACATGGAAACCGGTGGTCGACTGGCTTTCGGGGGCATCCGAAAGTCATGCTTAATCGGCACTTTCGGCGGCAAGTTGGGCGCGCTCCGGTGCCCAGCGTAATGTCAGTCGGGCCAAAAGGGCGATGATGATCAATGTCAGGATCACACGTCCGATAAGCACCACCCAGATATCGGCACCAAGTGCCAGCATGATTGCCGTATCCTCGATCAATGAATGCGATAGCGACAACCAGCCAAGCGACAGAAAAAGGGTGCGGGGCGGATAGTTGTTTTTGCGGGCCTCATCAATGATCAGCGCCCCGCCATAGGTAATGCCGAGCAACACGCCAATGGTTGTGACCGGGGCGACATCGCGCGAAATACCCGATATGCGAAGGACAGGAACCAATGCCTGGGTAAAGCGTGCAGTGACCCCGGTTTTTTCAAGCATATCAAGCAAGATCAAAAGACCGACAATCACCGCAAAGGTCACCAGAAGCGATTTTGCCATCTGAACGGACCAGTCGATCCATCCATCCAGTCCGCCCGCCGCGATGGTGGTGTCGGTGCTGGTCATCCATGAAAAATCTACCGGCTCGGACAGCCAGCCGGTCATGTCACTGATCCAGGTCACCAACGCGCCATAGGCAATGGCCGCCCCGACCCGAAGCGCGGTTGTCGCCCAGAAGCTGGCACCTGCACGTTTGACAATGGCTTGCTCGACAGGCAGCCCGTGGGCAAACAGCATCATCGCGCAGAGCGCGCTTAGTTGTGCGGCGGTCATGTCAAGATGCGGGGCCAGTCCGATAAAGGCCCCGACAGCACCATACATGCTGACCAGCATGCAGGTTGCCCAGATCAGACCGGCTTCGGGGGGCAGCCCGATCAGTGCCATGATCGGTGTCAACCAGCCGGAAATGACGTCAACCGCACCAAATTCTTCGGCGATCCGCACGATCACCATGACGGGAAGCATCACCTTGATCAGGGTGATGAACAGCTTTTGGCTGCGGTTGATCAGATCAAAGGCATAGCGATGCATGGGGCACAAAATCCATAATGTCAGGGGCGCAATGTCGGCATGAAACGTCAGATGCCGGTGAAAGGGGTCGAGTGACGAAACCGGAACATGCCGCCCGGTTCACTTGTCGGGCTTGGCTTGGTCTGGCCTCGGATCGCGGGGATCATGGCATGCTCTTGTAAATTCTGTGCGGCGTATTTGCGCAACTTCGTGCAATATAAAAGCGCAAATCAAAGTTTTCATGCCGAAAGGTTGCGTTGCATGGCCGAGCTTGATCGGATTGATACGAAAATTCTGCGTGTGCTGCAGGAAAATGCAGATATTGCCAATATCGAACTGGCAGATCAGGTTGGGTTGTCGCCTTCGGCCTGTTTACGCCGTGTGGCAAAGCTTCGGCAGTCGGGGATCATTCGCAAAACGGTTGCCGTGATTGATCCGGCTCGGGTCGGGCGGCCGTTGACCGCGGTGATCAATCTGGAATTCCATCGTCATGGCAATCGCTATCGACAGGATTTTATCCGCAAGGCCCGTCAACTCGATGCCGTGCGCCAATGTTATGTCGTTACCGGCGAGGTCACCGGGGTAATGATTTTGCATATGCGCGATATGGCCGAATACACTGCGTTGTGTGAAATGCTTTTTGATACAGATGACAATATCGTCTGGTACCGGACCTATATTGTTACGGAAACGCTTAAGGATGAATTCGGTCCGGCGATCTAGCGGCCAAACTCATTCAAATGCCGGATCGACCATTTGAATGAGTTTGGACTCTAGAAGCGCAGCCATGGCGCTGCTGTTGCCGATGTTGTCAGTGTCGAGTCCGCCTGAACAGCGCTTCAATGACATGCATGCGGGGGTATTTTCGGGCAATCGACATGCCTTGCTTAAGGGGATTGGCCCCTGTTTCGCCCCAGATCGGGTGTATTACCGGCAATAAAGATGACAGCGCGTTTAAAAATCGCCGCAAAGGGTTGCGATATCGATGCCATAGGCACACACTCCTACTAAAGAATGTGTTTGTGGCTGGTGTTGGCTACTTTTCGTTGTCGTTTCATGGCGCGATTTTACCATGTCCGAAAGTGGTAGGCATCAGGGCTTGGAAAATTGCTGCGGTGCAGTAAAATCAGGTCTGGATCTGAGCAGGGCCCGAAACGACTTTTGCCCGATCTGTGGAAACGTAATCAGGATTAATCGGAGGATCTCATGACGGATGTCGTAATTGTGGGTGCCGCACGGACACCAATCGGCGCATTCAGTGGTACATTGGCCAACACCCCGGCCCATGATCTGGGGACGGTTGCGATCAAGGCCGCGCTGGAACGCGCAGGCGTCGAAGGCGATGCTGTTGACGAAGTGATCCTTGGTCAGGTTCTGACAGGCGGTCAGGGCCAAAACCCGGCACGTCAGGCCGCCATCGGTGCGGGCATTTCTGATCGGGCAACTGCGTTTCTGGTTAACCAGGTTTGTGGTTCGGGGCTGCGCACCGTCGCATTGGCAGCCCAGCAGATCATGACGGGGGATGCCAATATCGTCGTTGCCGGTGGTCAGGAAAACATGTCGCTTTCAACCCATGTCGCGCATCTGCGAAATGGGCACAAGATGGGCGATGTGAAATTCATCGACAGCATGATCAAGGATGGTCTGTGGTGTGCTTTCAATGGCTATCACATGGGCAATACCGCCGAAAACATTGCCAAGAAATGGAACATTTCGCGCGAAGAGCAGGATGCATTCGCCGCCGGTTCCCAGAACAAGGCCGAAGCTGCTCAGAAATCCGGTCGCTTCAATGATGAAATTGCGCCTGTCACCATCGCACATCGCAAAGGCGAAACCGTCTTTGATGCCGATGAATATCCCCGCCACGGTGCCACGATCGAAGGCATGGCCAAATTGCGCCCGGCCTTTGACAAGGAAGGCACGGTCACGGCGGGCAACGCATCGGGCATCAATGATGGTGCTGCGGCCCTTGTTGTCATGTCGGCAGCCGAGGCCTCCAAGCGCGGCCTGACCCCGCTTGCAACGATCAAAAGCTGGGCGACGGCGGGTGTTGACCCGGCGATCATGGGGACCGGTCCTATTCCGGCTTCGAAAAAGGCGCTGGAAAAGGCCGGCTGGTCTGCGGCTGATCTTGATCTGATCGAAGCCAACGAGGCGTTTGCTGCCCAGGCGATTGCGGTTAACCGCGAAATGGGCTGGGATACCGATAAGGTCAATGTCAATGGCGGTGCGATTGCATTGGGCCATCCGATTGGCGCATCGGGTGCGCGTGTCTTTACCACGCTGCTTCATGAAATGCAGAAACGCGATGCCAAAAAAGGTCTGGCGACGCTCTGCATCGGTGGCGGCATGGGGGTTGCGCTTTGCGTTGAACGCTAAGCGACCGTTTGTCGGGATATGAATTTTGCGGGGCGTCCTCATGCGGGGATGCCCCGTTTGCATGAGCGCAGGTTTTGCTGCAGTGCGACGAAAGACTAAGCGATTTGGCGTGTATCTCTGATAGAGAGGAAATAAAGTTACGTATATAATGATATTTATGGATTAAAGTTTCGCAAGTCGTAGAAGGGCAAGCTACGGAATTCTGAGCGATGACACGTTTGATGAACGAAGTTTAGGGAGGCGACCATGACAAAAACAGCACTGGTAACCGGTGGAACACGCGGGATCGGCAGGGCAATCAGTCTGTCACTCAAGGATGCAGGCTATCGCGTGGTGGCAAACTATGCCGGCAATGACGAAGCGGCCAAATCCTTCACCGATGAAACGGGCATTGCGACCTATAAATGGAGCGTCGCAGACCCCGATGCCTGTGCCGCAGGCGTCGCGAAGGTCGAAGCAGAAGTCGGCCCGGTCGATATTCTGATCAACAATGCCGGGATTACCCGCGACGGTTTCATGCATAAAATGGAGACCGAGCAATGGAATGCGGTGATCGACACCAATCTGAGCTCGCTGTTTTACATGACCAAACCGGTTCTTGAAGGCATGCGCGCCCGTGGCTTTGGCCGGGTTGTCAATATCTCCTCGATTAACGGGCAAGCTGGTCAATTAGGCCAGACCAACTATTCCGCAGCCAAGGCCGGCGTGCACGGCTTTACCAAGGCACTGGCCCAGGAAGTCGCACGCAAGGGTATTACCGTCAACACCATCGCGCCGGGCTATATCAATACCGACATGGTCGCCGCCGTCCCGGAAAAGGTTCTTGAAGGCATCATTTCCAAAATCCCGGTCGGCCGATTGGGCGAGGCCGAAGAGATCGCCCAGGCGATCCTCTATCTCTGCGGCCCCAATTCCGGCTTCATCACCGGTTCCTGCCTGTCGATCAATGGCGGTCAGCATATGTTCTAAGCCGTTCAGGGTGCCGAACCCGGAACAAAACGCCCCGCATTGATGACGGGGCGTTTTGTTTTTGTATCTGGGTTAGAAATTGCGAATGCAAATATCAGCACCCCTGGTGCCGCGTATCACAGTTTGTGCATTGGGCAGGTCGTTGGTTTCGGCCTTTCGGGTGGCGGCGGCATCATCAAAACCGTATCCGCGCCACCGGTTGATCAGGCGTGGGCGCAGGACGTCTTCGGGCACGTCAAGAAAGATCGACAGATCAAACAGGTCATGAAGCTGATGCCACGGGGCCTGATCAAGCAGCAGATAATTGCCTTCAACCAGGATGGTCTTGTGACGGGGCGCAATCATTCGTGCTGAGCCGCGTGAAATTTCAAGTTTTCGGTCAAAAACCGGCACGTAAACATCTTCGGATCGGCAATCGCGAAGCGCAATCAGCGTTCGTTTCAGGCCCCCCACATCAAAGGTATTCGGCGCACCTTTGCGTGGCAAAAGATCGCGTTCCTTAAGGATGGCATCATCGAAATGAAATCCGTCCATCGGCATAATCGCAACACCGCCGTCATCGCCGCCAAGTTGCAGGCAAAGCGTTTCGGCCAATGTCGATTTTCCCGATGCCGGGGCGCCGGTGATCGCGACCATAAGGCGGTCGGCTCCGTTGTGGTGGGTTCTGATGCGGTCGGCCAGTTGTTCGATATCCATCCGCAATACTTTCCGGCAAACTGCTCTAAAAATTATCTTTGCGCTTGCGAATTTCGGTAAAGATCGCAACCGGGCTTTTGCCGGAGGCATTCTTCTGTCCTGCAAGGAAAGGATCGCTGTGCGTAGCGGTGCTACGGTCAAGATCCTTAACGCTGCGGGGCAGAAGAATGTCCCGGCCCGAAGGGTTCGGTTTGGCGATGTTTTGCTGCGTTACATCGCTTGAACGATGCACCGCATCGCCCTTGCGCGCTGTGCCTTGCCAAACAATTCGCCAAACACGAACAAAACGCTTCGATCTAAACGGAAACTGCTCTAAAAATTATCTTTGCGCTTGCGAATTTCGGTAAAGATCGCAACCGGGCTTTCACCGCGCATGCCAAGCGCTTCGGCGACGGCAGGCTCGTCTGCGCGCAGGAATGGGTTGGTGGCAAGCTCGACATCAAGGCGCGACGGAATGGTTGGCAAATTGCGTGCCCGCAAACCATCAATATCCTGACACCGCGCCATCAAAATCGGGTTGTTGGGTTCAATCGTCTTGGCAAATTTCGCATTGGCCTGGGTATATTCATGGCCGCAATAAACCTGTGTGCTGCCCGGTAGGTCGCGGAATTTCTGCAAGGAATGCCACATCTGTTCCGGGGTGCCTTCAAACAATCTGCCACATCCCAATGCAAACAGGCTGTCACCGGAAAAGAGTGCTGTAATCGCCGGGAAATAAAACGCGATATGCCCGCTGGTATGGCCCGGCACATCAAATACCCGGCCTTCCAATTCCCCGATCAGAACCTGATCGCCCTCGCCGCAGGTTTCATCCATGTCGGGGATACGGGCGGTCTCGGCAGCCGGTCCCAGCAATTTCGCACCGTATTTTTCCATCAGTTCCGCATTGCCGCCGATATGGTCGTGGTGGTGATGGGTGTTGATCACCAGATCAAGCTTCCAGTCGCGTTCTTCAAGTTCGGCAATTACCGGCGCGGCTTCGCCAGGATCAATGATGGCGGTGACTTCACTGCGGTGGCAGCGGACAAGATAGGTGTAATTATCTGAAAGGCAGGGAATGACGATCACTTCGCCAGCAGCCATGACATACCTCTGAAATGCAATGAACGTGTTGGGGACAAGACTATCAGCAACGACCGTCTTGAAACAATCATGCAAAACAATGCCGCCCGGTCTGTAAAAATATTCCCGTGCGCGGAACGGGATGATAGGCTGATGCCATGCGTCAGGATGTGGTCGATCTTCATCGTTTCTATGCCAGCAGCATTGGGCAAGCCGCCCGGCGTCTGATCCGCAGACGTTTGCGCGTCATGTGGTCCGATGTTCGGGGCTTGCGTGTGTTGGGCTTTGGCTATGCCACGCCGTACTTGCGCCCGTTTATTGGCGAGGCAGAGCGCGTCATGGCCTTTATGCCCGCCCGACAGGGATGCGTACATTGGCCAGCCGATGAACAGAACCGTGTGGCCCTGACCGAAGAAACCATGTTGCCGCTGCCAGACAGTTCGGTGGACCGCATTCTTCTGGTGCATCTGGTCGAACATTCCGATTCGATGCGCCGCCTGATGCGGGAATGCTGGCGGGTTTTGACGCCAAATGGCCGGATCGTCGTGGTGACACCAAATCGAAGCTCTCTTTGGAGCTGGTCGGAAAATACGCCTTTTGGCTATGGCCATCCCTATAGCGTGTCACAGCTACAAAACCTGATGCGCGAAAACATGTTCCTGCCCGTACAGCACAGCCGCGCTCTTTTCATGCCGCCGACCCAGCGTCGTTTTCTTCTGCGTTGGTCTCAGCTGTTTGAAAATATCGGATCGCGCCTGTTTAAGGCCTTTGCCGGTGTGTCGATCGTAGAAGCCGGCAAACAGCTTTATGCCAGCACGGGCACCCCGGCCCACAAACGCCGCCTTGTGCATATTCCGGTTGCAGTCCCGCCATTGCGCCCGGCTGATGGCAATCAGCAACACAGGACCTGTCATAGCGACACCAGAACCGCTACCGGCCAAACAGAAAAATCAGGCAATCTGCCCGATCAGAAAACAGCAAACGGCGCGGACTGATCTGTAAAAAACTGTTACGTTATAGCAATTGACAGGCATATTCGGCGTGTTTGAATAATGGCGTCATGACATTGAACAACGTTTTGCGAAATACAGTCCGGTTTACCCAAGGTGCGCTATTTGGTTGTGCGCTGTTCTTGCCGCATGTCGTTTCGGCCCAAACGGCTGCAAATGGCAAGGGGCCGGTCACGGTGATGCTTTATGCCGAAGACAGCAACGCACCCTATGCTTTTTTCGACGGGGTTTCCGCGGACGGAATTTATGTGCGTATCCTGCGCGAAGCGTTTGAACGGATGCCCGGTTATGAGCTTGAACTTACCAGTGTGCCATTTCGCCGCGGTATGGAGCTTCTGAAAGATGGCAAGATCACAGGGTTTTTCCCACCCTATAAAAGAGCCAATCGTGACTGGGTGCAACGCTATTCGGTGCCAATCCTGAGCGAAACCGTGGTGGTCCTTTGCAGCAATGATTATGCCCGGCATCGTGACCTTGATGTCTTCCCCGATGATTTTACGGGGGCACGGTTTGCCAATAATGCCGGTTATCGGTTGGCGGGGGCGGCATTCTTTGACATGGTCGAGGCTGGCGCGATTACATTGGAAGAAGCCAATACCACCGCATCGAATTTGCGGTTGCTGGTTGCCGGACGGGTGGATTGTTACGTCAATGAACGTATGGCCATCCTGGCCGGGTTGCGTGAACTGGCGCTTGAATACGAAGCGGCAAAGTCGTTTGACGAAGTGGCGATTATTGGTCAGGAATTCGGATATGTGGCCTTTGGCCCGGACCCTGACAGCCAATGGCATTGGCGTGACCGGTTTGCCGACAATCTTGATCAAGTGCTAACAGTCATGCGCGATGAGGGCGTTATTGATCAACTCGTCCTGTCTTATTTCTTTTATTGAAAGCTCACATCTAGGCATGATGGACCGGTAAGGGATGTCGTGCTGATAATCCGTGGTTTGGTCATAAAAAAACAGGCCACCCGAAGGCGGCCTGTTTTGGCAATCAGATCAATGATCGACCTTAATGTTCGACGTCACGCCAGATTTTGCGTTTTAGCGCATAAAGCATGGCGGTCAGAACGATCAGGAACAGGATCACTTTCATGCCAAGCGCCTTGCGCGCTTCAAGCTCTGGCTGTGCCGTCCAGTTCAGGAAGGCGACAACGTCGCGGGCATGCTGTTCAAGGGTCATCGGTGTGCCATCCGTATACTCGACCGCTTCGTCATAAAGCGGTGGCGCCATGGAAATCTGATGGCCCGGGAAATAGTGGTTGTAATATTTCCCGTCAGCAAGATCGAAGCCTTCAGGTGCTTCGTCTTCGTAACCGGTCAGAAGGCTGAACACATAATCCGGACCATGAACACGTGCCTTGTTCATCAACGAAAGATCCGGCGGGATGGACCCGCCATTGGCCGCCGCAGCAGCCTTTTCGTTGGGGAACGGAGACGGGAAGTAATCCGACGCAATGCCCGGACGGGTGAACATGTCACCATCGTCATTCGGACCGTCTTCGACTTCATATTCCGCCGCAATGGCCTTGATCTGGTCTTCGTTAAAGCCAATGCCTTCAAGGTTACGGAAGGCAATGAAGCGCAGGCTGTGGCAGCCGGCACAGATGTTCTTGTAAACCTGGAAGCCACGTTGCAGCTGGGCACGGTCATAGGTGCCAAACAGTCCCTGCCAGCTCCAATCCTGTGCAGCAGGTACCGGCTCGTCGCCGGCAGCCTTGGCTGCACCACCAGTGAATGCGGTTACCGCGAAGGCGGCAGCAATTGCGGTCAGTGCGAACTTACGCATTTGCACCCTCCTTCAAAACAGATTCGCTGATGCTTGCAGGAAGCGGTTTGGTTCGTTCCATTTTTCCAACCAAAGGCATGACCACAAGGAAGTGGGCGAAATAATACAGCGTCGAAAGCTGTCCCATCACGATGACTTTCAAGCCCGGAATGCCCAGGAAGTAATCATCAGGTGCCTTCGCCCCGCAATAGCCGAGGATGAAGGTATCGATCACAAACAGCCAGAAGAACCATTTGTAAACCGGACGGAATTTCGAGCTGCGAACCTTCGACGTATCAAGCCACGGAATGACGAACAGGATCACGATCGAGGCAAACATCGCCAGCACGCCAAGCAGTTTTGCCGGGATGCCAAAGATGGTGAAGTCGATCGACCGCAGGATCGCATAGAACGGCAGGAAGTACCATTCCGGCACAATGTGCGGCGGTGTGACCAGCGGGTTCGCCGGGATGTAGTTATCCGGGTGGCCCAGATAATCCGGGGCAAAGAACACAAACGCCGAGAAGAAGATCAGGAATACGCCCATGCCGTACAGATCCTTGATCGTGTAGTACGGATGGAACGGAATGGCATCAGCCGGGGTCTTGATCTCGACACCGGTCGGGTTGTTCGACCGCACACTGTGCAATGCCCAGACATGCAGGACAACAAGGCCCAGAATGACAAACGGCATCAGATAGTGCAGCGAGAAGAACCGGTTAAGCGTCGGGTTATCAACCGAGAAACCACCCCAAAGCCAGGTCACCAGCGGATCACCGATGATCGGGAAGGCAGAAAACAGGTTGGTAATAACCGTGGCACCCCAGAAGGACATCTGGCCCCATGGCAAGACATAGCCCATGAACGCAGTTGCCATCATGGCAAGCAGGATCAGGATGCCGATCCACCACAGCATTTCGCGCGGGGCTTTGTACGACCCGTAATACAGGCCACGGAAAATGTGAATGAACACGCAGATGAAGAACATCGATGCGCCGTTCATGTGGATATAGCGGATCAGCCAGCCATAGTTCACATCACGCATGATGCGTTCGACTGACTCAAAAGCCATATCGGTATGCGGGGTATAGTTCATCACCAGGAAAATCCCGGTGAGGATCATCGTCACCAGAACAAAACCGGCCAGGGAACCGAAGTTCCACATATAGGACAGGTTTTTCGGTGTCGGATATTCATATGCAGAGTGGTGCAGCATGGAGATGACCGGAAGACGGTCGTCAACCCACTTGACCACTTTGTTATTCCACTGAGGTGCGCTCATCTACCTGCTCCTTACCCGATCCGGACCGATGTGTCGGTCAGGAATTCGTATTCCGGAACGACAAGGTTCAACGGCGCAGGGCCGCGGCGGATACGGCCCGACGTATCGTAGTGCGAACCATGGCACGGGCAGTACCAGCCATCAAAATCGCCACGGGTTTCGCCTGTGGCCGTGCCCATCGGAATGCAGCCCAGATGGGTGCAGACGCCGACAACAATCAGCCATTCTTTTTTCTGGATACGCGCATCGTCGGTCTGAGGATCGACGAGTTCGTTCAACGCAACCTCGTCGGCCTCAGCGATTTCGCGTTCGGTACGATGGCGGATGAAGACAGGTTTGCCTCGCCACATAACCTTAATTGCCTGACCAACCGGGATGTTGGCCAGATTAACCTCAACCGAGGCAAGTGCGAGAACGTCCTTGGACGGGTTCATGCTGTCCACGAACGGCAACAACGCGCAACCAACGCCAACGGCGCCAACTGCTGTGGTCGCCAAGGTCAGGAAATCCCTGCGGTTCTCGTCCGGCTTGTGTTCGCCGGAGGAATGCACCGTTTGCGACATAATTAATCCCTCTTTCTGCCCCCAAAACAGGCATGCGGAATGCCAAACCAAGACTTAGGGCATTCAAGTCAGATTTCCTTTGATGAAAATCAAACAATCTTGCCGCTTAAAGCCTTTAGGCCTGTTTGTGGTCCGTATACTAACAAAAAATCGGTTTGTTAAGGAGAACTTGGAGTTGCAAATTGTTTGCATTCAATGAGACTATTCGGTTTTGCGCTGCACAATTCGGTAAAACCTAGCGCAATTGCGGGTATCCCGGCCTTTGTCCGCCAAACACTTGTGGCATTGGTTTGTCTTATTCCAAAAAAGTCTAATGGGGTGTCGGCATGTTGTTTTATGTCTGTGACAATCCAAATGGACAATCTGCATGCAACGATTCTAAGGTCGGGGATGCGTCCTCTCATCGACCATTCTTTCCCGACAAAAGATCCAGACCGTAAAGAGCCCATGAGAATTTGTTTGTTCGAGCCCGATATCCCGCAAAATACAGGTACCATTTTAAGGATGGCGGCCTGTTTTGGTCTGCCCGTCGATATCATCGAGCCGTGCGGGTTCCTGCTCACATCATCGGCACTCAAACGCGCCGGTATGGATTATCTGGCCAAGGCGGACTATATACGCCATGCCGATTGGCGTGCTTTTGTCGAAGCGCGTGAAAACGGGACAGTTCCCGGGCGTCTGGTGTTGCTGACGACCAAGGGGGCCGAACCCTATTGCGATTTTGAATTTCGCGCCGATGATATCCTGATGCTGGGCTCTGAAAGCAAAGGGGTGCCAGATCCGGTGCATGACTATGTCGATGCCCGCGTCGTCATTCCCATGCAACCGGAAATGCGCTCGCTTAATGTCGCCATGGCAACCGCAATGACACTGGGCGAAGCGCTCAGACAGACCAACAGTTTTCCAAAGAGGGTGGAATGACCAGCACGGACCAAAATCTGATCGAACAGCACAAGGAAACCGCACGTCTCTGGTTTCGTCAGCTGCGCGATGACATCTGTGCCAGTTACGAGGCCCTCGAGGACAGCTACGAAGGGCCGCTGTCAGACCGTGCACCAGGGCGTTTTGAACGTACCACATGGGAACGCGGCGCAGGTGAAGGTGCCAATGAAGGTGGGGGCGAAATGTCGGTCATGAAAGGCCGGGTGTTTGAAAAGGTCGGGGTCAATATCTCGGTCGTGCATGGCGAATTTTCCGAAAAATTCCGCAAGGAAATCCCCGGTGCCGATGAAAACCCGAATTTCTGGGCGGCGGGCATTTCACTGGTCGCCCATCCATGCTCGCCGCATGTGCCGGCTGTGCACATGAATACCCGCCATATCGTGACCACCAAGGCATGGTTTGGCGGTGGGGCCGATCTGACCCCGGTCTTTCCGCAGGAAAAAGACACCGCAGATTTCCACGCGGCTCTCAAGGCGACCTGTGATGCGCATGGCGATGACTATTACGATCGTTTCAAAAAATGGTGCGATGAATATTTCTTCCTGCCCCACCGGAATGAGCCGCGCGGGGTTGGCGGGATTTTCTATGACTATCTTGATGCCGACTGGGATGCCGATTTCGCCTTCACCCAGGATGTGGGGCGGGCTTTCCGGGATATCTATCCCGAACTGGTCAAACGCCACTACAACAAACCCTGGACGGATGACGAACGCCGCGCCCAATTGATTAAGCGCGGCCGCTATGTCGAGTTCAACCTGCTCCATGACCGTGGCACACGCTTTGGCCTGATGACCGGCGGTAACACCGAAGCGATCCTGATGTCGCTCCCCCCCGAAGCCAACTGGCCATAAGGTTCATCTCGTCGTGAAAACGGGTGTCGACAACGGCGGCTCAAACAGATTTGATGCTTGTTTGAGTCGGTAAAATCTTCCCACACCTTTGAGGCCGCACTTCGGTATAGGAAAAACCGTTCTGGTCCGGGGCAGCATATGCTTCTGGCCACAAAAGGTTTGGAATGCCCCCTTTGGGGTTAATCCTCATAGGGGTTATTGAGATCTGCAAACGGATCTTCGCCAAAATTCTGCGCATAGATCTGGGCGAAAAGCTTCATATAGGAAAGTTCGCTTTCACTGGATGCGGTGCTGCCAGCGGCGGTGCTATCATATGCTGGCGTGGCTGTTCCGAACATCTCAGCGTGCATCTCCCCTGAGGTTGGTCGGCTGTCGGGCGCAAAGACCTCAATTTCAATGCTGGCGCCATAACGGGCTTTCAGCGCCTGCGATAGTTGTTCTGTCGCGTATATACTGAACTCTTCCCCGCTCATTCCGGTCTTTTCCGCATATGCCACGGCGCGGCGAAACGCACCGCCATCGGAAATGCCTGTCATGGTAAGGCCGGTATTTACGCCCATCGTACCAACCAGTTTTCCATTTAACCGAATGGCGGAATAAATCGGCTGTGCATTTTGCCATGCCAGTTGTTCGTCGCTGTTCTGTGCGATCTGGGCTCTGAACATCTCTTTTTGGCGTATCAGCATCTCGCGTGCCTTATCAGACTCTCCTGCAACGAATTTAGGGGCGAGCGGCTGGTGGGCATTTGTGATGATCTGTGATGTCGCGGACGTCATGGTCTTGGCTCCCTTTAATGCAAATTAAGGTTGCGCAAGTAGGTGCATTTTTCGTGCCAATATCAGTGTGTGACGAACGTGATTGTTGCCGGGCGATTATTGGGTTGCCTGTCCGGCGTGACCATCCATCGGAGAGGCAAGCGGATTAAGAGCCGTCCAGTCTTTGACCCGCTCATTGATGATGCCGCTATTCACCAGGCATTGGTGAATAAAGCCGTTTCTATGCAGCGTTTCTATGCCGGCATTTAGCGCGGTGATGACCTTTTGCACTTCGGGGATATGGCGCGAGACCATGAAATGCTTACTGGCCGGCAGGATCACCTTGACCCCGGGCATTGGAAAAAGCCGGATGTCGCGATAACGGCGCACCATATCGGGCCCGTTGGCAAACTCAAGCAAGGTGAAATCGGCTCGGCCGGCATTGATCAAAGCATACATTTGCTCGATGGTGGCGGCATTGATCAGGCTTGCAGGCGCAAGGTTTTCAAGTACTTTCCAGTCCAGTCGCCAGTTTCGGATGGATACAGCGCGCATCAAATTGACATCGGAAATGGGTGTCATGCTGCTGCGCGCGAAAGTGTCATGACTGACATAAATGCCTTTCGCAATTTCCCCCCGGCGCAAGATGGGGGCTGATTTCAGCACCGAAGGATTCGGATCGATATTGAAATCCCAGTCAACTTTGATATCGGCAAGGCCATCCTTTATCAGCTTGCGGCTGCGTTCGGAGTTGGGTGATGGCAGGATCAGGACGTTGGTAACAAGCCCGCCGGTCGTCAGGGATTTTCGCAGGATGGAATACATTGCCAATGACACGCTGCTGCCATTGGCGGCAAGGCAGGACCTGCAATCCGGGTTGCTGTCATTGTGGCAGGACTGAACGGTGTCGAATTCGCTTTCGCGCACGGGGATGCGAATGTCGACAGGTTCTGCGGCATTTGCAGCACCCCCGTCAAAAGCAGCCAGCCCAAACAACAAAATCGCTGTCAGGTAAACATGGGTACTGGTTTTGGCAATGGTAACGAAGGAACCTGTCCTGCTGTTCATTGGGTGTCCGGCGAAGGTTGTTACGGGAGCCGCTCCCAAGATGTGAGGATGCATGCACCGGATTTCATCCTTGCCGGGGTGAAAAAAAGTGCCACCAGGCAAAATCAAACAAAAACACCCCGACACAAGGGCCGGGGTGTTTTCAAAAAATGTGAATAATCGGGCTGATTATTCAAAAAAATTATTCAGCGGCAACAGCGGCTTTTTCACCGCGCACCAGCGCCATATAATCTACCATCATCGCCTTGCAGACATCACCCGGGGTAAAGCTGTAGGGGCCGATTTCTGCAACCGGGGTGACTTCGGCAGCTGTGCCGGTCAGGAAGCATTCCTCAAAACCTTCCATTTCCTCGGGCATGATCGCGCGTTCAATGACGTCATAGCCGCGTGCCTTGGCCAAGCCGATGACGGTGCGCCGGGTAATACCATCCAGGAAGCAATCTGGTTTGGGCGTATGGATCTGGCCATCCTTGATAAAGAAGACGTTTGCACCGGTCGCCTCGGCCACCTGACCGCGGTAATCAAGCATCAGGGCATCGGCGTAGCCTTTGCGCTCTGCTTCGTGCTTGGACAGGGTGCAGATCATATAAAGACCTGATGCCTTGGCATTGGTCGGCGCGGTGTTCGGAGCCGGACGGGCCCATTTCGACAGATCAAGACGAATGCCTTTAAGGCGTTCTTCCGGTGCGAAATAGCTTGGCCATTCCCAGCAGGCAATCGCCACATTGATGCGCGTGGTCTGGGCGGAAACACCCATCATTTCGCTACCGCGCCAGGCAATGCGGCGGATATAGCCTTCGTTGATGTTGTTTGCAGCCAGCGTCTCGATCACGGCGTCATCAAGTTCAGCAGCGCTATAGGGGATCTTCATATCCAGGATTTCGCCGGATTTGATCAGGCGTTCGCCATGTTCGGCCAGCTTGAAAACCTTGCCGTTATAGGAACGTTCACCTTCAAATACGGCACTCCCGTAATGGACAGCATGGCTCAGCACATGCAAAGTGCTTTCACGCCACGGTTTAAGTTCACCATTATACCAGATATAACCATCGCGGTTATCAAAGGCCGGAGTTGTCATTTGCCAAATTCCATTTCAAGAACGTTCCTGGACGTAACTTTATGTCCTTATTTGTCTGGTCGGGGTAACATTCATAGATTAATGTGTCAACAAAACTGACATAACGGAAAAGCATGCCAGATATCTCTACACGTAAGGTCAATCCGCTTTTTCTGCGGGAAGAAGAACTTAGACAAGGCATTGAATTGCTGTTCTATGCCTATCGTGATTTCACCGAAGTCGCGGACCAGATGCTTGCGCAATATAATTTCGGTCGCGCGCACCATCGGGTCATATATTTCGTCAGTCGAAATCCCGGCATTACGGTCAGTGACCTGTTGGCGATTCTCAAAATCACCAAACAGTCTTTGTCGCGCGTGCTGGGCCAGTTGGTGCGCGAAGGTTTCATCGAACAAAAGACCGGCTTGCAGGATCGCCGCCAGCGTTTGCTGACCCTGACCGAAAAGGGTGAGGCGCTTGAGCGTGAATTGACCAAGCAGCAGCGCGCCCTGATCGCGGAAGCCTATCGCGAGGCCGGGGCAGAATCGGTCGAAGGTTTCCGTAAAGTCATGCTGGGCATGATGGAAGAAAAGGACCGTAAGCGGTTTGAAGATGATGGGGCAACCGGGCAACGCCGCCGTATCGGATAATCGCCACCCTTTTGTGCGACCATATTGCTGACGTGATCATCCTTTTGAAAGAATTCGTCGTCAAATTGTTCTGTATAGATGTTGATTCTAGGAAAACACGATGACCGCTGCTGATCAGCCGCATGTTCTTGTGGTCGATGATGATGACCGTTTGCGTGATTTGCTGACCCGTTATCTCGGGGAGAATGGCTTTAACGTATCTTCGGCCCGCGATGCTGCGGATGCGCGCGCAAGTCTGGCGGGGTTGCAATTTGATCTGATCGTGCTTGATGTTCTGATGCCCGGCGAGAAGGGGGTCGATCTGGCGCGCAGCCTGCGTCAAAGCGGATCGAAGGTTCCCATATTGTTGCTGACAGCGCTTTCGGAAACCGAAGACCGGATTGCCGGGCTTGAAGCCGGCGTTGATGATTACCTTGCCAAACCGTTCGAGCCACGCGAACTGGTGTTGCGGATCGAGGCGATCCTGCGTCGATATGGAGAGCAGCCCGAGCCGGTGGAGGCGTCATCGCTCGAAGAGGCTGTGCGATCCGTGTCATTTGGCGCGTTTCAGTTTGATCTGACCCGCATGATCTTGCAACGCGGTGACGAGCATATCTATTTGACCACGGCCGAGCAGGCATTGCTTTTGGCCCTGGTTCAGCGGCGCGGCAAGACAACATCGCGCGAGAAACTGCAAGGTATGATCGGCGGGAACGCCAATGATGCTGCCGCATCGCGCAGCATTGATGTGCAAGTCACCCGTCTGCGTCGCAAGTTCGAAGAAGATCCCAAACAACCAAGATACTTGCAGACAGTGCGGGGTCAGGGCTATGTCCTGTATACGGACTAGGATCAT
The DNA here is from genome assembly GCA_048264285.1 of Thalassospira sp. Taxonomy (GTDB): domain Bacteria; phylum Pseudomonadota; class Alphaproteobacteria; order Rhodospirillales; family Thalassospiraceae; genus Thalassospira. The sequence goes on from JBLXDD010000014.1 coordinate 23,808, forward strand.
AACCCTGGAAAGTGCAAAATGACTGACCATGAAACCGGACAGGAATAAGCGGCGTGGGTAGCGAACGAAATGGACGGATCAAATCATTGATGCCGACAGGCCTTTTGGGGCGGTCGCTTTTGATCCTGATGACGCCGATGCTGCTGTTGCAGATCGTTACGGTGCTGATTTTCTTTGAGCGGCACTGGGATACGGTTGCCCGACAACTGAGCCGCGGGCTTGCCGGCGATGTGGCATATGTCATCGATTTCCTGGGGCAATATCCGGGCGATGAAGATTTCAAATGGATTCAGAACTCGGCACGGGCACGCATGCAGCTTGATCTTGTGTTCGAGCCCGAAGCCATTCTGGAACGACAGATCAATGAGTCGCCCCATGGTTTCGTATCCGAAGAGCTGTATGTGGCGCTTGATGAACGGTTGCAGCGCCCATTTTTCTTTGATCTTGATCTGGATGATCGCCGGCTTGAAATCCGCGTGCAGATGAAAGATGGCGTTTTGTCGATCATTGCGCCGCGTAAACGCCTTTATAATTCCACGACCTATATCTTCTTTATGTGGATCGCGGGATCGGCGTTGATCCTGTACGGGGTGGCGGTGATCTTTATGCGCAATCAGGTTCGCCCGATCCGGCGTCTTGCCAAGGCCGCCGATCAGTTCGGGCGTGGTGTGGATGTCGAGAATTTCAAACCCGAAGGGGCCGACGAGGTCCGCATGGCGGCAACATCCTTTATGTCGATGCGCGATCGTATCGGACGGCACCTGTCACAGCGCACAGCATTGCTTGCCGGGGTGTCACACGATCTGCGCACACCTTTGACGCGCATGAAGCTTGAACTTGCCATGCAGCAAAGTGCGCCCGGTACCGACGCGCTCAAACAGGATGTCGTCGATATGGAGCGTATGGTCGATGCCTATCTGGCATTTGCGCGCGGTGAAGAGGGCGAGAAAGCAGTTCCGACCGATATCGGCAAGCTTTTGACCGATCAGGTTGGTGAAGCCTTGCGCGACGGACAGCAGATTGATCTTCATATTGAAAACAGCCTTGAAATGGAGCTGCGTCCGCAATCGGTTAAACGTTGCATTGCCAATATCATGTCCAATGCGGGGCGCTATGCCAACAATCTGTCGGTTCGTGCGGGGCGTCGTGGACAGGATTACGAGATTGTCTTTGATGATGATGGCCCAGGCATCCCGGCCGACAAACGCGAAGAAGTGTTCAAGCCGTTTTATCGCCTTGAAGAATCGCGCAATCAGGCCACAGGCGGAGTTGGTCTTGGGATGACGATCGCACGCGATTCAGCGCGTGGTCACGGCGGGGATGTTTTACTTGAAGATGCGCCGGGTGGTGGGCTTCGAGTGCGACTGGTGTTGCCGATCGGGCATTAGGCCCTAAGCCCTAAGCCTAAGATTTGCCGGATGGATCTGTGGATTTAAAGAAAGCCCTGCTAAATGTGCGGGGCTTTCTTTTTTGTGCATAACGACAGGCTGATCAGAAGAATGTCGCGATTTCGTCGAGGCTTTTTTTCTCGGTCGCATGGGTCGGGATCGTTGCGTCCGTCGCCGGGTAGCCCGTGACGAGCAAGATATAGGGTTTGTTATGATCCGGTCGACCGCAGATGTCGGTCAGGAAGCTCATCGGGTTTGGCGTGTGGGTCAGAGTGGCAAGGCCCGCACGGTGCAGGGCGGCAATCAGGAAGCCCGTCGCAATGGAAACCGATTCCGGCACATAATAGTTTTTGCGCAGTTTGCCATCGGCAGATCGGCTTTTGCGTTCGCCAAAAATACAAATCAGCCAAGGGGCCGTTTCCAGGAACGGTTTGCTGTCATCGGTGCCCAGCGGTTTAAGGGCATCAAGCCATTCATCACCAGCGCGGCCTTCGTAAAATGCGCGTTCTTCTTCTTCGGCGGCCAGGCGGATTTTGCGTTTCATGGCGGGGTCCCCAATGACAGAGAAATGCCATGGTTGATGGTTCGCCCCGTTTGGTGCCGTTCCCGCAGCCCGAATACAGGTTTCAATAATGTCGCGTGGAACCGGACGGTCAGAGAAATCACGGACGGTGTGACGGGTTTTGATGTCGTCATAGAATTCTTGTGCCCGGGCCCGCATTTCTTTGATATCGCGTTCCTGATAATCGGGCAGCGGAATGGGGATGTAATCGGTCGTGAGGGATTTGTGAGAGGGCATGGCGCTTCCTGATATTTTGGATTTTGTCATTGATATCAACTTTATAGACTCTAACACAGCAAGGCCAAAGTCCCGCCACCAAACCAAATGACGGGGGATTGCTTTGGCGTGCTGCATTGCGATGTATCATTGCACACAGGGGAAGAAACGCATTATCAACCCGACAGTGTTTTGCGGTGCTTGGTGATACGGGCTTGGTATCGGAAGAGCCGTCAACTCGGACTCGATAAATAACACAATTAAATTTGTTATTTATTTAAAACAACAAAAAAAGTTGATTAATTATTGCCATGCATGGGTGGTGAGTGTTAAATCGTGGCAGCTTGGCATGGCAGGTGTGTCGGGATATACAGTCCGTGTTTCCCGCGACACTTCCACACACAGACAGACGAAACGGATTGATGTAGCGTTATGGCCAGTAATTTAAACGAAGAAACCGTCACCTATGTCCATCATTGGACCGACACCCTGTTCACGTTCAAAACCACCCGTGATCCGGGCTTTCGGTTTATCAATGGCCAGTTTGCTATGATCGGCCTCGAAGTTGAAGGCAAGCCGCTTTTGCGCGCCTATTCGATGGTAAGTGCAAACTATGACGAAGAACTTGAATTCTTCTCGATCAAGGTGCCGAACGGGCCGTTGACGTCTCGTTTGCAGCATATCAAGGTCGGAGACAAGATTTTGGTCGGGCGCAAGCCGACCGGCACCCTGATCCATGACAACCTTTTGCCGGGCAAGAACCTTTGGCTTTTGTCGACCGGTACCGGCTTGGCCCCGTTCATGAGCGTCATCCGCGATTACGAAACCTATGAGCGGTATGACAAGGTTATTCTTGTTCATGGCTGCCGTGAAGTGCGCGAACTGGCCTATCAGGAATTCATTCACAGCGAACTGCCCCATAACGAGTTCTTTGGCGAGGAAGTTCAGAAGAAGCTTCTGTATTACCCGACTGTGACCCGTGAAGAGTTTAAGCATCAGGGCCGTATTACGGAGCTGATGGCGTCTGGAAAACTTTATGAAGACCTTGGTCTGGAAAAGCCGACGCTTGAAAATGATCGCTTCATGCTTTGCGGCAACCCGCAAATGATTGCCGATACCCGTCAGATGCTGCTTGATTGGGGCGGGAAGGAAGGCAACATGAACGAGCCTGGACACTTTGTGATCGAAAAGGCCTTTGTGGAAAAATAACCACCAAGCCAAGAGTACAAAAAAGAAAGGGGTGCAGTCTTGGGCTATACCCCTTTTTGGTTGAGCGGCCCGGTTAAAACAGGCGTGACCCATTGGGAACATCCTGATCCGGGCGGATCAGAACAATGCCTTTGTCCTCGTCGGCATCCGGAAAACCCAGGCACAGGAATTCGGACATGAAGGGGCCGACCTGTTTCTTGGGAAAGTTGACGACGCCGGCGACCTGACGGCCGATCAGTTTTTCAGGTGTGTAATGCTTGGTGATCTGGGCGGACGTTTTCTTGGTACCGATATCCGTTCCGAAATCGACCCAGAGCTTAAGCGCCGGGCGGCGCGCTTCGGGGAATTCTTGTGCGTCAATGACGGTGCCAACCCTGATATCGACTTTCAGGAAGTCATCAAAACTGATTTCATCGCTCATAGCTGTCTCCTTGTAATGAGCCTGTCACGTCTAATCTGTAGGCGTGATGAACTCCAGGCGCAGCTTAGTAAGAGCGTTCGCGCTTGATAAGCCCAAACCATCAGCGTGATATGACTTTCGGAGTTTGGGCAAAATCGGACAGAAAAGAACCGGAAGATCAAAGAAAAACGGCAGGATCAAAAGACCCTGCCGTCAAGTAGATTACGGGAATATCACAGCCTAAGCTGTTACTTCGCAGCTGCACTCTTTTCGATTGCAGATTTGAATTCGTCGAGGGATTCGGTAAAGCGAGCCTGCAGAAGAGAAAGTGCTTCTTCCTGAGACTTGGTTACCAGACCTGACAGTTCCTTGGCATTTGCAAGAGCTTCTTCGTAAGCGGCTTTTGCTGCTTCGGTCTGTTTTGCAGCCGAAGCCATCGGGTCGTCAGCAGAAGTAGCAGCGAAATCTTTGCCCTGGGTCTGAACTTTATCCAGCAGCGTTTTGAAGATTTCACTCTGGCGCTGAGCGACAGCCTGGAAACCGTCGAAGGCCACCTTGTTGGCTTTGGTGAGGGCTTCCACGTTTTTACGCTGGAAAGCCATCATTTCATTCACGTCAACACCCGGCATTTTAAAGTCCGCAGTGTATTTGGTGAAGTCGAGGTCAAAGAACGGGTTGGTTGCCTTTTTTGCGGCGGTCATGGTTTGCACTCCATCAATTTGCAACAGGTATGGAATGAGGCGCTATTGTGCGCCGCACAAATTCAACTGCAATATGCCGGAATGACGGGTTGTCGTCAAGGGTTATTTTGCACTGCACAACAACTTTAGGGTTAATATTTTGTGTTAGTAAAATAACCTTGGGTGGTGGTTTGGTTTTTATGTTTCAGATCAGCGAATTAGCTGTTGGCTGCGGTCGAAGGTGTCGTATCTGATGGTGCATCGGGTGCTGTGCGTTCGCTTGCATCTGATGATTTCTTGAACGAAAAGTTTCGGCAACGTTTGCTGATTTTACCGCAAATCGAGGAAGCTTTTCCAAGACCCTTTTCAACCCTGCGATCCCATCCGGCGGCTTTGGAAAGTTCCCGATCCAGATAAGCCATGGTCGGACCGAAATCCGTGGTTTCGTCATCAAGCCAATATTTGAAGGTTTTGGCATAGACCGCTGTCAGGCCGGCAACGCGCATGTTGCCATGCAGACCGGATGTTTGAAAACCAGCTGCTTCGAGCATCCAGCGCATGGCGCCGAAATGGGTCTTGATCGCGCGGAGTCCATCGGCCGGGCCAAGATCACCACCGGATGTGATGATTGACCGCAGGGCCGGTCTATATCGGGAAAGAATATCAAACCGTGCCATGATCACAGCAATCAGGCGGTCATGACCGGGTTCGTTGAAATCTTCGGTATCGAGATCAGCAAGGACTTCGCGGTCAACCTGTTTAACAAAGCGTCTCAGAATATCGGCCTTGCTGCTGCAATGATCATAGCAGTCAGCGACCGACAACCCTGCTTGGGTTGCGATGTCGATCATGGTGACGTCATGCCAGTCCCGCTCTGTCGCGAGCTTCAGGGCGGCATCAATCAGGAGATCGGGAATATCCTTTTTGGGGGGCATGACGTCCTCCTTAAGTTAGGGGCTTGGCAGATTGGCGGGGTTATCCCGCCAATTCCCTGGACCGGTCGCGGGCCGCTGCGACCGCACGGGTCATCAGTTCGGGCAGGCCGTTTTTTTGGTCCATCAAAACATTTAATGCTGCGGCGGTGGTGCCGCCGGGGCTTGTGACATTTTCACGTAAGGTCGCGGCGGTTTCTTCGCTGGCATCAAGCAGGAAGCCTGCGCCAATAACGGTTTGACGGGCAAGGATCATTGCCTGATCGTCGGGAAGGCCGGCGGCAACGCCCGCCTGTGCCATGGCTTCGACCAGATGGAAAATATAGGCAGGCCCACTGCCAGACAGGCCGGTCACGGCATCCATCAGGCTTTCATCTTCGACCCAGGAAACCATGCCGACGGCTTCAAGCAGGGTCTGGCACATGTCACGCTGGGCGATGCTGACATTGTCGGTCGGGCACATGACGGTCATCCCGCGCGACACAGCCGCCGGGGTATTGGGCATGGAACGGACAATCCGTGCGGTTTTGCCAAGGTGGCTTGTGAAGAATTCGATGGTCTTGCCAGCCGCAACCGACAGGAAGACCGTTTCGGCACGCACCATCGGTTTATAGGCGTCAATCACATCGGGCAGGACCTGTGGCTTAACAGCAAACAGGATAACCTGCGGGATAAAGTCGGACGGTAGATCGGCAATATCGGTGATGCCGTGGACGCCATAGCTTGCTTCGAGCTTTTCGGCGGCTTCGGCCTGTTCGACGATATAGACATTGGCGGCGTCAAGCCCACGGGCGAGCCAGCCTTCCAGCATGGCGCTGCCCATCTTGCCACAGCCAACCAGCAAAAGACGCGTATTCATAAGTTCTGCTCCGCTTTATCCATCGGGTTCGGTTGATCGTGGGGCGATCAACATGCGTGATGCAATGCCGTAGCGATCTTCTCAAGGTGGGTCAAGTCAGCGCAGAGGGCAAGGGGGGTGTGAACCAAATGCCGGATATGACAAAGGACGGCGATGAGGCCGTCCCCGGTAGGTGTTAGGTGATGGGCTGGCTTTGTGTGCTCAGGCCTGTCCGGCGGGTTCAAGCATGGAATGAACCAATGCTTCGTCGGGGGATTTCCCCTGGCCAAGCACGAAATTGAATGCCGGGAAAAAACGTTCGCATTCCGACAGCGCGATATCAATCAGTTCTTCGAACTGTTCGACCATTGGCGGGACGTCACCGCCAAACAGCAGGGTATGGCGAAAGAGCGGCATGTTTTCTTCAAGCCACAAGCCGAAATGGCCAATCCAGAGCTGTTCGTTGCATTTGGCGACCAGTTCATAGATGCGCGGGCGCAACGGTTCGGGCACGAACAAGTCAAAGCAGCAGGCGATATGCAATGCTTCGGCATCGTCGCGCCAGGTGAAATAGACCAGATAGGTGCACCAGTGCGCAGGAATTTCGACGACAATTTCGTCGGAACTGCGGCGTTCCAGGTGCCATTGGTTGGTGCGGGCGATATCCTCGACCAGGATCAGCGGATTTTCGTCGCCAATGTCGCCGATATCTTCCATTTGGTCGTTCATCTATACCCAGCCTGTTCAAGCATATGCGAAAGGGCGCGCACTATATGCCGGAGAACTCATTGTTTCAACCGTCCCCGATCACAGGACAGCATTGAATATTCCGATCATCGTCCTGATCGACCGTTAGGCAATGCTCTTTGTGACGAGAAATGGCAATGCATATGACGGTATCGCCATTCGTCGATTCCTGTATATGGGGATCGTTCGCCAGATCAGGCGTCTTTTTTTGCCGTTGTTTTGGTGCTGCGCTTGGCTGCCGGTTTTGAAGCAGGCTCGGCAGCATCCAGACGTTTTTCCAGATCGGCGATTTTGGCTTCGAGGGCGTCGATGCGCTCAGACGCACGGATCGCGACGTCATGGATGACGTCATATTCCTCGCGGGTGACCAGATCCATATTCATCAGGATTTTTTCGAACTGCTGGCGGATCATGGCATCCACTTCGCCTTTGACACCGGTCATGGTGCCCAATGCGGAATTGGTCACACGGGTCAGGTCATCGAGAATGCGATTGTTGATCTGCATAATGGTCTCCGGCGTTTGAAAAGATATTGTTGCGCATAATATGGCCGTTCACCGCCTTAGAGCAAGCGGCGCGTCACAGGTCGGGATGACGATATCGTTATTTTGGTTTGCTTTTCTTGCTCCGGATCAGGCGCGGTCTTATAAAGTGTCGACAAAATGTGGTCAGTCGTCTTTGCCCATCGGGGGCGGGGCGGCCTCGTCAGGAGAATGCAATGCTTATCGTCACTGGTGGTGCCGGGTTTATCGGTTCCAATATTGTTGCGGCCCTTGAAGAACGTGGCGAAACCGACATCGTTGTCGTTGATCGCCTGCGTGATGGCATCAAGTGGAAAAATATCGCCAAACGGAACTTGCGTGACATCGTTCATCCTGACGAACTGCCGGCTTTTCTTGAAAAGCATGCAGGTGATGTCGAGGCGATTTTCCATATGGGCGCGATTTCTGCGACAACGGAAACCGATGCCGACAAGATCGTTGCCAACAACCTTAAACTGACAACCTGGCTTTGGGATTGGTGTTCGCGTCGTTCGTCGCGTTTGATCTATGCGTCTTCGGCGGCGACTTATGGTGATGGCAAACAGGGCTTTGATGACAGCTTTGTTGAAGCCGATCTGGCAAAGCTTGCGCCGCTTAATGCGTATGGCTGGTCAAAGCATGCCACGGATCGCCGGTTCCGCCGAATTCTCGATCAGAACGGTTTTCGTCCCAAACAGTGGGCGGGCTTGAAGTTCTTTAATGTCTATGGCCCGAACGAGTATCACAAGGGCGGCATGCGGTCGGTCGTTTCACAGCTGTTTGACAAACTGTCGAACGGCGAAACCGCGACCCTGTTCAAATCACACCATCCGGATTACGAAGATGGCGGGCAATTGCGTGATTTTGTCTGGGTGGGGGATGTTGTCGATATCATCATGTGGCTTTATGACAACCCGCAAGTCAGCGACCTGTTTAATGTCGGGACGGGCAAGGCGCGCAGTTTCAAGGACTTGGCGCTTGCGGTGTTTGGTGCCATGGGCAAAGAACCCGACATCAAGTTCGTGCCAACCCCTGAAGCGATCCGCGACAAGTACCAGTATTTCACCGAAGCCAATATGACCAAGCTGCGCAAGGCGGGTTATGCAAAGGAAATGACATCGCTTGAAGAAGGGGTGCGATCCTATGTGCAGGACTTCCTTGCGACCGAGGATGCGTTCCGCTGAGTTTGATCTGTGCGGGATGGGGTTTGCCATGATGCTGCCCATATCCTTTGCGACTTCAGCACTGCCTACTGATAAATGCCCATTTGCTGATCCGGAGTTTCCCCGATGTTAAGCCTTGCCTTTCCGGCAATAGACCCGATTGCGATTTCCATCGGCCCGATTGCCATTCGCTGGTATGCGCTGGCCTATATTGCCGGTCTGCTGCTGGGCTGGAAATATGTGGTTTATTACTGCACCAAAACGCCCAACATCATGAGCAAGCGCGATGTTGATGATTTGCTGTTCTGGGCAACGCTGGGTGTGATCCTTGGCGGCCGGTTGGGCTATATCCTGTTTTACAATCTTGATTATTACCTTGATAACCCGGCCAATATCCTGAAGGTCTGGCAGGGCGGCATGGCGTTCCATGGCGGGTTCATGGGGGTTATCCTTGCGATCATCCTGTTTGCCAGAAAACGCGGGATTTCCATCCTTGCGGTGCTTGATGCGGCCGCGGTTGCGACCCCGATCGGTTTGTTCTTTGGCCGGATTGCCAATTTTATCAATGGCGAATTGTTTGGTCGCACGACCGATGTTGCCTGGGGCATTGTGTTCCCCAATGGCGGGCCCGAACCGCGCCATCCAAGCCAGCTTTATGAAGCCGCATTAGAAGGCCTGATCCTGTTTGTTGTGCTGTTTGTATTGTCGCGCAAGGCCTGTGTCCGTCATCGGCCCGGCATTCTGGGGGGCACCTTTGTTGCGGGGTATGGTATTTCGCGCATCATTGTTGAATTCTTCCGCCAGCCCGATGCGCAACTTGGCTATCTTGCCGGGGGCATTACCATGGGGCAGGTCCTGTCGATCCCGATGGTGTTGGTGGGGGCCGCATGCATTGTCTATGCGTTGAAATCCAAGCCGATTGAAACCCGCGTCCATCCCAAAGAAGCAGAAAAAGCGTAATTATGACGTCTGCGACCGACAGCCCGCTTTTGGCCCATATCAAGCGCCGGATCAATGTATCCGGGCCGATTACCATTGCCGACTTCATGACCGAGGCACTGGCCCATCCAGAGCATGGTTATTACCGCAAGCAGGATCCGTTTGGCCGGGCCGGTGATTTCATCACCGCACCGGAAATCAGCCAGATGTTTGGCGAACTGATCGGCCTTTGGGCAGCTGTCACCTGGCAGCAGATGGGCAGCCCGCCGAAAATCGACCTGATCGAACTGGGGCCGGGGCGCGGAACACTGATGGCCGATGCGCTGCGAGCTGTGCGCAATGTGCCGGGCATTGGCGATGCCTTGACGGTGCGGTTTGTTGAAACCAGCCCGGTTCTGCGCACCCATCAGCAAACCGCGATCATGGAATATGGCATTCCGGCCACATGGCATGAAACGTTTGAGGATATTCCGACGCGCGCCAATGTTCCGGCGATTGTCATTGGCAATGAATTCTTTGATGCCTTGCCGATCCGCCAGTTTGAGCGTGGCGAAAAAGGCTGGGCGGAACGGCTGGTGGGGGTGGATGCCAAAACCGGTGCGCTTGGCTTTGTTCGCGGGGCGGAAACACCTGTTACCGATGCGTTGATCCCGGCCATCCTGCGCGGGTCCGCGAAAAAAGGTGATATCTTTGAAAGCTGTGCGCCGGCCATTGCCATTGCCGATCAGATCGCACGGCGCCTGAATGAAACGGGCGGCGGGGCGCTGTTTATTGATTACGGTCATCCCGGCAGTGCGTTTGGCGATACGCTCCAGGCACTCAAGGGCCATGAATATCACCCGGTTCTCAGCAATCCGGGGGATGCGGATCTGACCGCGCATGTTGATTTTGCCGCCATCGGGCGGGCAATGAATGAAGCAGGTGCGCGCACCGGTGCCGTTTTGACCCAAGGGACGTTCTTGCGCATGCTTGGCATCGAACAGCGGGCCGAGCTTTTGAAATCCAGTGCCGATGACGCGCAGAAAACAGCCATTGACCAAGCGTTATCGCGGTTGATCGATGCCGATCAGATGGGAACGCTTTTTAAAGTTCTGATCGCGTATGGTCGCGATACCACCCCGCCGCCTTGTGTTAGTGGTGTTGGCGGGTAAAGTGAATGCGACCGGAACGGTTTTGGGAACGGAGCAGGCCAGCATGACACATCCGAGCAGCCGGGTTACCAGCGGGATTGAACGCAGCATCAACGGGCTGACCTGGTTTGAAGCCGGAAACCTGTCGAACAAGAACGACCTGCGTCACGGATTTCTGAGCCGCAAGGGCGGGGTCAGTGACGGTATTCATGGCGGGCTTAATGTCGGTTTCGGGTCCGATGACGACAAGGACCGGGTTGCCGAAAACCGGGCGCGCGCCGCATCCGTATTTGAGACCAGCGCAGATCGTCTGAGCACGGTGTATCAGGTGCATGGCATTGATGTGGCCGTCCTTGAAAAGCCGTTATCGCGCGATGAAGCCCCCAAGGCAGATGCCATGGTGACGGATCGTCCGAACATCATGCTGGGTATTCTGACGGCCGATTGTACCCCGGTTCTGTTTCATGATCCGGTTGCCGGGGTGATCGGGGCCTGTCATTCGGGTTGGCGCGGGTCGTATGGCGGTATTTCGGCCAGCACGGTCGATGCGATGGAAAAGCTTGGTGCGAAGCGTGAAAATATTCACGCCGCTGTTGGGCCATGCATTGCACGCCAATCCTATGAAGTTGATGGCGCGTTCCGTGACACCATCCTTGCCGGGCCGGAAGGCACCGATGATCTGTTTGATCCGTCGGTCCGCGCCGGGCATTTCATGTTTGATCTGCCGGAATATGTGCGTCGCCGGACAATTGCGACCGGGATTGCCTCGGTCGAGCTGGTTGCACGTGATACGCTGGCCGAAGAAGAACTTTTTTACAGTTACCGCCGAACCACGCTGCGCAAGGAGCCCGATTACGGGCGGCAGCTTTCGGCGATTATGTTGACAGAGGCGTAACATCATGCCGCATTTGATCATGCTGTTTTTCTTTATGATCATTGCGACCATGGTTGGTTGTGTGATGATGTGAAGATACAAATTGCCCTGATGACGTCTTTCCTGCGGTCTATTGTTGTGGTGTTTGGTCTGGCCGGGTTGCTTGCAGCCTGTGGCGATTTGCCGCGCCCGTTCGAAGGGGCTGGTCGCGCGGGTGATCCCGGATTGCTTGAGTTGCGTGATACCGGAACCGTTCGGGTTGAAGAGACCGATGATTTGCCAGAAGGGGCATCCGCCCATCTGGCGCGTGCGATGGCACGTGCGCTTCGTCTGCGCGATATTCCGGCCTATAGCGAAACAGATACGGGGGGCGATTATATTCTGCGCCCCAATGTGCAGGCCAGTCTGACCGATAATGGTGCGGCCCTTGATATCACATGGGTTTTGTTGCGCCCGGACGGGCTTGCGATTGACACCACGCGATCTGCCGGTGAGTTGGCGGCTGATCAGTGGTTTGCCGACCCGCCCACCGGACCAGAGGAAACCAATCTGGCTATTCCGCAAGAACTGGTCGAGAAAGTGCGCGAGCTTGAAGGCAAAGCAGACGATCCGTTGGCGGCAACCTATGAAGGGTTGGTGGCCCAGGCAGCCGATCAGATTGCCTTTATGATTACCGGTGACCGGACGTCGCTGCGTGCCGCCCCGGTGATGAAAGTGGCCCTGATTGATTTTGCCGGTGCGCCGGGGGATGGCAATATAGCCCTTGCCAGATCAGCCGGTGCGTTGTTGCAGGCGCGGGGCATCACCGTTGATAACCGTGAAATCGATGAAAACAGCGTGATCCTGTCGGCAACGATCAGTGTCACGCCGGTGACCGAGCAGACCACGACACCGCTTGATCGTGTTTCAATTGAATGGGTGATCATGGAATCCGGTGGAACCGAGCTTGGCCAGATGACGCAGAATAACGTCGTTCCGCGTGGGCAGCTTGATGAAAGATGGGGGACGGTGGCATCCCTTGCAGCGCAGGCGGCGGTTGAAACCCTTGAGGGCGTGCTGGGGCAAATTGCCAGACAAAAGAAACTTCAATTGCGCAATGATCGCAAAACCGCCATGGCGCGTTAAATGTGTCCATAACCGGCGGTGGAAGATGCGCGTGTCGCAGGGGATGCATGACTGCCTTGTCCTTAATCGGCATTGGCCCCATTTACAGACTGTTAACGGCTGGTTATAAAGCCGCCGCGATCTGCCGGAATGCAGTGTCGCCGAGATTTGGTCTTTGAGTGTCGTAAAGGTACCGTTGAACCAGCGGAAAATTCCCAATTTCCGGGGTGTTTGGTGGCAAGGGCAGGAAGGGCTGATGACGGCTATCTGTCAGGATCGGAGTCGCAAAAGTTATTCGCTTTTAGTTATTCGCTTTCCCGGCACCCATTAACCGAGGCCCCGCTATGAAGATCCTCGCTGGTAACAGTAACCGCCCGTTAGCAGAGGCAATTGCTGACCATCTTAACCTGCCGCTGACGCGCGCAGATGTGAAGCGTTTCTCTGATGAGGAAATCTGGTGTGAAATTCAGGAAAACGTCCGCGGTGAGGACGTTTTTGTCATTCAGAGCACCTCTTATCCTGCAAACGACAACCTGATGGAATTGCTGGTGATGCTTGATGCACTGCGCCGCGGTTCAGCACGTCGTATCACGGCTGTCATGCCGTATTTCGGCTATGCCCGTCAGGACCGTAAATCAGGTCCCCGTACCCCGATTTCGGCAAAACTGGTTGCCAACCTGATCACGGTTGCCGGTGCAGACCGCGTTCTGACCATGGACCTTCATGCCGGTCAGATTCAGGGCTTCTTTGATATTCCGCTTGATAACCTGTTTGCGTCGCCGGTTCTGACCAGCGATATCCGCAACAAGTTTGCCGGCCAGAAACTGGTTATCGTCAGCCCGGATGTCGGCGGTGTGGCCCGTGCGCGTTCGGTTGCGAAACGTCTGGATGCGGAACTGGCGATCATTGACAAACGTCGTCCGCAGGCCGGTGTTTCCGAAGTCATGCATGTGATCGGTGACGTGAAGGACGCAGCCTGCATTCTGGTTGACGACATTGTTGATTCGGCCGGTACGCTTTGCAATGCGGCCGGTGCGCTGAAAGAACGTGGTGCCTCGTCGGTTGCGGCCTATGTTTCGCATGGTGTTCTGTCTGGTCCGGCTGTTGAGCGTATCGCCAATTCGCCGATGTCCGAAGTCGTTACCAGTGATTCGATCAAGGCATCGGATGCGGTCCGTGACTGTGCAAAAATCCGACAGCTTCCGATTGCACCGCTGATGGCAGAAGCCATCCGCCGTATTTCGGAAGAAAAATCTGTTTCCGTTCTTTTCGATTGAGGGTATAAGGCCCTCGCTGCGGTGGCACCCCTGGAGGCCACCGCACTTGTTTTCGCAGGCTTTCAGCGGTGATTCTCACCAACCTGCGGGAACAAATTACTTTTAGTTCAAGGAGATTTTCCGATGGCAAATTCTGTTATCACTGCGGAAATCCGTGAACGGGCCGGAAAGGGGGCCGCCCGTGCCGTGCGTCGTGCCGGTATGGTCCCTGGTGTTATTTATGGTGCAAAACAGGAACCTGTTCTGTTCCAGATTGACCCGCGTCCGCTTTGGAAACTTCTGCATGCGCCGGGCTTCTATTCCCACGTTCTGACCGTTCAGGTTGGCAAAGAGAAATACGAAGTTCTGCCGCGCGACGTTCAGTTCGACAAGGTTTCTGACGAAATCCTGCACGTTGACTTCCTGCGCTTTGCAAAAGGCCAGACCATCAACGTTGAAGTTCCGGTTCGCTTCGAAAACGAAGAGAAATCCCCGGGCCTCAAAAAAGGCGGTGTTCTGAACATCGTTCGTCACGACGTCGAAGTTGTTTGCGCACCGAGTGCAATTCCGGAAGAGCTGGTCTTTGACCTGACCGGTGTTGAAGTTGGTGACTCGATCCACATTTCGGCAATTACCCTGCCGAAAGGTGTTGAGCTTACGATTACCGACCGCGACTTCACGGTTGCAACCGTTGCTGCTCCGTCCGCTCTGAAATCGGAAGAAAATGCCGATTCCGAAGAAGGCGAAGAAGAAGCAGCGACCGAAGAATAAGATCGAGGTCTTACGATGTTTCTGGTGGTTGGATTGGGAAACCCGGGATCGGGATATGCCGCCAATCGTCACAACATTGGCTTTATGGCGGCGGACGAACTCGTCCGCCGCTATTCTTTTGGTCCCTGGCGCAAGAAGTTTCAGGGCCAGATCTCCGAAGGTGAATTGAACGGCCAAAAGGTTCTGGTTCTTAAACCCGAAACCTTTATGAACCTTTCGGGGCAAAGCGTTGGCGAAGTGCTGCGTTTTTACAAGATTCCGGTCGAAGACGTTATTGTCCTGCATGATGAGCTGGACCTGCCACCGGGCAAGCTGCGCGTCAAACGCGGCGGCGGCCATGGGGGCCATAACGGTTTGCGATCAATTGATGCCCATTGCGGCAAGGAATATCGCCGTGTGCGTTTGGGCATTGGCCATCCGGGGGATAAGTCACGCGTGCATGGTCATGTGCTTGGCGACTTTTCCAAAGCCGAACAGGATGGTTGGCTGATGACCCTTCTGGATGCGGTGGCATGCGAATTTGGACGCCTGATCAAGGGCGACGAGGGCGGCTTTATGAGCAAGGTATCCGCCATCGTTTCACCGCCCAAGCCAAAGGCGCCCAAAAAAGACAAGGCCGTTGCCGATAAAGCCAAAGGCGATAAGAACGGTAAGAATGTGCAAACGTCATCCCGGCCCGAGCCGGGCGAAGGGATTGACAATCTTTCAGGGGCGGCAAAGGTGCGGCTTGAACGCGCTGATACCCCGGTAAGTAATGCTGCCTCTGCCATGGCCGAGGCGCTTGCCAAAGCATTTGGCAAAAAGAAATAGTCTGGTTTGCAAACACGCAAACCGATCCTGATGAACAGAAATTCAAGTGACGGAGCCCGGAAAGATGGGATTCAAATGCGGTATTGTCGGTCTGCCAAATGTCGGTAAATCGACCCTTTTTAACGCCCTGACCCAGACGGCCGCTGCCGAAGCAGCAAACTTCCCGTTCTGTACGATTGAACCCAATACCGGACGTGTCAGCGTTCCTGACGAGCGCCTTGACAAAATCGCTGCCATTGCAGGTTCGGCCAACATCATTCCGACCCAGCTTGAATTTGTCGATATTGCCGGTCTGGTGCGCGGGGCCTCCAAGGGCGAGGGGCTTGGCAACCAGTTCCTGGCCAATATTCGTGAAACCGATGCCATCGTGCATGTTCTGCGGTGCTTTGAAGATGATGACATCACCCATGTCGACAATTCTGTCGATCCGGTGCGTGATGCGGAAACCATCGAGACCGAGCTGATGTTGGCGGACATGGAAAGCCTGGAAAAACGTATTCCGGGTCTTCAGAAAAAGGCACGTTCGAATGACAAGGACGCCAAGCTGACCATGGACCTGATCGAGCGGACGCTTGAAGTGCTTCGCGAAGGTAAACCGGCCCGCGTGGTAGAGGTTGATGGCGAAGACGAAGCCAAGGCATTCCGTATGCTGCAGCTTTTGACCAGCAAACCGATCCTTTATGTCTGCAATGTCGACGAAGACAGTGCGGCAGAAGGCAACGAACTTTCGGCCAAGGTTGCCGAAATGGCCGAAGCACAGGGTGCGCGTTCGGTGGTGATTTCAGCCGCGATCGAAGCCGAGGTTGCCTTGCTTGAAAGTGCCGAAGACAAGGCCGAATTCCTTGAAGGTCTTGGCCTTTCGGAAACCGGTCTCGCCCGCATTATCCGCGAAGGTTACAAGCTTTTGAATCTTTTGACCTTCTTTACGGTTGGTCCGAAAGAAGCACGTGCATGGACGGTCTTTACCGGGGCGACAGCGCCGAATGCAGCGGGCGTCATTCACACCGATTTCGAGCGTGGCTTCATTAAGGCCGAAACCATCGCCTATGATGATTTCATCGAATTCAACGGTGAGTCGGGCGCGCGTGATGCGGGCAAGCTGCGCCAGGAAGGTAAGACCTATATCGTCAAAGATGGCGATATCTTCCACTTCAAATTTAACGTTTAGGCTTCTGCTTTTTCGTAATGATTCTAAAGGCCGCCGAGAAATGTACGGTGGCCTTTAGTTTTTTAGGGCGCTGACCAATTTGTGGCCGAAAGTGCCTCCAAATAGCAGCGGGGTTGTGAGCTCTGTTGGAATATAGTTTGAGAAGCCTGTACTGATCCCAAGCAGGATCGTTCCTATTGCCGTGTTGGTTATTTTCTCACCGGTCTTAGTCTCTGAGAACTTAATTAAGCAATCAATGATGCTTTCAGCAAATCTTTGGCCGTACTCCTCTAGATCATCTTCATTCATATGATCTAATGTAAGAAACGTATCCAACGAATAAATAAGAGAATCAAGGCATTGCAGTTCGATTTCATGATCCTGGAGCTTTTTCGGATCGTTTGGTCTTCGGGAGCTTAGCAGTTCTTTCCTATCGCGACAGGCAGAGCGGGCAAGGTAGCAGATGGACAATATATCAGCATGTGATGTCCTCTGTTGATCGGGGTGGAAAGAGGTCGCTGTACTCGCTGACATTGCAAGTCTTAAGTCTGGTATATTTCTTAAGTCGACATTTTTGATGGACCAGTGATTTCGAGAAAATTCGAAGTCTTCAATATCCAGTTCCTTTTGGTTGTCTTTGAGTGTCCTGTAAGGGATTGGATGGGGGGAACCAAAGCGAATTTCAATATCGTTTGAACGAAGTCGAAAGTCTGCGATTTCAGCAAGGAAAGCGACTTCATCCCTCTCTTCAGTAGCAATGATTGTCGGCAATTTCGCAAAACTCCGCAGCAATTCCGTAGAGATTTCCCCAGACTTTTTATCGAAAATTTCAGCAATGGTAAATTCACCAAACCTGTTGATATCGTCGAGCCAGACGACACCCTTTTCTGATGTGTAGGCACTACTCGTAATTATCAAATTATACATTTCACTATGCGTTGTTGCGTTGTTGAGATTGTGCAACTATTTCGCGGCAATATGAATATTACAAGTTGTGATTTACGACGTACTTTGGCGGGCCAAGTAATATCGGTGCCGAATGTGTGTCAGGTTCATCTGTAGACGAGCTACGAGGGGTTTTCTTCATTCGATGCCTGTAGGTGTCGCGCTTGTGGTTCTTAAAAGTATGTGAGACTTGTCAAAGCGGTTATATGCAGTCTACCTTCGCTATTGCAGCAAAGAGGATGGCATGAACGACCTGAGCCCGAAAAAACGCATTTTACTTGTTTTCAATTCCGCCAATGGCCAGCCGGGCCGGTTGGGAACGGTGCTGCGTCAATATGGATATGAGTTCGATATTCGCCGCCCGGGCGAGGGCGACGAATTGCCAACTGATCTTTCGGGCTATCATCTGGCTGTCGTATTTGGTGGCCCGATGAGTGCCAATGACGATCATCTTGATAATGTCAGGGCGATCTTGAATTGGTTGCCGCATGTGGTTGCCAGCGACACCTTGTATCTGGGGATTTGTCTGGGGGCGCAGTTGATGGCGCGCCATCTTGGGGCGGAAATTCAGCCCCATCCCGAAGGTCTGACTGAGATCGGTTACTATCCGGTGCAGGCGACACCGGTCGGACGTGATCTGTTCCCGGACGAAATGATGGTCTATCACTGGCACAGCGAAGGGTTTGATCTGCCTGAAGGTGCCGAATTGCTGGCAACCAGCCCGACATTTCCCCATCAGGCCTATCACATTGACGAGCGGATCTGGGGTATTCAGTTCCATCCGGAAGTCGATGATGAAAGCCATGAACGCTGGTTGGCACAGGCTGGTGATAAAACCGACCGCCCGAATGCACAGTGCCCCGATACCCAGCGTGCCGGGCGGGCAAAACATGATGCGGCGTTCGGTGCCTGGTTTGAACAGTTCGCGGCAAAGGTTCTGGTCCGAGAGCAGATGGCCAGCAAGGCCTGTCAAAGCAGCTAAATCAGCCCTAATCGCAGGGCATCAAATCGGCCGGTTTTTGCGTGAGCCATTCCTGAATCGCTGTTTTATCCAGGGGCAGGGATTGTGCAACACCGCCATGAAAATCCTGCCAGGCATCGGCATATTCATCGCGCACACCCACCAGAACGGGAATTTCCAGATCAAGCGCCTGTGAAATAACATCACGAAGTCCACGCCCTTCGGCCTCGCTTCGGCCAAAGCGGGCAATGATCAGGATATCGGATCCGGCTTCGATATCGTGGGCAAGCTGTGAGGCCAAGGTCGTTAGCGCATCACCATCAAGCTTGCAGCCTTTGGCCATTTTGCCGCGATTTTTCGTGATCGGCATTTCATCGCCGCTGCGCAGATTGCGGACATGAACAAGCGTGCCACAATCGGCATCCCTGCGGCGTTTTTGAACGTAACCGGCAACCGAGTTGCCGTTTGCCAGCATGGCATCGGCAATTGCGGCAAAAAGATCATCAATCGGGTCTTTGGGGTGAAAAGCAATACCGGCGAGCATGGATCAGAACCGATCAATTACGGTGACGCCGGTGGCAGCGAAGCTGTCCATGTTCATCAGCGCTGTTGCGCCTTCGGCCAAGGTGACGCGATCGCCAATCAGCTTTTGCGGGGCAAGTTTGCCAGACTGGATCATTTCAAACATCGCGTCATAGCGAAATGCCTGCATGCCGTGACTTCCAAGAATTTCAAGTTCGTGGGCGACAACGCGGTCCATTGGCACCCTTGCATGGGCATGATCACCGGTCATCAGCCCGATCTGAATATGTTTGCCCCGTTTGCGCAAACACGCGACCGAGTTAAAGCAGGTCTGGCTGCTTCCCAAGGCATCAACCGAAACATGCGCGCCGCCCTGTGTGATGTCCTTGATGGCGGTGGGGATGTCATCGATGGTCCGCGCATTCAGTACCGCGTTGGCGCCAAGATCCTTGGCATATTCAAGTTTGGCATCGTCAATATCGACCGCGACGACATAGGCACCGGCGGCCGCGGCGATCATGATGGCTGAGAGGCCAACACCGCCCGCCCCGTGAACGGCGACGATCTGACCGGCGGAGACGTTGCCCTGATCGATTACGCCGCGAAAGCTTGTGGCAAAGCGACAGCCGAGGCTGGCAGCGGTTGCGAAATCCATTTCATCGGGCAGACGGACCAGATTGGTGTCGGCATAATCAATGGCGACATATTCGGCAAAGCTGCCCCAATGGGTGAAGCCCGGCTGGAACTGGTGATCACAGACCTGATGGTTGCCGCTATGGCATTCCGGGCAATGTCCGCAGCCTGATACGAAGGGCACTGTGACGCGATCACCTTCTTGCCAGCGTTTGATATCCTTGCCGACGGCAACCACAGTGCCGGCAAATTCATGGCCGGGTACATGGGGCAGTTGCACATCGGAATCATGGCCCATCCAGCCATGCCAGTCGCTGCGGCACAGGCCGGTCGCGCCGACCTTGATGACCACGCCACTGTTTTCGGGAGCCGGATCGGGGAGGTTCCTGACCTCTATCGGGCCCTGATATTCGGTGAAGTAGGCGGCGCGCATTTAATTCAACTCCTCCAAGGACGATATTTTTTGCTTTGACCTAAGTATCGTCCTTGTTGCGGTTCGGATGCAAGCGGACAACTTTGGGTACGCCCACTGATGGTTTGGCTTTTGGTTTCGGTTTGGGGGCAGGCGTGGCATTTGGCTGATAGCGACCCCATGGGGAGGTGTCACGTTCTTCGCCGTCTTTTCCCCAAGGCCCCCGGCGATCCCGGCGCATATTGGCATGTTTGGCTGCGCGCTCCGCCTCATAGGCCGCCGCCCAGGGCGGGATGTTGGATGTACTGCCGCGCGTCTTGCGGCCGGGGCGATAGATGCCAAAGGCCGGGGCAGGGGACCCGTCATGCCAAAGCGGCACATTGCGATGCTTAAAGAGCGGGATCAGGGCAAGACCGGCAAGGAAGCCCGCAATATGGGCGACCCAGGCAATATTATCCCCGGCACCACTGCCGAAATTGATGACCTGACTGATAAACCAGAAGCCCAATACGACAACGGCTGGAACATAAAAGATAAACACCCAGAAGAACCAGACCAGAACGCGTGCCTTGGGATAAAGCAGGAAATATGCGCCCAGAACGCCTGCCAGTGCGCCGGATGCACCGATCATCGGAATTTCCGACTGGGTATCAAGCAAGCCATGCCCAAGGGCGGCGGCAATCCCGCAGGCCAGATAAAAGATCAGAAAACGGAAATGCCCCATCGCATCTTCGACATTGTTTCCGAAGACCCACAGATACAACATGTTGCCGCCCAGATGCATCCAGCCGCCATGCATGAACATGGCGGAAAAGATTGATAAAAATCCAAATCCATCCGGAAAAGGGGAAAAGCCGGGGGGCAAATTCGCATGACCAAACAGCACGGCGGGGATGGCGCCATACTGCAAATTGATCAGGGCTGCTGATTGCCGATCAAGGGTGAGTGTTCCCAGAAATACCACGACATTGATCGCAATAATCGCGTAGGTGACCCATGGTGTGATCGTGGTCGGATTGTTGTCCTTGATCGGCAGCATTGGCTCGGCTCGTTATGTGTGTTTTTAAACGAGATATGTCGGGCAAAGACCCTTTGGTCAGGCCACGACAGCCTCGTCATGCGGTGCAAGACGATCACGCAGGTAGGCCGCCAATTGGCGATATTCGCGCTTGCGCGCTGAACTGCGCCGCCAAACCATGCCGATGCGTCGGATCGGAACCGGATTTTCAAACGGAATGATTTTCAATAAATCCGGCCGACGTGCTTCGACTTCAAGCGACATTTCTGGCAATAATGTGGAACCGATACCGGCACCGACCATCTGAACCAGGGTTGAAAGGCTGTTGGCCTGAAAATCGGCCGATTTGCTCCAACCTGCTTTCTGGCAGACTTCAAGTGCCTGATCGCGCAGGCAGTGTCCATCTTCAAGCAACAGCAGCTTTTCATCTTTGATGTCACTGATTTCAAGATGGTTCTTGTGAGTCAGCGGATTGTTTGGCGCACAGGCAAAGACGAAACGGTCTTCGAACAGTTCGAATTCTTCGAGCCAGTTTTCATCGATCGGCAGCGCGATCAGGGCCAGATCAAGTTTGCCGGCCATCAGAAGCTCGACCAGTTTGCTGGTTTGATCTTCGCGCAGAAGCGGCTGCAATTTCGGGAATCCCGATTTTAGCGACGCCATCACATCAGGCAACAAATAGGGACCGATGGTTGGAATGACACCGATATGGATCGGGCCCGAAAGCGGGTCCGAAGCGGCTTGGGCCATCGTCGTCAATTCGTCAACTTCATGAAGGATATTTCGCGCCCGCGAAACAACTTCGTTGCCGAGCGGAGTCATCAGGACCTGACGTTTGTTCCGCTCGACGAGTTGCGCGCCTAAAAGGTTTTCAAGTTCGCTTATTGCGGCAGACAAACTTGGCTGTGTAATGAAGCAAGCCTCTGCTGCGCGGCCAAAATGTCCTGTCTCGGACAGGGCGACAAGGTACTTGAGCTGCTTGATGCTCGGTTGGGCAGCCATAAATTTTTCCTATCAAAACCCGAAGTTTTATCTATTTGTCTTAGGTAATGCATTTCTCTACAAATCGCTAGCAAGCAGTGTATTTTTTGCAACTGCTCAGAAAAGTTTTTGCGGCCTGTCGGGGGCCGCTTGTGTTTTTAAATGGGTTAGGAGAAACCAAAAATGCTTACCGTTGGTGATACGCTTCCTGAGTTCAATCTGACTGGTGTTTCGGGCAAAACCCCGGACAGCTTCGCGCCGGTGACCGACAAGTCCTATGAAGGCAAATGGAAGATCCTGTTCTTCTGGCCGAAAGACTTCACCTTTGTTTGCCCGACCGAGATCGTCGGTTACGGCGAACTGAATGGTGATTTCGAAGACCGTGACGCGGTTCTTCTGGGTTGCTCGACCGATACCGACTTCGTGCATGCTGCATGGCGTACCCACCACGAAGACCTGGGTGACAGCCCGTTCGTATGGCTGGCTGACGAGAAAAAAGAACTCTCGACCGCCCTTGGTGTTCTGGCCAAAGACGCCGGTGTTGCCCTGCGTGCGACCTTCATCATCGACCCGGACAACATCATCCGTCACGTACAGGTCAACGACCTGAATGTTGGTCGTAACCCGCAGGAAGCGCTTCGTATTCTCGACGCGCTGCAGACCGACGAGCTGTGCCCGTGCAATTGGACCCAGGGTGACGAAACCCTCTAAGTCCGGCCCGGACATGATTATGGGATCGGGCCTTGGCCCGGTCCCGCTTTTCAGCCTGTGAATTTTGCCGGTTTTTGACTTGTTTGTCCCCTTCGGGCGCGGTTCCGGTGCGGCTGATCGACAATTCGTTATTGAATTACACGTTTATCGCTTCAGATAGTTTCAGAGGATTTCCCATGACATCGATCGTTGAAATCAAGGACTCCATGCCGGCATATGCCAAGGACCTTAAGCTGAACCTTTCGAGCATGGCCAACAATCCGGGCATGACCGACCAGCAGGTTTACGGCACCGCGCTTGCTTGTGCCTTTGCGTCGCGCAACGCCAAACTGACCAAGGCCGTTGCCGCAGAAGCAGCCGAAAAACTTACCCCCGAGGCCATTGAAGCGGCCAAGGGTGCCGCGGCCATCATGGGCATGAACAACATCTATTACCGGTTCAACCATCTGGTCTCGGATGAAGAATACAGCACCATGCCAGCCCGCCTGCGCATGAACATCATCGGCAAGCCGGGCATCGAAAAGGCTGATTTCGAACTGTTTTCGATCGCGGTTTCGGCGATCAACGGTTGTGGTATGTGCATCGATTCCCATGACAAGATTTTGAAAAATGCTGGCGTTAAAAAGGAAACCATTCAGAACGCCATCCGCATCGCATCGGTCATTCATGCGGTTGCCGTCGTGATTGACGCCGAAGACGCACTGGCGGACTAAGCGCTAATCACGCCAGGATATTCGGGCCAACGCCCAAAAGAAAGCCCCGGCCACCTGATGGTGTCGGGGCTTTTGTTTTATAAAGTTTGGGGGGCGACTACGCGGTAACGGGCTCTGTGATGCCAAGATGTTCACGCGTTGCTGCGATTACCTGATCGGGTTGATCGAAATGCGGGATATGGCCGCACTCCTTGATCAGCATTTTGGTTGCCGGGCCGCCGGTATTGGCACAAATGGTGTGGACCTGTTCGTCGCTGCCAAACTGGTCGTCATCGCCCTGAATGATCAGAAGCGGGCAGGTGATGTTGGACAGTTCATCAACCATGTTCCAGTCGCGAAATTCCGGCTGACGCCAGGTATCGACCCAGGCGCGGAAGACATCATCTGTCTGGGCAAAGTGATGACGTTCGAGCTTGGTTTTCCAATCTGTATTGGCATAGGTTTTTGCCGCTTCGGTGATGCCGGCGATCGTGACATCCTCGACAAAGACATGGGCGGCTTCGGAAATGACAGCGCTAACATTGGCGGGAAAGCGGGCGGCGTATTTAAGCGCGATGGTCGCCCCGTCGCTATGGCCAAACAGGATCGGGCGGCTTAATCCCAGTTCGGTGATCAGGCCATGCAGATAGATATCGCTTTCGGTATTATGAAAGTCGATCTTGCGTGGAATGTCGCCATTTGCATGCGGATCGGATTTTCCATGACCGCGCCGTTCATAGACAATCACCGGATGGCGGGTGGCAGTTGCCAGTTTTGCCGGGAAGTCCCGCCACATGCGGATGGTGCCCAATGCTTCGTGCAGAAAAATGATGGCCGGGGCATCGGGGCTGACATCGGCGGGGATAATCCGCTGACAGGACAGGCTGATGCCATTCACGGTGGCATAGAAATTTTCGATATTTATCGGACTCATGACATTCATGGTGGCAATCTTTGTTGGGGAGTTGATCGGATAATTTATCGGTAATTTCGTGCGTAATTATTGAATTGAATAATGGACAAAAAAACAGGGCCCGGCAAGTGCCAGGCCCCATATGGTGATTTTTGATCCCGACGGGCGGGAAGGCAGACCTTATTTCAGGGCCGCGCAAGCACGTTTGATGCGTTTGCAGGCCTCGATCAGGGCCTCATCCGAGGTCGCATAGGAAATGCGGAAATACGGTGCCAGACCGAATGCCGAACCCTGAACCGCAGCAACGCCTTCTGCTTCGAGCAGATAGGTGACGAAGTCGGTGTCGGTTTCGATTTTCTTGCCGTCCGGGGTGGTTTTGCCAATCGCGCCCGCACAGGACGGATAAACATAAAACGCGCCTTCCGGGGTTTTGCACGACAGGCCTTCGCATTCATTCAGCGCGGCGACAACAAGGTCGCGACGTTTTTTGAAGACTTCGGCACGTTCAGCCAGGAAGTCCTGCGGGCCATTCAGTGCTTCGATCGAAGCCGCCTGGCTGATCGATGATGTGTGCGTGCTGGACTGGGACTGCACCTTGTTGATTGCCTTGATCAGGTCTTTGGGACCTGCGGCATAGCCCAGACGCCAGCCGGTCATGGCATAGGATTTCGACACACCGTTACAGGTCAGCGTGCGGTCTTTGAGTTTCGGTTCGACCTGGGCGATGGTGGTGAATTCGAAACCGTCATAGACAAGGTGCTCGTACATGTCATCAGACATGATATAGACGTTGTCGTGTTTCAGAAGCACGTCGGCAATTGCACGCAGTTCTTCACGCGAATAAGCCGAACCGGTCGGGTTGGACGGAGAGTTCAGAACAACCCATTTGGTTTTCGGCGTGATGGCGGCTTCAAGTTCGCTTGCAGTGAGTTTGAAGTCGTTTTCTTCCTGGCATTCAACAATGACCGGGGTGCCTTCGGCCATCAGGGTCATGTCCGGATAGGATACCCAGTACGGTGCCGGGATGATAACTTCGTCGCCCGGGTTCAGCGTTGCAAAGAACGCGTTGAACAGGGTCTGTTTACCACCGCAACCGACCGTGATTTCGTCGATGGTGTATTCCAGATCGTTTTCACGCTTGAACTTTTCGACAATCGCCTTGCGCAGCTCGGGGGTGCCGGCGACCGGAGTGTATTTGGTCTTGCCAGCATCGAGCGCTGCTTTGGCAGCTTCTTTGATGTTGTCGGGGGTATCAAAATCCGGCTCACCTGCGCCAAGACCGATCACATCAACGCCAGCAGCCTTCAGTTCGGCAGCCTTAGTGGTGACAGCAATGGTAGGAGAGGGTTTGATACGGCTCAAACGGTCGGCAATGAACGCCATTGGTCTGTTTCCCTGGAATTTATGAGAAGTGAAAAGAATCATGTTCTTTCGGTTCGGACCCTACGCCTGCCTTAATTCCAATTCAAGGCTGTTTAGGGCCTTTTGCGGGTTCTTTGGGATGATTTTAGCCAATTTTAGCAGCAGTAAGAAGTTTGGTGCGAAATCCGGGGGGAAAGAACTGATGGCTTAACGTGCCAAACGACCTGAGGTTCCCGTCATTTCATCCTGACGTCTGCTGACACTCCCTGACAGGAACTGTCAGGGGCGGGGCTTGCGATTGGGTGTATCTGACCTATAACTACTAACGGAATGATACAAAGGTTTGTTTGATGAATGCGCTGCCGGAATTTTTGACCAAACGTCGCCCGCCTGTCGAAGGATCACGGGAATTCAAACTGGTGACCGAATACGAGCCCGCCGGTGATCAGCCCGCTGCCATTGCCGAACTGATGGCGGGGATTAAGGATGGCGAGCGTGATCAGGTCCTGCTGGGGGTGACCGGTTCGGGCAAGACGTTTACGATGGCCAATATCATCGCCAAAACGCAGCGCCCGGCATTGGTTTTGGCGCCGAACAAGACACTGGCTGCCCAGCTTTATGCCGAGATGAAGCATTTCTTCCCGGAAAATGCGGTGGAATATTTCGTATCCTATTACGATTATTACCAGCCAGAAGCCTATATCCCACGATCTGATACCTATATCGAAAAAGACAGTTCGATCAACGAACAGATCGACCGGATGCGCCATGCCGCCACGCGTGCGATTTTGGAACGCAACGACTGTATCATCGTGGCGTCGGTATCGTGCATTTACGGTATCGGGGCGGTGGAAACATATCTTGAAATGACCCAGCGCATTTCGGTGGGCGACGAGATTGACCGCAACGACATCATGAAGCGTTTGGTCGAATTGCAATATACCCGCAATGATGCGGCCTTTTCGCGTGGGACATTCCGGGTGCGCGGCGACGTTTTGGAAATTTTCCCGGCCCACAGTGAAGATCGCGCATGGCGCGTTTCTATGTTTGGTGACGAGATCGAAGAACTGGCGGAATTTGATCCGCTGACCGGGCATAAATTTGCCAGCATGGACTCGGTCACGGTTTATGCCAATTCGCACCACGTTACACCGCGCCCGACACTTGTGCAGGCAATGGCGGGCATAAAGCAGGAGCTTAAAGACCGTCTGGCGCAATTCCGGGCAGAGGGCAAGTTGCTGGCGGCAGAGCGCATCGAACAGCGCACGACCTTCGATCTGGAAATGATGGAAACGGTCGGGCATTGCAAAGGGATTGAAAACTATTCCCGCTGGCTTTCGGGGCGCAATCCGGGGGAGCCGCCGCCGACCCTGTTTGAATATTTGCCAGAAAACGCATTGTTGTTTGTTGATGAAAGCCACGTGGCTGTGCCGCAGATCGGTGGCATGTATCGCGGGGACTATAATCGCAAATTTACCCTGGCCGAGCACGGGTTCCGCTTGCCGAGTTGCGTTGATAACCGGCCGTTGAAGTTTGAAGAATGGGAAGCCATGCGCCCGCAAAGCGTGTTTGTTTCAGCAACGCCCGGCAACTGGGAAATGGAACGCACGGGCGGTGTATTTGCCGAGCAGGTCATTCGCCCGACGGGTCTGATTGATCCGGTCTGTATCGTGCGTCCGGTTGAAACTCAGGTTGATGATCTGTTGGGTGAGGCCAAGGAATGCGCCGCCAAAGGTCAGCGTGTTCTGGTGACCACCCTGACCAAGCGCATGGCCGAAGACCTGACCGAATATTTGCATGAGCATGGCATTCGGGTGCGGTATCTGCATTCCGATATTGATACCCTGGAGCGCATCGAGATCATCCGTGATTTACGCCTTGGTGTGTTTGATGTTCTGGTCGGGATTAACCTTTTGCGAGAGGGGCTTGATATCCCGGAATGTGCGCTGGTCGCGATCTTGGATGCGGATAAAGAAGGCTTCCTGCGGTCCAAGACATCACTGGTGCAGACGATTGGCCGTGCGGCGCGTAACGTTGACGGCCGGGTGTTGCTCTATGCCGACAAGATGACCGACAGCCTGCAATATGCCATTGATGAGACCAATCGTCGGCGCGAAAAACAGATGGCCTATAACAAGGCCCATGGCATCACGCCGGAAACCGTGCGCTCGCGGATTAATGATGTTCTCGAAAGCGTTGCGGAACAGGATTACGTTACGGTCGATACCGGTGTGTCGGGCGATATGATGGTGGGCCATAACCTGCGTGCCCATATCGAAGATCTTGAAAAACGTATGCGCGAAGCGGCCGGAAACCTTGAGTTCGAGGAAGCCGCAAGATTGCGTGACGAGATCAAACGCCTTGAAGATCAGGAACTTGGTCTGGCCGAAGCAGGCCCGATGGCGCGCACGATTGGCACTATCGGACCGGGATCAAAATCGGCCAATAAACCGAAATATAAAGGGCGTCGTCGCAAGGGGGCGTAAACTTCTGGCCGCGCATGGGGCAACAAACCGAAATACAAAGAAGGCCGGGATAAAACCCGGCCTTCTTTGATGTTTGAGGATGTAGAGGATCACATAAACAGGCGTTCGTTTTCCATGCCCTTGTACATATCGGCAACATAGTCGCCATAGCCGTTATAGATCAGGGTCGGGACGGTCTCGCCGTTATTGAGCAGACGTTCTTGTGCCTGGCTCCAACGCGGATGCGGGACTTTGGGGTTCACATTGGCCCAAAAGCCGTATTCATCCTTGTTGAGTTCTTCCCAGAAGCTGACCGGGCGTTTGTCGGTGAAGGTGAAGCGGACAATGGATTTGATGTTTTTGAAGCCGTATTTCCAAGGTGTTACCAGACGCAGTGGTGCGCCGTTCTGTTTGGGCAGTTCTTCGCCGTAAATGCCGGTTGCAATCATGGTCAGTTCGTTGGTGGCCTCGGCCATGGATAGGCCTTCGACATAGGGCCACGGATACCAGAACTGGCGCAGACCCGGCATGGTGTCCTTTTGCGTGGCGGTTTCCATTTCGACATATTTTGCACCCGAAAGCGGCTTGGCAAAATCGACGAGTGCCTTCATCGGGAAACCGGACCATGGCACGGTCATGGCCCATGCTTCGACACAGCGGAAGCGATAGACGCGCTCTTCGAGGGGCATTTTGCGCACAAGATCTTCGAAATCGATTTCAATGGGTTTTTCAACCAAACCGTCAATCACCACGGTCCAGGGACGGATGCGCATGGCTTGGGCTGCCTGCGCGATCGATTTGTGCGAACCGAATTCATAGAAATTGTTATAGGTCAGAGCCTTGGATTTTTCCGTCAATTCACGTTCGACGGTATAGGCGGGATTGCGGTCAACCGGATAAAGGT
This sequence comes from Thalassospira sp., assembly GCA_048264285.1. Lineage (GTDB taxonomy): Bacteria > Pseudomonadota > Alphaproteobacteria > Rhodospirillales > Thalassospiraceae > Thalassospira. The sequence goes on from JBLXDD010000014.1 coordinate 53,014, forward strand.
CGGCCGTTGATCCTGATCCTTGTGCCAAGGCGCTGCCAAGCGGAAGGCTGGATGCTGTTGCGCCAATAGAACCGGCCGCGATCCCTTTAAGGAACTGGCGGCGGTTTTGATAGATCGATTGGGGTGTGGCATCTCTTTCGGGGATTTCCCATCCCTTTTTGCGGCGTATCAGCATGGTGTCCTCCGTTTGCGCAAGTTCCAGTACTGTCCGGGTAAAATCCGATTTGGGCAAGTCACGCATCGGTGATCGGATAGTGAAATCCGATTTTCCATCTAACTCCGCATCTTGCCAAGCTTGGGACTGATCAAAGCTTTGATCAAATGATCGTGCGAAGTGATCAGATGGCGGGTAAAGTGATTTCAAAGAACATTATCAGGGATGGTTTGCGTGTTTGAGTTCAAGGATATCGATATTCTTCAGGATATCATCAAGGCGGGCGGTTTTCGGGCAGCTGCGCAGAAATACAATCTGTCGCAATCGGCAATTTCAGCCCGCGTGTCGGCATTGGAAAAGAAACTTGGCATCAAGCTGTTTGATCGTAGCAACCGTCAGGTCCGTCTGACAGCAGCCGGATTAAGGTTTGTTGAAGAAGCACAGCGTTTGTCGCGGGCACGTGACCGCATTTGGCAGGAACTGACCCATCCGGGCGAGCTGAGCGGCACAGTGCGGATCGGTGTGGCCGAAACCATTGTTCATACGCTTTTGACGGACATGCTTAACAAGTTGAAAGACGACTTTCCCAAGGTCCGTTTCGAGCTGTCGGTGGATACATCCGGGCAACTGAGCAAGACGCTGGAAGATGACGAAATTGATGTGGCGATCATGTTGCGCGAATCCGTACCGCAAGGAGCGGTTGCCGCGCCCTTGAAGCCGGTTGAACTGGGCTGGTATTGCGCCGAAACGATGGAGCTTGGCGAGGCGCCGTTGTCTTTAAGTGATCTTGCAGGGCATGCGATCGTGACCTTTCCAAAGGGGACGCCGCCGTTTCGCGAAGTCGAAAGCATCTTTGCCGCGCCGGATATCTCGCAACCGACACTACATGGTTCTGCGTCTCTTTCGACGGTTCAGCACCTTGTCGCCGGGGGATTCGGGATCGGTGTTTTACCCAGTCTGATGGTGAAGAATGCCGTGTGGGATGAACATGTTAAGCCAATCCCCGTATGCGAGGAAGCAACCCTGACAGCACTGCATTTTGTCATTGCCTATTACCCGGAACGTAATCGGGTCATCGGGGCTGCTGTTCAGGATGCCGCAAGGTTATTTGATCAAACTGATCGTTAAATTAGATCAAAAACAGTTCAAAATGATTTCTTGACAAGATCGGTCCGAATTCTCAATCTTTAAAAAGAGGCAAGAATGGGACTGAAAAATGAACGCGTCAAAATGCGCCACCCGTTCCGTTGACACCGCAAAAGATATTATCGGGTCGGTAACGCCCCAGGCGTTGCGTCAGGCGATCCGAAGCGGCGAACATACAGGGACGACCACTGGATATTCATCAGGTTACCTTCAGGGCAATCTTGCGATTCTGCCTGCGGAATATGCAGATGAATTTTTGCAATTCTGTGTAAAGAACCCCAAGCCATGCCCGTTAATCGGAATGTCAAAACCGGGATCGCCCCACATCCCGGAATTGGGTGCGGATCTTGATATCCGGACGGATGTTCCGGGGTATCGTATTTTCAAAGGCAGCACCGACTTTACCAGAGCGAACGACATTTCCGAGGTGTGGCGCGATGATCTGGTGACGTTTGTTTTGGGGTGCTCGTTTTCTTTCGAGGCAGCCATCACCCGCAGCGGTGTGCCTGTGCGTCACATGGATGCCAATCGCAATGTGCCGATGTATGTGACCAATATTGAAACCTCGCCTGCGGGCCGGTTCCACGGGCCGCTGGTTGTATCGATGCGGTCCTTTACGCCAAGCGATGCGATCCGGGCAATCCTTTATTCTGACAGATACCGTCTGGCGCATGGCGCACCCGTTCATATCGGTGATCCGGCCCAGATTGGTATTGCCGATATCATGAAACCGGACTTCGGCGATGCCCCCATCATCAAGGAAGGGGATATTCCGGTTTTCTGGGCGTGCGGTGTCACGCCACAAATGGCAATCCGCAATGTGTTGCCGGATCTTGCCATTACGCACGAACCCGGTTTGATGCTTGTGACGGATGTCCTTGCAGAAGCCGCGGAGTTTTCCCTTCAGGCCCAGCCTGAAGCAAGCCAATCATAAACGATCAATCAGAGAGGACTATTCGAATGAAAAAGATGGTTTCTTCCCTTTTGGCAGTATCCGCCCTTGGTGCGGGTTTTGCCGCCAGCCCGGCATTTGCCGAAGATTTGTCTGTTGTTGGCAGCTGGAGCAGCCTGCCGCTTTACAAGCAGTATGAAAGCAAGTTCTGGACGGAAACCCTGCCTGCGGATTCCAATGGTGACATCACCGTACAGATGACTACCCATGATCAGATGGGGATCGGTGTCGGCGATGTTTTCCGTCTGTTGAATGACGGTGTTTTTGACGTTGCGATGACGGTTGGCGACTATGCCGTGGGTGACGCACCGGAACTTGAAGGCCTTGATGTGCCGCTGGTTGCCAATACTGCGGCCGAAGCACAGGCCATGGTTGATGCAGCCCGCCCGATGGTTGATGACATCTTTGCTGAACGCTTCAATTCCAAGGTTCTGGCAATTGCACCTTATCCGCCGCAGGTCGTTTTCTGTGCGGGTGAAGTGAGCTCGCTTGATGATCTGGAAGGCAAGAAAGTCCGTGGTTCGGGCCGTATGACCACCAAGTTCCTTGAGGCACTGGGGGCAAACGGCGTCAATGTTGCGTTTTCCGAAGTTCCCGGCGCGCTTGAGCGTGGCGTGATTGATTGCGCCGTCACCGGTGCCGGTTCCGGATATAGCGCGGGTTGGTGGGAAGTTTCCGATCACCTGATGACCATTCCGCTTGGTGGCTGGGATCCGGTTGTGACTGCCATGAATATGGATAAGTGGAACAGCCTGAGCGCTGATCAGCAGGCTTTCATCATGGATGAAATCAAAACCAAATTTGAAGCGCCGGCCTGGGCGTCTGCGGCGGATGCGTTGAAAAACGATGTTGCCTGCCTGACGGGCAATGGTACCTGCCCAGCGGGTGACCCGGCTGACATGACGCTGGTTGAAGTGTCTGATGCCGACGTTGCCAAAGCCAAAGACATCCTGACCACGACGGTTCTGCCGGAATGGGCTGAGCGCGCAGGCAAGGATTGGGTTGCACGCTGGAACGATAGCGTCGGTGCGACTGTCGGTGTTACCGTAGCGCTCGACTGATCTTTTGTGGATGGCGGAGGCCGAGATCGTGACCCAAAAACTGATTGCGGCCATCCGCCGCACAAATCACATTATTGCGTTGCTCGTCGGACTGGTTCTGACGGGCAGCGTAATCCTGATCATTGCTGAAATTCTGTTGCGCGAAGTGGGTATATCGCTTGGCGGTGCAGAAGAAATTTCCGGCTATGTTATGGCCGGGGTGGCAAGTTGGGGGCTGTCCTTTGCCCTGACGGAACTTGCCCATGTCCGGATTGATCTGATCCGTTTGCGGTTAAAGGAACGTGGCAAGGCGTTTCTTGATCTGCTGGCGATTGTCGCACTTGCCGGCGTTGCAACGATTGTTGCCATTCAGTGTTGGCCGGTATTGTCGAAAACGATTGAACGAGGGTCTGCGGCCAATACGCCGCTTGAAACGCCTTTGTGGATTCCACAAGTCATCTGGTTTTCCGGTTGGGTGTGGTTTGCGTTTTCGGCTTGTGCGCTTGTCCTTTTGACTTTGTCTCTTTTGATGCGACGTGATCTTGAACAGGCAGACATGCTTGTCGGTGCCCGCTCTGAATTGGAGCTGGAATCATGATTTTTGCTGTTACGGCGTCACTTCTTGGTCTTTTGGCTTTGTCGATCCCTGTCGGGATTGTCCTGTTTTTGCTGGGCATCGGGGTGGATCAGTTTTTTACGCCCTTTCCGCTTTTGCGGGGATTGGGGCAGGTGGTCTGGTCATCGTCAAATTCATCAACGCTGATTGCCATTCCGTTCTTTGTCCTGTTGGGGGAAGTTCTGGTGCGCGGCGGGATTGCAGCCAAAACCTATGAGGCACTTGATAAGTGGTTCTCGTGGCTGCCGGGTGGGTTGATCCATGCCAATATTGGGACGGCGACGATGTTTTCGGCAACGTCGGGATCGTCGGTCGCGACGGCGGCAACTGTTGCAACCGTCGCCATGCCACAAGCCGAGAAGCTTGGGTATGATCCCAAATTGTTTTCCGGTGCAATCGCCGCTGGCGGAACGCTGGGGATCATGATCCCGCCATCGATTAATTTGATCGTATACGGGTTTTTGACCGAAACATCGATCCCGCGTCTTTTCCTTGCCGGTCTGGTGCCGGGGCTTGTCATGGCGATCGCCTTCATGCTGGTGACAGCGGTTCTTTGCAAGGTAAAGCCGTCGCTTGGCGGGCAGAGCCGATCCTTTAGCTGGGCTGAACGTATCGGCAGCCTGCGCCATCTTGTGCCGATTCTGATCCTGTTTTTGGTTGTGATCGGGTCCATCTATGCCGGTTGGGCAACGCCGACGGAATCGGCGGCTGTGGGGGTTGCGATCGCCATGCTGATTGCCGCCTTTAGCCGGGGTGTTTCCTGGGACATGTTCAAGATGTGCCTTTTGGGAACGGTTCGAATTACGTCCATGATCATGCTGGTGATTATTGGTGCCTATTTCCTGAACTTCACCCTGACAGCGGCGGGAATGGGGCGCGAGCTTGAAAACCTTCTGGTTGGCCTGAACCTGAGTCCGATGGGAACCCTGTTGGTGGTGATTGCACTTTACATCGTGCTTGGCTTTTTCATCGAGACGCTGTCGCTGATGGTTGCGACCATTCCGATCATTGTGCCGATCATGACCGGCATGGGGTTCGATAAGGTCTGGTTCGGGATTTTGCTGATTGTCCTGATCGAGATGGCGCTTATCACCCCGCCGGTTGGCTTGAACCTTTATGTCGTGCAAGGGGCGCGGAAATCCGGGCGATTGACCGAAGTCATGCTGGGGACCATTCCGTTTGTTCTGGTGATGGTGGCCATGATCATCGGCCTGGTGTTCTTGCCTGATCTTGCGCTGTTCCTGCCCGATTACCTTTAGGTAGCAGTTTTGCAGACCGATTGGTCACACGGAACTTCTTGGAAAATACATGCGGTGGATGGGCCGGAGATATCCGGCCCCGACGCCCGGTCTGTGCCCGAATAGGCCCGGATCCGTGATCGCACCGCCAGATAGAACTGGAAACAGAAATGCAGATGAAATTTACGCTATCGGGTCAAGAGATTGCCTTTGATATCACCCATTGCACGGTTGCAGGCTGGACCGGGCGGGATGCTGCGGCCATTCAGCACCATATCGACGAACTGGCTGCAATCGGTGTGAAACCGCCATCAAGCGTGCCGCTTTATTATCGCACTGCATCGGGCATGGTGACCCAGCAAGACCGCATCGAGGTGGTTGGAAAAGGTACATCAGGCGAGATCGAACCGTTTCTGATTGCGCAGGATGGTGTGCTGTATCTGGGCTTGGCGTCCGATCATACCGACCGTGAACTTGAAGCCCATTCGGTGGCGCTGTCCAAACAGATCTGTGAAAAGCCGGTGGCAAATGAAATATGGCTGTTTGACGAGGTCCAAGACCATATCGAACAGATCGAAATGCGGTCCTGGATTCAGGAAAAGGACGGTGATGACTGGGTTATCTATCAGGAAGGGACAATTGCATCGATCCGGCCTTTGACCGATCTGATTGAAGGATCGGGGCTGATCAATGCGGCAAATGCAGGTCAGGCGGCGGTTATGCTGTGCGGTACGCTTGGCGCAAAGGGCGGTGTGCGCCCGGCCAAAAGATTTAAAATGGCTTTGCATGATCCTGTGCTTGGTCGAACCATTGAACATGCTTATAAAATCAATGAATTGCCGGAAATTGCCTAGGTCTTGACCCTAGGGCAGTTTGCACACGGGACCACAAATATAACAGGACGGGGCAGCCAGATGGGTGCGATGATCGAAAAGGCCAAAGCAGCAATCGACAAGGTGAATGAACTTGGCGATCTTAAAGACAAGATCTTTACCGAGTTCGACCCGACGCGAATTTTAAAGGCCGCAGAGGATGCGCAAGCCCGCTGTGCCGTGAACCCGGACCTGCCACTTGCCGGGATGCTGGTGTCGATCAAGGACCTGTATGACGAGGCAGGCATGGTGACATCAGCAGCGTCAGAGCTTCTGAAAAGCCGGGCACCGGCACAGGAGGACTGCGAAGCTGTCCGCCGGATCAAGGAAGCTGGCGCGATCCCGTTTGGCCGCACCACCATGAGCGAGTTCGCCTATTCCGGTGTCGGCCTTAATCCGCATTACGGCACGCCGGGGAATATCTTTGATGCCGATGGTATCCCGGGGGGATCGACATCGGGTGGAGGTCTGACCGTGGCGCACGGGATTGTTGACATAGCGCTGGGAACGGATACCGGCGGATCAATCCGTATTCCTTCGGCAATTAACGGGCTTTATGGCATCAAGCCCAGCCGATTGAGTGTTCCGGGCGAGGGTATTCACCCGCTTGCGCAAAGTTTCGATACGGCGGGGCCGCTGGCGCGTGATCTTGAAACCGCCATTCGGGCGTTCGAGGTGCTGACAGGCACGCGTGCGCCGGACGTCGAAGGGGCATCAAAGATGCTGCGTATCGGTGTGCCGGTCAATGGTTTCACCGATGGTCTTGATGATCGGGTTCGCGCCGATTTCGACATGATCTGTCAGCGTCTTAAAGATGCGGGCCATGTTCTGATCGAGATTGATTTGGGCTTTGTGGCCAGCAACGCGATCCTGAACAAAAAGCTGGTGTCATTCGAAGCAAGCCGGATCTATGCCAAGGATTTTGATGCACTTGAAAAAGTTGGCGATCCACGGGTGCTGTCACGCATGAAATTTGCCCAAACCCTGTCAAGTGACGAGGTTATCGATGCCTATGCCAAACGCACTGATGTCGTGTCCCGGTTTGGCTCTGTCATGGCGGATGTTGATGTGATGATTGCCCCGACTTTGCCGATGATGGCGCCCAAGATTGCCGAGGTCGAAGCTGATTTTGATAACCTTAATGCCATGATGTTGCGCAATACCAGCTATCTCAATCTTGTTGATGCCTGTGCGATGTCGATCCCGGTATCGGTTGCCGGAAAAACCACGCCGGCTGCTTTGATGATCGGGGCATCACATGGCAGGGATCAGGCGATGCTTCGGGCCGCACGTTTGATTGATCCACTTTTTGCGTGATGTGATCCCTTGGTTGAACCATAAAAAACGGCCCGGAATTTCCGGGCCGTTTTGCGTTGGGGACGCGGTAAATCGCCAATCAGCTTTCAAGCAGAGAGCGCAGCATCCAGGCGGTTTTCTCGTGAACCTGAATACGGGTGGTCAGAAGGTCCGCCGTGGCATCATCGTCAGCGCTATCGCACAGGGGATATAGCGAACGCGCGGTCTTGATCACGGTTTCATGGCCCGAAACCAGCTGTGCAATCATCTCTTTGGCGGCGGGCACACCTTTTTCTTCTTCAATAGAAGACAGTTCGGCATAGGCCGAGAAGCTGGCAGGGGCAAAGGCGCCCAGCGAACGGATACGTTCGGCAATTTCATCAACAGCGGTTGCCAACTCGGTGTATTGTTCCTCGAACATGGTGTGCAATGTGTTGAACATTGGACCCGTCACGTTCCAGTGGAAATTATGTGTCTTCAGATACAGGGCATAGCTGTCTGCCAGCACACGACCAAGGCCCTCGGCGATTGCGGTACGGTTTGATTCATTGATGCCAATATCGATCTGCATGGTTGTCTCCTTTCGCCGCTTTCAGCCAAGCGGGTTTATCGTCTCTATGTCTTGAAGAGAGTATGACGGATGGTTCCTATTTACACCAATTGATTGTTTAACTGTTTGCGATAGGGCAATTCTATTACAGAAAGTAGGGTTATTTCATCAGTTGAGGTTTTCAAAGAGTTATAGCTACTGAACCGTGGAATCCAATAAAATCAGAAGGTTGAATTGAATGTGCCTTGAATAAAACACAATTCGCCCTGAAATGGCCCAATGAGACCTGTTTTCCTGCCTTGATTTTAGGGCAAATTCCCAACTGTCGGTCGAGGACGTGGTCAGCAGTCTCTGTCCCCCCTCACGATGATGACCACAAAGGTTTCAGGTTGTTCCCCCCACCTGAAACACCCCGACTGACCTGGTCTCCCCAAGATCATGAACGACCCCGAATAGATAGGGGCGGGCAACAGCCCGCCCCACTTTTTTGTCTGGGTGTCAGGCTTTGGCGTGTGACGTGGGAATTGTTTTGATCCTGTCTCGCAATTGCCCTAATTCGCCCTGAAATGGTCATGAGCCAACGTTTTTTGAGCCGTATTTCAACGGCATATTCCTAACTGTCGGATGTGAAAACGTCGATGCTGTGCCCTCCCTCACAGTGCATTGACGCCCGAATGAACAGCTTTCATCCCCCAAAGGTGTTCTGCACCCCTCGGGCAAGGCAGCGCATCCGACAGGTCTCCCCAAGACCATCTGTCCCCAAAGCCCGGGCGAGCGTAAAGCTCCCCGGGCTTTTAACTTGTATGCTATAAGGGCAGGGGCGCCGGTTTGCGGTGGACGCGCCCGGTATCAGCGGGTGGTATGATCTATATGTGTTGGCAAGGTGGCAGGGTCCGTCTTGGACGGCGAAAGAGAAAATATCCTAGTTGCTTGTCCGCGCCCCCGCACGGTGACGTCACCACGGGGGACCCATGCCGGAATATCATTGTGGTTGCCGCACGCCGTGACCGTATCTTCGGTCGCAAGAATATAGGTTCCAAATTCTTTGTTCAGGGCTTCGAGCCGGGACGCGATATTGACGTTGTCGCCGTGGACGGTGAACGTCAGGCGGCTTTCCGAGCCAAGTGCGCCGATGACAATTTCTCCGCTGTTGATGCCACACCGTGTTTTCAGGTGTTTGCCGTGGCAGTAAATGCGGCGATCTGAAAGATCCTGAATGGCAAGGGCCGTGCGCACAGCATTTAGCGCGTGATCGTCATCGGGCGTTACGGCGTTGAAGGTGACAAGCATTGCATCCCCTTCGAATTGCGTGATCACGCCACCATAATGAGAAATCACCGCGCTGGTTTCGCTGAAATATTCATTTAGCATCGTCGCAAGTTCTTTTGGGGCGAGGCTTTCGGATATTGTTGAAAAGCCCTCAATGTCGGTGAACATGACTGTGGCATTAACCGCTTCGCCATCACCGGGGCGAATCTGTTGTTCGGCATGGGTAATGCGATCAGCAATTTCAGGCGATACAAATCGTGAAAGATCACGGGCGGCAATTTCGTCTGTGATGGCGCGAATGAAAGACCGTTTGGCCCGCATGACAGCAACCGCCAAGACAGCGGTTACCAGAAGGATGGCGATAATCTTGTCAATTTCAGCACCGAGAAGAATCGAATTTGATGTCAGATATGTCACATAGTCGCGGGTGATCATGCTTTTACCGCCTTCGGACCAGATGACATATCCAGTCAGCGCAATCCAGCCTGCTGCGGCTGTGCCGCCGGCAATGACAATATAGCGCGGATCGAATCGCAGACTGCGCAAAACGATAAAGATGAAGACATAGAGAATCGTTGGCGCTTTGAGATAGAAGCTTGCGGGTTGCATATACTGGATGTGGAAGCTCCAGATCAGGACCATCAACAGCCCGATATCAGCAACGACCGAAAGGGTAAGGAACCAGCTGGATAGTTTGCCACGATAGGTCAGATAAAGCCGTTCGAGCGTAAACAGATAATACAGCCCCAACGCCCAGGGCACAGGGTGTATGCCATCAGACATCGCGATCTTTGGCGAGATGGCATAAAGGGTGGCAAAGATGGTCACCAGAAGCAACTGCACCCAGCCGATCAGTTTTTCGCTTTCATATTGCTGTTTTTCAATTGCGCTTTGCACACGCTCTGGCAGGTGACTATTGGCATTCTTGCCAAACAGGAAGGCGCTTAGGGTGCTTTTCATGGGGCCGGTGTCCCGATCATGGGAATGGGGGGCAAAAGGGTTTATGTGACTGTGCCTATAGTGGGGCCCAGCGGCCAACTTGCCAAGTCGCCATCCGATGACAGCTGTTCACAGCTGCGTGCAGCCAGAAGGGTATTCCTCGACATGGGGGAAGGCAAAAAAAAGCCGGGCAACAAATGTGCCCGGCAAGTTTATCAGGGAGGCTTCACGTCTGGGAGACGTAGGACCCTTCTCAGGGCCCTGGGTAAGCCGGACAGGGCGTCCGGCTAAGACCGAAAATTCGGTCAGGGAGAAAACTCTGTACCGCGGTGCGGTGTTTGCCGCTGCGGTTCGAGAGGAAAGATAGCGTTTTTGGCGGCAAAGACCACTGCCAAATTGCTTTTTCAGCCATGCATTTTCTGCATATTTATTCAGGGAAGCTTGATGCCCAATTAAGTGTTTGAAAATAAATGATAATATTGGGTTTTATCATTGGGTTGTTCTAATGAATGAGGTTTGTTCCCTTTGTTCATTGTGCAATAGCACAAAAAAATACCGGTAGCTGGGGGGCTACCGGCAAGATCAACAGGGAGGCTTTCGTCTGGGAGACGTAGGGAATCTCAAGGAGACTCCCGTTCCGAATATCGTTTCGGAGGACGGATCATGCAACGATCAGGGAAGATGAAGCGAAATCGCTTTGTGCGTCTGCTCACAACTTGTGATGTGAATATAGGTGGTCACTGGGTGGATTAAAAATTGAATAATGGCAAATCAACCATGCGTCAGGCGCATGACAATAATATGTCAGCAATTTTAAGAGATTATGGCACGACGGCGGTAAGAAACGATGTGATGTGCATAGCCTTGCGCGTAAATCGCCCTGTAGTGGTTGGTGGTTCGGTCTGCTTCACGCCGGGGAAGGGGCGTAAAACAGTCGGCTGCGCGGGAAATTGAACGCTGTGGTCAGGGGGGGCTGCTTATGATTTTCCGTCTTCAAGGATATTGGTCCCAAACCCCGGTGGTCACCAATGTTCATCATTCAAGAGCAACATGGTTCGGTATCGTTCTTTTTCAATAGACCCCAGAACGACAACAGCCCGGCATCGCCGGGCTGTTTGCAAAGCAGAAGCGATGAAAGATTTGGCCTTTATTTGTCTATCGGCGAGCTTGCTGCTGCGGCGGCCTTTGCCTTTACCTTCGTGATTTCTTCGATCAGGAAATCGCGGAACACGGCAATGCGTTTGGAGTGGCGCAGCTCTTCGGGATAGACGAAATAGGCATCAAAGCTTGGCCCTTCGAGTTCGGGAAGAACGCGCACCAGATTGCTGTTGGAAGGCAACAGATAGTCGGGCAGGGCCGAAATTCCCAATCCGGACTCAGTTGCACGGAAGATGCCATAGATATTGTTAAGTTTCAGGATCGGGCGCATGTCGGGCTTGTATTGCTGGGCGGTGGCCATCATCCAGTTGACGTTCGACACCGGCGGACGGGCATCCGCGCCATAGATGATCAGGCGGTGATCCTTGAGGTCTTCGGGGGTTTTGGGCATGCCGTGCTGCTTGATGTATTCCGGCGATGCAAAAACGTGATAACGCAGGGTCATCAATTGGCGCTGAACAAGGTCAGCCTGACGGGGGGGCTGCATACGGATGGCAACATCGGCCTCACGCATGGCGAGATCGAGTTCCTCGTCATTGAGTACCAGCGACAATTCAATTTCCGGATAGCGTTCCAGAAATTCGTTGATCCGTGGCGTGAGCCAGGTCGAACCGAAGGCAACCGTTGTCGTAACCTTGAGCGGGCCGCTTGGCCGTTCTTTTGATTCGCGAATTCGCGCCTCGGCCATGGACAGCTTGGCAAAGACATCATGGGCTGTGCGATAAAGCAGTTCGCCCTGTTCTGTGAGGATCAAGCCACGCGCGTGCCTGTGGAAAAGCGGGACTTTCACGCTTTCTTCAAGAGCGCTGATTTGCCGGCTGACCGCCGACTGGCTCAGATTAAGGTTTTCCCCCGCGTGGGTGAAGCTTCCCGCTTCTGCGACAGCGTGAAAGACACGCAGCTTGTCCCAATCCATAGACCTGCTCCTAGATGTCACTGCCGCACGGTCGCTGCGCCAGTCCCCTGATAATATGTCTCTTCTTTTAGGAGTAATTTGGTTTCCACACTGTTAAATGCGTCACACGAAATACCCTAAGAAAGAATTATCCATTCAATATGAGGCCTATGGCCGTTTGTGCAAGCAGGCATTTTAAAGCAGTGATCACAGTATTGTGGGATTTTGCGCCCGATGTCAGGCAATCAGCGGGATTGCATAAAAACTGAAATCAATAAAAAAGGGGACGCCAAATGCGCCCCCTTTGCTGTTTCGGCCGTTGGGGCCGAATGCTTAGCCTTCTTGTTCGGCGATGAATTTTTCAGCTTCGAGGGCCGCCATGCAGCCCATGCCAGCCGCAGTGACGGCCTGACGATAAATCTTGTCGGTGACGTCGCCTGCGGCAAAGACACCGGCAATATTGGTTGCAGTGCTGCCCGGTTTGACCAAGACGTAGTTTTCGTCATCCATGTCGACCTGGCCTTTGAAAACAGCTGTTGCCGGATCATGACCAATGGCAACAAAGAAACCGTCTGCCGGGATGTCGCTGATTTCGTCGGTTTTGACATTGCGTACACGCACGGCTTCGACGCCATCCATCGGGCCGTCGCCGCCCAGAATGTCTTCGACAACACTATCCCAGACAACATCGATCTTTTCGTGCTTAAGCAGGCGTTCTTGCAGCATCTTTTCAGCGCGCAATTCATCGCGGCGGTGGATCAATGTCACCTTGGAGCAGATCCCGGCCAGATAAAGCGCCTCTTCAACGGCTGTGTTGCCGCCGCCAACAACCGTGACCGGTTTGTTGCGATAGAAAAAGCCGTCGCAGGTCGCACAGGCCGAAACACCCCGGCCATTGAATTTTTCTTCGCCCGGCAGGCCCAGCCAGCGTGCTTGTGCGCCAGTCGAAATGATGACGGTTTCTGCAATATAGGTATTGCCGGAGTCGCCTTTGCAGACAAACGGGCGTTTGGAGAAATCAACTTCGGTGATCAGATCATGGACCATTTGAGTGCCGACATGTTCTGCCTGGGCCTTCATCTGGTCCATGAGCCAAGGGCCCTGAATGACATCGGCAAAGCCCGGATAGTTTTCAACATCGGTCGTAATGGTAAGCTGACCACCCGGCTGCAGCCCCATGACCATCATGGGTTCAAGGTTGGCACGGGCCGCATAGATCGCAGCTGTGTAACCGGCAGGGCCGGAGCCGATAATAAGGACTTTGGTTTTGTGTTCCTGGGCCATGGTCTTTGATATGTCCGAGATGAGTAAAAACTGACGTCGAACATATGGGCAGAGCGGACAAGACGCAACCGCCTGCCGAAAAGTTTGCCGCGATCCGCCAAGGTTTGATCAGGCCCGAAATAAAAGATAGCGGGGCAGCCAATTTCACAACGTGTCAGATCTTTGAGGCGGGCTTGGACTGGGAAAGGAGGGCGAACACGAGAAATCCGTATTCAGGTTTGTTTTCAAGTGCAATTCCCAAGCGCGAGATTGCATTATTGGCCGGATTATATTATTGCCAGCAACTTGCCTCGCTGTAATATTGTTTCAACCGAGGTAAATTTCGCGCACAGAATCGAGGAATAAATGCAACGGGTCAAACTCGACAAGATCGACCGCAGAATTTTGCGCGATCTGCAGGAAGATGGCCGCATGACCAATGTGGAGCTTGCACGCCGTGCAGGTATTTCGGCGCCTCCCTGTTTGCGTCGTGTGCGCGCGCTCGAAGAAACCGGTTTTATTCAGGGCTATCACGCTGATGTTGATGCGCAGGCGCTTGGTTATCATGTGACCGTGTTTGCAATGGTCGGGTTGGCCAGTCAGGCAGAGCACGACCTGCGGGCATTTGAAGCGCGTGCCGCGGAATGGCCGGAAGTTCGTGAATGCCACATGGTAGCGGGGGAGATGGATTTTCTTCTTAAGATCGTGTCACATAGTTGGGATGAATATCAAAAGTTCCTGACGACCGAGCTGACCGTTGCGGACAATGTCAATCACGTCAAATCGGCACTTTCGATTCGTACGGCGAAAAACATGCCCGGTGTCCCGATAGATATTGACGCAGAAGATTAATCGGGCGCAGGCGCGCGATCGCAAAATTATACATTTTCCGAATACAGAAACGGTGCTGATCAGCACCGTTTTTTTGTGTTCGATACCCCCTGCAAAAGTATTGGTAAGCAGCTTGTGACAAGCAGCAGGTAGCACGTTGTGCGGGTGTGCCCTGTGTTGGGACGCATACGTCCGATTTACACGTGATCCAACTGCCTTTGAAGCCGTATCTCCCTGATATGGTTCAAACTTAAACACGAGTCCTTATAGGTGTAGGCAGCATATAACTTTAAACGTATAGGAGAAAAAGTCTTGTCAGAAGGGCTTTAAAGGCATAGATAGAGGGTACCTATCCGAAAAGACCTAAAAACATATATCATGGAATAGTAATTGGACCTTTTTCGCAAAGTGGCAGGCACGTCCAGAACGGTGGTGGTTGAAGATGACGGCTGGCGCGGGATTCTACCAACGATCGTGTTCGCATTCGCAGGGGTTCTATTCCTGGTTTTTCTGTCTTATCGACCGTCCGATACTGTTGCCGGTGTGGGTATGGTATTTCCACTTTCCATGAGTGAAACGGAAATCCTTGAACAGGTCGGGGCGTTCGACGGTCGTGTAACGCGGTTTGGTGGGTTTGGGCATATGGCGGTTGTTGTTCGTGATGACGGAATGATGCCCAAGGCCGGGGATTTTGGCGCGTTGTTCAGTTTGTCGCCTTTGATTGTATCGGTGTGTTTCGATGCAGAAACGACAAGCAGCGCTTTTTGATCTTTTGAGGGACCTATGGAAAAGTTAATTGAGATTCGCGCCAACGCGATAAAAGCGTTGTTTGCTCTTTTGGCAGTGCACATCCCACTCAGTGCGATTGCAGGATATATCGCAAATGGGGATGCGGTTTCACCACTGATCGCAAGCGCGGTGTTTGCCGCCTTTGCTTTTGTCATTTGCCGTGTTGCTGGGCAGCAGGCGCAAATGACCCGCTTTATTGTATCTTCTGCGTTGATCTTGCAGGTCGGGGTTCTTGTCTATGCCTTCCGCGGGCATGCATGGCAGATCGACATTCATATGTATTTCTTTGCAGCCCTGGCTGTGCTTGGCGCGCTGGTGTGCTGGAAGACGATCGTTGTGTCAGCGGGGGTTGTTGCCCTGCATCACCTGGTTTTGAATTTTGCGGTGCCTTATTGGGTCTTCCCGCAAGGAGGCGATTTCTTTCGGGTGGTCCTGCACGCGGTTATCGTCATCGTCGAGGCAGGTGTTTTGATCTGGTCATGCAAAAGCTTGTATACAACGCTGGAAAATGGCGAAGTTGCACGCAACGAAGCCGAACAGGCGGCAAAGTCCGCGCAGGATTTGCTGGCACAAAATGAACGCATGCGTGAACAGCGTAAGATCGAACGTAACAACTTCAAACGCGAACTTGCTGATCAGATCACAGCGATGATTGGTAAATCAGCCAGCGCGGTGGATGCTGAGTCGCTGCATCTTCAGAAACGTGCGCAAAATCTGAATGATCGTGCGATCACGGGCCGAGAGGCATCTGCCGGTGCGGTACACGCATCCGAGGAAACGTCACGAAATGTGCAATCGGCTGCGTCTGCTGTCGAAGAGATTAATGCATCTGCTGATGAAATCTCGCGCCAAATTGTGCGTGCGCGAGAAATCACTGACAATGCGGTTTCGCGTTCCTCGACTGCGAGTGAGCGGATTGAATGGCTTTCACAGGCTGCCGATAAGATCGGAGAGGTGGTCAACCTGATTACCGATATTGCCTCCCAGACTAATCTGTTGGCGCTCAATGCAACAATTGAAGCTGCCCGTGCCGGTGAGGCCGGCAAAGGCTTTGCCGTGGTGGCGAACGAGGTCAAAAACCTTGCCAATCAGACCGCGCGTGCAACCGATGAAATTGCCCAGCAGATTTCGCAAATCCAGTCAGCTACGAGCGATTCCGTTTCGGCGGTAAATGGTGTGTCGGAAACCATCGGGGATCTGGTCGAAGTGACAACAACCATTTCGGCGACGATGGAGCAGCAGCAGAGTGCAACACGCGAGATTGCGCAAAGCCTGAATGTGACAGTCGAGGCAACCCGGGATTTGTCAGAGCTGATCAGTCAGCTGTCGCAAATTTCCGATCAGACAGGCGAAACTGCGACAGAACTTTTGGGCAGTGCTGATGATCTTGGGAGCGAAGCGACCGATCTCAATCGTAATGTCGAGACGGTTCTTGATCAGTTGGCCAAGGCAGAATAAAGCTGCGGCTTACCACGATACGCGAAAAAGCCGGGCAGTGATCCGGCTTTTTCTATGTGGTTTTGGTCGTGGAAATTCTGAAACGAAAAAGGCCCGGGAATTTCCCGGGCCTTAATGCTTGTTTGCATTTCCCGGTCAGGAGAAATCGACCTTCAGAATTTCATAGCTTTTGGTGCCGCCCGGTACGGTTACTTCGACGGAGTCACCAACCGATTTACCAATCAGGGCGCGTCCGATCGGGGATGTGGTCGAGATACGGCCAGCATTGATGTCGGCCTCGATCGGACCTACCACCTGATAAGTGGTTTCCTCGTCGGTGTCTTCGTCAACAAGATGCACTTTGGCACCGAATTTCACGACGCTGCCGGCCAGAGACGGCACATCGATGACTTCGGAGCGGCTCAGGACGTCCTCGAGCTCGGCAATACGACCTTCGCAGAAACTTTGGCGTTCGCGTGCAGCATGATATTCGGCATTTTCCGAAAGATCGCCATGCTCGCGGGCATCCGCGATGGCCTTGATGATTTCAAGACGTTCGACGGATTTGCGATGCTTCAGTTCTTCTTCGAGACGCTGATGCCCCTGGGGGGTCATTGGTACTTTTTCCATCGCGCTCACAGCCTATTCTTATTAGCGGTCGATACTACAAAATCAACCGCCCGGCATCCCGCCGGGCGGTCTGAATTCCTGCCTTAGGTTCGAAAGAGAACCTTAGTACTTGTCCCCAAGATATTCCTGAACCGGGCGGACTTCAAGTGCGCCGCGTTTCAGGTTGTCGATGGCGCGCAAAGTGGCACGTGCACCGGCAACAGTGGTGTAGTACGGGATATCATCGGTAAGCGCAGTCCGGCGGATCGAGAAACTGTCGACCACAGCCTGTTTGCTTTCTGTGGTGTTGAACACCAGCTTGATATCACCGTTCTTCATCATGTCCACAATGTGGGGACGTCCTTCCTGTACCTTATTCACGGGGGTGACGTCCAGCCCTTCTTTTTCAAGCGCTTGTGCGGTGCCGTGGGTCGCGACCACGCCAAAGCCAAGGGCGATGGCGTCGCGTGCAAGTTGAACTGCGGCCGGCTTGTCATAATTTTTAACCGAAATGAAGACTTTGCCTTCAAGCGGCAAGGTGTGACCTGCGGCCATCTGTGCCTTGGCAAAGGCGCGACCGAAATCGGTATCAAGCCCCATGACTTCCCCGGTCGAACGCATTTCCGGGCCAAGCAAGGTGTCAACACCCGGGAAACGGTTAAACGGAAGGACGGCTTCCTTGACCGCGATATGATCAAACGGGCCATAGTTGATGTCAAAGTCAGACAGCTTTTCACCGGCCATGATGCGGGCACCGATTTTGGCAATCGGGTTGCCCGTTGCCTTGGCCACAAACGGCACAGTACGCGAAGCACGCGGGTTGACTTCGATCAGATAGATCACGTCATCCTTGATCGCGAACTGAACGTTCATCAGGCCTATAACATTGAGCGCCTTGGCAAGTTGAACGGTCTGTGCCTTGAGGCGTTCGATCATGGCATCATCAAGCGAGTAAGGCGGCAATGAGCAGGCCGAGTCACCAGAGTGAATGCCAGCTTCTTCGATATGTTGCATGATACCGGCAACAAAGACGTTTTCGCCGTCTGAAACCGCATCGGCATCAATTTCAATCGCATCGAGAAGGAAGCTGTCGATCAGAACCGGGCTTTTGCCCGAAACCTGGACGGCTTCGTGCATGTAGCGCAGAAGGTCTTCTGTGGTGTGAACGATTTCCATCGCGCGACCACCCAGAACATAGCTTGGCCGGATAACGATCGGGTAACCGATGCTTTCAGCGATCTTGACAGCTTCGTCGACCGAACGGGCAATGCCGTTCGCGGGCTGCTTAAGGCCAAGCTTGTGGATCAGTTCCTGGAACCGGTCGCGGTCTTCGGCAAGATCGATGCTGTCCGGGCTGGTGCCAAGGATCGGAATGCCGGCCTTTTCCAAAGCAGCCGAAAGTTTCAGCGGCGTCTGGCCACCATACTGAACAATCACACCAAGCAACTCGCCATTGCTTTGTTCAAGCTGGCAAAGTTCGATCACGTCTTCACCGGTCAGCGGTTCGAAATACAGACGGTCCGAGGTGTCATAATCGGTCGAAACCGTTTCCGGGTTGCAGTTGACCATGATCGCTTCGATGCCGGCTTCACGAAGGGCATAAGCCGCGTGCACGCAGCAGTAATCGAACTCGATGCCCTGACCGATACGGTTCGGGCCACCCCCAAGAATGATGACTTTTTTGCGATCGGTGACTTCGGCTTCGTTTTCCGGTTCGAAGAAGCCATCGCCTTCATACATGGAATACATATACGAGGTACGTGACGGGAATTCGGCCGCACAGGTATCAATGCGCTTGTAAACCGGGCGCAGGCCCATCGCCTGACGATCGGCACGGACGTCGTCTTCTTCGCGACCGGCCAGTTCGGCAAGACGCGCGTCCGAGAAGCCAAGCTTCTTAAGGCGCAGCAATTCGTTCTTGTCGGTCGGAATGCCGTTTGCGCGGATTTTTTCTTCTTCTGCGACCAGCATTTCGATCTGTTTGAGATACCAAGGGTCAAACTTTGTCGCCCCCTGAATTTCTTCAAGAGTCAGACCATGACGGAAGGCCTGCGCAGCATAAAGGATCCGGAACGGGATCGGCTGGGTCAGTTTGGCACGGATGGCACCCTTATCCGGTGCGCCTTCGATCTTGACTTCATTAAGGCCGGTAAGGCCGGTCTCCATCGAGCGCAGACCTTTCTGAAGGCTTTCGGCAAAGCAGCCACCAATCGACATGGCTTCACCGACCGACTTCATTGCGGTGCCCAGAGTTGCCTGCGCGCCAGGGAATTTTTCAAAGGTAAAGCGCGGGATTTTGGTGACGACGTAATCAATGGTCGGCTCGAACGATGCCGGGGTGACGCCGGTAATGTCGTTATCAAGTTCATCAAGGGTATAGCCAACAGCAAGCTTGGCCGCGATCTTGGCAATCGGGAAGCCGGTTGCCTTGGACGCCAATGCCGATGAACGCGATACACGCGGGTTCATTTCGATCACGATCAGGCGGCCATCATCCGGGTTGACGGCAAACTGTACGTTCGAGCCACCGGTATCAACACCGATCTCGCGGAGCACGGCAAGCGATGCGTCACGCATGATCTGGTATTCTTTATCGGTCAGGGTCAGTGCCGGGGCAACGGTGATTGAATCCCCGGTATGGATGCCCATCGGATCGACGTTTTCAATCGAGCAAATGATGATGCAGTTATCCGCATTGTCGCGGACGACTTCCATCTCGTATTCTTTCCAGCCGAGGATGGATTCTTCGATCAGTACTTCGTGGGTCGGAGAGATCGCCAGACCATTGCGCACGATCTGTTCGAACTCTTCACGGTTATAGGCAATGCCGCCACCTTCGCCGCCAAGGGTGAAGCTTGGGCGGATGATTGCCGGAAGGCCGGTTATTTCAAGGGCCTTCACCGCATCTTCAAAAGTACGAACCATGGCCGAACGCGCACTTTCAAGGCCGATCTTGTCCATGGCTTCACGGAACAGTTGGCGGTCTTCTGCCTTTTCGATGACGTGCTTTTTCGCACCGATCATCTCGACGCCGTATTTTTCGAGCGTGCCGTCGTCATGCAGGGCAAGGGCGGTGTTAAGGGCTGTCTGACCACCCATGGTCGGCAAGATCGCGTCCGGGCGTTCCTTTTCGATGATCTTGGCGACCATCGCCGGTTTGATCGGCTCGATATAGGTTGCATCGGCCAGGTTCGGGTCGGTCATGATGGTCGCCGGGTTCGAGTTGACCAGAATGACGCGGTAGCCTTCTTCCTTAAGGGCCTTACAGGCCTGGGCACCGGAATAGTCAAACTCGCAAGCCTGACCAATAACAATCGGGCCGGCACCGATGATGAGGATTGATTTGATATCTGTACGTTTCGGCATGTCGTTTTCCGCTTTTCGCAAGGGCACGTGCTGTGGCTGCACCGCCTCGTTTAAGTCCGTTAATCGCGTAATCTTGGGCGTGTCCTGATCTGGGGGTCAGGCTTTGGCGTCCTCGATCAGACCAACGAAACGTTTGAACAGGTAGTGGCTGTCATGCGGCCCCGGTGATGCTTCGGGGTGGTACTGAACAGCAAAGACCGGCTTGTCTTTCAGGCGCAGACCTGCAAGGGACCCATCAAATAGCGAGAAGTGGGTCGCTTCGACATTTTCCGGCAAGCTGTTCTTGTCGACGACAAAGCCGTGGTTCTGGGATGTGATTTCGACGACACCTGTGGTGGTGTCTTTGACCGGGTGGTTGGCACCGCGATGGCCGACATCCATTTTCATGGTTTTTGCACCAAGGGCCAGTGCCATCATCTGATGGCCCAGACAAATCCCGAAGACTGGCTTGCCGCTGTCGATCAGGGTCTTGATGGTCGGAACCGCATATTCGCCGGTCGCAGCCGGATCGCCCGGGCCGTTTGACAGGAAGATACCATCCGGGTTCATCGCAAGGATTTCATCCGCCGGGGTGGTTGCGGGAACAACCGAGACTTTGCAGTCAAGGCTGGCGAGATTGCGCAGAATATTGCGCTTTACACCGTAATCGATGGCAACGACATGGTGCTTGGCGTTGCCAACTTTGCCATATCCGCCTTCGCGTGACCAAAGCGCCTCTTCCCAGTCATAGCCGTTGGTGCAGCTATTGTCTTTGGCAAGGTCCATGCCTTCGAGGCCGGGCCAGTCATTTGCCTTGGCGATCAGAGCGGGAATGTCAAAGGTGCCGTCTGTGCTGTGGCAGATTACGCCGTTCGGCGCGCCTTCGGTCCGGATGCGTTTGGTCAGGCGGCGGGTGTCCACACCGGCGATCCCGATACGGCCATGTTCAACCAGCCAGTCGTTGAAGTGTTTTTTGGTACGGTAGTTCGACGGATCGGTGATGTCCTGGCGCAGGATGCAGCCAAGGGCGACCGGTTTGGCGTTTTCGATGTCTTCGTCGTTGGTGCCGACATTGCCGATATGGGGGAAGGTGAAGGTAATCATCTGACCGGCGTATGACGGGTCGGTCATGATTTCCTGATAGCCCGTGATCGAGGTGTTAAAGCAGACTTCGCCAACGACCTCCCCTCGGGCCCCGACGCCGCGTCCCCAAAAAACTGAACCATCTGCAAGAACCAGAACGGCAGAAGCACCAGGTGGCGGGGTGTGCGTGGGCGCTGACATTGGCAAATGTCCTTTCGATCTTTCCACGGTGAAACACGGAGTCTTTAAATTTATATATACTATCTTCGGCGCAGGCCGACAAAAACGGCTGCTTTTAACCTGCATACCGGACATGCAGATATGCCAAGTGGCTTCCAGCAAAACTAATCGACAGTAACAGATACGTCAGTCCGAAGCGCGGAAAGCGAGGCAAAGCTTGGTCCCGGCAGGCAAATTGGCGGATGGATACGGGAGTCGGCAGGGCATGTCAAGGATGCATCTAAACTTTTATTTTTTAAGTAAAATCAAAGGTTTAGCTGTTAATGTTTTCTTTGCGTAAAATGCCGATTTGCGGTATGTTCGCTCCTTTCTTCCACAGAATCAGAGATAAAGCCATGCTGCGATCGCAGCTTAATGACGCTTTGAAAAAGGCCGTCCTCGAAAAGGATGCCTGCTCCGTTACCACCGTGCGCCTTATCCTGGCGGCACTCAAGGAACGCGATATCGCCGCACGGAGCGATGGCAACACCGACGGCATTTCCGATGATGACATTATCAATTTGCTTCAGGCGATGGTCAAACAGCGCCGCGAAAGCATTGAAATGTATACCAAGGGTAATCGTCCGGAATTGGCCGATCAGGAAGCCGCTGAGATTGCGGTTATCGAAAAATTCCTGCCGGCACAGTTGTCTGACGCGGAAATCGAAGAGGCGGTGCGCAGCACCGTTTCCGAGATCGGTGCGACCTGCCTTAAGGATATGGGCCGGACCATGGCAGCTCTTCGTGAAAAATACAGCGGCACAATGGATTTCGGCAAAGCCGGTGGTGTTGCCAAAAAACTGTTGGGTTAATCTCAACAGCACACTGTTATTTGGAAGCCGGGCGTGTAAAATCGTCCGGCTTTCGTTGTCCCGGGGCCGGGCAATAATCACATCAAATCAGGTCCATCGGGATAGGGATTAATCAACATCGTCCAGCATAACGCTGTGACATTACGGGACTAGGGTGCACATGAGCTTTTCCCCGTCGTTTCTTGACGACTTACGGGCTCGGGTGGGGTTGGCGGATGTCGTCGGCACGTCCGTGAAGCTGATCAAACGTGGTCGGGAATATTCCGGGCTGTGTCCGTTCCATTCGGAAAAATCCCCGTCCTTTACGGTGAACGAGCAGAAGGGTTTCTATCACTGCTTTGGCTGCGGGGCGCACGGTGATGTCATCAGTTTTGTGATGAATACCCGCGGGTTGACCTTTGTCGAGGCGGTCGAGGTCCTTGCCAATCAAGTTGGTATGGAAGTTCCAAAGCAGTCCCGGGAAGCCCAGGAACGCGAAAAAAAGGCCAAAACCCTTTACGAGGTAATGGAAGCCGCAACCGCGTTCTTTGAAAAGACCCTGCGCATGCCCGAGGGCAAAGAGGGGCTTGATTACTTCCATCGTCGCGGCCTTGATGACAAAACCATTTCCGAATTCCGGCTTGGCTTTGCGCCAGATAGTCGCGGTGCCCTTAAGGCAGCGCTCAAGCGTGAAGACATTGACGAAAAACTGATGGTCGAAGCCGGGCTTCTGATCGAACCCGAGGACGGCAACCGGCAAAGTTATGATCGCTTCAGAGGGCGGGTGATGTTCCCGATCCTTGATCGACGCGGGCGTGTTGTGGCGTTTGGTGGCCGGGTGATGGGGGACGGTAAGCCGAAATACCTCAATAGTCCCGATACGCCCCTGTTTCACAAGGGGCGTTTGCTTTACGGATTGCCGCAGGCGCGCGAAGCATCGCACCAGGACGCACCGATCATTGTGACCGAAGGCTATATGGATGTGATCGCGCTTCATCGGGCCGGTTTTCGTGGTGCGGTTGCGCCGCTTGGAACGGCCGTGACAGAAGAGCAGATCGGCGAGCTTTGGAAAATGACCAACGAGCCGATCCTGTGTCTGGATGGGGATGCGGCAGGTAAGCGTGCTGCTGTGCGTGCCGCCGAACGGGCATTGCCGATCCTGCGACCGGGGAAATCATTGCTGTTTTCGGTTTTGCCCGAAGGAGAAGACCCTGACAGTCTGATGGCGAACCCGGACGGGTTCGAGCAATTCAGAAAAATTCTGGATCATGCTGTGCCGCTGGCCGAGCTGGTCTGGCGGATGGAGGTCGGGGCGCACAAAACCGATACACCAGAACGGCGCGCCGCCCTGGAGGCCGCAATTAACCAACGGGTATCGGTGATTGCAGATGAAGCCGTGCGTTCGCAATATCATGCAATGTTCCGCGACCGTGTCTGGAAACTTTTCAAAGGGAATAAGCCCGCAAACCGTTCCGGAAACTGGAGCAGCGGACGAAATAAGAAAGCGGCATGGGGTGGCAAACGCGGAAAAAATGACTATTTCTGGTCTCCGGCCGGAAAAGCGGTGCCGGGCATGTCGAGGCCGCCGATGCAAAAGAAAAGGGAACTTCAGGACTCCATTCTTTTGTTAACGCTAATCAATCATCCTGCGCTGCATGATGAGGTCGGCGAGCAGCTTGGAATCTATAGTTGTGCAGACTCCGCGCTTGACAATCTTCGTCGGGCCGTCTTAAAGCTGCTTGATGACGATCCTGGACTTGATTGCGAAACGATCAAGGCCCATTTGAAGCGCGACGGGCTGTCAGAGACAGTTTTGCGGGTGGTTAGTGCCGATGTTATTGCGCACGCCGCTTTCGCCAAGCCCGAAACGCCGCTCGAGCGGGCCCTGACGGGTTGGAAGCAGGTTTTTTCCATGGCTGTAAGCTCCCTGGAGGACGAAGAGGCAAAATACGCCGTCCGACAGCTGGCAGCAGATACCAGTGAGGAAGAATGGGAAAGGTTTTCTCATCGCCGAGAAGATCTTGCCCGTCGCCGGGAGAAGGTGTTCAAGCTCGACGACTGATCATTGATCACTTTTGTGGTCTGGATCAGCGATCGGGCTATTTGTGATTTGCGCTGTGTTATACGGCGCTTTGGACAACAACGGTACGGATTGTACCCAGCGGGAAACGGGGAATAGATGTCGTCTAAGACTTCGAACGCTGAAGAGAAAAAGAACTCTTCTGAAAACGCAGACGGACCTCTTCTCGATACATACAAAGCGGCCATCAAGAAGCTCATTGCCAAGGGCAAGGAGAAAGGCCACATCTCGGTCGATGAATTGAATGCGGCCCTGCCATCCGAGCATTTTTCCTCGGAACAGATCGAAGACGTGATGAGCAATCTCAACGAGATGGGCATCAATGTCATCGATGGCGAAGAAGCCGACGACAATGACGACAGCGATGATTCCGAAGCCGATCCGCGTGGTAACATCTCTGAAGATGATGTTGGCCGGACCGATGATCCGGTACGTATGTATCTGCGTGAAATGGGCAGTGTCGAACTGCTTTCGCGCGAAGGTGAAATCGCCATTGCCAAACGGATAGAAGCCGGTCGCGACATGATGATTGGCGGGATTTGCGAATCCCCGCTGACCATTCGTGCGATTGTGAATTGGCATGATCAGCTTCAGGCTGGCGAACTTTTGCTGCGTGATGTCATTGACCTTGAAACCACCTATGGCGGTGGCCCGGATGCGGAAATCGCAGCCCAGGAAGGTGCAGAGGAAGAAGATACCGACGTCGATGCCGAGGCTGACGTTGAAAGCTTTGAGTCTGCCAATGACGACGATGACGAAGAAGCCGAAACCGAAACCCCGGAAGGCATCACTGACGACGCTGAGGATGAAGAGGACGACGATGATGATGCGTCCGAAGGTTCCGAAGGCGAAGACG
Source organism: Thalassospira sp. (assembly GCA_048264285.1). GTDB lineage: Bacteria > Pseudomonadota > Alphaproteobacteria > Rhodospirillales > Thalassospiraceae > Thalassospira. The sequence goes on from JBLXDD010000014.1 coordinate 78,442, forward strand.
GTGAAGGCAACAGCGAAGAGGATGATGACGAGAACGAGCAGGTCAATGTTTCGCTTTCCAAAATGGAAGAGGAACTGACCGAGCAGGTTCTTGAAAAGTTCGAGCTGATCGCCAAGACCTATGAGAAATTGCACAAGGCGCAGGAACAGCGTCTTGTCGCGCTCAATAAGGGGGAGGCCGTTCCGGCGGCAACCGAGAAGCGCTATAACAAGCTCAAGAACGAGATGGTCGAATTGATGGAAGATGTTCACCTGAACAACTTCCGTATTGAAGAGCTTCTTGATCATCTGACCGGTTTGAACAACCGTTTGCTTGGCCTTGAAGGAAAGCTCCTGCGCTTTGCGGATCGCTGCAAAATCAAGCGCCCGGACTTCATCAAACAGTATCAAGGCCATGAACTGGACCCGAACTGGATGGAACGCGTTGGCGGTCTTCCGGGTAAGGGATGGAAAACCTTTGTCGAACGTTACGCTGATGAAATTGCCAACCTGCGCGAAGGTGTTGGCGGGGTCTCGGCCGAGGTCGGATTGCCGATTGGTGAATTCCGCCGCGTGTATGGCGTGGTCAACAAAGGCGAACGCGAAGCCGGTCGTGCGAAGAAAGAAATGATCGAGGCGAACCTTCGTCTTGTGATTTCGATCGCCAAAAAATACACCAACCGTGGTCTTCAGTTCCTTGATCTTATTCAGGAAGGCAACATTGGCCTGATGAAGGCGGTGGACAAGTTCGAATATCGCCGTGGGTACAAATTCTCGACCTATGCGACCTGGTGGATCCGTCAGGCGATCACGCGTTCTATTGCCGATCAGGCGCGCACCATCCGTATTCCGGTTCACATGATCGAAACCATTAACAAGCTGGTGCGTACTTCACGCCAGATGTTGCATGAAATCGGCCGTGAACCGACCCCGGAAGAGTTGGCTGAAAAGCTGCAGATGCCGCTGGAAAAGGTTCGCAAGGTTCTGAAGATTGCCAAAGAGCCGATCTCTCTTGAAACCCCGATCGGGGACGAGGAAGACAGCCATCTGGGCGATTTCATCGAAGACAAAAACGCTGTTCAGCCGCTTGATGCGGCGATCCAGGCCAACCTGCGTGAGACGACCACGCGTGTTCTGGCATCGCTCACCCCGCGTGAAGAACGTGTTCTGCGTATGCGTTTTGGCATCGGCATGAACACCGACCATACCCTTGAGGAAGTTGGACAGCAGTTCTCGGTCACCCGTGAACGTATCCGTCAGATCGAGGCAAAAGCGCTGCGCAAGCTCAAGCATCCGTCGCGCTCGCGCAAATTGCGTTCGTTCCTCGATTATTAAGAAATCACATGCGGTTCGGGCTTGACCTTGCCCGGAAAATCGCTAGTTTTCGGGACCGCACCAGTCATCTGGTGCGGTCTTTTCTTTACCCGGACTTTTGTCTTGGGGGCCCGTAGCTCAATTGGTTAGAGCCGACCGCTCATAACGGTCTGGTTGGGGGTTCAAGTCCCTCCGGGCCTACCGTGGAGCAGTGTTTACAAAGCGTAATCACTGCTCCATCGCTCTCATCTCTCCGTTTACAGTCAGTATGCTGTCTTCTCTGCCTCAATTGTCATAATTCAGGTTTTGGGACTTGCGGTCGAGTGCGCATAAGCAGCACAAAAGTCGCCCTTGTCCTCTGAATTAAATCAGTTGCCAAACGTCTTTCCATTAAGAGTTCTAATCAAGAGGAAAGACGTAAGATGTTTCTGCAACGTGAGTCATCAATTGGCGCCCTCACGTGTTCGCCTTGTTCGGGATACTTGTGGTCAATTTTCCTTTCTTTGCGATTACTTATGGTTTGTGGTGTTGCTATTTGGGCAATGGCTGTTTGTGATAAGAGTGCGTACGAACGTAATTTGGCATAGGTATCCTGAACAATGTCATCCGCCAGATGGGGGCATTTTACGATAAACTGGGCAACGCGTCGCAATTTCCCTTCTTGGTGATGGTTAGTAAAGCTTGTCGTTGAAATTGGTCTTTTGGGCGTGGTTTGGCCTCTCCACTGAGTCGATCAGCTTTTGTCATTCGGACGGATCTGATGGCAAATCAGATCCGCCCGTTGTTCATAAGACGGGATTTTCAATGAGCTTCAGTAAGGAATTCTGCAGAGCGGATTTCATGCGGCAGGAAAGCAGACGACCTGCGAGAAATCTAAAGTTTCGCCAGCGGGCAGCTTGGACAAATGTCAACGGACGTCAGTAAATAGCGAAGGCAGCAGACACGTCTTGACGGGGTGCCATCGTCGGATTGTTTGGTGCTGTAGGGGGTTGCCATCGGGTTTCGATTGCCATCGGGACGCTTGGCGTCGTTGATCAGTGGTGCAAGCGATACCCGGGTGTTTTTCAGGACATGTTTCTCAACGTAAGCAACGACAACCCCAATATTGGACCAAAACACCTTTGGCGAAACTTTTGACGATGCAGCCAGTGAAGCAACCATCGGTTCGAGATGTCCGTCAATCAAGCATTCCAGATGAGCCCAAGGATCAGGCGGGATCGATTTTTCTTTCATCTCATGCACATGCCGATCATGAATATCGAACCCGGCCGGACATTGATTATCGTCCGTTTTCAGGCTGATAAAGTTGGGCTGGAACGTGATGACGGCTTCGCCTGCTGCGGCCAAAACCAGCACAGGGGATAACAGAATTCCGAAATACCATTGTGACCACATCGAGATGGCGGCACGCCGATCATCTTGCGGATATTTTGCCTGGCAATAGTGATCAAGAAGTGGCGCCAAACAATCAGGCTCGTGGAGCGCAAAGCAATCAATTCCGCCACTGTGCGTCGTCAGGATCTGATGCCGGTCACCAAGCCCTTGATAGGGTCCTTGAAAGAGATCGGTTTTGATCTCAGACAGTGATCGGGTGGTAGGGGAATTGCCTATGGCAGGAGAAGCGTCCTTTTCAGAGCCGTTTTGAAGGGCATTCATCATGAGGCACCCCGCCCGACGCGCATAAGCAGCCAGACCATGATAGGCCCCGCAATGATAGAGGCCATCAGTCCGGCCGGAATTTCCCAAGGAAAGAATAACATTCTCCCAAGCCAGTCAGCGGCAACCATTAAAGCAGCTCCGATCAGCGCGGCCCCGACCGTATGCGGTAATGCATGTCGCAACCCGACCAGTTTTGCCAGATGCGGTGCAATCAGACCGGCGAAGCTTAGTGGGCCAACCAACAAAGTAGCTGCCGCTGTCAGGATAGAAGCAAACATCAGCATAACCCCGCGCGAGATCGACAGATCGACACCGAGCGACTTGGTTGTCACAGGCCCCAGCGGAAACAGATTAAGCCAACGGGCAAATGCTGGAAGAATCGGTAAGGCGCTCACAGCAATGATTGCCAGAACACTCGCGCGGTCGAAGCCCAGGCCGTATGTTGATCCCGCACTCCAGGCCAACAAGCGTGTTGCGCGGGGATCACCACCGGCCATCAGAAATGCGATGAAGCCATCAAACAAAGCACCAATCGCAATACCGGCAATCAAAATCCGTTCCGGCGCGTATCCAGATTTTCGGGTAAGCGCAAAGATCGCCCCCAAGGCAATGAATGCACCAATTGCTGCACCAGAAATCTGCAACCAAGCCGTTGGTGCATCGACCAAGAAGACAATCGCAATCATACCGATTGCAGCACCTGCACTGACACCCAGACTTTCGGGACTTGCCATCGGGTTTGCCGTCATGCGTTGCAATATAGTGCCTGCAATTGCCAGCATGGTTCCAGCCGCCATTGCACCGAGAGTACGCGGACCGCGCCACGGCCAGACGGTATTCAGTGCATTACCCAATTGAAGTTGCCAGTTACCGTGAATATCTCGACCGACCAAGATCGCCCCTATGATCACCAGAAGCACACCAGCCAGAACGCGCGAGTGATTTCTAATGTTGCGCTGATCAGGTTCTGGGCCGGGTGACGTGTTTTGCGATGGTTGAGAATTGCTGCGCAGTTGCCGGATCATAATGATTAAAAGCGGTCCGCCGAGAATCCCGGTCAGCGCGCCAGCAGGCACTAATGTCCCAATATATCCTGATAAGACCTGAACACCTTGGTCCGCAGCACACAATAGTACGGCGCCGAAAACAGCAGACGTCAGAAGTTTTGATCGCAACCGTCTGAAGCCCAGCATGCGCGTAATGGCTGGTCCAGCCAGTCCGACGAAACCGATAATACCGACCGCTGCAACGATGGTTGCTGTAAGCCAACAGCCGATCAAAAGGCAAAGCAGTCGCAGTCGTGCAGGCGATGCGCCAAGGACGGTCGCCTGATGATCGCTGAGATTAAGCATTTCAAGCGGTCGGGCCAAGGCAACAGCCAGTGCCGCCCCAACCATTACCTTCGCTGTCAATGGTTCAAGGATATACCAACCGTCTTGGGTAAGGTCGCCGCTTCCCCAGATAAACAGGCTTTTTAGCCATTCATGATGAATTATTGCCAAGGCAGTTGTTACTGCCCCGCAATAGAGCGCGATTATCATACCAGTCAGTATGACGATCAGTGGCGAGAAGCCACTGCGGCGCGCCAAGGCAAATACCAAAAAACCGACAACAAGTGCACCCACCAGTGCAATCGTATCCTGACCAATGACAAGTGCACCCGGCACATAGAGCGTTACCAGTGTCAGCGCCAGTTTAGCGCCACCTGCAAGGCCAAGTGTGGACGGCGATGCCAACGGGTTTTTTAACGTGTGTTGAAACAAAGCACCGGCAACCGCAAGACCCGCACCAGCGACAAGTGCAATCAAAAATCTTGGTATCCAGCCCTGGGTGAGCAACAACGAGCGCGTGTCAGATCCAGCCGCAAGGTCGAATATTGCCGCCGGAGACAGGCTTCCGGCTTCAATGTCCAGCGACAGCAGGCTCAGCAAAACGGCAAGGATGCAAAGCGAAACGGGAACCGCATGGAATTGGATTGCATGTCTGCGCATGGCTTGACTTGTCATGACGCGAATTCCCCATGAGCAGCACCTTGCGATGTCAGGGCATTGGCAAGCAGATCAGAAAAGCGACCGGCGGCAAAAAGCCCGCCAAATGTTGCTACTGGTGGCATCGTGATCAGCCCAAAGCGTTTGATGGACGGTAGTTCCGAAAGGATCGGGCTATGTACAATTGCGCGGTCGACATTGTCTGGAACGGGTTTGATTGCGATGAGGGCTGCGTTTGAGTATTGCGCGATCTGATTGATCGTCACGGTCGCAAACCCCCAATGATTGGTGGGGCCTGTCCAGGCGTTTTTGACGGGAAGGCGATCAATCACATCCTGCATCAGACTGTTTTGCCCATAGACCCGCATGTGGCGCGGCGAGAGCATGCTGGTGACAAGTACCGAACTGGCCCGCGATGAAGTAAGTTCGCGAGAGGCTTGATCTATGCGGCTTAAGGTGTCTGAGATCAGTATCTCGGCAGTGCCCCGATGCCCGGTAACGTCGGCAATCTTTTGTGCCGCGGCCATCGCATTGAGGAAGGGCGTCTTGCTACTGCTGTAAATGTCGATTTTTTCAATCGGGGCCAAGTCGGAAAGGCTGGAATACTGGTTTGCATAGAAACTGCTGGTCAGTATCAGATCGGGATCAAGTTGCGCCAATCGTTCCAGACTTGGTTGAAAACGTGCGCCAAGATTGATGACCTGTTCAGGAACTTCTGGATCCTGAACCCAGGCGCGGTATCCTGGCACATCCGCCATGGCAAGCGGAACGATCCCCATCGCAAGTGCTGTTTCAGCAAGTGCGCCATCTGCGATGACGACACGCTTGGGACCGTCAGCTTTAGCGGAGCGTGTAAAGCTTGCGGGCAGTACAGATGTAAGCGTTGCAATGGCAGACAGATGAGCAAGGCCCTTAAGAAAATGTCGTCTGGAACATGTCTGATGCTGTTGATGCATTGAATTGCCCCCAATCACACATTGGCAAGGGCAATAGAATGCCCGTGGGTGGGGTGAGACTGCACCAGCATATCCATACCAAAAATATCGCGAAGCATGTCTGGCTGCATGATGGTGTCCGGTGGCGCATCCGCGATCAGTTTACCGCCCTTAAGCGCGACAATATGATCGGCAAAGCGCGCGGCCAGATTGATGTCATGCAAGACGGCAACAATGCATAGGCCATCCTGTTTGCAGAGCTGTTCGAGTAAAAGCAGGATTTCGTATTGATGTGATAGATCCAGCGCAGAAATCGGCTCATCGAGCAAAAGGCAGGAGGCTTGTTGTGCAAGTGTAACTGCGATCCAGGCTCTTTGGCGTTCACCACCTGAAAGCGTACTGACTGCGCGTTTGCGAAGGGCTTCGAGGCCCGTCAAAAGGATCGCACGTTCAATCGCTTGTTTGTCGCGCTCGCGCAGGCGACCAAATGGCCCGTGCCATGGATAACGACCAAGCGCGATCAGCTCTTCGACGGTATAGTCTGCTCCGTGCCCTGGGTCTTGTGCCAAGTAGGCAACGCTTTTAGCGAACTCGCGCGCACTAAAACGTCCAACGTCATCGCCATCAAGCGTGACAGCGCCGCCGGTTGGCTTGTTCAGTCCGGCCAACATTTTAAGCGCAGTGGATTTGCCAGATCCGTTATGTCCGACAATGGCGGTCAAACAGCCGGCGCGGAAAGTAACGGATATGTTGTCAAGGAGTGTCACACCTCCGGCCGTTTCAAAGCGGGCTTTTTGCATTCCAAGAACAGCAGGACGATCAGATAAATCCATAGCCATAATTCGCTCTCGATAAACGCAGAAAATCCGCGGTGAACGCGGATTGCGAGAATGGGTCCAGGGCGCAACCGTGCGCCCCGGATTAATCGATTACCAGTCGTATTTCAGAGTTGCGGCTATGGTCTGTCCTTCGATCTGATAGCAGTAACCGTTGTTACAGATAGCGGCATCGTTATCGGCAAGGTTAGTGCCGTTAATCGCAAGGGTCAGACCATCCAGCTTGTTACTAAGTGCTGCGAAGTCATAGCGGATCGCAGCATCAAGCAGCGTATAGGGCTTGTTCTTGCTCGTATTGGTATAGTTGGCATAGCTTGAGTCGGTGTAGCGAACACCAACGCCAAATCCCCATCCATCAAGAGGGCCTTGATTGATGTTGTAGTTTGCCCAAGTGGATGCTGTCTTTTCCGGTGTCACAAGTGGGGTATTACCGCGATAGGAGCCTTTAACGATCTTGGCATTGTTGTAGGCAAGATTGCCAACCAGGCTAAGATTTTCAGTTACATTGGCACTACCTTCAATCTCAAGTCCGCGCGATTCAACTTTGCCAATTGAGTCATAATACGAACCGATAGAGGCACTGTAACCAGCGTAGCGTGCGACATTGTCTTCGGTCAGGCGATAGGCGGAAACCGTGAAGAAGCCATCAAACCCGACCGGTTCAAATTTGATACCGGCTTCATACTGCTCACCTTCGGTCGGGTTGAGCATTTTACCTTCAGAGTCCTGACTGGTGCTTGGCAAGAAGGATGTGCCCCAACTGACATAAGGCGAAATGCCATTGTCAAAGGCATAAAGGGCACTGACGTTAAAGGTTGTTGCGGTGTTGTAGTCGGTTGAACCCGTATTCGTCAGTCGGCTGATACGTTTGCGTTCTGCATAGTCAAACCGTACACCACCATTCAGATGCCAGTTGCCAAGTTCAATCTGATCCTGAACATAAATACCGGACTGATTGTAGGTTACGTCATCAAATGTTGTGTAAGCTGGTGTCGTGCCCGAAATCGACCGATTTGGGTCATTGAGATAGAAGGTGTAGTCACTGAGTACACCGCTTGAACCAAAACGGTAATCCGACTTTGAATACATCAGATCAAGACCGCTCAGGACTTCGTGTTTGGCGTCAGCGGTCTCGAAAGTCGTGATGACTTGGTTGTCTACCTGCGCGCTCCAGAGGGTTTCCTCTACAGCTTGTGCTGCGCGGTGATACTCCGTGTTTGAGTTCTTCCAGCCGCCGCCGGTCACGCCGCCGGTCAGGTACCGTGCTTCAAGATCGAAATACCCGAAGCGCGTTTTCTGAGCCAAAGTGACAGGCGCGTTGTTCAGATGATGTGTTAAATCATAGCCGACCTGAAACTGATCCTGCTTCTGGTAATCGTAATCAGCGTCGCTGGTGCGGTAATCAAGGATTTCGCCATTCAGGTTCAGAAGGGTTGCCGAGGCATCCGTTTCGTCATGCTGGAACAAGGTATAGATAGTCAGATCTGTATCTGCATTGGGTTGCCAACGAATTGTTGGCGCGAACATTTGCCGATCATCCTGAATTTCGTTGCTGGTTTCGCCAAAGCGGGCCATGCCAACAAAGCGTGATGCCCAGGTGCCGTTTTCTGTCAGGCCAAGATTGTAATCAAACCCGCCTTCGTATGAGTCCGTGTTGGTGAAACGGCCATAGACATTGTTCTTTGCACCAAGGTGGGGGCGTTTGGTAACGCTGTTGAGTAAGCCGCCCGGTGTTGATTGCCCGTAAAGTGCCGCTGTGGGGCCCTTGACGATTTCAAGCTGTTCTAGGCTGTAGGGTTCGGTGCGAAACGTTGCATAGACGCCTGTCATCTGGCGCAAGCCATCTCGATAGTCGCCATAGATATGTACCGGATAGCCACGCACATAAACCTGATCAAAGCGCGGATCATATCCGTAATTATTGGTTGCTACCCCGGCGGTATAAGCAACTGCATCTTCGATGCTCGCAACGGCGCGGTCCTCAATTTCCTGGCCTGATACGACGGAAATACTTTTGGCCGTTTCAATCAGAGCTTTGCTGGTTTTTGTACCAGCACTGCTTCGCGTAGCGACATAGCCATGTGCAAGGTCCTCTGAGTCCGGGGCGGTTGCCTCGACATAGACCGGATCAATGATGTTTGCTCCGCTGCTGTCTGATGTTTCCAGCTTGGTGAGAGAAACCGTGTTCTTGCCGGTAAAACGATAGCTGACGCCACTGCCAGAAAGCAGAATACTTAATGCCTCAGCAGGGGAATACGTGCCGTTAAGGGTAGTGCTTTGCAATCCAGCAACCCGATCGACATCATAAAAGAGTTGCAGATTGGTTTGATTGGCAAAGGTCAAAAGCGCCTGGTTAAGGTCCTGTGCCGGGATGGAAAAATCGATTGCGGATGCTGCATCACTTTGCGTTTCTATATTTTGCTGCGCTGTTGCAGGCGCAGGTATCCCAGCAACAACAATACCTGCAGCCAATGCAACCAAGCTGACACTATGTGCCAGACGATGGCCAAGCCCGTTTACCAATCCAGCTTTGCCGGTTTTTATTACCTGCATTACGCAGACCCCCATTCTCGAAAGTTTTTCATGACGCAAATGATTGTCATTTGCTTGTATTGGGTGAGACGGGATTTGCGTTCAGACTCAGTAAGATAAATTTCAGTTTTTTTGATTTTTGTGTCGATAAGGACCGGAAGCCAAAGAAATCCGGGCTTTTCAGATTGCTGTCATGCTTAGTAAAGAACGGTCATTAGGGGTGTTATCGAGATGTTTTGGACACCAAGTTCCTGTGCAATCAGTTCCAGTCCTGTCTGAGGATCTGTCATATCAAAGACACCACTGACAAGCTTGCGTGCCGCAGTCTCATTCGCAATCATGATCTTGCCGCGCTGATAACGTGAGAATTCCGAGACAACTTCGCGCAGAGTAACGCGATCAAAGATCAGCTTGCCTTTTTGCCAACTAAGCGCCCTGTCAGGATTGATTGTTGAAACTGGGCTGATCGAATGGCGGTTATAACGAACAGCCTGATTCTCCGCCAAAATCGCTATTTGTTCTGATGTTGCCGAGTTTGGTTTGACTTCAACCTGATGTTCCAGCACGACCACGTTGGTGTGGTCATCAAAGTTGTTAACGATAAACCGCGTGCCCAAAGCCTGCACCTGTCCATGCGACGATGTGACGGTGAAAACACGCTTGTCCGCATGTTCCATCGGGACTGCTTGAAAGTCTGCAAGTCCGCTAATCAATGCGATATTTCGGGTTTGATCGGTAAACTGAACCGCTATTGCACTATCGGGTCCGAGGGTGATGACGCTGCCATCCTCAAGTGTAATGGTCCGAACTTCCCCAACAGCAGTATGGTAATCAGCACTTAGGAAAACGATCGGGTCACCAACCATAACGCGGGCTGAAGCAATCGCCAGCAGCAAGCTTGCGGCAAGTGCGACGTAGCCCCAGCGACGTTTCTTCGCCGAGGGGACTTTCGATGGCGGTTTTGCCGGATGCTTAAGCTCAACAACCTTTGATGAAGGACTCTCGGTTGTGCGATCTGTCGATTTGATCGCATCATCCATTACAGCAAGCGCGTTATTGGCCTCTATAAAAGCTTGCTGGTTTTCCGGTGCGGTATCCAGCCAAACGTTGAGCTCTTCATGCTCAGATGCGCTGAGGTCGCCATTGATCATTTTCGCAACCCAATTGGCTGCGGTCAGATCAATGTTTTTCTGTGTTTCTCGCATTTGGCTCACGTTACCAACCTGCACTTACCGACAACCTGTACAAAGCGTCCTTATCTGTTGGACGATAAAACTGCAAGAAATGCGTAAAAACTTTATGCAATTTCATGACCGGCTTTCCCGCATGCGTTTCATCACATGGGCAATTGCGCGCGCGACATGTTTCTGAACAGAACTGTCAGAAATACCTAGTTGTTCGGCCGCTTCGCGATAGGTCAGCCCTTCTACGCGCACAAGAGTAAAGATTTCGCGCGTTTTGTCAGGTAACTCATCAAGCGCGCGACGTACATATTCAAGTTCCGATTGCCCCCCAACGATCTGTTCTGGCGAGGGTGAATTATTGGGAATGACATCAAGGGGAATGTCTTTGGCGCCTGCGACCGGGTTTCGCTTTTGTGCTCGAACATGATCAATCGCAAGATTATGGGCGACGCGGTACAGGTAGGAACGGACATGGGTGACTTCGTTTGCCTTATCGGGGATGGCATGTTCCGACACACGCAAAAATGTTTCCTGTGTCAGATCCATTGCTGTATCCGGATCGCGCAAAAGGCGCGTCAGATAAATCTGCAATTCCCTTTGGTGAGACTGGAAGAGTTTTTTGAGGTCAGTTATTGCCAAGTCACATACCTGACTAAGGTGATGGGTTTTCTAAGCAGTTATCAAAAGTAATACTCATTCGCAACTAATTAGTTGTGCGGGGTGTATCAAATTTGCATCCTCCCCGTGTGTACAGAGAATGTGTGTGGTTCCCTGAATAATGTTTGGGAAAGACAGGTATGACCGTGCTGCCAATACTGTATGAGCTGACCTCAGTCTCGGAGGTGGGGGCCGGGTTCAAATTGAGCTACAAGACCTTCACGCAATACCCGACCCAAGTTATGGCAATTGACAAAGCATGGTTGGCGATGACGTTTCCGGCACAGACAAAAATTGATTTCGGGTGACTGGGGTCGTTCAATAGTTGGCGTAACCCTAATATCTCTTCCCGAAGCGCGAAACGGCCCTAGGGTACAGGAGAAATGTCACCTTTTCTGTCAATCCCGCAGCTTTTTGTCACTTTATGTGACAATCTATGTCAGATTATCTGGCAAAGGGAAATGCTAAGCATTTGATTTGATGGGAAGTTAGATGTCAGCTTTTATGGTACCTGACAAAAATGATCATTTAATATCAGTGTCTTAAACTGAATGTGCCTCACGGTCGGACTAGGTCGTAAAAATAGGGTCTGTCCCCTTTTTTGATAATATTCCTGCAGGCTCAGAGGTGACCATGCTCAGCAAACCAATCTGGTTGTTTTCTAAAGTGGGCCAAAGATCGCACATTGGTGCATTGCGTCGAAAGGGCACCATCTATTGCAACACGGTTGAGCATTTCCAAGGCACCAAGGATGGAAACCTTCGAGGTGACCCTCTAGAGAACTGCACATCCTTCTATCAGCCAGACCAAGTCAAACTCACGGTGAATGGTCACTCTCTTACTGAGATTGTTGGTCCGATTATTGTCTACAATTCACCAGATGATGTTTTTCAGACGACACATCTTTTTTGCATGACTTGCATCTATGAAGGTATGAAGATGCGCGACGACGGCAAAATCTTTGATGAGAGAGTTAGAGATTTTGGTGAGATGATGCTGATAATCAAACCTGCTGCATTTATGACCAAGATTGAAAACGCTGTGACGAAGCTTCAGCAGCAGGGCATCGATATCGACCTCTACAGAGGAATGGTTGAATATGTACCGTCGGAAAAAAATCAGCACCAGATGAATGTATTCAGAAAAACAGATACCTATGCATGGCAGAGTGAATTTCGACTTGCGCTGCGGGTTGGGAATTGGGTAGGCGGTGCTTTTCCGCTTCAGATTGGAAACATTGCCGACATTTCTTATGTCGTCCCAATCAAGAAGTTCATCAACAAATTTGAGGAACTTGCAGACGGTCGGGTCGATCTAAATTTCAGTTGATCAGCGTGGGACAGCTTATAACTAACCTATTGATTTCTATTGGGCAGCAATGCTGCTTGCGTGGGCATTCCATACTTGATTTTGTTGGGTTATTTGGGATTTCAATACTCCCTCCGAGCCTACCGTGGAGCAGTGTTTACAAAGCGTAATCACTGCTCCATCGCTCTCATCTTTCCGTTTACAGTCAGTATGCTGTCTTCGCTGCCTGAATTGTCATAATTCAGGTCATGAAACAAACACGTCGAGAAGTTTCAAGGTGTCTGTGCTTTTCTCACTGTTAACGAAAGTCGTTTGAATGAGTTGCTATTTGGCGGCCGACACAACGACTTCGATTAGGGTGTCGGGACCAAGTTCATTAACGCCAATTGTTGCACGGGTTGGCAGAATTTCACCCGGAAGCCATTCAAGCCAAGCTTCGTTCATGCCGTCTTTGGCAGCGAAGTCGGAAATATAGATCATTGCCGTCAAAAGCTTTTCTTTCGAAGAACCTACTTCAGCAAGCAAAGCATCAATTTTTGCGCAGATTTCTGCTGTTTGCCCCTTCATGTCTTTGGATTTGTCGTCGGCAACGAGGCCTCCAAAATACAGAACACCATTATGTTCAACGACGCGGTGGTTGATTTTGGTCTGGATGTGGCGCTTGATCATTGAGAACTCCTTCATTTGATCAGTGTGGTGGCGTGAAACGTGAAATATTGAATGGCGTGATCGGTGCATTGGTTTCGCCTGTTGCGATCAGTTCAGCCATTAATTCTCCGACTCCTGGCCCCATCTGAAAGCCGTGGGCGGAAAAACCGAAAGCGTGGAATACATTTTCTTCGGTAGAAGAACGTCCGATCACAGGCATATCATCGGGCATCCGCCCTTCGATCCCTGACCATGACCGAACAATTGTTGCCGCTTTCATGACCGGGAAGATGGAGATGGCGGTTTCGGCTGTTTGCTTTAACTTGCCAAACAGCAATTGTGAGCCATTTGTCTTGGGATCGGCTATGCCGCTTAGGCCCCCGCCGATTACGACCGTGCCATTTTCCATCTGCTTGAATGAGAGGGGGCGTCCAGTTGCGCCGACGACTGCATTGCAAAAACGCGGCATCCGGGCGGTAACAATCATCATGGGAGCGATGGCTTCTACCGGGGCATATTCCCCCAGTTGTGCGGCAAAATTCCCGGCCCATGCCCCAGCGCAATTCAACAGGTAGGTGCCAGAAAAAGTGCCATGATCGGTAATTATTTGCCAGTTTTTGCCATCTCGTCGAATTTTCTGGGCTCGGGTGTTCTCAAAAAAACGTACGCCAAGTTCTATCGCTTTGCGCTGAAAGGCAAACGTGGTTTGGTAGGGTAAGGCAAAGCCATCCTCCAGGCTCGCTAAACCGCCAATACAATGATCAGACACCGCAGGTAGGTAGTCACGAAGTTCGGCCTGCGACAAAATGGTTTCATGATGAAACCCCATGTCATTAAGTGTGCGAACACGCTTGCGATGTTTCTCCAACTCGTCTTCGGTTTCGGCAACCTTGATCTGGGGGGCTTTCTGGAAACCGCAATCGTCATCCACAAGATCACTAATCTTGTTCCAGATCTTCATTGACCTGTCCGAGATCGGGACTTCCGGTAACAGTCGCCCCAACCGGCGGACACCGCCAGCATTCACGCCGGATGCATGGCGGGCGGTCGTATCCTTTTCGATGACGATAACCGAAAGACCACGTTGTGCAGCATGCAGGGCTGCCGAACAGCCATGGATGCCGCTGCCGATGATGATCAGATCGGCATTTGATAGGGTACTCACCGTTGATGTCCCTTACAATGGAGTGTGGCGGGTGGGTTCTGCTTCGATGGAAGCCAGTTCTGACAAAGCCAAAGGCTTTAGAGGTGGGCGAATGCGGTAATAATCGATTTCGTCGATGTCTTTCTGACGATGATCGGCAATGATCGCTGCCGCAGCCGTTCCACACATCCGCCCCTGACACGGTCCCATGCCGCACCGCAAATATGATTTGACCTGGTTGGGCCCCGGGGCACCAAGGTCCACGGCATGACGGATTTGACCGGCAGTGATTTCTTCACACCGGCATACCGTGACCTGATCCGCGGGCACCATGTTTTCGGCTGCTGGTGCATACAAGGTTTCCAGAAATGGACGAATTGCTGCGTCCTGTGCCAGTTGTGATTGTATGGCGCGTTGTTCAGACCGGGTGTCCTTGCCATTCTTTTCTGCGATACGCAGGGCTACAAGCCGTCCCCGCAAGGCCGCAGATACAGCACCGCCAATCCCGGCTCCGTCGCCAGCAACAAAGACATTTTCAACAGATGTTTCAAACCGATCATCAAGATCCGGAACAAAACATTTCTGGGTTTCATGCCAGTGATGTTCACATCTCAGCAGGCGGGTGATCTGTTGATTTGGAATAACGCCTTGGTGCAATGCGACACTGGTTGTTTCAATACGCTGATGTTTGCCTTTCGAGATGAAGTTGACGGCTTCGACCACGTTTGTGCCTTCGATCACAATGCTATTTGCGTCCCGGTAAAACGGTATGCCTGCCTTGTTCAGGCGTCGTTTCATAGCAAGTCCTTTTCGTAAATAGGAAAAGGCTTTCAAGGCTTGAGGCAGATGCCGTGCCGCTTTGAATAGGCGACCCGATGGTACTGTTTCCACAATGGCTCTCGGTGCGGTGCCGGCTGTCAGCATCTGGTCTGCTACAAGATACAAAAGCGGTCCGCTACCTACGAGGACTACATCGTCATTGATCGCACCTTGTGCCTTAAGAAGGACCTGTAGTGCACCCGCAGTTGTAACACCGGGAAGGGTCCAGCCCGGCATCGGGGTCGGGCGTTCAATAGCACCGGTGGCAATGATCAGGGAGCGAGCAGAAATTTGGGCGGACCCTTTGCCTGCTTGCGAGTAGTGAATTTGTAATCCGGCATCGATATTCCAGACTGTTGCCGCCGGAATATATTCGGCCTTGCAAGCACGGAACTCGGCGGCAAGGCCGCGACCGGAAATGTATTCAGGGCCCAAGATCGCGGCGCGTTGATCTGAGACCGTTTCAATAGATCGATAGATTTGCCCGCCCGGTGCAGGGTTTTCATCAAGAACAACCGTACGGAGGCCATTTTGAGTTGCCTCGATTGCTGCGGCCATTCCTGCAGGACCGGCACCGATAATCGCAACATCATGGGTTTTCATCGGGTTGCCTCCTTTAATGCGGCTTTCTGCACGCGGATTTTCATACCGTCTTCGGCCACGGTCATGCAGGCCTGGCGGTTGGGGAAGCCATCAATCTCGACAAGACATTCAAAGCACACACCCATTAAGCAGAATGGACCTCGATCTTCCTGAGTGACGCTTGATTCGCGAAATTTTCTGTGACCGGCAAGCATCAGAGCTGCAGCCACGGTTTCGCCTTTCTCGACTGTGATGGTTTGACCTTCAAATTCGATATGGATCGGATTTTTGATGTCGGTCAGTACGCGCTTAAACATTGAATCTCTCCGCAGAGAACACAGACATATGGTCTTCCAGATGGCCCGCTGCGATCATCGGGGCCAAGTTCATGGCGTGTGCCCCTGCCAGGGTTACGCCGGAATGGCAGTTGACGGTAAAGGCTCCCGGATGGGTGGCAGACTGTTCGTAAATTGGACAGCCATCCGGTGTCATGACACGCAGTGCAGCCCATGAACGCACCACTCGGAGATCCTTTAAAAATGGAAATGTACGGATCGCCCTGTCAGCGATATCGGCCATGATGGCTGCCTTTGAACTGGTATCGAACCCGACATCCTCATGGCTATCACCAAGCAGGAACGATCCTTCGGCAGTTTGCCTGACAAAAGTTGTGGGCATGGACAGGGTTGCCGTTGGAGATGCTCGTTCGGTTACAAGGATTTGTCCCTTGAGCGGGTTTACCGGTACATTCAGGCCCACCATTTTGCCAAGAGGCCGGTTGCCTAGCCCGGCAGCAAGAACGACTTTGTTTGCCCGGTGGGTCGAAACGGCAGTTTTGACGACAAAGCCGGCGCCATCGCGTTCGATTTGTTCTGCACGTGCTCCGGAATGATATTCGCCACCCAGTTTCTGAAATCCGCTGTGCAGGGCGCGCAACAGATAGAGGGGGCTGGCATGCCCGTCATGAGGGGACCAACTGCCGCCAATGACATCCTGTCCTAGGCCTGGCAACAGATCATCAAGCTGTTTGCGATCAAGTATCTTGGCCCCGTATTCGGGGCCATGGATATTGTGCATATCCCTGATCATGTCCGAATGGGCTTCAAGTGCCTCTTCGGACAGGCAAAGATGCACTCCGCCGTTCTTGAAATAATTTACATCTACCCCGGTTTCGGCGTTCAGGTTCTCGGCGAAATCAGGCCAGACTTCGGTAGAACCGCGGGTCCAGCGTGAATATTCCGGCATATCGCGGCCCTTACCCTGAAACCAGACAAGGCCGAAATTTCCACGAGAGGCGCGAAAGGCGATGTCTCCTTCATCAATGATCTCGACGGTTTGACCAAGCCGTACCAGTCCATAGGCGACAGCAGCACCAACAAGGCCGCCGCCTACGACAATTGTATCGACAGACTTCATTTGGACTCTCCCATCAGAAGACGATCAAGCCCGTAGAAGCGATTGATCAAAAGCATCAAGGCGACCGTGAATAGAATGACGATCGTCGATACCGATGCGATCAGAGGGTCGGTAGTCTGGGTAATGTGCGAGAACAAGCGCACCGGAAGTGTGGTGGTCGAGGGGTTGACGATAAATACGGTTACTGTCAGTTCATCGAAACTGGTAATAAAAGCCAGGACCCACCCGCCGACAATGCCGGGCATAATCAGCGGCATGGTTATGCGACGAAAAACGGTCAAGTTTGATGCGCCCAGAGATATCGCGGCTTTTTCGATAGACCGATCCATCCCGACAACGGACGACAGTACAAGTCGAAGAACAAACGGCGTAATGATGATCGCGTGACACAGCATCAGACCGACAAAGGTTCCGTTAAGTTCCAAAACGCTAAGCAGACGGAGAAATGCGATGCCCAGAACAACTGTCGGGACAGTCAATGGAGAGAGGAACAGAGCTTGAAGTGCTTCGCGACCTGAAAACTTTTCTCGTCCGATTGCCAGCGCCGCAGGAACTGCAACGATGGTTGAGACGGTGGCAGAGGCAACGCCAAGTTTCAGGCTGACCCAAGCGGCATCAATAAAGTCAGGATTATCCAGAATAGCCGCAAACCAGCGCAGAGAAAGGCCGCTTGGAGGGAATTCAAGATACCCGGTCGGCGTGAAGGAAACACCAATCACAACGACCAGAGGGCCGACCATAAAGAGCGTGAACAGGGCATTAAATAGGAGTGAATATCTTCCGTTACTGATCATTCGAAAACTCCGGAATAGCGTTTCTCGATCAGTCGGTTCCAGCTCAGCATGATGACAAGGACCGACACCAGTAGCAGTACGGCAATGGCAGCGCCGAGAGGCCAGTTCAATGTGTTGAGAAATTCGTCATAGACTGTGGTTGAAACCACCTTGACCCGGCGTCCGCCTAAGATGGCTGGCGTGGCAAAAGCGCTGGCTGAGAGGGAAAAGACAATTAGCGACCCTGAAAGGATACCCGGCATGGCCTGAGGAAGGACAATACGGGTAAATACCTTGAGCGGTGATGCACCAAGTGACTCTGCTGCTTGCTCTGCAGATGGGTCACGTCGTTGAAGAGCAGCCCAAACAGCAATGATCATGAACGGGATCATGACATGGACCAGGGCAACGATAATACCACCGGACGTATAAAGCATTTTTATCGGTGACGTGATCAGGCCAAGGTTCTGAAGGAATTCGTTAATAACGCCATTATTACCAAGAAGGATGGCCCAGCCCAATGTACGCACCACGACCGAGATCAGGAGAGGACCAAGAACGACGAGCAGCATAATCGACCGTGCAAATGGTCGCATCCGAAGCAGAATGTAAGCTTCAGGAACGCCAAGCAGCACACAGAAAACAGTCGTCGCCAAGGCAATCAGGAAAGTACGAAGAAATATCTCGTAGAAATAGCTGTCTCCGAGAACTTCGAGGTAGTTGCCAAAGTTGTAGACATCTTCAATCCCGCCATAAAATGAAAAACTGTTGAAGCTGAGGAGAAATGTCATCACCAGCGGGATCAGCAACAAAACCAGAAAAAGAATAAATGCCGGGCCGCTTAGCAGCCAAGGCTT
This sequence comes from Thalassospira sp., assembly GCA_048264285.1. GTDB lineage: Bacteria > Pseudomonadota > Alphaproteobacteria > Rhodospirillales > Thalassospiraceae > Thalassospira. The sequence goes on from JBLXDD010000014.1 coordinate 97,072, forward strand.
CATGTTTCGGGCGCTGTTCATGAGGTGATCTCCCGGATGGCAGGCAGAATCTGCAAGTGCTCTGGCTGCCAAACAATGAAGACATTTTCCCCCGGCTCTGCTTCGCGGCGACCACGGTTACGGCGCACGACAAGCAGTTCACCCAGTTTGGTTTCAAGACGAAACAGCCATTGGTCACCAAGGAATATACGTTCCAGGACCTTGGCTTCAGTATGTCCTTCGCTGGGTTCTACGATATCAATCCGTTCTGGGCGAAGGGAAACCATGACATCACCGGGCAACAGATTTACCGAAGGTCCCGTGACTTCAACGCCATTGATCACAAGATTACTGATGCCGTTGGATGTGGAAACCAGTCGGGCATTCAAACAATTCGTTTTACCAAGGAAGTTTGAAATGAATGTCGATTTGGGTGTTTCGTAGGTGTCAAAAGGCGTACCAAGTTGCATCAGACGGCCGCTCTGCATCACGGCAATGCGGTCACTTAGTGCCATTGCTTCGGATTGGTCATGGGTGACCATTAAGGTGGTAACGCCGGCCTCTTGCTGGATGCGCCGCAATTCAAGTTGCATGTCTTCGCGCAGTTTTGCATCCAGATTAGAAAGTGGTTCATCAAGAAGCAGAAGTTCCGGTTCGATCACTAGCGCCCTTGCAAGGGCTACACGTTGACGTTGGCCTCCTGACATTGCTCTGGGCAAGCGTTTTGCCAGATGTGACAGTTTCACAAGGTCAAGGGCTGTCGCCACTTTTTGACGCCGTTCTGAATCTGGTATTCCTCGCATCTCCAGACCAAAGGCGACATTCTGTTCCACCGTCATATGGGGAAAGAGAGCATAGGTCTGAAATACGATACCTAATCCACGTTTCCGGGCCGGAATATTGGCCAGATTACGGCCATGCAAAATAATGCTTCCGGATGTCGGCTGTTCGAAACCGGCAATCATCTGCAATGTGGTTGTTTTGCCGCAACCAGATGGACCGAGCAGCGACACAAATTCGCCGCGTTCAACCGACAGAGAAAAGTCATCGACGGCTGTTGTCTCGGAAAAGCGTTTGGTTAAAGCCTTGATCTCAAGAAAGGACATTGATTTCTCATATTACGTGAGGAGAGGCGGGAGAGGAAAGGGCTGCGGGAGTTGTGCGCAGCCCTCGAGACGTTAGCGCTCTACTTCGCGCGCCCAACGTTTCGTCCATTCTTCACGTGCAGGATTGATAACATCCCAATCAACAGCGACGAGCTTGCTGATTTGTTCGGTTCCGTACGGGAGGACAGCAGCCAGGTCATCTGGAAGAACTGCCTGGTTGTTGACAGGCCCCGAACCCATCGCGTCTGCGAGGCGAACCTGAATTTCAGGTGCAAGGAGATAGTCGATGAAGGCAGCAGCTTCTTCAGGTGCATTGCTATCAACGACAGGGCATGCTGCAAGCATCAGAGCAACAGCGCCTTCCTTGGGATAGGCGAACTTTGCCGGGAAGCCGGTGTCTGCCAATGATTTGGTGCGACCGGAGCCCCAGATTGAAAGAACGACTTCTTTAGACTGGAAAAGCTCGGACGCTTTGCCGGAGGAAGGTTCAAAAACCAGAACATTCGGGGCAACTTCATCGGCCATGACGTCAAAGCCCGGATCAATGTTGTTTTCGCCGCCGCCATTCAGGCGCGCCATCATGATCAGAGTATGCAGGCCGTAAGTATTCGAGATTGGCGGGATTGTAAGAATCTGGCTGTATTTTTCGTCTTTGAGATCTTCCCAGCTTGATGGCGGGTTCCAACCTTTTTCTGCGAAATATTCGGTGTTGTAGGTAAAGCCGGTTGCAACGAAACCAAAGCCGATGGAGTTGGGGCCGAGTTTGGCAATGTCGTAAACATTATCCATGACCGGACTTTGCGTCATCGGAGCACAGAACCCCAGTGCATCTGCTTGGTACATGGGACCGTCGTCAAGGATAACAACGTCCAGTTCCTGATTGTCTTTCTGAGCTTGTAATCGTGCCAGATTCTCGGTTGAGTTTCCGGGAACAAAGCGGATTTCGACGTCATGTGTTGCTTCGAACTCGGGAATGATCAATTCCTTCATCAAAGTTTCGAACGAGCCGCCATAGCCGCCGACTGTCAAAATCTTACTTTCTGCGTATGCGGAGTTCATCGCCAGAAGCGATGCACTGGCCGCGAGTACTGCTACCAGATGTTTCATTTTGTGAATTCCCTGATGGATGTGATGGTTTTTTTATCCGCCCCCAGTGGATGGTCATTGCACATAATAATCAAATGATATTTATTGGGTTCAGTATTCCATAAGGTTATATCGAGAGATGTCTAAAGCTAATATTCGGCAAATTGAAGCATTCAATGCGGTGATGAAAGTAGGCTCTGTGACCAAGGCTGCAGAGATGTTGTTCGTTAGTCAGCCGGCAGTAACTAAGTTATTGAAATTATTCGAGGAAAATTGTGGATTTGCCTTGTTCTCGCGGAGCACTGGCCGTCTGGTTCCAACAGCGGAAGCCAGACAGCTTTATTCGGAAACGCACAAACTTTTGGCAGGGGTGGCCCGTGTTCAAAAAATAGCCACTTCAATTAGGAATTTGGAGCGTGGAGAGGTGTCACTGGTTGCCTTTCCGGCGATCAGTATGCAGTTAATTCCACGACAAGTAGCGGCGCTGATTAAGAATCGGGAAGACGTTAACTGCACACTGCTGACTCGCACCTCGACGAGTATCGAAGATGCTATGGTTACACGTTCTGCTGATTTTGGTTTTTCTTTGGTTCCTTCCGATAATCCGGCGCTCAAATGTGAAAAATTTTCAGAACTTTCGATGCTGTGTGGACTGCCGAGCGATCATCCACTGGCGGAAAAGAAGATTATTTCTTTGAAAGATTTACAGAATGTTCCGCTAATTGCGCTAGGGCGTGATGATTTGTCATTTCCGATTATAAACTTTGCATTCTCGCGGCTTGGAATTTCCATGAATCCTGTTGCCGAAGTGCAAATGTCAGAAGCAGCATGCGCGATGGTTAGTGCCGGCTACGGAGTTACGATTGTTTCGTCACTTGCATCATTCGGGCCTTTTGACAAGGGAATCGCTTTTCGACCCCTTCTGGAGCCAATCAAGTCCACAATTTGGCTGGTGACACCCAAATTTGAGGAATTGTCCAAGATTGCAGTAGAGCTAATAGAAACAATCCGTACCGCAATTATTCAACATGAAGAGCGTGCGACATCGGTGCCTGATGGAGTATCGAGCGCAGGTTGATAAAACATGTCTTATCAATGAACCCGGCCAAGTCGTCGATGTGTCCTATAGATAGCGACGGCACCTGACGGATGCACGACGTCGTAAGTTTCCGAAGGCGTGGAACTGGTCAATTGACGGAACATCAGGTCAGGCTGATCGTATGAACAATCAGAACTCATAAGCGGAAGGTGCGCTGTGACTGCAGTAATAGAAGATGTCGCATGGGGCGGGATCGTCTGAAAACATTGGTCTTCAGACTATTGACAATGTTCCGTCTTCGAGAGGAGTCGGAGATTTACGATATGTTCCAGATTTAAACCGGACCAAAGCAGAAAATTGTGCTGTGAACGCGTGAAAGCCCCCTGTTGAAAAAGGCAGGAGGCTTTCATCAGCAATGCGGAAATGCTTATTTTTCGTTCAAGGCTGAAAAGAACGGCGTTGGCACAAGGATCTTGTTGACCTGGCTGACCAGATAGCCTGCCTCGGCTGACTTTTTCAGGTATTCCTGCCATTCGGGATCATTTTTCAGATTGGCGCGTTTGGCCGCACGGTCGGCAGCACTTTCGTACTGCCAGATGTGGACATAGGAATTCACATCGCCGGTTTCGGTTGCGGCGTAAACGGCCGGATCACCCAGATGTTTTTTCTGAATCTGCCAGCCCTCTGCTTCGTAAAGCTTAAGGTGCTTGCCAATGGTTCCCGGACGACAGGTATAGGTACGATGATCATAAATCATGTTCGTGTTCCCTTGTTTGAGGCTAGATATCGTCGATTGTTTCAACCTCGGCAGCATGCCGGGGCGAATGTCTGAAAAGGTCGATGATGGCGTAAAGGAGCATGATGGCGGCACTGATCGGGATGCAGACATACAGAATTGCAACCGGGAAGCCGATGATTGGCGTGAGTGCGCTGCTCCTTTCGGTCAGGTTCCAGCCTTCGAAAAGCAGGAACCCGAGAAAGACGGTGTTGATTGAAGAGATCACTATGGTGTGGAGGCGGCGTTTGGCCCAAGGCAAGGTGTAATAAAGCCAGTCGATCCGAAAATGCTGGTTTTCGCGCCAAAGTTCAGCAGCACCGAAAAACACCATCCAGGCAAAGCAGAGTTCGATGATCTCGTCATACCAGCCCATGGAAAACCAGCCGGTTACCCGGGCCAGAACATTGGCGCCAAGAATGCCCATCAAAACCAGCAGGCATAAAATCGCGATACCCCGCAGGACCCATCCAACCGCCCGGTCAATTCGGAAAAGGGTTTGCATTATCGGCCTCCTCCCATCACCAGATCAGGCAACCAGGTCGATATCTGGGGAATGCAAATAACCAGCATCAGCACGACAAAGATGCCGATAAGATAGGGCCACAATTCACGCACCAGTGGCCCGACGGGCACCTTGGTTACACTTGAAATCGCAAACAGAACCATGCCGACGGGCGGGGTCAAAAGACCGATCATGGAACACATGATCATGATCACGCCGAACTGAACCGGATCAATCCCGATTGCTGACATCACCGGCATAAAGATCGGAACGGTAATGACGATGACAGCGATGCCTTCAAGGAACATGCCCAGAACCAGAAGGATCAAAACGATCAATGACATGATAACCGCCGGATTGTCCGATATCGACAGAAGTCCGGAAATGACACTGTTTGGCACACGCTGATGGATCAGAAGCCAGCCAAAGAACCCGGCTGCGGCAATCACAAACAGAACGCGGATGGTGTGCAAAAGTGTATCCCACAAGATTGCGGGCAAAGATGACACAGTGATTTCACGATAAACAACCAATCCGAGGAAGGCGGCATAGAAGCTTGCCGTGACGCCCGCTTCGGTTGGGGTGAAGACGCCGGTCAAGATCCCGGCAATAATGATGAATGGTGTGCCAAGCGGAAGTAATGCCCCTTTTAGTGACACCCAAAGTTCGTGGTAGCTGGCACGCATTTCCCGCGGAAATTTGCGGATGACGGCAACCACATAAACAGCGACCATCAATGCGCCCGCCATCAAAAGACCGGGGACAACACCGGCCAGAAACAGCTTTACGACCGATATGCCGGTAAGGCTTGCGAAAATGACAAACGGGATACTGGGCGGAAAGACAGGGCCAATGGTCGAAGATGCGGCGGTAATTGCCGCAGCAAAGCGTTCGTCATAACCGCGATCACGCATGGCCTTGAATTCGACCTGGCCAAGGCCCGCAGCATCGGCAACAGCAGCACCCGACATGCCCGAGAATATCAGACTGGCAACGACATTGACCTGACCAAGCCCGCCCCGGATATGGCCGACAAGGGCGGCCGCAAACCGGAAAATACGTTCTGTCACGCCACCGGTATTCATCAGGTTGCCCGCCAGAATAAAGAACGGGATCGCCAAAAGGGTAAAGGACGTGGTCGACGAATACATGCGTTGCGGCAACATGGTCAGGATTGCCGGTTCGCCCAGCGCAAGATAGGTGCCCACTGCCGTCATGCCCAATGCAATCGCAATGGGGACGCCGAGGATAATCAGCCCAACAAGCGCGCACAGCACAATCAGTGCAAGCATGATCTCAGACTTTCAGAATAGATGGTGGGAAGGTGTCAGAGAGAGGAGGGCATGCCCCTCTCTCTGATGAAATTCGTTCGCCTGATTCTTGGCGTTCGATGGATCACTTCCCAATGAAGCTGAGGAACGTTTTCATGTTCTCTTCGCCGGAATATTCGCTGACGCGCTCATAGGCGGGGCCCATCAGTTCCTTGAACTTTTCAAGGTCGGGTTCAGTGACCTGAACACCGGCTTCCTTGATTTTGGCAAGTTCTTCGGCTTCTTGTGCCTGCACCATCTCGCGCATCAGGTTGCCCGCGGCAATGCTTTCTTCACGCACAATGACCTGCTGTTCCGGCGTTAATGAATCCCATTTTTTCTTGTTCATGACATGAACCATGGAATTGTAAACGTGACGGGTCAGGGCAAGGTTTTCCTGCAACTCGTACATCTTGTAGTGATAGATGACACCGATCGGGTTTTCCTGACCATCAACAACCCCTGCGGTCAGAGCGCCGGGCAGTTCCGGAAACGCGATCTGGGTGGTCTGAGCGCCTGCTGCTTCAAGTGCTGCGACAATCTGCAGTTCAGGTGGCGTGCGCAGCTTGAGGCCGGCAAGGTCTTCGGGGGAATTGATCGGGCGTACCGAATTCGTCACGTTGCGGAAACCATATTCCCAGTTTGACAGCATCACCAGACCTTGCGCTTCAAGTTTCGGGCCGGCCCATTCCATGAATGGTCCGTCGAGAACTTCATGCGCCTGTTTGTAGCTGCCAAATGCAAACGGGGTCATCACCGTGCCGAAGGCTTTTTCGTATTTATCAAGTCCACCTTGTGTCGGCAGGTTCATGTCAATGATGCCAAGCACGGTCTGTTCAAGCTGTTCGGGCGGGGAACCCAATTCGTTGGCCGGATAGAGTTCAACCAGAACTTCGCCATTGGTGCGTGCTTCGACGCGGTCTTTGAACTGTTTTGCAGCGATATGGCCCGGATGGGTTTCCGCGGCAAAATGCGACAGCTTCAAAGTTGTCTCGGCCTGGGCTGTCGAGATCGCGGACATGGACGAAACGGACATAAGTACCGCACAGACAGACAGAGCTGCCTTTGTAATTTTCAAGTTTTTCAAGATATTTCCTCCGTTGAATAAGTTGCGTTTTTGCACGCTTTTTTTGTTGGGGGGCGAAATGCCCCCATCATTGGTTATGGATATATTCGTTGATCAGGAACCTTCGGGAAGCGTCGCCTCGACACCCGAGAGTTGCTCATATGCCTTGATCACGGCGGTGCAACCTTCCTGACCAAATCCCATGATGGATGCCAGCGCATAGGTCTGATGGACCGAATTTGCCATGAAGCCGGGCAATCCGGCTTTTTCAAGCCAGCGCACGTAGTAGCCGACATCCTTTTCTGCCCATTCAAGGGCCATATACGGGGTGAAATCGCGTTCAAGGGTCTTGCGGCCATACAGGTCCATCATGCCGCTTTTCCCGCCGGCGGCTGAAATGATGTCAATGACCTTGGTCATATCCAGACCTTCCTTTGCCGCAAGGGCAAAGCCCTCGCAGAAGGATGCGACATTGGCAAAGGCAATGAAATTGTGGATCAGCTTCAAGCGGATGGCATGGCCACTTGGCCCGACATGGAAGATGTTTTCGGCATATGTGTCAAACAGTGGGCGCAAATCTTCAAGAAGGTCGGTGTCCCCGCCATAAAGGACGTTGACGCACCCCTGTTCCGCATGGATCGGGGTGCGGGTCATCGGTGCTTCGCAATAGCGCACACCGACTTTTTCGCAAGCTTTGCTCATCAGGTCGACATGGTCGGGGCTGGTGGTGGTGTGATCCAGAAGAATCTGACCCGGCTTCATGTCTTGCAGGCAACCGGTTTCAAGGTCGATTGTCAGCTTTTGGACATCTTCTGCCTTGCCGATGCAAAAGGCCAGCACATCACATTTGCGTGCCATTTCGCGAACCGAGGTTTCGACAATCGCGCCGCGGCTTTCGGCAAGCGCCACTTTTTCAGGATTGAGGTCGAGGACATGTACCTTCACGCCTTTCAAAAGCATGTTTTTGACAAGACCGCTTCCCATTCCACCAAGGCCGACAAAACCAACTACTTTTTCAAAAGCCACGTCTCACTCCATTTTTTCAGTTTAGCTGCCGCGTTCAGGGCGGAGCCTTATTTCATTTGAAACCCGAATAGCATATCTTCATGTTGTCTGACAACCTGTTTTTATGTTGACAAAACGATCCCTGTCGCTACATAAACCCAGCATGTAATGATCGATGCTGCAGATGCAGCTCATGAATAAAGGGTGTTCAGGTGGACTCTTTCACGCGACTAAGTAGGCGGCCAAGTTTGGCCGATGATGTTTCCCAAAAGCTTTCGCGGATGATCCTTGACGGAGAATTGGCAGCTGGCGAGCAACTGCCAACCGAGCAAAGTCTTGCTGAAAGTTTCGGGGTTGCACGTACTGTCGTGCGAGAAGCCGTATCGCGCCTGAAACATGATGGGATGATTGATTCGAGACAGGGCGTCGGGGCGTTCGTTGCAAAAGCAAGTGCGCGCAGCGCATTTCGTATCAGCCCGGCCTGCTTTGAAAAACGCCAGAAACTGCTTGAAATCCTGCAATTGCGCACCGGCATTTCGTCCGAAGCGGCAGGTCTTGCTGCAACCCGTCGGACGGCTGCGGATCTTGATTTTATGGAGAACGCCTATTCCGAGATGGAAAGCTCAATTTCGGAAGGTGATGAGGGGGCAGAAAAGCACATTCTGGCGGAACGTGCATTTTATCAACGTATCGCCGAGGCCTCGGGAAATCAGTACATCACAGAGTTCCTGTCGATGCTCGATACGCGCATCGATATGGAGTTACGCTCTGTTGCGATCAAGAACGCCCGGGTGACGGAATGGAGCTCGGAGGTGCTGGCCGAACACAGGGCCGTGCTTGAAGCGATCCGTTCCCATGACGAAAATGCAGCGTCTCAGGCGGTGCGCTATCATTATACATTGGCAGCTCAACGTTTGGCAGATCGCGCAGACTTGGCAGACACTTAAAACCGGGGCGAAGCCCCCAATCAAACAAATACATTTATAATCAGTCTAGTGGAGGCACCGATGCAATGCACGGGAGGTCAACTGATCGCTAATGTCTTGGTTCAACAAGGCGTTGATCGAATTTTTGGTGTGCCGGGGGAAAGTTTTCTTGCTGTTCTCGATGCTTTGGTCGATACGCCGGAAATAGAGTTCGTTGCGACCAAGCACGAGGGAGCAGCCTCGTTCATGGCGGATGCGGACGGAAAATTGACCGGTCGCCCCGGTCTGGTTCTGGTGACACGAGGCCCTGGCGCATCCAATGCGTATGCCGGCGTTCATGTTGCCTATCAGGACTCAACGCCCTTGATCATGTTGGTGGGGTTGATCGGGCGCGACGATGAAGAACGCGAAGCATTTCAGGAATTCGATCTGAAGGCGATTTTCGGCACGCAGACCAAGTGGACTGCTGTTATCGATAATGCCGCACGCATTCCCGAGCTTCTGACGCGTGCGTTTCAGGTCGCCGTTTCGGGGCGCCCGGGGCCGGTCGTTCTGGGTCTGCCCGAAGACATGTTGCGCGATATCGTCGAGGTCGGTCCGCTTCCGCCAAAGGTAACGCCGGTTCAGGCTGCTCCTTCTGATACGCAGATTAGTGAAATTATCGAAATTCTATCGGCCGCAAAGTCACCTTTGATCGTTGCAGGGGGGGAAACATGGGATGCGCAGGCATGTGCCGATCTGGCAGAATTTGCGGCGGCCTGGAACCTGCCCGTGACATGCAGTTTCCGCAGTCAGGACCGAATGTCGGCCTTGCATCCATCCTATATCGGGGATGCCGGTCTTGGGATTAATCCGGCTTTGGCAAAACGTATCAGGGATGCGGATGTGTTGCTTGTTCTGGGGGCGCGCCTTGGTGATTGCACGACATCTGGCTATACCTTGCTGGATGTACCGGTCGCCAAACAGAAAATCCTGCATATCCATCCCGATGCCAATGAAATCGGGCGGGTTTATGCACCCGAACGTGGCGTCTGTAGCGGTATGAAAGAGGCACTGGGGGCCTTGGTCAAACAAGATGCACCGACAAATTCAGCGGTGTGGGCCGATTGGACAAAAGCTGCGCGCGAAGATTATCTGTCCTGGTCGAAGCCCAACCCGACATCGCATGGGGCGGTCAATATGGCTGCTGTTATTCAATATCTGAATGACCATTTGCCAGATGATGCCATTCTGACCAATGGCGCGGGCAACTACACCGTCTGGGTGCATCGTTTCTATCAGCACCGTCGATATAGAACCCAGGTGGCCCCGACATCCGGTACGATGGGTTATGGTCTTCCGGCTGCGATCGCTGCAAGTTTGCGTCATCCTGATCGGCTGAGCATCTGTTTTGCCGGGGATGGCTGTTTCCAGATGACGCTTCAAGAGCTGGCAACAGCCCAGCAATTTGGTGCCCGCGTGATCGTGATTTTGGTGAATAACGGTATGTATGGCACCATCCGCATGCATCAGGAAAAGAACTATCCGGGGCGTGTTAGCGGGACGGATATCGTCAATCCGGATTTCTGTAAACTGGCCGAGGCCTATGGTGTTGCAACCGCACGGGTGGAGGCAACGGCACAATTTGGAAAAGCGTTCGATGCCTTGGCCGCGTCGGGAAAATCCGGGGTGATCGAAGTGATCACAGACCCGGAAGACCTGACCCCGCGTTTCTCCTTGTCCGAATTGCGCGCAAGCGCAAAGTGAACGGCGTTGGCCTAATTCATCCATACAAAGGAAATTCAATGTCCTATACTCTGACAGGAAAACATCTGATTGCCGGTGACTGGGTCGCTGGCGATGCGACGTTCCAGTCCGAACCGGCCCATGGCCCGGCCAATACATTCCCGGTTGGCACACCAGCCCTGGTCGATCAGGCTGCCAAGGC
>JBLXDD010000015.1:0-103823 GCA_048264285.1 Thalassospira sp.
GGCATGCTAGTAAACGTGGTTCCTGTCCAGGCAGGGCCACAAGGGTCCATCGCCAAACACCTCCTCAGGACGATCCTTGGCCAAGGATCGTCCTGAGGCAATTATACCTGCAATGAGATACAGAAGGGTCCAAACCTGTACGATGTGAGTCAAATCGCTTTTACCTTGATTTTTTGATGTAAACTGGCTCATTGGGGGGATTGGCCTTGGGGTCTTTGGGGATAAAGTCAAAAGACGGATGATACGGAGCAAAGAATCATGACGGTGCAACAGACCGGCGCCGACGGGGGCAGCGCGGGCCAGCAGATGGCAACGGATAAACAGCCGCCATCCAATCGCGCCCATGTGATCGTGATCGGTAATGAAAAGGGCGGGTCGGGTAAATCGACGACCGCGATGCATCTGATTGTTTCGCTGATGAAAATGGGGTTTTCAGTCGGATCGCTTGATATCGATGCCCGGCAGGGAACGCTGACACGTTACGTTGAAAACCGCACGGCCTTTAACGACAGAAAGAAATTGAAGCTCCCGGTGCCGGAACACCGTCCGATTTATCGCAGCGAGCTGCCTGATGCCAATGAAGCCAAGCTGGACGAGCGCGAACGTTTTACGACCGCCCTTGGGGAAATGGTGATGGGGTGCAACTTTGTCGTTATGGATTGCCCGGGCAGTGATAATTATTTGTCGCGCCTTGCACATGCATGCGCCGATACGCTGATCACCCCGATCAATGACAGCTTTATCGATCTCGATATGTTGGCTCGGATTGATCCTGATAGCCTCGACATCAAGGGGCCCAGCATCTATGCCGAGATGGTATGGGATGCCCGTAAGCGGCGTGCGGCAATTGATGGCGGGACGATTGACTGGATTGTCATGCGCAACCGTCTTTCACACCTTGATGCCCGTAACAAGCGCGATATTGCCGAAATCGTTGAAAAACTGGCGGATCGTATCCGTTTCCGTCAGGCACCGGGCTTTGGCGAACGCGTGATTTACCGCGAATTGTTCCTTAAGGGGCTAACACTGCTTGATCTGCGTGAAAAAGGTGTCGGCATCCCGATGAGCATGTCGCATATGGCAGCCCGTCAGGAAGTCAGATCGCTTCTTGAAGTGATCGGCTTCAAACCGGCAGATGGTGAAGAGTTGCCGATCTAAGGGTATCGGGCCTATATTTTGCAGGACACGAAACGGTCCAACCGGAATATGAAACAGGCAGGCATCCTTGACACGTAAAGACATCATTCCTGAGACATCCGGGGCCGAGGAAGTCGCAGATTTCCTTGGGAAAGCGCGGGATCTTGCTGTGCATGCGCCCGCATCCGGGCCGGCGCAAGGGCGTTTGATCTTTGCCATGGATGCCACTGCCAGCCGCCAGCCCAGTTGGGACCATGCCGCCGAAATTCAGGCCGAAATGTTCGAGGCGGTTGATGGTGTCGGTGCGCTGGATGTACAGCTTGTGTTCTTTCGCGGGTTGTCCGAATGCAAATCAAGCGGCTGGTGTCGCAATGCAAAGTCTTTTCGCGATTATATCACCAAAGTCACCTGTCGTGCCGGTCACACACAGATCGAGCGGGTTCTGGCCCATGTTGAACGTGAAGCCCAAGACAAAAAAATCGATGCCTTGATTTATGTCGGTGACTGTATCGAAGAAAATCCCGATCATCTGGCCCCGATCGCCGGTAAACTGGCGCTTAAGGGGGTTAAGGCATTCATGTTTCAAGAAGGCCATGACAGGGACGCTGCCTTTGCCTTTGGCGAAATTGCCCGCATAACCGGTGGTGCCTTCATGCAGTTTGATGCCCATGCGGCCGGCAAGCTTCGAGATTTGCTGGGGGCTGTGGCAAGTTATGCCGTGGGCGGGCAGTCAGCGCTTGCGATATATCAGCAGAAAACAGGGTCCGAGTATGTCCTCAGACTGGGCCATCAATTGCGAAAGCCGCGTTGATGCAGTGGTTTTTGATTGGCATTGCGGCATTTGTCGGCGTCGGATTTTTCATCCGCTGGATGACAGAGGCCGAGCCCAAAGAAATTCGCAAAATTGTCTTATTTCTGATCATCTTGGTGTTGATCATGCTTGCGGGCTGGTTGTTGCTCACGGGCAAGATTGCTGCAATGGGGGCGGCCTTGGCTGCCACCGTGCCGTTTCTGGTTCGGATGCTGAAGCTTGGATTTTTGTGGCCGATTTTGCGCAGGATTTTTGCAATCTCGCGAAAGCGCGCCCAGCCGGGAAGCTTTGGCAACCGTACTGCCGGGACGGGATCAAGTTCGGAAATTCGCACAGAAATTCTGCATATGGTGCTTGATCTCGAAACCGGACAAATGCGCGGTGGTGTTGTCAGCGGCCCCTATGCGGGGGCCGATCTTGACAGCTTGGGGCTTGACGATCTGCAGTTGCTTTATGTTGACTGCTGCAGTGCAACCGACCAAAGCCGGGCGGTGCTGGAATCCTATCTTGAACGTCGTCCCGATTGTACAGGATGGCAAAGCTGGCGCCGGAATGATCCTGGCAGAGACGGAGCGCAAGGCGGAGGAAACGATCGCAATGACAACGAGCAAGGCCAAAATGGCGAAAGGAGTTCAAGCGCGTCAGGTATGACGGCAGAGGAAGCCCGCAACATTCTTGGCGTGGAGCAAAATGCCACCCGCGAGGAAATCAACCGGGCCTATAAAAAGCAGATCAAGGCGGTTCATCCCGATCATGGTGGATCTGACTATCTGGCCTCAAAAATCAATGCCGCGCGAAGCCTTTTGTTACGGCTATGTAAAGATTAGCGTCAATAATACGTGCGCTTGCTTGATCCGTGTTCTGGAAATGTGGCAGAAGCATATATGCGGGCAATTCCGATACGGTCTGGCGTGCAGCGGTTGAAAAAGGAAGTATTGAATGTCGAAAAGAATCAAGAAGGCCGTTTTTCCGGTTGCAGGTATGGGAACCCGCTTTTTGCCTGCGACCAAGGCAATGCCAAAAGAAATGCTGCCGGTCGTTGACAAGCCACTTATTCAATACGCTGTCGAAGAAGCTATTGCAGCAGGCATCGAAGAATTCATTTTTGTCACCGGTCGTGGCAAAACCGCGATTGAAGACCATTTTGATCGCTCTGCCGAGCTGGAAGCGATCCTAACCGAGCGCGGCAAGGAAGATGCGCTGTCCAAGGCGCTTGAAATGATTCCCGAACATGGCCGTGTGACTTATACGCGTCAGGGCAACCCGCTGGGCCTTGGTCACGCGGTGCTCTGCGCCAAGTCGCTGATTGGCGACGAGCCGTTTGTGGTGCTTCTGGCCGATGACCTTATTCAGTCGAAAGTGCCCTGCATGAAGCAGATGGTCGACAGTTATGGTCGTACTGGTGGCAACATGGTGGCCGTTATGGATGTCCCGCGCGAGGAAGTTCACCGGTATGGTGTTCTGGAAATCGAAGGCACCAATGGGCGTCTTGTCAGCGCATGCGGCATGGTTGAAAAACCGAAACCCGAAGAAGCACCGTCTACCTTGTCTGCGATCGGGCGCTATATCCTTGATCCGGGGATTTTCGAAGTGCTTGAAAATATTCCGCGCGGTGCTGGTAATGAAATCCAGCTGACCGATGCGCTGGCGGCGATGATCGGCCATGTCCCGTTCTATGGCTATAATTTCGAAGGCCGTCGTTTCGATTGCGGCAACAAGATCGGCTTCCTGAAAGCCACCATGTCATTTGCTCTTGCCCGTGAAGATATGCGTGACGATGTCCGCAAGCTCATTCGCGATTTCGCCGAAGGCGAAGCGGCAGAATAATCATTCTTGTCAACAGTGTCCGACCGGAATAGCGATGTGATCTGTTCCGGTCGGGATTTACTTACCAGGATAAAACCTCCATGCGCGTAGCTATGATCGGGACCGGATATGTTGGACTTGTCTCCGGTGCCTGTTTTTCCGAGTTCGGTACGGACGTTGTTTGTGTCGACAAGGATAAGGAAAAAATCACCCGTCTCGAAGACGGTATCATGCCAATCTACGAGCCCGGTCTGGATGTTCTGGTTGAAAATAATGTCAAGGCAGGCCGCCTGACCTTCACCACCGACCTCAAGGAAGGGGTCAAGGACGCAGATGCTGTCTTTATCGCGGTTGGAACCCCGACCCGCCGTGGGGATGGGCATGCTGATCTAAGTTACGTTTATGCTGCGGCTGAAGAAATCGCAGAAGCCATGGACGGTTTTACGGTTATTGTGACCAAATCGACTGTTCCGGTCGGCACGGGGCGCGAAGTTGAACGCATCATTCGTGAGAAACGTCCGGATGCGGAATTCGCCGTTGTATCTAACCCGGAATTTCTGCGTGAAGGGTCGGCAATCGGTGATTTCATGCGTCCTGATCGCGTTGTGATCGGGACAAGCGATGTGCGTGCCCGCGAAGTGATGTCGGATCTGTACCGTCCGCTATATCTGATTGAAACCCCGATTGTGTTCACCACCCGTGAAACGTCGGAAATGATCAAATATGCGGCCAACACTTTCCTTGCCGCCAAGATCACCTTCATCAATGAAATTGCCGATCTTTGTGAAAAGGTTGGTGCGGATGTGCATGATGTCGCGCGCGGTATTGGTCTTGATGGACGTATTGGCAAGAAATTCCTGCATCCTGGTCCAGGCTATGGCGGGTCCTGCTTCCCGAAAGACACGCTGGCACTGGTGCGCACAGCGCAGGAATATGACAGCCCGCTTCGCATTATCGAGACAGTGGTGGATGTCAACGCCAAGCGTAAAAAGGCTATGGCAGATCGTATTATTTCTGCCTGTGGCGGTTCTGTTGATGGCAAAACCATCGGTATTTTGGGGCTGGCATTCAAACCCAATACCGATGATATGCGAGATGCACCAAGCCTTGATATCGTACCCGCCCTGATTGCGGCAGGTGCGACTGTAAAAGCCTATGATCCCGAAGCCATGGAAGAAGCCAAAAAACTTCTTGATGGTATTGAATATTGCGAAAGCGCCTATGACACGCTCGAAGGTGCAGATGCAATGGTGGTTCTGACCGAATGGAACGAATTCCGCGGCATGGGGCTTGATCGCATCAAGAAGGCTCTGAAACACCCGATCATTGTTGATCTGCGCAACGTTTATGACCCAACTGAAATGGCCGAAAACGGTTTCAGCTATTCCTGTGTCGGTCGCGCATCTATCGGAGGATAATGCAAATCATGACGAATTCCGCCGCACACCAGTTTGATCGATCTGTTTTGCGCGAATATGATGTTCGTGGCATCGTTGGTAAAACCCTGCATCCCGCAGATGCCAACGCGCTGGGCAAGGCATTTGGTACCATTGTCCGCAGATCCGGCGGAAAACGCGTCGCGCTGGGGCGTGATGGTCGTCTGAGCTCGCCTGAACTGGCTGCCTCCCTGGAAGACGGCATCCTTTCGACCGGTTGCGATGTGGTGCGCATTGGATGCGGGCCAACCCCGATGCTGTATTTCACGGTTTATGACGAAAAGACCGATGCTGGCATCATGGTGACCGGTTCACATAACCCGTCGGACTATAACGGCTTCAAGATGCTTAATGCCGGCAAGTCTGTCTTTGGTGAAGCCATTCAGGAGTTGGGCCGAATTGCGGCTGCTGGCGATTTTGAAGTCGGGCAGGGATCGGCAAGCGACCTTGACGTCGAAGACCGGTTTGTCGAGCGTCTTCTGGCGGAACTTGATTGCGACGTTCCCGATCCGATGACCATCGTATGGGATTGCGGCAACGGGGCCGCCGGCGATGTCGTACGCAAGCTGACCGCAAGGCTGCCAGGTACGCATCATTTGCTGTTTGATGATATTGACGGCACCTTTCCCAACCACCATCCAGACCCGACGGTTGAGGCCAATCTGGTTGATCTCAAGGCTGCTGTTGCCAAACATAATGCCGATTGGGGTGTTGCCTTTGATGGTGATGGCGACCGGATCGGTGTGGTTGACGGCAAAGGCAATGTTCTTTGGGGGGATCAGCTTATTCAGATTTTTGCCGCCGACGTACTTGCACGGCAGCCGGGGGCAGCGATCATTGCTGACGTGAAAGCAAGTCAGACCCTGTTTGACGAGGTTACCCGGCTGGGTGGCAAAGCTATCATGTGGAAAACGGGGCATTCCCTGATCAAAACCAAGATGATCGAGGAAAAAGCACCGGTGGCCGGCGAAATGAGCGGTCATATCTTCTTTGCTGAACGCTACTATGGTTATGACGATGCTGCTTATGCCGCCGTAAGGCTGTATCGTATCCTTGTCCAAAGCGGCAAAAGCCTTGCCCAGTGGCGCGAAGCCATGCCGGTTGCGGTCAACACACCTGAAACCCGTATTGACTGCCCGGATGACCGCAAATTTGCCCTGATCGAAGAGGTGCGCGCCCGCTTGGCAGAGACCGGCGCAGAAGTCAGCGGCATTGATGGTGTGCGTGTCAGCACCGATGATGGTTGGTGGTTGCTGCGTGCATCAAACACCCAGCCTGCCATCGTGGCCCGCTGTGAAGCGGCCGATGATGCCGGGTTGGGACGTTTGAAGGGGCAGGTGACCGATCAACTGGTCAAAAGCGGTCTGTCTTCGGATGACTTCTTTGCCCCGGGTGGCGGTCACTAATTTAGACGTTCACCGAAGAAAAAATGAAAAAGGCCCGTCAGAAAATCTGACGGGCCTTTTTGTGTCTCTGTGCAATTTGGCTTTTAGCCAGCGTCACCGGCATTGACCGGGATGCAGGCGACATTTTCGCGTTTAAGGGCTGCGCAGGCGGCCCGTGCATCGTTCTCATCGTCAAAGCCAAGCAGACGGGCACGGTAAACAACACCGGTACCGCTGGCTTGTTGTTCGACAGCCGCACGGGTCAGCCGCAAAACATCCGGCGCGGTGCGGGCCGCAGCCAAAACCGCTTCCTGTGCACGGCGTTGGTCACTAAAGGCGCCGACCTGAATGCCCCAGCCGCTATTGGTTTCGGGTTTGATACGGCTGACGACGGTTTGGGTGTCGATGCGTCCGGGCTGTTCTGCTTCGCGAAGCGTGTTGCGCTTGGCGATAAGTAATTGTGTATCCGCAGGCAGGATCTTGTCTTCCGGGCTGATGCGAGGACGCGGCACGACAATTTCGCCTTTCTTGGTCAGTTTGACATAGGCCTGATCCAAAAGCTTCTTCATCTGATCGTCGCGGGTGCGCGCTGTGCGGCCGCCAAAGACGACGCCGATCAAACGTTTGCCATTGCGATTGACCGACGCAACAAGATTGAAGCCGGATGCATTGATATAACCGGTCTTGATGCCATCAGTTCCGTAGTAGGACGCCAAAAGATTGTTGTGGTTGCCATAGGTCCGGTTGCCGTAACGAAACTTTTGGGTCGAAAAATAATGGTAATAACTGCCGTAATTTTTACGCAGGGCCACAGCCAGCGTGATCATGTCACGCGCAGTGGTCATTTGGCCGCGATTGGGAAGACCGGACGCATTGCGAAAAGTCGTGCGCGACATGCCAAGGCGGCGCGCCTCGGTCGTCATCATCTGGGCGAATTTGATTTCCGTGCCACCAAGATGTTCTGCGACAACCACAGCAACGTCATTGGCGGACTTGGTGACCAGCGCAAGGATGGCATCCTTGACCGTGATGGTCTCACCAACTTTAAGGCCAAGTTTCGATGGGGCCTGTCCCCAGGCACGTTTGGAAACCTTCATCCGCGTTGAGAGTGAAATTTTGCCGTTTTCCAGCGCATCAAAAACCATGTAAAGCGTCATGATCTTGGTCAGCGACGCCGGATAGACTTTGTGGTCCGGGCGATATTCGTGCAGTGTTTCGCCGGTGTCACCATCGATGATCATGGCTGTGTAGGTGCGCGCATCTGCAGAAGATGGCGTCAAACTGATGATCGAGATGATTGCGACCAGACACAAAAAAACAGGAACAAAGCCGCGCATACAAAGCGTGCATGCTGCAGACAGGGCTTTGGCCATTGCATCTGGCCCGGAAAGGGTCAATGAACGCATTATATCGGGCTCGGCTTTCAGGTTTCCCCAAGAACTAAATAAGTTCACTGTCGCATCGCAGGCTTAAACAAATGTTTAAGAGCGCAAAAATTGGTGCTTGTCAGTCTGGCCTTGAGATAGCCACTTTTATGTTTGTATCTAACGTTTATATCTCCAGAATGGTAAAAAATCGAGGATCGAATGTCTGAAAATAGGGGTGCAGTTCACAGCGCAGAAAATTTATGGCGTCAGGGCTGGATAAAAAAAGGTTTGGCGGCATTTGTGCTTACGGGGCTTGCCGGGTGCACCTATACCCAGACCAGTGATATCAGTAACCCGCTTGTTCGCAAGTCGTCATGGTTCTCGTATCTGAATGCGGATGATTTACGTCTGGCATGTCAGGCAGGGGATGCCGAAGGAAAAATTCGCATCGTCTATAATGCGAAATACTATGATGAAGTCTGGGCTTTCGAGCTGGACCCGTATCCCGGATACGAAGAATTTAATCTGACCACACGGGTTTTCGGACCGCTTCAGGTCAAGAATATCAATGTCGAGGTAAATGCACCGCTTGGCGCATTCGGTGGGCAGGAAACTGTCGACCGGATTGATCGCGATGCTTATCTTGCAATTACCGATGCCCTGCAGGCTGAAGGATTCGGAACGCAAAGCCGTGATGGTTTACGTTTATATTCTGACGATTATTACTGGGTGGCGATCGGGTGTTCGTCGCAAACTGTGACGCTTGCTACGTGGGCATCCGGTGTTGATGATCTGCGTGGGCTTGCATTCCCTGATGTTTTGGCCGACCTGTCCTCATTGGAAGATGATCTGCCCGAAGCACCAAGTGCCGAAAATGCAAGGTCCCAAGGGGCGGCACAGTTACACTATTCTCAAAATAGCGACTCCCGCGATTTCTACCGGACCGTGCGTGGCAATATGCTGCGTTAAGGCGTCCTGAAATACCCGTTTCGTTAAGACAGCATGGTATTCACATGCTGTCTTTTTTTTATCGGGTTGATCGGCCTGCGATAAAGATCTCATCTAATATCTTGTTCTGGTTGCGGTTTTGCTGCAGCCCCGGTTTTTCAGCGTTTTCAATCGGTGGATACACAGATTTGAAAGCCGGATTATCACCAAACTGTACTTGACGTTTGGTGATGTTTCCATCTAGGGTTATGTTGCAATGCAACATTGATCCGGGGTGCCTATCCCGGCGATCAGGAGGTCGAGACAATGGTTGGTTCCGGGAAAAAACTGTCGGGGAAATCAGCAACGAAGTCGGTCCCCGCGTCATCGTCCAACGCTGCGCAAGGCTCAACGCAAAGCACACCAACAAAGCGCAAGGTTGTCACATCATCCGAGATCGAGGCCGCAGCTGCTGCCGGCAAGGAAACTGTCACCCCGGCATCCCAAATCGCAAAATCGGTCGAGCCGGCATCTAAGGTGCAAGGCGTGCCAAGTATTCCTGCGGATAGCAAAGTAGCGGCTCATACGGAATCAGGGGCGGCTCAGTCCGGTTCTGTTGCGTCTCGTTCAACCAAATCCGATCTTGCACGGAAATCTCCCGTTGCGAAAACCAGGGCCGCGCGACGTTCTGCAAGTGCAAGCACAGCAGCGACGAAATCGACAGCGCCCGACTCCCCCACCACAAGCGAAAAGGCCAGTACCGTGAGCACGAACAACAACTCTGCGGCGCCGCGCAAGTCGGCCGCATCTTCTGCCCCGAAAAAATCCACGACGACCAAGGGGGCCTCGAAAAAGGTTTCTGTCTCCCCGTCTAATCAGGCTGCTAAAGCCGAGCCGGAAGCAGCCCCCGCAGCCAAGTCCGCCGTATCGGAAAAACCGGCAGTAAAACCGGCAGTAAAACCGGCGGCCAAGCCAGCGGCATCGAAAGCAAAGGCCCCTGCCAAGGCGCTTGCTGCTTCATCGCCAGCGCCAGAGAAACCGGCAGTGACCAAGGTCACCAAAGCCCAAGCCGAACCGAAAGCGGTTGCAAAGGTCGATGCAACGCCATCCAAAGCGGATGAAAAACAGTCCGACATGTTCGGGTTTGGTGCGCTGTTCGTGAATGGAACCGGAATGGAGCCGTATTTCAAACTTTGGCAGACGCCAGAGGTAGAGGCGATGGTTGTTGCCGGTAATGATGCCTTTGAAGAAAGTATTTCTGCCGCGAATGAGGCCTTTGATAAAATTTTTGAAACCATGACCGGGCAGGTGGATGTGTTCTCTGGTGCCGGGTCGCGGGTTGCTGCCCAATATGAAGAACTCTTTGATAGCCAAAAGAAAAGCTTCGAAGAGGTTTGGCAGGCAAGCATGGTGATGTTTGAAAAAACCGGCGGTATCGGGACCGAGCTTTCAAGCTGGATACAGCAGGAATTCGAAGCATCGCAGGATGTTCTTGATGAATTGAGCAAAGTCGAAAGTCTGGCTGATCTGCAAGACTTGCACACACGGATTATTAATCGTTGTTACACCAGCGGCATGGCTGAAGGCGAAAAAATGCAGGAAATCGTGTTTGCTGCTATTTCAGATGGTCTTGACGCGATCAGCAAAGCGACAAATGCGACAATGAAGTGATGCCGGCCTCACGGATTGGGGCATTGTATCAGTGATGATTGAAAAGGCGGGCATGGCTTGTGGTCATGCCCGTTTTTTTTATTCTGGTGGATGGGCAGGCATTGCGCGGGATGTTGGTTGCAATCTGCAAGGAAGTTTGTCGCGTGATCTTGCAGTGCGTTGTTCGTGGCCTAAATGAATCGAAGATGGACAACCAGCGAAGCTCGGATGCACAATGAATTCAGAGTGAAGCCCGCGTAGCGGACTTTGAAAGAATTTGCCAATGACCTATCATGGATAGACGTGAAGGAAATAGGGGTTCCGGTAAGTAGACGATGACTGAACACGATAATGACGGCACTGATCTGCCGAACACGGGGATCGTAACAAAGACGCGGCCCAAGACCAAAAAGCCGTCCATGTACAAAGTGCTGTTGCTGAATGACGATTACACGCCGATGGAATTCGTCGTTCACGTGCTGGAACGGTTTTTTGAAAAGGGACGTGAAGAAGCCACCGAAATCATGCTTCAGGTGCACCGCAAGGGTGTCGGGGTGTGCGGTGTCTTCACCTATGAAATCGCAGAAACCAAAGTCAATCAGGTCATGGACCTGGCACGCCAGAATCAGCATCCGCTGCAGTGTACCTTAGAGAAGGAGTGACATATGCTATCGCGCAATCTTGAGGAAAGTCTGCACCGTGCGCTCGCATATGCGTCGGAGCGTAGGCACGAATACGCCACTCTGGAACATCTTTTGTTGTCGCTAACCGAAGACCAGGATGCGCTGGCAGTGCTGAAGGCCTGCCGCGTTGACGTGGATCGGCTGCGTTCCGATCTGTTGGAATTCGCCGATAGCGAGCTTTCCGGTCTGATCAGTGCACGTTTGGTCGATCCGAAGCCAACGGCCGGTTTCCAGCGTGTCATTCAACGCGCGGCTATTCATGTCCAATCGTCGGGTCGAGAAGAAGTCACGGGTGCAAATGTGCTGGTGGCGCTGTTTTCCGAACGGGAATCGCATGCGGTTTATTACCTGCAGCTACAGGATATGACGCGCCTTGATGCTGTGAATTACATTTCCCACGGTATCGCCAAGGCAACCGAGTTGAACGAACGTCGCATTCCGCGTGGCGCGGATGATGAACCGGTTGCTGCCGCTTCGCCCGAAGGGGACGAAAGTGGCCCGGCAGAGGGAGAGGCCCTTAAGGCTTATTGCGTGAACCTGAATGTCAAGGCACAGAGTGGCAAGATCGATCCGTTGATCGGCCGCCAAAGCGAGATTGATCGTACCATTCAGGTTCTTTGCCGCCGGACAAAGAATAACCCGCTTTATGTCGGTGATCCGGGTGTAGGCAAAACGGCTATCGCTGAAGGGTTGGCGCGCCGTATCAATGATGGCGATGTGCCAGAGGTTCTCGAAAACGCCACGATCTTTGCCCTTGATATGGGGGCACTTCTGGCCGGGACGCGCTATCGCGGGGATTTCGAAGAACGCCTGAAGGCGGTGGTCAAGGAACTTGAAGAGTACGAAGGTGCGGTTCTGTTTATTGACGAGATTCACACCGTGATCGGTGCTGGTGCGACGTCGGGCGGGGCAATGGATGCTTCCAACCTGCTGAAACCTGCATTGGCAAGTGGGTCGCTGCGCTGCATCGGCTCAACCACCTACAAGGAATTTCGCAGTCACTTTGAAAAAGACCGCGCCTTGGTGCGTCGCTTCCAGAAGATCGATGTGGCGGAACCCTCCGAAGAAGATACCGTCAAAATCCTCAAGGGGCTCAAACCCTATTACGAGGAACATCATCAGGTCAAATACACGAACGAAGCATTGCGGTCCGCAGTCGAGTTGGCGTCACGTTACATCAGTGACCGCAAGCGCCCCGATAGTGCCATCGACGTCATTGACGAAGTTGGCGCATCACGCATGCTGGTTGCGCCAAGCAAACGTAAACGCACCGTGGGCAAGCGCGATGTCGAGGAAATCGTCGCGAAAATTGCCCGCATTCCGCCAAAGTCGGTTTCGACCGACGACCGCAAAGCGCTGGCGAACTTGGAACGTGATCTTAAAACCGTGGTGTTTGGTCAGGACAAGGCGATCGAAGCGGTTGCCAGTGCGATCAAGCTGGCCCGTGCCGGTTTGCGTGAACCGGAAAAGCCGATTGGCAGTTATTTGTTCTCTGGCCCGACCGGCGTTGGCAAGACCGAAGTAACCAAGCAACTGGCGACCGTCATGGGGATCGAGTTCATCCGCTTTGACATGTCGGAATATATGGAACGCCACAGCGTTTCGCGCCTGATTGGTGCACCGCCGGGCTATGTCGGTTTTGATCAGGGCGGTCTTCTGACCGATGCGGTCGATCAGCACCCGCATGCGGTGGTCCTGCTTGATGAAATTGAAAAGGCCCATCCGGATCTGTTCAATATCCTTTTGCAGGTCATGGATCATGGCAAGCTGACCGACAATAACGGCAAAACGGTTGATTTCCGTAATGTTGTTCTGGTGATGACGACCAATGCCGGTGCATCCGATATGGCCAAACCGCCGATTGGTTTTAAACGGGAAATGCGTACCGGTGAAGATGAAGAGGCAATCAAGCGCACCTTTACGCCGGAATTCCGAAACCGTCTGGATGCCGTTATTCCGTTTGCCAACCTGAAACCCGAAGTGGTCAAGATGGTTGTCGATAAGTTTATCCTGCAGCTCGAAGCACAATTGGCCGACCGAAATGTTTCGATCGAACTGACGGAGGCCGCGCGCAGCTGGATGGCGGAACGCGGTTATGATGCTGCGTTCGGTGCCCGTCCACTGGGACGCGTCATTCAGGAATATGTCAAAAAGCCGCTTGCCGAAGAGTTGTTGTTTGGCAAATTGTCAAAGGGTGGGGCTGTGCTGGTCGATGTTGAAGACGATGCGATCATCTTCCGTTACCCGGAAGATGAAAGTGGCGACAAGAAAGCACGCAAGGACCCGGAAATGGTTGGATGATAACAACTTTTCCTGTTTTGAGGTTGTTGTTAATCATTGGCAGTATAGATTGGTGCCTGGGAACGTCGTTCTTGGGCACCAATTATATCAATAACGCCAGAATATCATGAGCCAGGCTGCACAACGAAAATATAGAGACGAAGTCGAAGAGTTTTTGTCTCGGCTTGAATTGCGCGCGCGAAGATTGATTGCCTTGGCAGATGATCTTGAAAAGCACGCCGACAAGTCTGATATCACTGGATATCGCCCGTTCCGAGAAGAAGTTGATAACTTTAAAGCGTTGTCTCTTGTGATCAAGGAGCGGATGAACAAGCTTGAAAGTCACCCCAAAAAAGAAGAGCTGGAGCATCACTTTCATAAATTGCAGCTTCTTATGCTGCGGATTGTGATCAAAACCAGTGTCAAATTCTTCTTTGTTATGAGTGCCAAAGAAAACCTGCCGCTTGGGGCGCGCGAGATGTTTCAGAGCGAATTGCGCACGCTCTATGAGGCAGAGCGGATGATTTCGGATCCGCGCTATGTCAGCGAGCTTGATGACTCTGCAAAAGATGATCTTGATATTGCCAAATCCATTCTGGAAGAGATCATCGAAAAGGCGCCAGCGCTTTTGGACTTCAACAGCAAGAAGAAAAAACGTACCCGCTAAGCACCGCCGGAACAGGTTGCAAATAATACAATATTCTAAAGCTTCATTGGGTATTTGCAAAATGCAAAACATGATCTTTGCATTTTGCAATCTTTGCATTTTGAAATGCAAAGATCATTCAGCATCACTTCGGTATTGTGGCGAAGGAGGGGGCAATTTTCGCTAAAAGTGCCGGTTTTCCCAGTGGTTAGAAAGTTGGCACGCTTCCTGCTTTGTTTGGGGTGGACAGTTGTTCTTTGCAGGGGCGCGTATCGCGCCTGGAACAACATTATCTTCTGCAGTTTGCTCGTGTCCCAACCAAACTCAGCGGCGGTTTTATACCGCCGCTTTTTTCTTGGCTGATTTCAACTTCATTCCAGATTTATGTCGCGTCCTGTAATCGCGTTTCACCGTGCTGCAGGTTGGCTTTGTGTGTCGTGTCGATGGGATATGTCCCGCATTGCGTGCTCTGCCTTTCGGGGCAGCGATGTTGAATTACGTCTTCTGCGCAGCGGTTCTGGCCTGAGTTCTCAAAAAAGTTGTGTTTGATCAGGATCATTTGTATAAGTTCATATACAAAAGAATAAGTCAAAAATAAGCCATAAGAAAATCGGTATAGATCGGGAGTAAACACGTCATGTCTAGGAATGGTATGGCTTTGGCTGGAATGCTTGCTGCTGCAATGTTTGTGCTGCCGCATGTCGCAAATGCCAAGGCAGAGTTGCCGGGGGACCCCAACGCACTCATTACTGATGAAGTCATCAACAATATTCGTGAATGGCTGGCTAATCCGGTCGTATCACTATCAATCACATCCCAGAACAAGCTGCGCCAGAACATAACCCAGGATGAGATCGATGCGGCGGATGCTCAATGGCGCGCCGAGCGCGAAGCCGAAGATCAGCCATTGGTTGCGGCAATCCTGACCAATCCGCTGTCAAGTTATCTGACGCAGGTACAGGCGCGCTCCGGCGGCATGTATGCGGAAATTTTCGTCATGGATTCTGTGGGACTGAATGTCGGCCAAAGTTCAATCACATCGGATTTCTGGCAGGGCGACGAAGCAAAATTCCAGAACACGTTTCCCAACGGTCCTGATGCCGTCTTTGTCGATGAAGCCGAATATAACGAAAATTCCGATGTGTGGTTGGCACAGCTTAACATGACCATGAGCGATGCCGACCGTCAGCCAATCGGTGCGGTTACCATCGAGGTTAATCTGAATGAACTTGCGCGTCGTCGCGGTCTGTAGGGGGAAGCAGTGATGAAATTTTTTAAAAACCTGTCTATCCCGGCAAAACTGATGTCCTGTTTTGCCGTCATGATCGCCGTGATCCTGTTGGTTGCCGGTGCGGGCATCTTTGCGACAATGAAGGTTAACAGCGCCAATCAGCAGCGCGACTATCTTTCGGAATTTGAACGGGATTACCGCAACCTTGACCGTGCCTATCTTATGGCACGTCAGGAGTTGATTTATTTTCTTACCACCGGTGACCGCGCCGGGCTGACCGGCTATGAGAAATCCCTTCACGAAATCGATATCCGAACGGATGTGATCAAATCTTATGCTGTGATCAATCCACAAGTCGCGGCATTGATCGAAGAGATGGACGGCGCCATTGATCACTGGGAAGAAATCGCTGTCGAACAGGTCCGGTTGATGCGTCATTATCTGACGGTGAACCATGCCCGTGCGATCGAAGCATCCGGCGAACCTCGTGAATTGGCAGATCAGGTCACCATGATCGCCAGTGCGCTGGCCAAGAACATTGATCAACTTGTTCTGGATGTCGAGGCCGAGGTTGACCAGGCAATGCGTATTTTCCAGATCACCCTGGGGGCTGGGGTCGTGCTGTTGATTGCCATGGCGGTATTGTTCGGTGGGACACTGTCCCGCATGATTGCGACACCGATCCGGAAAATGACCGAAGCCATGGGCAAACTGGCCGCTGGTAACCTTGAAATCGAAACGCTGGATATGAAGCGTTCCGACGAGGTTGGTGCAATGGCGAAATCACTTGAAGTCTTCCGCGAGAATGCCCGTGAACGCGCCCGAATGGCCGAGCAGGAAAAAATCGAAGCCCAGCGGCAGGTTGAACGTAGCCAGCGCATGGGGACTCTTACCAAAAGCTTTGACGAGAAGATCCAGGATGTCCTCCATGCGGTAAATGCGGCACTTGATGATGTTCGGTCCGCATCCGAGACGCTGACATCCCATGCCCAGCGCGCCAATCACGATGCCCAGGGTGTTGCAGAGCAAGCTCAGGAATCCTCAAGCAATATCGAGACGGTGGCGTCTGCAACGGCGCAGTTATCGGCGTCTATTTCGGAAATCTCGTCGCAAATTGCGCGCGTGACCGAAATTACCCAGGTCGCCGTGGGTGAAACAGAACGCACGAATGAACGTGTGGAAAAGCTCAATGACGCCGCTCAAAGCGTTGGCGAGGTGGTCAACCTGATCAGTGATATTGCTGATCAGACCAATCTTCTGGCGCTTAATGCGACCATTGAATCTGCCCGTGCCGGCGAAGCTGGTAAAGGATTTGCCGTGGTTGCCGGCGAGGTTAAAAACCTTGCATCCCAGACGGTCAAGGCGACCGAACAGATCACTGCCAAAATCGTAGAGATGCAAAGTGAAACCGGGGCGGCTGCCGAAGCGGTGCGTGGCTTTGCCGATACCATCACGAAAATTGATGAGTTGATGTCGGTCGTTGCCAGTGCTGTCGAAGAGCAAGGGGCTGCGACCGAAGAAATATCACGCAGTGTCGAAGGGGCAGCCAACGGTAACATTGCCATTACCAATGCTGTTAAGAACGTTGCGGAGGCAACAACCCAAAGCGGCGATTTGTCCAATGGTCAGCTTGACAGCGTCGGGCGACTGGCCGCGGCCAATGATGCGTTGCGTACCCATGTTAACGGCTTCCTTGATGATGTTCGGGCCGTCTGACGCATATATTTAACCCAATGCAAAAGGCGTGGAAATTTTCCGCGCCTTTTTGTTAGGTCAGTTTTGCCGGCGGATTTACGAGCCGGGAGTTTCTTTGCGATAGGGGCTGTGTTCACAAAGGATATAATTGCGATCCTGATCAATATGTTCGCGTTCCTGTGCAAGAAATTGCGCAACGGCGCGGCGCAAACCGGGGTCGGCAATCAGATGTGCTGAATGGGTGAGGACCGGTTCATATCCGCGCTGGATTTTATGTTCTCCCTGCGCGCCGGCCTCGACTGTTTTAAGGCCATGTTCAATCGCGATATCAATCGCCTGATAATAACAGGTTTCAAAATGCAGCAACGGGGTACGATCCATCGTGCCCCAATTGCGACCATAAAGGGTTTCGGACCCGATCAGATTGAGCGCACCGGCAACCATGTCGCCATCTCTGAACGCACAAACCAGAACTGTACGGTCCCGAATACGGTCATGTAACAGATCAAAAAATTCACGGGTCAGATAGGCCTGTCCCCATTTGCGATCAGATGTATCGCGATAAAAATGATAAAATCGGTCCCAGTGTTCGGCCTTCAGGTCATCCCCGCGCAAGGCCTGGAAGCTGTATCCGGCTTGCAATATCTGTTTGCGTTCCTTGCGCAAGTTTTTGCGCTTGCGCGAATTCAGGGCGCCAAGAAAATCATCGAAATTCTGATAGTCGCGATTGCGCCAATGATATTGTATGCCAGTCCGCGAAAGGAAACCGGCCTGCTGCATCAGTTGACTTTCATCTTCACTGCAAAACGTCACATGCAATGACGCCATGCCAAGCCGTTCTGGCAGGATTGTCATGCCGTTGATCAGGGCTGCACGAACGGATTGGGGATCAGGATGGTCATGCGCAACCAAAAGCCGGGGACCGGGAACAGGGGAAAACGGAATGGCTGATTGCAGTTTGGGATAATATTGCCCGCCAGCCCGTTCATAGGCCTCTGCCCAGGACCAATCAAAGACATATTCGCCATAAGAATGGGCTTTGACATAAAGCGGCACGATACCAATGACGGCACCTGTTTCATCTTCTGCGACCAGATGAAAGGGTTGCCACCCGGTTTCAGCTTTGGTCGAGCCGCTGTCTTCCATGGCGGACAAAAACGCAAAACTCACGAACGGGTTGTCTGCCCCCGCGCATTTATCCCACGCTGCGTGTCCGATCTGGTGAATATCGGTGATGGTTCTGATTTCGACAGGCAATTCAAGCTTCCCGCAATGAGCCCCGGATGTGATGAGCCGATAATGGCCTTTTTTATACGCATTAGCAGGTATATGCGTTCAGAAGATAGGCGCAATGCACATTTGCGCAAGGGAAAGCCTTTGACGGATTTGCTGTGAAGTCCTATTTCATTGGGCCTGAGACCGATTGGACGGTTTAAAAACGGCTCGGGGATTTTCCCGTGTCGCCCTCGCGAAGAAAAGGATGGTGCGCCGTGAACAGCAAACTTTCGTTGGAGAAGGACAAGATCAAGGTTGTCCTGCTCGAAGGTATCCATGAAAACGCTGTAAAGATGTTCAAAGAGGCCGGCTACTCAAATGTCGACCATTACCCTGCTGCGCTTGATGCGGATGAATTGAAATCCGTCGTCTCCGAAGCGCACTTTTTGGGCATTCGTTCCCGCACCAAACTGACCAAAGAGGTCATCGAAGCTGCATCCAAGCTGACCTCGATCGGCTGTTTCTGTATCGGCACCAATCAGGTGGACCTGGAAGCCGCTGCCATGCGCGGTATCCCGGTTTTCAACGCGCCATATTCCAACACCCGTTCGGTTGCCGAACTGGTGTTGGGGCAGATCATCATGTTGCTGCGTGGTATTCCACAGCGTAACACTGCTGCTCATAATGGTGATTGGCTGAAAAATGCCAAGGGGTCTTACGAAGCCCGTGGCAAGACGCTGGGCATCATCGGCTATGGTCATATCGGCTCGCAGCTTTCGGTGCTTGCAGAATCGCTTGGCATGAACGTCATTTATTTTGATGTGATCAACAAGCTGGCCTTGGGGAATGCAAATTCCTGTGCCTCGATGGACGAGCTTCTTGCCAAGTCCGATGTCGTGTCCTTGCATGTTCCGGCCAACGACCAGACCAAGAACATGATCACTGCGACTGAAATCGCCAAAATGAAAAAAGGCGCGCACCTGATCAATGCTGCGCGCGGTAATGTCATCGTCATCGAAGATCTGGCAGCCGCCCTTGAAAGCGGTCATTTGGCCGGTGCGGCACTTGACGTCTTCCCGGTCGAGCCCGCAGGCAAGGATGAACAGTTCGAAAGCCCGTTGCGCGGCATGAGCAATGTCATCCTGACCCCGCATATTGGCGGATCAACCCAGGAAGCTCAGGAAAATATCGGTATCGAGGTCGCAGACAAGCTGATCACCTATTCCGATAACGGTTCGACCTTGGGGGCTGTGAATTTCCCCGAAGTGTCGCTGCCGGTCAAGGACCGCAGCCATACGCGCTTCATGCATATTCACCGCAACGTTCCCGGTGTGCTGCTTAAGATCAACGATGTGTTTGCCCGTCGTGGCATCAACATTAGCGGCCAGTACCTGCGTTCCGAAGGCGGCGTTGGTTATGTCGTTGTCGAAGTCGACAAGGAAATCAAACCGGGCGAGGGCGTGCGCAAGGAACTTTCGGCCATCGAAGGCACCCTGCGTGTCCGCTTCCTGTTCTGATCCGAACGGATTGATTTGATCATGCACAAGGGCAGGTGCCAGTTGGTTCCCGCCCTTGTTGTTTGCCATGTGTGTCTGATCAAAGTTTGCGATACATGACCAAGGCGTCGGTTTCGCCCAATGTCGGGTGCATAAAGGCGCCGGGCAGGCGGCCGACAGTTTCAAATCCCAGCTTGGACCACAGATGGACCGCAGCTTCATTGCTGGCAATCACGAAATTGAATTGCATGGCGCGGTAGCCAAGCTCCTTGGCGCGTAGCAGCGAATCTTCGCACATGCGTCGCGCAATGCCCCGGCCGGTTGCCGCCGGTGATGTCATATAGCCGCAATTACAAACATGCGATCCGCCACCCCCTTGGTTCTGGCGAATGTAATAGGTGCCAACCACCTTGCCGTCTTCCTCTGCGATCAGCGTGATTTTGTCTTTTCCCATCCAATAAGACAGGATTTGCTCATCGGTCATGTCGCTATCAATGGCATAGGTATCCCCGGCCCGAAGGATCGGGGCGACGATATCAAGAATGGCAGCGCTGTCTTCTTGGGTGGCAGGGCGAATATGCATGGCGGGACTCGTTTTGGTCTGAAGGGCAACCGGAATTGCAGGGATCAGGGGCGTTGATCTGTCTTACTATCGCCGCCCAACAGGGTTTCTTCAAGGATTTCAGGTTCAACTTCAAATGGGAGTTTCGCGCGCCCCGACAATGCACTGGCCAGTTCATTGCGATAGCGTTCTCGCGAAATTTCAAGAACGCCAAACTGTTTAAGGTGATCATTGACAAATTGCGTATCAAGCAGGCTATAGCCCCCTTGGCGCATCAGCGCGACCAGATGGACCAGTGCCACTTTCGATGCATTGGTTGCGCGTGAAAACATGCTTTCGCCAAAGAAAGCCTTGCCCAGGCTGACCCCGTAAAGGCCGCCCACCAGTTCGCCATCTTTCCAGGCTTCGATTGAATGTGCACAACCCATTTTATGAAGTGCGCAATAGGCATCAAGGATGTTGCTGTTAATCCAGGTGTCGTCGCGGGTGTCGGTGGGTTCCGCACAGGCACGGATCACGTCGGGAAAAGCACGGTCAACATGGATTTTATAAGTGCCCTTGCGCACTGCCTTGCGCAGGCTGCGCGGCACATGAAACCCGTCAAGCGGCAAGATGCCGCGCCATTCCGGGTCAATCCAGTACAGCGTCGGGTCATCGTGGCTTTCGGCCATCGGAAACAGGCCGACGGAATAGGCTCGGATCAAAAGATCAGGGGTCAGCTGGTTTGACATGATCGCAGTGATAATTGCTCTGGTCCTGTTTGTCTGCTTACATATGAGTTAACCGCACGCTTCAGACAAGATCATCTTGAACTGACAGTCTGAACCTATCCCTGATCATAGGGAAGGGCGATTAATAATTTGATATCTCATTGCGGGCAAAAAAAACGGGAACCCAAGGGTTCCCGTTCAAAATATGCTTATGTGCTGATTACAGCGTTTTTTTCATGCCCATGAACTTTTCCAGCCAGTGGATGTCGTAATCCCCTTTCTGGATGTCCGGGTTCGCCAAAAGCGTCTGGTGCAGCGGAATGGTGGTTTTGATGCCGCCAATCGCATATTCCGCCAAGGCACGGCGCAGGCGCATCATGCATTCTTCACGGTCGCGACCATGAACGATCAGCTTGGCAATCATGCTGTCGTAATAGGGCGGGATCGAATAGCCGGTATAAATACCACTATCAACACGTACACCCAGGCCGCCCGGTGCATGATATTCCTTGATCTTGCCCGGTGACGGAACAAAGGTGTCGGGGTCTTCTGCGTTGATACGGCATTCAATGGCATGACCATGAATTTCAAGGTCTTCCTGCTTGAATGACAGTTCAAGACCGGCTGCCACACGGATTTGTTCACGAACAAGGTCAACACCGGAAATCATTTCGGTGACCGGATGTTCCACCTGAAGGCGGGTGTTCATTTCGATGAAATAGAATTCGCCATTTTCATAGAGGAACTCAATCGTGCCGGCATTGCGAT
Source organism: Thalassospira sp. (assembly GCA_048264285.1). Classification (GTDB taxonomy): domain Bacteria; phylum Pseudomonadota; class Alphaproteobacteria; order Rhodospirillales; family Thalassospiraceae; genus Thalassospira. Next base: position 21,806 of record JBLXDD010000015.1, read on the forward strand.
AACCCATGCCGATCATGGCATTTGCCACCGTGGAGCCGATCCGTTCGCGTTCTTCCGGTGTCAGGGTCGGAGACGGCGCTTCTTCAAGCACCTTCTGGTGACGACGCTGCAGGGAACAGTCACGTTCAAACAGATGAACGGCGTTGCCATGCATGTCACCAATGACCTGCAATTCGATATGGCGTGGTTTGCCAAGGTATTTTTCCATGTAAACGGCAGCATTGCCAAAATTCTGCAATGCTTCCTTACGGGTCATGGAAAATGCTTCGGCAAGGTCTTCTTCGCGCTCGACCACTTTCATACCGCGACCGCCGCCGCCGCCCGATGCCTTGATCAGGACCGGATAACCGATCTCTTTGGCGCATTTGCGGGCTTCGTCAACTGTGGTGATTTCACCGTCAGACCCCGGAACGCAGGGAATACCAAGTTTCTCGGCTGTCTGTTTGGCCGTGATCTTGTCACCCATGGTGCGGATATGTTCTGGCGTCGGGCCGATAAAGGCAAAGCCGTGTTCTTCGACCATAGATGCGAAATCGGCGTTTTCCGACAAGAAGCCGTATCCGGGATGGATGGCCTCGGCCCCGGTGATTTCAGCAGCCGAAAGAATGGCCGGAATATTCAGATAGCTGTCTTTGGATGCAGCCGGACCGATGCAAACCGATTCGTCGGCCAGACGCACATGCATGGCGTCCGCATCGGCAGTGGAATGCACCGCGACAGTTTTGATGCCCATTTCGCGGCAGGCGCGCTGAATACGAAGCGCGATTTCGCCACGGTTGGCAATCAGGATTTTGTCGAACATGCGGTTGATACCCCGACTTATTCAATAATGACCAGCGGCTCGTCATATTCGACCGGGTGGCCGTCAGTCGCCAGAATCTGTGTAACCTTGCCCGATTTCGGCGCGCGGATCGGGTTGAAGGTTTTCATCGCTTCGATCAGCATCAGGGTCTGGCCTTCGGTAACGCTGGACCCTGCCGAGATGAACGGAGCCGCACCCGGTTCCGGGGCAAAGTAAACAACGCCGACCATCGGCGATTTGACCGCACCCGGATGGGAACTCGCATCGGACGGTGCCGCAGCAGCAGGCGCAACCGCAGCCGGCGCAGCAGCAGGGGCCGCAGCCGGAGCAGCAGCAACCATGGTGCCCTGACGGGCGACGCGAATACGGTTGTCACCTGCGGCAACTTCAATTTCGGTCAGATTGGTGTCGTCCAGCAGCTCTGCGAGCTGGCGAATGGCGTCATTGTCGATGTTGAACTTGCTCATTTCGATATCTTTATGATGGTGTGTGGATCAATCCGCGCATGGCATCCAGGGCGTTCTTGATGCTCCGGGAGCCAAAGCCATAGATCATGCCGTTTGCAGCTTTCGAGACGTATAAATCGTGTCTGAATGCATTCCGTTTTTGAATATTGGACAGATGGATCTTGAAAATCGCCATGGTTGTTGCGGCGAAAGCCCCAAGGATCGCAACCGATGTGTGCGTATATGCCTTAGCATTGCCAAGAATGCCAGAGTCTTCTTGTCGGTTTTGCCTAAAACCCGTCAACTCGTTCACTTCCATTCTTGTCTCAGACAATGATCGCGCATGTGCCTGCAAGATGTTATGGCAATCGGCAATGCTCAAACAGCGCCGCGATCCTTACTTGCAGGTCCAACATTTGGAGTTGCGTTTATAACACGACTAAAGTCTGACGCAACTTTGCATTGGTTTCCTGAATGTCGCCTTGATGCCGCATCGTTTTGTGGTTTGTCGGAACAGACCGGTTGGTTTGATTGTCAGCAACAAAAAGCCTACAAGACAGCTTGCCTCAGGCAGACCTGCTGCGCATACTGCGCGGCAATCATGAAGATTTTGCTACCAAAGGGGTGAAACAAAAGCGATGCGCCTGACGATCAACGGTGAAGACCGCACCATCGAAAATGCCGGAAATGTTGCCGAACTTCTTGGCGAACTCGGAATTGCTCAAACCAAGGTCGCTGTCGAGCGCAATCTGGAAATCGTTCCTAAAACCGCCTATGGCGAAACGGCCTTGTCGGACGGGGACAAACTTGAAATCGTCCATTTCATCGGTGGCGGTTCACAAGAAGCGGATCTTGCCGCCGCAGAAGATGACGGTTTTGTCGTCGCAGGGCGTAAATTTTCGTCACGTCTTCTGGTCGGGACGGGCAAATACAAGGATTTCGAAGAAACCAAAATCGCGATCGAGGCGTCCGGTGCCGAGATCGTAACGGTTGCTGTGCGTCGTGTTAATCTGACTGACCCGAACCAGCCGATGCTGGTCGATTATGTCGATCCGAAAAAATACACCTATTTGCCCAATACCGCAGGCTGCTTTACGGCCGATGATGCCGTGCGGACCTTGCGCCTTGCGCGCGAAGCAGGTGGCTGGAACCTTGTGAAACTCGAAGTTCTGGGCGATCAGGCAACGCTTTATCCCAATATGCCAGAAACGCTCAAGGCGGCCGATGCCCTGATCAAGGATGGTTTCGATGTCATGGTATATTGCAGCGATGATCCGATACAGGCCAAGATGCTTGAAGATATGGGCTGCTGCGCGATCATGCCGCTGGGATCATTGATCGGATCGGGCATGGGCATTCTGAACCCGGTCAATATCGCGCTGATCAAGGAAAATGCCAATGTGCCGGTTCTGGTCGATGCCGGGGTGGGCACAGCATCGGATGCTGCTGTTGCGATGGAACTTGGCTGTGACGGTGTTTTGATGAATACAGCGATTGCCGGGGCCAAGGATCCGATCCGGATGGCACGGGCGATGAAACACGCAATTATCGCCGGGCGTGAATCCTTCCTTGCTGGCCGGATGCCCAAAAAGAAATACGCTGATCCGTCATCCCCGCTGGCAGGGATCATTTAAAACGTCGGCAGCTATGCGGATCTGTTGACACCGCTTGAAGTCTATAACTCAAAAGGGCCGTTTCAGAATCGAAACGGCCCTTTTGGTGTTTATTGAAGGATCAGAACGACCAAACTGCGAATGTTGGCCATTATGATCAGATCTGATCAGGTGATGGTGATCAGGATGCCTTATCCAGCCCGGCATTTACCAGCGAGTTGACGCGTTCCATATCCGCGCCCGAAACCAAGGTGCCATTGACGATAAAGGCCGGGGTGCCCGAAATGCCAACCGAACGGGCCATGGCCGAATATTGCGCAAGCATACCATTGAGCTCCGGCGACTTCATATCTTCCAGCATCTGGTCAACATCAATACCGACATTGGCCGCCAGTTCATTGATGCGTTCCTGATCAAGCAGACCACGATTGGTCATGAAGGCTTCGTGTGCTTCCATGTATTTGTCTTGCTTGGCAGCGGCGAGTGCGGCGCGGGCGGCAAGACCACTTTCTTCACGAAGAATCGGGAATTCAACAAAGATGGTACGCACTTTGCCATCATGCTGCTGTGCAATTTCTTTCATGCCGTCAAAGGCACGTTTGCAATATCCGCAGTGATAATCAAAGAATTCAATTACGGTGACGGGGGCATCAACCGGACCAAAGGACGGGACGGAACTATCGGCAACCAGTGCATCCCAGACAGGGGTAATGGCCTCGGCCTGCTTGCGGGATTGTTCAGCCGTCTGCCAGGTCTGGACATTCTGGATGGCGCGCAAAAGAACGTCCGGGTTGGTCATCAGATACTGCTCAATAACAGCTTCGACCTCGGTCTTTTGTTCGGTGCTCAGCGCATCCTGTGCCATGGCTGCCTGCGAGCCCAACAGCATGCTCATACCAAGAGCTGTGCCGACAACGAGGCGTTTTGCGATCTGATAATTCATAGGGCGTCCTTTTATGTCTGGTCAGTTTGTTTCGGCCGTCCTGACCCTGATTGAATGTCATGGTTTCTGATACGTGATCACACCGCTAACGGGAAAGTAAAATATGCGTTAGATGGGTCACACTGTTCTCTGCCGCGTGATGATCCTGGCCTGAAACCAGTCCGATCCAGACAAGGCGAACTTCATCGGGCGCAGCATCCGGCCAATAGCGGCGATACAGTGTTGCAAGGTCGAAATATTCCCGATGCCATTCCCCGTAATGCACTGAATATTGACCAACAGCGATGCGGACTTCCTGATCAAAAGTCGGTTTCCCGGCACCAAGATCATTTTCGCGCCAACTGCCGCTCGCCTGTCGCCGGAATCCCAGAACCAGTTCGACATCGCCAACTTGGGCGCTGCTGTTGAATTGCCAGTCAAACGATAGAAATGGTGAGGCCAGCACGATCACATTCGTTCGACGTCCGATTTCGAACGATCCAAGTCCCGGCCGTGCAGCCAGCGCAATGCGTCCGTCCTTGTCTTCCCAACTAAGGGGGGCAGGGGGCGTTGCCGTTTGGCGAACCTGCCAGAATTGCGGCGGATTGCTGAGTGAAAACGGGGCATAAAGCAGTTTCAAGTCACCACCAACATCAACACCTGCACCAGGAAGAGTACACCCAGACAAACCCGCCGCCCCCAACATCATGAAAATTGACGCACAAAACCCCGCACGTGTGATGGCAGATTGCCGTGCGGGTGTTTCGGAGGCGGTTCGCGAAAGCGGGTTGATGGTTGGGGTTGTCACTTGGGTTTGTCTTTACCCTCTTTGCGCTCTGTGCCTTCGGGATTGGTCGCTTGGAGAATATCCTGGGCACGCAACCAGGTTGCCGAACCTTTTTCAAGTTTCCGTTCTGCCTGTACGGCGTGATAGCTTGCGGCTTGTCTGTCGCCGGTCAAAAGGCTGTATTCCGCTTGTGACAGGGATGCTTCGCCTTCATTGCCAAGTCGGCTTTCAACAATCGCCCGGAATCGCCATGCCGAAGAATTGCTGCGTTCGCGCGACAATACCCCGATCAGGGCATCCTTGGCCGGGGTCAGAAATTCCGGATCACCGGTTTCGATCATGGCATGGGCCAGCAAAAGCCGGATCAATGGTGCGCCACCCGAAAGTTCGACCGATTGCTGTAACGGTTCGATGGCATCACGCGCACGTCCGAATTCCAAAAGAATCTGACCTTTCAGTTCTTCGAAATACGGGTTGGACGGTTCTTCGGCAATCAGACCTTCGATAATCTCCAGCGCCGGGTCGAGTTGCGAGTCCCGGTAATAGGCGATGGAACGTGCATACCGTGCAGAAACACTGGTGTCACTTTCGGGATAGGTACGCATCGTCTGCTGGATGTGGTTGGTAAAGGCCAGCAATTTTGCGCGCATGCGGGCGTGACGTTCATAAAGCTCGGGGCTGACCTTGGCATCTTTAAGTGGGGAATTGGCAACATAATTGGCAAGGAAATCGACACGTTCCACGGTCAAGGGGTGGCTTCGCAGATAAGGGTCCTGGCTGGCGGTACTCAGAAGTTCCTGACCTTCAAGGGTTTGCATGAATTCAAGAAGGCCGCGTGACGAAACGCCGGCATCGGTCAAAAAATTGACACCAGCCTGATCGGCGCTGCTTTCCTGGGTTCGTGAATAGGCCAGAAAGTTACGGGTTGCGACATTCTGCCCGCCCAGAATCGCAGCTGTGCCGACATCAGATCGGCCCGACGCAACACCTGCTGCTACGCCAACGATTGTCGACAGAATAGAGATTGCAGACGCATTACGTAGCTGGTCTTGAACGCGCGAAAGATGCCCGCCGGCAATATGGCCGGTCTCGTGGGCCATGACGCCGATAACCTGTTCGGGAGTCTCTGCTTTTAACAACAGCCCAGTATTGATAAAAAGTTTTTGCCCCCCGGCAACAAATGCGTTCAAGCTGTTGTCGGACACGATATAAACAGAAACTCCGTTCGGGTCGAGTCCAGCTGCCCTGAAAATGGGTGTGACATACATCCGAAGGGTTTCTTCGATCTCGGTATCGCGGATAAAAGAACGACCCTGCGCCAAAACCATGCTAGGCAGGGCAACAAGGAAAATGGCAGTGAGAGTAATAATGCGTCTGAGCAAAATGTGCGTTCCATATTTTCGTTCAATTGATGTCGGTTCCGTCCCGACGCGCAAGCCATCATGGCGGATCGCGATCGCAATCGCAATGACTGCTGGTCTTGCTGCTTGTGCGGGGAGTGAATCAGACAATATTGGTCAAATCGGGGCAGTGTCGGGCTATTTGGGCGGCGTGGTTGCGGACGAACCACGCGCAGTTCGCAATGCACGCGATGTTTTATCGGCGGGCGGTACAGCGGCAGATGCGGCTGTGGCGCTTTATGCCACGATGACTGTGACCAAGCCGTCTGTTGCCGGAATTGGCGGCGGCGGCGTTTGTGTGGTTCATGATCGTGCGACCAAAAAGGTCGAAGTTCTTGATTTCTGGCCCCGCCCGGGCACCCGCACCAGTCCAGATCAGATCGCAACAACCATCCCGACCGTCGCACGCGGTCTTTATGCGCTCAGCGCACGTTATGGCCGGTTGCAATGGGGATCTTTGATCAGCACGGCTGAACAATATGCCCGTCTTGGTGTGCCGGTATCCCGGTCGCTGGTAAATGATATCCAGGCCAATCGTGCTGCTATCGAAGCAAGCCCGGCCCTGCGGTCTGTTTTCATGCCTGAAGGCAAAATGCTAGAGGTCGGTGACCGTATTCGGTCGGTCAATCTTGCTGCTCTTCTGACTTCGTTGCGGGTCAAAGGTCCGGGCGAATTTTACAACGGCGCACTTGGCGCAAATATCGCCGATGCAGTTCAGGCCGCTGGCGGAACCTTGACGGTTGATGACATGCGGGGCTATCGCCCGGAATGGAAAACCGCAAACGAGGTCAAGGTTGGGAATGAAACCTTGTATCTGGCCTATCCGCCGCGCTCGGAAACCGGCCCTTCTGTGATCACCAAGGGTGATGAACTTGCCGATATCCTTAATCGCTATCTGGCGGATATCGCCTCTGGTAGCGAAGCCGCGCAGGCCCGAACCGGCCGCAGCGGTTTCGTCGTGGTTGATCGCGCAGCCAATGCCGTTGCGTGCGTTACAACGATGAACAAACCATTTGGTGCCGGAATTGGTGCGGATGCATTCGGGCTTAATCTGGCGGCAGGTGATCGGGAATATACGTCGACTCCGTTGATGGGACCGGCACTGATGGTGAACCCGTTTGTCTGGGAATACTATTACGGTATTGCCGGCACCGGCACACCGGCAGGGGCAACCAAACAGATTGCCACCATGGCCGAAGATCTGATCGGTACCGGTGCGGCGTCGGCTATTGCGATGAATTCCGACGGGGCATCTTCGGTCAATGTGATCAAATGCCTTGAAGGTACGCCACCTCATCCCGAAAGCTGCCAGTTCCTTGCCGATCCGGCAGGCGGCGGCATGGCCGGAACCCGATAACCAAAGACCACCCGACAGGGCAGGGAACCATCCTGCCCTGTTGATCTGAAAACACCTGTCAGGACCCCACAAATGGCATTGAAACAATCCCTTCGCGGGGCAATCTCGCCCTTTATCGTGATGGATGTGATGCGCGCGGCCAATGCGCGCGAAACCGAAGGCAAGGCTGTCTATCACCTCGAAGTCGGCCAGCCTGGAACCCCGGCACCGCGCAAGGTACGCGAAGCTGCTGCCAAGGCGCTCGAGTCCGATCTGATCGGCTATACCAACGCCATGGGCATCGATCCACTGCGCGAAGCCATTGCCGGGCATTATAAAACCAAATTTGGCGTCTCGGTCGATCCGGCCCGCGTGTGTGTTGCGAGTGGATCATCCTCGATCTTTGTGCTGGCGTTTCTTGCTGCCTTTGACGCGGGCGATCGGGTTGCCATGGCAGCCCCGGGTTATCCGGCCTATCACAACATTCTAAGTGCGCTGGGCATTGATACGGTTAACCTGCCCGCCGGATCGGAAACCCATTATCAGCCGACTGTTCAGATGTTGCGTGATCTGGATGAGCCGGTCGATGGCCTGATCGTTGCCAGCCCGTCCAACCCGGCAGGCAGCATGATTGATGTCGAAACCTATCGCGAACTGGCAACCTATTGCCGCGATAACGGTATCCGCCTGATCAGTGACGAAATCTATCAGGGCATTTCTTTTGGCGATGTAGCCGAATGCACCGCCCTTGAATTCGGCGATGAGGCGATCATCATCAACAGTTTCTCGAAATATTTTTCCATGACCGGCTGGCGTTTGGGCTGGGCGATTGTGCCGCCCGATCTGATGCGTGCGGTGGAATGTTTGCAGCAAAACCTGTTTATTTCTGCCCCGGCGCTTTCGCAGTTGGCGGCAGTGGCCGCGTTCGATTGCGAAGACGAGCTGCAGGCCAATATCGCGGCCTACGGGCGCAATCGTGAAATCCTGCTGGATGGTCTGCCCAAGGCGGGCTTCACCAAATTTGCCCCGGCAGATGGTGCGTTTTATCTCTATGCCGATGTCCGCGATTTGACCGATGACAGCGAAGCGTTTTGCAAGCAGATGCTCGAAGAAACCGGTGTTGCAACCACACCGGGGACGGATTTTGATCGTATGCGCGGCAAGGGATATGTACGGTTTTCGTTCGCACATAGCGAAGACACCATGATCGGTGCGGTCAAGGCGCTTCAGAACTGGAAACGCTGATCGTTCATTAAATTACCACGAAAAAGGGCTGCCCGTCGGGCAGCCCTTTTTGTTTGTTCAGATTCCCGATCTTAACGACCAAGGCTCCACCAGCCGCGTTTTTTCGGCTTCGGTTTTTCGTCCTTTGCCGGCTCAGGTGCCGTGGCTGCTTCTGGTGCTGCCGGGGCAGGCGCCGGTTCGGCTTTCTCGGCTTTGGCCGGTTCAGAAACTTTCGGCTCGACCGGTTTTTCGGCCTTCGGCGCTTCCGGTTTCGGAGCTTCCTGCGTCACCACAGGGGCGCTGACTTCTGCCGGGGCAGGTGCCGGGGCGGTTGCGGCTTCAGGTTTTGCTTCCGCCGGGGATGGCGAAGCCGCTTCCGGGGCCGGGCCAGACTGGATCGGAATGTTCTTCACATCGCGTTCGTTACCGCCAGTATTTTCGCCATCACGGTTGTTCGGACGGTTATTGCGATCACGGCGATTGCGACGATTGTCATTGCGATCACGACGCGGGCGGGCCGGGGCCGGGGCGGTGGTGCTGCGGGTTCGGGCAACACGAACACCATCCTGATCAAAGCTGTCTGCTTCCTGGCCTTCGCTATCGGCGTCGATGACGGTGTCTTCGGTCGTGCCGTCCGGTGCTTCGTGATCACGGTTACGGCGTGCTGCCGTCAGGGCCGGATCATCCGCAGGCGAACGGGTACGATTGCTGTCAAAGTCCTGACGGCGTGAACGACGGCGACCACCACGTTTGCCACGACGGCGGCGCTTGCGATTGCTTTCGTCGTCATCGTCGTCATTGGTGTTGGTGTCGCGATCTGCATTGTCCGATGCGTCGTCTTCTTCGCCCGATGCATCCTGTTGCTGATCGTTGTTACGATCATCGCGGTCATCATTCCGCCCGCGACGACGGCGGCGACGGCGGCGACGTTTGCCGTTCTGATCGTCATCTTCGCTGCGTTCGGTTTCTTCTTCTTCGTCTGAAACCACCGGGTTTTCAATCGCGGTCAGCGAAACACTGTCGGTATTGAGAACCGCAGATACTTCTTCGACCTCATCACCTTTTTTCGCACGGGTGCGCTCAATGCGGTGGTCGGGCGAAATCAGGCTGTCATCGCCAAAGATCATGACGCTGAAACCGTAACGGCTTTCGATTTCGCCAAGCGAGTCACGTTTGCGGTTCAGGATATAAAGGGCGACTTCGCTTGCGACATGAACGGTCAGCGCGCCTGAACGGCGACGCATGCCTTCTTCTTCGATCACGCGCAGCAGATGAAGGGCTGCACTTTCAATCGAACGGACAAGGCCGACACCACGGCAATGGGTGCAAACTTCGAACGCACTTTCGACCAATGACGGGCGCAGGCGCTGACGCGACATTTCAAGCAGGCCAAACGGGCTGATGCGACCGATCTGCAGACGGGCACGGTCGTTGCGCATGGCTTCTTTCAGCTTGCGTTCAACGGATGCCTGGTTGCGGTGGTCTTCCATGTCGATGAAATCGACAACGATCAGACCGGCAAGGTCACGCAGGCGCAACTGGCGTGCCAGTTCCTCGGCTGCTTCAAGGTTGGTTTTATAGGCGGTTTCTTCGATGTTGCGTTCGCGGGTCGATCGGCCGGAGTTCACGTCAACCGCGACCAGTGCTTCGGTGGGGTTGATAACAAGATAACCACCGGATTTAAGCTGTACGACCGGATTAAGCATCGCATCAAGCTGACTTTCCACCTGGAAGCGGTGGAACAGCGGCACGCCCTGATCCTTATAGGGCTGCACACGCTTGGCATGCGACGGCATCAACATCTTCATAAAGTCTTTGGCAACCCGGTAACCCTCGTCACCTTCGACCAGAACTTCATCGACATCACGTGCATAAAGGTCACGGATGGAACGCTTGATCAGATCGGCTTCTTCGTAAATCAGGCACGGCGCCTGACTCTGAAGGGTGGTTTCGCGGATACGATCCCACAAACGCATCAGATAATCGAAGTCACGTTTGATCTCGGCCTTGGTCCGTTCGGCACCAGCGGTACGAACGATGACCGCCATGCCATCGGGAATCTCAAGCTCTGCCAGAATGGATTTCAGACGCTTGCGGTCTTTGGCATTGGTGATCTTGCGCGAAATGCCACCACCACGCGGGGTGTTTGGCATAAGCACGCAATAACGACCGGCCAGTGACAGGAAGGTCGAAAGGGCGGCACCCTTGTTGCCGCGCTCTTCCTTGACAACCTGAACCAGAATGATCTGGCGGCGTTTGATCACTTCCTGAATTTTGTAGCGTTTCTGCAGCTGACGGCTATGGGATTCGACGAATTCGTCGCTGTCATCGCCGCCAAAATCTTCGATGTCTTCTTCTACATCGACAGCGGTATCGATCGCGGTAACGCTGTTTGCATCATCGCTGTCGGCATCGACATCCACATCAAGTTCTGCGATTTCCGCGGTCATGGCGGCGGTGCCGCCTGTCGGGCTGTCATCACCATTCGAACCGTTATCGTCGCCGCCCTCAGAAGACGAAGACGTTTCTGCATCTGAACCTGCGGCTTCGACGTCATCACTTTTTTTGCGGCGGTTGCGCGGGCGACGGCGACGCGGCTTGGCGTCTTCTTCTTCGCCGGAACCGGCATTGTCGGATGCGGTGTCTTGCTGTGCCGGGGCCTCGGTCTGGGCATCTGCCAGCTCGGTCTCGGTGTTTTCCTGCGCATCAGCATCCGCAGTATCGGTTGCCTCGTCCTTGTCTTTGGCGCGCGGTTTGCGGCGCGAACGTGAACGCGACGGTTTCTTTTCTTTTTTCGGGGTGTCTTCGGTTTCGCCGATATTGTCTTCGACGATTTCGGCGTCTTTGACCTGTGTATTGCTTTGGGCATTGCCCTGCGCAATAGCTTCGCGGTCAGCGACCGGGATTTGATAATAGTCGGAATGAATTTCGCTAAAAGCAAGGAAACCATGACGGTTTCCGCCATAGTCAACAAAGGCCGCCTGAAGCGACGGTTCTACCCGCGTGACTTTCGCGAGATAGATATTACCCTTGATCTGTTTTTTCGTCGATGTCTCGACGTCGTATTCTTCTAAGCGATTTCCGTCAATAACAACGACGCGGCTTTCTTCCGCGTGCGTTGCGTCGATAAGCATACGTTTGACCATTCGGAACCTGTTCCTGGGGGTCCCGCCAGTTCAATGCTATGGGCGCAATTGCGCTGATATGCAAACAAACCGGCATGTCCGGAGGCGCCGCCCATAAAGGTCGCGATATGTCCTGTATGTCTCTGGGTCATCGCGTGTCGGCTGCTCTTCCGGTTGGACCTGGTTTTGGTGTTGAAACAAAAAATAAAGATTGCGTGTCTTCGAGCGCGCCAAGACAGCCTTTTTCAGGAGGGCTCTATCGGGAGCGGGAATTGCCGCGTCACCGAGACACCGACCGTAAGAACTGAACTCGTCGCGTCCTCAGCCTGGTGGCATTTTGGTTGCTTACCACAAAGCATTAGGAATCTCGGGAGCAACATATCCCTTTTATGCGCGTGCTACAAACAATTTCGTTGCATGATGTGACGACTTTCTGACAGTCGCGTGCAAAAACGCAAAGAAATCCCCGCGATTCTGCTTCTGACGATCAATCTTTCGCAAGCACATGAAAAGAAACTGTTTTTATCCTGTTGTCGTAATTGCGGGTGCCGACTGTTCGTTGTCGCGGAAAGTTGATGGCAAGACTGGCAAGTTGTGGTTTTGGTCAATTGCCCGTTAACCAACGCGTTGCTATAAGCGCTTAACAGATGCTCTGGCAGGTTAACAGGTGCTGAAACGACAGATGTATTCACAGCATGCGAATTCTCTTTTCTTGATGAAAAATTCCCCGTCAGCTTTGCGATTGGCGACAATTGTCAAAACGATGATGGTGGTGTTTGCATTGTTGTTTGCATCGCAAATGGTTGTCACAACGGCCGTTGCCCAGCCAGCAAAGGTGATGGGCGCACGTCTTGGCGTTTATCCCGATTACACCCGGTTTGTCATCGATCTGGATCAGGAAGTGGATTTTACCTATTTCCTGCTGCCCGATCCGTATCGCATCATCATTGATATGCCCGAAATCGACTGGAGCGCCCCACCAGGCAAGGTGACAGCCGGCGGGGGGCTTATTTCCGGGCTGCGCTACGGGCTGTTTAAGCCTGGTACGTTTCGGGTGGTTCTTGATGTGGCCGAACCGTCACTGGTGTCAAAGATCTTTGCCTTGCCCCCCGGCGGGGGCAAGCCCAACCGGCTGGTGGTTGATCTTAAGCCGACCGGGCGCGATACTTTCCTGAATGCATCACGTCAAAGCATGGAAGCCTATTCCGCACGCAGCCGCAATGATACCAGTGCGACCGAACAAAGTGTCGATGTTGCAGTAAAGTCGGGGCGTGGTGGCGATGAAAAGCCGCTGATTGCGATTGATGCCGGGCATGGCGGGGTCGATCCCGGTGCAATCGGTGTCGGCAACGTTTACGAAAAAGATCTGACGTTGGCAGCTGCCCGTCAGCTTGCTGATACCTTGACCGCGTCCGGGCGCTATCGTGTGCTTTTGACCCGCGATAAGGACGTGTTCCTGAAACTGCGCCAACGCGTTGAAATCGCGCGTAAGAACAATGCAGATCTGTTCATTTCCCTGCATGCGGATTCCATTGCCAATCCAAAGCATCGCGGTGCATCGGTATATACCCTGTCCGAAACCGCATCGGACAAAGAAGCCGCCGCACTCGCATCAAAGGAAAACAAGGCTGACGTTATCGCCGGGATTGATCTTTCTGATGAAAACACTTTGGTCCAAAGCATTCTGATCGATCTGGCACAACGTGAAACCATGAACCTTTCGGCAACCCTTGCGGCCAATATGGTTTCCCAGCTTGCCGAAAGCATCGAGCTGCAACGGCGCACGCACCGTTTCGCCGGATTTGCTGTTTTGAAGGCACCCGATATCCCGTCTGCCTTGTTTGAAATGGGATATTTGTCCAATGCTGCGGATGCCAAACTGTTGCAGCAGCCAGCCCATCGCCAAAAAATTGCCGATGCCGTGCTTCGGGCAATTGATATCTATTTCGAGAAACACAAGTTCTAAAAGCTGAACTGCGCGTTTGCGGCCATTGGGATCAATCCGGCCTTTGCGACGTTGATTGATGTTGGTTGTGCGCGCTGCTTCCGGAATAAAACCTGCCGGGCGTGGCGGCTGTCACAACGCCGTCATTATTTTGCCGCTATAATGCGGTCAAAACCGGGAACCCGGTGCCAAGGGGTGAAATGTCTGCCGTGACATTGCAATTGTGCTAATACTGCATGAATATGCCGCTTAAATATGCCCCTGACCGGATCAGGCCAACAAAATGAAAAAGACCTGCTTATATGCGAATTTTACTTAGTATTTTCGGTTTTCTGTTCTTGATGGCGATCGCAGGCGGTGCCGGTGTCATAGCGATCTTCTGGCATTTCGGTCAGGGATTGCCCGATTACACCCAGCTTGAAAATTACGAGCCAGAAGTCATGACGCGGGTTCACGCCTCTGACGGTGCGCTGATCGCTGAATATGCCCGGGAAAAACGTGTTTTCGTGCCGATTTCGGCAATTCCGCATAAGGTTATCGATGCCTTTGTTGCGGCCGAGGACAAAAATTTCTTTTCTCATCCGGGGATCGATTTTGCCTCTGTTTTGCGCGCGGTTGTGACCAACGTTGTCAATTTGGGGACGGGGAAACGACCGGTTGGTGCATCAACCATTACCCAGCAGGTCGCCAAGAACTTCCTTTTGACCAATGAAGTGTCCTATGAGCGCAAGGTCAAGGAGGCCATTCTGTCCTTCCGGATCGAACGCGCCTTTTCCAAGGAACATATTCTTGAACTGTACCTGAACGAGATTTACCTCGGCAGCGGCAGCTACGGTGTCGCAGCCGCAGCTTTGCGTTATTTCGACAAGTCCCTTGACGAACTCAATATCGAAGAAGCCGCCTATCTTGCTGCTTTGCCCAAAGCCCCGTCAAACTATCACCCTGTTCGTAACCATGACGAGGCCAAAGCGCGTCGGAACTGGGTGATTGGCCGGATGCTTGAAGAAAACTATATCACCGAGGCCGAAGCACAGGCCGCCTGGTCGGCCCCGCTTGTCGGAAAGTCGCGTGAATCCGTTGATACCTATCAGGCTGATTTCTTTGCCGAAGAAGTGCGCCGCCAGTTGGTGGACCGCTATGGCGAGAATATGCTTTATGATGGCGGGCTTTCGGTGCGTTCAACCATCGTGCCACGCTTGCAGGATATTGCCGACAAGGCACTGTTTGACGGATTGGTGGAATATGACCGCCGTCATGGTTGGCGCGGGCCTATTACCAATATTGATGTGTCGGGCGATTGGCAGCAACGCTTGCGCGAAGTGGAAACACCTGCTGACATTCCGTGGGATCGCGCTGTGGTTCTTGCTACCGATGCCAACGAAGCCAGGCTTGGCCTGATGAATGGTGAACAAGGCCGCATTCCGCTTCGGTTCCTGACATGGGCTCGTCCTTGGCAAAAAGGCCAGAAACTGGGCCCTGTGGTGCGCAGTCCTGCTGATGTCCTAAGCCCGGGTGATGTTGTTTATGTCAAACATTTCGCCGAACTTGATGGCGAAAAACTTCCGCCCAATACCTATGGTCTTCGCCAGATCCCCAATGTGAATGGTGGTTTGGTGGCAATGGACCCGCATACGGGCCGCGTTTTGGCAATGTCGGGTGGTTTTTCCCACGATCTGTCGAAGTTCAACCGGGCAACACAGGCCCGCCGCCAACCGGGATCGGCCTTTAAGCCGTTTGTCTATCTCGCAGCCCTCGATCAGGGCTTTACGCCCTCGACACTGGTGCTTGATGCGCCATTTGTAATTGATCAGGGGCCGGGACTTGGCAAATGGAAGCCCGGCAACTATAGCGGCAAATTCTATGGCCCATCGACCATGCGTCTTGGCATAGAAAAATCACGAAACCTGATGACGGTCCGTCTGGCCCAGACCATCGGCATGCCGACCGTGGTTGATTACGCCAAACGGTTTGGCATTGTTGATGAAATGCCAAGCGTCCTGTCAATGTCGCTTGGTGCGGCTGAAACAACCGTGATGCGCCTGACGGCGGCCTATGCTGAACTGGTCAATGGCGGCAAGAAAATCACGCCGACCCTGATTGACCGTATTCAGGACCGCCGCGGCAACGTTATCTATCGGCGTGATGAACGTGAATGCGCTCAGTGTCAGGGCATCGCGTTTCGCAACCAGATGCCACCGGACTTGCCCGATAACCGTGAACAGCTGACCGATCCGGCCAGTGCCTTCCAGATGGTCCATATCATGGAAGGCGTCATTTCACGCGGCACAGGCCGAACAATTGCCGAACTTGGCTATCCGCTGGCGGGTAAGACCGGGACAACCAATGATTCACGCGATGCGTGGTTTGTCGGGTTCTCGCCGGATTTGGCCGTCGGTGTTTATGTCGGGTTTGATGATAACCGATCCCTTGGCGACAAAGAACAAGGTGCCAGTGCTGCAGCTCCGATCTGGAAGGAATTCATGCGCGGTGCACTCAAAGGCACCAAAGCTATTCCGTTCCGTACCCCGCCGGGTATTCGGATGGTGCGCGTCGAAGCACGCACCGGGCTTCCTGCAAGGCCGGGTGATCAGGATATCATCTGGGAGGCTTTCAAACCGGGCACCATCCCGGCATCCAACGATAATGTCATTGATGGCGGTGATAGCGGATCTGGCAATTCCGATAACAGTGTCGGTGCCGTTTCCGGGCCGGGGGGGATTTACTAGCCCCTGACAATGACAGATTGCTCAAACGCTTGAACCCGGCACAGAATTTGTGCCGGGTTTTGCATGCTTGCAGGGGTTTCAAGCGCAGCAAAAACTGCTATAAGCGGCGCCGAGTTTGCCGCGTAAATATCGCGGACACAGAATTTTTCAGAAGAGTAACGGAGACATCAATGCGCGCCGAAGCACAGGCATTGGTCGATGAAATCAAGCAGTCGATGGCACTGCTGAGGAGGCATCTTTGACTGGGATAACGCACTTAGACGCCTTGACGAACTGAACGCGCTCGCCGAAGACCCGACCCTTTGGGACAATGCGGCGAACGCGCAGAAAGTCATGCGTGAACGTACCCAGCTTGACGATGCCATCAATGGTTATAAAAAGCTCGCCCAAGAACTTGAAGACAGTATCGAACTGATCGAACTCGGCGAGGCCGAAGGCGACGCGGAAACGGTCGAAGAGGCCGAAGAAACCCTGCGTTCGATCCGCGAGATCGCCGCACAGCGCGAACTTGAAAGCCTGCTGTCAGGCGAAGCAGACGCCAATGATGCCTATCTTGAAATTCATGCCGGTGCCGGCGGGACCGAGGCGCAGGATTGGGCATCGATGCTGGCACGCATGTATTACCGTTGGGCAGAGTCCAAGGGTTACAAGCTTGAGATGCTTGAAGAAAGCGACGGCGAGGAAGCCGGCATCAAATCGGTGACTTACAAGATCACCGGTCACAATGCTTATGGCTGGCTTAAGAACGAAGTGGGCGTGCATCGTCTGGTACGTATTTCGCCCTATGACAGTTCCGCACGCCGCCATACCAGTTTCTCGTCGGTCTGGGTGTATCCGGTGATTGATGACGATATCGAAATCGAAATCCTTGATAAGGATCTTCGTATCGATACCTATCGTGCATCGGGGGCCGGTGGTCAGCACGTTAACCGTACTGATTCTGCGGTACGCATGACCCATATTCCGACCGGGATTGTCGCCCAGTGTCAGAACGACCGTTCACAGCATAAAAACCGTGAAACGGCGATGAAGATGCTCAAAGCCCGTCTGTATGAGGCAGAGCTGAAAAAACGCGAAGCCGAAGCCCAGGCGGTCGAAGACAGCAAAACCGATATCGGTTGGGGCCATCAGATCAGATCGTATGTTCTGCAGCCTTATCAGATGATCAAGGACTTGCGTACGGGCGTGGAAACATCTGATACGCAAGGTGTTCTGAACGGTGATCTGGATGCCTTCATGGCCGCCGCCCTGGCTGCCAAGGTCACAGGGTCTGCTGGCGAGATCGAAGATATCGATTGATCGGGCGTCATAAACGCCTGAACTTGCAAACACCCCGCTGCATGATCAGCGGGGTGTTTTGTTTGATTTCGGGAAATCTGTGAAAAACATGGATGCGCCCGTAAAAATCCCATTTCTGTCACACAATTGCCGGATAGCTTTGCAAGAGTGTCGTTGAGCGCGGCCTGTCAAAAATAACAAATCACTGCCACGACACGGGTGACAGGCTGGTCGTGCAGAGCAAACATCCATACACTCACGGGAAGATCCAAATGGCCCATCCGTCCCACGGCTCGGTCGCAGTTGGCGACCAGTTCAAACTTGCAACCCCTAATGGTCCGATTTTCGAAGTTCTTAAAATCCGCGAAATGGCGCCGGTTGATCATGCGCTGATCGCAAAGGTGCGCGATACCAAGTCCCCGACACTGATTGCGGTCACTACTTTGCTTGATCGTGATTTCTATATTCCGGTCCCGCCCGAAAACCGCCAGATGCCAGATAATGACGGTATTTTACGTGGACGGTGATTTTAAAAACTCTTCGCACGCTGTTTCGTGAGGAAGGATACGAAAAACTGGTTGGCTTGGCGGCCCGGACGCGATGAAATGGTGCAAACTCAAATCACCGCCATCCGGGACCGTCAATATGCCCAGTATCAAGACCGATCAGAACATCCTTAACCATCTTTTTTCCGTTCTGGAAAACGACATTCTTCCCAAAACCCGTGCCGGAGTATCGCAGGGGAACAAGCTGTTTGGTGCGGCGATCCTGCGAAAAGATGACCTTTCGCTTGTGATCGCCGAAACCAATAATGAAACGGAAAACCCGCTTTGGCATGGCGAAGTCCATTGCCTGAAAAGGTTTTATGAAATTCCGGCCGATCAGCGCCCGGCAACCTCGGAATTGATTTTTCTTTCCACGCACGAGCCATGCTCGATGTGCTTGTCCGCCATCACCTGGGCCGGGTTTGATAATTTCTATTATTTCTTTTCGTATGAAGATTCGCGCGATGCCTTTGCCATTCCCCATGATCTGAAAATCATGAAAGAGGTCTTCACCCTTGAAGATGGCGAATACAACAAATCCAATGCCTTTTGGGATAGCCATTCCATGATGGCGATGGTCGCCGACCTGCCTGATGATCAAAAAGAATCCTATCTTGCCCGCGCCAAGGCGATTTCAGATGAATATGATCACCTGTCTGCGCGCTATCAGGACAGCAAATCCGATAATGACATTCCGTTGAACTAGATGTTTTACGTCTGAGTCCGAATCTGGCGAGTTTTGTCTGTCGCTTCTGCTAAACTGCCGGGTATGGAACAGCTCAATAACGATATCTGCTATCAGGCACTCAAAACACGGGACCGTCGGTTTGACGGGCGGTTTTACACCGCAGTTCTGACCACCGGAATTTTCTGTCGCCCGATCTGTCCGGCTGTCACGCCCAAGCGTGAAAATGTGGAATTTTATCCCAGTGCCGAGGCGGCGATTGCCCACGGGTTTCGCCCGTGCCTGCGCTGTCGTCCCGAAGCCGCCCCGGGTAGCCCCGCAAGTGCCGGTGTGCATGCGACGGTCGCCCGTGCCGTGCGCCTGATTGATCAGGGTGCACTGGAAAACGGTTCAATTGCCGATCTTGCTGAACGCCTTGGGGTGGGGGATCGCCATTTGCGCCGGATATTCAAGGAACACACTGGCGTCACGCCGCAGGAACACGCCAAGGCCAGGCGCCTATCGCGCGCCCGTCAGTTGATTGTCGATAGCAACCTGTCCATGACGGAAATCGCCGATATTGCCGGTTTTGGCAGTTTGCGGCGGTTCAATGATGCGATGAAGCAGGCCTATGGACAGGCGCCAACCGCCTTTCGCCGGGGTGTCAAAACCAATCCACAGAAAAAGACAGGCACGGATGATCCGTTTGCTGCCCGAAGCGATGATTTGATTTTGCGGCTTCGTGCCCGCCAACCATTTGATTCCGAATATCTTCTGGCCTTCTTCCGGGCACGCGCCATTCCGGGCTTGGAAACCGTGCGTGACCGCATTTATGCGCGTGGTTTCAAATTTGGCGGTCGTGTCGGATTGATGATCTGTCATTTCAGTACCGATCAAAGTGGTGTGGATGTCATCTTGCGCGGCCCGGCCCGTGAAGCGGTGCTTGAAATCGGTGCTCGGGTGCGGCGGTTGTTTGATCTTGATGCGGATGTGCCGTCCATCACCATGCAATTCACACAGGATGCGTTGCTTGCCCCCTTGGTCGCAAAGCGTCCCGGCCTGCGCGTGCCGGGTTGCTGGGATCGTTTTGAACTTGCCCTTCGTGCTGTGTTGGGCCAACAGGTTTCAGTTGCAGCTGCCCGTACCTTGGCCGGGCGGTTGGTCGCACGGTTTGGCGAAGCTTTGCCCGATGATCTGGTGGATGGAACCGGCATCACGCATATCTTTCCAACACCCAAGAGTCTGATCGGACAGGAACTGATTCCGATTGGTTTGACAACGCGACGCGCCCAGACCCTTGCCGATGTGATTGATCTTTTTGCTGCCCCTGATTGTGAACAGAAATCCGGTGATGACCTTATTGCCGCGATGACCGCGATCAAGGGGATTGGCCCCTGGACGCTGAATTACTTTGGCCTGCGCGGGCTTGGAGATCCGGATGCGTTCCCCGCAGCTGATCTTGGTATTCTTAAGGCATCAAGTATCGGCGGCGGGCCGGATAAACCCAAGGCACTTGAAAGTATTTCGGAAAACTGGCGGCCGTGGCGGGCCTATGCCGCACAGTATCTTTGGTCCGCATTGGAAGGAAAATGACAATGCCCATCCAGATCAATGTCATGCGTTATCGCAGCCCGATCGGGAAGCTCTCGCTTGCCAGTATCGATGGCAAGCTGGTGCATCTTGATTTCGAAGATAATGACGATCGATTGCACACCATCCAGAACCGACGGTTCAAAAACCTTGAATGGATTGAGGGCGGACTGGCACCGGCTGCGGTCATTACGTGGCTGGACGGTTATTTCCAAGGCCGTGTCGGGGCTTTGCCCATGGATGCGATCAATATGGTCGGGACTGATTTTCAGAAATCGGTATGGGATGCCTTGGTTGCAATACCCAGTGGTCAGAGCCTGTCTTATGCCGGGCTTGCAGATCAGTTGGGCAACCCAAAAGCCGTGCGCGCCGTGGCACGGGCCAATGCGCTTAACCCGGTTTCGATCATTGTGCCATGCCATCGTGTGATCGGATCGAACGGCACCTTGACCGGTTATGCCGGTGGGCTTTCGCGCAAGAAATGGCTGCTGGATCACGAGGCCGCCATGCGCCGAACTGCGGCTTGAACCCAAAAGAAAAGGCTGCCCGCAGGCAGCCTTGGGGGGGATTGTGTCGCGTAATCAGATCGACATGACGATACGGCCATCAATCGCGCCATCCCGCATGCGATCAAAGATCGAGTTGATATTGTCCATCGGCTCGGTCGTGAAGTGGGAATGGACCTTGCCATCGCCTGCGAAATCAAGCGCTTCCTGAAGGTCGGCACGGGTACCGACAATGGATCCACGGATGGTTTTGCGCGACAGGACGGTATCGAAAATATCAAGCTCGAACGTTCCCGGTGGCAGGCCGCAAAGTGCCATGGTGCCGCCACGACCCAGCATACCAACACCCTGTTTGAAGGCCGCACGCGAAACGGCAGTTACCAGCACGCCATTGGCACCACCCATTTGTTTTTGCACCTCTGAAACCACATCGGCCTCGGCCGCATTCAGGGTCCAGTCCGCGCCAAGGTTTTTGGCGAGTTCGAGTTTCTCGTTGGCAATGTCAACGGCGATAACTTTCATGCCCATGGCCTTGGCATATTGAACGGCCATATGACCAAGTCCGCCAACGCCGGAAATCACAACCGTTTCACCGGGTTTGCATTCGGTTTCCTTCAATCCCTTGTAGACGGTCACACCGGCACAAAGAACGGGGGCGGCATTGCCAAATTCAAGCGGGTCGGGCAGATGGCCGACATAGTTCGGGTCTGCCAGAACATATTCAGCGAAACCACCATTAACGGAATAGCCGGTGTTAAGCTGTTCTCCGCAAAGCGTTTCCCAGCCCGTAATGCAGTGATGGCAATGACCACAAGCCGAATGCAGCCACGGCACGCCGACACGATCACCTTCCTTGACGGATTTAACACCTTCGCCAACTTCGGCAACGATACCAACGCCCTCGTGACCGGGAATGAAGGGCGGGTTGGGTTTTACCGGCCAATCGCCCTCGGCGGCGTGGAGGTCCGTATGGCACACACCGGATGCCTCGATCTTGACCAGGATTTTTCCCGGCGTGACCTTGGGAACCGTGACTTCTTCAATTGATAAAGGCTTGCCAAATTCGCGGACGACAGCGGCTTTCATGGTGGAGGGCATGGTGACAACTCCGTGCTGATGACAGGAAAAAGATCGGACTTTTCGTCAATTCTTGCGCAGAGGAGTGTCGGTGATTTCAACCATTGCCACCATGAGGTGAATCAATTGTTTGACGATATGTTTTTAGAACGTGATCTGGTTCACGCGGTGTCGCCGTCTATTTCCGGCAGCTCAAGGACATAATCCTGATAATAATCGGGCGGCATTCCGGCCTCGTAACGTGCTTCGTCATTAAAGGGTGGTTTAAGGGGGCCGCGGAAATGTTTGCGCAGCATCGCATGCCATGTGGTGTAATAGGGCAATCCACGCTGATCGCAGACATATTCGTAATATTTTCGACCTGCGGCCACATGGGCAATTTCATCATGGGCGATGATTTTAAGAATACGGGCACTTTCCGTATCCCCATGCGCCAAAAGCCGTTCAATGGTGGGCGGGGTTGCATCAAGGCCCCGGGCCTCAAACACCATCGGCACCACGGCCAGACGCGGCAAAATGTCATAGGCCGTATCCATGGATGTCTGCCAAAGTCCATCATGGGCTGGCAGATCACCATAGGCCGCACCAAGTTCCCCAAGCCGCTTGTTGATCATTTTGAAATGACGCGCCTCGTCATCGGCGACCTGGACCCAGGCATCATGAAAATCGCGCGGCATGTTGGCTTCGGGAAAGCGCACACATAAATCCCACGCCAGATCAATTGCGTTCAGTTCAATATGGGCCAGCGCATGCAAAAGCCCGATGCGTCCCTGAACGCTGCCTTTTTTGCGTTTGGGCATCTTGTTGGGCGGCAGCAATTCCGGTTTGGCCGGACGCCCCGGTCTGTCCGGCAGATCGGTTGAACCAACTTCGGTGATCTCGCCATTGCGCCACAATGCGGCCATTTTGGCAGTGACATCAGCCTTTTGGGTAGCGTCTTCGGTCAGAAGGGCGTTTTTGGCGGCCTCGGCAAGGGTCAGTCGGGTCATGATTATCTGGCTGGCTGTGATGTATGGATGGCAAATAATGTGCCTTGTCTGCCATTTGCGTTCTGTTGGGTCAATTGCCAAACAGGCCCGCATGAAAAAAGGCGGCCCGCTTTCAAGTCTGGGCCGCCCTTTGAAATCTGTTTGGAGATACGTAATCAGGTGATGTTAAAGCGCGCCAATGCTTCTGCCAGATCCTCGCCAAAGGCGTTGCCTTTGCGGATGATGGCCGTCCGGCATGGCAGATCCTGAAGCGACGGGTGGTTCGGTGCATCCGAGGTCAGAACCGCTGTCGGAATGCCGCGGGTTTTGGGCATCGCCTGAAGGGCATTGGCAAGATCAATGCCGGTTAGCTCATCAATTGTCTTGGCAACAATGATGAAATCCGGGCGGGTACGTACAGCCAGTTCAATGGCCTCGAACGATGTCTGGGTCACAGAACTGCGATAGCCACAAGCTGCCAGTTCACGTTCCAGAATGGTTGCCATCGAACGTTGCGGGATCACCAGAAGCGCCTCGACATTGGCCTTTGCCAGCCAGTTCGGGTCGATATCGGGCGCACGTTTGGATGGCAGTTCGCGGACAAACTCGGCGGTGTCCCTGCCATCCGCAGTCATGTCACCTTCAAGCAGGTTCTCGATCTTGTCGACAAATGCCTGAATGTCTTCGATCGATGCTGCATTCAATTCCTTGCAGGATGTCACATAATCGGCCAGACGATGGCTGGTCAGGTTGATCAGCGGTGCCGCGACGGATTTGCCTTTGTATCGCAGATTGAAAACTTCGCGCTGAATGGCCGTCAGGTGGCCCGGTTCACCTTTGCTGCGCGCGTTTTGCAAAATCACATCAATGGAATTGATGATGTCTTGGGCTTCGTCGCGAAAATCCGAAAGCATCTGATCATCAAGATCAACAACATTCTTGGTCATTTCGGTACCTGCTTTGCCGGTCTGTCCGGCTCATTTTCCCCGATCAGGTGATAGTGCTTCCACCTGATACTCCATACTCCCTAACCTGAATTGTTATCCTGACAACCGGCTCAAAGCAACAAAATCAGTAAAGGTTAATGTTGGCAGGCCCCTGAATGGAAACACGTTTTTGCATGCGCCACGCAAAAAGGCCCGGTTCTGAGAACCGGGCCGTTGGCAAAACAATGCGCCGCAATCAAAGGGCTTTGACAGCCTCAAGCACCTCGGCAACATGGCCTTTGACTTTGACCTTGCGCCAGGCATTGCGGATGACACCGTTGCCATCAATGACAAAGGTGGATCGCTCGATCCCCATGAATTTTTTGCCATACATGTTCTTTTCTTTCCACACACCGTAATCTTCGCAGGTGGTGCCGTTCTCGTCAGAGGCGAGAATAAAGTTCAGGTCATGCTTGGCCTTGAACTTGTCATGGCGTTCGGCGCTGTCTTTGGAAATGCCGATGATCTGGGCATCCACGGCACTAAAGTCGGGCTCTGCATCGCGAAATTCGCAAGATTCAGTCGTGCAACCGGGCGTCATGTCCTTGGGGTAAAAATAGATCACCACCGGCTTTCCCGCCAGATCAGACAGTGTCACGCTGCCATTGCCATCGGTTGGCAGTTCGAAATCCGGGGCCTTGTCACCAACATCAACTGTCATGGTCTATCCTTTATCTGATCGAGGCTGCTTGGAAACATCATGTGCAGCCGTGAAAATACAAAGCCTTATAAGCTTGGCAAGAGGTGTTGGATCATTGCGGTGGATCCGGTGGCGCAATCTTTTCGGCGGGTTGGGCAATGATGCGGTCATAGGCCGCCTTAATCCGGGTTGCTGTTTTTTCCATCTTGTCCTGCAAAGCTGCGAAATCGTCGCACTTGCCGGCATTAGCCAGCATCTTTTGCAAATCCTCGCTGGCCTTTTCTGGATCAAACGGACCTTCCGTGGTCATGCGCAACATTGCCTGCAAGGCAAGCCAGAACGAACTTGCATTGGCCAAAAATTCAGCGTCTTCAGCATCAAGAATACCGACTGTCCCAAGGTTTTTGAACACCTCGCGCGTGGTGGGGGACAGGACTTCAGGGTGGTCATGGGCGTGACGCAGTTGCAGATATTGCGCGATGAATTCCAGATCAACCAATCCACCACGGCGCATTTTGATTGCCCAGGGATGACTATCACCTTTGCCGGCATCCATCCGGTTGCGCATATCGAAAACTGCGCGCACAAGCTGATCGGGATCGCGCTGTTTGCACAGCACATCATGGGTTGTTGCCAGAACCTTGTCGCACAGGGCCTTGGGCCCGTAAACCGCCCGCAACCGGGTCAATGCCATATGCTCCCACGTCCAGGCTTCGTTATTCTGATAGGCAACGAAACTTTTGAAATGGGTCGCAAGCGGCCCTTTGGAACCGCTTGGACGAAGCCGAAGGTCGGTTTCAAACAGGATGCCCTCGGCAGTCGGGGCGGACAGGGCATTGATATAACGCTGGCTCAGGCGGATGTAATAATGCCCCGGCGACAACGGTTTTTCGCCATCGGACTCTTCATCATCTTCGGGCGCATCATAGATGAAAACCATATCAAGGTCGGAACCGGGTGAAAGTTCCTGTCCGCCATGCTTACCAAGGGCAAAGACCGCAAGCCCGCCATCAGAAAATCTACCGTGCTTGGCGGCAAAATCATCGGCAATACGCGGGAACAAAGCACGTATGGCGACATCGGCAACATCGGCCAGGGCCCGGCCTGCCTGATGCGGTGTATGGCGGTTCTGGATGGTTTGAACATCGATCTGGAATTTTTGATCATTGGCCCAGCGCCGTGCGGCATCAAGCCAGTCTTCGACCATGTCTTCGCGCGACAGACGTTCATCAAGTTCTGCCATCATGGCGTCGGCATCAGGCAATTCTTCATGAAAACCCGACATCAGAACGAAATCAAGCACCGCTGCATTGCGCCCGATATATTTCGCCATGCGCGGTGCGGTGCCGGCAATCTGGGCAAGAAGTTCCAGCAATTGCGGATTGGCGGTAAATAACGAAAACAACTGGACACCGGCTGGCAATCCTTTGAGAAATTCGTCAAATGCACGAAACGCCATGTCTGGGTTGGTGGTTTTGGCCAAGGCCCCGAGCAGGGTCGGCATCAATTCGGTCAGAATTTCGCGTGCGCGACGTGACCGGGTCGCACGATAGCGACCATGATGCCAGCCCCGCACCGTAACAGAAACATTTTGCGGGTTTTCAAATCCCATACCGCGCAGATTTTCCAGCGTTTCAGGATCGTCTTCGGTGCCGGTAAAGACCAGATTGCCAGCACTTCCTGCAAGCGGCACATCGTCTTCAAACAGTTCCGCATAGTTGTTTTCAACATTGCGCAGATGCAAAAGAAGATCGGCCTTGAATGCATCAAGTGTGTCATAGCCAAGGAATGTTGCCAGTGCGCGCAACCCGTCATCGGTATCAGGAAGAGTTTGGGTTTGCTGATCATTGATCATTTGCAACCGGTGTTCGACCGTGCGCAGGAATTCATATGCGGCAAGCATTTCGTCGCGTACTTGCTCGGATATCTGGCCAAACTCGGTCAGGGTGCGCAATGTATCGCAGGTCGCCTTGCCGCGCAGGGCCACTTCGCGTCCACCCCAGATCAATTGTTGGGTCTGGGCAAAAAATTCGATCTCGCGAATGCCACCGCGGCCAAGCTTGATGTTGTGGCCCGGGATATTGATCTTGCTACCACCCTTGTGGGCATTGATCTGGCGTTTGATCGAATGAATGTCCTGGATGGCTATGAAATCAAGATGTTTACGCCAGACAAACGGACGCAGAATTTCAAGAAAAGTATCACCGGCAACATGGTCGCCACCGACAATACGCGCCTTGATCATGGCTGCGCGTTCCCAGTTCTGGCCAACGGTTTCATAGTATGTTTCAGCCGCAATCATCGACATGATTGGCGGCGTAGAAGCCGGGTCCGGGCGCAAGCGCAAGTCGGTTCGGAACACATATCCGTCGCCAGTACGTTCTTCCATGATGCGCGTAATGTCACGCACCATGCGAACAAGATCCTGATGAATGCGGTCCGGATCGATATATGTGACCACATCCTGATCATAGAGAAAAATCAGGTCGATATCGGATGAATAGTTCAGTTCTCCCGCGCCGAGCTTGCCCATGCCGATACAAAATATTCCCGATCCTTCAAGCGGGTTTTGCGGGTTGGGCAGGTCATATTTGCGCATTTTGGCCACAGCAGAAAGACAATGTGCCATGGTGAAATCAAGGGTGCGTTCGGCGGTTTCGCTAATGGCACGGGTAATTTTTTCAAGCGGCCAGGCCTTGCAGATATCGGCAATTGCGATCACAAGCGCCGCACGGCGTTTGGCACGGCGTACCATTCCCATGGTGGTCGGTTGATCAACATCCCGCGCATCAGCACTTTTGCGCACCGGGGCAAGCGCATCGGCAAAAGCCTGATCAAGGCCATGATCAAATATGTCACAGACAATATCGGGATCGCGCAGGCACAGATTGGTCAAATACGGGCTGTTGCCAAAAAGTGCCGCAAGAACCGCACTTTTTTCCGGGTTGGACGCAATCTCGCCAATTTTATCTGACAGACTTTCAAATGCCGGTTTGTCGCCAAGTGCGTTCCAGCGTTCGAACGCGTGGGTGACACGGTCGGGATCAAAAGCGTGGGGCAGGTCCTGCGAAATCCAGGAAAGAGACACTTTTTGTGTTCCTTGTATTGCGAAATGGTAACGAACCGCGCTATGCAAAGGGTTGCGCCGGATTGCAAGGCCTTTGCAAAGAGTTTGATCTCCTGCTTGACAGGATGACTGATAAGTTCTGTTTCTAGCTTTTCTGTGATCGGACAAAAAGGGATATTGATCAATAGCGGTCTGGAAGTTTCAACGAATATGGTTGCATGCAATCTGTTGCCAACCATAGCAGACATGACAGGTTGTTGATATTGCAGCATATGACACCGGGAATACAGGGTATAGAGAGTGCGCCACGTTAAGACCTTTGCCGGATGGCTGGCGCTAACCTTATCAGCCATCGTCCTGTTTGTTGGCGTGTTCGCAGCTGTCACGATATGGCGCCTGTCGCAGGAACCTGTATCCCTCCATCGTCTTACGCCATATCTGGTTGATCGTCTTAATCAATCGATGGGTGGCAATCGTATAGAGGTTGATGATGTTGTCATTGGCTGGCGCGGTTGGGATGAAAAGTTTGATGTCGGGCTGCGCCGGGTCAGCATTTTTGGTCCGGATAACCAGGAATTGCTCAATGTCCCCGAAGCTGACGTCGTGTTTTCCAGCAAGGCGTTGTTTGAAGGGGTTCTGGCCCTGCGTGAACTCAACCTGATTGGGCCGCGCATTCGCTTGGAACGCAGCGCTGATGGCCAGATCGATGTCGGCTATATCACAGACGAAACCGCATCACAGAACGAAGAAATTGCTGTTTCAGAGCAGCCTTCAGAACAAAGCTATGAAAAAGGGCGCGGGTCTTCGGTGGTGATAGATCTGCCAGATGCCCACAGCGACGTCGATCCCTCCGATGCGCCTGCTACCCCCATTGATAAAAGCATATCCGGGTCAGATGATATTGTGCCCCGTGATCCGGTCGAGCGATCCGGCAATACGGTTTTGCATGACATTTTTACCATTCTGGCAGGTGAACGAACCGACATTCCGGCCGCGGCCTATTTCGAAAGTTTCGGTGTGGTCAATGCCGATCTTGAGGTCCGCGACGAACAGGTCGGGATTGTCTGGGCTGCACCGCAGGCCGACATTCTGTTGTCGCGTCGTCCGTTTGGTATTGGCGCAGAAGCCGCTCTTCTGGTGAATGCCGGAGAGATCGACACCCAGGTAAGGGTGATCGGTGATTACAGTATTGAAACGGGCGAAGTCGATCTTGAAGCAGATATCGGCGAGATCGAGATTGCCGATCTTGCAAGTATCTCCGATCAGTTTGAACAACTGCGCGATGCCTTTATCCCGGTATCGGGAAAATTGCGGGTCAGGCTGGATGGAAATGGTGCCTTGGTCGCGGCATCGACCGATCTGGTGGTTGGCAAAGGGGTGGTTACCCTGCCCGAAGAACTGCGTGCGACCTATCGGGTGACAAATGGAAAAATTGTCACAAGTTATGTCCCCGGCCGATTCAGCCTTGATGACGTTGTCCTTGATGTCGGGGATGCGTCTGCCAAGCTTCAGGGCGTTGTCCTTGATCCGTTTGGGCAATGGCAGATCAATCTTGATGTGTCGGCGACCGATGTCGCGACAAATGATCTGGATCGTTTGTGGCCGGTCGGGGTCGGCGTTGATGCCAGAGACTGGGTGGTGACCAACCTTTCCGGGGGGATTGTCCATCAGGCCACCATGCATGCCGAACTCCATCAGGATGATGCCGGGGCAGTGGTGGTCGATGATATCAATGGTCAGATGAACATGTCGGGTATCAGGGTTCATTACCTTGGGGAAATGCCTGATGTGCTCAATGCCGCAGGCCGTGCAGAATTTGATGAAACCAGTTTTTCCATCTTTGTCGATAGCGGCGAAGCAGATGGTCTTAAGGTCAATGATGCAAGCATCATCTTTACCAAGCTTGATGAACCGAAACCCGATGCCGATATCGAAATTGTAGCCGAAGGCAGTGCACGCAAGGCGCTTGAACTGATCGAGGCAAAGCCGCTTGGTTTTGCCAGTCGCCTTGGTATTGACCCGGCCCGCATTAGCGGCGATCAGGCCACACGCGTGCGTTTGCATTTCCCGCTTTTGCGTGATGTGACCTTTGATGACGTGGATGTCGCGGCGGCGGCACGCATTGAAAATGCCGGGATTGTCGATGCTTTTCGCGGCATGGATATTGCCGATGGAAGCTTTGAATTGCAGGTCAATACCACCGGGTTGGAACTTGGCGGGACGGCAACGGTCGGCAACGGTACGACCACGATCAACTGGGTTGAAACCTTTGCCAGTGATAGCGCGGTGCAAAGCCGTTATCAGTTGTCAGGTGATCTTGATCTTGGCGTTCTGCCCGATATCGAAATTGACCCGTCACCGTATCTGAGTGGCATGGCCAACGGTAAACTTGATATCCGGGTTGCGGCGAACCAGGTGCGCGTGATCGGGGATGTCGATCTGGCAAATGTTGATGTTGCCCTCGCACTTGAAAATATCAATTACCGCAAACATCCTGGTGCGGATGCCACGGCCCGTTTTGATCTTTCAATCGGGTATGATGGTGGTGGGGCGCTAAACAGTTTTTCGGTTTCTGCGCCAGCACTTCAAAGCAAAGGGCAGGGCAGATGGCGTGCGCCCGACAGCACAGATGACCAATGGGCTTTTGAGCTCGAAGATACCCGGTTCCGGCAAAATACCGGGCTAGCCGGATCTGTGCGGATGGAAAATGATGGCCGGGTTGTCGTTGATTTGCGTGGATCACAATTCGATCTGCGACCTTTCATCGAAACCGCTTCGGTCGAAGAAACAGACAAAAACGACCCGACTGCCCCGACAGAGCCCGCAGATCCGGCAGAGGCAGCACAACAGACCATTCTTGTCATGCTCGAAGGTGATGGCTTCCTGTTAAAAGACGAAGAACCGCTTTTGCATGATGCCAGAATAATTCTAAGCCAGACCAACAATGATCGCGAACTTGATATCAAGGCGCGTCAACTGATTGCGACCCCCTGGATCATCAAGGACGACGATGAAGCCGACATATCCCAAGACGGGCCATCTTCAGGCCCCAATAGTGGCGGGATCGGTCAGCGCGCAGATCGAAGCGGTGGCACCACCAAGGTGTTTCTCGATATCGAACAAATGGTCATGGCCAATGGTGAATTGCTTGCCGATGTTACCGGGTCCATTCAAACAGTCGGGCAGGATTGGGATCGCATATTCCTGACCGGAGCACTTGGCGAACGTGACAACCTTTCAGTCGAAGTGACCCGTACCGATATCGAAACCCGCAAAGTCACACTCACCACAGTCAATGCCGGTCGGTTCATGCGGGCTGTTGATATGTATGAAAATCTTCTGGGCGGGGAATTGATGATCGAAGGCACGGTCGATGAACGTGATGCCGCACAGCCATTTTCCGGTCAGGTCCGCCTTGGCGAATTCAGCGTGGTCAACGCCCCGATCGCTGCCCGCGTGTTAAGTGCCGCATCCCTGACCGGTCTTGGGGACGTGTTGCAGGGCAATGGCATTTCCTTTACCGAACTCAATGGGGAATTCACCTATGTCAATGATGTGCTGTCGCTGTCCAAAGTTGCGGCCAATGGCGCGGCTGTCGGTGTAACGGCAAATGGGTCGATTGATCTGGCAAAATCGGAAATCCGGCTGGCCGGATCGATCGTGCCGATCTATGCGCTGAATTCCGCGCTTGGGGCGATACCGATCCTTGGTGATCTTCTGGTGGGGGAAGAAGGCGGGGGAATCTTTGCGCCGACATATACGGTTGAAGGCGATCTGAATGATCCTGATATTGCCGTTAATCCGCTATCGACCTTTGTACCCGGTGTATTTCGTAATCTGATTACGGGGGCCGAACCGGGGTAAGACGCCCGATACAAAAAAGCCCCGCACATCAATGATGGCGGGGCTTTTGGGTGTCTGATGCTGTTTCGTTCTGATCAGATCAGATCGGCTTGATCAGAACGTGGCGTTTCTTGCCAGCTGAAACCTTGATCACGCCATCAGAATTAAGCGCATCTGCATTGACGACTGCGTTTTCGTCGCTGACTTTTTCGTCATTGATTTTGGCACCACCACCCTTGATCAGGCGGCGCGCCTCGCCGCCTGATTTGGCAAGGTCGGCACGACGGAAAAGATCAAAGGCCGGGATACCGGCATCAAGATCTGCTTGGGCGATTTCCACGGTCGGCAGATCATCGGCCAGAACACCTTCTTCAAAGGTTTTGCGCGCGGTTTCCGCCGCCGCAAGGGCTGCTTCTTCGCCACGGCACAGCTTGACGGCCTCGAATGCCAGAACCTTTTTGGCTTCGTTGATCTGTGATCCTTCAAGTTTGGCATATTCTTCGATCTGCTCAAGCGGCATTTCGGTAAACAGGCGCATGAACTTGATCACGTCGGCATCTTCGGTGTTGCGCCAGAACTGGTAGTAGTCATAGGAAGACAGCCGTTCTTCGTTCAACCATACCGCCCCGGCGGCCGTTTTGCCCATCTTCGCACCCGATGCGGTGGTCATCAGCGGCGTGGTCAGGCCGAACAGCGATTTCTCATCAATACGGCGGCCAAGTTCAACACCATTGACGATGTTGCCCCACTGATCCGATCCGCCCATCTGCAATGTGCAGCCGTATTTGCGGTTCAGTTCGACAAAGTCATAGGCCTGCAGGATCATATAGTTGAATTCAAGGAAACTCAGCGACTGTTCACGATCCAGGCGCAGCTTGACCGAGTCAAAGCTCAGCATACGGTTGACCGAAAAATGACGGCCAAAATCACGCAGGAATTCGATGTAATTCAGCTTATCAAGCCAGTCAGCATTGTTGACCATGACCGCATCGGTCGGGCCATCGCCAAATGTCAGGAACTGCTGAAATACCTTTTTGATCCCGGCCATGTTGGCTTCGATGATTTCATCGGTCAGAACCGGGCGCGCGTCGTCACGACCGGTCGGGTCACCAACACGGGTGGTTCCGCCGCCCATCAGGACGATCGGTTTGTGGCCGGTTTTCTGCAACCAGCGCAGCATCATGATCGAAACAAGCGACCCGACATGCAGGCTGTCTGCAGTGCAATCATAGCCCACATAGCACACCACCGTGTTATCCGACGCATAAGCATCAAGACCTTCAAGATCAGTACATTGGTGGATATAACCGCGGTCATTCATGACGCGGAGAAAATCAGACTTCAGTTCAGTCATGGTTTTTGCGCTATGTTGGTTGTGATAGAAAATCGGATCCGCATGATATGCGGAGGCGATGATCTAGCACAGAAAACATCCGCTCGGCAACGCATCGGCGAGCAGACCAGCCATCCCGGTAACGAATTCGCGATAATTTCCCGTTAGGCTGCGCCAAACCAACAATTATCGCGCACGGAGCACGACATGACACATGGCTGGATAACAGCAATCGGTATGATGAGCGGCACCTCCCTTGACGGGGTTGATGCTGCCTTGGTTGAAACGAATGGTGTTGAAGTCCGTCGTTCGGGGCAATCTGTTTTTGTGCCTTATGCTCCGGAACTGCGCGAACGGATGCGGGCCTGTTTTGGGAATCGTAGTGCGACCAATACCGAGCATGTGGTGGCCGATGATCTGACGCAGGTGCATGTTGGTGCTGTTAACATGTTGCTGGATAAAACAGGTCTTTCGGCTGACAACATCGGTGTGATCGGCTTTCATGGTCAGACTGTGTTTCATGAACCGGCCAATGGCATAACGCGCCAGATCGGAACCCCGCATATGCTGGCGGAGAAAACCGGTATTCCGGTGGTGGCGGATTTCAGGCTGGCTGATGTTGCCGCCGGGGGGGAGGGCGCGCCGCTGGCACCGGTCTATCACGCGGCGCTGATCAAAAGTGCGGGTGTCGAATTGCCTGTTGCCGTTCTGAATATTGGCGGGGTTTCCAACGTCACATATATCGATGCTGATGATATGCTTTTGGCATTTGATTGCGGGCCGGGCAATGCGCGGCTTGATGACTGGATGTTGCGCCATACCGGCAATCCGGTTGATCTGAATGGTGCAACGGCGTCGTCGGGGATTGCCGATCCGATGGTCGAGGTCAAATTTCTTGAAGATCCGTATTTCGACCGCGTTCCACCGAAATCGCTTGATCGCGAAGACATGGCCGCACGTATTGACGGACTTGTTACCGAGGCGAAGCTGAATGTCGCTGACGGGGCGGC
The DNA here is from genome assembly GCA_048264285.1 of Thalassospira sp. Classification (GTDB taxonomy): domain Bacteria; phylum Pseudomonadota; class Alphaproteobacteria; order Rhodospirillales; family Thalassospiraceae; genus Thalassospira. Next base: position 55,639 of record JBLXDD010000015.1, read on the forward strand.
AACACTTGCCAACTGTACGGTTGCCGCCATTGTTGCCGGGGTGAACCATCTGCCTGCATCCCCCAAAAGCTGGTTTGTCTGTGGGGGCGGACGGCACAATGATTACATCATGGAAACTCTGGCCAGCCGTCTTGGTGTTCCGGTTCGGTCGGTTGATGAGTTGAACTGGGATGGCGATGCGGTCGAGGCGGAATGTTTTGGTTTTCTGGCTGTGCGCCATCTTTGCGAATTGCCGCTCAGTTTTCCGGGGACCACGGGGGTGCCGCATCCTTGTTGCGGTGGAAAGCTCTATCACGCAAAAAAGGCCGCCTGATCCGGCGGCCTTTCGCTATATGCAGTTCGTAACGGCGGATTGATTATGCGCCGCGCTTATCAAGATAGGCGGCCGAATGCTTGATCACGTCATCTTGCTGTTTGGCAAAATAGTGATCGGCCCCTTCGATGGTGCACATGTCAACTTCAATGCCTTTCTGGGCGTTCAGCTTGTCAGCAAGCTTGTTGACCGAGGCAATGGGAATGTTGGTGTCCTGCGACCCGTGGATCAGAATTCCCGATGACGGGCAGGGGGCGAGGAACGTGAAATCATGCTCGCTTGCCGGGGCTGCGACGGAAATAAAGCCGTCAATTTCCGGGCGACGCATCAAAAGTTGCATCCCGATCCACGAACCGAAAGAATAACCGGCAACCCAGGTCGCGCGTGCATTGGCGTTATAGGTCTGCATCCAGTCAAGCGCGGATGCGGCATCCGAAAGTTCGCCGATCCCCTGATCGAACACCCCTTGCGAGCGGCCGACACCGCGGAAGTTGAACCGCATGACGGAGTAGCCGCGATCCTTGAACATGTTAAACATGTTAAAGCACAGCTTGTTGTTCATTGTGCCGCCCTGTTGCGGGCTCGGATGGAGAATAAGTGCGATGGGCGAATCGTCAGCGCCGTTATGGTGGTAGCGACCTTCAAGGCGACCTTCGGGGCCGTTAAAAATGACCTCAGGCATGGATCAGACTGCTCCTGTCCACGAATGGAAAGATGTGTGTAACAAAAATATCCGAGTTTTTTTGTATGTTTTATCGTAATTGCGCATAAATTGCTTTGGGCAAATACTTGACCAAGTTACTCGGTTATCCTATATTCCGGCTAACCCGATGGTGCCTGTTTCACCCGTTTTCGCCGTTGTTGCGATGGTGGGGATAGGTGCGGTTGCCGGGAATCGAAGATACTAATTACACAGTGGACCGCCCCATGTTCAAGCTAATTCGTCAGGAAATTGACGCGATGATTGCGCGCGACCCTGCGGCGCGATCCCGCTGGGAAGTCGTGATCAGCTATCCGGCGTTTCATGCGATCATGGGTTATCGCGGGACTCACTGGCTGTGGCAGCGCGGATTTCGCCTGACCGCAAGGTTCCTTTCGCAGATCATGCGCTGGTTGACCGGGATTGAAATTCATCCCGGGGCCAAGATCGGCAAGCGCTTCTTTATCGATCATGGCATGGGTGTCGTGATTGGTGAAACAGCCGAAATCGGTGATGATGTGACCCTGTATCAGGGGGTTACCCTTGGCGGCACATCACCTAGTGTAAACAGTGATGGTCAGCGTGGCCTGAAACGTCACCCGACCCTTGAAGATGGTGTGATTGTCGGTTCCGGTGCGCAAATTCTAGGACCTTTCACTGTGCATAAAAATGCCCGTGTCGGTGGCAATGCCGTTGTGCTTTCCGAGGTTCCCGAAGGTGCGACCGTGGTGGGCATTCCCGCCAAGATGGTGCGTCGTGAACAGGATGACAGGTTCTGCGCCTATGGTACGCCGTTGGGGGATTTGCCCGATCCCGTGGCACGTGCCCTTGATGAATTGGGCCGTGAAGTTCGTGCGCTGCGTGGCAAGGTCGAAGAACTCGAAGCCGAAAAGGCCGGCAAAACCGCAACCGACACTGCGCCAGAAAAGCCGCGTATCGTCGCGTCATCGGACTGACTAGGATTTGCGCCACCGTGCAATGTGAAAAGAAAACAAGCCCGCTTGTGGGGTAGCCCCAAAGCAAGGCAGGAGGACGAACCGTGAAGCTGAGTACCAAAGGCCGCTATGCCGTGATGGCGATGGTCGATCTCGCTGAAAGCAGCAAGGACCGGCCGGTCGCACTTGCCGATATTGCGGACCGTCAGGAAATTTCGCTGTCTTATCTTGAACAGCTGTTTGGCAAACTGCGCAAAGGCGGCTTGGTCCGTTCGGTGCGTGGCCCGGGCGGTGGATATCTTCTGGCGCGCGAAGCCACAGAAACCCGCGTTGCCGATGTTATTCTGGCTGTTGATGAGCCGATCCGTGCAACCCGTTGTAAATCCGGCTCTCCCAAGGGCTGCAAGGCGAACAAGGGGCGCTGCCAGACCCATGAATTGTGGGAAGAACTTGGCAATCAGATTTATCTGTACCTGGCCTCGGTCAGTCTTGCAGATGTTGTGGATCGCAATGTCAGCGGAACGCTGCGTGCGTTTCCGGGCAAAACAACCCAGATCGAAGAACCGTCACAGGTTGCGGCACAGTAACCGCCCCGCTATATCAAGGGCAGATGCAAATAAGGATGATTTTAAACTGATGGCCGATCAGATTTACCTCGACTACAACGCCAGCGCACCGCTTTGCAGTGATGCAAAGCAGGCCATGCTTGCGGCGATGGATGTTGCAGGTAATCCGTCTTCGGTTCATGCAAGTGGCCGTGCGGCCCGCAAGATTATTGATCATGCAAGACGCACCGTTGCCGATATGCTGGGCGGTGATTCCGAACGGATCATCTTCACCAGCGGCGGGACAGAGGCCAACAACCTTGCGCTGAATGGCCTTGAGGATGTCACCGTATTTACCAGTGCGGTCGAACATCCTTCGGTGATCGAGGCAAGACCGGATGCCAAACGCATCCCGGTTGATGCAAATGGCGTGATTGATCTGGCCGCACTTGAAACGATGCTCAGAGACGCATCCGAGGCGGGCCAAAAGGTTCTGGTTTCGGTCATGCAGGCCAATAATGAAACCGGTGTTATTCAGCCCGTAGCCAAGGTTGGCCTGCTGGCCCGTGAATATGGTGCCAAGGTCCATTGTGATGCGGTACAGGCACTTGGTCGTGTCCCTGTCGATATGGGGCGGTTGCTGGTTGATATGGTGTCGATTTCGGCCCACAAGATCGGCGGCCCCAAGGGGATCGGTGCCCTTGCGATTGCGCCCGGTGTGATGCTGGTTCCCCAGATCCGGGGGGGCGGACAGGAAAAATACCGCCGTGGTGGCACGGAAAACGTTATCGGGATCGCGGGTTTTGATGCCGCGGCCAAACGGGCCGAAGCCAACATGGCAAAGATGACGGATATTGCGGCCTTGCGCGACCGTCTTGAAACAGAATTGGCATCCGTCGCCCCAGAGCTTCGGATTGCTGCAAAGGGAACGGAGCGACTGGGCAATACAAGTTGCCTGATCTTGCCAGGAATGCCCGGGGAAACCCAGGTCATGGCGCTGGATCTGGCCGGTGTTGCCATCAGTTCGGGATCAGCCTGTTCATCAGGCAAGGTGCGTGAAAGTCACGTGCTTAAGGAAATGGGTGTGGAAGAGCCCGGCTCGGCCATTCGGGTCAGTCTGGGGTTGGAAACAACCAGCGAAGATATCGATACATTTATCCGTGTTTGGAGCCGGATGAGGGGTAATGCAGCGCGTAAGAAAGCGCGTCACGCTGCCTAAGAAAGAGTGAGTGAGGAAGCCTTTAAAATGAACGAGCTTAAAGCAAAGCCGATCTATCTGGACTACCAGGCGACGACGCCGACCGACCCGCGGGTCGTTGAGGCAATGCTGCCCTATTTCACCGAGAAATTCGGCAACCCGCATTCGCGCAACCACAGCTTTGGCTGGGAAGCCGAAGACGCGGTCGAAGTGGCACGTGGTCAGGTGGCCAAGATCATCGGCGCATCTGCCAAGGAAATCATCTTTACATCCGGTGCGACGGAATCAAACAACCTCGCACTGAAAGGTGTGATGAAATTCTATGGCAAGAAAAAACCGCACCTGATCACGGTCGTGACCGAACATAAATGCGTGCTCGACAGTGCCCGCCACCTTGAACAGGAAGGTTACAAAGTGACCTATCTTGGCGTTAAGGAAAACGGCCTGATCGACCTTGAAGAACTCAAGGCTGCCATCACCGATGAAACCGCACTTGTGTCCGTCATGGGTGTGAACAACGAAATCGGTGTTATTCAGCCGCTTAAGGAAATCGGCGAAATCTGCCGTGAACGCAAAGTCTTCTTCCACACCGACTGTGCGCAGGCGGTTGGCAAGATCGACCTTGATGTTGAAGACATGAAAATCGACCTGATGTCGATTTCCGGTCACAAGATCTATGGCCCGAAAGGCGTTGGTGCGCTTTATGTTCGCCGTCGTCCGCGTGTGCGTGTTATTGCCCAGATCACCGGTGGTGGTCAGGAACGTGGCATGCGTTCGGGTACGCTGCCGACCCCGTTGATCGTCGGTCTTGGCAAGGCCTGTGACATTCTGTCAAACGAGATGGCCGAAGAAAACGCCCGCATTCAGGAACTGCGTGACTATACGTTGCAACGTTTCCGTGACCGCCTTGATGACATCTATGTCAATGGTGACGAAAACGAACGTGTTTGCGGCAACCTGAACATCTCGTTTGCCTATGTCGAAGGTGAAAGCCTTCTGATGGACATCAAGAACATTGCCGTGTCATCGGGTTCTGCCTGCACCTCGGCCTCGCTGGAGCCGTCTTATGTTCTGCGTGCGCTTGGTGTTGACGAAGAATTGGCTCACACATCCCTTCGTATCGGCATTGGCCGCTATACCACCAAGGAAGAGCTCGACGAAGCGATTGACGCGATCTGCACCGCAGTAGAACGTCTGCGTGAAATGAGCCCGCTTTGGGAAATGGCGCAGGAAGGTATCGACATCAAGTCGATCGAATGGGCTGAACACTAAGCAAGACCGAACATAAACGTTTGACGTAATCAATCTCGTGAGAGAGACACCAGACTTTTAGGAGGATTCCTATCATGGCTTATAGTGAAAAGCTGATCGACCATTACGAAAACCCGCGCAACGTCGGTTCCATGGACAAAAACGAAGCATCTGTCGGGACGGGCCTTGTTGGCGCGCCGGCATGTGGCGACGTTATGAAGCTGCAGATCAAAGTGACCCCGGAAGGCATCATCGAAGATGCAAAGTTCAAGACCTTTGGCTGTGGTTCGGCGATTGCTTCAAGCTCGCTGATCACCGAATGGGTCAAGGGCAAGTCGCTTGACGAAGCCGGTTCGATCAAGAACTCGCAGATTGCCGAAGAACTCGCTCTTCCGCCGGTTAAGGTTCACTGCTCGATCCTGGCAGAAGACGCGATCAAGGCTGCAATCAGCGACTATAAAACCAAAAACGGCGTGGCTGACGCTGCTGAATAAGCAGCGTTCGATCCCCATCGTTTCTGGAATTTTGGGAGAATAAAATGGCTCTACCGTCACCGATTTCTGTTACACCAACGGCCCTTGATCACATCAAGGCGCTGCTTGATAGCCGCGGGAAACCTTCGCACGGCATCCGGCTTGGTGTGCGCAGCAAAGGGTGCTCGGGCCTGTCCTACACGCTGGAATATGCCGATGCTGCTGACGGCTTCGAAGAAGTTGTCGAGCTCGAAGACGGCGTGAGAATCCTGATCGACCCCAAAGCCATCATGTTCGTGCTTGGCACAGAGATGGATTACGAGGTCAACAAGATGGAAGAAGGCTTTGTTTTCCGCAATCCCAACGAAAAAGGTCGTTGCGGTTGCGGGGAATCCTTCCACGTCTGATCAGGCCGGGCTTTCCCCGCTTTCCAAATGGTCATGACCCTGGCGATATCGCCGGGGTCATCGACTAAACAGGGTGTCGTCACTTTATGACGATCACCTTTTCGAACTGATTTGTTTTGTTTTTTATCCTCGGAAGTGCATCGCGTGAGCAATACCGAACAATCTGCCCACAAGGTTTGTTGGTCCTGCAAGGGCCCCGTCGCGGCCAGCGCGCTGTTTTGCGAGACCTGTAATGCTATTCAGGCTCCGGGCCAGCTCGATCATTTCACCCGTTTCGGGCTGGAACACAGCTTTGACGTTGATGTCGATGCGATGGAAGCAACTTACCTTAAACAACAGCAAATGCTGCATCCTGACCGGTTTGCATCCCGGTCGGGCCGTGAACAGGCCCTGTCGTCGCAACAGGCGGCGAGTTTGAATGAAGCGTTTGAAACGTTGAAAAATCCGGTGGCGCGCGCGCATTACATGCTGCGTCAGGCAGGACACGAACCCGAAGGCGGCGAAGGCCATACCGTCAATGATCCGGAACTTCTGATGGAAGCGATGGAAATGCGCGAAGCCCTTGACGATGCGGATGACAAAATCACCATTGATGCCATCATCAAGGATACCCGCAAACAGGCGCGTGCCTGTGAAAAGGATCTTGGCGCTGCCTTTGACAACCAATCCTATGACGCGGCCAAAAAACTGGCCACCCGTCTGAGATACCTTATGAAGATGACCGAGGAAGCGCGCGCGAAAAAATCGCGTCTGGCCGCAGCCTGATCATCGCCACCAACCTGATCTGAGAAACCGGTTTCTGAAACCGGCCAAGAAAACTGGACTTAAGAATGGCTTTGCTGAAAATCCACGAACCGGGCGAAACGCCGCTTCCCCACGAGGAAGATCGTCAGGTCGCTGTCGGGATCGACCTTGGAACCACCAACTCGGTTGTTGCCGTTTCCAACGCGGAAAAGCCCGAAGTCCTGCGTGATAAATCTGGCGGCAATGCGATTGTGCCATCTGTTGTCTATTATGGTGATGACGCGCCGGTGGTTGGCGAAGCGGCCCGCGATCACATCAATACCGATGCCAGCCGCGTGGTATCGTCGGTCAAACGCCTGATGGGGCGTGGACTTGAGGATGTCAAATCCGTGGCGGGCACGTTGCCCTATCATGTCGAGCTGCCGGAAAAATCCGAAACCGGAAAAGGCGAACCGATGATGGTGCGCCTGAATGTTGGCAATCGGGTTCTGACCCCGGTCGAAGTTTCGGCCGATATTTTGCGGGCCTTGCGCGCGCGCGCCGAAGAAAGCCTTGATAAGCCGGTTGAAAAAGCCGTGATCACGGTGCCGGCCTATTTCGATGATGGTGCGCGCACCGCAACCAAGGATGCCGCCAAGCTTGCCGGGATCGAAGTCCTGCGTCTGGTCAATGAACCGACCGCAGCGGCCCTTGCCTATGGCCTCGATAACGGGGCAGAGGGGCTTTATGCCGTTTATGACCTTGGCGGCGGGACGTTTGATATCTCGTTGCTCAAGATGCAAAAGGGCGTCTTTCAGGTCAAGGCAACCGGCGGTGACGCCGCCCTTGGTGGCGATGATTTCGACCACGCGATTGCCGAACATCTTCTGGCAGAACGCAAGGAAGGCGGTGCGGCTGATGATCTTGATGCGTCGGATGCCAAACGCCTGTTGAAAACCGCCCGTGCGCTCAAAGAAGGCCTTAGCGATCAGGACAGTGTTGATGTCACCGTCGCCCTTAACGGCACGGAAACAAACCATACTGTTACCCGTGATCAGTTCGATGCCATGATCGCCAAGCTGGTCGCACGCACGACCGCGATCACCGAACAGGTCCTTGACGATGCAGACATCCTGCCCGAGGACGTCAAGGGTGTCGTTCTGGTCGGCGGGTCAACCCGTGTGCCTGCCGTGCGCAAGGCCGTGGCCGATCTGTTTGAACAGGAACCGCTTTCCGATATCGACCCGGACGAAGTTGTTGCCCTTGGGGCCGCCCTTCAGGCAGAGGCCCTTACAGGCGGGTCGGATAACCTTTTGCTTGATGTGACGCCGTTGTCGCTGGGGCTTGAAACCATGGGCGGGATTGTTGAAAAGGTCATTGATCGCAACACCCCGATCCCCGTCGCCAAGGCCCAGGAATTCACCACTTATCAGGATGGCCAGTCGGCGATGATGATCCATGTGGTGCAGGGCGAACGCGAAATGGTCGATCAGTGCCGGTCGCTTGCGCGCTTTGTTCTGACCGGTATTCCGTCGATGGCCGCAGGGGCCGCGCGTATTCGCGTGCAGTTCAATGTCGATGCCGATGGCCTGTTGACTGTTTCGGCCCGCGAAGAAACCACGGGTACCGAACAGGAAGTCGCGGTCAAGCCGACCTATGGCATCAATGAAAGTGATATGGCGACCATGTTGCGCGATAGCATGGTTCATGCCCGCGAAGACATGGAAATGCGCGTCCTGACCGAGGCCCGCGTTGAGGCACGCCGCAACATTCTGGCGGTGACGGCCGCGATGGAAGCCGACAGCGCGCTTTTGACCGCCGAAAACGAAGCCAGCATCAAAGCCGCGATTGCCAATCTTGAAACGGTGATGGCTGGCGATGATCGCGATGCGATCAATGAAGCGGCCGAGGCGCTTGAAAATGCGTCCCGCCCGTTTGCCGAAGCCCGCATGGATAGTCGCATCCGTCAGGCACTTGCCGGACAAAATGTCGATGAAGTGAACTGATTTGCGACAGGCATAATTGACAAACCGGCCACTTGCGGCGATTGTCCCGTGCAACCGCCAAAGGTCAGGTCGGACAAGGCGCGCCGAAGGCGCGCAACACAGAGATCGAACGAAAAAGTTTTACGAGGAGAAAGGCACAGATGCCTAAGATCGTTTTTGTTGAGCCCGATGGCACCGAAAAGGAATTCGACGTTGCCGACGGCCTGTCCGTTCTGGAAGCTGCCCACAAGAATGGCATTGACCTTGAAGGTGCGTGCGAAGGTTCGCTGGCATGCTCTACCTGCCATGTTGTTCTGGATGAAGACTGGTTCGACAAACTTGACGAACCGTCCGAAGACGAAGAAGACATGCTGGATCTTGCTTTCGGTCTGACCGAAACGTCCCGCCTTGGTTGCCAGATCATCATGAGCGACGAACTCGACGGCCTGCGCGTCAAGCTGCCGGCGGCGACCCGCAATATGATGGTCGACAAGTAAGTTTCACCTTCTGCTGTCCGGGCGATCAATCGCCCGGCGCCAAAGGAGACGGATATGCGTTGGACAGACATTCAGGACATCGCGATCGAGCTTGAGGAAGCCCACCCCGATAAGGACAACCTCAACCTGCGCTTTACCGACCTGCATAAATGGGTCACCGAGCTTGAAGGGTTCGAAGACGATCCCGAGAAATCGAACGAAAAGATTCTCGAAGCCATCCAGATGGCCTGGATCGACGAACGCGAAGATTAGGACTTGTAACTGGACGCCCGCCTTCGCGGAAGTGACGGCACCCAAATCACGTCATTCCCGCGCAGGCGGGAATCCCGTCCGGCAGAACCGGCATCAATACAGGCCAGCCCGGGCATGACGACCCTCATTGATGTCACGCCCGCGAAGGCGGGAGTCCAGAGTAACGCCGATCATGTGACTTGATATTAGTGGGCCAGCCCGGGCATCTTCCGTCGGCTGGCCTTTTCATATCCCCAACCAGAAGTGCAGGGCAGGACACCATGAGCGCCACCTTCACCGATATCATCCCGGTCGACAGCCTGTTTGGCAAATTGCGGACCTGTGCGCCTGACGCATGGCAAAGTTATGTCTGTCATGACTTCGTCAAACAGCTTGGCAACGGCACACTGCCCGAAGCCGCATTCAAACATTACCTTATTCAGGATTACCTGTTTCTGATCCAGTTTTCGCGGGCCTATGCGCTGGCGGCCTATAAGGCCGAAGACCTGCATGCGATGCGGCAGTTTTCTGCAACTGTGCATGCGATCCTTGATATGGAAATGAAGCTGCATCTGGAATTCTGCGAAGGCTGGGGCTTGAGCGAGGCCGACATCACCGCCCAGCCAGAGGCACGCGCCTGCATCGCCTATACCCGCTATGTGCTTGATCGTGGTCATCAGGGCGATGTAGTCGATCTTCAGGTGGCATTGATGCCCTGTATGGTGGGTTATGCCGAAATCGCAAACCGCTTGATGGCAAGTTCTGATACAAGGCTTGACGGCAATCCGTATCGTGCCTGGATTGAAATGTATGCGTCCGATGAATTCCAGGACGTGGCAAAGGCCGAGATCGAATTGCTTGAACATACATCGGCCACGCGCGGCGGGCATCGCCGCCTTGAAGGGCTGGTTGAAACCTTTGCCATGGCAAGCCGCCTTGAAGCCGATTTCTGGCAGATGGGACTTGATCTGGCAAAATAGGGCAAGATCGCCTATATAAGCCCGAACGATATTTTGCGGGTGGCGGATGCGCCGCCCGTTGCTCGTTGGATTGCCGCCTGCGCGGGAATGACAGTACATTTAACTATTCGTCATGCCCGCGAAGAGCCTGTGCCCGCGTAGGCGGGTACGGGCATCCATCGCACCATTGGGTGTGTATTGAATTAACCTCTTGTCGCCGTGGCCTTGACCCACGGATGGGTGAGAAAGAAAATGAACTCTCTTGGCTTTGACAAAGCCCCGGAAGATACCCGCGTGGTTGTTGCCATGTCGGGCGGGGTGGATAGCTCGGCCGTTGCAGCCCTTCTGAAATCAGAAGGCTATGACGTGGTCGGCATTACGCTTCAGCTTTATGATATGGGTGCCAATGCGCCCACCCGTGCGAAATCCTGCTGTGCCGGGCGCGATATTTATGATGCGCGCAAAGTGGCCGAGGATATCGACATTCCCTATTATGTGCTTGATTACGAATCCCGCTTTCGCGAAGAAGTGATTGATGATTTTGCCGATAGCTATATGCGCGGCGAAACCCCGATCCCGTGCGTGAAGTGCAATCAGACGGTCAAATTCCGCGATCTGCTTGAAACGTCTTATGATCTGGGGGCGGATTGCATGGCGACCGGCCATTATGTGCAGCGTAAACTGGGGGCCAATGGCCGGGCCGAACTTCATCGTGCGGCCGATCCCAACCGCGATCAAAGCTACTTCCTGTTTACCACAACCCAGGAACAGCTTGATTTTCTGCGCTTCCCGCTGGGCCATTTGATGAGCAAGGCCGAAACCCGTGCGCTTGCCGCCAAGTTCGGCCTTGAAGTTGCCGACAAGCCTGATAGTCAGGATATCTGTTTTGTTCCGGATGGCAAATATGCCCGTCTGGTCGAACGCCTCCGGCCCGAGGCCGGTGAGCCGGGCGAAATCGTTGATCTTGATGGCAATGTGCTCGGCGATCATCGGGGCCTGATCCATTATACCGTCGGGCAGCGGCGCGGGCTTAATATCGGGGGGACGGCAGAACCGCTTTATGTTGTCAAACTCTCGCCCGAAAAACGTCAGGTCATTGTCGGCCCCAAAGCCGCCCTTGCCAAAAAGATGGTCTATGTCAAAGAGCTCAACTGGCTTGATGGCGACCGAATTGACGAAAACGGGGTTGAGGTCGAAGTCAAACTGCGTTCGGCCATGCAACCGACCACGGCAACCGTGTTCCCCGAAGCAACCGGCGAAGCCCGCATTGAATTGCATGATGCCCAGTTCGGCATCGCACCGGGGCAGGCCGGTGTCTTCTATCAGGGTGAACGCGTTCTTGGGGGCGGCTGGATCACCCGTGAAGAGCTGATTGGCAATACGGCAAGCGCAGCCTAGGCCGATTGCGGACATCAACGATTACGGCGGGCGAGGGCGCATGTTCCTCGCTCGCCGGTTTCGGGACAATGTTTTTTGACAAAATCGTCAAAAAGGCGCTTGACGGGGACGGCTCCCTGACTTAAAAACCGCCTCGTTCCGAACACAGCGGAACACCACAAATTCTCTTGTGGCGGAGTAGCTCAGCTGGTTAGAGCAGCGGAATCATAATCCGCGTGTCGGGGGTTCAAGTCCCTCCTCCGCTACCAATCAAAGAAGCCCTGAACCAAACGGTTCAGGGCTTCTTTGATTCGTACGCGGCAGGAGAGGGCTTGACCCCCGTGGGTTCGCGAGAAAGCGAGGCACGCAGCTTTCGAGAGACGTTGCGCGAACCGCGCAACGGTCCGCCGGGCGTAGCCCAAGGATAAAAAGCAGCCCAAAGGCTGGTTTTTACAATTCCCTCCGGTTTGTTTGCCTGAGGGGTGATTGGGGTTTCTGCGGATTAAATAAATTTGTCCCCTTTTCTCTCGTCCCCTTTTCTCTCGTCCCCTTTTCTCTGTCCTTTGAGTGCATCTTCGATTTTGTTCCACTTGGTTTGTTCAGGCATTGTTTGTTCCTGCTACTTTGGCGATAGTTAAATTTCTGATCATTCGCAAAAGGGGGGGGGCGATGCGAGCCGATAAATTTCTTGGGGTCGTGAGTTCTTGTTTGCTGGTTGGGTGCTTCATTGGCTACGTGGCAGCACTTGATTCGCCTCCACCTGGAGAGCAGCGTGGTACGGAATGGGAGACGCTTGTTGCAGGTGCTGCTGCCATCTTGGGTGGCTGGTTGGCATATCAAGGCGCTCTGATACCGTTCAAAGAGCGACGCAAAGCTCTGCATATTCAGTTTCAGTATGATGTGAAATATGCAGGTCAAGATGTCTGGGGGTTTTTAGGCAGAGCGAACCATAGTCTTGATGGTGGTCAGGGCATCTTTACGTTTAACCGAAAAGATGGCTCCAGTTTTGGTCCGACAAAAGTCGATCAATTTAGAGAAATGGCTCTTGCCCATTTGAACAACATGCCTCCAATTCCAAGTGAAATTATCAGCTCGGAATTGATCAGGATTTACAAGGACTTGGAGCAAGCGCTTTATATCGCAAACCTTAACCCGAATTGGGAATTGGATGATGTGCTTAACTACGTCGACGAGCATATGCAACGGTTCGAGAACTACATTGCCATGAATTCTTGAGCTTTTCCCAGACAGCCAAGATGGTCCCTGCGAGCGCTTCGGGAAAAAAGGGACATAGTTGTTTTCCAGAATACTAGCCCCCACTAAGCCGCCTCCACCACCACAGAAATCCTCCGCCCTAACAAAGCCAGAGCTTCTTCCAACCGCCCGATCTTCGTTGCATGACGCGGATCAAGCATGCGGCGTATTTCGGTTTCGGCAAGGCCCATCCTGTTGGCAAGGGCGGTGTTGCTCGTACCAGTTTCGCGCATGGTGATGTAAAGGGCTGCCTTTGCGGCCATGAGTGTGCCAAGGGTGACGGTCGGGCGTCCGTTGGCGGGGCAGGGCATCGGGATATCTTCCTTTGCCATCATCGCGGCGGCAATGGCTTCTTCAAGCGCATCGGCACTATTGCTGAGAGCTTCCTGCTCTGTCGCGCCATCGGTTGCGCAGCCGGTGATATCGGGAATAACCGCCAAAACGCCGCCTGCGCCATCGTCGCTGAGATCAACGGGGTAACTAAAACGCATTTCTTTCTTCCATTCATTGGATGTGGATCACCGGATATCAGATATCCTTCGGATCAATGCCGAGATCCTTCAGCATGCTATTGAGCAAGCCGGGGCTGATTTCCTTTTTGCGGTCTTTCAGGGTGGTACGATGATGTCCCAGATACACCGTGCCGTGCGACCCCTTGCCGCGATGTGCCTCGAATGCGAGGTCCAACCCGCGCGCCTTGGCATATTTCCTGAGCTTTCGCATCAGTTCATTGCCATTCATTCAGCCTTCCCCCGAACGTGCTGATGAAATTACATTCGAACAAAATTGTTCGAGTGTCAAGCCAAGGTGGGAGGGTTCCCGGCACCGTTTGGCGTCAAAGCGCCTTCCGCCCCGCTTCCTCAAGGAAACTTGAAACCGCACGCTTGCCGTATTTCGCCTCAATCAAATCAATCAGGTTGGCATCAAGCGTCAGGTTGATCCGGCGCTTTTTACCCGGAATGGTCGCGGTAATGGCGACAATGCCAACCGCGCCATCTTCAAGTTCAACAACCGGCGAGGGGGCCGGGATGTCTTCGCCATCGGCATGCATGCCTTCGATATGGAAATTAAGGGCCTCTGTGCCCAGTTCCACCAATTCTGTCATGGTATCTGCCGCACTGACGCACCCCGGGAAATCCGGAAAGGAAATCCCGAAGCTGCCGTCATCGTCGGTATGGACCAAACCCCAATAGGTCTGTTTCATTCTGTTGTAATCCTGTTTCCCATTTCCCGTCAGGAACCGGAAAGCCATTCACAGCAGCCTTATACCCGATTGCCTTTCAATGCTTTTGACGGTGCCCTTTGGAATATCCCGTTTGGGGTGGGGCACTGTCACACGCCCCGGTTTGTCCGGGTGCGTGAGCTGATGGTGGCTGCCTTTGGTGCGAACGATTTCCCAGCCATCATCTTTCAGCCGCTTGAGTATTTCCCTGCTATCCATGGCCCTCCTTTATTCTATATGCGCATTATGCGCATATATGGTGCTGAAGTCAATATTTGTGCGTATTATGCGCATAGTGGTTCGCGATTGATGGGATCGGAAGTGTGAGCCAGCTGTTCTGCTGGCTTTTCATATTACTTTAGTATAGCTATACTCTGCGCAACATACAGTTTGGGAAGCCCTCGCCCACCGATGCCCTATACCGTTTATTTTTCTCTTTTGCTGGCGACCATTTCGGTTGCCGGGTTGGCTTATGCTGCGCGGTTGCGCCGGCAGGTTCGTGCGCAGCTGGATGCATTTGATGCGGTGATGGCAAATATGTCCGACGGTGTTGTGATGCTTGGTTCTGATGGGGCGGTCAGAAACCTCAATAGCGCAGCAGCAGCGATGTTTGACAGGCCTGCGGGTGATGTTTCGGGGATTGATCTTGCCGCGCTGCTGCCCGAAATTCCCGCCGCTTGCGATGCCAACCCCCAAAGCAACGGGCACCAGAAAAACCAGTACCGGACCGAAGCCGTTCGGTCGAACGGTGCGCGATTTCCGGTAGAAGTCCGGCAATTAGGGCCATATGGCAGAAGCCGGTATACCGGCATGCTGATCGTGCGTGATCTTTCGCCGGTTCGAATGGATGGCAGCGAAGACGTACAGCGTTTCAAGCAAAGTCAGTATTTTGCGCGTATGGGCACCTGGGACTGGCGTATTGATACGGACGAACTGTATTGGTCTGACACCATTTATGGCATGTTCGGCTATAAACCGGGCGAGGTAACGCCGTCCTATTCCCTGTTCTGCGAGGCAGTCCACCCCGAAGACAAGGCCCGCGTCCGTGAAGGGGAAATCCGCTGCATCGAAACCGGTGAAAACCATGACGAGGAATATCGGGTCGTCTGGCCTGATGGAACCATCCGGTGGCTGCGCGAAACCGGAAATGTCATCAAGGACGAAAATGGTCAAATCGTCAAAATGATGGGGGTTGTCCGCGACATCACCGAAGAACGCGCAGAAGTCGACCAGATCCGCGAGCTTGCCTTTAATGACCCGCTTACCCG
Organism: Thalassospira sp.; assembly: GCA_048264285.1. Classification (GTDB taxonomy): domain Bacteria; phylum Pseudomonadota; class Alphaproteobacteria; order Rhodospirillales; family Thalassospiraceae; genus Thalassospira. Next base: position 70,977 of record JBLXDD010000015.1, read on the forward strand.
GTTGCCAAACAGGATCATTTTCGAAGACCGGCTATCAAAGGCAATTGACCGCGCCAAACGCCATAACACACGGGTTGCGGTTGTTTTTATTGATCTGGACGGGTTCAAATCGATCAATGACGAACTCGGCCACGCCGCCGGGGACCGCATCCTGATCAATACCGGGCAACGCTTGATCAATGCGGTCAGGGCCTCCGATACTGTCGCCCGCATCGGGGGGGATGAATTCACGATTATTCTGGAAGATCTGGAAACGGATGCCGAAATTCATGGCATCGCGGACAAGATTCTTAACGCCATCTCCATGCCGATGGAACTCGATCACCGTGCCTATCAAGTAGGTGCCAGCCTTGGCATTGCGGTCTATCCCGAACATGCCGGTGCGCTTGATGCCCTGATCCATACCGCGGATAAGGCGATGTATGCTGCCAAAGCCAGGGGAACCAACCTTTATCGCATTGGCGGTTGGCGGGATGCAGACGGATGAGGCATGCAACCGAAATCGAAATCCGTCCCGCAGCCCAAGCCGACCGCGATGCTTGGGCCGATCTGTTTGGCGACTATATGGCGTTTTACGGCTGTGCGTCGTCTGACGCGGTGCTTGAAACGGCATGGCGTTGGATCATGGAGCCAGACGGGCCGATGGAATGTTTGCTGGCGGTGAAAAATGGCCAGGTCGTCGGTTTTGCGCAATACCGGGCGGTGCCCGAAACCCTGACCGGGGGATGGTTTGGCCAGCTTGATGATCTTTATGTCGCCCCAACATCCCGTCGTGCGGGCGTAGCGCAGGCCTTGCTGGTGCGCCTTGATGAAATCGCCCGTGCGCGCGGCTGGTTCAAGTTGGCCTGGATAACAGCGGCCAATAACGCAACAGCGCGGCGGCTTTATGACCGGCTTGGCACGGCATCCGACTGGGTGGTGTATGAGCAGGACTTAGGCGAATAAGGCATGAAAACCGCCACAACGCTGTTTTTATCGCACCCGTTTTCTGATCAACCGTCCATCAATGGCCACCAACCCGGCCCCGATCACGCCCATCCCGACAAGCTGTTGCACCGAAAGTGTTTCCCCCAGAAGACCGACGCCAAGAAAAATCGCGCTGACCGGGATTAAAAAGGTCACAAGCAGCAAATTGCTTGCGCCGGCGCGTTTGAGGATCGCGAAATACAGGATATAGGCCGCCGCGGTGCTTAGGCCCGCAATACCAAAGACCGCCATGATGGCGTCGGCGGACGGGGGTGCCAAGCGCCAAGGCGTGTCAATGATGGCAGCAAGCGGGATCAACAGTAGGCTTGATGCGCTGGTCATCGCTGCGGCTGTCAGGATCGGGTTTGTCGCCCCGAAACGTTTGCCAAACACCCCGGCACAGCCATAGCTGAATGCCGCCAAAAGAACAGCAATCGGCGCGAGTGCTGCAAGCCACGAGGCTGTTGGCAAGGCCAATGCTGCATCGCTGCCGGGCTGCGGGTTAGGCAGATTAGGTAGTCCGATGATTATCACCACACCGGCAAAACCGATCAAAACACCCGATGCCTTGCGCAGATTAAGCTTTTCCGTATCGGTCGCAAGATGGGCGATGATAAGGGTAAAAAGTGGCGTCGTGGCATTCAGAATGGCGGCAAGGCCACTGGTGATGTGGGTTTGGCTCCAGACAATAAGCGAGAAGGGCACAAGATTGTTAAGTGCCCCCATGATCAGGATTGCGCCCCAGAATTTCGGATCACGCGGGATTGCAATATTGCGCAACAAGACCACCCACCACAAAACTATTGCGGCAATCGTTACCCGGCACAGCACAAGTGTAAGCGGCGGCAAATCAACAAGCGCAATTTCGGTAAAGAAGAACGATCCTCCCCACAGGATCGAAAGCACAATTAGCATCAACCAGCTTGTGCCATCCATTTGCGGGGCCGGGCTGGATGGGCGCGGCACGGTTTGGCTCTCAAGTGGTGACGAGTGTGTAGCGTCTTTGGTGGGCTGCATTCGGGGCTCCGTCGGTTTGATGATGACGGCAAAGACTATGCGTATCGGGTATCACACGCTCGCCAGTTTCGGACATGAACGTAACACATAAAAAACGGGGCACATGCGGCCCCGTTTGATCGTCAAATTGTCCGATGTGTTATTTCGCGATGGTAGTCTTGGTTCGTGCCACAATGAATCTCGGCAGTCTGGCGAAAATCGTCACATTGCCCAGCAACACCATTGCAAGCCCCGTCGCGCCAATCGGGGTCCAGACATAGCCTTCAAGGAAGGTTGAGACCGTCAGGGCCACGACTGGAAACAGCACGGTGACATAGGCCGCGCGCCCCGCACCAACCCGGTTGACCAACGCAAGATAGGCGATAAACGCTACCACTGATCCCGGAATTGCCAGATAGATCAAGCCACCGATATAAAGCGCATCGGTCGGCATTGCCGGTGTTTGACCGCGCAAGGTGGCAAAGACAAATAACAAGACGGTGCCATAAATCATGCCGCGTGCAACCGCGTCACGGTTGGGAATGCCCATTTTGTTAAGTTTGACCGACACCATGTTGCCCATGCTAAAGACTGCCGTGCCGCAAAGGGCAAGTAACATGCCGGTAATCGCATGCGCATTATGCGACAGCGCATAAATCTGGTTGGCAAACAGGCAGGCAATTCCGCCAAGGCCGAATGCCGCCCCGAACACAAAGCGCAATCCGGGCCGTTGCCCGTAAAACGCCCAGTTGCCCAATGCATTAAAGATGGTCGATGTCGTGAAAATCACGGCCACGATGCCGCTGGCGATATAACCGGTTGCCGAATACATCAGGATAAAGTTGATCCCGAAAAGTCCGGCGCCCAAAAGCACGATCCACGGATGGGCCCGCCAGGGAACCGGGCGCCATTTGCGCGAAAGAAACAGGAAACCACACAAAACGGCTGCCGCCAGTGCAAAGCGATAAAAGATCGAAATTTCAACGGGGATCGGTCCGATCTGAAGTTTGATCGCATACCAGGTAAATCCCCAGCAGGCGGTAACAATAGCAAAAAGCAGGGCGGTCATTCTTTGGGGCTTTCAAAACGGCACGGCGTATGGTGACACGAAGGGATCAGGGTGGGGCGCTGTGGTAACGAACATCCCGGTTGCACGTATTCAAGCCATAAATCGCGCGACTAATCTTTCACAATCTTGCGCTGTTTTTCATATTCTTGCGCAAATTGGGGCAGGGTTTCTGTCATTGCACTTTGCAAGCCGAATATGGGGTGCGATGATTGCCACAGGACATGACAGGAAACGGCTATGACTGATCGGCAGGTCGCCAAATTGCCAGGTTCGGGTTTTCAACCCAACGGACGCTATCAAAAATTCGAAGTCTTCAATCAGTTGATCGGGGATGCAAACCTGCTGCGTGCGGGGGATTTTGGCGAAAGCATTTCTGTTGCCCATTGGCGGCGCAAGGCAGATGTCCTGACGCGCTATACCGACCCCGATCATCACACCATAAGCCTCTATGTCAATGGTGGCACAGGCATTCAGCGCAAAATCGGTGACGATCCCCTAACCGGTGGTGGTCCTGGTCGGTGTTGTTTGATGCCAGCCCACATGACATCAGACTGGGTGGTTCAGGGGGAGGTCGAGTTGCTTCATCTTTATATCCCCGATGCTGCATGGGAACGCGCCGTGATCGAGGCATTCGACGTCGAACCGAATGCGGTCGAAGTTCCCGAAAAGACCTTTTTCATTGATCCGCTGATCGAACAAACCATACGTCAGGCAATGCTGCCCCTTGATTGGGATGTGCCGGCAGACCGTATGGCGATGTCCAATGCCGGGCAGTTGTTGATGGGGCATATGCTGCGCAGCTATTCGACCCGTCGTGATCTTGGCTTTAAGGTTCGGGGCGGTTTATCCCCGACGATCAAGCGTCGGGTTTTTGATTTTGTCGATGCCAATCTTGATCAGCCATTGACGATCGAGGAACTGGCAGCAGTTGCTGATTTGTCGACCTATCATTTCGCCCGGATGTTTCGCAAAACCGTCGGGGAAGCACCGCATAAATTTGTTCTGCGTCGCCGGATCGAACGCGCCATGCATATGCTGCGTGACGGGGATGCGCCGGTTGCCGAAATTGCACTTGCGACCGGCTTTTCCAGTCAGGCCCATCTGACCACACGTTTCAGCCGGTTTACCGGCCTGACGCCTGCGAAATATCGCAATATTTCCCGTTAATATCAGTTTGTGCAAACGGCGCGACGCGTTCATTGCATCGCGCCGTTTGCGTTTCCGGCTCACGCATGTTTGGCAATGTCCCAGATGCCGGTTTTTGCCGCTTCCTCGGCAAAGTGACGCAGGCTGTTGGGTTGACGGCCGAGAATTTCGTGCACGTCATTGGTCGGCTGGCTGTTGCGGCCATCCAGTACTTCGGAAAACAGGTAACGGATCAATCCGCGAACATCATCTGGCAGCCCATTGGCCGCCAGACCGGCATCAAGTTCATCAAGGGTGATCGGAACGAAACGGACCGGATGGTTGGTGACGTCCGAAATGATTTTGGCGACCTCGGCAAAGGTCACGGCCGTCGGCCCGGAAAGCTCATAGGTTTTGCCGATATGACGATCATCCAACAGGCAGGCGACCGCGCATTCGGCAATGTCATTGGCATCGACAAACGGTTCGGGTGTGTCGCCAGCCGGAAGGGCAAGCTCGCCTTTCTGGATATGGGGCAAAAACAGGTCTTCGTTGAAATTCTGGAAGAACCAGTTCGCACGCAGCACCGTGGCATCCACGCCTGAATGATGCAGGGCGTCTTCGGCCTGATGGGCTGCTTCTTCTCCGCGACCTGACAGCATCACAATCCGCTTTGCCCCGTGCGTGAGGGCACATTTGGCGAAACGCGCAATGATTTCATCTGATCCCGGAACGGCAAGATCGGGCTGAAACGTGACATAAACCGCGTCACGGTTACGCAGAACTTCATCCCAGGTTTGCGGATCGGTCCAGTCAAAGGCGGGGATGGTACTGCGCGAAACCGCACGCACATCGTGACCATGTGAAACAAGTTTCTCAGCAACACGGCGACCGGTTTTGGCCGTCGCGCCAAGAACAAGAAAGCGGGGATTTACTGGCATAAAATTGGCTCCTGATTGGGGATTTAAAAATGTGAGGAATCCTCATATTTGCAAAATGTGATAAATCCTCATATTTTGATCGTCAAGAGCGCTGACCGATCACAAGCCTGTGAAATCCGGTCGGATACGGCGAACCGGTATGATGAAAAAGGATCTAACGCGTTGTCTGATAACGGGAAAAAGATGCGTCGCGCGCCGACGCAAAAAAGAAGTCGCGAACGGGTCGATACCATCCTTAAAGTCGCGTGCGAGCTGATTTCAACTCACGGAAGCGACGCCATCCGGATGGGGGAAGTGGCTGAAAAGGCCGGAGTCTCCATCGGGTCGCTTTATCAGTATTTCCCTGACAAGGCGTCGATCATTCATGCGCTGGCCGATCGCTATAACGCCGAATCCCGACATTGTATCGAGGAGGCCCTGGCAGAAGTGACGACGGCCAAAGCCCTGCTGGCAGCGTTCGATCAATTGATTGATACCTATTACGAGCTGTTTCTGGCCGAGCCGGTAATTTGCGATATCTGGACCGGAACCCAGGCCGACAAAACGCTGCGCGACATGGAAATGGAAGTCAGCCGGGCCAATGCAGATATCCTGGCCAAGGCCATTTTGCGCGTGCGCGATAATGATGGTGATTTCAAAACCATTGCTGCACGGTGTCTTTTGATCATGTATGCCGGTGAAGCGACCATGCGCCTGGCCATTTCTGTTCCGCGCACCGAAGGCCGCGAAATCGTTGCAAGCTATAAACGGATGGTCGGGCGCGAGCTTTCGGACATGTCACGCGTTTAAGCAGGCGTACCGGTCGCGATCAGGACATCTTGGCGTCAAAGGGGGCAGGGCCGGGCCGCCCCAGCAGAAAGCCCTGCACATAGTCGACATCATGATTGCGCAGGAAATCCAGTTCTTCTTGGCGCTCGATGCCTTCGGCCACCACGTCGATATCAAGTTGCTTGGCAAGTGCAATCAGTTTGCTGACAATCGCCTGTTTGAACCTGTCATGATCGACATGGTCAACCAGATCTCGATCGATCTTGATGATGTCAGGGCGTAGTTCGGGCAGCAGGTTCAGCGTCGAATACCCGGAGCCGACATCATCCAGCGCAACCCGGAAACCCGATGCACGATAGGATGCCAAGATCGCGCCGAGATGTTCGGTGCTGCTGACTTTTTCGGTTTCGATGACCTCGAATACCACATTGCTGCGTTCGATGTTGCATTGTTCGACCACTTCGATTGTCGAACGCAGGCAGGAAGCCGGATCGTAGATCGAACTCGGCGCGAAATTGATAAACAGGGTGCCACTTACCCCGGCCTTACAGGCATTGCGGACATTGGCTGCCCGTGCCGAGCGGTCAAGCTGGAACAGAAGTGCCGAGGATTGTGCCGCTGCAAAAAGCTGCGCGGGGGGAATGGTCTCGCCATTCGGGCTCTGTCCACGGACAAGGCATTCATGGGCGTAAGGTTTGGCAAGGTCATTCACTGCGAAAATCGGCTGAAAGGCTGTGCCAAGCCGATTATCACGCAGCAGGTCACCCAGCCATTCCGAATCAAGAGCCGCCCGAATGGCACGGATGCTTGTCACGTTTGCGATGTCATCGATTTCCGGCTGCCGGGTGCCGGGCATGATCAGGGCTTTGGTATCGGTCAGCTCTTCGGGCAAAAGGTCATGGGAAATGGCATCAATCAGCGCCCGCAAACCGGGGCGTTGATAGTGAATGGACAAGGTCGATACCGAGGCGGTCTTTTCTACATCAAGCGCAAAAGATTTCGCGCCAGCAAGAATTTTGCCCGAGGTATGGGCAACCGGTGGCCATAGATATAGGGTCCCGCATCGGGGTGCTGATGGAGGGATTGAATCGCATTTGTCGCAGTAGCTCACCTTGCTTTCATCCTGCTTTCCAAAGAATTTACTGTCATACTCCTGATACGGGGTGTTCTTCTGATTGGATGTTGCGCAATGTGAAGAGATTGGTCAAAGACGACCAAGTTGGTAAGATGCGTCATCATTCGACGGTGCAGAGGACAAGATGCAATACAGCATGCGGCAATATCGCGCCGAAGCCGAAAGCCACAGCCATAGCGATTTCCATCAGATCATCATTTCAGAGATCGGCATGTTGGAGATGGAAGTCGAAGGCCGCGGTGGTGCCGTATGTGGTCGGCACATGGCCTTTGTCGAAGCGGGTAAAAACCATGCCTATCGCGCCGAGGGGCTTAACCGGTTTCTTGTCCTTGATGTAAATGCCGAGTTTGCCCATCGCACAGGGCTTGAGGCCCTTTGGCATCAATATGGCAGTTCCGCCCCCTATCTTGAGGTCGGCAATGGGCATCAACATGGTTTGATCGGTTTGCTTGATCGTCTATCGTCCAAAAAGAATGCGGACCCGGCGGAGGGGGGCATGCTTGATTGCCTTAAATCCTTGCTATTGCGATGCCGTCTGTCCGGCGCTCAGGGCAAGCAGGCTACTACGATGCCTGTGCGTCTTGTCCGGGCCATGGCATGGGCCGAAGCCCGTCTGGGCGATGACATCACGATTGCCGATATCGCGACCATAGCCGCACAATCGGAAAGTAGCCTGTTTAGTGCCTTTCAGAAATATGTCGGAACAAGCCCGATGCGCTGGTTGGCAGAACAGCGTTTGCAAACCGCCATGGCGATCTTGCGTGATCCTGATATGTGCCTTTCGATGTCGGACTTGGCCAGTATGGTCGGATTTACGGATCAAAGTGCCTTTTCGCGCGCGTTTTCCCGGCGTTTTGGCTGTTCGCCGCGCACGGCAAAGCACAAGTCTGATATCGCATCGATCAGCTTTTCCTGACGTCATCTTTGGCCATCCACCAGATCAGGCAGGCGGCGCTATGTGCAATCAGATATGCACAGGCCGTTTTCGGAGTTTGGGCAAAGACATCCGGGGAAAATAAGGGCAAATACCGGTTTGCAGATAACAGCAAATCAGGGGCCCCGATGAAAACGGTTGATAACAGGCGCAAGGCGACATTGATTGGCACAATTGCTGTGGTCCTGTGGGCGTTACTTGCCCTCTTTACCACCGAATTATCAACGATTCCGCCATTTCAACTGGTCAGCCTTTGCTTTGGCATTGCCGGTATTTTCAGTGCACTCTGGATCACCCTGCGCGGTGAGAGTGTTGTGCGGGCCTTGCGCCAACCGATAGGGGCTTGGGTGCTCGGTGTTGGTGGGTTGTTTGGCTATCATTTTTTCTATTTCGTCGCCTTGGCAAACGCGCCTGCCGTCGAAGCAAGCCTGATTGCTTATTTGTGGCCGCTTCTGATCGTACTGTTGTCGGCCTTTTTACCGGGCGAAAAATTGAAATGGCAGCATGTCGCAGGCGCTGTTCTTGGCTTGGCAGGGGCCTTTTTCCTGGTGAGCAAAGGGCAGGGTTTGTCTTTTGATCCGGCATTTTCTCTGGGCTATGGTGCCGCTGTCATCTGTTCCTTGCTGTGGTCGGGCTATTCCGTTCTTAACCGGTGGTATCGCAATGTTCCGGTTGAAGCTGTTTGCGGCTTTTGCGCAGGGGCCTCGCTGCTGGGCTTTGTCACGCATGGCTTGGTCGAAAACTGGGTAACGCCAGCTGTGACACAATGGCTGGCAATCTTTGGTTTGGGGCTTGGCCCGGTCGGGGCGGCCTTCTTTGTCTGGGACCATGGCACCAAACACGGCGACATACAGATCCTTGGCGTTGCCGCCTATGGCGCCCCTTTGCTTAGCACATGTTTGTTGATCGTATTCGGCAAGGCCTCGCCAACGCCTTCGGTCCTTGCAGGATGCGCGCTGATTGTTGGCGGTGCCGTTCTGGCATCAGCCAACTTCCGACCCTTCAAATCCCGGCGTGCACGTAATTCAAAATGAATCAGGTTTCCCTATGCCTGTTACTTATCGGTCACATTTGCGTGATTTTACGCAATTCGCGCAATATTTGTGCTGTGCGGTAAATTTTAAATGACTTATAGTCGGTTTGTGCTTGGGGAGGGGGCGTAGTAGATATTTTGCGCATCCAGGGACAGATAAATGACGCAATCGAAAAAAGATATTGCGCTTGAAATGAAGCAGGCAATGTCGGCGGGCCAATTTGATCGGGCGGCACGGATTGGTGCGCGGTTGTTGCGTTTGCATCCGAAACGAACCGATGTTGAACTTATGACAGCGGTAAGCGAATTGCGTGGTGGTGCTCCTGAAAATGCGGGTCGGCGATTGAAAAGATTGTTTGGATCGCTTGCCCTTGATGATCGATATTTTCCTGCTGTTATCCAAAATTTTCTACATTATGCATCTTTTTCAAATGACTATGGATCATTTGAAAAAGCTATTCGGAAACGTCTTGCCGTCACTCCCAAAAGTGATCTCCTTGCCTATTTGTTGGCAGACGTCATTTTCCAGCACGAATTGCACACCAGCCCTGGCGCGTGTTTTGCACCACATTTAAACGATGCGGTTGAAAGTTTACGCTCGATATCAAGGCAAAGTCCCAGATTTGTAGATAGTCAGGTTCTTCTTGGGCGCATATATCAGCGTCAGGAACAGCATGCAAAAGCATTTGAAGTGTTTGAAAGTCTGGTCGGTGGTCATCCGGATAATCTGTCGATGCAAATGTTTTTGCTATCGGCTTATGCTGCGGCAGGTGAGGTCGAAAAAGCAGTTGTGAGCAGTCTTGCATTCATTGACAAAGCTCCTTCCTATAGTGCGCAGCCATATTTGATTGTGTCTTTCTTGCGTCCACAGTCCATGCCTGAAGGTGCGGCCAAAAGTCTTGAAGCCATGCTGACAAAGTCTGACTTGGCAAAAGGGGAACGTTACAAGGCCAATTTTGCCCGAGCAAAGATTGCAGAGATGCATGGTAATATGAAAGAGGCCTTTGATTTTTACAAAGACGGTCATGCTGCTAACCGGGCAGAACGTCCGGTGGATATGGCCCTTGAACTCCGAGAATTGGGGCAGTTACGCGATATGGTGCGCGTTTCACCGGCTTTTGATCATATTCAAAGTATGGAAGAGAAAGGCCCCAAGCCGATCTTTGTCGTTGGTATGCCGCGATCTGGCACAACACTGACGGAACGCATTTTAGGCGCTCATCCGGATGTTTATGCTGCGGGCGAAATCGGTGATTTCGCCAAAGCGGTTCTGGACGTCGTAGGGCCGGGAACGATTTCACAACAGCTGGCACGCATTGATGTCGCGTCAGCAGGCAAAATTCGAAAAAAATATCTTGCAGCACTCAACGGCTATGCCCCTGACCAGAAGTTTGTCACCAACAAAACACCAGCGAATTTCATACGTCTTGAGATGATCCGCCGCGTTTTCCCGGATGCACCGATTATCCATACGCATCGTCATCCTTTGGCGACCTGTTTGTCGATCTATACAACGCCTTTTTCGTTGCCGATGCGATATGCAGACGACCTTGGTGAATTCGCCGCTTATTACCGTGGTTATGTCGATCTGATGACAGCCTGTTTTGAAACGGACAGAAACGGGCAACTGTATGATCTGGCATATGAAGATCTGGTCTCCGATCCAGAGGCTGTTGCGCAGGACTATCTGGCCCATTGCGGGTTGGATTGGCGTCCTGAATGCTTGCAATTCTATCGATCGGGCAAGGCTGCGGGGACAGCCAGCGTAATGCAGGTACGTCGGCCGATTAATCAGGATTCGGTTCAAAAGTGGCAGCGCTTTGAGCCGTTCATCGGACCGTTGGCTGTTTTGGCCAAAGATCCTGATGTCATGCAATGGCAGGTGCCGGGAAAATCATCGCGGCGTGCGGTTGCCGCGTGACCTTTGGGCTGCTTCGGGTTAGAAGCGATATGAAAGAAGGGGGCAATCCCTTGTTCGTGACGTGGACAATATCGGAGCGCTGAGATGCCAACCACCATTCCCAAGGCAGAACTGCATTTGCATCTTGAAGGTGCAATGACACCAGCATTGGTGCGCGACTTTGCCAAGCGCAACGGATTGACCCTGCCTGATGATATTTACGATGATCAGGATCGTTACATCTGGGGCAATTTCCCGGAATTTCTGGCAAGCTTTGACAAGGCGAGTGCCGCCATCCGCACCAAGCAGGATTACGCAGATCTGACCTATTTCTACCTGACTGAGCAGGCAAAGGTCGGGGCGCTTTATGTCGAGATTTTCTGTTCGCCTACCCATGCGGCCGATTGCGGCTTGTCGTTTGATGATCATCTTGACGCAGTGGTTGACGGGATTGATCGCGCCGAAAAAGATACCGGGATTATCGGCCGCATTATCATGACATGTGTGCGCCATGTCGGGCCGGAGATTGCCGTAAAAGTTGCTCGGCAAACGGCCGATTGTGGTCATTCCCACATTGTCGGTTTTGGCATGGGCGGGAATGAAAGCATGTTCACGCAGGCCGATTTTTATCCGGCATTTAAAATTGCCCGTGATGCCGGCCTTGGTTGCACCACCCATGCCGGTGAAGTCGAAGGCCCGCAAAGTGTTTGGGATGCAATTGACAAACTTCCTGTCACACGGATCGGGCACGGGGTGCGTTCCATAGAAGACCCGAAGCTGGTCGATACATTGGCAAAGCGCGATATCGTTCTTGAGGTCTGTCCGGGATCAAATATCGCATTGTCGGTTTACCCGGATTATGCATCGCATCCCTTGCGCAAGTTCTATAATGCCGGGGTCAAGGTTACGCTCGGGTCCGATGATCCGCCGTTTTTCTTTACCTCGCTTGCCGATGAATACGAACGCGCGCAAACACAATTCGGGTTTAGTTCCGCAGAACTGATAGGGTTGACCCGAACGGCGCTTGAGGCTGCTTTTGTCGATGACGCGACCAAGGCAAAACTTCTGGCAAAGCTTTAGGTATCAAGCCCGGAATCCGTTTGGCAGCGCGCAACATGCGTGTCAAAAATCTGCCAGAACCTGTTTCGGTAAAGGTCGCGCTCTTGCAGGATTTCGTGGCGGGCTTCGGGGATTTCGGCAATCGTGATTGACGGGATGTTTCCAAACAGATCTTCGGTGATCTGATTGGATACGACCTGATCATTTCCGGCCAGAACCATTGTGATCGGCGGGAGCCCCCATTCCCCGGATTTCATTTGTTCGATCCGTTCGCCAAGTGATGCCTGTGCCTTGAAACAGGCATCAAGCCACCCGGCTGAAACGCCGCCCACCACCAGATCGGGATTCTTGGTCAGGATGGCGACATTTCGGGCATGACGGACCGGATCGGACGTCAGGATGTTGTCGGCATCGAATTTGCCAAGCGGGCTGAGTTTGCTTTGACCGGGAAGATATTGTTTGTCGAAACCGTATCGGCACATGCCGTCGGCAACGAACTGTGCGGCTAACGACAACCAGTCATGGCCCCCCAGCCCGAAAAATGGGGCTACCATCACCGCATCATCCCAGATATCAGGCTGATCAAGGATCATTTCCATGGCAACCAGCCCGCCGGTCGAGTGTGTGAGGACAGCCGGGCAGGTAATCCTGTGGGTCTCTCGGACATGATCAATGATATGCCGGGTATCGGCAATATAGTCGGCAACGTCATGGATATAGCCCATGACCGGATCACTGGTTTCGCGCGATGAGCCGCCATGGCCGCGAAAATCAAAGGTCACACAGCCAATGCCACGTTCGGCCAGATCGTCTGCTGTTTCCTGATAGCGTTCGATATATTCCCCACGCCCCTGCAGGATCAGCAAATGCGTGTGTGCGTTTTCTGGCGTTTGCACGCCATAGCGCAAATTGATGCCGTCCGTCGTTTCAAGGGTGTCGGTTGCAAAAGCCATGTGTCGGTTCCGGGGGCTAATCATTTTCCGTGAGTGCGGTTGTGATAAAGGTCGCCATTTTGTCCATCATGCCGGCAAAATCGGGATTGAATGTTCCACGACGCAATGTGCCGTTCGGGGCCGTATCAAACAGATTGCGTTCACCATACAGGATATCTGTTCCGGTCTGGCAGTGGCTGCGCGCACTGTTTTCGTCATAGTGACCGCAATCAGGAACCGATCCGTCAAGCCCGTAAAAAGGGTCCGTGGGGCTCATTGTGATGGCGGTATGGGCATGGTTCAGAGTGCGCATTTCGATGGTTTTCGAGGTTACTTGATCGATGGCTTGGCAATTCGCGCTATCGCCGGGCGGGGGAATTTCGCCCTGATACCAGATCAGGTGCTTTTGCGGTGCTGTAACTTTTTGACAGATGAAATCACGGACCAGCCCGGGGTTGATGGTTTGATCATCCGAACTGACAACGCCGAAAACCGGTACATCGAATTCGGGCAGGTCGTTTGTGGCAAAGGGGTTGGTCAAAAGGTAAAATTCCGCCGCCGCATTCATGGCCATGGAGCCATATTTCGCCGGATCATGTTCGCTGCCCTGACCGACCCAGTTTTGAACATATCGCGCATAAGGTGTTAGCCATGCTTGCGCGCTTTTGGCCGCAAGCCCGGGCGAGAGCATGATCATTGCACTGATGCGCTTGGCGTTATCTTCTTCGTGATAGATATGCCCGATCAGGGCCGCGCCCGTTGAATAGCCAACCGGTATGATATGGTCGATCCCGCTGCCAAAACTGTCCATCCCGAAGCGAACGGTTTCAAGCCAGTCCTGATATGTTACGTCCATAAGGTCGCCTGGAACGGTGCCATGGCCCGGAAGCAATACGCCATGAAATGTCGCGCAGGGAAACCGGGTGCGCAGATCATTACGAATATTGCTAAGCCAATAGGGGCTGTCGGTCAGACCGTGGACCATCAGAAAACCGACAGCCTGGCCCTTTGACGGGGCGAGGGCGGATTTACCGATTTCACAGCTTTCGCTGTCGGGTGAAATTGCATAGGGCGCGCGCATCTCGACAACCTGATCAATATCAGATGCGCCAAACGGTTTTTCTTCTGCGGAAAACCGCGTTCTATTTAGCACATCACGAATTTGCTGGCGGGTGGTGCGCACATATTCATCAAATGAAATGTCGGTTGATGGTGGCGAAACTGCTGCGCCAGAGGGGGCAAATTGCGGATCAGGATCAGAGCAAGCCGCAAGTACCATCAAGCCACACATCATCACAGCCCTGAGGCCTGTTTTCATCACGCACGGCGAAACCATATTGCTTGCTCCATCAGTGTCAGTTGCGGTTGGGGCGCACCATCTTGTTGATAAGGATGGTAACGGGTGACGCGGGGCGGGGCGAGCAACAAAAAAGCGATCTGCCAAGAGACCGCTTTTTTGTTTCAAGAAGGCATGCTGTTGGTGTTATTCCACCAGTTCCCAGCTGTGGGTTACTTCCGCGGCCTTGGACAACATGATCGATGCAGAGCAATATTTTTCAGCCGACAGTTCAACAGCGCGGCCAACCTTCGTGTCATTAAGGTTTTCGCCCTTTACCTTGAAATGCAGGTGAATTTTGGTGAAGACCTTGGGATCGGTTTCCGCACGCTCTGCCTTGACGTCAGCCTGGACATCAAGAACGTTTTCCCGACCCTTTTTCAGGATGTGAACGACGTCAATCGAGGAACAGCCACCAATACCAAGCAGCAACATTTCCATCGGGCTTGGACCGAAACCGTTATCCTTGTCGCCATCCATGACAACACCGTGGCCGGTGCCGCTCATACCGGTGAAGGTCAGGTTTTCAACCCACTTTACGCGCGCTTCCATAATCGTATTCCTATTTTCAGATAAAGCTTGTCATAACCTCTAGCCCGCCTTGCTTTGCCCTGCAAGGTGAGATCACCTTGCATCGGTCAAAGCAGATGAGAAATACGACCATGAGTGGTAAGATGTTATGGGAGTTTTTACCTTCCATGCGAATACTGATGTGAATATTAGCCCCCATGGTGCAGGAGTGACGACCATGACACAGGATGCGACCCGCAGTAAAAGCCGTTTCATGATGAGCATGGAGCATGTCTTGCGTGAAATTAATCACGAAATCATCAGTCCGGCGATGCCTGATATGTCGGTTGAAAGTGCTGTTCCATTGATGATTACCGTTGCGCGCTTGCGCGCGGATTATCTGAAATACGCGTTCAAGTTGTCGGCAAGTCGTGATGATCATCATCCAAGCGCCGAGGAACTTGCCAAACTTAAACATCTTCGCGAATCTTTTCAGGAAATGCGCGCGGCAGCACAAGAGCTCGAACATTGCATTGACCGTGGCTATATCGATTTGCCGACAAGCAAATAAGAATGCCATACCGCCGCAGAATCGCGATTTGATCCCGCCATTCTCAAAAAAATAATGACTTATTCTCAAGTATATGTAATGGGTTACGCATATAAATATACAGGGCCAGCTTAAAAGGCCTGATTTGGGACATCATATAAAACACGAATAATAGGAGAGCGCTGCTTTGCAGCGCGCCAGATGTCTTGTTGATCAGTGCGGATGTAGTGGCAACTGCGGCGTTGTCTCGCGATAGTCTTGTTTTCCTGAACCCGGATAACCTTACGGTTGTGCACGCCAACAAGGCTGCGCAAAAGCAGCTGGATGATGCCAAATCGGTTTTGCGGCCGGGCACCGAAGTCAAACAGCTTCTTGCGTATTTTGCCAAGCATGGTGAATTTGCTGACGGGGATGGGGTCGGGGCCGTGCGAACTGCACTTGCCGCGATTTCAAACGGCACCTTTTCCGAACTTCCGGGGTTTCGTCTGGGTAAGGCGTCTTTCTTGTGGCATTGCGATGTCGGGCCATCGGGAACACATGTTCTGGTGCTGCACAGCGATGGGCGGGCGCAGGAACTGGCCAAGGCGCTGGCCGATCACAAGACCTTTATTCAGCACCTGATTGATGTTTTGCCAATCCCGGTTTACCTCAAAAACCGGGATGGCGTTTTGACCCGGTGTAATGATGCGTTTGCCAAGTTGTTCGGGCTTGATGCCGAAACCGCCATTGGCAAAAAAATGTCAGAGGTTGCACCACAATCCCTTGCCAGTGTGATCTGCGAACTTGAAAAACCATTGGGGGTGGCAGAGGGGCAGGCACGAGATGAAATCCCGTTTGTGATTAACGGACAAGAATGCACGGTTTTGTTTGCTGCCGCGACGCTTAAGGGGCCAAGCGGGGCAATTGCCGGTACCATTGGTTCTTTGATTGATGTAACCAGCTTGAAAAAGGCCCAGGCCGAGGTTGCAGAAGCATCCGAGCGCCTTACCGGGCTGCTTGAAGGGGCGCCGATCGGGGTCGGGATTTCAAGCCGCGATACCGGTTTGTTCAAATTTTTCAACAGCACTTTTGCCGCGATGCTGGGCATTGCAGGTGAAAAAGAGCCATCTGATTCCATCCTTCTTTCCGAACGCTATCGCGAACATTCGCTTAAGGATATGGATGCGCTGGGGGAATTGCAGGATGTTGAAATTCGTCTGCGCCGCCCGGATATGACCGAGGCGCGCTGGCTTAAGACATCACTCGAACCATTATCGTTTCAGGGCGAAGAGGCGGTGTTGTGGTGGACCAGCGATATCACCAAGCAAAAGCATGCTGCCCGTGAATTGCAAAACAAGGCCAATAACGACGAACTGACAGGGCTGGCTAACCGGGCGCGCTTTATGCAAAAGCTTGATCAGTGTGAAACTGTATTGCGCGGGACAAACACACCGGTCGGGTTGTTTATCCTTGACCTTGACGGGTTCAAGGCGCTGAACGATACGCAGGGACATGCGGCAGGTGACTGGGTTCTGGTTGAAACCGCCAAGCGTCTGAAACGTGCCGCGCGTCGTGCAGAAGAAGTGGCACGCCTGGGCGGGGATGAATTCACACTGCTTTTCATCAACAAGGGGGATGAAAAGGAAATGGCGATCATAGCCCAGGCCATCCTGACGGAAATGAGCGCGCCATTCGTCTGGGAGGGCCATGATTGCGGTATTTCGGCTTCTATCGGTTTTGCTGTCTTTGACGGGGGACATGCCGATATGGGTGAACAGCTCCGCCGGGCCGATAAAGCCATGTACGAAGCCAAAGCCAAGGGAAAGGCGCAATATTGCCTTTATACCCCGGATCTGGAACCAGACCTGCATCGTGAGGGGTAACGACTGTCATAAAAAAACGCCCGACCAAATGGCCGGGCGTTTTCTGTAGGCTGTATCCTTTCGGCTGAAAGGATTAACCGCTGTAATACATGTCGAATTCGACCGGATGCGGAGCCTGTTCGAAGCGAATGACTTCTTCCATTTTCAGGTCGATGTATGCGTCGATCAGGTCGTCGGTCATCACATCGCCTTTTTTCAGGAACTCGCGGTCTGCATCGAGGCTTTCAAGTGCTTCGTGCAGGGAGCGGCAAACGGTCGGAACTTCTTTGAGCTCTTCCGCCGGAAGATCATAGAGGTTCTTGTCCATTGCTTCGCCCGGATGGATCTTGTTCTCGATACCGTCAAGGCCAGCCATCAGCATTGCAGAGAATGCAAGATACGGGTTGGCAAGGGCATCCGGGAAGCGGATCTCGACGCGCTTGCCTTTCGGCGATGCGGTGTACGGGATACGGCAGGATGCAGAACGGTTACGTGCAGAATATGCCAGCAGAACCGGTGCTTCGAAGCCCGGGACCAGACGCTTGTAAGAGTTGGTCGTCGGGTTGGTGAAAGCGTTCAGTGCTTTGGCGTGCTTGATGATACCGCCGATATAGTACAGAGCGGTTTCAGAAAGATCAGCATAGCCATTGCCAGCGAACAGCGGCTTGCCTTCGTGCCAGATCGACTGGTGGGTGTGCATGCCAGAACCGTTATCGCCAAAGATCGGCTTCGGCATAAAGGTTGCGGTTTTGCCATACTGATGTGCAACCATGTGGATGCAGTATTTGTAAATCTGAACGGCGTCGGCATGTTCGATCAGGGTGCCGAATGCGATACCCAGTTCGTGCTGCGACGGTGCAACTTCGTGGTGGTGCTTTTCGCAACGCACGCCCATTTCGTTGATGTAGTTGACCATTTCGGCACGGATGTCGTTTGCCGAGTCAACCGGCGGGACCGGGAAGTAACCACCCTTCGGACCCGGACGGTGGCCGCGGTTGCCGCCTTCGAATTCGGTGCCGGTGTTGTACGGACCTTCTTCGGAGTCAAGCGCGTAAGCCATGCTTTCCTGCGAGGTGCTCCAGCGAACGTCATCGAACAGGAAGAATTCCGGCTCTGCACCGAAATATGCGGTGTCGCCGATGCCTGCTGATTTCATGTAAGCCAGTGCGCGTTTCGCGGTCGAACGCGGGCAACGCTCGTAACCCTGGCCGGTTGCCGGTTCGATAACGTCGCAAACCAGGATCAGGGTCGGCTGTGCGGTGAACGGATCAACAACGGCGGTCGACGGGTCCGGCATCAGGATCATGTCGGATTCGTTGATTTCTTTCCAGCCGGCGATCGACGAACCGTCGAACATGATGCCGTCAACAAAGACATCTTCGTCAATCGTGCAGATATCCTGCGCGGTGTGCTGCCATTTACCTTTGGAATCGGTAAAGCGCAGATCGACAAACTGGATGCCTTTTTCTTTGATCAGATTCAGTACAGAAGCAGCGTCAGACATGATGCAACCCTTTAAAACTCATAATTTAGTGACCGCACGCGGTGTTCAATAGCAGGCAAGACCGATCAGATCGCGTCATTGCCCCGTTCACCGGTACGAATACGGATCGCGTCCTCAAGCGAGGAAACGAAAATTTTACCATCCCCGATACGCCCGGTGTGCGCGGCTTGCTGGATTGCCTCAATCGCACGCTCGACCAGCGTGTCCTCGACAACGATTTCCAGCTTTACCTTCGGCAGAAAGTCCACGACATATTCGGCGCCGCGATACAGCTCCGTATGACCTTTCTGACGGCCGAAACCTTTGGCTTCGGTGACGGTAATCCCTTTGAGGCCGATCTCTTGAAGGGCCTCTTTTACCTCGTCAAGCTTGAACGGCTTGATGATGGCTTCGATCTTTTTCATTAAGCGCCCTCTGCTTTTTGCGAGAGTTGCGTAGAACTCGGAAAGCGTAATGCTTCGCACAGTGTCTTAGCACGGACCGTGCCAGTTTTGATCCGCTGTGACATTCTAGGGGTTCTCTGTGCGAAAACCCAGTAAAACCCAAGAAGTTTCTTAAGATTTTTTAATTTTCTGTGATTGCTAATTAGGCAGAATGGTCAAAAGTTGTGCAGATGGTCTGTGTCGAAGCTGTGCACCGGTGAAATTCCCGTTCAATGTCGTGAAATTTGCCATGGTGAAGTGCGGTCATGTGATCCGGGGCAAACGTCATCGGGGCGGCGTTCTGCGTGGCTTGCCAGACAGTTGCCCTTTGAACGGTTTGATTTATAGAATGGAATACTTCATGTTCACACGCATATACTCTGCGACCGATTTGTGACGAAGGCTGCTGCGCAGCGCGCGGAAATCCGGACGCCACCATCCGGTGACCATATTTTATGACAAAGGACGCCTCATGACCGAGTTTGTCGGCAACCCGCTTTTCGCTTCGGGCGGGATCACGATTTTTGAAGTGATGAATGAACTGGCCCAGAAACATCAGGCCATCAATCTGGGGCAGGGTGCCCCGGACGAAGATGGCCCGGCCGATATCCGCGAAGCTGCGGCGAAATCATTGACCGATCTGTCCAACCAGTATCCGCCGCTTGCGGGTGTTCCGGAACTTTTGCAGGCCGTTGCCAGTCATAACAAGCGGTTTTATGGCATTGATGTCGATCCGGCCACCGAAGTGCTGGTTTCGGTCGGTGCAACCGAAGGCTTGGCCGATGTGATCCTTGGTCTGGTGGCGCCGGGCGATGAGGTTATCCTGATCGAGCCGCTTTATGACAGCTATCTTCCGATGGTGAAGCTGGCGGGCGGGATTCCCAAGCTGGTGCGTGTGACCCCGCCGCACTGGGAATTGCCGCGCGAAGAATTGGCCGCTGCCTTTTCGGATAAAACCAAGCTTATTCTTTTGAATTCGCCACAAAATCCGTGCTCCAAGGTCTATGAGCAGGACGAGCTGCAATTCATTGCCGATTTGTGCATCAAGCATGATGTGGTCGCACTGTGTGACGAGGTTTACGAACATCTGGTCTTTGACGGGCGCAAGCACACGCCATTGATGACGCTGCCGGGTATGCATGAACGCTGCGTGCGCATCGGATCGGCGGGCAAGACCTTTTCGCTGACCGGATGGAAAATCGGCTATATCACTGCTTGTGCGAAATTGATGGAGCCGATCAAAAAGGCCCACCAGTTCCTTGTCTTTACCGTGTCGCCTGCTTTGCAGCATGGTGTCGCCTATGGCCTGAACAAGGAAGACGCCTATTTCGAAACCTTCACCGCCGAGATGCAGGCCAAGCGTGACTATCTGATGAAGGGCCTGCAGGATGTCGGGTTCGGTGTACTAGATTCCCAGGGGACCTATTTCATTACCTGTGATTTCCGCCCGCTTGGCTATGATTGTGATGATGTCGAATTCTGTCAGATCATGATCAAGGAAGCCGGCGTGGTCGCGATTCCGGTTTCGGCTTTCTATCAGGGTGAGGATGGCGGCGTGCGCCATTTCGTACGGTTCTGTTTCTGTAAGGACGAAGCCAAGTTGGACGAAGCCATTGCCCGGATGAAAAAGGCCTTTGCCAAATAAGGTGATCGCAGGTCAAGCTGAACGGAACAGACTCTAAATCCCAAAAGGGGCGCCAAGTGTTTTCTTGGCGCCCCTTTTTGTGGTGTTTATTGCCTTATTTTCCGATCAGGATTTGACCATTTCCCAGCTGCCGGTTTTGGCAGATCGGCTCAGGGCATCAAGAATCTGCATGTTGGCAATCGCGTCTTCGATCGGATAATCAACCGGACTTTCGCCCTTGAATATCGCCGTGGCTGAGGTGCCTTGCAGGGTATAGTGATTGCAAACCGGGAATTTGATTTCACGTGCCTCGTCAAAGCCCGGCTGTTTTTGGCCTGCGACCCGGATGATCGCCGGGTTTTCAGGCACCGGGTTGAACGGCATCAGAATTTCAATCCGGCCTTCGGTGCCCAGAATATGCACGCGCTGAACAGCAGCCGATTGTGTGCCGCACACAAAGCTTGCCTGCAGGCCGGAACCGAAATCAAGCATCCCTGATACCAGTCGGTCGGTGCCGAATTTCGGATCCTTGTCCATCAGTGACACAACCCGCACAGGTTCCTTGCCGGTGATAAAGCGCGGCCCGACAACACAATAACAGCCGATATCAAGCAACCCGCCGCCGCCAATGTCCTTTTTGTTGCGCACATTGTTGGGATCGGCATTGAAATAGGTAAAGATGCTTTGAACCGTGGTCACGGTGCCGATCTGGCCGCTTTCAACGATTTTGCGGGCTTCAAGCCATTGTGGATGATGGCGGATCATAAAGGCTTCGAGAACCTGCTTGCCGCTTTTGTCGCGCGCCGCAATCAGGCGGCTGGCATCTTCGGTGTCAAGGGCGATCGGCTTTTCGCACAGAACATGTTTTCCCGCCTCAAGCGCCTTGATGGTCCATTCGACGTGTAAATGGTTGGGCAGGGGGTTATAGATTGCCTTGATCGACGGATCGGCCAGAAGTTCTTCATAGGAACCATAAGCACGGGGAATGCGTAGATTCTCTGCGACCTCACGGGTTTTTTCAAAATCACGGCCGGCAATCGCCAGAATTTCAAGCGCATCGCTTTCCTGCATGGCCGGAATTACCTTTTCCGTGCCGATCTTGGCGGTGCTAAGGACGCCCCACTTCATTCCGATACTCCGTCTGTTGGTCTTAAAAGGCCCGTTGATCCGCATTTGGATCGGTTTGGCGGCCACACCGATAGCATATCATATCGGGTGTCATGCTGCGGCGTTGTGCCATGCGGGCCTGTTATTGATCTGAACTAATTAAGGCATTTGCCTTCACATGCAAGTTGCCCTGACGGGTAGGAAGGGGGATTTGTGTTATGAATGCGGTGCCGGAATTAGCGATAGAATGCCCAAGCCCGCAAAAATCGGCGCTTTGAAGCACTTGCTGATTTTGCAGGTAAAAAAGTGAAATTATGCGCTTGACGTAACAGGCCTCGGGCCATATAAACCGCGCCACACGATGGCGGGTGTAGCTCAGGTGGTTAGAGCACCAGTTTGTGGCACTGGGGGCCGTGGGTTCAAGTCCCATCACTCGCCCCATTGTGAAAAGGTCAGGCAGAAATGCCTGGCCTTTTCGCGTTTTCGGGGAAAACCGTTCTGGTGTTGCCGGCTCTTTGCCAGATGTTGGACTGATATCTTTGCTTCTCATTCGGGCATCACCCGATTGACCAGCAATAAATGGCCAAAAGAGGCACGCTCTTGTTCCTTGAAACGCGGATCCCAAGTTCCACATATAACGCACGACTTATAAACCCGCCGTGTCTGGCACCGATGCACGCAAACAAGGTTCCGACACATGATGGGCTGGTTTCCCTTGGACAGTATTCATGCGACGCATTTTATCTTGTCGGCGTTTTTCGGGCCTTTGGCGGTTGTCGGCTTTTATCGTTTTTGTTGCGGCGATTTCTTTCGAAGCGCGCGCGGACATTATGGCCGTTGATGCCCCGGTGTTGGTGGGGGCATCTATTTCATTTTCCCCGGAATGGCTAAGCCATGCGCAGAAAGATCAACGCGAATTCATCGTGGCGCTTAGGGGGCAAAAGCGACCGGTGAAAATAGAAACAATCCCGCGAAACCGTCTGCATGAATTGATGGATGAGGCAAAGCTGGACTGCATTTTGTCTTCGACGACAAGACCGATGAAAGATACTTTCAAGGCGCAGCGCAGCATTGTTTTTAAAGTCGAACTGTTTAAATCCAAACATGTTGATCTCGACAGGCTACCTGCCATCAGAATTGGCCTTCTGGCCAATCTGGCAAAGCCGGAAGTGCCGTTTTCCGGAAAGGTCGACTGGTATCCATTGCGCAGTATCTCGCAAGGGGTGCAGCTTTTGGCCAGTCGTCGACTGGATGTTATTGTCGCGGATCAAACGCGTGTTGCAATGACGGGAACCAATATGGTTGTGTCGGCAGGGCTTCCGGTATTGCGATATTCCGAAATTGCCCTGATTTGCCGGGATATCCCGCCCTTGCGCGATTTTGTCCAGGCGTTTGACAGATCATTCGAATTGTCCAAGCCGGGCATGTAACTGCGCAAAGTTTCGGGCCTTTGATATTCCCAATCTCATGTCAATCTGATCAAAAAATAAATCTGTCTCCTTTTTTCAGTCGTCCCTTTTTTAAAAGGCGAGGCCGGCAGGATGGGGCAGAAAATTAAGCATGTCCCCTTATTTTCCATAGCTCAGCGATTAAGTTGTTCCTCGCAACTCTCTTTAAGAAAACGGCCAAGGTGCCTCATGTCATCCAATGTGCTCAGTAGGCCTGTTGGGTTATCTTCTTTATCCGGGGCAATAGACATACCTATTCCTTCAGGGGAAGTTTCAAGCTCCCTAGTCATTGAAGTGAAGAAAATAAGTAGACGAGAGCGCAGGAATGTTAAGCTGACGTATATGGAGGTTATCTCCTCTGAGCAAGTTAGCGGAGCTTTTGGAATTTCAGTTGCAATAAGAGCGTCATGCATCGTCTGAAGCTCTTTGATCTCGATTGGTTGGCTTGATAGTCTTTCACTAGTCGATCTCGCGAATAGTTCGCATAGTTCCCCAACTTCCTTTCCCAGAAGATAGTATCTAGTGTTGGCGAGTTCAGCGTCCCTTTGGATATCATCCTCTCTCTGCCGTCTTTGAGCTGTTATCTGAGCTCTCGCCGCGAACAGTGCACAAGCACCACCGGTTAGACCTAGAAAACCAGCGGCGAGTGTTTCCCATTCTTCGCCATCGAAGTTGCTTCCATATAGCGTGCCAGCCAAAAAACCTGAGATAATCATCCCAGCAAGAGGGATGCCGTTCAACAAGTCTTCAAACTTGTTCAAGTTTTTGTCCTCGCGTCTAGTGTTACATGTTGTGGTGTTCTCGAATTGTGCTGCTTTTCAATGAAAGCAGAAGTTCTGCCTGCGGAAAAGAGAAAGGCATCATTTCCCTTGGAATTGGCGTATTTTTCCGCTTTGACATTCCCAATTCGGCACCAATCTGCTAGGTAACGCTCCATATTTCCCCAAACGGGTTCATTGCTTGCCAGGAGATCGCCGCATGTCGACCAATCGCATCACCCTTCGCCGCCCTGATGACTGGCATTTGCATTTGCGTGATGGCGGGATGCTTAAGGCTGTGACCGGCGAAACCTCGGCGCATTTCGGCCGTGCGATCATCATGCCCAATCTGGTGCCGCCGGTGGTCACGACAGCCGATGCAGTGGCCTATCGTGACCGGATTACCGCTGCCATTCCGCAAGGCCATGACTTTACGCCCTTGATGACCCTTTATCTGACCGAGGGAACAAACCCCGATGATATCGAGGAAGGTTATAAGGCCGGAGTAATTACCGCGCTTAAGCTTTATCCGGCCGGGGCAACGACCAATTCGGATAGCGGTGTGCGCAATTTCGATAATGCCATGCCTGCCCTGGAACGGATGGCAGAGCTTGGCATTCCGCTATGTGTTCATGGTGAAGTTACCGATCACGATATTGATATCTTTGACCGCGAAGCGGTGTTTATTGACAAGGTTCTTGATCCACTGCGTAAGCGCGTGCCGGAATTACGCGTCATCATGGAACACATCACGACCGAAGATGGCGTTGAATATGTCAAAGCCAATGACAAGAATTTGGGTGCAACGATCACGACCCATCATCTGATCATTAACCGCAATGCCATTCTGGTCGGCGGCATTCATCCGCATATGTATTGCCTGCCGGTGGCCAAGCGTGAAAAGCATCGTTTGGCGCTGCGTGCTGCGGCGACGTCGGGTGACAATCGTTTCTTCCTTGGTACCGATTCCGCCCCGCATACCGATGAACGCAAAGAAAGTCCGTGTGGCTGTGCGGGCATCTTTACGGCCAACAATACCGTGCAGCTTCTGGCCCATGTGTTTGAGGAAGAAGAGGCGCTTGACAAGCTTGAAGGCTTTGCGTCCCTGCATGGGCCGCAATATTACGGCCTGCCGGTTAATGGTGATCAGATCACGCTGGAAAAACGTAGCGAGCCTGCGAAATTCCCCGCCAAGATCGACACACCCGAAGGGCCGGTGACGGTGTTTGATCCGGGCTTTGACGTGTTCTGGCATTACGCCTGAGATTGCATCTGCGCAAGACAGACAAAAGTGGCTCCGACGGGGCCGCTTTTTTGTTTGGGGGCTATGGCGCGTAGCGGCAAGAGATTCCCGCCTTCGCGGGAATGACGGTGTTGCATGGGTGTGGGGCATCGGATTTTAATACGCCCAATGCCGTCATTCCGGACGGCGCGCAGCGGCGGGCCGGAATCTGGGGGCGCAGGGGCCGCTGGGGCCGCAGGGGCTTCTGGTTGCATTGGGTGACGTGCTGGATTTCCGTCTGCGTGGGAATGACGGTGTTACGTCGTGGGGCATCAGGTTTTAATGCACCCAATGCCGTCATTCCGGACGAAGCGCAGCGAAGATCCGGAATCCATGAAATGCGGAATGAAGCGTGATTCCAGCATGCGAAGTGATGACAGAGGCGTAAGTTTTACCCTTAGCCATTCAGATCAATTTTGCCCGGCGCTGCATTCAGACCGAGCGTCATGCGATAGCTTTCTGCTGCTGCACTTGCCTGTGATGCGATCATGGTCGAGATGTTCATTGACGCGCCCTTGGCAACATTAAAGTCAGCAGCCGAACTTCCGGGGACGGATGCCGCACGTGAAATGGCGGCCTGATTGGCGATGGCCGCCATCCCCTCAAGCCCCTGAAGGGGGCGGATGCTGACTTTGCCGCCGGTGGCATAAAGCCGCCCGTCGGGGCCTGCGGTATAGCTATAGCTGATCATGCCGGCATTGGCCCCGGCAAGGGTCTGGTGGCTTTCTTCCTCTGTGCGCACGATGGCATCACGCGCGCGCAGTTCCTGCACAATTTGTCGCTCTGATGCGGTCAAAAGGGCCGGGTTGTCCGTCGGCGGGCGTGCAGTTTCGGGGGTGGCTTCGCGTTCTTCGCGTTGGCGTTGGGTCGGGCTTTGGGTTTCGGGTTCTTCGACTGTGCTGCCTTCTATATCGCGGGGATCAAGTTGCTGGATGATGGTCACCACGGACGCGGCACTGTTGATCGGTACGGTTTGTGCAGGCGGCGTTGTGGAGGCCGATGCAAATGGTGACCGGCCGTGTTGATCCGTCCCCGCATTGCGCGTTTCTGATGTGTTTGCAGGGGGCTGGGTCGATGACAGCGTGCTTGAAAGCGGGACCAGCGCGATGGCGGCAGGCAAGGTTTGCGGCGCAGACGCACCCGTTCCGCCCGACCCGTTGGTCGGCGGTTGGCTCCCGGAGCCGGGCAGGGCGCGTGCGGCAATAATCTGGCCAAGTTGCCCACCGCTACCGGGGATGACCTGTATTGCACCTGCCTGTATCATGCGGCCATTATAACCCAACCCAAGGTTTAATGTATAGGGATTGATGGTTGGTCGGGGCTGTGCGCGTACAATGCCTGGGGCTGTGATGGCGGTGGATCACAGGGGTTTGAACTGGTGTTGATGCGATCTGATGGATCGGAGCGGCTAAGATCGGCTTTGTTTCGTTCCCGCCTGTATTGATGGTTATGAAAGTTGTTTCATGTTCCTGCGCGCCCCGATTGTTTTTTTGTTCGCTGTTTTGATTGTCGTGCAGATGGTTGTTTTAGCGCAACCTGTTCAAGCGGCACCCAAGGCCAATTTATGGCCGGAATGGCAAGCACATGACGCCCATAGCATAACCGAGATTGATCACGCAGCCTGGCAGGCGGTTCTTGATCGTTTCCTGATTGTGAACGAACCCGGTGCAAGCCGTTTTGATTATGCGGCTGCGCGTCAGAATGGCGGGGATGTGATGGTTGCGGACTATGTGGATGCCATGACCAAAGTTGCCGTAGGTCAGCTTGGGCGCGATCAGCAATTTGCCTATTGGGTTAATCTGTATAATGCGCTGACGGTCAAGGTGGTGCTGGATCATGATCCGGTGAAAAGCATCCGTGACATCGATATTTCACCAGGGTTCTTTTCATCTGGCCCGTGGGGCAAGAAGCTGATCACGGTCGAGGGCAGATCACTTAGTCTGGATGATATCGAACACCGTATCCTGCGCCCGATCTGGCGTGATGCGCGCATTCATTATGCGGTAAATTGTGCTTCTGTCGGATGTCCGGCACTGGCGGGGGACGTCTTTGATGCGGATAAACTCGATACCCAGCTTGATCAGGCTGCCCGTGATTTTATCAATCATTCACGGGCGGTGCGTGTTCAGGACGATGGCCGTTTTGTGCTTTCAAGCCTGTATGACTGGTATCGTGATGATTTTGGCAAAAGTGACAGCGATTTTATCGCACATCTCAAAAGCTTTGCCGGGCAGGAATTGATGGCGATTCTGGGCGATATCAACGATCTTGATATCGCCGGGTATGAGTATGACTGGGCTTTGAACACCCAATAAATTGCCGCGTTAATTTGTCGCGTTCCGGCGCAGTGGTCAGGCTGCGGTTTCTTGTGGGCGCACAAAGTTTGTGCGCGGGGATGGCCTGTTGCGCCCCTCGTTATAGCGGCGGGGCTTTATGGCATCTGACGGGGTTTTCGGGCGGTTCTGACTAACCCGATTGATGGTGCGGCGAACGTCATTGGCCGAAATGCCGTCATAGCGCATCAAGGTCTGAACAATCGGGTCGGCAAGCATGTCTTCGACGGTTAATTCCTGATCAACATAACTCATTGTCTCGTATCCCGGTTTTTTTTGTTCTGTGCAACGTAGTGCAATTGCAAGTCATTCTCAACATCTATTTTATGTTGAGGATAACTTTTTTCATTTTTATCCCGAAAACGCTTTGATCTGCCTTAAGGAAGGGCGATCTGTGCGGAAATTTCGCAAAGTGCATTGCATGAAAAATTCCGTGCGCGTTATCGAGGTGAAACGGCCTAAACTCTATTTTCTTGATTAAAACCCGTGTCGGTTTTAACGCAGAGAACAGGTCTGTCCGTCAAAGTGATAAGGCCCAACAAGTATGGCAAAAATAGGCTGACAAAATGAAACGTCCGGGAATTCGTGAATATGGCCTGCTGCTGTTGCTGGCCTTGATGTGGGGCAGTTCATTTACCTTCATCAAAATCAGTGTGCATGCCTATTCACCACTGGTTGTGGCAAGCGGGCGTCTGGCCTTTGCCGCCCTTGTTCTTTGGTGTTTTGCCCTGATCCGCAAATCCGAAATGCCCAAGGGGCGACGCGCATGGATATCGACCTTTGTGGTTGCGCTTGTGGGCAATGCCTTGCCGTTCTTTTTGATCAGTTACGGTGAAATCAGGGTGGATGCCGGGCTGGCGGCGATCCTGATGTCAACCGTGCCGCTGACCACTGTTGTCTTGGCGCATTTCGTCACCCATGACGAGAAACTGACGCCGGGCAAGGTGATCGGTGTGGTGCTGGGCACGATTGGTGTGATCGTGCTGGTCGGGCCGGAAACATTGTCGGGGCTGGGCGGGGAATTCCTGTTTCAACTGGCCATTCTTGTGGCGGCGGTGGGGTATGCAGTTTCATCACTGGTGGCGCGCAACCTGCGTGATCAGCCACGCATCGGCTCGACGGCCGTTATCCTGACATTTGCGGCAATGATGTTGATCCCCTTTACCCTGATCCTGGATCGGCCCTGGACCATGGATTGGGATGTGGAAGGGGCAGTTGCCATTCTTTATCTTGGCATGTTCCCGACCGGCATTGCCATGTTCCTGATTTTGCAACTGATTGCTGTGGCCGGGGCCAGTTTCCTTGTGTTTAACAATTATCTGGTGCCGGCAGTCGGTGTTTTGATCAGCTTTGTCGTGCTGGGCGAGGTGCCCCGGCCAAATGCCTTGGTGGCATTGGCGATTATTCTGGGCGGGATTGCGGCTTCGCAGATGCGGTTCGGGCGCAAAACGGGCCAAGCTGAGGGGACAGTGGCGAAGTCAGATCCGATGGCGCCGGTGATGGAAGCGCCCAAGGATCAGGCCGTGCAAACAAAAGACGGGGCAAAGGGCCCGGGAAAGAGCCCGTGAAAGCCCTGAATTTCCGATAAAATTCAAACTTTATTGCACAACTGCGACGGATAGGATTTGTCAATATTGTTTGTGGGCGACAAACCTGATACTTTCCGCCCTTCTGGTCCGGCATGTGGCTAAAACGGTTGCATGTCACGCCGATTGAATCATTTCTGATCAAGCGTTTAAGAGGTCACGGCCTTTGTCCACCGAAGAGACCAATCCCGAGAACCGCGATATCTTCCCGGTTTCCATCGAACAAGAAATGCGCCGGAGCTATCTTGATTATGCCATGAGCGTAATCGTCAGCCGCGCACTGCCTGACGTCCGAGACGGTTTGAAGCCGGTACATCGTCGTATTCTGTATGCCATGCACGAGAACGGGTTTGAATATAACAAACCGTTCCGTAAGTCGGCCCGTGTGGTCGGGGATGTGATGGGTAAATATCACCCCCATGGTGACAGCGCGATTTACGACGCCATGGTCCGTATGGCGCAGGATTTCTCCATGCGCCTGCCGCTGATTGACGGGCAGGGAAACTTCGGCTCCATGGATGGCGACAAGGCCGCTGCCATGCGTTACACCGAAGCCCGCATGGCCAAGGCCGCCCACTTCCTGCTGGATGATATCGACAAGGACACGATTGATTTCCGCGATAACTATGACGAAACCACCAAGGAACCGTCTGTTATCCCGGCCCGTTTCCCGAACATGCTGGTCAATGGTGCCGGTGGTATTGCGGTTGGTATGGCAACCAATATTCCGCCGCATAACCTTGGCGAAGTCATTGATGGCTGCATGGCCTATGTCGATAATCCCGATATTTCTGTCGAAGGGCTGATGGAATTTGTCCATGGTCCGGATTTCCCGACCGGTGGGCTTATTCTTGGCCGTTCGGGCATCCATTCGGCCTTCAAGACCGGCCGCGGTTCTGTCGTCATGCGGGCACGTACCCATGTCGAGGAAATCCGTGCCAACCGCGAAGCCATCATCGTGACCGAAGTTCCCTATCAGGTGAACAAGGCCACCCTGATGGAAAAAATCGCCGAACTGGTCCGCGACAAGAAGCTTGAAGGTATTTCCGATCTGCGTGACGAGTCTGACCGTTCGGGCGTGCGCATGGTGATCGAGCTTAAGCGCGACGCCAACTCGGATGTCGTTCTGAACCAGTTGTTCCGCTTTACAGCCCTTCAGACCTCGTTTGGCGTGAACATGCTTGCGCTTAACCGCGGCAAGCCGGAACTGATGAACCTCAAAGACATCATTCAGGCCTTTGTCGAGTTCCGCGAAGAAGTCATTACGCGTCGGACCATCCACCTTTTGAAAAAGGCACGTGATCGTGCCCATGTCGTGGTTGGTCTGGGGATTGCCGTATCGAACATTGATGAAGTCATCAAACTGATCCGCAATGCTGCCGATCCGGTGATTGCGCGTGAACAGCTGATGGCCCGTGATTGGGCAGCGGGCGATATCGTTCCGCTGATTGAACTGATTGCTGATCCGAATCAGGTTGGATCATCCGATGGCATGTATCGCCTGTCCGAAGCGCAGGCGCGTGCGATCCTTGAACTGCGCCTGCATCGCCTGACCGGTCTCGAACGCGACAAGATCGCGGGCGAATTGACCGAATTGGGTGAAAAGATCAAAGACTTCCTTGATATCCTAGGCTCGCGGGAGCGTAAGCTGACGATCCTCAAGGACGAACTTTCTGAAATGCGTAACGAATTCGCCAACCCGCGTCGCAGCGAAATTCAGGAAGCCGAATTCGAACATGACATCGAAGATCTGATTGCCCGCGAAGACATGGTCGTGACCGTGTCGCATAGTGGTTATATCCAGCGTGTCCCGCTTTCGACCTATCGCGCACAGCGACGCGGTGGCAAAGGCCGTTCGGGTATGGCAACCCGCGAAGAAGATTTTGTTTCCAAGCTGTTTGTTGCCAATACCCATACCCCGGTTCTGTTCTTCAGTTCCGAGGGGATGGTCTATAAAATGAAGGTCTGGCGTCTGCCGATGGGCACCCCGCAATCGCGTGGCAAGGCGCTTGTGAACCTTCTGCCATTGTCCGAGGGCGAATATATCACCACGGTCCTGCCGCTTCCGGATGAGGAAGAATGGCCGAACCTGCATGTGATGTTTGCGACCTCGACCGGGAATGTGCGCCGTAACAGTCTTGCTGATTTCGTGAATGTGAAATCAAACGGCAAGATCGCCATGAAGCTTGAAGAAGAACGTGGTGATAAACTGATCGCGGTTCAGACCTGTACCGATGATGACGATATCCTTCTGACCACCCGTCAGGGTAAATGCATCCGTTTCCGTGTGACCGATGTGCGCGTCTTTACGGGCCGTAATTCGGTCGGTGTGCGCGGTATTCGTCTGGCAGATCAGGATGAAGTCATCGCGATGTCGGTTCTGTTTGGCAACCATGTCACCATGGAAGAACGCGACGAATATCTGTCGATTGCCGGCAAATTGCGCCGTGAAGAAATCACCGAAGACAACCTGCCGCTCGACGTTCTGAGTGCTGAACGCTACGAAGAAATTCGAAATGGCGATCAGTTGATCCTGTCGGTTACGGAAAACGGGTATGGCAAACGTACGTCTGCCTATGAATACCGTGTGACCGGCCGTGGTGGTCAGGGCTTTGCCAATATCGAAATGTCCGAACGTAACGGTAACGTTGCCGCATCCTTCGTGATCGAAGAGGGTGACGAACTGATGATGGTCACCAATGGTGGCAAAGTCATCCGTATGCCGACCCACGATATCCGCATCGCCGGGCGCAAGACCCAGGGTGTGACGCTGTTCCGTACAGCCAAGGACGAAGAAGTCGTTGCTGTCGAACGTTTGTCAAACCTTGGCGAAGAGGAAGAAGACATCATCGAGGGTGAGGAAGGTGTGACCGAGGGGGGCGAAAATGCCGCCGAGGCCGCAGCACCAACCGCAGAGGAAGCTGGTGAAGACGCACCGGCTGAACCGGCATCCGATGATGCAGATCGCGACGAATAACTGGAAGTTTGATGGCTAAAACGTCTTCTACCATATCTCGTATCGGGATTTATCCGGGCACATTTGATCCGGTAACCCAGGGGCATATGGATATTATTCGTCGTGCGACCCGGATTGTTGATCAGTTGATTGTCGGCGTTGCGATCAATGCCGGCAAAGGCCCGATGTTCGGGGTCGAGGAACGCTGCGCACTGGTTGAAGGTGCGCTGCAGGCTGCGGGCGGCGAAGTTGCTGCCCGCACCTCGGTAAAGCCATTTTCTTCGCTTCTGATGCAATTTGCTCAGGAAAACGGATCAAGCATCATTATCCGTGGTCTTCGGGCTGTATCGGACTTTGAATATGAATTCCAGATGGCGGGCATGAACGCCCGGCTATCGCCAGAAGTCGAAACCGTCTTTTTGATGGCGTCTGACAAACAGCAGTTTGTTTCTTCGCGCTTTGTGAAGGAAATCGCCCGTCTGGGCGGGGACGTTAAGGAATTTGTACCGGCAAACGTGCTGACACGTCTGCACGAAAAGCTGGCAGAAGAAAAGGAATAACGCAGGTCATGCGTCTTGTTCGTCTATTTTCAATTATTGCTCTCGTACTAGGATTTATCACCATGTCCAATGGAAACGACGCTGTCGCTCAGGATCTGGAAAACACGCTTTATCTTGACCTGAAAGATGGCCGCGTTGTGATCCAGCTTCGCCCGGATCTGGCACCGAACCA
>JBLXDD010000016.1:0-102465 GCA_048264285.1 Thalassospira sp.
CCTCCAAGGATGGTTGAAGCTTGGTAACTCCAGTCTCCTCGGTCTGGCCCGAATGGACAACCTGTTGAAAGCTCACATCTAGTGACTTGTGCCTTCCGAATAGGTGATCTTGTTAAAGACGTTGTATTTGCCAACCGGCTTTTTCATCGGCAGGCGTTTGACTTCTTTAAATGTATTCGCATCGTAAACAATGACCGCCCCGTCATCGTCCCAGATTGACAACAGGGCATGTTTGCCACTGCGATCAAATTCAACATGGGCGGCGACTTTTCCCGGTTCGGGACGCAGGGTTTTAACGATTTCAAGAGTGCGTTTGTCAAAGATGTGGACGACATCCTTGTGCGGGCCGAAAAAGACATCGACCCAGGCATAAGGCGTATTTTCGTGACTGCGTGTGAAAAAGCCCGGCCCCTGTGTGTCGATCGTTTTGATCGTTTTCCAGGTTTCCATGTCAATGACGCTGATTTTCGGATCCTTCAGGTGGGGCGTGGCCAAAACCGGCCGCCCCTGATACTCAAAGGTGATCCCCGATCCAAGATGGGGCATGCCTTCCAGTGCGATGTCGGCAATCTTGTGGCCAACATTCAAATTGACGACCTGTCCATCGCGTCCATTGCGGGCGGCACCGACCAGATAACGATAATCCTGATCAAAAAAGAAATCATCCAGCCCGTCATCCAGTCTGATACGCCGGATCGGGAAGGGGCCATATTGCACATCAAGCGCTTCGACCATGTTGGCTTCATAATTATGGACAAAGCCGGGATAGACCGGGCGTGGTTCTTCTGCATAGGAAATTTCCCAAACCTCGGGCAGGTCTTTGAGTGCGACAATGAAGCTTTGCCGGGGCGGGGCGGTATAGACGGCGGAAACCCGCGATGATTTTCCATGATCCCCAACCACGGGGATGATCATAAGCGGTCTAAGGTCGCGGGCATCAAGAACAACCAGTGTGTGGGGCAACATATTGCCCGCCATCACATATCGACCGTCATCCGAGACCGCGACATTGCGGGTATTCACACCAACGCGAATTTCGGCAACGGTTTGCAAGGAATACAGATCATACATCTGCACCCAGCCATCGCGTGATGCCAGATAGACAAACCGGCCATCGGGGGAATATTTCGCCCCGCCATGAAGGGCAAAAGGTGTGGCAAATCGATCAAGCGGGGTGAAGGTATCACCATCAAGCACCGTGACATGATGATCACCGGCCTCGACCACCGTAAACAGGTTCAACGGATCGGCGTCGAATTGCGGTTGTGCGGGCAAGCCGTTTGGATCGACAAAGACAGTGTGACTGTCGATGATACGGGGCATGTCCCAGGACGGGGTTTCAGATAAAGGTTGGCGAAGCCATGTTGCCAAAAGATCCATTTCTGCCTGACTCAGGCTTTCCTGAAAGGCTGGCATCTGCGTTGCCGCACGTCCCTTGGCAATCACATCGACAAGTTTATTGCCACGCAATCGGCCAAGGCTTTCGGGCAGTAACGCAGGGCCCATTCCGCCCAGCCTGTCACCATTGTGGCAGGCTGCACAATGTGTTGCGTACAGCGCATTGGCATCGGCCAGTTGTGATGAAGTCAATGTGATGTCATCGGCATGGGCATTGAATGCAACAGTACCGAGTACGGAAAGTGTCATTACCCTGATTGCTGTGGTGATGGTGTTTTGAAGCGGACGGAATGCTTTTTTGATCATGATGAATACGCCACCTGACCGCGTCGTTTTGTTGCTGCAAACGGAACGGTTTTGATCCGGTCGTGATGGTTGGTAAGGCCAAGCTCCCCATCGTCAAGATAACATCCCGGATCTTCGGCCCAGGGATCACCGGTCAGCTGATAGGCACGCGTGCGTGTATTCCCGCCACAGATATCAAGGTATTTGCACTCTCCGCACCGGCCGCCAACGGCCCGTGGTCGCTGTTTCAGACCCGCCATCAACGGGTCGGTTACATCCTGCCAGATATCTGAAAACGGGCGTTTCAATACATTGCCAAGGGTATGTTGCCACCACATGGTATCGGGGTGGACATTGCCCAGATTATCGATATTGGCCACATTGACGCCCGATGCATTCCCGCCCCAGCGTTTTAACATTCGGTCGATCTGTTCGGAGGCCGCCGGGTAATGCTGATCGATCCAGAATTTCAGAAATACGCCATCGGCGTCATTATTGCCGGTGACATAGTCGCGATGAATACCTGCCTTGATGTCGGCTTCGCAGCGCGCAAAGAGCATCCGCAATGCGTCACGGGTCATGTTATAGAATGCATGATCCTTGCGATTATGGTTGCCACGCCCGGCATAATTCAGATGTGAAAAATAGAATTTATCAATCCGTTCGCGTTCCACCAGATCAAGAAGCCCCGGAAGATCCTGATAGTTTTCCCGCGTCATTGTGAAACGAATGCCGACCGGCAAACCGGCATCCCGACACAGTTGTGCCCCCCGTAATGCCAGATCAAAACCGCCATCCAGACGCCGGAAATAATCATGGGTTTTGCCCAACCCATCCAGACTGATGCCGACATAGTCGTAATTGGCCTGCGCGATCTTATCGATATTCTTGTCATCAATCAGCGTGCCGTTGCTTGATAGCGCAACATAAAAGCCAAGTTCCTTGGCATAGGCCGAAATATCAAAGATATCGGACCGCATCAGGGGTTCTCCCCCCGACAGGATCAGAACCGGGACATTGAAGTCGCGCAGGTTTTCCATGACCGAAAAAATCTGTTTGGTGGTCAGCTCGCCGGGGAAATCCTTATCGACGGCCGATGCATAACAATGTCGGCATGTCAGGTTACATCGCCGGATCAGGTTCCAGATCACCACCGGACCGCGATTGGCCAGCGGGGCATGTGCGCGCATGCCTGATGCCTGAGGAAGATCGCTTTCCGTCATCTGGATTGCGGCGCGGATATATTGGCTTAGTCGCAGCATTTCCGTTCTCCGCTTGTGCGCCAGCGCAGCCCTGTTTTCTTAAGAATGCGGCGGCTGTATAGAATGCGATGGCTGCGAACAGCGTCACCCAATTGGTGCCGTATTTCAGCAACGCGGGCCTCGACAACATCGCGGGATGTCCCGTGAACCATGGCAAACATGTTAAAGGGCCAATCGGGCAAGTGCCGTGGGCGGCGATAACAATGCGAAACAAAGTCAAGCGCCCCGATCTGTTCGCCCATTTGGTCAACGGCGTGATCGTCTATGTCCCAGACGCTCATGCCATTGGCGCGATAGCCAAGCTTGTAGTGATTGGGAATAAGGCCGATGCGCCGGATAACCCCGATATCCAGCATCCTTTGAAGGCGCTGTTCGACTTCATCGGGGCCAAGCCCGATCCCAAGTCCGATATCGCTATAGGGGGTCGGGCTGATCGGCAGTCCTGCCTGTGTGGCGCGGACCAGGGCCATATCAATTTCATCAAGTTCCGGAAGCTCCGTATAACCGGTCATTCGGGAACCTCCATCTTGAGTTCAAGAAAATATTCCTTTTCCTTTGGGAAGTTCAGAACTTCCAATCCTGTTTCGGCCTCTATTCGGCGCAGGACATCTGCCAGGGCTTCGTGGTCGCTGGCCAGAACGACAAACCACATATTCAGGTGATCTTCGCGTTCGTAATTATGGGCCACTTCGTCAAAGGAATTGACCTGCTTGGCAACGGTATCGAACTGTTCGCGCGGAACCGCCATGGCGGCAAGTGTTACGGCACCGCCCAGTTTTTCAGTGTTGAATAATGGACCAAAACGGCTGATGACCCCGTCTGCCAACAGCTTTTTAACAGCGTTGATAACGGTACTTTCCGAATATCCCAGCCGTTCTGCCAATTCTCGAAACGGGTGCGGACAAATCGGGAAACCACCCTGCAGATTGTTAAGCAAATCACGTTCAAGCCGGTTCATGATGCGCCGCCCCTTTCTGAAAAGGTGTGATGTTTGCCGCCGCACCATATTTGCCCGCCCGCTGGGTAAAGCATCGTTTGCTAAACAGAACCTTTTGCGGAACGTCATTAAGTTCCAACCGGGCCACCATGTGGCGGATCAGGGCGCGGACGGTGATCTGATCGCGCCCATGTATCATGCAATACAGGTTGAACGGCCATATCCCGGCCACCGGTTTGCGCCGGTAACACAGCGTGACATAGGGAAGGGCTGCCATCCTTTGACCGATCTGTGCCGCCAGATGATCAGGAACATCAAACACGCACATGGCATTGGCGCGATAGCCCATCTCGCGATGGCGCAGGATCATGCCGAACCTGTTAATCAAGCCGTTCTGTGCCAGTTGGTTCAATGCGTCGATGACATCTTGCTCGGACACATCAAGCGTATCGGCCAGCGCCTGATACGGCTTGGGGCAGATCGGCAACCCGTCACGTAGTTCGTCGATCAGTTGGTGGTGCAGTGTTGTCAGTTCCATTGCAAAGCAAAACCCAAATCAAGCCTGTAATGTTCAACCATCGGCATCTGATGAACTGTAAGGCCGGTTTCATGTTCGATATTCTGGATCGTTGCCTGCAACTGTGCCTGATCGGCGGCTGTGACCACGAACCATAGATTGAGTTTATCTTCGCGTTCGTAATTGTGATTGATTTCGGTAAAGTGACTGATCTTTGCAGCAACTTTTTCCAGTTCGGTTTCGGGGACCTCCATCGCAGCAAGGGTAGACGCCCCGATACGCCCGGTGGCATATGTCGCCCCGATGCGCGCAAGGTACCCTTTGGCCTTTAAGTCGGCCAACGCATCCATAACCAAGGTTTCGGTGCTGCCAAGGTCGGCGGCAATCCGTGCGAACGGTTCTGATACCAGCGGAAAATCGTGCTGAAAGCGGTCAATCAAACGACGTTGTATCGGCGTAAGGTTATTGTCCATTGGATGCGCCTTTTACAGTCCGATCCGTCCGGCCCGGTGTGACATGAAGATGCCGCTCGGGCTGGGCAGGGGGAGTTCTGCAATCAATTCCAGCGTATAGGGGTTATAACCGATGACCTTGTTTTCATCGCGCACCGACAACCAGACCTGATCGCCGCGTGGGCTGAATTCCATATGCAGCACACCTTTGCCGGGCTTAAGTTCGCCGGTAATTTTCAGGCTTTCGGTATCGATGACCTGAACAGTGTCATAATCGGGCACGGAAAAATTGACCCAGACATGTTTGCCATCCGGATGGGCCATCACAAAAACCGGTTGCCCATGTACCGGAATGCGTCCGACTTCTTTCCAGTTCCGGGTATCAATCACCAGAACTTCATGATGCCCGACGGCCGGAACAAAGGCCCGGTTGCCGGCCATGGCCCAACCTTCAAGATGGGGCATTTTGTATACCGGCAAACGGTTTTCACCCTTGCCATAGTGATCAAGAATGCGCCGCACGCCATTTTCGGGGTGCCACAGATCAAGCATTGCCATGCCGTCTTCGCCAAACAGCCCGGCAATGTAATATCGTCCATCCGGTGTGATCAGCGCGTCATAGGGATTGGTGCCGATATTGTCATAACGCTTGATCGCGGGCTTGTTGCTTGATGAAAAATCAGCAACCCAGATTTCACCAGCGTCCCAAAGTGCGAAAACAAACCGGTTACCCGGTGCATCGACAAGGCCGATGACTTTTGACCGATCTGGCCCATCCCCGATAAATGTCGGGATGTCGGCCACCAGTTTCAGTGTTTCACTGTCAAAGACCCGAACCCCGCCGGGCTCATAATTGGCAACGGCCACCAGTTTGCCATCCTGGCTGATGGCGCCGCCGATGCTGTTGCCGGCCTGCATGGTCCGGGCAAGGATGGCGTGGCTCAGGATATCGATTTTGGTCAAACCGCCATCCCGTCCAAAGACAAATGCCTGCCTGCCGTCGCGGGCATAGACAATTGATGCATGTGAAAGATCGCCCAGCCCGTTGATTTTTCCGGTCCATTGCCCGGCAGTGGTATCAAGAATGGCAACCTGTCCGTCGGCACGTGCAATGACGGTGGCCAGATCGGCTGTACCATGCGGGGTCGGGGCAAGCGCACAGGCGCCAAGCATAATGATACTTCCGACCAGCGCCCAGTTCCGTGTGGTGGCAAGTACCAGACGTAATCCATGTAAAGGAGATAAAGTTGCCATCAGTTCGATTCTCCGTTCTTGAGATAGCGCGCCATCCAGCTTGCATCCTTGGCAGATATGATGGCCTGCCATGGCGGCATGGCCGTTCCGGGCAGACCTTCGAGGATGATGGTCGTCAGATCGGCAACACTGTAATCACGCAGGTTTTCAGGTAACAAAGGGGCCCCGAGCCCCCCCTTGAAAGTCAGGCCGTGGCAGGAACCACAATCCTGGCGGACCATCTGTTCGAGTTGGTCTGGTGTATGGTTTATCTGCTGGTTTTGTGCGCTAGGGGCGTTTTGTGCATTCGTTGAATTCTGGGCACGGGCAAGGCTGTCGACCGCCGTCACCCCACAGAACAGGAACGCAAACAGCAGTAATTTATGCCGTTTTTTCATAGCGCAGACCTTCGTGTGAAAGCACCGTGGGCAAGCGGTCTGCCCTATCTTTCATCATCAGATCGACAACCGGCATTGATAGCCGGTCTGCAAGCGAGATCACCCGCCCGATGACAATCATGCAGGGCGGTGTAATATGCATGCGGTCCAGATCGGCACAGAGATGATCAAGGGTGGTTTGGAAGTGGCGCTGATCGGGGGTTGCACCATTTTCAATGATCATGGCGGGTGTATCGCCGGGCAATCCGTGTTCCATCAGTTTGCCGGCAATCAGGGGCATGGTTTTCACCCCCATATAAATGGCCAGCGTCGTGTTCGGATCGGCCAAAGATCGCCAGTCATGGGTCGGGACCACATCCGCCTGCATATGACCGGTGACAAAGCGTACCCCGGTTGCAAGTCCCCGGTGGGTCAGTGGCAGGTTCAGTCTTGCCATGCATCCGGCGGCGGCGGTAATGCCGGGAATGACTTCAAAGGGAATTTCGTTAAGGCTTAGATGTTCGGCTTCTTCGCCGCCGCGTCCAAAGATATAGGGATCTCCACCCTTCAAGCGCACGATGTGTCGGTGCGATTGTGCCAGATGCACCAGCAAGGTGTTGATTTCAGACTGTTTCAGACTGTGGCGTCCGGTTGATTTCCCAACATAAATGCGTTCGGCAAACGGATTGACCAGATCAAGAATATCGTCAGAAACAAGTCGGTCATAGACGACTACATCCGCGCGATCCAAAAGACGTGCGGCTTTGAGTGTCAGCAATTCCGGGTCCCCGGGCCCGGCTCCGACAAGATAGATGCATCCCGGTTTGCTCATGGCGGTTTTCCTTTTGCGCGATTGACCAGATTGGGAAAGTCCGGGGGCCCGAAAGCCCCCGGAAAAAAGGTCAGTAGACATCGTGCTGGGTGTTGTAGACGTTGAATTTTCCGGTCGGCGTGACAAGACGGTCATCCTTGATGACTTTCTTGAGCTTGCGGGTTTTGTCATCGACAACAACAATTGCCGATTTTTCCGCTTTGCCGTTCCAGACAGAGAACCAGATTTCAGTGCCCTGCTTGTTATATTCACCCTGAACAACACGTTTCGGGCCTTCGCCAACATCGGCCCATTCTGCAATCGGGAGAACTTCATACCCGCCATCAAGGTCGTTGATGTCGAATACGGCGACCGACTGATAGATTTCGGCATCCGAGTTCAAAGGCGTATCCACCCAAAGATTGGTCGATTTGGGATGGGTTTTGATGAACAGAGATCCGCCACCTTGTCCTTCGATTGATGCGGCCATCTTCCAGGCACTATCAGGGTGGTTTTCCGGGTCCGTGCCGATCAGGGCAATGGTTTCATCCCCAAGATGGCTGGTGGCCCAAACCGGCCCCAGTTCAGGGTGAACAAAGTTCGCGCCACGTCCCGGATGCGGAGTTGTGCCGACTTCCACCAGTTCGGTCAGTACGCGATCCTTAGTGTCGATAACCGCAATCGTGTCACGTGCATTGGCCGCGACAAGGAAGTAACGACCACTGGCGTCAAATCCGCCATCATGCAGGAAGCGTTCGGCATCAATTGCTGTTACTTGCAGGGCATCAAGGTTTTCGTAGTTAACCAGCAATACCTGACCGGTTTCCTTGACGTTCACAACGAATTCCGGGTTGTAGTGCGATGATACGATTGCGGCAACGCGCGGTTCGGGATGATATTCCTTTTCGTCGGTGGTCATGCCCCGCGTTGAAACGATTTCAAGCGGTTCAAGCGTTTCGCCATCCATGATGGTGAATTGTGGCGGCCAGTAGGAACCCGCAATTGCGTATTTGTCTTCCCAGCCTTTCATTTTGGATGTTTCGACAGAACGTGCTTCGAGGCCGACCTTGAGGGTCGCGACCACCTGCGGGTCTTTCATCCACAGATCGATCATATCGATCTTGGCGTCACGACCGATGACAAAAAGATAGCGTCCAGATGCAGACACGCGGGAAATGTGAACAGCATAGCCGGTATCAATGACATATTTGATTTCATAGTCATTGCCGTCGATGAGTGCGATCTGGCCCGCATCACGCAAGGTCACCGAAAACAGGTTTTCGATGTCCAGATCATTCATTTTCCTGGTCGGGCGCTGATCAACCGGAACAATGACTTTCCAGCTTTCCTTCATCGCGGCCATGCCCCATTCCGGCGGCTGGGGCGGGTCCTGCATCACGTAACGCGCCATGATGTCGACCTGTTCTTCGGTCAGTTCGCCGGACGTTCCCCAGTTCGGCATGCCTGCAGGTGAACCATAGGTGATGAAATCGCGCAGATAGTCAAAACCCAGTTCGCGGGTTCTGTCAGTGGTCAATGCAGGCCCGGTTGCGCCATTGCGCAAGACCCCATGGCAGCCTGCACAACGTTCAAAGAAAATCTTGCGGCCCTGATCGAACTCGTCGGCCGTCATGGTTGGTACACCTTCATGAACACCAGGTTGGCCCCCTTCGGTGGGAAGTGAGTCCAGGCTCGGTTCATATGTGCTTTTGCCATCGGAATGATTGTTCTGGGCAAAGGCAGATGTCGCAAGAATAAGGCCGAAGCCAAGTGCAAGCGGTGCTGCTGTTCGTCTCAGCCGAGATGTGAGTAACATGCGTCCCTCCATTAAGAACATGAGAACTTTCGCTCCCAAGCGCGGAGAGTTGATCTTTTGCGATAAGGCAGCCTTGATGGTGGTCAAATAACCATACAAACTTTGTGGTTTTGAGTTGTTCAAGTTTGACCGGAGTCAATCTCATATAGGTAGAATTGAACAAGACTGTCCTCTCCGAAGAAGAGAGAGGATACCGGGATGGTGTTTCGTGCTCCGGCTTTGATCATTGTTGCGCATGGTTCCAAAGGAACCGGTGCCACACCCGGTGGCTTGTTGAAGGTTCAGCTTCAACAACGCCTGCCGCATTTTGATGTCGGGCTCGGATTTTTGCGGGTGAAACCGAAAGTCGCCCCCCTCCTTGACCGGGCTCAGGCCCGATCCCCCGAAGATATTCTTCTGTTTCCGCTGTTCTTTGCGCAAAGCATGATCGTGACCAAAGAACTGCCCGCGCTGATACGCCAGACGGCGGGCAGCCCGGTCCGGATTCTTCCGCCGGCCGGATGCTTGCCAGGGTTTTCACGAATGCTTGCTTCTCGTATCCGGGCCCGTCTTGCATCAAATGATTGCGGCATCGGAAAAACAGCCGTTTTCCTGATCTCGCACGGTCGCAAAAATGAAGTGTTACCTGCTTCCAATCTGCGCGAGATGCGTCACGCCGTGGCAAACATGATCGGCATTGATGACGTTCACAATGTGCAATTGGAAGGCCCGGCCCCTTTGCAGAACTGGCGGGACATGACCCGTCAGCGCAAGGCGCTTTTTATCCCCCTGATGGTGGGGGATGGTGATCATTGCCTGCGTGATATTCCCGATGCCGTGAATGCAGGGATCAATGAGCATATCGACATCTTGGCCCCGGTAGGTACCTGGTGGGAACTTTCACACCTGTTAGCTGATTATATCAATCGCAACTGGCGAAATGGCGGTTTTGAACCTCGCTGTTCTGCCGCCATTGATCGATGGGATTTATCATCATGCCCTATCGCAGACTGACCGCCTGTGACCTTGACCTTATTTCAGGTGTCGCCGTGATGTCGGCTTTTCCCAAAGAAGACATCTCATCGATTATTAGCGGGGCCTTGGTCTCGGTTTTTCCACAGCGCGAACTTCTGTTTAACGAAGGCGAAACCGCAGAACAGTTCTTTATTCTGTTAAAGGGGCAGGTGCGTTTGTTTCGCGTGCTGGATGACGGGCGTGTCACCCTTTTTCATTTGGTGGCCCCGGGCGAAGCATTTGCCGAAGCCGTGGTGCTTTCGGGGCAAAATTATCCTGTGTCTGCCGAATGTGATGCGGGGGCGGAAATTGCGGTGGTCAGTCGGTTTCAACTGATCAGCCGTTTGCAAAGGGACAAGAAGCTGATTGCACGAATGATGCAGGCGCTGATCGAACGGGAACGATTTTTCTTTAAGGAATTAAATGATTTACGATACCTGAGCCCGTCGCAACGCTTGGCGAATTTTCTTCTTTCCCAACGCAGGGAGGAAGTCGTTGCAAAACACGTCATTGCCAACCGGATTGGCGTCACACCTGAAACATTTTCGCGTGCATTGCGTCGTCTGGAAGATGAAGGCTTTATCGCGCGTGATCCGCAAATGAGCATTCTTGATTATGACCGGTTGCAGCAATTTGCCCGGCGTTAAAGCTTGTAAATTGACCTGGAACAAAATGATCTGCGCAACTGACTGTTAGAGTTGTTCCAGCATTAATTTACGTTTCCTGTATCATCATGGACAATATCATGACCCAAGATATTGAGCGCATCTCAGGCGTCCTGCGCTTTGCGCGCTATTTTCGGACCTGGCCGCAAGAAGACATTCTTGAACTGGCGCGCCTGTGTGAATGGGTTCGGTTTGAAGAAGAAACGATGATGATCGAGGCAGGTAAACGGGCCTCTGCG
This sequence comes from Thalassospira sp., assembly GCA_048264285.1. GTDB lineage: Bacteria > Pseudomonadota > Alphaproteobacteria > Rhodospirillales > Thalassospiraceae > Thalassospira. Next base: position 10,986 of record JBLXDD010000016.1, read on the forward strand.
TTGTATTTGATCGTCAACGGGCATGTTGAACTTTCTTACGAGGATGCCCAGGGCAAAAATGGCGTGATCGATCTTTTGGGCGATGGGCAGCTTGTCGGTGAATGTGCACTCGCGCCTGAGGGATGCTATGCGGTTTCGGTCAAGACGCTCGAAGCAACCACCGCCATTCGAATTGATGGCACTTTGTTTTCCGATTTTCTGTCTGCTCATTTTGACCGCGCCTTGACAATGATGTCGGCGATGACGGAACGGCTGTGCCAAATGCTGCGTCAAACCGAAGAATTGAAATGCAGGTCTGCTGCGCAGCGCTTGGGCATTTATCTTTTGGCCGATGCGGTACCGATTGATGGTGTACATGAAACGCCGCTGACAATTGAAAAATCGGCACTTGCCCGTAAGCTTGGCATGACCAGCGAGACATTTTCACGCGCCTTGAAAAAACTGACGGAACTTGGCGTGTCGCAACATTCAAATGGCCGAATCGTGCGTATTGCCGATGCAGAAATGTTGGCCGATTGGTGCGGCCTGTCGGAAAATGAAGGCAAGGAAGGGCAGACTGATGCATTCAAAGCCGTTATCTGATGCCAATCGCGAAGTGGCGGCACAAGTCCCGCTGCTTGCGGCCCTTGGACAAGACCGTTTGACGGTTTTACTCGGAAAATGCCGGGTCGAATGTCATGAGCGTGGTGAACACCTGTTTCGTGCCGGCGATGTTGCACATCGTTTTTATGTTTTGCTGTCGGGGCATTTGCGTCTTGTCAAAACCTCGGCCCAGGGGGATGAAACCGTGATGCATTTCCTGACAGAACCCGGATCGTTTGCCGAAGCGGTGTCCTTTGCCGGTCGGGCCTATCCGGTTGAATGTCAGGTGATTGAGGATTGCGAAATTATTTCGATCCCGCGTGATGCCTATCTTGATATTTTGCGCAGTGCGCCGGATGTCACAGGGGATGTTTTGGCAGGATTTTTACGCTGGGAACGTTTCTTTCTTGAAGAAATATACAAGATGCGCCACACGCGCCCTATTCAGCGTATCGCATCTTTTTTGATTGATTTCGAAGATCGTAGTGGCGAAATCCTTGATGCCGCTGATGGCACCGGCACCATTTTTCCCGAAAAGCGCCAGATCGCAAGCCGGATCGGCATAACGCCGGAAACCTTTTCGCGTTCTTTGCGCAAGCTTGAAGCCGCCGGGGCAATCGCCGCCGGGCCCAAGCTTAGAATCCTTGATCGTGCTGCACTGATCGAACTCGCGCGTTAGGACCTATTGGCATTGGCTATTTTGGCCGAGCGGAACCGACAGACAAGCCAGATCAGGGTACCGATAAAACCAATAAAGGCGCATTCCCAAAGAATGCCAGAAATGATCAACAGTTCGCGCGATGCCGTATCCTGAAATGCGGCGATGCGACTTAGTGCGGATGCAATCAGGCACAGGCTTGCAATGCGCATGGAAATTGGCAGTGAAATCGTAAACCGCAAACGTTGCATGGCTGTTCGGCACATGACAGTGATCGACAAAAGAGCAAACCCGCCAATCAGCACACCGTGAAAATCGACCAGCGACGACGCCCCGAAAATCAACGTTTGAACCGCATAAAAGACCATACCGCCTGCCAACATCGCATAGCCAAGATGAAGTGATGTGAGGTCAAAAAAGTCCCAAACCAGCCACACTCGCCAGTTCCACAAGCGGCAGAAAATAATGGCAGCGGCCAGAATGCTGAAAAAAGCGCTGATGGCGACGGGAAACATTGCCAGATCGGTCGTTGCTGCGGCGATCAGGGTGGCAATGCCAACAGTTTCAAGCCGCCCTTGCGCCATATACGGGCGATAAAGATCGCGTTTCTGCAAGGCCCCGGATGTGGCTGCGGCAATGATCCGCCCGCCCATCATGAAAAGCAACAGGATCATAAGCCAGATCACGCCGCGCAAGGCACCCTCGCACAGCATCTCGTATCCATAGATAGCCCCGGCTTGGTACAGGCTTTCAGCCAGTAACAGCAGAAAAATGATCATGCCGGGGATGGCTGATTTCAGCCGCTTTGCTGCGCGAAAGAAATTCAATCCGGCATATATGAAAAGCATCGCGAATACCGCGATGTTGAATGCGGCACCAAAGATGAGCCCGGTTGTGCCGGGCACAAAGATTGCCGCCCGCGCCATCAGCCACAGAGTGCCATATAGCATGATGGTCCGTCGTCCCGGACGGGTCAGCAAATAGCCCCCCAGAACCATCTGGGCATATCCGACCAACATGGCATGACCATGCCAGAACGGCCTTTCGGGGATGGGAACGGCCAAAAGGAATGAAAGATCCCCGGGAAACCAGGAAATAACCTTTAGCGGGATGGCAAGCAGAGCAACGCACCCGGCCAACAGAAACAGTGTGACGAATTCTGTTCGAATGATACGCATAAAGGCCTCCGTGCGGCGGTTCGGCGCGACGTATCAGACGCCTTTAATTCAAACCAGCCGTGCGCTTGGAAATGCTGTTAGCAGTTTTTCACATTCTGCATCATTCATCAGGCACATGGCCGTACTTAGCCCGTCTGCCAGGGCTGCTTTCGGGGCGGTAACACTTATACTGTCACGGCGGGTTTTTGCCGGGTGTCCGGTTCGCGGATTAAGGATATGTCCGATCAGGCCATCCTGATCAAAGAATGTCCCGTTTGGCAATGACGTCGCCAATGCGTTATCGCGCAACATGACCGCATCTTTTTTAATCTGCGATCCGGTATTGATCGACACGGCCCATGGCATGTTGTCGGGATGGCCACCAATGGCTGCAAATTCGCCGGTATTGATCAGAACGTTGGTTAATCCCTCGCCGCGCAAAAAGGTGGCAATCCGATCGGCAACATATCCTTGGGCAATACCATTCAGCGTGATCGCCATGCCCGGTTTCCTGAACGATATCAGGTCCGGCGCGATCATGACGTTTTGCCATCCGGTCCGGCTCAAGGCCTGTTTGATGGATGCGGGGTCCGGGGCATGCCCCTTGGCATAGCGTTCGGCATATAGCTGCCAGATCGGCTGAACGGTCGGATCAAAAAAGCCTTTGCTGGCGTGATGGATGCGCCCGCAGATACCAAGACATTCCAACAACTCGAACGGCGGGGCATAGATCATCCCGCTGGCGTTTAACTGCGACAGGGTCGAGTTTGATCGATACAGGCTAAAGATATTCTCCAGCCTGTTAAGTTCGCGTTGTGCACGTTCAAGGATACGGTCCGCATTCGGGTGCGACAGGGTGATCGAGGCCGATGCCCCCATCGCAACCCCTTTCCAGCTTTGGAGCGGGTATTGTGTCTGTACGGCGAATGCGGCACCGGAAAGGCTGCCCATAACACCCGCAGCCGCAGAAATGCTCAAAAATCGACGTCGTGAAATGGCGGGCATGGTGAACCTCATTTTTTGCTCAGTTTCTCAAGGCGGGAACGATAGTCATCGTCATCGGACAGGGGGGCCTTGGCATCCGTTCCTGCCGATGGGCCAAGTGTCGCATTGCTCAGGACGAGGTCATCACTGACATCGCCGAGCATCATGACCTCCCCGCCATATTGCAGGGCAAATGCCTTGGCATCCTCTTGGCTGGAAAACGGAACAAGTTCCGGTGATCCCATTCCGCCGGCTTTGCTTGACCCCACCACATAATAGGCCGATGTGGCCGGTATCCAGTTTTCCTGACCGACATTTTTCCAGTCTGCTGCCTTGGACATGTCGGTCACATAGATGGCGCGGATTTTGTAATTTTGCTCGGGCATGCGTTCATAGGCCACGCCGTCGCGGACCTGACTGAAAAACAGCGGATAGGGCAGGCCATCAAGATGGATTTGCGCCTTGGGGCCGGCATGTTCCAAAATGTTCATCTGGCAAAAATGCCCGACGGCTTCTTCGGTCATGGCGACGGGGCGGGGGATGTCATCTTTGGCCTGATCCTGACAGCCAGACAGGATCAGGATGCCCGCTGCGACCATCAACCATGATGCAGGTTTTGATCGGATATTCATGGCGTTACCCTTCTGAATGTCAGCCAGGCAAGGGTGGTTGCGGCAATCGGCCAAACAAGAATGGAAATCAGGGCATAGACGGGGGAAATGCTGTTGGCGGCACCCGTCAGGCCGGCTGCCGCCGCGGTCGCATCCGATACGGCAAGGTTATAAATCCGAAAGGCATCTGCCGGATTGGCAAGCAACAGCCACGGGAAATAACGGGTGGTGAACGTTCCGCCATCATCGGCAACGATCGCTGCCAGAAGGCCAAGATCGTAAAGCACGATAAGCACCAGCCACAAACCGATCACCAGACCGGCCGCCGCACCGGGCCGCCTTGCAAAGGCCGAAATACCGTACCCGATGCCAAGGAAGGTCGCCCCCAAAAGGATGGATGTCCAGAACAGGCGCAGCAAAGCAGGCATTCCCTGCATTGCATTGGTGTCGGTTGCCATCGCGGCAATGGCCGCAACGCCATAGCCGGCCGTAACCGCAATGGCAAGGATCGCCAAATGGGCGATGAACTTTCCAAGGATCAAAGCCCCGCGCGAAACCGGATAGGTCAGAACAAGCGACAAGGTGCCGCGCTCTATTTCCCCGGCAATGGCATCAAACGACATCAAAAGCGCAACCAGCGGCACAAGATACACCGCAAGAGAGGTCAGGCTGGCAACTGTTACAGACAGTTTGTCTGCGCCAAGCGCCCCGGTCGGGGCACTTCCGGCGGCAGACAGAACAAGCGAAAACAGCACCATCATGGCCACGGCAATCGTGATCCAGCGGTTGCGGAGCGCAATGATAAACTCGGTTCGGGCCGATGCCAGAATGCGGTTCATGCGTCCCCCCTTTTGCTGAAATGACTGTAAATATCTTCCAGACTTGGCGGGATAACCTCGACATCATCAACCAAAGACCCAAGTGCGGAAATGTCGCCCAGTCGCGCAAGCTTTTCGTCCGAACGACAGACCAGATCAACCATCACACCGTTGCGTCTTCCGCCCGAAAGTTTCCGGGCAACCTCGTCTGCCTTGCCGTTTTGTGCCGATACCTGCAAACGGATGGGCAGCGATGCCTGCCGTCGCAAGTTTGTCAGGGTATCGTTGGCGACCATGACACCGGAAGACAGGATCACGATCCGGTCGGTTCGTGCTTCGACTTCGGTCAGGGCATGGGATGACAACAGGATGGCGGTGCCTTGTGCGGCAAGATCATCCAGAATGGCATAAAATTCCCGCCGTGAAACCGGGTCCAGTCCGCTGGTCGGTTCATCAAGCACCAAAAGCTTTGGCGTCCCGATTAAGGCCTGTGCCAGCCCGACGCGTTGGCGCATACCTTTGGAATAGGTCCCGATCCGTCGTTTTGCCGCTGCTCCCAGGCCGACACGTTCCAAAAGCGGCATGGCCTGTCGGGGGCTTTCCCCGCGCAGGCGCAGATAATGGCAAAGCTGTTCTTGGCCGGTCAGTGCAGGGTGAAACGCGGCATTTTCGGGCAAATAGGCCGTCCCGGTTCGTGCGATCTGGCTGCCCGGGGTGGCACCAAGGATCGATACAGACCCCTGATCTGCGGGGATCAGGCCGAGTATGATTTTCATCAATGTTGATTTGCCGGCCCCGTTATGACCAAGCAATGCAACACGTTCTCCGGCTTTGACGTCAAAGCTGATTGCATCGAGAACGGTATTGCCCTCGTAACGTTTAGTGACTTGCGAAAGTGTCAGACACATTTTCAGTCCTTTCACGCAGCCATATCGGATTGGCGCGGGCCGCTGCTTCGAGCGTGGCAATATTGTCGGGAACGGGAATGTCGATTGGCACCATCAACGGGAAACTATCAACAACACCGCCGGGCAGGGTGGCGGGGAAGTGTGCCTGGCTCCATCTGATCAACTGAACGGCGGGCGATCCCAGCAACATTGCGGCTGCCGGTTGCGACCACAAGATATGATCCATAAGGTCGTTGGGGCGGAAATGGCTATCGGCAATCCCGTCGCCATCAAGATCGAATGCCGGATGATCGGACCAGAAATTGCCACGGCCATCGAAACTCCATTCGACGTCGCGGGTGCCGACATATTTGACCTGTGTCTGGTTGGCGACAAAGGCATTTCCGGTCATGGCATTGCTTTCCGATCCGGCGGTAAAATGAATGCCGATCCCGCATCCTTCAAACCGGTTTTCGCCGATCAGATTGCGATGGGCGTTATAGATAAACAGGCATTTCTCGCCCGTGCCGCGCACCAGATTCCCGACCAGATCGGATTTGTTGGTATAGTTCAGCATCAATCCCTGATCACGATCGCCAAGGGACATGTTGGCGCGCACCGTGATGCGGTTTGAATACATCAAGGCAAAACCAAGATGATTGCCGATGGATATATTTTCCGAGATTTCGGAATCATGTGCATACATGTAATGCACCGCAAATCTCAGATCGCGGATCAGGTTGCCACGAAACACGCCACGATTGGATGTATTGACGAAAATGCCGTCGCGACCAAACCGGATATCGTTGTTTTCCACCAGAGTTCCCGGCGCATTCCAGACATATATGCCGTTGCCGCGTGCATTCATGCGATGGCCAAGCCGGCCAAGGATCGTATTGGCCCGAACAGTGGCGTTTTTAGCACCATGGATATCGACGCCGTAAAGATTGCCAAGGATACGATTGTCCTCGATCAGTATACGGGCTGCCGTGCGGTGCAATTGAATACCGGAATCGATCGTTTCATGTGAGGAACCCGATCCGGCAATTTCCAGACCCCGAATGGTGATATCCGTACCGGTTACCGAGATCACGCTTCCGGTTTTGTCACCGTGAATTTTCGCCATGCCCTGACCATCAATCGTGATGGATCTGGCAAGTGTCACCGGCCCCTGATGGATACCGGGTTCAAGCAACAACACATCACCCGGGCTGGCATCGGCGATGGCCGATGTTAGCGCTCCTTCGGTTGGTGGCACAGATCGAACGGCCGCAAGAACCTCTAGCGGCAGGACAATCAAGACCAAAATCATCACGAAGGAGCGCAACATCACAGGTTAGCTCCGCGGTTCAACAAGCATACGTCCGCGCATTTCCATGTGCAGGGCATGACAGAACCACTGGCAGTAATACCAGTAGACACCCGGTTTCGCGGCAACAAAGGTTGCCGATGCGGTTGCTTGTGGTGCGACCTCGAACGAAACCCCGTGATCCCCCATGGTGAAGCCGTGGGTAAGGTCATCGATATCATCCATATTGGTGATAATGATGGTGACTTCGTCGCCTTCTTTCACCGTAAAGGATTCAAGGCTGAAGGTCGGCGCCGACGAACTCATATAGACGCGCACCTTGTTTCCGTCACGAATGACGGTATCGGCCCATTCATCGATATCAACACCATCGGCTTCGGCCTGTTCGCGGGTTTTGGCCCACATCGGGTCCTGACGGTCCCAGATGCTCAGCGGGTTGACCACGGAACGGTGCACGATGATCGAGTCATGCGGCTCGGCAAATGTCGGGCCATCATGCATCAGGACAAGGTCGTCACCTTCCATCGAAAAGAGCTGTTCGTTTTCGGGCTTAAGCGGCCCGACATTGAGGAAGCGGTCTTTCGAGAACTTGTTCATCGAGATGAACCACTTCCCGTCAGCTTCCAGCGTTTCACCCATCGAGGTGGAGTTGTGACCCGGCTGATAGTGGACATCGACCTTTTTGATGATCGGATCAACCTGTTCGCCGGCATAGGCACGCACGGCTTTTTCGATGTTCCATTTGACGACCTGACTGTCGAGGAACAAGGTCGTCAGGGCATTGCCCTTGCCGTCAAATGCCGTATGTAGCGGGCCAAGACCCAGTTCCGGTTCGGCAACAACCGCAGAACGCGGTTCGGCACCGTCATAGAACACGGCATCAAGCTTGGTGACATCAATCACCGAAACCGTTGGCGACAGTTTGCCTGCAATACACAGGTGCTTTTTGTCCGGTGCCATGTTGCAGCCATGCGGGCTGTTGGGGACCGGAATGTAACGGGTGTAGTTTTTGTTTTTGCCTTTGCGGCCATCAATAACCTTCACACCGTTCAGTTCGATATAGTCGCCAGCAGCGATCCCTTTTTCGATCTCCTTGATGTTGAAGACCACGACGTGATCAAGCTCGGATGCGGTCATTTCCGCAAGGTTCATCCCCATTTCCGAGTTGTAGCTGGTCGAAAAGGCATATTTCCCGTCGTAATCGGCATCGGTGTTGTCAAGGTTCCCTGACACCATCACCTGCCATGCGACTTTCATTTCATCAGCATCGATCGCGGTATAGAAGTTTACATATTGCGACGGATCATCGAGCACCTTGCCGTCATTGACCATCGGGGTCTCGTCTTCGCCATTGGCAAAGACATAGTTGGTGCGCGGCCATTTTTGTGGACGCAGACCATGAATGGCCTTGGCATTCGGGATTTCAAGGATCTTGTCGGCCTTCATCACGTCACAACGAACACGTGCAACACGTGTGTTCGCCTTGTCGTTCATGAACAGAAAACGCCCGTCATACTTGCCCTCGGTAAAGGACATATGCACGTGATGAAGATCGCCGTTGTCGTGAATTTTCTTGCCATTGGCAGCAAGGAATTCTTTGGTTTTGGGCAACATGTTCTCGGTCAGGATGTGCAAACTTTCGTTCGTTTGCCCCCACCCGGTTGCCGAACAGCGGTTAAAGACCGGAACGCGCATCAATTCGCGCATGGACGGAATGCCCAGAATGCGCATTTCACCTGTCTGGCCAGATGACCAGAAACCGTAATATTCATCAAGCTGGCCCGGTGCGAGGCTGACTTCGGAATGGGTTGCTGCTTTTGCGCTTCCGGCAGACAGTGCCGTTGCGGCCCCGGCTGCACCGCCGACCATCGCCATACGCGCTGCACCTGCGGCCCCGGCAAAGGCTGCCCCGCCAGCAGCGGCAGTCAGCAGATCACGCCGGGTAACACCGGTTTTTTCGGTATTGTCAGACATCACGAATTCTCCTTGGGATTGGATTTTGTCGTCTTGGTCCGGTTCAGCGCTTTTTGTGCGCCTTCCATGCTCGCCAAGAGGCTTTCCTGCCGCTTCAGCTTTTTGATCACGACCGGACAAATTGTTTTGCTTTGATACAGCACCTGGCAGTGAAGACAGTTGTGGCACTCGTTCGGGTTGATTTCTCCTGTTGGGTGGATGGCCTGAACCATGCATTCATGGGCGCAGTTCTGGCAGGGGCTGCCGCATTCCTTGTAACGTTTGAGCCAGTCAAACATTCGGATACGGGCCGGAATTGCCAGTGCCGCACCCAGCGGGCACAGATAACGGCAATAGAAACGCTCGACGAAAAGTCCGGCGCCAAGCAAGACAAGGGCATAGAGAACAAACGGCCATGCCCGATCAAATTTAAGGATGATTGCAGTTTTGAAAGGTTCGACCTCGGCCAGCTTTTCAGCCTGGTCAATTGACGCCAGCATGGTGCCAAACAGGCCAAGGAAGATGATGTATTTCACCGCCCAAAGACGTTCATGAAGGCCCCAGGGCAAGGTCCATTGCGGCACGTGAAAGAACTTGGCAATCCGGTTGGTCAATTCCTGCAAGGCACCGAACGGGCATAACCAGCCGCAATACGCACCGCGCCCCCAGAAAATCAATGCTGCCGCAACCGAGAACCACAAAATGAAAGTCAGCGGATCAAGCAGGAATGCTTCCCATGTGAAACCGGTCACCAGCGAATTTGTCAGCGCCATCAGATTGACGACCGAAAGCTGCGCATTGGCATACCAGCCCAGAAACACAAGTGTGACCGTCAGGAAACAGATGCGGAACCAGAAGGTGAACTTTGCCGAGCGGGTCAAGACCCCCTGGAAGAAGAAGGCCGCTGTCAGAACCAGCAACATGATGCTGAGCACAACAATCTCGACGGTCTTGTCGCGCCAGATTCTTTGCCAAAGTGCGGTTTTGGCCGCTTGCTCGTCGGCCTCGACGTCAGCGCTGCTTGCTGCACTGGCAACAGGTGTGGCAGGCGTGATCCTGCGCAGGAACGAAGCCGGTGGCTGCCAGCCGATATCAAAGGTGGTATAAAGACGTTCGATCGCCCCGACGTCACGATGGACCAGAAGTTCCAGACGCCAGGGCTGTGTCGGATCAAAGCTGCTGTCGGCGGGGATCTTGAACAGATCCATTTCTTTGAGTTCCGGCGCGCCGTCCGCCATGATATCCCCGACACGCCGGTGATTGCGGTCGCGGAACCGCACCGACATGTCACCCTGAATCAGCTGGATACGGTCAAACAGACCACCACGAACATAGCCAGATCCCTTAAAGGAATACTGCCCGCGTGCGGTTACCAGGATGGCTTCTTCACCTTCCTTGAGCCACGCTTTCAGATTGTTGTAGCCGCGTTCGCCCAGTGTTGCCTTGCCAATTGCAGGAATGCTGACAAGTGTCACATACATGTCGATAAAGGTTTCTTCGGCCGGGGCTTCAATCGGGCGCTCTACGGCACGGGGATCTTCCATGGCGGCAAAAGCATTGTTTACCTGACCAACATCAAGCGACATCCGGCGGATCGTTCCGTCACCCACCAGCGTGAACCAGTCGTCGGGTGCCGTTGCATCCTTATTGAGTTCGAACTGTGGGGCGTTTGATGTTTCAGGTGCGCTTAGCCCGCCCAGTCCAAGGGAACGCGCCACTTTGATGCCCGATCGCAGGATCGAGTCATCAATGACCATAATCGTAACAGTCGCGCCGGAAATGATGTTCAGGTCATGATCTGAATCATTCGTCGCCGCTGCCAGATCAAAGCCGACATAGTCTTCGGTCAATGCGGCAATTCGGGCTTCGGGGATGCCGATCAGAACAATCGGTTCGGAATGTTTGACCAGTTTGACGCCAATGATCTTGGCGTCCTGATCAACAGCAACCATCACATGGATCGGCTTGCCGGAATACCCGGTGGTCCCGACAAAATCGGATGTGATGAACGCCCAGCCGATCTGGTCACCATTTTTAAGGATCGGTGCAACCGGAAGATTTTCCGTGATCGGGCCATAGCCATCCGCACCGTCAACCAGTGAGGCCGCAGGAAGCTTGTCGATGAACTGTGACAGAACGGGTTTGTTTTGTGCCAGTGCCGGGGATATGGCCAGCAGCACAGAAAAAAGGACGGCAATTGCGAAAACCAGAAACCCTGGCAGGCTGGAAATCGACCGGGGCGAAGAAATCGCTATCTGGGTATTGGGGTGGCGGGGTGGCGTTTTCATGAATTCAAACCTTGTGCGGGGGCGCGCGTGCGGTCGCAGGTGTGACAAAGGCTGCACCTGTGATGTCAAATGACTGCGGAAGAATGGTCAGGATGACTGTGCAGCCCTGGACGACCGCACCGATAGCGCTGGGAAGTTTGAATGCCGGTCCGGTTAAACAGTTCGTGCAAGCCGGGCAGTCGCATTGAACAGGTTCGGGAACCTGATTTCCGTTCTGATCAATCAATATCGTTTTCGGGGGTTGGTCAGCAGCACAGATCGTGATCTGGACAATGTCACCACTGACAGAGTGCTTCGCCATTTGCGCAAAAGTCTGGTTTGCGCCCACACCCAAAAGCGACAGCGCAATCAAAACAGACAGAAATGTGCGAAACATCTTTTCCATAATGCCTCTCATATCCCTTGGAAGAATCGAGAGGCTTGATAAAGGTCAAGTGACGACCTGAGCGCCGGATTAAATGTTTATGTCAAAGCAAGGATATCGGTGTGCCGGCCCACCGGTCATGCCCCGAAAAAGCCAAGCATTTGCGTGCTGAAACAGGCTCGAACGCAGGGAATTTTCCTGTGTGAATATCGGAAAAACCGTCTGTTGCCCGTGGCTTGTTTATATTTGTTTCTGGTGTGCAAAACGGGGGACTGTTGCTATAAGCAGTTGCAGGATCCTCATTGAGATACATCCATGCCCCAGCTTGAAATCGAGTATTCCGTGCAATTGCCGATCAAGGATGAACTGCCCAAGCTGGCGGTTGATCTGCATTACGTGATCGCGCGCGAAGCCGACGCTGATCTGGCATCCTTTAAAACCCGGATTACGCCGCTTGAAAATGTCGTAATCGGGGACGGGGATGTCAAAAGTGCCATGGTGCATCTTGATATCCGGCTTTTGTCCGGGCGAAGCAATGCGGTGAAATTTTCCACTGGCGAAGCTGCCCTTGCCACCCTGATTGATCGCTTGGAATGGTTGGTCGGGGATTATCAGGTGGATTTCACCGTCGAGGTCCATGACCTTGACCGGCAAAACTATTTCAAGCATGTCACCGACCGCCCGCGATAGATAAAGGTCGCGGTTACATCAACAATGCTTCGTGGATCGGGTGATCCGGGCCATAACGATCATTGAGCAATTTGATCAGTGCGCGCGAAAATTCCTTGCCGGCATCCAGCAGGGATCGCAATTCCCTGTCATTGCGATCATGGGGGCCAACGCCATCAAGGCGCGCACGTACTTCCGGATCGGATAGTTCTCTTAGGAAACGGTCATAAAGTTCCAGTGCGGGCAGGCTTTTTTCGCCGAACACGGTTTGCAAACGGGTAATCGGCGGAAGCTGCAAAAGCTCTGCAAGTTTTTCCCGTTTCCCGGCATAGTCCCGGCCGGCGGTTTCTGCCGCCGCGATAATGCCGCCGAAATAAAGCATCTTGCGCGAGAAAACCAGTTTCAGGCGCCTCGGTGCCCAGGCCTTGCTGGCATCGCCTTCACGGGTTTTGATTTCAAAATCGACGCTGATGGTGCGGTAATAGCGGATCACGTCATTGACCAGAAAACGCGCGATGGAATCCCGTGTAACGGAACTGGTGACGTAATTGGCAATCAGATCGTCAAAGAATTTGCGTTTGCCCGCCTCGTTATAAAGCCATTCACATTCAAGCAAAAACAGCAACCGGCGGGTGGTGATCGAATTGGTGTCGCCATCAAGCCCGATGCGATTTACCAGTTCCTCGGCGGTGATATAGGACGAAAACGGGCCGTTTACCGCCGGTTTTTTGGTGACCATTTTGCCAAGGATGTCGGCGACCTGCTGGTGGGGGGCCTTGCTGCGTTCGGCTTCGCGACCAATGATGAAGTAATCCAGATCGGATTGATCGGATGCCTCGTGCCGGCCATAGGAACCGGTCACCACCACGCAAAACGTATCCCCCGAAAGGCTTTGGCCCAACGCGTCGCGCATTTCGGCCAGACGGGTGGCTGAATATTGCTGATTGGCGGCGATGGTTTGCGGTAACAAGATCGGAATGGTTCCTTGCTGCGACTCGTTAACTGACCTGTCATTCCCTATAGCTTAAAGATTAAAAGGGCGTTTATCAGGCTCTGGTTGAGTATCGCGAAAATCAGGGCTTTGCGGCCATCCTGACCAAAGTCGCACGATGTGCGGACTGATGCCGTCAGTCAAACAGGCTGGCGGCGGCGGCCTGTTGCGCCGGGTCGGTCAGGCTGCCGACACGCCGCAGGAAAGAATGCTTTTCCTCGTAATAGCGTTTTGACAGATCGGCAAAACAACGCACTTCGACGTCGGTATTGATGTGAAATTCGCGCCGGGGCACCTTGGCTTCATGCAGGTCAAAGCTGCTGGCAGATGCGCTGATTTGGTGGTCGATGGCATCGGCAACGCCATCCAGCTCGATCCGGTTTTTCAGGCTATGGAGGAATTTCTTGAAGGCCGGGTGGCTGTTTAAGAACGCCTTTTCGGTCAAAAGGAAATCATCGGCGGCAAAATCCGGTGCGTTTTTGACAACAAATTCGCGGCACAGATGGTCGGTGGCAAAGCACATCGGACCAAAGATGAAATTGCGATAGATGTCTTCTTTGAGCTGCCAGAATTTATCAAGCCGTTTAAGCGAGTCGGCATCAAGCTTGACCGCAGCTTCGAGCAACAGGCGCGGATGGCAATGGACATGGTTGGGATGCACATATGTTTTTGTACGGCTGATGCCTTCAAGCGTGTCGATATTGACCGGGCCGGAAAAAAGCGCCGCATGCGGGTGATCGGACTTTTTTGATAACAGGGCAATGACCGCATCGGGATCAACCCCGTGTTTGACCAAAAGACGATTAACCGACAAATCAAGATCGACCTCGCCGGTGATGATCTGGTTGGTCAATTGATGGTGGTTGCGGTTAAAGCGCCGGGCAAATTCCGGTTCAAGCGTATGGGAAAATGGTCCGTGGCCGATATCATGCAAAAGGGCGGCTGCGCCTAACAGGTCGCAATCGGCATCGGATAATCCCATCAAACGGCAATAGCGCTGTGACAGCAATGCTACGCCAATCGTGTGGTCATAGCGCGAATGACGGATATTTGCCGGTTTGCCGTTGGGATGGAACAGATAGTCGATGGCCCCGAGAAACGAGATTTCGCGCAGGCGTTCAAAAGCCGGTGATGCAATCAGCTTTTTATGCAAGGGCCGGTCAAAGGCCGAGGCGATCTGGGCGCGTTTGAAATGATAGTTATATTGCGGCACATCACGAAACAGCAGTTCCCATTCCGCGATATCATCGGCATTGAAATTGGTATCAAACAGATCACCGATTTCCGGGGCCGGTTTTGCAGCCGCCTTGAGCATGGCAGAGTCCTTTTGTGGCGCGGTTGGCTTTGGCTCCGCGCGCGGTGCAAAAAGGTCTAGCTGCGGTTTAGGACTCATGTTGAATTATGAATGCGCTTGATCTGTTAAGAATGTCGGTTCCGCAGACATAAACGGATTTCCCGGCGATGTCATTGCGGTTTTTCCGCATGGCTTTTCGACGAAATGCGCCATCAGACAAGGCTGTTGCCGCAATGATGCGAAACGGTGGTAAAAGGACCGCGTTTTCACCATAATAATAGCTCATAAACACAAACGGTTAACAACACGTGACACGGCAACGATCCGATCAGACTTCCAGACAGATTGGAGCAGACAAAAAAACGACTGCGTTTTGGCGCAGGTTGTCTGATTTGTCGCGCCCGGCTTTTTGGCAGGGTGCCGGGGCGGGGATTGCGGCACTGCTTCTGTCTTTTGGTGTACAGGCTCAGGAAAAATTTCGCCTGTCACAATCGGGCGATACGCCTTCATCCCCGGTACAGCCAGATGGAATAGGGGCGGCGATCTTTGGAAGCCTTGCGGGGTTAAGCGACCATGACTGGCTGGTGGTCGGGTTGGCCGCTGTTGGCGGGGCCGCGATTGCCGGCGGGATCGGCTGGCGACTGTCGTTGCGCATGCGCCGCCACCTTGAAGAAGTCGAAGATCACGAACACGAACTTGTCGGCGAGACCGAACTTTTCACCCAGCTTTTATTCGCCGGCCCTGATCCGGTCTATTATTGGAGCCGCCATGGCTTTGCCGAGGGGGCCAGCCCGTCGCTGAAACGTGCTTTTCAGCTTGGTCAGGATGGGCGGTTTCCTGATCTGCTTGATCTTTTGCGTGATGAAGATGCCGCTGCGCTGAAAGAACGGGTGCGCAATCTGAAAACCGGGCATGAACGGTTCGAGCTCTGGATTACCACCCTTGATGAGCGTAAATTCCATGTGACCGGCATGGCCGCACGCAAGGACCGGTCATCAGATGTTTTGGCGCATGGTTTGTGGTTCCGGGACGAAACCCGCCATTCGCGCGAACGCGAACACCAGTTCGGTGATTTTCAGCTGCTCAAACACGAATTGTCGGCACTGCGTCGATCGCTGGATGCCTTGCCATTCCCGGTCTGGCGGCGCGATAGCGAATTGCGTCTGATTGATTGCAACATGGCCTATGCCGATGCGGTTGAACAACCCAGCACTGAGGATGCATTGGCAACCCAATCGGAAATCGGTGCCGGGGTGATCCCCGATCACGGGCGATCGCTTGCCGCATCGGTTCAGCGCAATAATGAAAGTCTGACGCGCGATTTTCATGTGGTCATTCGCGGGGATCGCAAATTGCTGCGCATTACCGAAATGCCCGCCGGTAGGGAGCAGGATGGCGATGAGCCGGATGGATTGATCGGGTTTGCACTTGATTGCACCCCGGTCGAAGAATTGCAGTCCGATCTGTCACGCCATATTCGTGCCCATGCCGAAGTGCTTGAAAATCTGGGGACGGCGATTGCGGTTTATGGCGGTGACAAGGGGCTTATTTTCTTTAATACCGCCTTTACCAAGCTTTGGGATCTTGACGACGAATGGCTTTGGACAGAGCCGACCCATGATGATGTTCTCAGGCGTCTGCGCGATGAACGCAAATTGCCCGAAGTCGCCGATTTCGCCCAGTTCCGTGCAACCGAAAACCAGCGTTTCACCGATCTTCTCAAACCCGAAGAAGACTTGATGCATTTGCCAAATGGCATGACCTTGCGTCGGTTTATCTCGCCCCATCCGTTTGGCGGGCTGATGTTTGTCTATGAAGATGTCACCGACAAGCTGGTTCTGGAAAGTTCATACAACACCCTGATCGCAGTCCAGCGTGAAACGCTTGAAAGCCTGCATGAAGCCGTTGGCGTCATCAGTGGCGATGGTCGCCTGCGTCTTTACAACCATGGCTTTGCCGATCTTTGGGGGCTTGAAAGCACGTTCCTGGATGCCTCCCCGCATCTGGGCGATGTGGTCGAAAAATCCAAGGAGTATTGGCGTGAACGCGATGACTGGGACAAGTTCAAAAACCGGATGGTTGCGCGTATTACCAACCATGAACCGATGAATGGCCGGTTGGAACGCGCCGATAATTCGATTGTTGATTTTGCCATCGTGCCGCTGCCCGACGGGGCGGTGATGATGTCCTATATCGATGTTACCGACACCATCCGGGTTGAACGTGCGCTGCGTGAACGTAACGAAGCCCTGCGTACTGCCGATCAGATGAAGTCGGACTTTATTTCCACAGTGTCGCGCGAATTGACCAAGCCGCTTGATCATATCAATGGCGAATCGGATCGTTTGATCCCGCATTTGACGGGGAATGTGGCGCGATCGGTTGAAACCATCCGTACCGAAGCGCAAAGCATGCTGGCGCTTGTCGATGATATGCGTGATCTGGCAACCCTTGGATCGGGGCAGGTTGCCCTTGAACTTGATACCGTTGATCCAAGACGTTTGCTGCGCTCACTCGAAGCACTGACACGGGCACGTCTTGCTGAACTCAACGTATCTCTGCGTCTTTATTGTTCGCGCCAGATCGGCTGGATGGTGGCCGATGAACGCCGCCTGAAACAGGCATTGTTCATTCTTGTCACCAATGTGTTGCGCACCGCGCCTGAAGGCAGCGAGGTCTCGGTCGTTGCACGCCGACGCGGCGAAGATATCGAAATTTCGATCTCGCTATCGGACGAAGCCCCGCAGCCGATGCTGTTTGAAGGCCTGCGCGATGGCGAAAGCCCATCGGCCCGCCGTGCGCTTGGCATGGCGATGGTGCGTGCCGTGGTGGAAATCCATGGCGGCCGCGTCAAGATCAGCCGCGATGGCCGCGAAATCGCCTGTATTCTGCCAGCGGGCGAGGAAAGCGATCTGGGGTAAGGCAAGAACCAGCGATTGGAATTTTTACGAAATTTGAGTATATTGTAGCAATCTGCTACAATTTGTCGCATTTCCCGACAGGAGGTACAAAGTTGTGAGCAAATCATCTTCTCCCGTCCGACTGGAACGCGGTCTTATGGAAGCTGCCAAGGTGACAGGTGCTCTTTCTCATCGTAGCGGTGCAGAGCAGATTGAGTATTGGGCGGATCTTGGACGAAAAATCTCTCATATCCTGAGTCCCGAATTGATTTTGGAGCTGAAGGCTGGCTTTGCGACTCTTTCTGTGGAGCAGGTCAAACCGGCCAAAATGAGTACAGACGACGTTTTTGCCAGCTTAAATCGCAAAAGAGAAGATGGGACCCTTTCTGCCAAGATCGCAAATGGCAATATCAGGTACCAGGCCTCTCAAACCCATCCGGGAAAGCTCGACAGAATTTCTCCTGATGGAACTGTTGAAGTTGGTGAATTTGTAGACGGGAAATTTAAACCTGTCGTCTTCTCATGAAGAGACTGTGGGTTCTTGTTGGGGGAAACGGTTCCGGCAAGAGTACCTTTTACGAAACAGTTCTGAGCGAGTATGGACTTCCATTTGTCAACGCAGACCTGATTGCGAAGGACGTGTTCCCTGAGGACCCGGAAGGCAAAAGCTATGAGGCTGCACGCTTGGCAGAAGCAATGCGCGAAAGCCATATACAGCAAGGTACGAGCTTCTGCTTCGAAACGGTATTTTCGCATTTTTCCAAGATTGATTTTCTCAGTCGTGCAAAGGCAAAAGGATATGAGATTATCCTGATTGTCATACATGTTGAGACCACTGACTTGAACCTTGCCCGGATCAGCCAGCGTGTAGAAGAAGGTGGCCACAATGTTCCCCACGATAAGGTAAAGGCGCGAATCCCTCGTACGTTGGAGAATGTAAAAACGGCTATTCCATTGTGTGACGAAGTTCGGGTGCTTGATAATTCAAGCTTAACGACGCCTTTTCAGGAAGTGCTGACAATCAAGAATGGTGTGCGAACCTTGCATGTAAGCCCGGTGCCTCAGTGGGCAAGTGATTTTTTACACTGAGGCACACGACAAAGTGTTTGGGGTTTAAACCGTAAACGGCACATCCTTGCCCGCAACATAGGCATCAATGTTATCCAGCGCCCTGAAGCCCATGGCATTGCGGGTTTCAACCGTTGCCGATCCCAGATGCGGGAGCAGGAAGGTGTTCTTAAGGTCGCGATAGGCCGGTTCGATATTGGGTTCACCGGCAAAAACATCCAGTCCGGCAGCGGTCAGTTTGCCCGATTTAAGGGCGGCAATCAGGTCTTGGTCATTGACCACATCCCCGCGTGCGGTGTTCACGATGATTGCACCATCCGGCAGCTTGGAAATGAAGTCGGCATTGACCATGCCACGCGTTTCCGGGGTCGACGGGCAATGCAGCGACAAGAAATCACAATGGGGCAAAAGACCCTCGATGCTGTCGTGATAGGTCGCCCCCATTTCCTGATCGGCGGGCAATTGGCGGCGGTTGTAATAGTGGATATCCATATCAAAGCCGCGGGCACGTTTGGCGACCGCCTGGCCGATGCGGCCCATGCCGATAATGCCCAGTTTCTTGCCGGTGACCTGCGTTCCCATCAGATGGGTCGGACGCCAGCTTGACCAGGTGGCATTGCGCACCTGTGCTTCGCCTTCGCTCGCGCGCCTTGCCGCGCCAAGGATCAGAAGCCAGGCAATATCGGCGGTGGCATCGGTCAGAACGCCCGGTGTGTTTCCAATGATCACACCCTTTTTTCTTGCCGCATCCAGATCAATATGGTCGGTCCCGACCGAGAAGGTGGCAATGATTTTCATACTATCGGAAAGATTTTCGAAAAATTCGGCATCAATCGGGTCGCCAACCGACACAAGGGCGGCATCCGCCCCGTGACAAAGCGCAAGGATTTCAGCCCGGCTTAAGGGAGTATCATCTTCCTGGGTTCGGACGTCGTAACTTTCAGCCGCGCGCTTTGCAACAGCAGCGGGCAGTCGGCGGGTTACGGCAAGGACGGGTTTCATGATGTGTTTCTCCCTAAAGCAGATTTGGTTTTTATGTGTTCGAGCCAAATTTTTCTGGCCCCGAGTCTAGAATAGCTGCCCGACAGCAAGACGGATACCGATCGATGTGATCACCAGCGAAAGCAGGAAATCGGCCAGCACGATGGTACTTGCGGTCGGGATCGACACCGACAGCGTCAGTTTGGCGATATAGACCCCATATGCAAGTGTCGCGATCACCGCGATAAAGACAAAGCCACCCGCGCCAAGCGACGGGAACAAAACACCCAGCAACAAGGCGACAAGATAAACCCCCATCTGCAAAACAGATGCCCAGTTATACACCGTGATAAAGCTGATATAGCGTTCTGCCCGGCCCAGCATCGGGACGATGTGGAACATGATCAATGGAAAGGCGACCCATTTGATAACATAGGCGATGACTTCAACCAGCATATAACGCCCCGCCGGGAAGCCATCAGGAGCATCAAAAATATCGTTCCAGCGCAACAGGGCAAAGGCCGGAAAAACGATGGCTGCTGCCAGGAAAGAGCGCCAGAATCCCTCAATCGAAAAGTTGAAAAATCCAAGGCCTTGGGTGTCGCCACGTGCAAGGCGCCATGTGCCATAAAGGGCGCGCAAGGTTTCGCTGGAGGTGCTCATTTGGGGCTTGTTTCCGAACTTTGGGGCAAATCTGATCCCGATTGTCTAGCAGCCTGCAAGACAGAGTGAAATAGCTTATCTCTGATTGCCCACCCTTCACAAGATGGCGTGCCAATCGTCTTTTTCCTGTGGGGGCAATCGGGCCTTTGACATGGAAACGAGGCGGCGGGATCAGGATGGCGGACAATACGGACGAAGAATATGCGTTACGCTTGTCCTATCTTGAACAGACAGACCCCAACTCGCTTGCAGTGGCGCGCCTTTATCTTGAAATGGCCAGCAACCAACCCCCGGATCAACGCAGCACGGCATTGTCCCTGTTTGACGCAGCAGACGCGATTTTTTCCTCTCACCTGCCGACGGCCCGCGACGCAGCGGTGGCGGGACTTGCCCTTAGCCTGAATAATCGTGCTGCACTTGAAATCGAGGCCGGTGAATGGGATTGGGCGGTTGATGCCGCCTGTCAGGCCGTGGAACTGCGTCAGGATCGCTTGCGCAATTGTGTCGGGCGCAAGGATGATAGCGAACGCCTTGATCTGGGCTATTCACTGGCCGCACTTGTTTTGGCGTTGCAGGGGGCAGGTAAACTGGGGCCGGCCCGCGATGCCGCCTGCGAGGCGATTATGGTGCTTGGTAAATTTGCCGGCATGCGCAATCAGGATGCTTTTGTCCTGTTGACCAAACTGATCTGTCTTTATGCCGATCTTTGCAACCGGACCGGCCAAACACCCGATGCCGGGGTTCTTTTACCGTTGGCCAAGGCGTTCTATAGAGCAATTTCCGTTTAGATCGAAACGGTTTGCCGGAGGCATTCTTCTGTCCTGCAAGAAAAGGATCGCCGCGCGTAGCGGTGCTACGGTCAAGATCCTTGACGCTGCGGGGCAGAAGAATGTCCCGGCCCGAAGGGTTCGGTTTGGCGATGTTTTGCTGCGTTACACCGCTTGAACGATGCACCGCATCGCCCTTGCGCGCTGTGCCTTGCCAAACAGTGCGCCAAACACGAACAAAACGCTTCGATCTAAACGGAAACTGCTCTACGCGCGTGGCAAATCATGAATGTGCGTTTGGCCATCGCATCCTTGTCATAAAAACGGCCACAAGAAATCAATTCCTGTGGCCGTTAACCGTTTAATTTATGAGACCCGGATCAGGATCAAGTGATCAGCGCGTGCTGGCCACCGACCAGCTTACCGTGACGTCCTTGTTTGCCGGAACGTCGATTTCCCAGCTGATCTGGCCGGGCTGGGGGCGTTCGTGTTTGTGGCTTTCGGCCGTGACTTTCCAATCCACCGGAAGGTTTTCGCGGATGGTGACGGTTTCGGTGCGATCACTTGTGTTGCGAATGGTCCATTTAAGGTCTGCCTTGATATCATCTGGCAGGTTCTGTCGTGCCTTGCGTTCGACCGAGGTGATGTCGCGGGTGCCTGTCAGATTGCTGGCTTTGCCAAGACTAAGGGTTACATCGCGACCAACCGGGGTCAGGGAAATGATATCTTCGGACAGAAAGGCGGTATCGCCCGACGGGGTTTGGGCAAAAATTCGAACAATGCCATCGGGCCACGGGCTTTTGGCATCTGTGCCGCCATCATTGGTCATCTCGATTTCCAACTCGGGGCGGATGAAATGATCGCTGCTGCGCTGCTCCATGTTATAGACATTGCTTGATGCCTGAAAAATAGCATGGCGTTTGACCGGCAGCACTTGCGGTGCAAGCAGCGGCAAAATTACCGTGTCGCCATCCTTCATCGAAAGCCCGTCAAACGGGCCATAGACATGCAGGTTTTCAAAGCTTTCACGATCCGGTGTCGCGCCGGCACCAGCCGCGCTATCGGCCATTGTGCTCATCATCATTTCGGTGCGCGCGGCTTTGGCCATCGGCGCGTTCTGAACACGATTGGGGTCACCGGCCACCAGACGCAGGCTGGCATCGTCATAATCACTGCCCGATGCATTCATCACCTTGGCAATGGCGGTAAGTTTAAGCGTGTTGGCTGTGCTGTCATACGTGGCGGTATAGGATGTATTCCACCCGATCCCGCCCAGAAGATAGGCCATGGAAACATGATCAAGCACGGACCCGGAGGCAATATCGACATCAAGGGTCGGAACGGTGGTAAAGCCTTCGGGCAGTTCGGAGACAATAAGCTGATCAGGTGCCACCCGTTCAATCCCGGCATCGGTTTTGACCAGTGCAACATGGGTCAGGGCAAGAAGTGTGCCTTCGATCAGGTCATCATCGCGGCGAAAGACAACAGATTTTCCGATCTGATCGCGCAGCAGATCATCAATGGCATTCGAACCATTGGTGCGATTGCGCAGGGATGTCCATACCAGATC
This sequence comes from Thalassospira sp., assembly GCA_048264285.1. Lineage (GTDB taxonomy): Bacteria > Pseudomonadota > Alphaproteobacteria > Rhodospirillales > Thalassospiraceae > Thalassospira. The sequence goes on from JBLXDD010000016.1 coordinate 33,500, forward strand.
GGCATCTTTGGCCATCCCCAGCAGGAAGGAATCCGGCATCACAGTATGTGGCAGGCCATCAATCCGAAGAACGCTTTGTCCTTCGGGAATGTTGATATCGCGCTGCTCGGTGATCAGCGACAGGTTGCCGGGATAGACGGTCAGTTGCAGGCGGGTGCGATTTTCCGATGAAACGACAATCGCCGGGCGGGTTTTGTCGCTGTTTTCAGTGGCGGCCTGTGCCGGTGAACTGCCGATATCCTGTCCGAAAAACACCGCCGAGCCCAACAAAGCGGCCAGTGCAAAACGATTGCGCAATGTTGCAGACATTCCCGATCCCTTGTGTGGTGATATGTGATGCAATGGTATCTGATGCTACCTTTGCTTGAAAAAGTGGCAGGATCAAGGACATGCAGGGACGATTTCAAGAAACACAGCCAATTGGTCGCCAGTGAATGACGGTGTTTGCCCCCGGCTTTTGCCAATGCTTCGTGTGGGGGAGACCACCTTTTTGAGGCAACCTTGTTAGCGGGCCTTGAGATCAGTCAACAGTGTGATGAAACGAATAGCCGCCTGCATCGGGCAGGTGATGCTGAAAGGCGGCCTGACGCCGGGTGTCGATAATGATCGGGGCGCGCAGATTGACCGACATGCTGACCGGGCCGTCTTCAGGTTTGTGCAGGGTAACAATCAGCAAAACCGCGCCATCGTTTTTCTTGATGCCATGAATGCCAAATGCCTGTTCAAGATGTTCGGCCCGGATCGTATCGCTTTCAAGGTTATAGGGGGCGACGATAAAGGCCAGTTCCGGTTCAGTCAGGCATTGCATCAAAAGAAATGCATTGCCGCCGTCGCCGGGGAAACTTGCCAGCGCAAAGACGTTATGGTCGGGAAACCCCTTTAATCCGGCGGGAAAATAGATCGCCTTGTCCCAGGCAAATTCACGTTCGCCAAAAAGCGTGGTCAGTGTCACGGCCGACGGGACGTTATCCTGGGCCGTTTTGGGCGTGCCGTCTGTGGTCGCCATGGCGTCCTCCTGCTAAGCCGTTTACCGGGATGATCGGGAATATTCAGGGCATTTTGGATCGGTATGTCAGATATTCAAGGGTTGGACCAAGCCTTGGTCATTCTATCGATAGTTTATTTAGCAGGGATTAAAAAGAACGCCGACCGGTTCGCTAAATCCTTTGACCTGAATGGTTTGGCGTTTGCTATAGCGCGCCAGAAGAACCGGTGCCGCCATCGGGGCTTCGTCTTGCAATCGATTGACGAACTGTTCGCTCATGACCGTATCGCTGCCAAGTTCGCGGGTGGCTTTTTCAAGACGCGCCGCCAAATTGACCGTGGCCCCGATAACCGCCGGGGTAACGGCTTCGCGCTGGCCGATATCGCCAACCACGGCCGGCCCGAAATTAAGCCCCACCCCGATTTCAAGCGGCGCATTCCCGTTCGCCGGGTCGATTGCCTGCCATTCTGCGACCTGCGCAATAATGGCCTGGGCGGCGCAAAACGCGTTGGCGGCAGGATGTTCAAGATCGTCAAAGGCCGCAAAGCTCGCCATTACCGCATCGCCAATATATTTTTCGACAATACCGCCATAGGCCCCGATCTGCGATGTCGCGATCTGATGAAACTGATTGAGGAACCGCATGACTTCCTGTGGATCGCGTTTTTCGGCAAAGCGTGAAAAACCGATCACATCGGCAAACAGAATAACACATTCGCGCCGTTCGCCGACACGTATCGGTTCATCGCGATCAGCCAACTGGTCGGCCAGTGCAGTGGGGAAATAGCGCGCCAGATTGCCGTGCGCGCGTTCGGATGCGGCGGACTGGTTGATCAGAACCCGCAAACGCGAAACCATCACCGCACAGGCCAGCGTAAAGACAATGACAATGATCACCTGTTCGGCAAGGGCGGAAATATCAATGAATTCCGGCAGGTGATAGGTATCAATCAGTTCCTGCTGGCTGGGGTTCCATTCATCGCCGAAATGCTGCGATACAATGACGCCGGGGCGTGTCATCAACCACCAGATCGCCCCGCACCATGACGCAAACAGCCAAAAGCCGAACCACAAGATAAGGCGCGGGGAAAAGGTCATGATGATGATTGCCATCATGATCATGGAAAAGACCACACCACGGTCGCGCACGACAAAGCTGTATAGCCATGCCGGATGTTCCAGCAACGGGTTAAGCGGATCAGGCACCACCGACACATAAACAATCAAGGCGGCATCAATCACGGCGAGCACATAGATCATCCAATAGGATTTATTGCCGCGAAAGGCGACGAAAAGCTGGATGAATACACCGGGAACAAACCAGGCAAGAACTTCAAGCAGGGTATAAAGCTTGCCGGTGGGGGAATCCGGTTTGCTGAACAATAACAGGATAAAGGCCAGCAGACAGATCCGCAGAAAGGCGACAAGGATTAGCCCGCGCTTTTCCTCGCGGGCGACAAGGCGTTCAAAGATTGAATCAGAAGGTTCAGTTTTTGACGGCATCAGCAAGAAGTTGTTTCAGCCCTTCGCTGTCCTTGATGACCAAACGACCATCGCGCCTGGTGATCATCCCCTGTTTTTCAAGTTCGCGCAGTTTTTTGTTTACCGCTTCGCGCGTTACGCCAAGCATCAAGCCCAGTTCCTGTTGTGACAGGGGCAGGGCGATACGGATGCCTTCGGGGTCAGGGCCGCCATGACGTTCCGCCAGCCACAAAATGCGTTTGATCAGACGTGCAGTCAGATCAAGGAAATTGGCATCTTCCAAAAGATCACTGACCCAGCGCAGGCGACGGCACAAAAGGGCCGTGATATGACGGCGCAACGGTGCTTCACGATCAAAGATTTCAAAAAAGTCATCACGCGAAATAAACAGGGTTCTGGTCGGGCCGACGGCACGTGCGGTTGCGGTGCGCGGCTCGCCATCCAGCAATGCAATCTCGCCAAAGACGGAACCCGGTGCCAGAACATTCAGCACAATTTCCTTGCCGGTTTCCGAGACCGAGGAAATGCGCACCTTTCCCGCCTCGACCGCATAAAGGCCGTCTGCCGGTGCACCCTTTTCAAACAGCAATTGCCCGTCTTCAAAACGTTTGACGGTTGCCTGACCCGAAAGCTGTGCCAGCAGTTCAGGGTCAAGGTCCTCAAACAGGAAGCTACCTGCGAGAATGCGCGAAGCAATCTTTGCGAGTTGCGGTGATGTCGGGCTGTTTGAGCTGTTCACAGGGTTCACTTTGGAAATAGAGTTATTTCAAGGGGCGAATCGATCATTTATATAGCCAAAGTAGCACAAATAACCCGCTATGCAGCAAGCTGTTTTCAGTTCGGTGCATAACAACATGCGCTGATTTAAATGTGCTAACGTTGCCTGTCCTTGCGGAATTTCGGGGCCATCCTACACAATGCTGCATCGGACATCAAAACACCGGCCAAATTGAATGCGATCAAAGCGCTATGCAAAGGGCCTTTGAGTCTTTCTTCTTTGAACTGGCGGGGTGTCGCGCGTATCGTTATCTCTTGATCGCGGATTTCGAACGCGACAAGCGTCAAGGCGGCGATATAACCAAGGGCCTTAAGGGAACAGAAAAATGAGCGTGCAGGAAATTCTTGTCATTAACGGACCGAACCTGAACCTTTTGGGCCAACGCCAGCCCGAGATCTATGGTCATGATACCTTGGCAATGATCGAGGAAAAATGCACTGAACTGGCCAAGGATCTTGGTGTTTCGGTGCGGTTTGGTCAATCCAACCACGAGGGTGCCATCATTGACATGATCCACGAGGCACGCTTGAAATCAGCCGCCCTGATCATCAATGCCGGTGCCTATACCCATACCTCAATCGCGATCCATGATGCGCTTAAGACTTTTGATGGCTATATCATCGAGCTGCATATTTCCAACCCGCATGCGCGCGAAGAATTCCGCCATAAAAGCTGGATCAGTCCGGTCGCCGATGCGGTGATGGCCGGTGCCGGTGCCTATGGCTATGAACTGGCGACCCGGCTTGCCGCCGAGAAAATCAAGGCGGCCTGAGAAAGCCTTGAATGACTCACTCCTCCTGCATGAAATCCATTATTTCAGTCAGGGCACCGTTTGAATAATCGCGACATTGGCAGCAATCGTCATTCCTCCAAAGCTTGCCCCCGCGAAGGCGGGGGGCGGGAATCCATTCTGCGTCAGAGCTTATGGATTCCGGGTCTGCGCTGCGCTTCGCCCGGAATGACAGCCCTTTGGGGGCGTTAGACAGAACTGCGTGACCGCAAAGCCGCCGCCAGTGTGCCATCGTCAAGATAATCAAGCTCACCGCCCACCGGCACGCCGTGGGCAAGGCGGGTGACCTTGACCCCGGTTTCGATCAGCCTTTCGGTGATATAGTGTGCGGTGGTCTGGCCATCGACCGTGGCATTGGTGGCAAGGATCACCTCGGACACGCCCTCTGACCGTACACGATTGACCAATTGATCGATTTTAAGATCATCCGGCCCGACGCCATCCAGCGGCGACAGCGTGCCGCCCAGCACATGATATTTGCCCTTAAACGATGCCCCGCGTTCAAGCGCCCAAAGATCCTGGACTTCCTCAACCACGCAGATGATGTCGGTGCCGCGGTTCTGATCGGCACAGATATGGCAGGGATCGGTGACATCGATATTGCCGCAAACCGAACAGGTCGTCATGACCTCGGCCGTGGCATGGAGTGCATCGGCCAGCGGGATCATCAATGTTTCGGGTTTTTTGAGCATCTGCAAAACCGCACGCCGTGCCGAACGCGGCCCAAGACCCGGCAGGCGTGACAGCAGCTTGATCAGATTTTCAATTTCCCGTCCGGTCATCATGACCTCGTGTTTTTTATGATGTGCTTATTGCTTGTACCAAAAACAAAGGGCGGCGCAATGCCACCCTTTGCCACGTACCTTTAAAGTACGAAATTTATCTGCTGACAGATGCAGGGTCAGAACGGCAATTTGAAACCTTCGGGCAGGTTCATGCCGCCGGTAACGTCCTTCATCTTTTCCTGAACGGCGGCTTCGACCTTGACCTTGGCGTCGTTATAGGCAGCCACAATCAGGTCTTCGAGGACTTCGGTGTCTTCGGGATCGACGATGCTTTTATCAAGCGAAAGGCCACGCATTTCGCCTTTGCCATTCAGCATCACCTTGACCATGCCGGCACCGGACTGGCCTTCGATTTCAAGTTCAACCAGTCCTTCCTGCATTTCCTGCATTTTGGACTGCATTTGCTGGGCCTGTTTCAGCATCCCTGCAAGGTTCTTCATAGCTCGTCGTCTCCTTCGAGATAAAATGCGTCATCATATACGGAACCGCTTTCGTCCTCTTCACCTTCGGCATTTTCCTGGCCGGGTGGCAGGTGGACGGCAACGATTTTGGCTTTTGGTAAACCATCAAGAATGGCCCTGACCAGCGGATCTTGCGAAGCATCCGCCTTGCGTTGTTCAAGGGCTTCGAGTTCCTGTTCCTTAAGCGTCGGGGCGCCTTCTTCGCGCTCGGACACACTGACCAGCCAGCGGCTACCGGTCAGGCCGTTCAACGCCTTGATCAGTTTGGTCGAAAGATCCGCCCCGGCCCCGCGTGCCGGGCGAAATTCAATGCGACCCGGCTCGTATTTCACCAGATGCATATAGTTTTTGACCTGCATGGCAAGACCGGTGGTTTCGCGGTCCTTGCCCAGCAGTTCGGCAACTTCGGCGAATGTTTCGGGCATCTTGGCATAAACAGGTTGTTCAACCTGTGCCGGTTCGCCAAGCGGGTCCGGGCGGCGGGTCTGTGCAATTGCTGTTGCGCCACCACCATTGACGACCTGCATGCGCGGGCCGGGGCCGTTGCCTCCGCCGCCGCCAGCACCACCGCCACCTTGGACGCCGCTGCCGTTCCCGCCATTGTTCATGTCCTGACGAATCTTTTTGATCAGATCGCCCGGTGATGGCATTTCTGCCGCATAGGCCAGACGGATCAGGATCATTTCAGCCGCCTGAATGGGCGATGGTGCAATCCGGGTTTCTTCAAGGCCCTTAAGCAACATCTGCCAGGCACGGGTAAGCTGCGGCATGGCAAGCTTTGCGGCAATTTCCTTGCCGCGTTCACGTTCGATCTGTGATACGCCGGGATCATTGGCAGCATCAGGCGACAGCTTCACACGCGTCAGCCAGTGCGTCAGATCAAGCATATCCTGCAGCATGACGGGCGGATCACCGCCAAGGGCATATTGCGCACCCAAAAGTTCAAGCGCTTCGTTAATCTCGCCCTTCATGGTGTGATCGAACAAATCGAATATGCGTGACCGATCCGAAAGGCCCAGCATATCACGGACCTGCTGGGTCGTGACTTTGCCCGCGCCATGCGAAATCGCCTGATCAAGCAAACTCATGCCATCACGGACCGATCCGTCGGCGGCACGTGCGATCAGGGTGACGGCTTCTTCTTCGATCTCGGCATTTTCAAGCCCGGCGATGCGGGTATAGTGGGCTGCCAGTTCGTCCGTCTGCACACGGCGCAGGTCAAAGCGCTGACAACGCGACAGGACCGTGATCGGGATTTTGCGGATTTCGGTGGTGGCAAAAATGAATTTCACATGCTCTGGCGGTTCTTCCAGCGTTTTCAAAAGCGCGTTGAACGCACTTTTCGACAGCATGTGCACTTCGTCGATGATGTAAATCTTGTAGCGCGCCGATGTCGGGCGATAGCGGACCCCTTCGATCAGTTCGCGAATGTCATCAACACCGGTGCGCGACGCCGCATCCATTTCCAGAACATCAACATGGCGGTCTTCGGCAATCGCGCGGCAATGTTCACACACACCGCATGGCTCGATCGTTGCCCCGCCCTTGCCATCCGCGCCAATACAGTTCAGCGCACGCGCAATGATACGGGCCGTCGTGGTTTTACCAATCCCGCGCACCCCGGTCAGGATAAAGGCATGCGCCAGTCGCCCGCTTTCAAGCGCATTGGACAGCGTCTTGACCATCGGCCCATGGCCGATCAGCTCGTCAAAGGATTTCGGGCGGTATTTCCGCGCAAGAACCTGATATTCGCTTTTGGCTTCTGGTTCGGCCACGGTTTCCGCCACCGGTGCGGCGGCGGGTGTGGTCGCAACTTCACCTTCTGGCGCGGTCTCGCTGGCGGTCTCGATCTGATCGCTCATTCATCCGGTCCGGAATGTTTTTAATCTTGTCTGGTTTTAGCAGTTTCCCATCCATATGGGAAAGGCCAAGTGGGATTTTTCCCACACAAATAAACCACATGCCCGTGAATGTAAGGGACATGGCAAATATCAGGAATATCAAAGGGGAAAATAAAAGGGTGAGAGACTGAACAGCGACCCGGAAAAACTCGTTACGGCTGCTACCTTCCGGTCCTGACCGGGTTGGCGAGCGGTCCGTCCACTGCCAGCCTCTCGCCCCCTATATCGCGCAAGCGTCCATAAAACGCAAGGGTTGGCTCGGATTTTTTCTGTTATCAAGCAATCGTGGCTTTTGACCTATCCCCACCCGCGTTAATGTCATGCTCCGTTACCGCGGGAAATGTCGGTGATCCCATGGGCTTGCCCGTTATTTTCCGCATCAGAATTTCAAGAAAGCGACCACCATGCACAGGCTATTTTATGAATCCGTTGATCTTGATCGCGATGCGGTTTTGCGCAAACGCGAAGACTGGCAACAGATTTTGCTGGCCGAGGAGTCGCTGCGTATCCTGATTTGTCATGCCGGTGATCCGCTCTTTGCCTGGCCCGAGGATATGGACGCCCACGAACTGGTGGTGCTCGGTGCCCCGGCCGTGCCGTATCTCGATGTTGATCTTCATGGCGGGGAATGGATTTACCTTGGCCGTGATCAATGTGGTCCGGTGATTGCGGTTGATATTGCGCCGGTGGTTTCCGATCGCGACGAAGCTGTGCGTCACCTTGGCGGTGGCTTTGGCGATATGCGTACCCGCATGGCCGCCCTTTCAAGTGACGAAGCCGCCTTGGCGGCCCAGGCACGCGCCTTGTTTCACTGGCATCGCGGTCATCAGTTTTGCGGGGCCTGTGGCCATCCCAATATGGTGGCCGAGGCAGGCTATCGGCTGCAATGTACCAATCCGGCCTGTGGCAAACCGCATTTCCCGCGTACCGACCCGGCCGTGATCATGCTGATCCATCATCAGGATCATGTGTTGCTGGCACGATCCCCGCAATTCTTGCCCGGCATGGTGTCGGTTCTGGCGGGGTTTGTCGAGCCGGGTGAAACGCTTGAACAGGCGGTTGCGCGCGAAGTGCGCGAAGAAGTCGGCATCCGCATCAAACGTCCGCAATATGTCGCGTCTCAGCCATGGCCGTTTCCCGGTTCCTTGATGCTGGGATTTGTTGCCGAGGCCGAAACAACCGATCTGGTGCCCGATCATGATGAAATCGAATTCGCCATGTGGGTCCATCGCGATGAAGTGGCGAACCTGCCGCAAAAGGGCATCAATCTGCCGCGACCGATTTCGATTGCGCGATTCTTGCTGGAAAACTGGTGCGCCGGGCGGCTTTAGAGTCTGTTCTGTTTAGTTTGAAGCGTTTTGCCGTGTTTCAATGAATGTCAGGCACAGTTTCAATCAAGTGGTGGAATGCGGGCAATGACGTTACGGCGCAAGGCATCCGGGCGTTCGCGCCAGGCAACGATACCCTTTTCGCTTTCGGCATATTTTGATGCCAGTTCGCACAGGTCATCAATCATGCTGTCGGGATCGACATTGCCGTAAACATAGCCCCACTTTCCGGCCCCGTTCAGGGCAACCGAACAACCGGATTTGCAATTGGTCAGACATTCCACCGGGTGCAGATCAAAGGGAACATCACGCGTGGCACAGAATTCCTGCATCCGGTCATACAGCGTCTGACCATGTCGCGGATCGGTTTGGCCGTCGGCGTTTGACGCGGTGCAGGTCACACAGATATTCAGGCGGGGCTTGGTGGTCATGGCGTCAATCTTTGTTGGCTATGATGAAAGATGCGGGGGCGCATCCAATCAGCTTGCGGCCTGTCGGGTCAAGTCATCATCAAGTTTCTGGTGGACAAAATCCTGAATGTGGCTGGCCAGTTGCCGCGATATCAGCGGGTGGGAGCCTTCCTTGACCATCAAGGCCACGCCAACAGCTGGCAGCGGCGGGAAACCATCACGCCCGTCAAGGATCTGGAATTCATCGGTCACACTTGCAGCCGCCAATGCGGCAACGCCAAGCCCGTCGCGCACCAGATGCAAAAGCGATGCGGCCTGCCGGGTGGTGGCAAGCAAGGTAAAAGGCCGGTCGGATTTCGAAATGGCGTCAATTGCCCATGCATGGAATTTGCAATCTTCAGCCGGCAGAACCAGGGGCATCGGATCACGCTTGTGCTGATCATGAACCGGTGACGTCACCCAGACACCCGGTTCATGGCGCAGGAAATAGCCCTCTTCGCCCGTGGCCGACCGACTGACAAGGGATATATCAAGGTCCCCCTGATCAAGCAGGCGGTGAAGCGTGATGGTCGGATTGATCGAAATAAAGAATTTGGCATCGGGAAGGGTGCATTGAATGGCACGCAGCACCACTGGCAGAATTTTCTGGGCATAATCATCCGGGCAGCCGATGCGAATGGGGCGTGTTGTCCCTTGTGCACGCATCTTGCCCATGGCCTCGTCCGTCAGGCTAAGGATACGCCGCGCATAGCCGACAAAGGTGATCCCGTCATGGGTCAGCAAAACATTGCGGCCATCGCGTTCAAACAGTTTTTGACCCACCAGTTCTTCAAGCCGCTTCATCTGCATCGAAAACGCTGACGGTGTGCGCCCGATCCGGTCCGCCGCACGGTTAAAGCTGCCGCATTCGGCAAAGGCGACAAAGCTTCTGAGCAGATCGGAATCCATTTCGGCCCCTTTTGATCAAAATATATGATCAATAAAATTGAATAATCGGGTCAAAACTATTCGATTGTCGCCCTGTCATCCAGCGGCAAATATCAAACCCGGCCGGCCAATGCAGGAACACGCTTGTTTTTAACGCAGGTGCCACAGGGAATTTTGCGATGATTTTGAATGACTATTTGCTATCGGGGAACGGCTACAAAGTCCGTTTGCTGCTTTCGATGCTGGGAACGCCTTTTGAGTATGTCGAACGCGACATCATGAAAGGCGAAACCCGCACACCGGAATATCTTCAACAGGTCAACCCGAACGGCAAGATTCCTGCCCTTGTGCTCGATGACGGGCGTGTTCTGACCGAAAGCAATGCCATTCTGACCTATCTGGGCGAGGGAACCCGCTTCATCCCTGCGGATGCATTTGCGCGCGCTGAAATGATGGGCTGGTTGTTCTTTGAACAATATGATCATGAACCCAATGTCGCGGTTCTGATTTCCTGGCATGATTTCAAAGGGCTGCCCGAACATGGCGATATTCTCGAACCAATGAAACAGGCCGGGGCCAAACGTGCGCTTGATCTGATGGAAAAGCGATTATCAGGGCATGACTGGCTGGTAGGGGATGGGCCAAGTCTTGCGGATATTGCTCTTTATGCCTATACGCACCGCGCTGAACTTGGGCAGATCGATCTCGACCCTTATCCCGGCATTCGGGGCTGGCTGGGCCGGTTTGCGGCCCTTCCGGGCTATGTCCCGATCACCTGGACACCATAAAATCAGTTTCAGGAACCACCACAGACAGGGATGTGACCCAAAGGGGGAAGGGGGGGAAATAACCCTGTCCATGGTGGTCTTGTGCCCTGAATATTAAAATCAGGGCGCACTCAAAGGGTGCTGTCAGGCCGTTTTCAAAAGTTTTTCAGGCAAAAGCGGATCGGTTCGGGCGGCAGAACTGCGTGCCTTGAACCGTGCAAAGGCATCTTTGACATTGGGGGCATCGGCCAGCATTTCCGGCCCGCCGGGCATGGCATCAAGATAATGCAACATCGGCATGATCATCATATCGGGGATGGTGAAATGCGCCCCGCACAGCCAACCCTCATGATAGGCGGTGTTTAACACAGACAGGTCATGGCGGATGATGTCGGCCATCTGGTTCATCGCAACAGCAAACCCCGGATCATGGCGTTGGTTTTCGTCGGCAAAGACCATGGGGATGACAAAATTTCGAATGATGTTCTGATCCAGCCGCGTCATGGCAAGGCTGATCCATTGGTTCATGCGGGCCACTTTTTGCGCACTGACCGGGCGTAAGAGCGGGCCGGAAAAGTTATCATCAATGTAGCGGCAAATGGCGGCTGTTTCATACAGAACGAAAGCCCCGTGGATCAGAACCGGCACCTTGCCAAACGGGTTCTTGTCCAAAACTTCCGGGGTGGGTGGAAGCCCCGGCGTCTGGACATTTCGGCTACTGAACTCAAAGGCGATCTCTTTTTCCAGACAGGCAATGCGTACAGCCCGTGTCAGGCTGCTGCGCGGCATTCCGATAATCGTGACATCCGACATGGCAAGATCCCTTTTGTTCGGTGAACTTGCAGACAGAATTACGTCGCACATAATATGTTCAAGAACATATTATCGAGATGTGTCATGTTGGGAGTGTCGCCCGATCCAGTCATCCGGTTACCTGGTGGAATTTAAAATGCCCTATGCGCCGACACACAAACCCAAAACCCGTATCCGCATCGTCAATGCGGCAAGTGCGCTGTTTAAAAAACACGGGTTTGAAAACATCACGATTGATCAGGTCATGGCCGCCGCCGGACTGACGCGCGGCGGGTTTTATGCGCATTTTAAAAACAAGGAAGACTTGTTTGTCGCCTGTGTTGAAAACGGCATGTCGCTTTTGGCGTCTCCGGTTCTGGCAGAACTGCGCAAGGCAGAAAAACAGGGCAAGGATTGGCTGTCATCCTTTGCCGAGCTTTACTTGTCGCGTGCACATATCGAGAACCCGGATCTTGGCTGCGCGTTGCCGACCCTCTCGGCAGAGGTATCGCGATCGGGCGATCAGGCCCGTGCGGCCTTTTCCAAACTGGTTGATCAGGCATCCGGTCGCCTGGCCTGGAAGCTTGCCAAGGAAGATGGTGTCTCGGGGATGGACAAACCTGTCGCGGTTGATGGGGATACAAAACATCTCGACCTGCCAGACGATTATCGACAGGAAGCAACGTCCATGCTGGCCATGATGGTCGGTGCGGTGGTCCTTAGCCGCGCTGTTGATGAAAACACCGCACAGGAAATTCTTGGCGCGACACGACAAAGCATTCCGCGTTTCCATCGCAGTCGGGCAGGAACCTCTGCCCGTTAAAGTACCCCCATGGGGTTGTTTATGTTCACTTCATTGCAAGCGGAGAAATTTGTTTCTTGCGTTCTGCCATCATTTTGCGTTCTGCCAACGCACCTGCTTCATCTGTCAGAAATGTGAAAATAGCGAAACGTCGCCCTTTTGTAACCGGCAGGGCTTCGTGCAAAAGAGAGCATGAAAACACCAATGCTCCACCAGGCGGTGGTGCATAAAGTGTGCGACCATATTCGGGAAAGCGGACTTGACCGCCTTCGTAATCAATCGGGTTGAGGTTCAGAGAAACTGCGAATCTGCGATGTGCAGTGAAGGCTGTGCGATTGTCGCGATGTCGGTCAAAGTGGCCTTGTTCTGCTGCGTCATAGCAACCAATACGCAATGCCTCCATGCTGGCCGTTTTGAAGTGGAACACTTTCATCAGTTCAGGCGCTAGACGGGCAACAATACGTGATTTGACCCGGTTAAATAGCGCCTCATCAAGCAGAACAACATCGTTGCGTTTTTTGATGTCAGCTTTGGCAATGCTGTTGCTTCGATCGTTATGCGAAACGCCATTGGCTTTTTTTTCGCCAGCTTCCCAGTAATTCAGCAAATCGCGGCAAAGTTCGGGGTCGAGGATATCCTTCATAACGAGAACGGGCGCTTGATACGATGCTGGCTCGGGGGCGGTTTGTGCTGCGATTGTCTGACAACGTGCAATCAGTTCTTCTGGTGTTGTGACTGAAATAATCGCGCTTAGGCGATAATTGGGGTCAATCAAAATGACGTTTGCACCAGCGCAACCGAACAATTTACGCAGATTGTTGTTAGCATCATAAAGCTCGGTGGCCTTGTTGCTGGCCTTGCCGGATTTATTTGGGGATTTTTGCCCGCCGATGACAATGAAGTTTAATACTTCGGCATCTGCTGTGGCATCGCGCACTTGATCAATCTTTTGCCAATCGGCTTTGCCGGGTTTTTCGTCAAATAGCCACAATGCCAATGTGTTTCCGGCAATAAGCTGAGACGTCAGATCAACGCCTTGGCCGGAAATGCCAGGCAACACAATTTTGGGGACGAAGTCTCCAGGTTGAAGACCGTCTAGATTCAAAGCATCTGATGTTGATCCGGGCATATCCAATAATCCTGAAAATCAGAAAAAAGGAAACGAGAGTTTTGCGTTATGATTTTGAAAAGTAACCGGATAAAATTTCGCTGTAAATTCTGGTTAGGTTTTCGATGTCATCGACCATGGCGTGTTCATCGACCTTGTGCATGCTTTGTCCGACCAGACCGAATTCGGCAACTTCGGTGTATTTCTGGATAAAGCGCGCATCCGATGTGCCGCCCGTTGTGCTCATTTCCGGGCGATGGCCGGTGACTTTTTCCGAGGCCTCGGCAATCAGATTGGCCAGTTTGCCCGGACTGGACAGAAACGCTTCGCCGGAAATCTTGACCTTAAGATCATGGGCACCGGCATGTTCGGCACAGACATCCTCGATCCATTTTTTAAGATCAGGACCCGTGTGCTGGTCATTGAAACGGATGTTGAATGCGGCACTGACCTTGGCAGGGACGACGTTGGTGGCCTCATTGCCGGCATCAACCGTGGTGATTTCAAGGTTGCTGGGCTGGAAATGCTCGGTGCCCTGATCGAGTTCGCGGGAATTTAAAACATCAAGCGTCTTGATCATGCGCGGAACCGGGTTGTCGGCCAGATGCGGATAAGCCACATGGCCCTGCGCGCCATAAACCGTCAGCCAGCCGGTGATGGAGCCACGGCGGCCAACCTTCATCATCTCGCCCAGATATTTCGGGTTGGTCGGTTCGCCAACGATGCAACAATCAAACTTTTCGCCCTGCTGATCACACCATTCAACCAGCTTGACCGTGCCATTGATCGCATCGGCTTCTTCGTCGCCGGTGATCAAAAAGCTGATGGTTTCATCGAAATCCGGATGGGCAGCCAGAAACGCATCGACCGCGCCGACAAAGCAGGCGATGCCGGTTTTCATATCCACCGCACCCCGGCCAAACAAACGGCCATCAATTACTTCACCGCCAAACGGATCGACCGTCCAGGCGGCAACATCACCGGCGGGGACGACATCGGTATGACCGGCAAAACAGAAATTGCGGCCCTTGGTGCCCAGCTTGGCATAAAGATTATCGATGGCATCACTGCCGTCACCCTCAAAGACCTTGCGCGTGCAGGTAAATCCCCGTGCCTCAAGCGCCTTTTGCAAAACATCAAGCGCGCCTTCATCGGCAGGTGTTACCGACGGGCAGCGGATCAGGGATTGTGCAAGTTCAAGGGCGGTGGACATTGGCATTCTCGTGGTCTTTGGGGGTTGCGCGAAAATAGGAATTTGAACCTATTTTTATGTTTCACGTGAAACAAAACAGGAACAAATATACATTAAGGGGCGAAACAGCCATCCGTTTCGCCCCTTATATCATGATCGCTTCGCGGACTGGAAATCAGTCGCGCAGAAGTTCATTGATCGAGGTTTTCGAGCGGGTCTTTTCATCAACGCGTTTGATGATGACCGCGCAATAAAGGCTCGGCCCCGGGGTGCCATCGGCAAGCGGTTTGCCCGGAATGCTGCCCGGAACGACAACCGAATAGGCCGGAACGCGCCCGACAAAGGTTTCGCCGGTGGTGCGGTCGATGATTTTGGTCGATGCGCCGATAAAGACACCCATCGAAATGACGGCCCCTTCTTCGACGATGACACCTTCGACGATTTCCGAACGCGCACCGATAAAGGCATTGTCTTCGATGATGACCGGGCCGGCCTGAAGCGGTTCAAGCACGCCACCGATACCGGCACCACCCGAAAGGTGAACGTTTTTACCGATCTGTGCGCATGATCCAACAGTTGCCCAGGTATCAACCATGACGCCGGTATCAACATAGGCGCCAAGGTTTACAAAGGACGGCATCAAAACGGTGCCCGGTGCGACATAGGCCGAACGGCGCACGATGCTGCCCGGAACAGCGCGGAAACCGGCAGATTTAAATTCGGCTTCGCCCCAACCTTCGAACTTGGACGGGACCTTGTCCCACCAGTTGGTGTTTTCGCCGGGGCCACCTGCGATGGTGGTCATGTCATTAAGGCGGAAGGACAGCAGAACCGCCTTTTTTGCCCACTGATTGACAACCCATTTGCCATTGGTCTTTTCGGCAACGCGCAGTTCGCCGGAATCCATGGCGCCAAGCGCCTGTTCAACAGCCTTGCGGATTTCACCCTGGGTCGAGGAGTTGATTTCGTCGCGGTTTTCCCAGGCGACGTTGATCACGCCTTCAAGCTCGGTTCTGTTCATGTTTCGAAGGTCCTTGCGGTCAGCCAAAATTGCGTTGGCGGAGAATGGTCAAAGCAGCGCTTGAAGTCAACTCCGCCAGTTTACGTAAAAACGCCTGTTTCAGGCGGATTTCCGTTCCTGATCCCTGTCATACCCGTGTGTCCGTGTTTCACGGGCGCGATAGACATAGCCGATCATAAGGCCAAGCTCAATCTTGGAACGATGACAAATCAGCCCGGAAGGACATTTTGGCCAGTAGTGATCACAGCCAAACCGGTTTGTTCGGCAATGTTGAATTATGCCCGGTTCGAAAGTCCGCGCAAGAACCCGACCAGATCATCGGTTTGGTGATCAATCCGCGGATCATCGCGACCGGCTTGTGCCCATTCGACGTCGGTATTCACCCAGACCGTGGTCATGCCCATATCCTTGGCGGGCAAAAGGTTCTTGGCCATGTCTTCGAAATAAACCGCCCGCACCGGATCAATACCGTCGCGTGCAAGCAAGCGGTCATAAGGCTGCCGTTCGGGTTTGGGGATATAATCGGCATCGACAATGTCAAAAATCGTATCGAACCGGTTGGCAATGCCAAGGCGATCCATGACCCGTTCGGCATGACCGCGCGATGCATTGGTAAAAATCAGTTTGCGCCCGGGAAGATCATCAAGTGCCCCGGCCAGATCCGGTGCCGGATCCACCACCGAAACGTCGATATCATGAACCTTGGCCAGATAATCGGCCGGGTCGATATCATGTTCGGTCATCAGCCCGCGCAAGGTGGTGCCATAGCGATGGAAATAGTCCTTTTGCACCCGATAGGCCGCGTCTGGTTCAAGCGACAGCGCATCGCGAACATATTGCCCGATCAGATCGGAAACCTGCGCAAACAGATTGCAGGCCGCCGGATAGAGCGTGTTGTCGAGATCAAAGATCAGAACGCTTTGCTCATCAATTTGCGGAAGCGATGCAGTGCGTTTGGGGGCGATGGTCATGATCAGTGGCCTTCCGGGGGGCTTGGAATGGATGGGTTTGCTGGTTGCAATATTTGTATGCGATCCTTACGGGCTTGCATACCGTCAGGATCAATCGCGGCGCATATCGGCATCATGGTTTAACCAATACCGGGTCACATATGCATGACGATTTTCATTGTACAATCAGATAGGCGATATTAGCTTTTGATATAAACTAATAGTCGGGCTGTCTTTTTGAAGTAGGTCATCGCCGATTTGTAAAACCCTTGTTAAGCACTACGAGGCGATGATGCTCCGAAGCCGTAAAGGTGGTCAGGGGGATTTCCGTGTTTGGAGGACGGAAATTACTCGAAGATCCTGACAGCGTACGAGGGTGTATTGGATAAAGTTTTGAGTGCTCGAACAACTGAACTGCGTAACGAGCGAAATCGTTTTGCAGCATTGGCGTTTGTTTGGGGCGATCTTCTTCTTGAGCTGGATGGCGACCTGCGCATTGTTTTTGCGTCGGGTGCGTCAGACGGTATTCTTGGTTATCCTCAGAATGATCTTGCGGGGAAACCCTTTACCGGATTTCTTGCAAAACAATTTCGCCCGCTGGTGACAGAGATGTTGCAAGTGGCACGTCGACGCGGGCGGATGGACAATATCCAGGTTCGCTTTAACCAGCGCGGAGATATGCTGAGTGCGCCGGTTTCCATGAGTGGCTATTTTCTTCCTGATCTGGGGGATCATTTTTTTGTCGCTCTTCGTGTGGCGGTCAATAGCCTGTCACCCGATATCGTGGCCACGCTTCAGCGCGATAACGCCACAGGCCTTCTGGATGAAGAAAGCCTTTCCAAGGTTGTGACCGAACGGCTTGTCGCCCAACGCGAGACCGGGGCACAGCATAAATTCACCCTGATGACGCTGAATGCCTTTGATCCGCTTTGCGAACGCATGCAGAAAGTCGAACGTGCCGAGCTGATGGCAAGTGTCGGGGCCTTCCTGCGCGCCCATTCGGTGGCTGGTGATACGGCCGGGCGCATGGGGCCGGAACAATTCGGTATGTTGCATCGCCCGGATGTTCCAATCGGCGAACTTGAAAAACGTATCGCAGAATGCGCCCGTGATGCCGATCCGGCGGGGATCGGGATTGATGTCAGTTCGTCGGTGACGGATTTCACCGCCGAAGTCATTCCGCCGGGCGACCTTGCTCGCGGGGTTTTATATTCCATTCGACGGTTCTGTGATCGCCAGGAACACAGCTTTACTTTTTCGCGCCTGATGGGCCAGGCCGACAATCTGGTCAATAATACCTTTTCGGCGATGCAGGATTTCGGCATGCGTGTCGACAAGTTGCAGTTTGAAGTGGTGTATCAGCCGATCGTGCGTCTGCCGAATGCGGAAATTCACCATTTCGAGGCGCTTGTCCGGTTTTATGACGATGATGGAAAACTGATCCCGACCGAACAACTGATCGCCTTTGCCGAGCAGGTCAATATGATCCATCGCCTTGATCTGGCGATGTTGCGACGGAATCTTCGCTGGATCAAATCACAGCTTGATCAGGGGATTACGGTACGGGTTGCTGTGAATATTTCCGGTCATTCGCTTGAAAATCCCGATTTTTGCCGGTCGGTCATTGCGCTGTTTGAGCGCAATCGTGATTGCCTTGGGCAATTGATGCTGGAAGTTACGGAAACGTCGGAAATTAATGATGTCGAGACGGCATCGAAATGGCTTGCCCGGTTCCGTGAATTCGGGGTCGAGGTTTGCCTGGACGATTTCGGTACCGGGGCATCGAATTTTCGCTATCTCAGCGTGATGGATGTGGATTACGTCAAGATTGACGGGGAATCGATCCGCCAATCAGTCAAAACAGCCAAAGGCCTGGCCTTTTTGCGGTCGCTTGTTGATTTGTGCCACGAAATCAAGGTCGAAGTGGTCGCCGAAATGATCGAGACCGAAAAAATGCGCGAACTGGTGACCAAAGCCGGGTTCGACTATGCGCAGGGGTATCTGTTTGGCAAACCCGAAGCAGATATCACGCTTTATTGGCGTGATGCGCTGGGCCGCCGGTGATCCTTCTTTGAACGGAAAATGCTTTAATTGGGCATGTCGTTGCGCAGGATGCCATATTTTGCATGGATACGTTCAAAAAGGCCGTTTTCACGGATCGTCGCAAGGCCGGTATTAAGTTCATTGATCAGTGCATGCGCATTTTTGGCCTTGCGCGCGATACAGGAATAGTACGGATTATTGGAAATCACCTTCGAACGAATGGTGTCGAGGCCGCGGATCTTGTCGGCGGCGTCATGCATCTGAGAATCCATTGGCGCCTTATAGGACAGGACCATGTCCAGCCGTGCCGATAGCAGCATGTTAATCAGTATGGTTTCGCTATTGACGGTCATAACATCAAGTCCCGCCTTGCGGGCGGCTGCTTCAAGATTATAGCCATTCACCACACCAACCGTCATGTTTCTGGCGTCGTCGATCTTTTCAAGTGGCGCGAGTACGCTGTCATTGGTGGCATAAAATGCAACGCGGACATTGCCGATCAGCTGCGAATACAGGAAATGCTCTTCGCGTTCGATGAGATAGCTACAAGAACATAATCCATCCACTTGGCCGGTCTTGGCCAGAAAATAAGCCCGTTGCCAGGGATAGAACGGAGTAATCAGTTCAATGTTGCGGGTTGCAAACGCGGCACGCAGAATTTCTACGTCGTAACCGGGCAAAACTGCGCCAGAGTTGATTTTTGACGGCGGAAACGGATTACAGGCGAGGGTGACGGTCTGTTGATGGCCAACGGTCGGGCGATCAGAATTCTGTGCTGCGGCAGATTGGCTCATGGCCAGAACAAGTATGACGCCAAAAACAAAAAACACACGAAATAGACGGGCAAGGACCACATTCATCTGCGCCTTCTTGCCCCGATTAACTGCCGGGAAACCTGAAAGAAAAGGGGAAAAGAAGTCAGCCCGGCTCATCACGATTGCATTTAATTCATTTTGAAAAATCAAACAGATCAAAATGCTATCACGTTTTGCGCGTGATGTAAGAGCTGAGTTTTAAAGCAGTTTCCGTTTAGATCGAAGCGTTTTGCCAGGGAATGCCAGAGAATACCAGGGAACGCCAGAGAATATCCGGCCCCAAGCGCCCGGCTTGGCATGTTTGAACGGTCTATTCCATCATCCAGCGCGCAGCACCTTGCCATCCATAGGCACAAGCAAGGCAAGACAACCGGAACAGATTTCGGCCCATTCCCCGATCGGCAAAGGAAGAAAACCTTGCCCGGTGGCCGGTTTTTTGGTGCTCGTCAGGTCACGGATATCAGCGGTTTTGGCGTGATTGAAAAAAAAATCAAAAAAAACGTACTTCGCTGCGCCAGCTTTTTGCGCCCCCCGCGTGGACACCTATAACGGCCTGATGTGGGTCGCGTTGGCAGGTAGGCCAATAGATATCCAAATAGGAGAAGCAAAATGGCGAGTATTAACACAAACATGTCGGCCGTCATCGCGGTGTCGAACCTGAACAAAACCTCGGACGAGATGACTTCGGTCCTGACAGCAATGTCGAGCGGGCAAGCCATCAACTCTGCATCTGATGATGCTGCGGGTCTTGCGGTTTACACGGCAATGTCGGTTGACCACGCTGCGTGGGAACAGGCAGGCAACAACGCAGAAATCGGTACCGCAATTCTTGAGACCGCCGACGGTGGTCTTTCGGAAATCGCCGATATTCTTGAGCGTATGTATGAATTGGCATCCCAGGCTTCGTCAGGTTCGGTGACCGATACCGAGCGTGCTTATCTTGATGACGAATACCAGGAACTGTTGACCCAGATCGATTCCATTGTTGAATCGACGACCTATTTCGATACGTCGCTTCTGGATGGCAGTTACAGCGAAAGCTTTACCGTTTCGGCTGACTCTACTGCGACGCCGATTGATGTCACCATCGCCACAGCCTTTGATACGACCGGGCTTGCCCTGGCGGCGGCGGTCGATACCTCGACCAATGCGACCACGGCCCTTGGCGAGATTGAAGCTGCGATCGAAACGGTTTCTGCCGGTCGTGCCGAAGTTGGTGCCGTCATGTCACGGTTCGATTATGCCGCTGGCAACATCGAGACCGCGCAGACCAACCTTGAATCTGCCATGAGCGTTTACATGGATGCCGACATTGCCGAGCTGAGTGCAACTCAGACCGAGCTTGGTGTGAAGATGGATTCCGCCATTCAGGCCCTGTCGGTTTCCAATGAGAATCTCGAGAAGCTCTCGCGTCTGCTGAGCTAACTCGTGTTCAGGACCATCTGGTGTTGAGAGCCCCCAGATGGTCCTGATTTTTTTTGACGGATGAACAAAGGAGGAGAATATGTCGACTATCAATTCCGCGACATCGTCGAGCTATACCTCTTCATCCTATGTTTCGGGCTTAACCGATCTTGATACCGCCGAGCTGGTTCAGGACGCCTATGACGCCAAGATCGAGGTTGCCGACACTGTCGAAACCGAAATCGACGAAATCGAACTGCAAATCGCGGCTTTCGAAAACCTCGAAGAATTGCTTGAGACCTTTGAAGACGCGGCAGATGACCTGACAGCGCTGACGGAGCTTGACAGCTTGCGCGATGATGTCTGGGTCGGGAAAACGGCCTATCTTTCATCGTCCGATGCCAATACGGAGGCATCCGATGTTGTGGGGGTTCTGGTCGAGGATACCGCGGCAACAGGCAGTTACACCCTTGAGGTGAAGCAACTTGCCACGGCACACAAACTTGGTAGCGATACCGTAACCGATAGCACCGCCGATCTGTCGGTAAGTGGCACCATAAGTTTGGTTGCCGGTGATGACTACGAAGCGGTTGATATCGAGATCACGGCAGACATGTCGATTGATGACATTGCCGATGCCATCAATGACGAGAAATCGACAACCGGTGTCAGTGCAAGTGTTCTGCAGGTTTCCGATGATGAATATATGCTGGTTCTGTCAGCAGTCGATACCGGGCAGGAAATTACCTTTGATACGGATGGCGCGGATACATCGGTTGCGCAGGCGCTTGGTCTGGTTGCAGCTGACGGGACATATGCCAACGAACTGGTCGAAGCCGAACAGGCAATTTTCCTGATTGACGGTGTAGAGGTTACACGCAGCAGCAATACGGTTGATGACGCGATTGATAGCGTGACGCTGTATCTGTATGCCGAAGAAGAAGGCACGGAAGTCACCCTGGAAATCGATCAGGATGCCAGCACGGCCTATTCGGCAATCGAGGCATTCGTAGATGCCTATAACGAGCTGCGCAGTTTTATCATTACCAATCAGGCCTATGAAGCCGGCGAGGGGGCTGACGAAGACGCGGTTCTGTTTGGTGACAGTCTTTTAAGTTCCGTTTCGACAAGTGTCTATGACAGCCTGTCCTTTACCAGCGACAGTGACGTATATGCATCATTGGCATCAATTGGCATCACGCTTGATGACAGCAATTATCTCGACATTGATCAGGAGGTGCTGGAAGAAGCGCTGGTGTCGGATTTTGATGCGGTTGCCGATCTTTTTTCCTTTTCCGGGGAAACGGATTCAGACGATCTGCTTGTTTCCGGTTCTGACGGTTCTTATACCGGCACCTTCACCATCGATATCGTGACAGATACCGATGGCAATATCGTTTCGGCCAGTGTTGATGGCGATGACAGCCTGTTTACGATCAGTGACAACAAACTGGTGGGTGTCGAGGGCGGCACCTATGAAGGGGTGACCCTGTTTTTCGGGGGCGATTCGTCGCAGAGTGCCGAGGTTTCTATAACCAGCGGGCTTGCCTATGATCTGGTGAGTGCGCTTGATAAATATACCAACAGTACCGACGGTTTGATTGCCAGCCGCCTTGAACGTCTTGAAGAGCAGGTTGATGACCTTGAAGACGAGGTCGATGACATCACAGCAGACGCCGAGGAATATGCCGCCGAACTGACCGAGCGGTATTCCGCAATCGAAACCAAGCTTTATCAGTTGGAGCTGTTGCGCGAGCAACTTGATGCCTTGTGGGGTAGTGATGACTAATAACAGAGCAAGTGTCGCACAGAATGCATATCGACATGCAGGTGCAAGCGCACAGTACAACAACGCATTGCGCACGACGTCGCCGATTGCCATGATGGTGATTGCCATTACCCAGACCCGAAAACACCTGCGACTGGCGATGGAATATCGCGCCGAAAAGAGATTTGACCTGGAATGCCAGGAAAAATCGATTGCAATCAAGCGGTTGAAGGGGTTGCGGGCATGCGTGGCACCAGAGACCGCACCAGAACTTTCAAGAGATCTCTTTGCCTTTTACGCAAGGATGATTAAATTGCTTGCACGTAACCACAGGGGCGCTTCCATGGAGGAACGCTACGGTATTGTTGACCGTAACCTGCAAGAGCTTGCGCGCGAATGGGAAAAATTCTCGAAAGTCGATCCAAGTAGGACTGTTCACGCCCAATCAGGGCACGCGATGATCGGAACAGTTTTGTGAGGGGCATTTGAGTTTAGGTCTTCGACAGGCAGTGTCGACAAAATCCGATATTTCCGATGCTGTATCAACCAAAGACGTTCTGAACGATCTGGATGATAACAGTCTTGTCGCGCGTATGGTTGACGGCGACAAGCGCGCTTATCGCGTGATCGTCGAACGATATTATCGGGGCATTGTCAGCATTGCACGCCGCATGGGCTTAACCGGTGGCGATGCCGAAGATATTGCACAGGATGTTTTTGTGCGTGTCTGGCTGCATCGTGACAAGTGGCAGGCAAATGGCACGGCAACCTTTAAAACCTGGCTATATCGGGTGGCGGTCAATCGGGTGATTGACATCAAGCGCAAGCCGCAATTTGTGGATGGCAGTGATCTTGACGAAGTTCCTGATGAAGCCATGTCGGCGGTTGATCGACTGGCCAAGCATCAGGAATTCGTAAGGCTGCGGGCAGCAATAAAGAAATTGTCCGATCAACAACAAATTGCCATCAACCTGTTTTATGATCGCGAATTATCAAATCAGGAAGCGGCGTCTATTATGGGGGTTTCGGTCAATGCTATGGAATCTCTGTTGAAACGGGCGCGAAAACGATTACGTGAAGAGTTGAAAACGATCTGATATCCGAATAGGGTTTGCAGTGTTCGAACAGGTAAGTTCGTCCTATTTAAAAGCGGTGTGCTGTGAAAATTGAACGTTTCGAAGAATTGCTGGATCAGTATGGTTGGGACTTGGCATCCTGGCCAGAACCATTGCGTCGTGAGGCGAACGTTCTGATATCTCAGGATGCGCATGCCGCAGAATTATTGAAATCACTGCGTTCCATTGATGATCTGCTTGCCAGTGACCCGCTTCCGATGGGCAAGCATAAGGCGATTGATGATATCTTCGCTGCCATCGAGGCCGAGGAAAGCAAGCTTGATGATGCGGGTGCTATCCAAGCGTCCGAGCCCGGTATTTTTGATGAACCTCTCGATGACCGGCCGAGATCACGTGCGCACATGACGGCAAGAGCCGCGACCGCGCATGGCAAAAGTCCGGTACGCAAAACCTATCCCGCACCAAAGACGAAATCACCGCTTGGCCCCGGCATGATTGAAGATGCCAAACAGTATGGTCAGGCACGCAACAAGGTTGAAGGACCGGCCCTGCGGCGGAGTATCTTTTCCGGGGTTGGTATGGCTGTTTGTGTCTTGGCAGGGTTTGTGTTTGGCGTCGTGCTGACTGCAGGGCAAGGCCAACAGGAAGATGCAGTTGCCGACGAGCTGGATCTGACCGGTTTGCTGGAACAGCATTTTTACGGGGGTGACCCGGTGCGGCCGTCACCAATACCGGCAGAAATGACGGAAACAGCAGATCATGATGCAGTCGCCCGGGATGGAGCGTCCGAGCAATGAGTTTTGCGTTCCGACGGGTATCAACCATGCGTAAATTGATGTGGGCATCGCTTGCCATCAACCTGTTTCTGGTTGGGGCGCTTGTTGGCAATGTCGTCAGCGGTCTTTCGCTATTGCCATCTGACATGCCGCCCCCACCCCCGCCGGAACTGGCGGAAAAAGAGCCACCGGGTGTGCGTATCCTCAGAGATGTCCGCAGTCGTTTGAGCGATGAGGGAAAGGTTGTTTTTGACGCCGAGTTCGAAGCGTTCATTGATGAGCTTGGCAGTCGGCCATTGCCGCATGAACTGATCAGGGATTTGCGCGCAACCTTGCGTGATCCGGATGCCTCGGAGGACGAAATCCGGAATGCATACGGGCAGCTTGGATCATCAATGACGCACGAAGTTACACAGGTGCTTGAACATATGGCAAATGCGGCAATCAAATTGTCGCAAGAGGACCGTCACAGGATGATTCCCCGCGGACCGGGCGGCATGGGCCCGCCTCCTCCAAGGTAAAAAATATTACGAAGAAACAAAGGGATGCGGTCGCATCCCTTTTTTTATTTCCAGTTGGGGAATTTTCTGCGCCAGTTTTTTCCCGCCGCTCCGTGGACATGAACATCGACGACTTAAATTGTTCTTGCCCGGAGTTGGTGATGACGTTCCTTAGCGGCCTGACATATGACAGCCTGAGTTCTGCGACGACGTCGTCGAGCAGCAGCACAACTGATACGACGACCGACGAAGATTCGACGTATGAGACCTATATGACGTTGCTTCTGACGACGCTGGAAAATCAGGATCCAACCGATCCGGAAGACGTCTCGGAAATCACCACCCAGTTGGCAACATTCGAACAGCTTGAGCTGGCTGAACAGAATAACACGCTGTTGTCGAACCTTTCAGATTCGCTTTCTGCCCTTCAGGGGGTGGTCGATAACAGTGCCGCACAGGCCTATCTTGGCACGGATATCGTTGCGCTGGGCGATACCGCCCCGCTCGAAGGCGGTGAAGCGGAATGGTATTACGTGCTTGAAGATGATGCCGCGTCGGTAACGCTTACCGTCACCGATGAGGACGGCAATGTTGTCTATGAGACGACAGAAGCGGGATCCGAGGGATCCAATAACTTTATCTGGGATGGCACGACTTCTAGCGGCGAGACGCTGTCGTCAGGTGCCTACACCCTTTCCGTTGAAGCCGTTGATGCCGATGGCAGTTCCGTTGATGCAGAAATTCTGATGACCGGTGTTGTGTCGGCGCTCGATCTGACGGGCGATGAAGCTGTGCTGTATGCGAACGGGGTCGATGTTTCGATCACCGATGTGCAGGGCACGCAGACTGTTTCCTGAAACAAAGGATTAGAACCATGAGCCTCAATAGTGCGCTGAATTCCGCCGTTTTAGGTTTGAATGCCCAATCGACATCACTTGGTGTTATTTCAGGCAACATCGCCAACAGCGAAACCGTCGGCTACAAAGACAGCACCGCGTCATTTTCATCCATGGTAACCACGCCGGGTTCGACCACCCAGGGGTATTCCAACGGTGTGACAACCACGACCCTGACCAATGTGTCATCGCAAGGTCTGATCGAAGCCGACAGTACGGCGACCAGTCTTGCGATTTCAGGCGATGGTTTCTTTGTCGTGACTGACGGGAATGGCGAAACCTATTACACCCGTGCTGGTGACTTTTCGGCTGATTCAGAAGGGAACCTTGTGAACAGCTCGGGTTATTACCTGATGGGGTATGCGCTGAATTCAGACGGATCATCGGCATCGGGCACGGTCCCGACCAGCACATCCGCACTTGATAAGATCAATCTCGAAGACCTTACCGGCACGGCCGAAGCAACCACCGAGGCATCGATTGTGGCCAACTTGCCGGCTGATGCGGAAATCGGTGATTCATTCTCGATTGATGTCGAGCTGTTTGACAGCCTGGGCACCAGTCATACGGTCACTTACGAATATACCAAAACTGCGGCAAACGAGTGGGAGCTGGATTATTCCGATCCTGTTCTGACATCGGATGGCTCCACCGTGACGGGCACCTCGTCGGGCGGGCCCTTGACCATCACGTTTAATACCGATGGCGAGCTTTCTTCCATTGTCGATGCCGGCGGTACCGATGTTACCGATAATGTCACGCTCGAGATCACCGGCTGGACGACCGGCGCATCCGACAGCACGATTGTCACTGACCTTGGTACTGCCGGGGATAATGACGGGTTGCAGCAATATGCATCTGATGACGAAGACGGGGACATGACCCTTTATTCCGTCGATCAGAACGGGTCGAACTATTCGGAGATTTCGGAAGTTTCGATTTCTGACGACGGGGTTGTGTCGGTCACTTATGAAAATGGCGTGAGCGAGCCTGTCTATCAGATTGTCCTTGCCGATTTTGCCAATTCCGATGGTCTGACGGCCTATAGCGATACCGTGTTCAAGGAAAGCAACACGTCGGGGACCTATGTTCTGAAAACGCCGGGTGACGGTGGCACAGGCACGATTTCCGACTATTCGCTTGAAACATCGACGGTGGATACGACGACGCAGTTTTCCAAGATGATTGTTGCACAGCAGGCATATTCGGCCGCCGCACAGGTGGTTTCGACCACCAGCGACATGTACGACACCCTGATTTCGGCCGTGAACTAAGGAGAGCTTGAGATGAGCAAGACCAATATCCAGGCCGCGTCCGCACACGAAACCGATAAAGCTGTTTTGGGTGTCGCGAAAGATCCGGAAAATGTCACCAAAATCATGACCCGTTTGATTGACCTTCTGGATGTCGAATGGCGGCTGCTGGAGCAGGCGCAGTATGAAGTTTTGCCCGACATCACCGCAGAAAAGAACCTTTTGCAAAAAGAACTTCAGGTCGAATTGAACGCCCAGCGCAAAGCCGGCGTCAAGGATGGTAATCCGCATGCCGGGATGATTGTTGATTTCGAAATGGTCAAGGCCCTGCGCACCAAGCTTGATCGCAACAATGTGCGTCTTCAGGCAAAACGCGATGCGTGCCTGAAGCGTATTCGTGCGGGATGGGCTGCAACGGCGGGCGATAGTTCGACCTCCTACGACAGCCAGGGTGATTTGCGCGACAAGGCGCATCAGAAAATCATTTCGATGAAAATGTGATCGGCCCGCAAGGGACCGTCATACCTTCGTTCTGCTCAGATCATAGGTCATTGTCATGTCAATCCGTGCTGCACAATCTGCTGCTGTCAGTGCCTTGCAATCAAGCCAGGCAGGGATCAGTGTATCTTCGGAAAACATTGCCAATGCATCTGTTGAGGGCTATGCGGCGAAGTCTGTAAGTCTTGCCAGTTCCGTGACCACCAACGCCTCGACCGGTGTCACGGTGACGTCGGTGGGATCCACCGTTGATAGCTATCTTTTGAAGTCGATCAGCGAGGCGGCATCGGATGCCGGTTATGCATCGGTCTTTGCCGATCCGCTGGAGATGGTGGCAACGCAATTTGGCGATGTGGGCGATGATGGCGCGATATCAAGCCTGATTACGGATCTGGAAACGGCGTTTTCTGCTTTGGCGATCAGCCCGGAGAGCCAGTCGGAAAAATCGGCAACCATCAGCGAAGCTACCGCGGTTGTCGATGAACTAAAAAGCCTGTCTGCGACGGTTCAGGACGAACGGGCGAGTGCGGATCAAGCAATCGAGGATACGGTTGACCAGATCAATGATCTGCTGAATGAAATCCAGTCCTATAACGATCAGCTTAGGGGTACGGAGGGTTCAACCCTTGCCACCAGTGAGCTTGAAGATGCGAGAGCCCAGGCAATTAACGAGCTCTCGGAACTGGTTGATATCAGCTACTACACCAACTCGGCGAATGCTACCCAAATCTATATCGGTGGCACCCTGGTTGTCGGCAGCCAGGTTCAGGAACTTTCCTATAACGCAGTCGGTACGGTCACGGCCGAGACGACATTTCCCGATATCACGGTAAATGGCAACTCCATCATGGACAGCATATCGGGCGGGACGCTTGGCGGGCTGATCGAACTGCGTGACGAAACTTTGCCCGGTATTCAGGATGAACTCGATAACCTGGCCGTCACTTTGATGGATAGTGTCAATGCGATCACCAATCTTGGTACGGCATACCCGGCGCCGGATGAATTGATCGGATCGGTGGAAACCGACGTTGCCGATGCCTTTACCGCGACGGGGACCGTGCGCCTTGCGGCAACCAATGACGATGGCGATGCGGTCGAGATTATCGAGATTGATCTGAGTACCATCGCAACGGTTCAGGACCTGATCGATGAAATCAATACATCGACATATCTAAGCGCATCTATTGGCAGTGACGGGACCCTTGAAATTGCGACCACCGATGATGATTACGGCGTTTCGATCATCAATATGGATGCCAGTGTCGGTGCGGAGGATCAGGGTTTTTCCGACTATTTCGGTTTGAACGACATGTTTGTCGGCAGTGATGCCGGCGATATTTCGGTCAATTCGGCCTGGCTTGATGACACCAGCAAATTGCCCATAGGAACGGGATCGGATGATGCGGGACTTGCGGTGGGCGACAGTGTGATCTCGGCGGGGAGTTCGGATGTGGTTGCGGCCCTGGCCGATCTGTTTGACGAAAATATCAGTTTTAACGAGGCCGGTAATCTTGGTGGCACCCAGACGACGCTTTCGGATTATGCCGCCGAGATTTTGTCAGATGTTGCTCAGCAGGCTTCGAGTGCAGAAACCAAGGCCAGTGTCAGTACGGCTGCCTATGAAGAGTTGGTCGAGAGTTTTTCAAACCAGTATGGCGTCAATATCGATGAAGAAGCGCTGACGCTTAGTAATCTTGAAAGTGCCTATGAGGCGGCGGCGGCGGTCCTTGAGATCACCCAGTCACTGATGGACACATTGCTTGAAGCGGTCAGGTAAGGAATCAGAAAATGCGCGTTTCCACAGCGGCCATGCAGCAAAATATGCTTAGTCAAATCCGGTCGGTGCAAAGCCAGCTTGCCGACGCAACCGAACAATCAAGTTCCGGCGTTAAGGCAGACTCTTATGACGGGGTCGCCGATAGTTCCTATGTTATCGCCACGCTGAGTGCGGAGATATCAGAGGCATCGGCCTATGCCGATATTGCCGAGGATATCCAGACCCGTATGGAAGTCTATTATGCGACGCTTGATGACATGATTGATGTTTTATCGGACATGAATGTCGATCTTTCGGCGGCGCTGAGTACCGGTACTGACAAGACTTATGGCATCAACGAGTCGGCCCAAGCGGGGCTTGAGACATTCGCGTCTTTGCTCAATACGCAATATGAAGGCCGTTATATCTATGGCGGTTCTGCGACCGACAGTTCCCCGGTTTCGGTGGACCCGGCGGATTACGCAGCGATGACAAGCCCGTCAACGGCAGATCTGAGCTATTATTCCGGGAATGATGACATTGCCGCAGCCAAGGTTGCCGACGGGACAACGATTGAATATGGCATCACGGCATCCGAAGACGCATTCGAACAAGCCCTGCGCGCGATGAACCTTGCGGCAAATGCAAGTTCGGACCCGATTGATGAAGTGGCGCTAAGCGAGGCACAGGGCCTGATCACGACGGCTGTTGCCGGTTTGTCCGAATTGCAAAATCAGGTGTCTTACACCCAGGATCAGCTTGAAGCCGTGGTTGATATGCACACGGATTTCCAACTGGCAGCCGAGGCAACCGTGTCGGGCCTGGCAGATATTGATCTGGCCGAAGCCATCGTCAATCTTGAAACCCTGTCGACCCAGTTGGAGGCATCTTATTCCGTAACAGCGCAAATCTCGGATTTGTCGTTGTTTGAATATCTGCGCTAACCAATCCCAGTTATGACAAAAGGCCGGTGTTTGACACCGGCCTTTTGTCGTGATGGGCAGTCAAAGATTATTCGGCTGCTTTGGCTTCTGCGTTGCTGCGAATTGCAGCTTCGCGGACCTCGTCGGTGACGTGTTCTTCGAACTTTGCAAAGTTCTTTTCGAACAGGCTGGTCAGATTTGCAGCCGCCTTGTCGTAAGCCGCCTTGTCGTTCCAGCTTTCACGCGGATTGAGGATTTCTGCCGGGATATCGCCACACGCCGTCGGATATGCCAGGCCGAAGAACGGATCGGTTGCGAAGTCGGCATTTTCCAAATCGCCATTGAGCGCAGCATTAAGCAGGCCACGGGTATAGGCGATCTTCATGCGCGAACCAACGCCATAGCCGCCACCGGACCAGCCGGTATTGACCAGCCAGCAATTGGCTTCGTGTTTTTCCATCATTTCACCAAGCAGCTTGGCGTAAACCGACGGATGACGCGGCATGAACGGCGCACCAAAGCAGGCAGAGAAGGCCGCAGTCGGTTCCTTGACACCTTTTTCGGTGCCGGCAACCTTGGCGGTATAGCCCGACAGGAAGTGGTACATCGCCTGCGGGGAGGACAGCTTTGCGATCGGCGGCAGAACACCAAACGCATCACAGGTCAGCATGATGATGTTTTTCGGATGATTGCCACGGCCGTCTTCCGATGCGTTCGGAATGAATTCGATCGGATAGGAAGAACGGGTGTTTTCGGTGTGACGGGCATCGTCGAGATCAAGCTCGCGCGATTGCTTGTTCATCACAACGTTTTCAAGAACAGTGCCGAAACGCTCGGTGGTGGCAAAGATTTCCGGTTCTGCTTCCTTGGAAAGCTTGATCACCTTGGCATAGCAGCCGCCTTCGAAGTTAAAGACGCCATCTTCGCCCCAGCCATGTTCGTCATCACCGATGAGGGTGCGCGATGCATCGGCAGAAAGGGTGGTTTTACCCGTACCCGACAGGCCAAAGAAGATAGCGGTATCGCCGTCTTTGCCCATATTGGCCGAACAATGCATCGGCATGACGCCCTTGGCCGGCAGGATGTGGTTGAGAACCGAGAAGATCGATTTCTTGATTTCGCCGGCATACCAGGTGCCGCCGATGATGACCATTTTGCGTTCGAAGCTGACCATGACGAAGACTTCGGAGCGGGTGCCATCGACTTCGGGGTCGGCCTGAAGGCCCGGGGCATGCAGAATGGTGAATTCGGGGGAGAAATCACGCAGTTCTTCTTTTTGCGGCTGGATGAACATGTTGCGCGCAAAAAGGTTGTGCCAGGCGTTTTCGTTGATCACGCGAACCGGCAGGCGGAAACGCGGATCAGAACCGGCAAAGCAATCCTGAACGAACAGTTCGGTGCCCTGGAAATATGCGCGCACTTTTTGATAGAGGCGCTCAAATACGTCCGGGCTGACGGGGCGGTTTACATCGCCCCAATCGATATCTGCCTT
This sequence comes from Thalassospira sp., assembly GCA_048264285.1. Lineage (GTDB taxonomy): Bacteria > Pseudomonadota > Alphaproteobacteria > Rhodospirillales > Thalassospiraceae > Thalassospira. The sequence continues at coordinate 65,182 of JBLXDD010000016.1, forward strand.
GGTGCTTTCTTCTTCGACGATGAAGCGATCCAGCGGGGAACGACCGGTATGTTCACCCGTCAGGGCAACAAATGCACCGCCTTTGGCGATTTTGCCTTCATTGCGACGGATCGCATGTTCATAAAGGCCTGCGGCGTCAAGGTTCCAATGAACGGCGCCAAGGTTTTTAAGGCCATGAGTTTCAAGGCCTACACGGCTGACAACGGGTCCTGATTGCAGCACAAAGACTCTCCTGGTGGGAATTAAAATCTGGGGGTTAATATCCTAATTCTACACAGCCAATTGTGGGGAACCGGCTGTGTTGAGACATATTGTTACAAAGGTGTCTTAAAAGCAACTGGTCCTTTTGCCTAATACCGAGGAAACCGTAAGTGTTTTTGCGTTTGCGAAAATTACGTTTTCATCGCCGATGGTTAAATGTTCGGAAAGCAAATAGGCCGATTTATCTGCGCGAAATCTTGCACATTTCGACCAAAATTTCACGAGCATCGGTCGGTGTCCGGATCGTTTTGGCGAAGTCGATTCTAAGCGGGGTGGTATCGGATGTTTCGGACGCATCGGTGGTCAGGACCATGCCATCACAATCAATGGTGGTCATACGCCACCCGGCATCGGGATTGCGGCCGGAAAAATGGCCGACAATATCGGCCAATGCATCCATATGATCGGCATTCATGTGCGAGACGATGCCATCATGCCCGGTGATCAATTTCTGGCAATCTTGTTCGATGAACTGGTGCCCCGGGATCCGGCGTTGTTTGCCAAATCCGCCAACCCAATAGGCAGCTTCGACTGCGATTTTATAAAATCCGAAATCGGCAAAACCGGCATATTGTGCGGCGTCGGGATGGGCGCGCAAGTAGCATGCCCGCGTTGGTGCGGAGGCGTCGGGCACTGCACGACCAAAAAGCGTTATGCGCGCCGTGTCGGTTTCGATTTTGTCAGATGCGCCTGTGCCGACGGGAGCGGATGCAACCAAGAGCGAAATGCGGTCATCGGCCTTGATATGGCGGGTGTGATCGGCGAGATCGGAAATCAGGATGATGGGTGTGCCGTCAATATCAAAGGCGGGCAGGACCATGGATGTCACCGGCCAGCCATCACTGACCTGTTTGTGGCCGCAGGCAATGGTGGCAAGTGTGACGGATCTGGATGTGCGGCACATCTGGCGCAACTGCCGGGCAGACGGGGCGGATGAGACAGGCGACGTTTCAGACATCAGGACGGCTCCTTTGCAAGGCGGCAACAAGGATCATGATGCGTCTGTGCAGGTTTCAAAGCAAGGTTGCTACAGTGGCTAAAACATCAGGCCGGTCGGGATGAAATGGGGATAAAATATTGACGGTCGCGCAGCACACGCCCGGTCAGGTGCCCGATCAGACGTTTTGCATCCTGCGTGATTGGGTGCTGCTTGGGGATTGTTGACGGCGTGTTTTGAGCTTGGAAATCACCCGCTTTTTGGTGCCGTCGCTCATGCTCATCCAGGTGCCGATTTCATCGCCGGTGCGATAGCACCCTGTGCAATATCCCGATTTCGGGTCGAGCACGCAGGTGCCGATACAAGGCGATTTGACGGGCATGGACTCAATCCTGTGGTGGATAGTGGCGATGGCGGTGTTCGGGTCTGTATATCTTTGCGACCATAGAAAACAGCTTTGCACGCACCAATCAAGGGGGGGACGATCGGTGCGCGCAAATACATTCGGAATTCAGATGTTCGGCAGTTTCGGAAAAATCAGAGTTTTTCAATCCAGTCACGGACCTGACGGTCGGCTTCTTCGCGTTCAATGCCATAGGCTTCCTGAACGCGGCCGACCAGCTTGTCGCGCTGACCGTCAACCTTATCAACATCATCGTCAGTCAGGCGGCCCCACTGGCTTTTGATGTCGCCACGCATTTGTTTCCAGCGTCCTTCGATTTGGTCCCAATTCATGGTTATCTCCTCGATTTTATGAACTGTTTGCTCGATCAGGGTTCTGACCCTGGCTGGCGTTTCGCCATATGTCCCTACAACGAAGGGCAATGGTGATTGTTCCGTGGGGATCGAGATTGATCGGGGCGGATGCATGGGGATCTTGATGGTGGTTTGCTTGCCATCAGGGCCACAGGGCGCTATAGCCCCATGCAGTTTGTTTTAACGGAGTTGTTTTCGCACATCGCAGATGTGGGGCACGGAGGAAGATATGCGCGGCTATTTCGGGATTGGAATTGAAGGGGCAAGCAAGCCTTTGAATGTGGGCACCCTGTTTCGTTCCGCCCATGCTTTTGGCGCAAGCTTTGCGTTTACGGTTGATGCCGATTTCCGCGAGGAACGGTCAAATATCACCGACACGTCAAAGTCGGGTGAACAGATGCCGTATTACCATTTCCCCGATCACGAAAGTCTTTTTCTGCCGCAAGGCTGCCGGATGGTCGGTGTTGAACTGACACCGGATGCGATTGAACTGCCAAGTTTCAAACATCCGTCACAGGCGGCCTATATTCTGGGGCCGGAACGTGGAAATCTGTCTGATGAAATGCAGGAACAATGTGATTTCATCATCAAAATCCCCATGAGCTTTTGTGTGAATGTGGCGATTGCTGCCAATATCGTGATGTATGACCGCCTGATCAGTCTGGGCCGGTTTGCCCCGCGTCCGGTGCGTGCCGGTGCGCCGACCGAACCCAAACCCGAAGCACATTATGGCGGCTGGATTTCGCGGACTCGTGACAAACGCAAAGGGGACCCGGAAAAATTCCGTCAGGCCCCGCCGCCCGATTACTCGGTCATTGACGGGTCGCTTGATGATGGCGAGGACGCCTGATCACGGATTTGCGGTACCGTGCCAAACAATCGGCCAAACACGACCAGAAGCAACGCCAGAAAATCGCAACAGAACGCGGGATAAAAAAGCAACGGCCGTGAGGGAGGAGCACGGCCGTTGCTGTGTGTGATCTGTGATTTCGGGTGCCGTTTAAAGGGGGGGGGACTTGGCACCAAGCCACAGATCAGGGTGCGGTGGTGGTTCCTAGGCGGCCTTGTTTTTGGTGATGGTATCTTCCTTGTCAGTTTGATCGGTCTCGTCGGTTTCTTCTTCGGGGCGTTGGCCATGCGGATTGCGCAAAAGGTTTGCAATCATGCGCATGCCGACATCGCCCTGCAGGGTCAAAAGGCTTTCAGGGTGGAACTGCACAGCGCTGATCGGAAGGGATTTATGGCGAATGCCCATGATCACCCCGTCGTCGCTGCGGGCTGTTACCGTCAAATCCGCCGGCATTTCAGAGGCCTTGGCAAACAGGGAATGGTAGCGCCCGACAACAATTTCTTCGGGCAGGCCGTCAAATAGCGGATCAGTTGTATCGAGTTTCACCTTTGACGGTTTGCCATGCATCGGTGTGACAAGTTGGCCAAGTGATCCGCCGAAAAATTCGACAATCCCCTGCAGACCCAGACAGACCCCGAACACTGGTAAACCGGCGGCAAGAGCGCGTTCGATGCTGTCGCGCAGGCGATAATCGTCCGGGCGGCCAGGGCCTGGTGACAGGAACACCAGATCAGGTTTGAAATCCTCAAACGCCTGATCGGGGAAGCCCGGCCGCAAGGTCATGGTTTCGGCCCCGGTTGCGCGGATATAGCTGCCAAGGTTTTGCACAAAGCTGTCTTCGTGATCGATCAGAAGCACGCGTTTGCCAACCCCGGATACGGCCGGATCAATGGTGACTTCATCCGTGGCATCGCGGGTGACGGCATCAATCATGGCCGATGCCTTAAGCACGGTTTCGGCTTCTTCGGCCTCGGATTCGCTATCGAACAGCAATGTCGCGCCAGCACGGACTTCCGCAACCCCCTGTTTCAGGCGCACGGTACGCAATGTCAGGCCGGTATTAAGATCGCCGTTGCACAGAACCGCCCCGATCGCCCCGCCATACCAGGCACGGGCACTGCGTTCGACGGCCTCGATATGTTGCATGGCGGCCCGTTTGGGCGCACCGGTGACAGTCACCGCCCAGCAATGGGTGAGGAAGGCATCAAGTGCATCAAACCCGTCGCGCAGGCGGCCTTCGACATGGTCGACCGTATGGATCAGGCGTGAATACATTTCGATCTGACGCCGTCCAAGAATGCGGATGCTGCCGGGTTTGCAGACGCGCGCCTTGTCGTTGCGATCGACATCGGTGCACATGGTCAATTCTGATTCTTCTTTGGTGGAATTTAACAATGTGCGGATGTTTTCGGCATCTTCAATCGCGTCACGCCCGCGCGCGATGGTGCCCGAAATCGGACAGGTTTCAATGCGCTGCCCTTTGACCCGGACATACATTTCTGGGGACGCCCCAATCAGGTGTTCGCCATCACCCAGATTGATCAAAAAGCCATAAGGGGCCGGGTTGCGACGTTTGAGGCGGCGGAAAATTTCCGACGGTTTGGTGGCGCAAGGGGTGCGGAAAACGCGGCTGGGCACGACTTCAAATAATTCGCCACGGGCAAAACGCTGTTTGGCATCATCAACAATGGCGGCATATTCGCCCTGTTTCATATCATTTTCGATGGCCGCATTGCTGCCGCGCGATGACGGATGGGGTTGGGATGTGCGTTCCAGCCCGGCGGTGCTGCGACCATCAGGGGCGATGAATTCATACTCGATCCGGGTTGCTACACGCGATGCATGGTCAACCGTGACCAGTTGATCGGGCAGATACAGATGGATGTCCTTGTGATCATTGGGGCGATCCTGTCGCAGATTGATCTGTTCGAAATGCAGCGCGACGTCATAGCCAAAAGCACCATAAAGCCCAAGGCGTTCATCGCCCTTATGCGCAAACAGGTCGCGTAGCGCACGAATTACGGAAAACAGGCTGGGCTGCTGGCTGCGTTCTTCTTCGGGGAACCATGAAGCCGGTTTTTTGACCACGCCATAAAGCCCGTCTTCGCCATCGGTCAGGCTTTCGATATGCGGGTGGTTTTCAAGGGCCTGGGAAATCACATCAAGCAAAACCTGCCCGCGCGCATTCAAGGCATGCACGGCAAAGCCGCGTTCGCGCCCGACAATTTCAAGCGGCGGCGCATCAAAACCCATATCCCAACGTGAATAGCGCCCCGGAAATTCATAGCTTGATGACAACAAAACACCCTTGGTGCCATCAAGCGCATCAATCAGGCCTTCGGTGGCGTTTTCATAGGCTATTTCCGTCATATGGCGGATTACCGACACGCCGCCATCGGTGCTATAGCGATATTCGCTGCATTCGGTGGAAGGGCCGGTCTGATTGGTCGGGGTCGTCACGTTCTTTTACTCCTGTTTGGGCCTTATGCCGCAGGAGCCGTGTGAAGATCAGAAGGGAAAAGAAGGTCTGAAAACACAAAAGCCGCCTGCGAGAATGAGGCGGCCGGTATGTTCAGGGCATGAGTTTGGCCGCCCGCTTAAGCGAGCCACCACCAACGATTGGAAATACGGATCGGGTTCATGCCATGTGTTTTCATGCCCCAACCATGTGCCTAAAAAACATAGACGTCAAGGCTTTTGCGGCGGGGGTGTCGTTTCGGTATCCTGCAAATCAAGATGCAGCGGTTGATGGCAATGCGGACAGGTCAGGATTTCGTTGCTTTCGGCGCGATGGACTTCGCGAATGTCATTTAAGATCGATTGAGCCTGTTCGTCGCTGATGCCAAGCTCCTCTTGATGGGAACGCAGCTTGTGGCGGAGCTGTTCTGTCAGGCGTTTGCCTTGCAGCTGGCGGGAGGCCTGATGGCGATATTCATTTTCGCGGCGGCGCAGTTCGGCGTTAAAGGCCGATGCCAGTATGCCGGCTGGTACCGCAACGATGCCGATGCCGGTCAGGGAAATAATGCTGGACAGGAATTTGCCAAACGGCGTGATGGGCACAACATCACCATAACCGACCGTGGCAAGGGTGATCACGCTCCAATACAGGGCATCCAGAAGGTTGGCGAATTTGCCCGGCTGTGCTTGGTGTTCGGCCAGATAGATCGCCCCGGCACTGAAAACCAGCATACAGGCAAGGGCGGCGCTGGCGGCAACGAAAATGCCAAGTTGCTGGCGAAAAACCAGCAACATCAATTCAAGCCCGGTGGAATAGCGGGAAAATTTCAACAGGCGCAGCAACCGGACAATACGGATAAAGCGCAAATCAATGCTGGTAAACAGCCACAGGAAGATCGGCAAGATTGCGATGAAGTCAATCAGGGCCATCGGGCTAAAGACATAGCGTAATCGCGCATATGCCCCTTCAAAGCGCGGATTGTCCGGGGCGGACCAGACACGCAACCCGTATTCGACCATGAAGATCAGGCTGCAGATGATCTCGATTGCGGCAAACCACAGGAAATAGCGATCGGCAAGGGCTGCGACCGAATCAAAGATTACTGCAAGGACATTGATGACGATCGCGCCGGCCAAAATCAGATGCACGAACAGCGAAAATCGCGATTCCCGGTCGACACCATGCAGAAGTCGCTGGGTTCTGGATCGCAGGGTCGGTTTCATGACAGCGCACTTTGTCCGGGCGATAAGATGCATTATTGCCCGTCAAGTCTTGCGCCAATCATTTCAGAAAAGGTTAAATCACGCGATCAACGTGATCAGTAACCCTTTGCAGCTTGGATAAATGCCGCGATTTTGCGGGCATCCTTGACACCTTTGGTGCGTTCCACACCCGATGAAACATCAACCCAGGGGGCACCGGAAATTCTTACGGCTTCTGCGACATTGCTGGGATCAAGGCCACCGGCTAGCATCCAGTTGCTTTGGAAATTCTGACCGGTCAGAAGCGTCCAGTCAAAGGAGACCGCATTGCCACCGGGAAGGACGCTGTCCTTGGGCGGCTTTGCGTCAAACAGAAGAAAGTCGGCAACGCCGTCATAGTTTTTGCGGGCCGTTTCGATGTCCTTTGCCGTGCTGACGGAAATCGCCTTCATGACTTTAAGGCCAAAGCGTTCCTTGACGGCGGCAACCCGTTCGGGGCTTTCCTTGCCGTGCAACTGAATGACATCAAGATTGCCCGCCGTGATTGCGTTTTCGAGCGCTTCGTCGACGGCTTCGACAAACAGGCCGACTTTCAGGATGCTGTTGGGGACGCGCTCGGTCAGGGTTTTGGCCCCCTTAAGCGAGATATGGCGCGGGCTTGGCGGGAAAAAGACATATCCAAGGGCATCTGCGCCGGCACTCATAGCGGCAATCGCGGCATCTTCGCTGTTAATTCCACAGATTTTTACCATGCAGCTCATCGGGCGATCCTGTCTTTTTCGTTAGTCTAATCTTGGTAATAACAGATTGTTGTGTCTGCTTGACTTAGCAGAAATGAACGCGATTCAACAGGATATTTGCAAATTGGCGTGGCTTTCCACTGGCAGGATAAACATTGCTGCGCTATTTTCCCGACCATGAGTAAAAATACAGACCCTGCCGCGGGCGAAACCGGCGAAAACACAACCCATTTTGGTTTTCGTGATGTTCCCGAAAGCCAGAAGGCATCCATGGTGCGCGAGGTCTTTGACACGGTCGCGTCGAAATATGATTTGATGAACGACCTCATGAGCGGTGGCGTGCACCGCTTGTGGAAAGACAGTTTCATCAACGAGCTGAAACCCCGTCCGGGGATGAAGCTTCTCGACGTGGCGGGCGGCACCGGCGATATTGCGTTTCGTTTCCTTAAAAACGGCGGCGGCTCTGTTACGGTCTGTGACATCAATTACGAGATGCTCCATGTCGGGCGCGATCGCGCGGTGGATCACGGGATCCTTAAAAACATCAATTGGACCGTGGGCGATGCGCAAAAATTGCCGCTGCCGGATCATTCGGTGGATGCCTATACCATTGCCTTTGGCATTCGGAATGTGACGCGCATCGAAGAAGCGCTGTCGGAGGCCTATCGCGTTTTGCGTCCGGGTGGAAAGTTCCAGTGTCTTGAATTTTCCAAGGTCATCGTGCCGGGGTTCGATAAGCTTTATGATACCTATTCGTTCAAGCTTTTGCCTGAAATCGGCCGTTTCATTGCCGGCAACCGCGAGGCTTATCAGTATCTGGCTGAAAGCATTCGCAAATTCCCTGATCAGGAAACATTTGCATCCATGATCAGGGCTGCCGGGTTCGAGCGGGTAAAATATCGCAACTTGTCGGGCGGGATTGCCGCCATTCATTCCGGTTGGCGGATTTGAGGGCGTTTGACGCATGATCCGGTTTGTTCGTAACAGCTTTCGCCTGCTTGCTATGGCGCGTACTTTGGCACGCTATGATGCGTTGTTTCCGCTGGCGCTTGTCCCGGGCGGAAAGCTTGTGGCGTTTCTGGCCCGCCTGACGGCACCTTTTTCGCGCCGATCCGACCTGCCGCCGGGCAAGCGTCTTGCGCGCGCGCTTGAAGAACTCGGGCCAGCCTTCATTAAACTGGGGCAGACACTTGCCACCCGGTCCGATCTGATCGGGGATGATGTGGCGGCCGATCTTTCATCGCTTCAGGATCGCCTGCCGCCATTTTCGGCCAAGATTGCCAAACGCATCATCACCGAACAGCTGACCGAGCCGTTTGACATGCTGTTTGCCGAGTTCGATGAAGAACCGGTGGCGGCAGCATCCATCGCACAGGTGCATTTTGCCACCACCCCCGATGGGCGCGAAGTCGCCGTCAAGGTGCTGCGCCCTGATATCAAGGTGCGCTTTGCCCGTGATATGGATCTGTTTTACTGGATCGCCGAACTTGTCGAACTGACCCAGCCGCGTTTGCGCCGCCTGAAGCCGATTGAAACCGTCAAGGCGCTTGAAGACAGTGTTCATCTTGAGATGGATCTGCGTTTCGAGGCGGCGGCCGCATCGGAATTTCGCGATAATTTCAAAGATGATCCGACCTATTACATCCCGCAGATTGATTGGGAACGCACCGCCGAACATGTGATGACCATGGAACGGGTCAAGGGGGTCCGGATTGACAATGTCGAGGCGCTTGATCGCATGGGCATTGATCGGTCGGACTTGCTTGCCAAGGCGGCCGGGGCCTTTTTCCAGCAGGTGTTTCGCGACGGGTTCTTCCATGCCGACATGCATCCGGGCAACCTGTTTGTCGATGAAACCGGACGGGTCAGTCTGGTTGATTTCGGCATCATGGGCCGGGTGGATAAACAGACCCGCCTGTATCTGGCCGAGATGCTTCTGGGCTTTTTGACCCGCGATTACCATCGTGTTGCCGAGGTCCATTTCGAAGCAGGGTATGTGCCGCGCAACCAGTCGCTTGAAAACTTCCAGCAAGCCTGCCGTTCAATTGGCGAGCCGATCTTGGGCAAGGAACTGGCTGACATTTCCGTCGGGCGTCTTTTGGGGCAGCTGTTCCAGATTACCGAGCAATTCGGCATGGAAACCCAGCCGCAGCTTTTGATGTTGCAGAAAACCATGATCGTGGCCGAGGGGCTTTCGCGCATCCTCAGCCCGAACGAGAATATGTGGGAACTTTCCCGGCCGCTGATCGAAGACTGGATGCGTGAAAATCTTGGCCCCGAAGCCAAGATCAAGGAAGCCACCCTTCAGGCCGGAACCATGTTGCGCCGACTGCCGCGCGTGCTTGAAGCCGCAGAGCAGGCATCGGCAGTCCTGACCGAACAGGGATTGCGCCTGCATCCTGAAACGGTTGCCGCCATGCGTGGTAAAGGGGGCAACGGGCAACGCAAATCAGGCGGCGTATCCCGCCAGACTTTGGTTCTGTGGGTGGCCATCGTCGCATTGGCCGTGGCGGTTTACCTGAAATAACCGGTTTGTTCTTCGGAAAAAGAAACGCCGCCTCGGAGGACCGGGCGGCGTTTTTTCGTTTGGCGTATGGTGAAGCTTAGCTTGCGCGGACTTCGGCAAGGAAGTTGCCGACTTCACCCCGCAATGTGCCCGATTGGCTGTTAAGCTTATCAGATGCCCCCAAAACCTGATGGGCAGCTTCGCCGGTTTGACGGGCGGCTTCCTGCATTTCGCGGATATGGTTGGATACTTCCTGCGTACTCTGGACAGCCTGCTGAACCGATGTCGAGATTTCGGTTGTGGCCTGGCCTTGTTCTTCGACTGCGGCGGCGACTTCGGATGCGATTTCATTGAGGTTGGCAATAATGCCGGTGATCCCGTCAATCGCTCCGACCGCTTCTTGTGTCGATCCCTGAATACCGGAAATCTGTTCGGAGATATCCTCGGTTGCGCGTGCGGTCTGATTGGCAAGGTTTTTGACTTCGTTGGCAACAACCGCAAAGCCTTTGCCGGCATCACCGGCGCGCGCAGCTTCGATCGTGGCGTTAAGCGCCAGCAAGTTGGTCTGTTCGGCAATCGCCTGAATGATCTGGACGACTTCGCCGACTTTCTGGGCCGAGATATCAAGCCCCTGTACCATCTCGTTCACGCGGGTGGCCTCGGTCGAGGCATTGGCGGTGATGTTCGATGTTTCATTCACGCGTGCGCTGATGTCGCGGATGGAAACGGCCAGTTCTTCGGCCGCACTGGCGACGGTTTCAACACTGTGATTGGCCTGCTCAACGGCGGCGACGACGGCTTGTGATCCGGCTTCGTTTTGTTGTACGGCAGCCACCATGGTCTGGGCAACTTCCTGCATTTCGCCAGATGCCCCCGATACGCCATCAACCACACCCATGACGGTCTGTTCAAACCGACCGGCAAGGGCAGCCATGGCATCACGGCGGCTGGCTTCGGCGCGTTCGCGTTCCTGTTCGCGTTCACGGTCAAGCTGGGCGACGCGCTTGGCATTTTCCTTGAAGATTTCGACCGAGGATGCCATTTCGCCGATCTCGTCCTTGCGCTCAAGGCCGGGAATATTGACATCAAGCTCACCATCGACAAGCGATTGCATCGCGCCATTGATCTCGACCATCGGGGTCAGGATTTGTTTGCGCAAAACAAACCATGTCACACCAAGCAACAGCACCAGAATAGCAGCCGCCAATGCCAGCTGAACAATCACGGCCTGTTTGACCTCTGCGTGGACGCGGTCAAGCGACCAGGCGGTTACCAGCATGCCACGATACTGGTCGGCATCCCGGCGTTTGGAATATTTGGTGATCGGGGCGGCAACGATGACGGCATCTTCGGCGATGAAGCTGACGACTTCCTTGTTTTCAAGCTGCTCAATATGGGGCTCAATCAGGGTTGCCAGATCATGTTCACGCAAGTTTTCGGATTGATAGGTGCTGATGGCATCACCGCCAGGATTTGCTGCGATCAAGGTTGCCAGCTGCGAGCCTTCTTTGTCGGTGATCTTGCGGAATTCTTTTTCTACAGATGCCCCGTCCATGGCGATAAAGCCGGGCTGAACCGCCGTCGAGAGCATTTCGGTTTTTTCAACCGATTCATTATACATGATGTCGATCATGGCATTGCGTTGCGAGACGGTCTGGATGGTCATCATCGCGGCAAACCCGACAACAAGCAGCCCAACGATCACAAGGATCACTTTACGTCCGACAGAAGCGCCGGATCTTTTTGGTTCGGCCATTTACGGTCTCCCAATCCTTCAAAGGCAGATTAAACCAAATCCCTAGATCTGCCGTCGGTTTTGGGCCTTACCAAGCGGGAATCCCAACCGACGATCAGATTGCGACGAATTGTTGCCTCTGACGTTTTTCGCCAGGGCCAATTCGCGCAATTATTTTCCTGTAATGTGACACGTGGTGGCGGCGTGTTACCCACAGGTTTTGTGTTATATGAGCGAAGCTATCGCATCCGGTAAGATTTCTGAAACAAGAAACGACAGATCTGGCGAAAATTCCAAAACAACGAAACCAAATGAATAAATCTACTTATTGGTAAGGAGTTTTTGGTAATTTATGCTTTGCTGTAATAGGGCGGCGTACAATCGAATCGACACGGTATACGCGTAATCAATCTATGGGAGTGCCTGTAAGGGTGCAGCGGTTTCTGTGACGCAAGTCCGGAAACCCGGGGGAGCGGATATGGCGAAAGCAGGCACGACACATAAAAACAGAACAACAGTATCCGGTGCAGCATCCCAGCGCCAGCAAGCGACCAGCGATCTGTTTCAGCGTGGTCTTGCCGCCCATCAGGCCGGTCAAATCGACGATGCGGTGCGTTTATACAGTGCCGCACTTCGTCAAAACCCCAAACAGGCAGATGTCTGGAACAATCTTGGTGTGGCATTGCGCCGGGGCAAAAAGTTTGATGCGGCCCTGATTGCATATCGCCGGGCCGCAGAACTGCGTGCGGATAATGCCGGTCTATGGTCGAATATGGGAAACTGCCTGCGCGAAATGATGCGTTTCGAGGAAGCACTTGTCGCCCATCATAAAGCGCTGGCGCTTGATGAAACGATCAAATCGCATGTTTTCAATGCCGGACTTGTGTATCGCGATATGAACCGGTTTGATGAGGCGCTTGACTATTTCGAGCGTGCCCTTGCCATTGATCCCGATTATGTCGATGCCAACTGGGACAGGGCGTTGGCGCAACTGGCACTTGGCAATTACGCCGAAGGTTGGGCAGGCTATGAAACACGCCGCAAGCTTGCCGATAATCCGATCCGCCCGCTTGAAAGTGCGCCGGAATGGGATGGCAAAACGGATCTGCGTGGCAAGCGTATTCTGTTACGCGCCGAACAGGGCTTTGGCGATATGATTCAATTTGCCCGCTTTGTGCCGCTGGTGGCAAAGAAAGCCGGGCATGTAATCGTTGAATGTCGCAAGGAACTGATGTCGATCATGAAAACAGTGTCCGGTGTCGGCACCGTGATCGAAAAGGGCAAGGACCTGCCGCAATTTGATGTGCATGTGCCACTTTTGAGTTTGCCCCATGTGTTGGCGATCGGCGCCAAAGAGCTTTCGAAAGTGTCACGCGACAGTTATCTTTCGCCGCCGCCGGGCAAACGCGCCCGCTTGTCCCCGCCGCCGGGGACGGTGCTTAAGGTCGGATTGATCTGGGCGGGCAAGCTTAATCCGCGCGATCGTTCTTGCCCGCTTGATTCTCTTTTGCCAATAGTCTCGGCCAAGGGGGCTGCATTTTACAGCTTTCAGATTGATGAACGCCGGGCCGATATCGACAAGCTTGGCCTGCATGCCTTTGTCACCGATCTTGGTGATCATATTCATGACTTTGGCGATAGTGCAGCGTTGATGCGCGAGATGGATCTTGTGATCACGATCGACAGTGCACCAGCCCATCTCGCCGGGGCCCTTGGGGTGCCGGTCTGGATGATGCAGCTTTACACTACCGACTGGCGCTGGATGGTCGATCGGTCTGACAGCCCCTGGTATCCCAGCATGCGCATCTATCGACAGGAAAAACCCGATGACTGGTCCGTACCGATCCAGAAACTTGGCAGTGATTTTTCAACCCTCCTGCAAGCACGGTTGAATGCCGCGTAAAGAACGAACCCGCCAGCGAAAGCTTGCCTTCGCGCCCAACTCGGCGTAGTTAAGCGGCTTGATTTTGTGGAATGCGGGTCCCGATGACGATGTCCTTGTGGTGATGTCCGGGCACATTCTTTTGGCGAACCGATCTGGCGCAGGAGAATTCTTGTGAGCGAAGCTCCTTATAACAAAGGTTTCCCGGTTTCTTGGGAACAGATGCATCGCGACGCCCGTGCACTGGCATGGCGACTTTTGGAACAGGGCCCCTATAAGGGCATCATCGCGATCACCCGTGGCGGTCTGGTGCCAGCGGCGATCATCGCACGCGAACTTGATATTCGTCTGATTGATACCGTTTGTGTTCGCAGTTACTCTGACAAGAGTCGCGGCGAGCTGGAATGGCTTAAGGGGATCGAGGGTGACGGCACCGACATGCTGATCATTGATGATCTGGTCGATACCGGCAAAACTGCCAAGGCAGTGCGTGAAAAGCTGCCGAAAGCGCATTTTGCAACAGTTTATGCCAAGCCGCTTGGCCGCGAAATTGTTGACAGCTTTGTCACTGAAGTATCCCAGGATACGTGGATTTACTTCCCGTGGGATATGGAACTGTCGGTTAACGCCCCGATTTCCGAACGCGTTCGCTAATCCGCAAGGGATATCATCCATACCCCTTGCATGGCAGAGCGCCAGACAAGGAGATATCAGGATGCCCAAGGATTTCCGCCCGGTCCTTTATCGTTTGTCGCACCGCGCGCGCCGATGGGCCGGGCGTTTGTGTTTTGCTGTCATTCCAGTTGTTGCCATCGGGGTAGTAAGCCTTCCTGCATATGCCCAGCAGCTGTCCGAGCGGGTTGCGCGGGTGCAATCCCTGTTAAGTCCGGAAAGCGGATATCGCCTTTCGGTCTTTGCCGAAGTCCGCAATGCCCGAACCATGGCCGTTGCCCCGGAACTGGGCGGTGTTTTTGTCGGCACCCGTGGTCCCAACCTTTATTTCCTGCGCGACGAGGACGGAGACGGCGTTGCCGAGGATGTCAATCGGATTGCCGATGATTTCAAGCTCGCCAACGGGATCGCCTATCAGCCAGGCACGCTTTTTGTCGCCGATCAGCACCGCATTGTATCGTATGACCTGGGCAATTTTGACGGCGAAAAACTCGGCCGCCCCCGCATCCTGTTTACCAACCTGCCTGACGAACGCCATCATGGCTGGCGCTATGCGGCCGTGTCACCCGATGGCAAGCGCCTGTTCGTTGCGGTCGGTGCACCGTGCAATATCTGCAAAGTCAGCGGCCTTGAAGGCACGATCATCTCGATCCCGGTCAGTGGCGGCGCGCCCAAGATTTATGCCAGCGGCATTCGCAATTCTGTCGGATTGACGTTCCATCCCGAAACAGACGAGCTTTGGTTTACCGATAATGGCGGGGATATGCTGGGCGATAATATCCCGCGCGAAGAGCTTAACCGTGCGGGAAAATCAGGCCAGTTCTATGGTTACCCATGGTATGCCGGAAACGATACACGCAGTCCGCAATTTTCCGACGAAACGGTGCCAGAAGAGGTCACTTTTCCGGAATTTACCTTTAATGCCCATAATGCGCCGCTTGGATTGACCTTTGACGGTGAAGATGCGCTGGTCGCACTGCACGGGTCATGGAACCGAACGGTTCCGGACGGGTATGAGGTCGTGCGCGTTGAATTCATGAAGGATAAGCCCGTGGCATCCAATCCGTTCCTGAGCGGTTTTTTGCGCAGCAATGGCGAAGTGATCGGGCGGCCGGTGGATGTGAAGCATTATATTGATGGATCCATCCTGATTTCCGATGACCATGCCAGTGCGATCTGGCGCATGGTTCCCGACGGCTAAATGCCTGTGCCGATGCCAAGGGCCGGGGAAACGCGCGCAAGGACGAATGCCATCTGATATTCAGCCACGCAAATAATTGGCCAAAACCTTATGCGATCTGCTTGCGTTGGCCAAAAAAGCGGGCTATAAAACGCGCGCTTCGCGGGTGTAGTTCAATGGTAGAACAGCAGCTTCCCAAGCTGCATACGAGGGTTCGATTCCCTTCACCCGCTCCAAGCTTTTCCCCGAAAATCAGCCCGGTTTCGAGCACGCCTTGCGGATGTGATGTATGTGTCATGGTGTGTGTGGCAAATAAATCAGTGCCATCGCGCGGGCTTCTTCGTCGCTGCAAAGCGTGCTGTTGGCGGTTTGGTCGATCTCGGCATATCGTGGATCGATGCTGCTAAGATAGTTGCCCTTGCCATCGGTAATGAAAAGGCATTTTCCGGCTTCGTCATCAAGGCGTTTGCCTGCGCGCCAGTCGGCAGGGGCGATCATGTTTCCACCATGGATGCCGATCTTGGCATTGCTGGCTTCGCGTGACAGGCCGTCATAGCGGTGCGAGTATCCTTCTATCGGCAGGGCTTCGCCATCGCGGATCATTGCCGCGGCAACATCACGATCCCCGATCCCGCATTCTACCACCGGGAAGTTGTCGTCTTTGCCAGCCCGTTCCGGGTTGCCCGGCCAGCAGCGGACATCAAACGGGGCCATGGCGAAATATTTGCGCAGCTGCATCGCCGAAGACATTCCGCAATCCCACACATCCCCGTTGCGCAAGCATTGCTGCCCGAGTTCCGGCGCATCAATACCGGCAATATCGGCAACTTTGCCAGCAATCAGGATGGTATCGCCGTCAATGACCTGAATGTCGCGCCCTTTGACTTCAAGTGTTTGCGGATCAGCAGCATGGACCGGTTTGTTGTGCCCGTGCAGGCCCAAAGCAAACAGTACCGGGATGGCAATCAGGGCGAGATGGCGGGAAATGCGTTTCACATGGGCCTCGATTATTTGCAAAGGACGGCGCGCTATGACTGTACGTCATTGGCAAAAGAACACGCAATAAGAACGGCAAAAAGATGACGTGTTGGTGGGATTGACCCACAAGGAACGCGCCAATAACCGGGAAGCCCCGACCGCCCTTATGGACCGGGAATAAGACCTTTGCGCATTATCGGGATGCATCAATTGGCAAATGGCGCTACAAGCTGGTTTGTTTTTCAGCTTTCAGGGACGCGCGTTTGTTTCGTCTGCAACCCATCTTTTTCGTGGTCGGGGTGATGGTGATCATCATCGGTGTATCGATGATGGTGCCGTCTGTTATTGATCTTTATTACGGCAACCCGGACTGGAAGATCTTTGCGCAGGCTGCGGTGACAACCATCGGTCTTGGCGGTATGGCATGTCTTGCCTGCCGGTCCGATATTGGCCCGCGTGTGACGGCCCGGCAGGGATATGTTTTGACGGTGATGTCATGGATTGCCGTCAGTCTGACCGGGGCCTTGCCGCTTTGGTATTCATCGCTTGAAATCAGTTTCTGTGATGCGGTTTTTGAAACCGTTTCCGGGCTGACCACCACGGGATCGACGATCTTGTCGGGGTTGGATCATTTGCCGCCGGGATTGTTGATCTGGCGATCCATCCTGCAATGGCTGGGCGGGATCGGGATCATCGTCAGTGCCCTTGCCCTTCTGCCGATGATGCGGGTTGGTGGCATGCAGCTTTTCCAGATGGAAAGTTCCGACCGATCCGAAAAACTGAGCGGTCGCATGCGCGACATGTGCCTGCAGATTGTGATGATCTATTCCGCGCTGACTTTGGCTTGCATTGTGTTGTACCGGGCGTTCGGTATGAAGTGGTTTGACGCCATCAATTACGGCATGACGACACTGTCGACCGGGGGATATGCGACGTCGGACCTGTCCTTTGCCAAGTTTGACAGCAGCCTGTCACTGCACTGGATTGCCATCCTGTTCATGTTTATTGGCGGACTGCCCTTTACCGCCTATGTGGTTTTCCTGCGCAAACGTGCGATCAAGGCCGTGATTGGCAATCAGCAGATCAGGTTGTTTTGTCTGGTGATTGCGGGCTTTACGCTTTTGCTGACGCTTAATCTTGCCCGGGTGTCTGATGACAGCATTTTCCGGTCGCTGACGATGGCGGCGTTCAACCTTGTTTCAGTGATCACCACGACGGGATTTGCGTCGGGGGATTATCTGTTATGGGGGCCGACGGCGGTCATGCTGTTCTTCTTTGCGACCTTTATCGGCGGTTGTTCGGGATCAACGGCGGGCGGGTTCAAGATATTTCGCCTTTATGTCGTGTTTGCCGGGCTTCGCGCCCATTTCATGCGCCTGCGCAGCCCGTCGGCGGTGGTGGTCAGCCACATTGGTCAGCACGAAATCACATCAGAAATCTATAACGCTGTTACCGTTTATGTCTTTCTTCTGACCATTAGCTATATCCTTGTGACCGTTGCGCTTGGTCTGACGGGGCTTGATTTTATCACCGCGATGAGTGCCGCTGCGACGTCACTTGCCAATGTCGGGCCGGGGCTTGGCAATATTATCGGGCCATCGGGCAATTTCCAGGCCCTGCCGGATTCGGCGAAATGGATTTTGGATGTTGCGATGATTCTGGGGCGGCTGGAATTTGAAACCCTTTTGGTTCTTTTGATGCCGACCTTTTGGCGCGATTGATTTCTGTGCTGTCAAGCGATTGAAAAAACTGCGGAACAATCGGCTGTCCGGGGCGTTTGACACGGAACAGCTGCGCGTATGCGTGCATTGCAACAAGGTAGATTTGCGTTGCACAGATTAATCCCTATAATGCGCGGCCCGCGAATGATCGCGGAAGTCGAACAAGACAACAAATTTTTGCGAGGTTAGACAACTATTATGAGTGCCGAAAATCTCCATGTCGGTGTGATCGGCGCAACCGGTGCGGTTGGCGTCGAGCTGATCAACGTTATGTTTGATCGCAAGTTCCCTGTGGGTGAACTCACCCTGTTCGCGTCCGAGCGTTCAGCGGGCAAGACCGTGGAGACTAAATTCGGCACTAAGACCGTCGCGCTGTTTTCTGTTGAAGAAGCCAAGCAGTGCGACATTGTCTTCCTTGCTGTATCGGGTGATTTCGCCAAGGAATACGGCCCCAAGATCGCCGAAGGCGCGCTTGTGATTGATAATTCCTCGGCGTTTCGTCTGAATGACGATGTTCCGCTGATCGTGCCGGAAATCAACGGTGATCTTGCCAAGACTGCCAAACTGATCGCGAACCCGAACTGCACCACGGCGATTGCGGCGGTTGCACTTTGGCCGCTGCATCAGGCGTTTGGCCTGAAAAAAGTGATCGTTTCGACCTATCAGGCGGCATCGGGTGCCGGTCAGCCGGGTATGAACGAGCTGCGCGAAGGTCTGGCTGCTGGTCTTGCTGGCAAGCCGGTCCCGGCAGAGGTGTTTTCATCGCCGCTGGCGTTTAACGTGATCCCGCATATCGATAGCTTCCAGGAAAACGGCTATACCCGTGAAGAAATGAAGGTGACCTGGGAAACGCGCAAAATCTTTGGTGCGCCGGATCTGCCGGTATCGTGCACCGCCGTTCGTATCCCGACCGAGCGGACCCATTCCGAAGCCATCGTGGTTGAAACCGAAAAGGTCGTTACCCCGGATGCTGCGCGTGAAGTGCTGGCAAAGGCCAAGGGTGTTAAACTTGTCGATGACCCGGCAAACAACAAATATCCGATGCCGTTGACCGCGACCGAGCAATATGACGTCGAAGTTGGCCGTATTCGGACCAACCTGATCTTTGGTGATCATGGGCTTGAGCTGTTTGTTGCCGGTGACCAGTTGCTCAAAGGGGCTGCGCTTAACGCTGTGCAGATTGCCGAGGCATCTATCGCCGACTGATCGCCTTTCAAAGCTAGTCAATAAACAAAACACCCCCGACAGCATGGCTTGTCGGGGGTGTTTTGTTTGGTGCGGATTGTTGATTACGACAGTGATATGTGATCGCGCCCGGATGCCTTGGCGGTATAGAGCGCGTTATCCACACGTGCCATCAGGGTATCAAGGCTTTCCCCGTCACGATATTGCGTGACACCGGCACTGATCGTGACCGGGATATGGTCCCGACCGAAACGAACCGGGGAATCGCGGATGTGATCGGCAAGTTCGCGGGCCGCAGTCATGGCCGATGTCCGGTCTTTGCCGGGGAACAGGATGACAAATTCATCCCCGCCCCAACGACAAATCACATCCGTTTCTTTGACGTTCTGGCGGATCATGGTCAGGACTTCGCGCAGGGCCTCATCCCCGCCCGGATGGCCATAATTGTCATTGATGTCCTTAAAGCCATCAAGATCAAAGCACATGATCGACAAGGACGTTTTTTGACGTTTCACATTCTTGACGGCCTGATCAAAGACCATGTCAAAGACCTGGCGGTTATACGCGCCGGTCAGCTTGTCGCGCGAGGCCAGTTCTTCGAGGCGTTTTTGATAATTGCGCACGGTCAGGAAGGCGACCAGTCCGACAATCACCGTGACGAGCATTGAAATCGCGATGTTGAGAAACAGCGTGTTTTGCAGACGCCTGTCGGAGGAATAATCGCTTTGTTCGACAATCAAAAGCCAGTCGAATTCTGGTACCAGACGGCTATTGACGAAATAGGTGTGACCGTCATCCTCATAGCTGATTGATGTGCCGGGCGATGTCAGGATTTTGGTTGCCTGATGGCGCATGCCTGGTCGTTCCTGCAAAGTGTGCGCATCGCCAAAACCGGTGCCGCGCAACGTCACATTGCCTTCGGTATCGATGAAATAGATCGTGCGGCCATAACGTGCCTGATATGTTTCGATCAGATTGGTAACAGCATTGACGGAAAGTCCGATGCCGGTAATGCCGATAACATTCCCCGCATAATCGAGGACCTGATAATTGACAAAGATCGACATGCGCGACCGGTCGGCCGTGTCCTGATCTATGTTGATTTCATAGGGTTGCTTGCTGTCACGCGCGCGGAAATACCAGACATCGGCGGGGTCATCTTCGCTGATCTGTTTGATCACCCCGGTCGGGTGGTAGTAATTGCGGCTTTTCTCGGAAATGAAATAGGACGTGATGGTGTCGTAGCGCAGCTGGATTTCGGCAAGATATTTCGTGATCAGTTCAGGGGACTCTTCACCCGAAAGCACCCAGTCACGCAGGAATGTGTCATGGGCCATCAGCGATGAAATAAAGATCGGCTGCAGAAGATCGCGCTGAATTTCCGAATAGATATTGTCGCTGGTCAGCGGCAAGGTGCTTTCAGATATCTGTTCTTCCAGAGAATCGCGGGCAACATAGAAACTGACAAAGCTTGTGGTCAGAAAGCCGACCGCAAGCAAAAGGCACAAAACAATCGCGAAGTATAATTTCTTTCCGCGCACAGGAAGCTCCCCAAAAGACAGTAACGGGGTCATTTTTGATGCTTGAACGCACCTTATAATTTTGTAATGACCCATGTTCAATCTAGGGCAAAGCGCATCAGGTTGCACGATGCAAATGCAAATATAATGATGTTTGCCTGTATTCGAAGAAGTGCATGAAACGCAACGAAACCTGTAATTGTCATTAACTATGCTCTGGCCCTTGTTGTTGTTGTCGAACCGTATTTTAATCCGCAAAACCCCGGTTTGGTCGGCGCATGGCACGCGGTTTTGTCCTGACGATTCTGATCGGGGCAATCCGTCATGACATTTGGGATAGATGCCATTGTTTCAGGCTTGGCCCACGGGGCCTAACCGCCGAAAAGGGCTGGACATTATGGTGCCATGTGCCAAGAATTCCGCTGCTTGTGACGAAGGGGGTACATTCTGGCAGGCTTTTCGGGTATGCAGTGCCTTCCATAACAGAACATCAGACGCACCATGTACTGGTTATCCGGGGGGATGCTGTTCATGTGCCAAGAGGCGTTTCATTGATCGATTTTCGTCCTATTCTTTTCATCGTCGGTATTTTGCTTTGTACCTTGTCGGTTGGCATGTTTGTCCCGGCACTGGTCGATCTGTATTACGGGCAAAGTGACTGGATCGTGTTCTCGGCAGCGTCGCTTGTGTCGCTGTTTATCGGTGGCGCACTGATCATGATGAACCGGATGGACAATCTTAAGATCAATTCGCGGCAGGCCTTTATCCTGACGACATTAAGCTGGGTGGTTTTAACAGCAGCATCGGCTTTGCCTTTTGCGTTTTCCGACCTTGATATGTCCTATACCGATGCATTTTTCGAAGCGATGTCGGGCATTTCGACCACCGGATCGACAGTGATTGTCGGACTGGATACGGCGCCCGAGGGGATATTGCTTTGGCGGGCTTTGTTGCAGTGGCTTGGCGGGATCGGGATCATCGTGATGGCGATTGCGATTATGCCGATGCTGCGCGTTGGCGGGATGCAGCTTTTCCGTATGGAAAACTCGGATAAATCCGACAAGGCGTTCCCGCGCGCAACCCAGATCGCGATGGGGATCGCGATGCTGTATCTGAGCTTTACGGCGCTTTGGGCTATCATGTTGTGGTGGGCGGGGATGACGCCCTTTGATGCCATTGCGCACGCAATGACGACAATCGCGACGGGCGGTTTTTCCACCAAGGATGCGTCAATCGGCCATTATGACAGTGCGGCAATTGACGTGATTATTACACTGGGCATGGCGACCGGGGCCTTGCCGTTTATCCTGTATCTGCAAACGTTGCGTGGCCAGGGGCAGGCATTGTTCCGCGATGGACAGGTGCGCTGGTTCTTTGCCATTGCCATTACGATCATTGTCGGTTTGGCATTCTGGCATTCGAAAACCAATGACGTGGACTTTTTGTATGCATTGCGCTTTACGTCATTCAACATCATGTCGGTTATGACCGGCACCGGCTATGCGACGACTGATTACGGGCTTTGGGGGCCGTTTGCGGTCACGGTGTTCTTCTTTGTCATGTTTGTTGGTGGTTGTGCGGGATCGACAACCTGTGGCGTGAAAATTTTCCGGCTGCAGGTTCTTTATGAAATCGCCAAGATTCAGCTTTCACACATGTTGCGTCCTCACGGGGTTTTCATCGCCTATTATAACGGCAAGCCGTTATCCGAAGATGTTACCGAATCGGTTCTGAGCTTCTTCTTTTTGTTTGTGTTCTGCTTTGTGATATTGGCCGCAGCCCTTGGGGCGATGGGTCTTGATTTTATCACAGCGGTTTCAAGCGCCGGGACTGCGATTGCAAATGTCGGCCCCGGATTGGGACCGATCGTCGGCCCGTCGGGGAATTTTGCAAATCTGCCGGACGGGGCAAAATGGCTTATGTCGATCGGCATGCTGATCGGACGTCTGGAAGTCTTTACGGTTCTGGTGTTGCTGTTCCCGGCCTTTTGGCGCGATTAGATCTAAACGGAAACTGCTTTAATCACCCGCCCGATGTGCTTGTGTGCGAAATGCCGCCATATTCCGCAAAAAAATACCCCTGATCCGGGGGAAGGATCAGGGGCAGATGAGGGCGGGAATGCCAAGCATTCCCAGATGATAATCCGGCATGGATTATAAGGTTCTGCCACGTCCCGTATCGTTTCTAACAGGCAACCGAACAAGGGGGGACAACAGGGTTCCGGAGGCACATATGTGAACGGGACGGGCAGTTAAGTCTGTTGGCGATACCGAACCCAGGGTCAGGAGCGGATCGGGGATCGGGATCAGGTGCGGCATCGCCATGAGCCAAATATGACCAAACCCAAACCAAAGATAAAATCGAATATAAAATAAAAATCGATAGAATTTATCTATGGTGCTTTTTACACGACGGGTCGAACACCATCAGAGCAATCCTTAACCGCCAAGTGGCAGTTTAACTGCGAACTTGGCACCATCCGGGCCGGTTGCCACCAGACGAAGTTCACCGTTATGGGTGCTGATCAGTTCGCGCGCAATGGCCAAGCCGAGCCCTGTTCCCCCTTGGCGGGCGCTACAGGCAAAGGGAATGAACAGGTTTTTAATCGCTTTTTCGGGTAAGCCCGGACCATTGTCGGCGATAAAAACTTCGATGAATTTTCGCTGCGCGCCGGATTTGCTGGTTGTCGGGGGATCAGTGTGAATTTCATGCGTGATTGTTACCGCCGTTGCGCCGGCTTCCAACGGGTTGCGTACCAGGTTGGAAAAAGCGCGAAACAGCATGTCATAATCGGCTTCCAGCGTGACATCATCTGGCAAATCGATGTCAATTCGGGCCGGGCATGGTTTGTTTGTATCGTTATCGGATGCGGCGCGGATCGCCTCGTTAATTTGTAACCCGGATTGATCAAGCAATATCTGGTCGCGGATATCTTCGATCAGCTCGATCAGGGTGAAGGTCGCAATATCGCGTGGCGGCGGTGTTTCACGTGCAAATGACAGGGTTTGTTCACTGATATAGACCGCGCGTTCCATGGATGAAAGCAGGCGCGGGACCACGGCGCGGACTTCGTCATCTTCGCTTTTGGCAAGTTGTTCGGTCATTAACATGGATGTTGCCAGCGCATTGCGCAGATCGTGACTGATTTTGGTTGCAGCTGTCCCGAGTGCAGCAAGGCGGCGACGTTGGTTCAGCATCGCCTGAATGTCTTGTTGCATCATTGCCAGTTCCTGACGGGCGACACCGATTTCATCATCACGTTCGTCCTGTGTGATCAGGGATGCGGTGTCTTGCGGGTTCTGGCGAAAACGGATCATGTCGCGCGTCAGACTACGCATCGGGCGAACCAGCAACCGGTTCAGGGCAAAATAAACCAACCCGGCGGTAAAGAACGAAATCATCAGCGACAGGCCAAATACGCGCCAGCCGAAATTGCGCATGGCATCGGTCAGATGTTTTTCATGCACCAGAATTTCGATTTCGAAATCCGGTGCCATCGAAGGCATTCCTACCACACGCAGGACGCGGTTGCCGGTCTGGGTCAGGGTGGAAAAGCCTTCCATCAGGGCCATTGCAATCGAAAAGTTCGTCAGTACGACATCCTTGTCGATCTTGGCGGGCATGTCATCACGTTGCAGCAGTAACTTGCGATCTTCGCGGCGCAGGATCACGGCTTCGATCCCGGCATTGGAAAGCAATTCCCGTTCAAGGTCATCGGGGATCATTTGATCGGGCGTTGCTTCAAGGGCAAGGGCGGCAAGATAGCCTGAATCAAGGTGTGCTTTAAGCCAATCGATACGAAACCGCGCGACCGACGGGGCAAAGACAAAGATCTCTGCGAGCATGACAAAGCTGACCGTCAACACCAGAAGGCGTGCGGAAAGGGATTTCGCCCATGGGGGCAATTTCAGATTTGGACGATCCATCACCGGATGTTAGGCCATGTCGCGTGATAAAGTACAGTGGAACGGCCATCTGCCTGCCAAGCGGGCAGATGGCCGTTCCGGGAAGTGTTAGCCGAACTTCAACAGGAAACGCACAATTTTGCGGGTCTTTTCGCTAAACAGGCTTGGTGTGTACCAGGCCCCGGCGGCACGTTTGGAAATTTCGCCCAATGTCGGATACGGCACGATCATGCCCGCAATGGCACCGATCTTCATTTTCTTGCTGATGGCCAAAGACCAGACACCAATCAGTTCGCCGGCTTGCCGGCCGACAATCCCGGCACCGAGGATACGGCCTTTGGGGGTTGTGATGACCTTGATAAAGCCTTCGGTTTCTGATTCTGCGCGTGCGCGATCATTTTCGGCATAATCCCAGGTCACGACACGGATATTGTCGCCAAATTTTTCGCGCGCTGTGATTTCGTTCAAGCCGACTTGTGCCAGTTCGGGGCTGGTATAGGTTACCCAAGGAACTGCGCTGTAATCGACCTTGGCCGGAAGGCGGAACAGGGCATTGCGGATTACAATACCTGCGTCATAGCCCGCCATATGGGTAAATTGCAGGCCACCAGTCACATCGCCGATTGCGAAAACCTTGTGGTTTGAAGTGCGCAGGCGCGCATCAACAGAAATACCGCGCGGGCTGTGTTCGATGCCGGCATCAGACAGCCCAAGATTATCGACATTGGGCTTGCGCCCGGTTGCCAGCAAAAGGTGACTGCCTTCAAGGGTGATTTCGATCCCGTCATGTTCGATTATGACCCGGATATGATCATCAACTTTGCGGATTTCTTTGGTTTTGGCCTTTTCATAGAGGCTGATGCCTTCGGCCTTGACGCGACTGCGGACAATCTCGACCAGATCGGAATCATCTTTGGGCAGAATAGTGCCCATTTCAACCACGGTGACTTTGGCGCCAAGTTGTTGATGTGCTTGGGCCATTTCCAGGCCAATCGGGCCACCACCGATAACAATCAGGTGTTCAGGGCGCACACGATTTTCAAAGATCGTTTCGTTGGTGAAGTAGTTGACCGTTTCAAGCCCGTCAATCGGCGGGACAGCAGCCCGCGAGCCGGTAGCAACGACAAAGCGTTTGGCCCGGATGGTCTGGCCTCCGGCGATAACTTCGTTTGGTCCTGTAAAGCGGGCTTCGGCCTGAATGACGTGACAACCAAGTTGTTCGAAACGTTCAACCGAATCGTGCGGTGCGATGCCAGCAATCACGGAATGGACATGATCGATTGCCTGTGAAAAATCGACATTTACCGGGCCGTTCTGAATACCAAAGCGTGATGCGCGCCGTGCATTTTCCGCGGCATGGCCAGCCGCAAGCAGCGCCTTGGACGGCACACATCCGGTATTGAGGCAATCGCCCCCCATCTTGCCTTTTTCAATCAGGACAACTTTGGCGCCCATCTGGACAGCACCGGCCGCGACTGACAGGCCGCCAGACCCGGCGCCAATGACGCAAATATCTGTTTTGATTATATTATTCATTGTTGTCAGCCTGATTTTTTGATTGGCGCAGTTTTTTGTAGGCAACTGGCAAAAGTGCAAGGATTGCGAGCCCGACAATCGGGGTCAGAATGCGCGGTTCAAAGATAATGCCCAGATCGGGGGTTTTGCCCTGATCAAACAGGGCCCCGAGACCATCACCGATTGATGCATATACAAAGCTTCCCGGAATGATCCCGGCCATCGTGCCCAACACGAATGAACGCAGCTTGACCCCCAGAAGGGCGGGTACAAGATTTACCAGCCAGAACGGAAAGATCGGGATCAGACGCAACACCATCAGGTAGCTGAATGCGTTTTCGGCAAAGCCTTTTTCCATTTTGCGGATGGCATTTCCTGCTTTGGCCTGCATCAGATCATAAAAGGCATAACGCGCTGCAAGATAAACGATGGTTGCCCCGAGGGTTGCCGCAATCACAACATAGGTGCTGGCAAGGATGGAACCGAAAAGAAAACCGCCGGTAATCGTCAATACCGATCCGATTGGCAGGGACAGCGCAACCGCGATCACATAGATCCCCATGAAAACAAGAATGCTTGAAACCGGGTTGCTGGTAACGAAGCCCTGCAACAGGTCGCGATTTTCGCGCAATGTTTCAAAAGACAAAAGATCAAGAAGGCCGCTGGACCATGCGATGACCAGCCCGACAATCAAGACAACCACTGGCAAAAGTTTGCGCCAGAGAGGTTTTGATGCAGGAGGGGTGTTTTGTTGAATGTCGGTTTGATCGTTGGTCACTGGCGAGGTCGCTAAACTGGTTTTGGTCATTGATTTCAGGCTCTTGCAAAATCGTTATGTAAGAAAATGCGCAAACCCGAAAAACAGGATCGCATTATTTGATCCAACATTAGAGAGAAATTGCAGAACTTGCATATGAACTACCTTCACCATTGCGTGAGGGCCAAGTGTCACGGGTTCTGGCCGCGATGCATATGTCATCGATGTCTGATATGGTCGGTAAACCCAAGCGCACGGCGCTTGACGTAACGGAAATCTGAACGTATCGTTTGCCGATCGTGGGATTTGTCGACCGGCTTGCGGCCACGTAAAAAATCGCTAAAGAGGGGAACCAAGGCTTCGGCCCTGACCCGTTCGTGCCGGTCAGGGTTTTTTTGTGTCCGGATCACACCATATTCCGGGCATATAGGAGCAAGAAAATGACGACCGAGAAAAAGGCTTCTGATAACTGGCGCGCGGCCACACGTTCTGTACGCGGTGGCACAACTCGCAGCGGCTTTTGTGAAACATCCGAAGCCATCTTCATGAATTCCGGATATGTGTACGAGTCCGCCGCCGAGGCAGAGGCATCCTTTGATGGTAGCGGCCCGGAACGGTATGTCTATTCGCGTTTCGCCAACCCGACTGTGGGCATGTTCGAAGAACGCCTGGCCCTGATTGAAGGGGCCAAATATTGCCGGGCGACGGCATCTGGCATGTCTGCGGTCTGGAATGCGCTTGCGGCCTGTAGCAAGGCAGGAGGCCGGGTTGTCGGATCGCGTGCGTTGTTCGGGTCATGCGAATTCATCCTGACCAATCTGTTGCCGCGTTACGGGGTTGAAACCGAACTGGTGGACGGCAC
Source organism: Thalassospira sp. (assembly GCA_048264285.1). GTDB lineage: Bacteria > Pseudomonadota > Alphaproteobacteria > Rhodospirillales > Thalassospiraceae > Thalassospira. The sequence continues at coordinate 92,804 of JBLXDD010000016.1, forward strand.
CGACAAGGCAGCCTGGGAACAGGCACTTTCCAAGCCGACAGATGCGGTATTCCTTGAAACGCCATCCAACCCGACACTTGAGGTTCTGGACATTGCCTTCATTTCCGGGCTGGCGCACAAGGCTGGTGCGAAAGTGATTGTCGATAACGTTTTTGCCACCCCGGTCCTGCAAAAGCCGATGGAACTGGGGGCGGATATCGTTGTGTATTCCGCGACCAAGCATATTGATGGCCAGGGCCGTTGTCTTGGCGGGGCGATCCTGTTTAATGACAAGGAATGGCATGACGAACATCTGACCACCTTTTTGCGTCATACCGGACCAAGCATGAGCCCGTTCAATGCCTGGGTCTTGCTTAAGGGGCTTGAAACCCTGAACCTTCGGATGGATCAGCACATTCGCAATGCGACGGCGTTGGCCGAATTTCTGTCGGAACAGCCGCAGGTGTCACGCGTTCTGTATCCGGGGCTGAAAAGTCACCCGCAGCATGAACTTGCCATGCGCCAGATGTCTGGCCGTGGCGGTGGATTGATCGCGCTCGAACTGGCTGGTGGCAAGAAAGCAGCCTTTTCACTGCTTGATAACCTTAAGCTGATTGATATCTCCAACAATCTTGGCGATGCAAAAAGCCTGAGCACGCACCCCTGGACCACGACGCATCAGCGCGTGCCAGCCGAGGACAAGATTGCAATGGGAATTACCGAAGGCATGCTGCGTCTTTCGGTTGGCTTGGAAGACATTGATGACCTTAAGGAAGATCTGTTGGCCGCTCTTAATGTTTAGGAACTTTACGTTCACGCGCATTAAACAGTAATCTCGACACTCATCTGGCCCGTAGTCAATACGGGCCTTTTGCTTCTTCCCGATGGCAATATGGCAGTTTGTTTTTGCTGCTGGCTGGCACTTCGGGGTTTGATTGTCTACATAAAGGTCCATCCATCGCATTCTTGGCTGATGCAAAATGACTGGAACATACTTGGCCCGGAGACATGCATGTACTCGACCGTAACGCACGATATCAAGGTATCGGTAAACCCGATGTTCCTCGAAAGTGAATCCGATCCGGAAACCCACCGGTATGTTTGGGCGTATCGTATCGAGATCGAAAATCTCGGTGCGAAAACCGTACAGTTGCTTAACCGGCACTGGCAGATTACCGATTCACGCGGTGGAACTCAGGAAGTCAAAGGCCCGGGAGTGGTCGGAGAGCAACCGGTTTTGGCCGGTGGGGAAAGTTTCAATTATACAAGCGGCGCACCGTTGACCACGCCTAGCGGGTTCATGGTCGGGACGTTTGAAATGACCGATATGAATGGCAATCATTTTGATATTGCGATTCCGGCATTTTCGCTGGACAGTCCGCATGGGCAGCAAACTGTGAACTGATCGCACCAGCAAACAGTAAGAGATAAAGCGGGTCAGGAGCCCCACCACAGCAGGTGTTAATCCTGCGGAATATGACAAAAGGATTTGGTATGTGCAGCGAACATAACTCGGTGAAGCGGCCGACACGTGAAGAAGCAGAAGATGCGGTTCGTACGCTTCTGCGTTGGGCCGGGGATGATCCTGAACGCGAAGGTTTGCTTGGTACACCTGATCGTGTGGTACGCTCTTATGGCGAATTTTTTGCAGGCTATCAGCAGGACCCGGCAGAAATTCTGCGCCGTACGTTCGAAGAAACGGATGGCTATGACGAGATGGTCGTTCTGCGCGACATTCGCGTCGAATCCTATTGTGAACATCACATGGTGCCGATTATTGGCGTTGCGCATGTCGCTTATTTGCCGCGCCGCCGTGTTGTGGGTATTTCCAAACTGGCCCGCGTTGTCGAGGTTTACGCCAAACGCCTGCAAATTCAGGAAAAAATGACTGCACAGGTTGCCAATACCATTCAGGAAGAACTCGATCCGCTTGGTGTGGCTGTGGTGATTGATGCCAACCATCAATGCATGAGCACGCGTGGCGTGCACAAGACCGGTGTTTCCATGGTAACCAGCCGGATGCTGGGGGCCTTTCGCGATGACCCGATCACGCGCCGCGAATTCTTTGCCATGATCGGCCGCTAAGTCGGACGTGCTTGTCTTGAAACAAAGGCCGCAGCATTCACGATGCTGCGGCCTTTTCATTGAGCTGACAGGCAAGGATAGGACACGACCTATTCCTTGAAATCGCTGTGGCAGGATTTGCAGGTCCGCATCACCTGACCAAGGGCGGCTTTGAAGTCATCTTCCGGGCCGTTATTTTCGGCGACGGTTTTAAGATCGGTCGCTTTGCTGTTGAGCTCGTTTGCAAGCGCGGTGAATTTTGACCAATCATCCCAGATATCGGAAAGTGCCTCGGACGGTTTTTCGTCGCTGCCTTCCGGGAAAAGGGCTGTGAATGTTTCGCCAGAGTGGCTTTCAATGATCGCCGCTGATTTTGCGACCTGTTCCGGGTCATAAGGCAGGGTACCCTTCATCATCGGAACCATGATCTTGATCTGTTGACCGATGGCTTCCATGCCGTCCATGCGTTCCTTGATGACACCGGTTGCCCCTTCGTGGGCAATGGCGGCAATACTGGCGACCATACTCAGCGCTACAACAGCACCTGCTAGAACTTTCAACTCTCTCTTCCTCTTTTATGCATATTTGCGTGACCGGGATTTACCGTTGGCAATGGCTATTGACCAAATCGGGCAAGGATATGGTCCACCGAACCAACATAATGCCCGCCAAACAGGCGAACATGAACCAATAACGGATAAAGATTATACAAATCACGGCGTTCTTCAAAGAATCCGGGTTTAATCGGATATATTTCATTATATCGCGCGAAAAATTCCGGGCCAAGGTCGCCAAATAAGGTTCCGAACGCCAATTCTATTTCCCGATCGCCATAATAGATTGCCGGATCAATCAGGCCGGCAAGCTTTCCGGATTGGCAAAGAATATTCCCACCCCACAAGTCACCATGCAGAAGCGACGCGGTGCTTTCGAAGGGCAGAAAATCTGTCAGCCGATCAATCAACCGGTCAAGGCGCACCGCGATACTGCCGGGAAGTTTGCCCGCCAGGTGGGCGCATTGCGCCATATGACGCAAACGGTGTTCGGCAAAAAAGGTGATCCAGCTTTTTTCTTGTCTATTGGGTTGGGGCAACCCGCCAATCAATGTGTCAAATTCCAGTCCGAACGTATCGGAATTGACCTGATGTTGTCTGGCAAGTTGTTGGGCAAGGTCTCGCTGCACCGATCCGGTCATGCGATTGTCATTGACGATAAAATTCATCAGCAGACAGTTTGCATCTGCATGGATGATCTCGGGACAGGTGATGGGGGATCGGGCTTTGAAATAACGCAGCATTTTTGCTTCGATCAAAAGGTCCGAAGCATCCGGAGTACCTTTGATCTTGATGACCATTTGTCGCCCGTCATCAAGATTAGCGCGCATCACATTGGCCACAGATCCACCGGAAAGGGGCGTAACCGATTGCAAGCTGGCCCCGGTGTGGGTTCTGATCAAATCTGCCAGTGAGCTTTTATCCAGTGAACGTTTGTCCATCGCAGTTTATATCCGTGGCGGGCCCTGTGCTGGCGGTGCTTTAAAGCCCGTGTTTCTTGCGGATCTGCGAAAGCAGGTTCAAGGACGCTTCCTCGATCATGTCAAATACAGTTACAAAGCCGTTCGTGCCGCCGTAATAGGGGTCGGGGACGCTTTGCCCTGCCATGGTCGGATGATAATCAAGAAACAGTTCGATACGGTCGTGATATTGATCGGGAGCTTGGCGGCGCATGTCTTGCAGATGCCCGTTATCCATGGCCAGAACATAATCAAATTCCTGAAAGTCATCCGGGCGGATTTTGCGTGATCGAATGTCTGTCAGGTCAATGCCGCGGCTTTGCGCCATTTTGCGCGATCGCGGGTCGGGTAGTTCGCCGACGTGATAGGCAGACAGCCCGCAACTATCAACATGGATATGGCTTTCAAGCCCGGCATCGCGCACCAGCTTGCGGAAAACACCATCGGCGGTGGGTGATCGACAAATATTACCGGTACAAACGAAAAGAACCTTAATCACGTTATTCATCCATCTTGTATCGGGGTCCCAAAAGAAGGTTTCAAAGTGACATGTGCGCATTCCTTGGGCAATGCCTTGTCATCAATGGAGGGGATAAGAATAAAGGATTTTGGAATGAACGGGGCATATGTAACAGCTTCGTGACATTTTGGATCTGGCGCTGACAGGGCAGTCATAAGTTTGTATGATCGCGCCAGTCTTTGTTGTTTTGGCGCGTTTTGATGCAGGAATTTGTTTCATTTGGTTTGCATGTTGCCCTGATCCGGCAACTGGCCTGGCTGCCGCGGGGGTATGATCTTGTGCCGGCCGGGACAGTTGTGACCTCTGCCAAGCTGCGCAGTATCATGCTTGCCCTTGAAGAAACCAACGGGCCTGCGGTTTTGGTGCGTCTGGGGCGTCATCTGGCTGCCAAGGAACAAGAAGCCATTCTGACCATGTTGCGTCACTCCGCAACCCCGTCTGTGATTGCCGATCGCTGGCGCCGACTGGAAGGGTATTCCCATGCACGTGCGCGCAGCGACTTTTCCGTAACCGGAAAATCCATGATCGTTCATCGTGGTGTCGTGCGGGGGCAACCGCCGGCACGGGTTGAAAACCTGCTTTTGCTGGGGTTCTTGATCGGTTTGCTTGAAGCCGCCGGGGCAGAGGATGTCGAGGCGACCATATTACCAAGCCATGGCCGGGCGGTACGTGTCATGCGTAAGGGCCGTATCATTGACAAGCTGGCCTTTTCCGGCCGGGGGTTGCGGTTTCGGATCAACTGGGATGGTTTCGAACAGGTTTCCTCATCCTATCCGTTTATGGCCAATATGCCGGGAACGGCCCCGGTGATCGGTGCGCAACGCCCGATCGTGCAACAACTTTGTACCGTTCTTGAACAGGATATCGGGCGCAGCTGGACGATTGATGACGTTGCAAGCGCGCTTGAAACGTCCGGTCGGACTCTGCAACGGCGATTGCAACAGGCCAATAGCCGGTTTTCGGATCTGTTGCGCCTCGTGCGGGTTCGCGAAGCCTGTCGTCTGCTTTACGGGACAGAAATGTCCGTGGGGGAAATCGGGTTTTGGTGCGGTTTCACAGATAACGCGCATTTTTCCCGTGATTTCAAACGATTGCTTTCGATGCCACCATCTGTCTATCGTGAAGCCAGTATCGGGCATGCCGGATTGACCAGGGTTTGATGTCAGACTGACTTTGATGGTTTGGATACGCGGGCTTTGGGGCCGGGCTGATCGGGTGTGATTGACCTTGGCTGTATCCTTGGGTATCAGCAGCCCGGTGCATGACGTGTTTTGCACTTTCTTGCCCCTTTTCCCGATCCACGAGGCACCCATGATCGACCCCGACCACAGCGCCAATCAGTATTCCGGCTTTCTGCCGCCGTGTTTTCATAACCGGCGCGATGCGGATGATGTCATGGTCAAGACATGGGCGGTAGGCGCCCCTTTGGCCGATCATTCCGTCCCGGAAATACCGGCGGCTGTTTCGCTGTTTTTTGATTTGGTGGCGCCGGCGGCAACACGGGCAGGGGCAAATGGCTTTGCCCTGCTGTGGCTTGATCGCCATCCTCATGAAGAACCGGGCTGGCGTTTATCCATTGGCCATGTCGGATCGGAAGATGATCTGGAACTTGCCGTGGCCAAGCCGCTGGCACGGTTGGTTGATGCAATGACCTTGGCCAATTTCGAATGTGAAAACTGGCATATGACGCGCCCGCTCTGGCGCAAACGTGCAGAGCCGGTGAAACTGGTTTTCTGGGGGGATTTCGCCAAACATGCGCGTGCAATAACCGGGCATGGCGATGGCGCGTCATTCTACCAGCCGCTTGGTGCGCGATTGCGTTCTGATCATATTGCGACTGCGCTGCCGTTGCTTGAAGATATGCTGGGTGACCCTGTGCTTAAGGGCGGAATGGGCTTTGAAGATGCCCTGCGTCTGGGCATTGCTTTGGGACGTGCACATTTGATTGAAAGCTGGATCGAAGCCGGCGGGGCGGAAAAAGAACCCTATTTCCGCCCGATGAAGATCTGGCATCAGGCCTGGTTGTCCCATGTATTGATGGATCCGGCGGTGGCAAGTCTTGCCATGGCAGGCACACCTGCGATGCCGGCCCTTGATTTTGCCGAAAACAGCACACCGGCATCACGCCGGGCGGCTTTGGATGATCTGTCTGCCTGGTTGACGACGGTGTTCTTTACCGATGAATATCCCGCCCTTCGCAATGCCTTTGTTGCGGGTGTGCAAAATGCGGTGTGGCTTGATAGTGATCTGCAACAATATCTGCAGCCACAACAGCGCACCGAGATTTTGCAAGGGCTGATGCCTTATTGCCGCTGGTTCCTGGCCATGGCGCTTTATAATCATCTGGGCAATCTGGCGTCTGGAACGGCCCGCGATGATCAGGTCGCATTTTACACCGCCCTTGTCGATGCGTTGCCGGAATTGGCCCCGCTTGGCGAATTTGCCACTCAGCGTGATATCGAACAGCACATTATTCGTATCGATGCCCCGCGTGCGGCATCGGCCTTTGATACATTGGTCCTGCCATTCTGCGATCTTTTGATGCCGCGCCGTCAATTTGATGCTGCGCGTGCCTGACCAAGTATCTGACCAAGACTTCTCCGGCATATAAAAAAGCGCCAGCGGATGTTCCGACGGCGCTTTTCTTGCGGGGTGCCTGCTGGCTTAGGCGTGTTCTCGGTGCTCGGGTATTTCGCGTGAAGACACGACAAAGAACCTGATGGCAAGCCCGCTTACCGCGACCAGGCTTGCAATGGCAATGCCCCAGAATAACCCGGGTACGCCCATTTCACATGTAAAGGTCAGAACATATCCCACCGGGATCATGACAAAGATATAAGACACCAGATGCAAAATGGTCGGTGCCCATTTGTCACCTGCCCCGCGCAAGGCGCTGATGGCGGCGTTCTGTCCGCCATCCGTCGGGAAAATGATCGGCATGAGTATCAGCACCGACACCGTGGTCGCAATGACGGCCACGTCCTGGGTAAACAGATGGGCAACCGCATCGGGAAACAGATAAAGCGGAATACTTAAAGTCAGCATCACGGCCATCGTGGTCAAAAGACCAATCCATCCGGCAAGTGCCATATCAGGCCGGTCGCGCCTGCCATAAGCAATGCCGACCCGAACCGATGTGGCGGACGCCAGGCCAAGCGCCACCATGAACATCAGCGCAAGCAGGGTCATGCTGATGCCATAGCTTGCTGCGGCAATCACACCAAGACGTCCGGCAAAAAGCTGCATGGCGGCAAAGGCCCCGGTTTCCATGCCCTGACTGGCGCCCGCGGCATAGCCAAGATGGCGGGCATCGCGGGACCCGCGCCACCAACCGGCAAAACCGTTGCGAATGCCATAAAGGTGATGGCTTTTCATCAACAGGATATAGCCAAGCAAACTAAGCGCCATGAACCAGCGGATCACACTTGATGTCCAGGCCGCGCCCTCTGCGCCCAGTTCCGGCAATCCGAATGCACCGTAAACAAGCCCGTAATCCAGAACAAGGTTGATCAGATTGGCAACAATCATCATCACCATGCCCGGAAGCGGGCGCTGTAATCCTTCAAGGAAAAAGGCGCAGGTAATGTAAATAAGGGCCGCGGGCATGCCGATGGCCAGGATCTCGGCAAGTTGGCCGGCATGATGGGCAATGTCTTCTGGTTGCCCGGTGATGGCAAACAGGATGTCTGACTGCATGGTCAGAATGGTAAAGACAATACCGATCAGGATCGCATAGGGCATGGCGTTGCGCCATACCGCCCCGGCCGCCATCAGGTTATCGCGGCCCTTGGCGTGGGACGTCATGATCATGACCCCGGTCAAAAGCCCGATTCCGGTCACCATCAAGGATGTAAAGGGCGCATGGGCAATATTAAGATACGCCAAACCGGCACTGTCATAATTTCCAACCACAATGGTATCGACAACCGCCATGATCAGCATGCCAAGCCTTGCAATCGTGACCGGCAGTGCCAGTCTGAACAATTCGCTTAGATGGCGCTTTACGCGGTTGTGGGGATAAAGCGGGGTTGGCGATGCGGATGGATCGGGGGGCGGGATGCCCGGGGCACCGTCTTGTGGGGCGATTGTCATTGAACTGTTTCCTGTTAATTGCATCTGTCACGGCCTGACAATGTGGTGGCACGCCAGGCCGTGATCTCGATTTGCCCTGATCGGGCTTTTATGGGTTTTTATCTTTTGGCGGCCAGCGGGCGTTGGGGAATCGCCATCAGCAGTTTGGCCGGATCATCTGTAATCACCGAACTGACCCCCCACGAGAACAGCTCTTTGGCGCGTTCGACGTCATTGATGGTATAGCAAATTAACGGGATGCCGGCATCGACGATTTCCGCAGCGCTGACCGGGGTCAGGGCCTTGTGGTCAATATGAATGGCCGACGCGCCTAGACGTTCATACTCTTCCTGCCAGTCTGCAGGCAGGGTTTCAAGTAACCAGCCGCAAGGCAGTTCGGGCATATGTTTGCGCATATGGGCAACCGCAATACCGTCAAAGCTTGAAATAAGAATCAGCGGAACCGTTTTTGATGTTTTCAATTCCGCAATGATTTCCTGACACAGGCGCACCGGATCACATCCCGACGGCTTGATCTCAAGGTTGGCGCCCATATCCAGGAAATAAAGTGTTTCAAGCGTGTCAGCCAGGGACGGGATGCGTTCTCCTTTATAAATGTCAGAGAACCACCCGCCGGCATCAAGGTTGCGCAATGTTTCGAAATCACTTTCATGAATCGGCCCGGTGCCATTGGTGGTGCGGACCAATGTATCATCGTGAATAAGGACGCATTTGTTGTCGGAACTTAAGGTCACGTCGCATTCAATCCATTTGGCACCACGTGCACCGGCGACCCGGAATGCTGCAATGGTATTTTCCGGGGCTTCAATCGAAGCTCCGCGATGGGCGACAATATGCGGGATCTTGATCACGGTATTGACCTTCTATTGGGTTGGGGCGGTGCTCCCGGCGTATAGGCAGTGTGTCAAACCGCTGTCCCGGATGCCATAACATTCAGTAAAGTCTATTACGCCACTTGGAATGCGTGAAAAAGCGAAAATCTTGTTGCGATTTGAACGTTTCCTTTTTCGTTTTCGCCAAGAAGTCATTGGACTCCATATTGTAATTCTTGAGGCAGAGTCGGTTTTTCCCTTGGTTTTTGGGCGTTATGCGCTCATGTGGGGCGTGCTATGCGCAGATAGGTTTTTCTCGTGAAATCCCCGAAAGCCAAGGGTTTGTGCGGACCGTTTCGGGGGTGAAAAAAACAAACACCGAAAATCTCCATAAATCTCGAAAAAAGGTATTTACAGCTTCGCGTCATGGCCCTATAACCCGCCTCCACCGACGGGGCGCGGCGCTCACGGATTGAGCGACACGGACTTGTTGGTTAAGGGCTTCGGCCTTTGAGTTCTTTGACATTGTAGATCAGAAGGAAGGGATGCGCGGGCAGCGTTATGGCGTTTAGTCTGTGCATCCTGGAGACGACGGATCGATTTGGATTTATTTCAGATTGATTTGTGGTAACCACCAAAATGTGCAGACGTTAATTTTGAAGAGTTTGTCTTAAGACAAGCT
>JBLXDD010000017.1:0-69524 GCA_048264285.1 Thalassospira sp.
CACCGCTTGAACGATGCACCGCATCGCCCTTGCGCGCTGTGCCTTGCCAAACAATTCGCCAAACACGAACAAAACGCGTCGATCTAAACGGAAGCTGCTCTAGATGTGGAACCTCAATAGGTTGTCCCGGTTTAGCCCGAGACGACTGATAGGTGTCCTGTCTTTGTTCCTGCGCGGCTGTTGTGCCGGATAGTGACTGGGGACTTTCAATTTCCAAAGATTGCCACTAGCATGCTTCGCGTTATTTGCCGCCCGTAAAAACAAAGAACAGCGGCGAATTCAGGGAGGATATATTGCTGGCCAGTCGTTCAGACTATGCGGCGGTGCGTTCAGATTCTTCATGGAACGTGCCAACCTATTTTAATATCGGCGTCGATGTTTGTGACAAATGGGCAGATGATGACCCGGATCGTTTGGCATTGATGCATCGCAGGCGCGATGGATCACGCCGTGATTACACGTTTGCCCAGATCAAGCGTCTTTCAAACCGCTTTGCCAATGTCATGCGCCGCCATGGTATTCGCCGTGGTGATCGTGTCGGTATCCTGTTGCCGCAAAGCCCGGAAACGGCGATTGCGCATGTGGCGACCTATAAAATGGGCGGTATTGCCGTGCCGCTTTTTACCCTGTTCGGGGTTGATGCGCTGGAATATCGCTTGGGCAACTGTGCGGCCAAGGCGTTGGTCACCGACCGCGAAGGGGCGGCCAAGATTGCTGAAATTCGCGATCTGTTGCCGGCGCTGGAATATGTTTATGTCATTGATGGTGCGCCCGATCGCTGTTTTGATTTCAGGGCCCTGTCGTCAGAAGCCAGTGACGAATTCGAGCCGGTCAAGACCCGTGCCGATGAACCGGCTTTGATCATTTATACATCGGGCACCACCGGCCAACCCAAAGGGGCGTTGCATGCCCATCGGGTTTTGCTGGGGCATTTGCCCGGTGTTGAAATGTCGCACGATTTCTTTCCCAAAGACGGCGATGTCATGTGGACACCCGCCGACTGGGCATGGATTGGCGGGCTTCTGGATGTTTTGTTGCCCGCGTGGCATCACGGGGTGCCTGTGGTGGCGCACCGGTTTGAAAAATTCACGCCCGAAGACGCCTTTCGTCTGATGGCTGAATATGGCGTGCGCAATACCTTTTTGCCGCCAACAGCCCTTAAGATGATGCGGGCAGCCGGCGATGACATGGCGCGGCGGTTTAATTTCAAGCTGCGTTCTATTGCAAGCGGTGGTGAAACACTGGGTTCAGAGCTTCTTGACTGGGGGCGCCGGGTATTTGATCTGACCATCAACGAATTTTACGGCCAGACCGAATGCAACATGGTGGTCAGTTCCTGTCAGTCGATCAATGTTTCAAAGCCGGGTGTTATGGGCCGCCCGGTGCCCGGCCATGATGTGGCGGTGATTGATCTGAACGGCAAGGTTCTTGAACCAGGTGTTATGGGCCGCATTGCCGTGCGTGCGCCTGATCCGGTGATGTTTCTGGAATACTGGCGCAATCCCGAAGCCACACGCGACAAATTTGTCGGCGAATGGCTTTTGACCGGTGATATGGGCTGTGTCGATGATGATGGGTATATTCGCTTTGTCGGGCGTGATGACGATGTCATCAGTTCGGCGGGCTATCGCATCGGTCCGGGCGAGATCGAAGATTGCCTGATTGCGCATCCCGCTGTGCGGATGGCAGGTGTGATTGGCAAACCCGACGAACAGCGAGGCCAGATCGTCAAAGCCTTTGTTGTGCTGGCTGATGGATTTGCCCAAAGCCCGGCGCTGGAGGATGAAATCAAGGATTTCGTCAAAACCCGCCTGGCCGCACATGAATATCCGCGTGAAATCGCATTTTTGGATCAATTGCCGATGACCACCACGGGCAAGGTCGTAAGGCGTGCCTTGCGTGACATTGCCTGATCATCGATATGCTGTGTCAAATCGGTATCGAAACGGTGCGGGTTGAAACAAGAAAGGCCGGGTCGATCTGAACCCGGCCTTTCTTGTTCGAAGTTTTTGATGCCGTTTGGCTTATTCGTTACGCAATAGCGGTGCCGCCGGGCTGCGAAGCGCCTGCCATGTGCCGACAAAACCGGCAGCAAGCGTTGCAAACAGGCCGATCGCAATCGGTCCGATAATGGTCATCGGCAAAAGAACCCAGTTGGCTTCCATGATCAGAACCAGTACCGACCAGGCCGCAACCGATCCGACAATGGCGGCAATGATCCCGGTGGAAAGGCCCAAAATCCCGTATTCCAGCGCATAGGCATAAAGGATGTTGGCCCGTGTTGCGCCAAGGGTCTTGAGCACCACGGCATCATAGATACGTTTTCGGCGACCAGCCGCAACCGCCCCGCCAAGGACAAGAACACCGGCGACAATCGCAATCATGCTGGTCGCGTTAAGGGCGGTGCCGATCCCTGCCAGAATGGCATTGGCGGCTTCAAGTGCTTCACGGACCCGGATTGCCGAGACATTCGGAAAGTCCAATCCGATCATGCGATCAACCGGTTCTTCCATTTCACGCGGCATATGGGCTGTTGCGATCAGGCTATAGGGTGCCTTGTCGATCAGGCCCGGTGAAAACACCATGGCAAAGTTCATGCGAAGGCTTTGCCATTCGATTTCGCGCCAGTTGGCAACCTCGGCGGTGATGTCACGGCCAAGCACATTGACGGTCAATGTGTCGCCCGGCTCAAGGTCAAAGGCATTGCCGATATCCGCACTGATTGAAACAAGCGGCTTGGTGGCGTCATTGTAATCAGCAGGCCACCATTCCCCACGCACCAGTTTGGTTTCGGGTGGCGGCGTTGCCGCAAAGGTCAAGCCGCGGTCGCCACGCAAGAACCAGCGATCTTCACCCGGCCCGATATCTTCGGATTTTACGCCATCAATCGCTGTGACGCGTCCGCGCAACATCGGTGTTTGTTCGATATCCGAAACATTATCCTGTGCCAAAAGCTGATCGCGCAACGGGTCCATCTGATCGGGGCGGATATCAAGAAAGAAGAAGGCCGGGGCAGAGTCCGGCAGGTTCTCGTTGATCTCGTTATCAAGGTTGCCTTCGATCCCTGAAATCGTCACCAGCAACGTCAAGCCCAGACCAAGTGACAGTGCAACCGGTACGGTGCTGGCCCCCGGCCGATGCAGGTTGGCCAGTGCCAGTCTTGAAAAGGCACTGCGCCCCGTAATCAACCGTTTCGAAAGAGATACGATGCCTTTCCCAGCAAAGGTGAAAATCACTACGGCCGCTGCCGATCCACCGATAAAGCCAAGGGCAATCGCCTTGTCGGTCGCGGTCAGCACGGTGAGAACCAGCAACATCACCAGCGGCACACCGATATAGGGCAGGTCACGCCTGCGCACGGGGCTGCCGCTAAACAGGCCTGCTCCGGCGCGGAACAATCGGGCGGCCGGGATTTCACGTGCGCGCAACAATGAGGGCAAGGCAAAGACCAAGGTGGTCAAAACCCCGAAACAGGTGGCAATGATCAAGGATGGCAAAGCCGGGCCAAGCGTGACATCAATCGGCAATCGACCAGCCAGAAGCGGGGCAATGACCGCTGGCGTTACCGCACCGATCAAAAGCCCGATCCCGATCCCGATCAGAGCCAGAACAAGGATTTGCAGGAAGTAGATCCGCAGCACCAGCGCATGTGATGCCCCGATGGATTTCAGCGTGGCAATAACGGATGTTTTGCTTTCGATATGGCTGCGCACAGCATTGGCGACCCCGATGCCGCCGACCAGAAGGGCCGAAAGCCCGACAAGTGTCAGAAACAGGGTGAGCCGTTCGATAAAGCGTTTCAGCCCCGGATTGGCATTGGCCGTGTCGCGAATACGCCAGCCTGCATCTTTGAATTGTGCCTCAAGCCGTTCGCGAAAGGCAGTCGGGGTTTCATTGTCATTGATATCCAAAGCGTAATAATAGCGGATCAGGCTTCCCGGCTGCACCAGCCCCGTGTCCATCAATCCGTCTATCGACATCATCAGCCGCGGGCCAAAATTGAAAAAGCCAACAGATTTGTCGGGCTCTGTTTCAATCACGCCCCGGATCTGGACATCGATATCGCCAAGGGCAACCGTATCGCCGATATTGATCTGCAACCGTTCAAGCAAACCGGCCTCGGTCACTGCACCCCAGACACCATCTTTTTGATCAAGGATGCCGTCAAAGGGAACACCATCGACAAGCTCCATCTCGCCAAACAGCGGATAGGCGTCATCAACCGCCTTAAGTTCCACCAGGCGACGTTGATCCGGGCCATAGGCGGTGGTGCGCATGGTTGCAAGTTCAGCGACACGTTCGGTGTTCGCCCGCAGCCAGTCAATCTGATCACCCGTGGCTTCCTGATGGGTTAGACGTAGCTCTACATCGCCGCCCAAAAGTTTCCGTCCATCACGTTCAAGCGCCGATAGAACGGATTCCGAAACGTTTCCGACGGCGGCGATTGATCCAACGCCAAGCGCCAGACAGGCCAGAAAAATACGAAAACCCGACAGCCCGCCGCGCAATTCACGCCGACAGACCCGCCAGGCAATGGACCAAAGACGGTCCGCACTTTTTGCTGGGGAAACGGACATGTTCATGCTTGCGGTTCCAGTTGCGAAACGATTTCGCCATCACGCAGCATCACCGTGCGGTCACACCGTTCTGCAAGCCCCGGATCATGGGTAATTAAAAGCAAGGTCGACCCGCGCCGTTTGGTCAGATCAAACAGCAATTCGATAATCGTTTCGCCGGTGGTGCCATCAAGGTTGCCGGTCGGCTCATCGGCCAGCAAAAGCTCAGGATCAGTGGCAAGCGCACGTGCCAGCGCAACGCGCTGTTGTTCCCCACCAGATAGCTGGCCGGGATAGTGATCGGTGCGATGGCCCAGCCCGACATGTTCGAGTTCTTCGCGTGCTTTTTCAAAGGCATCCTTGCGTCCGGCGAATTCCATCGGAAGCGCAACGTTTTCCAACGCACTCATGGTCGGGATCAGGTGGAAGTCCTGAAATACGATGCCGACATGATGGCGGCGATAAAGAGCAAGCCCGTCTTCATCAAGGGCGCGCAGGTCATTGTCGCAGACCCTGACCACACCTTCCTGGGCTTGTTCCAGTCCGGCAATCACCATCAAAAGCGATGTTTTCCCCGAGCCCGACGGACCGACAAGTGATACGCGCTCGCCCGCCCCAATCGAAAGATCAACCCCCTTAAGGATTTCAACAATCCCTGCCGGCCCCTGCAGCCGCAGTTTCAGGTTTTGCACATCGATTGTCTGCTTCGGCGCCTCAGCAGAAACGGCAGTATTTTTTTCCGGTATCGTGGTGGTTTCGGTCACACTCATTTCGGGTCCTATGGGGTTGTCCGTTGCAAGATCGACAAAGCAGGTTACATAAGTTTGCGGATCAGGACGTTTCTGGCTCAGACTTCTTTTGATCTGAATGGCTTCTGAATGGCTTGAACACAAGGTAAACGGTTGATGGCCGTTACGGCAAGCGTGCAACATGTAAAGGTGAGATGTGTAATGAATGAGGCGTTCGGGCAAGGTCACACTGTAATCAAGTTCACGTGTAAGCTGATGATGCGCTTGCGCAAATCCGCTGGTTTGGTATCCGCTGCGCTTGCGATCACAACCCTTGGCTTGAACAGTTTTTCTTATGAAGCCAAGGCACAAGGCGCCGAACAAAAGCCAAAAACCCTTGTTTTATTTGGCGATAGCCTGATGGCGGGCTATGGCCTTGCCCATGAAAACGGCTTTGCGCCCAAGCTTGAGGCCGCCCTTAAGGAAGCCGGGCACAATGTTCGGGTGATCAACAGTTCGGTTTCGGGGGACACCACTGCTGCGGGTCTTGCGCGCCTTGACTGGGCGTTGGTTGAAAAGCCCGATGCGGTCTTGCTCGAACTGGGGGCCAATGACGCGCTGCGTGGTATGGAGCCCTCCCAGACCCGTGAAAACCTTGCAGAGATCCTGGAAAAACTGCGGGGCATGGATGTGGATGTATTGCTGGCCGGTATGATGGCGCCCCCCAATATGGGGGCTGCTTATGGTGATGAATTCAACAGCATCTATCCGGACCTTGCCAGCCGCTATCAGGTTGATCTGTATCCGTTTTTCCTTGAAGGTGTTGCCGCAGAACCCGCACTTAATCAGGATGACGGCATGCACCCCAATGCCGATGGCGTAGAAGTGATTGTCAAACGGATCCTGCCCGATGTGGTTGATCTGCTGCGAACTTCTGATGCGGGCTAGAGCAGTTTCCGTTTAGATTGAAACCCGCCGAAAACCTGCCGATTTTTCATGGCACGCGCCCTCTTGCGATCAAACGGGCACGCCGTGCGGGTAAAGCATTTCTGACGTCCGGTTCTAACGAAACTCGAAAAATCCCCGCTTTCCAAGGGGTTGTATGGATTTGGGGTGGGGGATGAATTTTCACGATCTCTTAAATTAGCGCAATTATGCCCTTTCCCGGCAGAAAAAACTGCATATGTAGATAGAAAACATCAACAACCCGAAATGATTTAATGGTTGGGGGCAGTAAAGGTGTTGTTTGTCCGTCTTTCTTGTGAAATATGATTTTAAATCAATTAGTTATATGTAGAATTCATCAGGTGTGAAAGCTGTGAATTTTGCCGGAAAATACCCGATTCAGGCCGAAAACACTGCGTTTGGTGTAAAATTAACACCTCATTTACTTTCGGTTATGTTTCGAATTACGCAGACGTTAACTTCATATGTTGTTTTTTTTAGGGTAGTGCCTGATGCAGGGGTGCTGACAGGGTGCATTTGTGCGGGCCTCATACGTGTCGATTGTTCCGACATCCTGTTGAGTGAAATCATGTAAAAAATATTTTATTTCAATTGGTTATACCAAAACAATCGCCGTTGTTATGCCCTTTAGGCTGGGAATAAGCACGAGATGATAAAAATGGACGCATTGCACGTAAAAAATACACGCAATTCACATATTATTATTTAATATCAATTAGTTATAGATTTACGGGGAATGTGTTTCTTTCCGAAAAAGCGTGTTTGGGGCTGTGAATGAATCGGAAGCGATTCGATTTTGACTGCAAATGCAGTTGCAGGGGGTGGAATCCGTCGATACACTTCGTTTGGTCGGGTGAAATCATGGGGCTGGTTTGTACAAGCCATACCCGGTGCGTCTCATTTTAAGTGATATATTTCAGTGTCTTAAAGGGATTGTTCTGTGTCGTCTTCTTCCACCGTCAAACAGTCCTATACCATTCCGTGCTCTTCGATCTTTCGCGATGCCGTACTGCAATTGGCTGAACGACGTGGTGTCAATGCCGCTGATCTGGCACGGTCTGTCATGCTGGTCGTCCCGGAAAAGGCCATAGAGGACTATGAGGACCCCGGCGATCCGCCAAAGGGGGACCGCGAAACCATCGTTTTGAAATCAGGCCCCGCCAAAGGACGTCCTTGGCGGCGCAAGCCGCGCCTGCAACTGCGGTTGCCGCCGGGCTTTTCGGTGGTGACTGTGCGCAAGGCGCTTCAGATGGCGATCGATTTCGATGCGGGTGAGGTAAATATGCGCATCGAAAAATCCGATGTACTTGCCGCCGAGCGCGCCGCACTGGAAGAAGCACGCGCCCTTAAGCAACGCCAGACAGAGCCGCCGGTTGAGCTTTTGCAATCGCGCGAGGAACTCGAACGTTTGCGCCAGATTGTGGATAATCTGGCGTTTGATCCTCTGGATCGGGGGGTGACCACCTTTAACGAAGCGCTTCATGTCATGGGTTTTGCGCCCAGTGCGCGGCCAGATTTGCGCGCGATCCGCGCCAAATACCGCGTTTTGGCCGCCATCCACCATCCTGATAGCAATTATGGCTCCCACCAGCGCATGACCCAGCTAAATGCCGCGATGGAGATCTTGCGCAAACATGTTTCCTGATCGACTGTTTTGCACTTGATGACAAACCGCCGCGCAGACCCTTGTGGAAGGGTTGGCGCAATGATTAGATGTAGGAAAGCGGATTTCTGGTTTGCGACCGGAAACAAGATCCGGGCATCGTAAGCAGACAATAACGGGAGACAGCATGACGGCGGAATTTCGGGCGGCACATGCCAGCGGCGAAAACTGGGCCTCGGTCGCATCCGAGCTTGCAGAACTTCTGGAAAAAGAACCGCTGCCAGAACAGGCATTGGCCTTTTTGTATGTTTCCGAGCCGCTTGCCGAAGATCTTGGCAGTATCCTGACTTTCCTGCGTTCGCGCCTGTCGATTGAACATTGGGTTGGCGCATCGGGTGTGGGGATCTGTGGATCGGGCCGTGCCTATTTCGGTGTTCCGGCGGCCTCTGTGATGGTGGCACCTTTTGCCCGTAATGAATTCCATATTTTTGAACCGCTTAAAACCGAGGCGGATCTTGATGCGGCTGGTCTGCAACAGGCCATTGACCGGTTGCAGCCGATTTTTGGCCTTGTTCATGGTGATCCGACCGCCCCGGAAAGTCTTGGCAATTTAACCGAATTGGCAAGACTGGGCTCGACCTATCTGGTTGGCGGGATTGCATCGGGGGAACGTGGGGGCCCCCAGATTGCTGATCGCGTCGTCGGTGGCGGGCTGTCAGGTGTGCTGTTTGATGGCAAAACCAGTGTTCAGGTCGGTATCAGCCAGGCTTGTACTCCGGTCGGGCCGGTTCATCGCGTGACCGAAGGCCGCGAAGGCGTTGTTGCAACCCTTGATGATCGCCCGGCCCTGGATGTGCTTAAGGAAGAACTTGAAACCGACGGCGGTGAACAATCCATGGCATCGGGCCGCTATCACGCCGCCTTGATGGTGCCGGGATCAGATACCGGTGATTTCGTTGTGCGTAATCTGTTGGGGATTGACCCCCAAAATAACATGATTGCCATCAGTGGTGACGTTCAGGCAGGTGATGCTATCCGTTTTGTCCGCCGCGACGGCGGCGCTGCCGAGCATGACTTGCGCCGCATGCTTGGTGATTTGCAAAAGCGCCTGCCAAGCAAACCGCGCGGGGCGCTATATTGCAGCTGTGTTGCCCGTGGTCCGCATCTGTTTGGTACCGAAAGTCGGGAAATGATGATCATTCGTGATGAATTGGGCGATTTGCCTCTGACCGGCTTTTATGGCAGTGGCGAAATCTGCAATGACCGTTTTTATGGCTATACCGGGGTTTTAACCCTGTTTATCTGAAACACGATATTCGCCAACCACAAGAAATTTTCCCCCAAAGGTTTCATCGCGCCTTGAAGCGGATATATTTACCCCATCGTAAAATCATGCGCCGCAGCACTTTATCGGCTTGGGCGGCGCGAAACTGGGGAATTTCATATGGAATATCGTCGACTGGGGCGTACTGACATTGATGTCAGCGTGATCTGCCTTGGCACCATGACATGGGGCCAGCAAAACACGCAGGAAGAAGCTTTTGAACAGCTTGATTACGCCACTGCCAACGAAGTTAATTTCATCGACACCGCCGAAATGTATCCGGTCCCGGCGATGGAAGAAACCTTTAACGCGACAGAAACCATCATCGGCAACTGGCTTGAAAAGCGCGGACGTCGTGATGATCTGGTGATTGCGACCAAGGTTGTCGGTCCGGCGGAACGTTTTCCGTATGTACGTGGTGGACCGCGTTTGACGCGTGGGCAAATCTTTGAGGCAATTGATGGCTCTCTTGCCCGGCTTAAAACCGATTATGTCGATCTGTATCAACTTCATTGGCCAGATCGCAATTCCAACTTCTTTGGCAAGCTTGGCTATGTCCATGACGAGAACGAGGAATTCACCCCGATTGAAGAAAGCCTTGAAGCGCTTGATGAACTGGTTAAAGCCGGCAAGGTTCGCCATATCGGTCTGTCGAATGAAAACCCCTGGGGGTTGATGAAGTTCCTTGAACTGGCTGAAAAGAATGGCTGGCCACGGGTGGTTTCGGTGCAAAACCCCTATAGCCTCCTGACCCGTCAATATGAAGTCGGCATGGCGGAATGTTCCATCCGCGAGGATGCCGGGCTTCTGGCTTATTCGCCGCTGGGTGGCGGGGCTTTGTCGGGCAAATATCTTGGCGGTGCCCGTCCAGAAGGCACGCGCGTTGCGAAATGGCCGAACTATTTCAGCCGTTATCTGACGGAAAATGGCATAAAATCGACCGAAGCGTACGTGGCGATAGCCAAGGAACATGGCCTTGATCCGTCACAGATGGCACTGGCCTATGTCAATTCGCGCCCGTTCCTGACATCGAACATCATTGGTGCGACCAGCATGGAACAGCTGAAACTCAATATCGGATCAGCAAAAATCACCCTTTCGGATGATGTTCTAAGCGCGATTGAAGAAGTCCATCAGAAATGGCCATATCCTTGCCCGTAATCGGGGTTAGGTTATGCCACATATAAGATAAGGCAGTCGCATTCAGGCTGTCTTATCGCGACCCGGTTTCATAAGGAGGCGACGCATGGTCAAACGCATCTCAGGCAAAGAAGCCGATCTCGGTGGCTTTTCCGTGCGTCGTGTTCTTCCCCATCGTGATGTGCGGTCTGTCGGGCCGTTTGTGTTTTTCGACCATATGGGGCCGGTTGAATTCCAGCCGGGCGACGGCATTGATGTGCCGCCACATCCCCATATTGGCCTCGCCACTGTCACCTATCTGTTCAAGGGCGCGATCCTTCATCGTGACAGTCTGGGCAGTCATCTTGAAATCAGGCCGGGGGATCTCAACTGGATGAGTGCCGGGCGCGGCATTACCCATTCCGAACGTGAAACACCAGAAGTTCGGAATTCTGTTCATGAACTCGAAGGCTTGCAGCTTTGGGTCGCGCTCCCTGACGAGGCAGAGGAATCAGATCCCGCCTTTTATCACGTGGCCAAAAATGACCTGCCTGTGATCGAGGATGCCGGGCTTCACATGCGCCTGATCGCCGGTGAGGCCTTTGGCAAAACCGCACCCGTCCCGGTCAAATCCAAGCTTTATTACCTTGATGTCGAAATGGACGAAGGCGCGCAGCTTCTTTTGCCCAGCGAAAATCAGGAAGGGGCGATTTATGTCGTATCAGGCACGCTTCTGATTGACGGCGAAAGCTATAAGCCCGAAAGCTTTATCTATGTCGCGCCCGAAGAAATTCCCGATATCGTTGCCAAAACCGATTGTCGGGTGATGTTGCTGGGCGGCCTGCCGGTTGGTCGGCGCTATATCTGGTGGAACTTTGTCGCCAGTTCCAAGGAACGGATTGAGGCCGCCAAATCCGATTGGGCGGCGGGCAAGTTCCCGCAGATTGATGGTGAAGACGATGCTTTGCCGCTGCCTGAACGTTCGACCGGCTAATTACCGCATCAGAATTGGATTGAAGACATGCGTTTGTTTGTTGGTGTGGAAATTCCCCACGATATTGCGACCGACCTTTATCCGCTGGGCCGTGCGATCAAGGGGCTTGATGCCCAGACCCCGGAAAACATGCACATCACGCTAAAATTCATCGGCAATGTCGATCCCGGCCTTGCAGGTGAAATTGATCAGGCCCTGTCGCAGGTTGCGTTCGACCCCTTTGATCTGCAGGTTTCCGGCCTTGATATGTTTGCATCCAACCGCAAGGTCCGCATTTTCTGGGCCGGGGTGAAAGATCAACCAGCACTCCGCCAACTCGCCAAGCGGGTGGAAAATGCGTTGCTTGCGCTTGATGAATGCCCGGATATGGATATGCGTAAATTCACCCCGCACATTACGCTGGGTCGTAACCGTGATGCGGCGCGTGCATCGATTGAACAGGCCATTGTCGATCATGGCGATGTTTCATCGCGGGTTTTCACCGTCGATCGTTTCTGTTTGTATGAAAGCCATTCCACAGTCGATGGTCCGGAATTTCGCGTGATCGCCGCCTATGATGGCAAGGACGGCCCGATCAGGGAACCGGACCTGACTGATGCTTTTGTCACAGAGGATTTTCAATGAAACTTGGCTTTATCGGAACCGGTGCGATCAGCGATGCGGTCATTCGCGGTCTTTTGACATCAGATTATCGGGTGGATGAAATCATCGTTTCACGCCGAAGCGCGCATGTCTCCGATAAGCTCGCAGGTGATTTTGACCGGGTGCGGATCGAAGACGACAATCAGGCAATCATTGATCAGTCCGATATGATCTTTCTCGCTGTCTTGCCGCAAATTGCCGGTGATGTGCTGTCCACACTTCGCGTGCCCGATGACAAACAGATTGTCAGTCTGATCGCCACCATTCCGATTGCCGATCTTAAGGCGTGGCTTGGCACCAACGCGCAATGTGATCGCGCCATTCCCTTGCCGCCTGTCGAACATCATGCCTGTGTCACGGCGGTCTATCCGGGCTCACCTGATGTCATGGCCCTGTTTGAAAAACTCGGCGGGGCGGTAGCGGCTGAAACCATTGATGCCTTTGATGGCTATGCGACGGGCAGCGCTTTGATGGCGACCTATTTCACCGTGCTTGAAAGCGCCGCGCAATGGATGGTGAAACAGGGCTCCGACTATGCCGACGCACGGCGTTACCTCGCGGCCCTGTTTTCGGGTCTTGCGAAAAACACCGACAAGTCGCCCGATCAAAGCTTTACTGATCTTTATGAAGGTCACATCACAGCGGGCGGCCTGAATGAACAGGTCGCGCAAACCTTCATCCGTGAAAAGGGCACCGATGCCCTTCATACCGCGCTTGATGAAGTCTTCGCCCGGATCAAGGCTTCTTCATAGGCGAGATCAGCTGATCTGTTGGCGCCGAAAGATTTCGTGTGCGATCCTGTCGGCCAGTGTTTCATCGATCGTCTGACCGTTCAGAAGCCGGTACCAGAATGCGCCATGGATAAAGGCAGACAGCACGTCAACATCACTTGTTTCGGGGATTTCATTCCTTCGTCTTGCATCTTCCAGAAGTGATGTCACGATTTCCTGTCGTGGCAGGACAAACCGTAACCAGAATATCTCGCGAAATCCGGGATCGGTCTGGGCCGCTGCAATAAGACTTCGCAGGCATTCACCGTCATTTTCGATGTGCTTGAAAACTTCACGCAGAAATTTGGCCAGCAATTCCCGGCGGCTTTGCGAGCCGGTCAGATCAGGCAGGCTGGTCTTGCTGCTGGCCAGATCAAAGAAGGCTTCAAGGACAAGTTCCGCCTTGGTTGACCAACGATTGTAAAGCGTTTGCCGCGATACACCGGCTGCTTTGACGATGTCGGAAATGCTGACATTGTCATAGCCTTTGGCGCGGATCAGGGTGATGGCCTGATCCTTTATCAGTGTGTTGGTGGCTTCGTTTTTCGGACGGCCGATCCGGGTGGTTGATGTCGGCATACATTCTCGCATGGCTGCAAATCTGTGGCTTCTCTTGATTAATAGACTGCCGTCTATTAAATGTGTTCCATTGTCATCTATAACACTGGAACACCAAGATGCCTGTTTCCAATTCAAAAAAGCAGGGTGGATTTCTTATTATCTGCGTACTGGCTTTGTTGTCTATTTTTCCGCCGCTTGCCACGGATATGTATCTGTCTGCGCTTGAGGATGTTGCGGTCGCGTTCAATGCGTCACCTGCAGCAGCGGAAATGTCTCTTTCGGTCTTTTTCCTGGGTTTGTGCGCCGGACAATTGATTGTCGGCCCATTGATCGATGCATATGGTCGCAAATTGCCGCTTTTGATCGGCTGTGCGGTATTTGTTGTGACGTCTGTCGGGTTGCTGCTTGTTCAGGATATCTATGTTTTTAACGCTTTGCGGTTTGTTCAAGCACTCGGCGCATGTGCCGGAATGGTGGTCGGACGGGTTATTGTGAACGACCTGTATGATGGTCGCAAAGCAGCCCAGATGCTGACGATTTTGGTCATGCTGATGACTTTGGGGCCGATCCTGGCGCCGTTTCTGGGAAGTTTGTTGTTTGTTGCCTATGGATGGCAGGCGATTTTCATCGTGCTGGTTCTGATGGGGGTTCTGGCCTTTGTGCTGGCTGGCATCATCATTCCAGAGACACTTCCGCAATCGCGGCGTCGTGAGGCGGCGTTTGGCGCAACGCTGCGTCGTTTCGTTTCCATTGTCAGCCGTTCTTCTTTTATTGCGCCGGCCTTTGTAACGGCCTGCATCCAGGCCCCCATGTTTGCCTTCATCACGGCTTCGTCGGGTGTATTTCAGGGCATCTACGGAATGTCGAGCGAGGCCTATGGCGTAACATTCGGGCTGATTGCAACGGCACTGGTCGTATTTGGTCAGCTTAACCGATTGCTTCTTAACCGTTTCAACCCACAGCAAATCCTGACGGCGATGTTGCCGGTATTTGTGTTTGTTGCGCTTGTGCTTCTCGTGAATGCACAGGCATCGAATATGTGGTTGGTGGTCATTCCTTTGTGGTTGGCATTGGGGTTGGTCGGCTTGTTGACGGCAAATGCCATGAGCATCGCCATGAAAGGCGCTATTGACCATCCGGGGCTGGCATCGGCAGCAATCGGTGCGGTCCAGTTCGGTTTGGCATTTTCGACATCGACACTGGTTGCGCTTGCGGGAACGGACTCTGTCTTTCCGATGGCCTCGGCCATTTTCATTGCAGCGTCTTTGGCAAGCGTATTGTGGTTTCGTGTGGGTCGCTTTTCACAAGACCTGATCACGGCACGCCAGCAATAACCCACACCACAGGTAGCGAGGCTTTGCATAAAAGTCTCGTCCTATCTGGGGGTCGTTTGGAAATGATAGGGGATGCTTGTTTGGCAAGTGGCAGAGAGGAGGGGATTCGAACCCCTGAGGGGCTTACACCCCAACACGCTTTCCAGGCGTGCGCCTTAAACCACTCGGCCACCTCTCCACATGCGATCTTTGATATATCGCGAAAGCGGGCGGACATTAGCCGAGACGCCCGCGCTTGACAAGGCCCAATCAGCCTCTTTTTTCACTTTGATGAAATCGCTCTGACAGCGCCCGTAACGTTGGGTGTTATTTGGCAGTCTAATGGTTGAAAACCCTTGATATTAAGGGGTTGTCGTCAATCTTTACTTCTTGTTGATCTCTGATCCGTAAGGTTTGGTATCAGGCGTTGATGGCTCCCGGGTAAGGCTTTGCTATACAAATGCAGCTCTTTACCCAGTGAGTACAAACCCTTACGGTGATTTTTTGTTTTTCCTAATGTATGGACCCTGACAGGTCGCTTGGAGAGGGAAATGTGGTTTTTCCGGGCGTTGGGATGGTTACTCCTTTTTGCCAGCATCGCTGTGCTGGTTGATGATTCCATTACTGCGCTTCAAACAGGTAGTTTCCGGCTGGTCGCCGCCGGTGAGCTCTGGTATCGCCTTGATACCGGCAGCCTCAACCTGTTGCAGTCAATCACCCAGCGTTATATTTCCATCTGGGCATGGGACAACATCTTTGTGCCGGTCCTGCTCGCCCCGGCACTGGTGGTGCTGTTTGTGCCATCGGCAATTCTTCTTTTGCTGACGCGCAAGCGCAAACGTCATCGCATCTTCTGATTTTCTCCTGGCCAGATCAGATACCCAACCCCGCGCGATGATCGAGGGGTTAATCTTTTGGCGTCTTGTTTCAATCAGATAGCCGCGTCACACTGCCTGTCACCATAAAAGCAACAGGCAGGAAACCGCGATGAAAGCATGGGTGTGCAACGCTTTTGGCGAGAAGCCGCAATGGGTGGATGCACCGGATCCGGTTGTGTCTGCGTTACAGCCCGGTCAGGTCCTGATTGATGTTGCTGCCTGCGGGGTCAATTTCGCCGATACCCTGATCCTGCTCGGCAAATATCAAAAACGTCCCGATGGTCCTTTTTCGCCGGGCTTTGAAGTCAGTGGTACGGTGCGTGCCGTGGGGGCAGATGTTACTCATGTCAAACCCGGTGATGCGGTCATGGCGCTGCCCGACTGGGGCGGTTACGCCGAGCAGGTCATTGCCGATGGCCGTTTTGTGATCCCGCTTCCTGATGGTGTCGGCTTCAATAATGCGGCAGCCTTTCAGATTGCCTATGGTACCAGCTGGTTTGCGTTGAAATATCGCGCCGATGTCAAGCCGGGCGAGATTGTTCTGGTCCATGGGGCGGCGGGCGGCGTCGGTCTGACGGCGGTGGAATGTGCCAAGATTCTCGGCGCAACCGTGATCGCAACGGCGGGCGGGGCAGACAAATGCCAGATCGCCCGCGACCATGGTGCCGATCATCTCATTGACTATAAAACGGAAAATATTCGTGACCGTGTGCGCGGCATCACCGCAACCCTTGGGCAGCCCAAGGGCGCGGACGTTGTTTATGATCCGGTTGGCGGCGATGTCTTTGAGCAAAGCCTGCGCTGTGTTGCGCCCGGCGCACGCATGCTTCTGATCGGTTTTGCCAGCGGCACTGTACCGCAAATTCCGGCCAATATCCTTTTGGTCAAGAATGTCACGGCAATCGGCTTTTATTTCGGCGCTTATCTTGAACAAAATCCTGATATTGCCCAGCAAGGCATGGCAGATCTTCTGGATCGTCTGCAGTCTGGCGCGATCCGGCCGATGATCTCGCATGTGTATCGCCTGGAAGAGGCAATGGATGCTCTTGCCGCCATCCGGGATCGCACGGCCACCGGAAAGCTCGTGATTGATTGCCGTGCGAGCAGGTAAATCTGTTTCACTTTAATATTAGAGAGCAAAGGCTTGGCAGCCCGGCGGGGATGTCTCGGCCGGCCTTGTGCGGCGTGATACCGTTTAACCGATGTGCGGCGTTGCTTTGCACACTGTGCCTTGCCAAAGCGCGCGCCAACAACATACAAAGTTAATTAGATTTAGCTCAACACACTCTGTTTTGCTGGTATAGGATACCCGCGTCCAACCATTTCTCTGCCGGAATTCGCCGAATGCCCGACGACAAAAAAAGGCCCGATCACGTTCAGTCTTCTGAAAAGACCCGTGATCAATATGAATCCTATCCTTATCCGGCCCGCAACCCGGAGGATGAGGACAAGCGTCTGATCACCGGATCACCGGGCAATTGGGACGAGGTAGTTCATTTTGTCTTTGGCGGGCGCGATCCATCGGCACAGACCAAAAGTGGCAAAATCAAAATACTCGTTGCCGGCGGTGGCACCGGCGATGCGCTGGTCATGCTGGCCCAGCAGGCCCGGGACCGCAAAGCCAAGGCCGAGATCGTCTATATTGATCTGTCCGAAAGCTCGCGCGCCATTGCCGAAGCACGTATCAAGCGCCGCAATCTGCAAAAAAACGTCACCTTCGTGACCGGCTCTTTTGTTGATCTGGCCGGTAAATATGGTCCGTTCGACTATATTGATTGTTGCGGTGTGCTCCATCACCTGCCTGATCCGGATGCCGGGCTGAAGGCGCTTTCTGATGCGCTTAAACCCAATGGTGGCATGGGGTTGATGGTCTATGGCGAGTTGGGCCGTCAGGGCGTTTATCACATGCAGGAAATGATGGAGCGCCTGAATGCCGAGGCCGGCGGGGCCAAGCGGCTTAATTTTGGCAAGGCGCTGTTTAATTCACTGCCGGGTACGAACTGGCTTAAGCGCAATCCGTTTGTCGGTGATCATATTCATGGCGGTGATGCCGGGTTCTATGATCTTTTGCTGCATCAACAGGACCGTGCCTATCGTGTGGATGAGGTCTTTGATTTTGTCGAGGGCGCTGGCCTGCGCCTGCAAAATTTCATCGAACCGATGCGCTATGATCCGACCACCTATTGTTCGCGCCATGATGTGCTCGACAAGGCTGTTCATGTGCCATTCCGCGAGCGTGCGGCCATTGCCGAACTGATGGCGGGCAATATCACCAAGCACACCTTTTATGTCGTCAAGGCCAAGAACAAGGTCAAACCACCGGTCCCGTCCCCGGAGATGATCCCGATCTTTACCCGTGTGAATGGTCCGTCATTGGCGCGTTCAGTGGCCAAAACCGGGAACATCAAGATCACCTTTACCGGTCTTGCCGTGACCCGTGCCATGCCATCGGCATCGCCGGCAATCCTGTCGCGTATTGATGGCAAACGTTCGATCAGTGAAATTTATGATCTGTTCGATCCTAAGCCCGAGAAATACGAGTTCAATGCGCAGTTTGCCGTCATGTATTCGGTGCTTAATGGCGCAAACCTGATGTATTTGCGTCACCCTGACAAAAAATAGTCACGGGCATCGCACCAACTGAAGATTGCCCGGGCACAGGACAAAAAAATGCCGGTCACAAGGGGATGTGACCGGCATTTGATTACGCACTTTCCAGCGGGGGAAGCCGGAATTGCGCTCAGGGATCAGGGTCGTCCGGGCCATTCAAACCAATTTAACTGGCCCAGACATTGATGCCTTATTTCAGGCTAAGGCCTTTCCATGCGTCCATCAGGGCTTCGATCAAAACCTGCAACGGGAAGGCGATCGCGCTATGCATGGGTGAAGAATGGTTCTGCATGATAAAATACTCGTTTATGCTTTGCGTTCGGTTCAGGCTTTCCAGAACGGCTTTGCTGCTTCGCGCTTTGCGTCATAGAACGACCAGCCAATGTCGCGCAGCATATGCGCATCCATGTTTGCCAGTTTCTGGCGCAGGCTATAGCGTTTCATCCAT
This sequence comes from Thalassospira sp., assembly GCA_048264285.1. Lineage (GTDB taxonomy): Bacteria > Pseudomonadota > Alphaproteobacteria > Rhodospirillales > Thalassospiraceae > Thalassospira. Next base: position 18,513 of record JBLXDD010000017.1, read on the forward strand.
GTCCGCGGAAGATCCAGCAGGTTTACATTGTCGTGACGTGGTCGGTTGGCAGCAAATGCGCCAGCTTCTTTTGTGATAGCAACCATGATTTCAAATCCTTTTCAAATCAGGCCTGCTCTCATCAATTCAGCGGCCTTCAGTTTTCTCTAAACCCGAAGTTATGTGAAAAAACACTTGCGCTCAAACCACGTTTTGTCATCATTGCATGAGTTTTAGTCATGCGAAGTGATTGTTATGAAGCGCCGTCCATTGCCGCTTAATGCGCTTAGGGCCTTTGAAGTTGCCGGAAGACTTGAAAGTTTCACCAAAGCTTCACATGAGCTTAACGTGACCCAAGGGGCTGTGAGCCGACAGGTGCAGCATCTTGAAGAAGTTCTGGGCAGGCAGTTGTTTGAGCGCCATCACCGTCGGCTGCAATTGACGCGGGCCGGACGCAATTTGCTGGAATCCCTGACACCTGCATTCGATGCAATCGAAAACGCGGTTGCCAAGGTAGAAGACCGCGCAGATGATACGGTGCTATCGGTTTCTGCTCCGCTGACCTTTTCCATGCGCTGGATTGTACCAAGGCTTGGCCGCTTTCAGATGGAATACCCCAATCTTCAGGTGCAGTTGGGCACTTATAATGATGATCTGGCACCGGTCGATTTCAACGAAGTCGATATCGCCATCCGCTTTGCCGATGAGGGCAATGAACAACTGGTTCATGAATTCCTGACGGGTGAACGTCTTTTGCCGGTATGCCACCCGACCCTTGCAAAGCAGCTTAAGTCGCCCGAAGACCTTGCCGGTGTCACGCTTTTGCATTGCTCGGCACAACGAGAAGATTGGCGCATCTGGCTCGAAGGGACGGGCATCAAAGGAGTGGATGGGACCAAGGGGCCGGTTTTTGCCACCCTTGACATGGCCATGGAGGCCGCAGCAAGCGGATTTGGCGTGGTGATCTCCGATCCGGCCATGATCGGGGAATATGTGGTGACCAACCGTCTTACTGTTCCGTTTGATCTGCCGGTTGATAGTCCTTATGCCTATTCCCTGTGTTATCCGCGTGGTCGGTTGGAGCGGCGAAAGGTCAGGGCTTTTCGCGACTGGTTGATGTCGGAGATTAAACTTGAAACCACACGGCGAAAATATCCGTCAAAAGACCTGCCTGGCCGTCAGAACACGTGACGGTGCCTTGAAATTGAACGAATTAGTAGTGAATGTCAGTCCTTATGTGTTGTTATTCACAGACGCATAGTGCGGTATTTCGCAACATCGGTCTGCCGATTGCGCCATACAGATCGAGGCCACATAATAACGCAATGATCAGTTCGCATCAGGGGAAGACGACAATCACATGATTTCGTATGCAGCCAGCATGAAAATGCCCGGCAGGGGACGGTTGGGCATGGCGATGACATCCATCCTGTTTGCCAGTGCAATCACCCTGTTGTCGGTCATGGTTCCGACGCATCACGCAGATGCCCAGGACGGTGAAAAGCCGGTTATTAATCCGGCGCCGACAGTTGCCGTTGACGAGGCCGATCTTGAACCGCTGACCACCCGGTCACACGGTATTTCGCTTTATGGTGATCTGAAATACGGGCCGGATTTTCATCATTTTGATTATGTTAATCCCGATGCGCCCAAGGGCGGCACGCTGGTGCAATCATCCATCGTTGCTTTTGATACGCTCAATCCCTTTACCCTTAAGGGAACGGCCGCAGCGGGGCTTGGGCTGATCTATGACAGTCTGATGGTTGCCAGTGCGGATGAACCCTATGCCATGTATGGCCTTATTGCGCGTTCGATCGAGGTGCCCAAAGACCGTTCCTTTGCCATTTTTCATCTGGACCCGCGCGCACGCTTTCAGGATGGCAGTGAAATCACCGCCGAAGATGTCGTGTTTTCCTATGAAATCCTGCTGGAAAAAGGCAGCCCGGTCTATCGTCAGATCTTCTCGCAGGTCGAAGGGGCCGAGGTCATTGACGACCTGACTGTCAAATTTACCTTCAAGCCGGGCAATAACCGCGAAACGCCAATGACCGTGGCCGGCATTTCGATCATGCCCAAAAAATTCTGGGAAGGAAAAGACTTCTCGAAAACGACCTTTGAAATTCCGCTCGGAAGTGGTGCCTATCGTGTTGCAAGCATCGAGGCAGGCCGTCGCATCACCTATGAACGGGTGAAAGATTACTGGGCGGCGGACTTTCCGGTCAATCGTGGCCAGAACAATTTTGATATCATCCGCTACGACACTTATCTCGAACCCGAAGTCCAGCGTCAGGCGTTTCTGGCGGGTGAATATATGATCCGCTCGGAGCATTCATCGCGCGACTGGAATACCGCCTATGATACGCCTGCCGTCCAGCGCGGCGACATCCAAAAGGAATTCATGCCCGATAATTTGCCCACGGGCATGCAGGCTTATGTGCTGAATGCACGCAATCCGCTTTTTGCCGATCAACGTGTGCGCCGGGCACTGCAATACGGCCTTGATTTTCAGTGGTTGAACCGCGCGATGTTCTATGGTGCCTATTCACGCACCACCAGTTTCTTTGCCAATTCGGAATTGGCCGCAACCGGTATCCCGACCGGGGCCGAACTTGAATTGCTTGAACCTTATCGCGATCAACTGCCGGAACGTTTGTTTAGCGAACCCTATAGTTTGCCAAACTTTGATGCGCCCAACGGGCGGCGCGAAGCATTGCGCGAAGCCATGACCATGCTAAACGAAGCCGGTTGGGAATTACGTGACAAGGTGCTGGTAAACAAAGAAACCGGCCAACCTTTCCGTTTTGAACTGATCATTCGCCAACCCGGTCTGGAAAAAATCGCCCTTGTGGTAAAATCGCGTCTTAAACAGCTTGGCGTCGACATGGATATTCGCCTGATCGATACCGGCCAGTGGGTCAACCGTATTCAGGCTTTTGATTTCGAAGTCACCACTTTCTGGTGGACCCAATCACTGACACCGGGCAACGAACAGCGCGTGTTCTGGAGCTCGGAGGCCGCCGATCAACCCGGTTCCCGCAACTTTGCCGGTATCAAGGATCCTGTCGTGGATGCGATGATTGAAAATGTTGCATCTGCTGATAGTTGGGAAGAACTGGTGGCCGCGACCCGTGCGCTTGATCGTGTGTTGTTGTGGGGCGATTACGTTATTCCCCAGTGGTATCTGGGCGGGGATCGCATGGTCTGGTGGAATATTTTCGGTCGTCCTGACACCGTGCCGCTCAAGGGCATGTCGATCATGCGTTGGTGGATCGACCCGGAAAAGGCTGCCAAACTTCAGATGGGGGGATTCTAGGCGATGCTGAACTATATTCTGCGGCGCTTGCTTTTGATCCCGGTCACACTTTTTGGCATCATGTTGCTTAACTTTGTGATCATTCAGTTTGCGCCTGGCGGCCCGGTTGAACAGGTGATCGCGCAGCTTCAGGGGACGGACGTTTCCGCGACGGCGCGTGTTACCAATCAGGGGGCTGAAAGTGGATCTGGCGGCGGTGGAGCTGCGGCATCATCGGCGTCGGGCAACAACTTTTCATCGACATCGAACTATCGCGGGGCACAGGGGCTTGATCCCGATGTCATCAAACAGCTCGAAGTGCAGTTCGGCTTTGACAAGCCGGCGCACGAACGCTTCTGGATGATGATGAAGAATTATCTGACCTTTGATTTCGGCCAAAGCTATTTTCAAGACCGCGACGTTGTCGATCTGGTACTTGATAAAATGCCGGTCTCGATTTCGCTTGGCATCTGGTCAACGCTGATCATTTACATCATTTCGATCCCGCTTGGCATTACCAAGGCGGTGCGTGATGGCTCGAATTTCGATATCTGGTCGTCTGCTGCAATCATTGTCGGTTTTGCCATTCCGGGCTTCCTGTTTGCCGTCATGTTGATCGTGGTTTTCGCCGGCGGGGCCTATCTTGACTGGTTCCCGCTGCGCGGGCTGACATCGTCAAACTGGGATCAGCTTTCTCTTTGGGGCAAAATTGTCGATTATTTCTGGCATCTGACCCTGCCGATCATCGCGCTCACGATTTCGGGGTTTGCCACGCTGACGATGCTGACCAAGAACTCGTTTCTTGATGAAATCAACAAGCAGTATGTGGTTACAGCACGCGCCAAGGGACTAAGCGAAAAGCGCGTGCTTTATGGTCATGTTTTCCGCAACGCCATGCTTTTGATTATTGCCGGTTTCCCAAGTGCACTGGTGGGCATGTTGTTTACCGGATCGGTCCTGATCGAAGTGATCTTCTCGCTTGACGGGCTTGGCTTGCTTGGTTTTAACGCGGTAATGACGCGCGATTATCCGGTGATGTTTGCCACCCTTTATTTCTTCACGCTCTTTGGCCTGATCATGAATTTGATCAGCGATCTCAGTTACCATCTTGTCGATCCCCGGATCGACTTTGATGCGCGGGGGAATTGATCATGATGGGTAATGTTCTTTCACCGCTTAATCGTCGTCGTCTCGCAAACTTCAAGGCCAACAAGCGCGGCTATTGGTCGCTTGTGATCTTTACCATTTTGTTTGTCATCTGTCTGGTTGCGGAACTGGTGGCCAATGACAAACCGATCTTCGTCAAATATGGCGATGACTGGTATGTGCCGATCCTTTCCGACCATCCCGAAACGGTATATGGCGGGGATTTCGACGTCGAAACCGATTTCTATGATCCCTATATCAAGGCCAAGATTGCCGAAAACGGCTTTGCTGTTTGGCCCTTGATCCCGTTTTCATACGACACCATCGATTTTGAAATGCGTGAACCGCAACCCGCTCCGCCATCGATGCGCCATTGGCTGGGCACCGATGAACTGGGCCGCGATGTATTGGCCCGTTTGATCTACGGGTTCCGGATTTCGATCCTGTTTGGTCTGGCATTGACTGCGGTCAGTTCCGTGATTGGTATTGCCGCTGGCGCGGTGCAGGGCTATTTCGGTGGCTGGGTTGATCTGGGTTTCCAGCGGGTGATCGAAATCTGGTCGGGCTTGCCGCAACTGTTCATCCTGATCATTCTCGCCAGCCTGTTTGCACCGGGGTTCTGGACATTGTTGTTCATTCTGGTGCTGTTTAGTTGGATGAGTTTGACCGGTCTTGTCCGTGCGGAATTCCTGCGTGCCCGTAATTTCGAATATGTCCGCGCAGCCCGTGCCCTTGGCATGACTGACACCCGGATCATGTATCGCCATGTTTTGCCCAATGCGATGGTGGCAACCATCACTTTCCTGCCGTTTGTTTTGAATGGCTCGATTGTGGCGCTTACCTCGCTCGACTTTTTGTCGCTGGGTATGCCGCCCGGATCGCCATCGCTGGGTGAATTGCTGTTCCAGGGTAAGAACAACCTTCAAGCCCCTTGGCTTGGCATTACGGCCTTCTTTGCGATTGCCGTGATGCTCAGCCTTTTGATCTTTATCGGCGAGGCGGTGCGCGATGCATTTGATCCGCGCAAGACGTTTTAAGGAGTAGGAAAATGACAGTGCAATCCGCCCATCAGCCGCTCCTTGCCATTCGGGACCTTTCGGTCAAATTCGCCGATGCGACGGCGGTAAAGAATGTTTCCTTTACGCTCGATCGGGGTCAAACCATGGCCCTTGTCGGCGAAAGTGGTTCTGGCAAATCGGTCACCGCCCTTTCGATCCTGCAATTGCTGCCCTATCCACGGGCCAGCCATCCTTCCGGTTCGATCATTTTTGACGGGCAGGAAATGATCGGTGCCAAGGAACGCACCCTTCGCAAGATCCGGGGCAACCGGATTTCCATGATTTTTCAGGAACCGATGACATCGCTTAACCCGCTGCACAATATTGAAAAGCAGGTCGGCGAGGTGCTGTTTCTTCATAAAGGGTTGCGTGGTGCCAAGGCCCGGGCACGTATTCTTGAACTGCTTGATCTTGTCGGTATTCCGGACCCGGCTTCGCGCCTTAAGGCGCTTCCGCATGAGCTTTCCGGTGGCCAGCGCCAGCGCGTCATGATCGCCATGGCGCTTGCCAACGAGCCGGAACTTCTGATTGCCGATGAACCGACCACGGCCCTTGATGTCACCATTCAGGCGCAAATCCTCGAACTGCTTAAGGACTTGCAGGCCAAGCTTGGCATGGCGTTGTTACTGATTACCCATGATCTGCAGATTGTTCAGAAAATGGCGCAGACCGTGTGTGTGATGAAGGACGGCGAAATTGTCGAGGCCGGCCAGGCGCATGCCTTGTTTGATGCACCCAAACATGCCTATACCAAAAAGCTGCTTTCGGCTGTGCCAAGTGGCGAAGCCCCGGCATTGCCGGAGAACGCTAACGAGCTGCTTGAAACCAGCAACATCCATGTGCAGTTCCCGATTGGCCGCAAGGGTATCCTCGGGCGGCCCGATCATTATCTTAATGCGGTTGATCAGATTTCACTGACCCTTAAACAGGGCGAAACGCTTGGCATTGTTGGCGAAAGTGGATCAGGCAAGACCACGCTGGCCATGGCGATTTTGCGGTTGTTGAAATCAAGCGGCGATATCCGCTTTGCCGGGCAGGATATCCGCGGATTTTCCGGGGCTGATTTGCGCAAGCTGCGCCGGGATATGCAGGTCGTGTTCCAGGATCCGTTTGGCTCGCTCAGCCCGCGTATGTCTATTGCCCAGATCGTTGGCGAAGGCCTTGAAATTCATGAACCAACCCTGACCAAGGCTGAACGCGAAGCCCGCATCGCCGAGGCACTTACCGAGGTGGATTTGCCGCAAAATGCCATGGATCGTTATCCGCATGAATTCTCCGGCGGACAGCGTCAACGCATTTCGATTGCCCGTGCATTGGTCTTAAAACCCCGCTTTATCGTACTGGATGAACCGACATCTGCGCTTGATATGTCCGTTCAGGCCCAGATCGTTGAATTGCTGCGTGATTTACAGGCGCGCCACAAGATGGCCTATCTGTTCATCAGCCATGATTTGCGTGTTGTGCGCGCCTTGTCCCATCGGGTGATGGTCATGAAGAGCGGGAAACTTGTCGAAAGTGGTCCGGCTGCCGATGTGTTTGATAACCCGACGCAGCCCTATACCAAGGCACTGTTGGCAGCAGCCCTTGATCTTAAGGCCACCGGGACAGAGTTTGTCAGAAACTGATCGCGGCATTGCGATGCATACGGTTTGCGCCAAAGAAGCTTAAACGGTATAAGAAATATAATAATAACAATATTCTAAGGAGACTGTTGTGTGTCTCGCACGCATCGGAAAGGCAGAAAGAACATCATGGGCGCAACCGCTCTTTGTTGTTGCGGCATTGGGGGTGTTTCTGATCGCAGCCATGCCTTTTTCGGTTCATGCGAAAACGGCGTCAGATACGGCGGCATCAACTGACTCTGATGAAATGGTCATGCCTGAAATTCCCGATACTGTGGTCGTGCCCGACCCGGTATCTTTGACCGTTGTCCTGCGCGATAGCGGGACCATTCGTCAGATGGTGTTTAACATCTGGCTTGAAGCCACCAGCAAGCAGACCGTTTCCGTGATCGAACAACGTCTGCCCAAGGTTGTTGACGCTTTTCTGGTTGATCTGCAGCGTTTGATGTATCGCGATACCGAACAGCGTTTTGAAACCCGCGAACCGGGCAAGCGGGGCTTCAAATACACCGCGCCGGCGCTATTGGTTCCCCCGCCACCCAAGACCGAAGAAGAACTCGAAGCCGAACGCGATGCAGCCGAAGCCGCCAAGGAAAAAGGCGAAGTCATCGCCCAGGAGCCGCCTTTTACTCCTTTCCCGCCGGCACCAAACCGCTATTTTGCCGCCTTGCAAAACAAGCTGCTACGCACAGGTCAAAAGGTGCTGCCGCCTGATACCTTGCGTTCTGTCCAGATCCGCATGTTCTATGATTTCTGGCCTGGGGACGCCAAGAAGCGCTAAGCCATGGCAATGGCAATGGCAATGGCAATGGTGATGGGGGATGGGGCTTCTGGGGGCTTGTGTCTTTGGCAATCTGTGATATCGGGTAATCTTTGTCATCGACGGTTTCCTGATTATGTCTTTTGAAGTCTGGCTTAGTTTCACTTTTCTTGTCTTTTTATTGGTGCTGACACCGGGGCCGAGCGTCCTGATCGGGATGTCCCATGCGTTGCGGTATGGTGCGCGCCCGACCTTGATGACCGCCCTTGGCGATGTGACCGCCAACATGATCCAGATGGCGGTCGCCGCCCTTGGTCTGGGGGCGGTATTGGCGACCTCTGCCACGGCATTTGCCGTTGTGAAATGGTGTGGGGTTGGTTTTTTGCTGGTGATCGGTGTGACCTCCTTCTTTCGGAAGTCCCCGAAAATCAATGCCAAGAACGGTATCGAAACGAATAATCCGCGCGGTTATGAACCCGCCAATGCCTTTCGGCTGTTTCGTGAAGGCTTTCTGGTTGCTGCTGGCAACCCCAAGGCAATTGCGTTTTTCGGTGCGCTGTTTCCGCAATTTGTCGACCCGTCCAATCCGCTTGCGCCGCAATTGGTCATCCTTGGCCTGACCTTTGTTATCCTTGATTACAGTTTCGTAATGATTTACGCGATGGGGGCTGCGCGTGTCATGCCCTGGGTGCTGCAGCGCGGCGGCAATAACATTATTTCCCGATTGTCCGGGGGTGTTTTGATCGTTGCCGCCGGCCTTTTGGCGTTAATCGACATGCCTGAAAGCACCGCTGGTGCGGCAAATACACCCAAACCACCCCGGCACTGAACTTTGACACAGGGGCGTGCAAAACGCGGCTTTTCGATGCGGTGATTTGCGGGATGTCCGCTGTGCATTTTGCTAAGTATTTGTAAGGGAGCGGTAAAATCACAGTCGCACAAAATATATGTGCACGGGGCGTTTCATACCAACTGGTCTGTTTATAGCGATCTTTCGTCTCGATCGGGATCAGCTTGGCCAAATCGGGGGGGCTGGGCGGTGGGGATGTGCCCGGCATGTTGCAAAGCGGATGGATGCGGGGGCTTTGGGCCGATGATGGTGGTTGCAACGCATCATCGCGGGATGAAAAATTTGTTTTACATCCGGATCATTCGGTCTCAAGACCGGCGGCGACGATGATATCGCCAAATTCACGCAGAAAGACCGAACCTTTGACCGTGCGCTGAACCAGAACCGACCGGCGATCTTCTTCATCGACCTTGCGTTTGACCATGCCAAGCGAACTCAGACGATCCAGTGCACGGGTAATTGCCGGTTTGGAAATATTAAGCGCCTCTGAAAGGCCGCGGACTGTATGCGGGGCCGGGGTCAGATAAACGCTCAGCAACAAGGCCATCTGCCGGGCCGACAGATCGGGGGAGTCCCGACGCACACTTTCAACAATCGCGATACGCCAAAGGTCAAGCGCCTGAGACGGTTTGATCTCGATCGACATGTTCGTGCCCAACAATTTATTTGTTACGAATACGTAATCTCTACCTGACCCCTGCGGTGATGTCAAAGGTCTAATTGGGAAATATTCAATATGATGCCTTTTCCCTTTGGGTTGAAACCGCCAACGGGTGTGCCGGTCTGACCGACAGGATCCTGGATGATCCTGTCGGTGCAAGAACGGTCGGCACTATTTGTTTACTTACCGTAACGTTTGCGGATGAGCTTGAAGGCAGCCCGGATACCTTGGGCTTCGCCACCTGTCGGGCGGCCCGGACGGTCCGACGGGTTCCAGGCCATCAGATCGATATGTGCCCAGCTTTTTGCCCCTTCGGCAAACCGGTCAAGAAACAGGGCAGCAATGATCGCCCCGCCAAACGGACTGCCGGAAATATTGTTCATGTCCGCGGCCTTGCTATCAAGCTGGCTGCGATAATCATCCCACAGCGGTAAACGCCAAAGCGGATCATTTTCTTCCAACCCGTTTTCCATCAAGCCATTGGCCAGATCATCATCATTGGAAAATAGCGCCGGCAGACCAAGCCCAAGCGCCACACGTGCCGCCCCGGTCAGGGTCGCAAAATCAAGCAGCATTTCCGGGTCTTCCGATGCGGCTTCGGTCAGGGCATCGGACAGGACAAGACGCCCTTCGGCATCGGTATTGCCCACCTCGACCGTGATGCCCTTGCGGGTTTGCAAAATGTCACTCGGGCGAAAAGCACGCCCCGAAACCATGTTTTCAACAGCCGGGATCAGAACACGCAAACGCACCGGAAGGTCGGCCGCCATGATCATGCGCGCAAGGCCAAGAACCTGTGCCGAGCCACCCATATCCTTTTTCATCAGGATCATGTTGCTCGATGGTTTCAGGTCATAGCCCCCGGTATCAAAACAAACACCTTTGCCGACCAGCGTGATTTTCGGTGCGCTTTCATCACCCCATTTAAGGTCAATCAGGCGCGGGTCGCGGTCGCTGCCATGACCAACGGTATGAATGGCCGGGTAGTTCTGTTTCAGCAGGTCTTCGCCAACAATCGCACTGACCGATGCGCCAAACTCTTTACCAAGTGCCTTGGCGGCGTCATCAAGCTCGGCCGGGCCCATGTCATTGGCCGGCACGTTAATCAGATCGCGGGCAAGGCCGATACCGCGCGCAATGTTTTCCGCACGCTTGGCGGCCTCATTGTTCTGCAGTGCGATTTTGGCGCGCTTGTCCTTTTTGCCGTCATCCTTGCGATACCGATCAAACCGATACCCGCCAAGATAAAGTCCAAGGGCTGCCTTTTCATACAGATCCGCCTGATCATTCAGATCATCGGAAAGGGCATAGGTGCCAGGGGCAAGCGATTTCGGCAGTCCGGCAAAATCCCAGATCGCCTTGGCATCATCAACATACCCGACCAGAACAGCGCCAATCGAACCATCTGCCCCCGGAACGGAAATTTGCGTGCCGCGCTTGCCCTCAAAGCCGTTGGCGGTAATCCATGATCTGATGGCGTCGGGTTGCGCTGCAAGCCAGCTTTCAAAGCCGCTTTCAGGGATGGGGGTAATGATGATCGGGTTTGCAGAAGAATTGCGTTCGATGATGTGGTCGTACAATTTAAGTCTTCCCTGCTGGTGACGGTCGAGTGAAAGGACAGTGGCCCAAAGCCGACTGCCCAGACAAGAGGTGCTCACAAGATATGATATCCGATCTTACGGCTGCCACCCGATAAGGGCAATTGGCGAAACCGTTTGTCACAACGCCATGCTTGAACCGCCTTGCCAAAGTTCCGATAGTGAAAAGCTTCTGTCATTCCGCCCGGATCTGTCGGGCAACCCGATCAAAGGCCGCGCCATGCAAAACCTTCCTGTGCTTTATATCGGCAATAAAAACTATTCTTCCTGGTCGCTTCGGGCCTGGCTGGGCCTGCGTGTTGCCGGGGTCGCGTTCGAGGAAAATCTGGTGCCGCTTTTCACCGAAGAATGGCACGCCAAGGCACCGGTCTTTTCCCCCAGTGCCAAGGTCCCGGCTTTTTTCGATGGTCAAAAAACCATCTGGGAGGCACTTGCCATCCTTGAATATATCGCCGATCACCAGCCAGACACCATGCTATGGCCGCTTGATATGGATGTTCGCGCCATTGCGCGTGCGGTGTCGCTTGAAATGCATGGCGGGTTCGGGCCTTTGCGCAGTGCGATGCCGATGAACTGCCGCAAACGCCTGCCCGGGCGTGGTCGTGCCCCGGACGTGGAAAAGGATATCAAGCGTATCGGCGAAATCTTTAAAATGTGCCGTACCCGGTTCGGGCAGGGCGGGGATTTCCTGTTTGGTCATTTTTCGATTGCTGATGCCATGTATGCCCCGGTGGTTTCCCGGTTCAAAACCTATGACGTCGCGCTTGATCCGGTTGGCAACGCCTATATGGAAACCATTCTGGATTTGCCGGAAATGAAGGAATGGTACAAAGAAGCCGCGACCGAAAAATGGATTGTCGCAATTGATGAACTTGATGATGACATCCGTTAAATGGCGGGTCTAAAGGGAAAACTGCCGGAAATCGATCCGCCCGGGGGCGATGCGGCCCTTGATCACGTATTGGCAGAAGTCCGGACATGTCGCATCTGTGCCGATCATTTGCCACTTGGTCCGCGCCCGGTGGTGCGCATGGCAAAATCTGCACGCATTCTTGTCATCGGGCAGGCACCGGGGACAAAGGTGCATGAAACCGGTTTACCTTGGAACGATGCCTCTGGCGATCGATTGCGCGATTGGCTCGATATGTCGGTCGATGATTTTTATGATCCGGGGAAACTTGCCATCATGCCGATGGGGTTTTGTTATCCCGGCCGGTTTGAACGCGGTGGGGATTTGCCACCCCGCCCGGAATGTGCACCCGAATGGCATGATGCCTTGCGCGAACATCTGCCCGATATCGGGCTGACGCTTTTGATCGGGCAATATGCCCAAGGATATTATCTTGGCACACGCCGATCCAAAACCATGACCGAAACCGTGCACCGGTTCGGTGAATTTCTGCCTGAAAACATCTTGCCCATGCCCCATCCAAGCTGGCGCAATACGGCATGGATGAAAAAGAACCCATGGTTTGAAAGCGATCTTTTGCCGGTTTTGCGCATGAAAGTGCACGACCTTTTAGGCGGGTGATTTTTATGTTCCAATGCTTTCTCGCCCCAACCAAAAACAAGGAGGCCAAAAAGCATGAGCAAACTCGAAAAATCCGCAATCCAAACTGCGCTGAAAGATCTTCCCAACTGGGAACTTGCCGAAGACGGCCTGTCGATTGGCCGCGTCTATATGTTTGGTGATTTCAATTCCGCATTCGGCTTTATGACCCGGGTGGCATTGATGGCCGAAAAAATGGATCACCACCCGGAATGGTTCAATGTTTACAACAAGGTCGGCGTGACGCTCACCACCCATGATGCCGGCGGGGTTACACAAAAGGACATCGACCTTGCGTTGTTTTGCGAAACCGTGGTCGATAAATAAACAAAGCCGCGCATCACGACGGCCGGTTAAGAAATTGCCCTGCCGCTGGGGGACGGCAGGGCAAGAAGGCAGCGGTATGTATGGCTGACCGTTTTTGGCGGGACTAAAGCAAGATGCTTTACTTCGGTTCCAGCCGGACCGCGCCATCAATGCGAATGGTTTCGCCATTGATCATTTCATTTTCGCAGATATGCATTGCCAGGCGACCATATTCGAACGGGTCACCCAACCGTTTCGGGAAGGGCGTATTGGCCGCCAGGCTTTCCTGAACCTCGTCGGGCAGGCCCATCAACATCGGTGTGCCAAACAGGCCCGGCGCGATTGACGCCACACGGATGCCATGACGGGCCAGCTCGCGCGCAGCAGGAAGCGTAAGCGACGCCACCCCGCCCTTGGATGCGGCATAGGCCGCCTGTCCGATCTGTCCTTCAAAGGCCGCGATAGAGGCCGTGTTGATAATCACCCCGCGTTCACCGGATGCGGATGGTGCGTTTTGGCTCATGGCATTGGCGGTGACCCGCATCATATTGAATGTGCCGATCAGATTGACCGTGATCACCTTGGAAAAGGCATCAAGATCGGCCGGGCCTTCGCGCCCGACAATGCGTTCGCCATGCACGATCCCGGCACAGTTCACAAGGATCGACGGGATGCCGATATTCTTGACCACGTCCGATATCGCATGTTCGACACTTTCGGCATTGGAAACATCAACGCCATAGCCCGCACCACCGAACTTTTCCGCTGTGGCCTTGGCGCCCTCTGCATTCAGATCAAAGGCAACAATCCGCGCCCCGGCGTTTGCCAGCGTCTCTGCCGTTGCGGCCCCAAGCCCGGACGCAGCCCCGGTAACAATGGCGATCGATCCCTTGATTTGCATGACAAGACGCCTCCGTGTGTTTGGTATTTTGATTAATTCGGTATTCATATACCAAATTATACCTTTTACCGGCAAGGGCCTATTGTCCCCGTGATGATCAGACCTGTACGCGGCGCGGGTTACTTTGTGATATTCGGTGGATCAAGGTCGCTTGCCGTTGTCGAAAGACCACGTTTGATCCGGTTGGCTTCGCGGTTCAGTTTGGCTTCGCGTCGCGCGATATAAAGTGCCGCCCCGATGATCAAGGTGGCACCGGGCACCAGCCAGATTTCGGGCACCTCGCCAAACATCACCAGTGCGATGACCACAACAAATGGCAGGCGCAGATAATTGAACCCGATAACAAAGCTGTATTCATAAACCCGAAAGGCATTGGTATTGCAAAGCTGGGTAATGTTGGCCATGAATGCCCCGCCTGCCATCAGTCCAATCACTTCAAGACTTGGCGTTTGCCAAACAAAAAGGGCCGGGATCAGGGTCAGCGGTGTGGTCAAAAGCATCATGTAAAGAATGATGGTTGTCGGTTTTTCGGTTCGGGAAAGCGATTTGATCGACAGGCCGGCACTTGCCATGCAGATTGCTGCGGCAATTGGAAACAGGCTTGCAAGTTGGACGGTTTCACTGCCGGGCCGGATAATGACCAGAACACCGCAAAATCCGGTGATCAATGCCGCAAGCCGATGAATGCGGATGGTTTCACCCAGAAAAATCGTCGCCAGAACCGTGCCAAACAGCGGCACGGTAAAGTTAAGCGCGGTTGCCTCGGCCAGCGGCATATAGGCAATCGACATGAACCAGAAACTCATTGCCCCCATCGACAGCACAGCGCGGAGCGTAAACATCGGCAGGCGCGTTGTTTTCAACGGGGCTAATCCACCACGCAGTGCCAAAGGTGCAATTAATATCAACCCGAACAGGTTTCTGAAAAAGACCGCCTGAAGCGGATCAATCTGTTCGGTGGCAAGGCGGACAAAAACAGAAAAAATTGCGGCACTGATGGATGCCATGATGCCAAATACAGTCGCCTGAAGATAAGGCGGAAGGGTGCCAAACCATTTACGCATCGGGTTTTCCCGTCACCTCGGTTTCCCGATCAATTTTGGTTGCGGGGATGGTTTGCGGATCGGCCGGGGCTGTGGTCGGCAAACGGGTTTGTGTTTTGGTCTTCTTTGCCAGAACCGCTTCCCGGCGTGCGATATAAAGCGCAGATCCAATGATCAATACCGCCCCGCCCCATGTCCATAAATCAACCACCTCTCCAAACATTATAAATGCAAAGGCCGCAACAAAAGGCAGGCGCAGGAAGTCGAAAATCATCACATAGGACTGATCGGCTGTGCGATAGGCGCGCACAAGCAATTGCTGCCCGCCGGTGCCGGTGACTGCAATCAAAAGCAAGATGAATAAATGCCACAGACTGGGGGTTTCCCAGTACATCAATGCCGGGATCAATGACAATGGCGTCATGGTCAGTCCCATCCAGGTGACGATTGCATTGGCGCTTTCGGTACGCGATAGCATTTTGACTGTTGTCATTGCGCACGCCATGAAAAGCGTCGCGACAAGGGCCAATATCGCCCCGGTATCAAGACTCTGGCCAAACGGGCGAATGATGATCATTGCGCCGATAAAACCAATCGCAACAGCGCTCCAGCGTCTGGCCCGCACGGTTTCCCGCACAATGATTGCAGCCAGCACCGTGGTCAGGATCGGCAGGGTAAAGTTGATTGCAATCACCTGTGCTGCCGGCGATAGTGAAAGGGCGGTAAACAGGCACGACATCGCGCCAAAGCCAAGTGCTCCGCGCAGGAAATGCAACTTGAAACGTTCGGTTTTCAGTCCGCTTCGACCATGGCTCAGCATCCATGGTATCATCGGTAACAATCCGAACAGGTTACGGAAAAATGATGCTGCAAATGGGTGAACGTCAAGTGTGACATAGCGGATAAGAACCGCCATCACCGCAAAACAGGTTGCAGCACCGATCATCAAAAGGGCGCCCTTCAGGGCGGCATTATCGGAAGTGGCGCGAGATAAATTCATTACGATCACGGTTTGGGGGCAAAACCGATCCACATAACCGACCTGATTATGCAGATGGATTTTGACCCTACGCAGCTATCTGGAAAAAATCCAGTCTTCCGGCAGATAACAGACATCGCTCTTATGCATGGCTATTCCGATAAAACGGGCGAACATTTCGCGGTGCGCCGTTTTTCGTGTAAGATATGACCTATCAGCAAGAATTTATTCAGGGGGAAAACATGGATGCCATTGATCGTAAATTGATCGACATCCTGCAGGAAGACGCATCACTTTCTTATTCGGTGCTTGGGACCAAGGTCGGGCTTTCGGTTTCTGCGGTGAATGATCGCGTGCGTAAGCTGCGCGAACAGGGGATCATTCAGGCCTATCGCATTTCTGTCGACTCAGAGGCCATCGGCCGTGCCTTGACGGCGATGGTCTGGTTGCGCACCGATCCGGCCAAGGGCAACAAGAAACTGGTCAAATCGCTGATCAAGGCGGACGAGGTGCTTGAATGTCATCACATGACCGGGCGTTTTGATTTTTTGGTTAAATTGCGTTTGCGCGATACCGCCCATCTCGAAACCTTTATTTCCGATACGATCAAGGAAATGCCCGGTGTGGTCGAAGTTCTGCCAGAGATCGCCTTGTCAACTTCGAAGGAAACCATGTTCGTTCCGGCACAGGCCGATATCCTCTGAAAAAATTCAGTTCCCTATTTGTTGAAAATGGAAATTTTTGCCAATTATCTGGGGGGATGGCATTGCCAGTTATGATTTCCTAAGTATCTGATGTGATACTGCTTTGATGCTACCCGCCAAGGCCGCCACACAAACCCGTTCTGATTACCTGAAATAGGAGCCCCCGACATGATAGAATCGATGAATCTGGTGATCCTGATTGCATCGATTCTGGTGGTTGTCGCGGTCTTTACCAGCCTGGTCAGCTTTCGGGTCGGTGCCCCTTTGCTGCTGGTGTTTCTCTTTGTCGGCCTTGGCGCTGGCGAAGATGGTGTTGGCGGTATCATGTTTGACAATGCACCGCTTGCCTATTTCATTGGCTCCATTGCGCTTGCACTGATCCTGTTTGACAGCGGCTTTGAAACACAGCTGCGCACGCTAAAAATTGCCGCCGGGCCATCGCTTGTATTGGCGACCTTTGGTGTGATGATTACCACCGGTGTCATTGGTGGGGTGACCTGGCTGGTGCTTGATGTGCCGTGGCTGGTTGCCTTGTTATTCGGGGCAATTGTCAGTTCGACCGATGCGGCGGCGGTCTTTTTCCTGTTGCGCGTTGGTGGCATCAATCTGCGTGATCGCACGCGCAGCACGCTCGAAGTTGAATCCGGCTCAAACGATCCGATGGCGGTGTTTCTGACCATTTCACTGGTCGAACTGATCATCATGGGCGGTGGCGAAAATATCGCGCTTGAACTTCTGCAACGTTTCATCATGCAGATCGGGTTGGGGGCGGTTTTCGGTCTTGCCGGTGGGTATGCGCTGGTCTGGATGATCAACCGGATCAAGCTTGAACCCGGATTGGTGCCGATCATTACCATGGCGCTCGCACTCAGCCTGTTTGGGGCCACAAGCATTCTGGGGGGCAGTGGCTTTTTGGCCGTTTATGTTGCCGGGCTTTTTGCCGGTAACAGCAACATGAAAATGAATGTCGGTGTTCGACGCTTTCAGCACGTGACGACCTGGCTTGCCCAGATCGCGATGTTTGTGACATTGGGGCTGCTTGCGACACCGTCGGAATTTGGCAATGTCATCATACCGGGCGTCATCCTTGCATTGGTGTTGGTATTTGTTGCCCGCCCGTTTGCCGTATGGCTTTGCCTGATGTTTTTCAACTTCTCGCGCAATGATACGGCCTTTATTTCGTGGGTCGGGTTGCGTGGTGCTGTGTCGATCCTGCTGGCCATCGTGCCGATGGTTGAAGGCGTGCCCGAAGGACAGCTGTTGTTCAACACGGCCTTCATTGTCGTGATCACCTCGCTGTTGTTGCAGGGGTGGACAATCCGAAGGGTCGCCAAATGGCTTGGCATTATCGTCCCGCCGCGCCATGGCCCGGTGGATCGTATCGATCTGGAATTGCCCGGAAATGCTAACCAGGAAATTGTTGTCTATCGCGTGCACGAAGCCAGCCCGGTGGCGACCGGACAGCGTATTCCGCGCTGGGCGCGACCAAGTCTGATCTTGCGTGACGGGGCGTCTTTACGTCCGCATTCCGCCGGTCCCATTCAGGCGGGTGACCGGGTCTATATCATTACGCCCCCGCGTCATGTCGATCTGCTTGACCAACTCTTTGCCGGCCCGGCCGAGGGGGCCAATGATGTCGAGCTGTTTGGCGATTTCAGCTTCCCGGCGGATACACGCATTGCCGATATTGCCCGCCTTTATGGCTTTGTGCTCGATGATGATGATGCTGATCTTACTGTTGCCGAGATAATGGAACGTGAACTTGCCGGTGATCTCGAACTGGGGGATCGTTTGCCTTATGGCACGGTGGAACTCATTGTGCGCCGTACCGATGACGAACATGGCGTGGTCGAGGTCGGTCTTGCCGTCGAACAACAGAAAAACAAGCCCAAACGCCGTATTCCGATCTTCCAGTCACGCAGCGAACTGATTGCAATCTGGAAAGACTGGCAGAAACGCAAACGCGCAGAAAAAGACCAAACAGGCGACATTGACAGCGATGCACCAACAGAGATCGGTTACGAAGATATTGCCGAACTTTCTGATGATCGTGATATCGCCGACGCGCCCGACGTTATTGATGCCGCTGATCCTGACGACGTCAGCTCAGATGATCAAACCTTGGCAGAGAACCCGTCCGATACCAAACCCAAGGCTGCAAAATCCGGCGATTGATAAGGCGGGTGAATGCCCGGATCAAAAATACGGGTTTCGGGCATGGCAAAAACTGTCATACCTTGTCGGCCACGGTTGCGCGTGTGCAGATGGTTGTTTGTGCAGGGTGACGGTTGCTGTGAAATGACGGAGAAACAAGATGAACGGTGCGGCCTATTTCGAACGCATGGCGGAATATAATATCTGGGCGAACAAACATGCCTATGATGCCTGCGCGAAATTGCCTGTGGCCGAACTGGATGCGCCCCGTCATGCCTTCTTCCCGTCGATCATGCGCACGCTTAATCATCTGGTGGTGGCAGATCGCCTGTGGATGGGACGCTTGCTCGGCACTCCGATGACCATGGCGCTTGATACCGTGCTTTATGAAAAGTTTGATGAATTGCGCGCCGCACGCGAGGCCGAAGATCAGGCAATCCTTGAATTCACCCGCAATCTGACCGATGCCGAAGTCGCATCCGATCTGACCTATCAGTCGGTTTCGGCCGGGGCCTATACCATGCCGCGCGATCTGATTTTGGGGCATATGTTCAACCATCAAACCCATCATCGCGGGCAGCTTTCCAACATGCTGATAGAGGCAGGCGCGGGCCCGCTTGAAATTGATCTGATCTATTTTGGTCGGGAATTATTCGGATGATCGAGCTTCTCGTTGCCTATACGCCGTTTCTGATTGCGGCCTTGTTGCTTAATATCTCTCCGGGGCCGGATATGGCCTATATCACGGGGCAAACAGCCGTTCATGGCCGCAAGATCGGCCTGTTTTCATCATTTGGCGTGGTTTCCGGGGCCTTCGTGCATGTGTTGGCGGCGACCTTTGGTCTGTCGGCCATTCTGGCGACCTCGGCCCTTGCCTTTGCCATCGTCAAATGGATCGGGGTGGCCTATCTGGTCTGGCTTGGCATCGGTGCGTTGCGCAGCAGCTTTGCCAAATCCGATGTGGGTGCAAACAACCTTGAAGAACCTGCAACCCCCATTTCACGCAAACCGATGACGGCTTTTGGCGCTTGGCGTCAGGGGGTGATGATTGATGTGCTGAACCCCAAGGTCGCGATCTTTTTCATGGCTTTCCTGCCGCAATTTGTCGATCCGGCGCATGGCAATAGCACAGTTCAGTTTTTCATTCTGGGATTGCTGGTGCTTTTGATTGCGCTTGTGGTTGAAGGTTTGCTGGTGATGATTGTTGCGTCGGCGGCCGGGCGGATCAAAGGCAATCGCAAGCTTGGCGCGTGGTTGCATCGCGCACTTGGCGGCATGTTCATTGCCCTTGGGGTGCGCCTTGCCATTACACAGCAATAAAAGCCCAAATCTGCGATCAGGATTTCCGCGCCAGATATCGCACCAGCGCCTTTGAGGCGGGGGCGGCACTGATGCCATGGGCGACGATGCTGATACAGATGATCATGGTGCCTGCGGCAAATATCGGCTTGAATTCACCGGGATCAAGCATGGTCGCCATGATCAGCATATAGATCACCGACGCAATCCCGCGTGGCCCGAACCAGCCGATATAAAGCTTCTCGCCAAGGCTATAGGGGCTGCCAATCATGCATATCCATACGCAAAGCGGGCGCAGGACAACAAGGCTTGCGATTGAAAACACCAACATCGTCCATGTCCAGCTGTCATAAAGTGCGGGCACCACGATCAGGCCAAAGACAAAGAATGTCAGCATGGTCAGAAGCTCTGCCTCGGTCTCGCCAAAGCTTTCAATTGCATCACGCACAGTGTCGCTTGATATATTTAGCGCAAGCCCCCCGGCAAAGGCGGCGACAAAACCATTGCCGCCAAGCTTTTCGGCCAGAAGAAAAATGAAAAGGGCGGCAAGAACACCCAGTAACCTTTCAAACCGTGCAACAATCGTGCGGTGCTTGACCGCGTGATTGACCACTTGTCCGATGACATAGCCGCAAACAACCCCGATCAGGGCACCAATCGAAATCTCAAACACCGCCTCTGTCACCCAGCCCTGACGACCGTTACTCAAAAGGTTGGCTTCAAGCAATACCGCCGTTGTGAAGATCGGCAGAACCAACCCGTCATTGAGCCCGCTTTCAATATTGATGCCCTGTCGTACCGGTTCGGGCACGCCTTTGTTTTCAAGTACCGGGCGGCCAAGGGCGGCATCGGTAGGGCTGACGATAAGGGCAAGGATCAGGGCGGGTACAATTCCGATGGCGGGATCAAGGCCGACAATAAAGGCCCAGGTCACCCCGATGGTCAGTGGCAAGCCAACCAGCAAAAGCCGGATCGCAATATTGCGGGCGGCACTTTCGCGACGGTAATCAAGAACGGCAGCATCCAGAAACAGAATGATCGCCAGCGTCATCTCGGCAAAGCGTGTGGCAAAATGAATGCTGCCCGAAAGTGCATTCATCGGGGCGCTGTGCCAGATGCCAAGTGGCAGGGCAACCAGCATCCCGGTCAGAACCATCATCATCGGTGATGAAATGTTCCGGCGTTGCAGACGGCGTGACTGCAGCCCGTAAACCAGCCCGGACCCCAGAAACAGAATGATTACCCATTCAAACATGGTACTGCCTACCCCGTTGCCATGCCCCATATGCCAATGCGGCGGGGCGCTGGCAAAGGTCGGCGATGCATTTATCTCGCCATCGCCATCTTGATTGTCGCAAGGACATCCTGATGGCACCGGGCATCGCCACTGGCCACCACATCACCGGAACTTTCGATATGAAGCGGCTTGCCTGCCCAATCGGTCATGACGCCACCGGCCCCCTCGACCACGGGCACCAGTGCGCAAAAATCATACGCCTGAAGACCGATTTCCACCACCGTATCGGCAAGACCAAGGGCCGTCAGGCCATAGGCATAGGCATCCACCCCGTACATCGGCACACGGCAGTTCTTTGATACCGCCTGATAGGCCTTGATGGCATCGCCCGCAAACAGTTCCGGTGCGGTGGTAAAGAAAGTCGCACTTTTAAGGTCTTCGCATTCACGCGCGCTTATTTCCTGACCGTTCATGGTGCTGGCCCGCCCCATGACACCGACCCAGCGTTCATCGGTAATCGCCTGATCGATGATGCCCAGAACCGGGGTTCCTTTGTGACAAAGTGCAATCAGGGTCGTAAAGCTTGGCTTGCCGGAAATGAACGATTTGGTGCCGTCGATGGGATCAAGCACCCAGACATATTCCGCATCGGTATTTTCCCGGCCATGTTCCTCGCCCAGAATGCCGTGATCGGGCAGTTCGGCATTGAGTATTTCGCGCATCGTGCGTTCAACTTCGCGATCGGCAATCGTGACCGGGCTGTCATCGGCCTTCACATCAACGGCAACCGGCGTGCGGTAATATTTTCGCACAACCGGGCGTGCCGCATCGGCCAGCCTGTGGGCGATTTCAACAAACGGATCAAGGTTTTCCATAAAGGTCTTCCTGCGGGCGGTTGGGGTCAGGCGGGATGCTGGCCGGTACTATTTCTGTTTTGGGGGCGAAAGGCAAACGCAAACAGGGGACAGTTTCCTGTCCCCTGCAAAATCACCACGGATCATCAATTTATGATCAGGTAAATGTAATTACTGTGCGGTGGCTGCATCGACCGCATCGCCGGCTTCTTCGACCGCACCTTCAACTGCTGCTGCTGCGTCGTCGACGGCTTCTTCCACCGCATCGGCGGCTTCGTCAACGGCTTCTGCGGCTTCGACTGCTGCCGGATCGGGCAAGGCAACCGGGTTGTCAGACTTGGTGTTCAGCCAAGCAATCACCGCGGCACGATCAGATGCCTTTTTAAGGCCGGCAAAGCTCATCTTGGTGCCGTCAATATAATCGCGCGGTTTGTAAAGGAATTCGTTCAGTTCCTCAAAGCCCCAGCTGCCACCGTGGTCAGCCATGCCGCTTGAATAGGAAAAATCATCTTTGTGGGCGAATGCCGCACCAACGATGCCATACAGGTTCGGGCCGGTTTTGTTCGGGCCGCCTTTTTCCACGTCATGGCAGGATGCGCATTTCTTGAAGACTTTCTCTCCTGCGCCCAGATCGGCCGAGGCCAGCATGGCAAGAATCGGTTCCGGTCCTGCCGGTGCCGCTGGTGCTGCTGCCGGGGCATTCGCACCCGCAAGCATATCTTCGGAGAACGGATAAACCGGTGCTTCCAGTTCTTCGGGACTGACCAGTGCATTGCCGACCTTGCCGACAACGACTACCAGAAGCACAGCACAAATAACGCCGGCGACGATCTTGTTGATTTCCATCGTGTTCATGACGGGACCCCGTTACAGCCTAATCACTCTCAGGTTTCTAATTATAGTAGTGCTCAGTTTACCCATGCGCCCCTCTGGCAATTCCCCAAATCAAGAAATACACATATAACCGCAGGCAAAACTGGTCGATGGGAAACTATACGTTTCAGCGATTTGCATCAACCTTTCTTAAACACAGACGCGAATATCCACAGCAGCGATATTGCATCAACGATATCAGGAAAAGCAATTCCGCCTTTCGTCTCCCTACCAAAACCGGCTAATGTCGCGCCGATTAGCACCTGTGTTCTGCCATTGCTTGTTTGCACCACGCTTTGCGCAAGATCAAAAAATGGGTGTTTTGTGCCTGAACGGAGTGAAGAAATGTCGACCCCGCGCAATCCTGTTGTTGTTATTCCTGCCCGCATGGCGTCCACGCGGCTGCCGAATAAACCACTGGCTGATATCTGCGGCGATCCAATGATCGTACAAGTTTGGCGTCGCGCGACAGAGGCGGGAATCGGCCCGGTTCTGGTTGCTTGCGCGGAACAGGAAATTGCCGATGCGGTTACCGCTGCCGGTGGCACCGCCGTTCTGACCGACCCGGATTTGCCCAGCGGATCGGATCGTGTGCATCAGGCATTGCAAACCTTCGATCCCGACGGAAAGTTTGACGCTGTGGTCAATGTGCAGGGCGATCTGCCAACCATTGAAGCGGCCGATATCCGGGCGGTGTTTGATCCGCTGAATGACCCGAATGTGGATATCGCGACCTTGGCGGCCGAAATCAAACGTGACGAGGAACGCACCAACCCCAATGTGGTGAAGGCGGTTGCTGCTTTTGGCAATGGCCGGGTGGCACGTGCGCTTTATTTTACCCGCGCAACCGCCCCCTATGGCGACGGGCCGCTTTATCATCATATCGGTCTTTATACATATCGCCGCGCGGCGCTCGACCGGTTCGTTGCGCTGCCTCCGGCGGAACTCGAACAACGCGAAAAGCTCGAACAGCTGCGCGCGCTTGAAAACGGCATGGTGATTGCGGTCGCCCTTGTTGATGGCGTGCCGCTTGGCGTGGATACACCAGAAGACCTTGAACGTGCGCGCCAAGTTCTGGGCGGACAGGGGTAAACAAGACCGCAAACACGGGATTGAGTTTGACCGCCAATTGGGGTTTTCTATTCCACCGCCCCGGATCGGGGCGGAAATATAACAAGTCTTTATGATTACATCAGGAAACAGCCAGATGACTGCGCAACAAAGGATCGCTTTTCAGGGAATGCACGGTGCCTATTCGGATCAGGCAGCCCGTCGTGCCTTTCCGGGTGCAACAACAGTACCCTACAGGACCTTTGAAGGCGCCTTTAGTGCATTGGAAAATGGCGATGTCGATCTGGCCGTGATCCCGATTGATAACACGCTGGCCGGGCGTGTCGCCGATGTGCACCACATCCTGCCGGAATCGGGGGTGCATATCATCGGCGAAACCTTCCTGCGCATTAACCATGCGCTGGTTGCCGTGCCCGGCACAAAAATCGAGGACATCAAGGAAATCCACAGCCACGTCCATGCGCTCGGCCAATGCCGCAAAATTCGCAAGGAACTTGGCGTAAATGCTGTGGTCGGGCCGGATACTGCGGGCTGTGCCAAGGAAGTTGCAGATCGCGGCGATAAATCGATTGCCGCCATTGCCCCCGTGCTGGCGGCCGAGATTTATGGCCTTGATGTGCTCCGTACCGAGGTCGAAGACGCCGCCCACAACACCACGCGCTTTATTATCCTCGCGCGCGAACCGCTTGATATTGCCAATGACGGCACCCCGGTGGTGACAAGCTTTGTCTTCCGCGTGCGCAACGTTGCGGCTGCGCTCTATAAGGCACTTGGCGGTTTTGCCACCAATGGCATCAACATGACCAAGCTTGAAAGCTATATGGTCGAAGGCCACTTTACCGCGACCCAGTTCTTTGCCGAGGTCGAAGCCCACCCCGAACAGCTTGGTCTGCGCCATGCGCTCGAAGAACTGCAATTCTTCTCGCACGAGGTCCGCATTCTCGGTGTTTATCCGGCCCATCCGTTCCGCAAGGAAAATAATCTTCCGGCGGAATGATCGCCATACGTCAATCAGTGGCGGGCACCGGGTTGGTGTTCCGCCACTTCAACATCCATTTGCGCACCTGATGGCAGGCTGCCGGGTTTTTGCCATCCCGCGGGCTGATCAGATAAAAGTCACGTGTGCCATGCAGGACATGGGCAAAGGGATGCACCAACCGACCAGCAGCCAGATCCTGTTCAACCAGAAAACGGCTGGCCAAGGCGATACCTTGCCCGGATAGGGCGGCATCAATCGCAAGCGCGGTCTGGTTAAGCCGCACATTCTTTGCCGGTTCGGGGATCTCGTGACCGAAAACCGTTTTTAAATATTCCGGCCACAGATTATGCGAATCATGAATAAGAACCAGCCGGTCAAGGTCATCGATTTTCAGCGGGGCTTCAAAATCAGCAAGCAACCCCGGACTGCAAATCGCAACGATATCCTGCTTGAACAACAGATCC
This sequence comes from Thalassospira sp., assembly GCA_048264285.1. Taxonomy (GTDB): domain Bacteria; phylum Pseudomonadota; class Alphaproteobacteria; order Rhodospirillales; family Thalassospiraceae; genus Thalassospira. Next base: position 43,892 of record JBLXDD010000017.1, read on the forward strand.
GCAATCAGCCCGGCGGCAAAGGTTGATCCGGTTTGGCGCACCGCCAGATCAACACCGTCGGAATAGAAATTGGATGCCTTTTCGGTCGCGACAATCCGCAATTCGATCTGCGGGTTTTCTGCCGTGAAGTCCGGCAGGCGCGGTATCAGCCACTTGGCAGCAAAGGTCGGCGTGGTGCTGATGGTCAGATGGGTTGATTGCGGTTGCAGGGTCTGGGTGGCATTGCGCATGATGGCAAAGGCCCGGCTGATTTCCGCATGATAACGGTGTCCGTTCTCGGTCAGGGCCAATGTTCGGGGCAGGCGCTCAAACAGTTTCAGCCCAAGATAGGTTTCCAGGCCACGTATATGTTGGGCCACAGCACCTTGTGTTACGCCTAGTTCCTCGGCTGCGATCCGGAAATTCAAACACCGTCCCGCCGCATCAAATGCCCGCAGCGCATTTAACGGTGGCAGATGATTGTCAGATCCATTGGTCAGTAGTTTTTCTACATCCATAACATTGAATTTCTAGCTCGTCTCAAATGACGTCAATCCATAATATCAAGAGTAACAGAGTTTTTCATTGCGATAAAACAGCAGATATATGGAGCCATTATGACAGTAGAAAAAGTAGCTCTGATTACCGCAGGCGGGAGCGGCATGGGTGCCGATGCAGCGCGCAAATTGGCTGCAGATGGCTATAAGGTTGCCATTCTGTCATCATCGGGCAAGGGCGAGGCACTCGCCAAAGAGCTTGGCGGAGCAGGTGTCACCGGATCAAACCAGTCTAACGAGGACCTTCAGAAACTGGTCGATCTGGCGATGGAAAAATGGGGCCGGATTGATGTTCTGGTCAATTCCGCCGGGCACGGACCGCGCAAACCCGTACTGGATCTGACCGACGAAGACTGGCACACGGGAATGGATGTCTATTTCCTCAATGCTGTGCGCCCGACCCGGCTGGTGACCCCGATCATGCAAAAACAGGGCGGGGGCGTGATCATCAATATTTCAACCTTTGCGGCGTTCGAGCCCGATCCGGTATTCCCGACATCTGGCGTATTCCGCGCAGGGCTTGCGGCTTTCACCAAGCTGTTTGCCGATAAATACGCGCCTGAGAACATCCGCATGAACAATGTTCTTCCCGGCTTTATCGACAGCCTGCCCGAAACCGACGAACGTCGGAACCGGGTGCCGATGGGACGATATGGCAAAAGCGAAGAAGTCGCCGCCACCATTGCTTTCCTTGCATCTGACGGGGCAGGCTATATTACCGGACAGAACATTCGCGTGGATGGCGGGATCACCCGTTCCGTATAACCGATATTCTTGCATGCCCCGGTTTGGCTGGGGCAGATTTTTAAACATTACAGGCAATGTCGTTTGTTCGGCATTGCCTGTTTGGGTGTGAACGCATCATGTTTCATCCATGATGACGTGATCCATCCATTGGATAAGAACAACCTGTAAAATGAAAACAATTGCCTATTTTGCCTTTGTCTTGCTCGGTGTGATCTGGGGAAGCAACTTTATCTTCATGAAATGGGCAGCCGATTATATTACCCCGCAACAGGTTGCTTTTTTGCGCGTGGTTTTCGGGTTTGTGCCGCTTTTGATCTTTGCGTTGATACGCGGCGAAATCCGTATCCGCGACATACGCCATATCCATCATTTCGTGGTGATGGCGTTATTGGCGACCGCGATTTACTATTTCGCCTTTGCCAAGGGCACGGCACTTCTGCTCTCAAGCGTTGCGGGAATGCTCAGTGGTGCAATTCCGCTATTCACCTTTGTGACAGCCTTGTTGTTCCTGCGTGAAGAACGCCCGACACCGAAATCCCTTGTCGGGGTGGCTTTGGGGTTTGGCGGGGTGGTGCTGATTGCCCGTCCCTGGCAGCTTGATGGTGCCCAGATGGCGGATGGCGGGGTCAGTCTGGTCGGGACGGCCTACATGGTTGCCGGCGCACTCAGTGTCGGGTGTTCATTTGTCTATGCGCGCAAATTCATAACGCCACTCAGGCTTTCTGCCCTGTCACTTTCGACCTATCAGATCGGTATTGCGACGGCGATTTTTGCCGTTGCCACGGATTATACGAATATTGATGTCGTGTTTTCCGATCTGAAAACCGCCTGGGGTCTTGTGGTCGGGCTTGGCATTCTGGGCACCGGTCTGGCTTATATCCTGTATTATTTCATCGTTGCCAATCTGGGGGCTATGGCGGCCTCGGGGGTTACTTATCTGCCGCCATTGGTGGCAATGGCCGTGGGGATCATGCTGGTGGGCGAACCGGTGGCTTTGCTTGATGTTGCTGCGATGGTGGCGATTCTGGTCGGGGTTTTCCTGCAACAAACAGGCAAGCGAATTGTCCCGGCAATAAAAGAATCTTCTAAAAACCATGCGGCCTGATTGGGATGCGGTAAAAAACCCATCAGGCACAGACTTGCCGGAATTGCGCACAAAGACAAAAGGCCGGACAGCGAACTGTCCGGCCTTTTGTTCTGTCGTGATCTGGCTTTTAACTCTCAGCCTGTTTTATCAAGTCGCTTGAGAAACGCTGGATGATTCGGGTCAATTCGGCTGAGCGGTTGGAAAGTTCCTCCGAAGCTGATTTCAGTTCATCTGCGTCATTGGTGGTGTGTTGTGCGCTGCGCATGGTTTCGTCAACACTATGGGAAATCTGTTTGACACCATCGGCACTGCGGTTGGCATTGCCCGAGATTTCCTGCGTCGCGGCACCCTGTTCCTCAATCGCTGCGGCAATTGCGGTTGATGCGCCTCGGACCTGTTCGATGGTTTCCGAAACACGTGAAATACCAGTAACAGCGCGCTCGGTGCCTTCGACAATATCGTTGATCTGGGTCGCGATCTCGTCGGTTGCTTTTGCGGTTTGGGTTGCAAGGTTTTTGACCTCGTTTGCGACAACCGCAAATCCTTTGCCGGCTTCGCCTGCACGGGCCGCTTCGATGGTTGCGTTCAATGCAAGCAAGTTGGTTTGACCGGCAATGTCATTGATCAGACCAATGATTTCCTTGATCTTGTCGACGGTCTCGGAAAGACCGGCAACATCGTCGGATGCGCTTTGGCTTTCATCGGTTGCCCGTTCGACCGTGGTCGACATTTGCGCAATCTGGACATTGATCTCGTTGATCGACGATGACAGTTCTTCGGTTGCGGCTGCAACCGCATCGACATTCTGTGAAACTTCACCGGCGGCCGTTGCCGCTTGCTGGCTTTGCCCCAGAATCCCGTCGGCATTTTGCGCCATGCTGATGGCAAGTTCGTTGCTGCGCTGGATCGACTGGTCAACCGCTCCGGCAATGCCGCCGACTTCGGTTTCCAGTTTGGTCGCAATCGAACGAATGTTGCTGCGGCGCTCTTCTTCGGCTTTTGCCTTCTGGCTAGCAGCTTCGTTTTCCAGCTTCTGTGCCTGTGCCGATTTGTCACGCAGTGCAAGAACACCTTCACCCATGTCACCGATTTCGATGAACCGGGAATCGGTTTCGACCGGTGCGTTGTAATCCCCCTCGGCAATGGCGCGGATGCTGTCACTCAGGCCAAGAATACCGCGTGCAATGCGCGTTCCCACAATCCATGACAGAACGCCTGCGATGACGATGGCGATGACGGAAATGATGACGATATTAATGATGACCGAAACAAATTCGGACTGAACATCATCCATATAGACACCAGCGCCAAGCGCCCAGTTCCATTCCTGAATCGGGCGGACATAGGCCGCCTTTTCAATCAGTTTGTCGCCTTCGCCGGGTTTTTTGGTTTCATAGGTAATGATGCCGCCACCGGCCTGGGCCGTGCTGACAATCATTTTGCGGACCCGGCTGTCAGGGTTGCATTTCCCGACATCTTCGGGGCTCAACGGATCAAGCACCATGCAGTGATTATAATCAGTTGCGTAGATATAATTTTCGCCGTCAAACCGGTAATCGTTTAACAAAGCAAGTGCTGTGGCCTTGGCTTCGTCTTCGGTCATCTCGCCGCTTTTTGCTTTGGCGATATAGCTGTCGATGATCGATACAGCCCCCTCGGTCAGATGCGAAATCTGTTCAAACTTTCCGTTCCGTAGACTCGTTTGGTAATTCAACGAAACTGCTGCAATGATCGCAAGCAGTACAATCAGACAGATCGCGGGAATTGAAAAAATCCCCGTAACAACGCGAAACCGCATGGAATTTGCCCTCCTGAAATGCAGTTCTACAATCCGCACACGCAAGTGTTGCATTAAATGATTAATTTAAAAAGAAACGTGTGCGTTTTGACGGGCATAAGCGTTTTTGCATGGCAGATCGGCGCGGGCATTGATTGACTTATGGGAAAGGAGCCTGTATCACCCCGATCATTCCTTCGCTTGCACAGACAGAATGAGCTGTCAGGAACTGTATGAACAAGGCGAGGGCGGCAACAGCGTGATGACGCTTTTGCCTCACATCATTTGCCTCTCATGCAGGGTCCGACGCAGTGGCTGTTCTTTGCCGCGCACCGGTCTTGACTGCGTTTTGAGCAGGCTCACCAGGCGTTAACATGGCGCCGACCGGATAAACGAAGGACTTTCCTTTATGACCGATTTTAATGGGCTCAATCTTATCGAGCCCCTGTTGCGTAATGTTGAAGCTACCGGTTTCACGGCGCCGACCGAAATTCAGGCCGCCACGATCCCGGCCCTTCTCGAAGGCAAGGACCTGATGGGTATTTCCCATACGGGTGGCGGTAAAACAGCCGCATTCTGCCTTCCATTGCTGCAGCGTCTTGCTGAAAACCCGATGCGCCCGAAACCGGGGCAGCCGCGCGCTGTCATTCTGGCGCCGACCCGCGAACTGGCGACCCAGATCGGCCAGTGCCTGCGTGATTTCAAAAAAGGCATCCGCCTGTTTTCGTCTGTTGTCTTTGGTGGTTCGCCGATGGGACCGCAGATTCAGGAACTGCGCCGTGGCGTTGATATCCTGGTTGCGACTCCGGGCCGTCTGCTTGATCACATGTCGCGCAACACGGTACGTTTCGACGATGTCGAAGTCTTCATCCTTGATGAAGCGGACCGTATGCTTGATATGGGCTTCTCCGAAGACGTTCTGACCGTGGCTGAATTGCTGCCGAACAATCACCAGACGGTGATGTTCTCGGCAACCATGCCGGCCGAAGTCAAACATCTGACCGACCGTCTTCTCAAAGACCCGGTCAAGGTTGAAACCGCACCGCAGTCCAGCGTGACCGAACGTGTGACCCAGATTGGCATGTTCGTGAAACGTCACGACAAAACCAAGCTTCTGGTTCAGTTGCTCAACCGTGAAGAAGCCGAACGTATTCTGGTCTTTACCAAAACCAAGGCCGATGCCGACGAACTGTCCTTCCAGCTGCGCGATGAAGGCATTGATAGCGATGCCATCCACGGCGACAAGCAACAGCGCATCCGCCAGAAAATCCTGCGCAACTTCCGCAATGGCCGTTTCCCGGTTCTGATTGCGACCGATGTTGCGGCGCGTGGTATCGACGTTCCGGGTATTACCCACGTTGTGAACTATGATCTGCCGCAAGATGCCGAAAGCTATGTTCACCGTATCGGTCGTACCGGTCGTGGCAGTGCCGAAGGTATCGCGATTTCATTCTGTGAACCGCGCGACATTCGCCTGCTTCGCAACATCGAACGCCTGATCAAACAGGATGTCGATATCGACGAAGATCACGAATTCCATGCGGCCCCCCCGCCCCGTTCAAACGGTGGCGGTCGTGGTGGCCGTGATGGCGGTCGTGGCTTTGGTGGTCGCGGTCGCGGCGGCTTTGGCGGCGGTCGTGATGGTGGCCGTGGTCGTGGTTTCGGTGGTGGCCGGGACGGTGGGCGTGACGGTGGTCGCGGACGCGGTTTTGGCGGTGGTCGTGACGGTGGCCGCGATGGCGGTTTCCAGGGCGATCGCGCTGCACGTGGTTTTGGTGGCCGTGAAGAAGGTCGCGAAGGTGGCCGTGATGGCGGTCGTCGTGACTTCAATGATCGTCCGCGTCGTGATGGCGGTGATTTCCGCAATGATCGCAAGCCGCGATTTGAGAATGATGACCGTGCTCCGCGTGGTGATCGCGAAGAGCGTAGTGGCGGCGGTCGTGGTGGTAACTTCCGCCCCCGTGGTGAAGGTCGTGGCGAAGGTGGCAATCGTGAAGAACGTCGTTTTGCCGACAAACCGCGTGGTGAACGCGGTGGCAACTTCCGTGGTCGCGATGGTGCCCGTGGGGACAATCGTGACGGGGGGCGTGATGGCGCTCGTCGTGACTTCAATGACCGTCCCCGCCGCGATAACCGTGGTGGCAATCAGGGCATGAAGCGCCGCTCGGCCTGATCGATTCTGGCCCCGAATCGGCTGGCATCTGTTTGCTGTGACGATAACAGGTGTGAAATAGGTCGCAGTTTGGGCCTGCAAAACATATGAAAAAACAAAGGACTGACTGGAAACGGTTGGTCCTTTGCTTTTTCCTGAACCGAGAGGTTGAAAATTATCCATTCATGCTTATTCATAAGTGTTGGGTTTGCGTATATATATTAGCCCAATGGATAATACTTCATCCGCAAGCGGCCTTTGGGGCAACCTGCGGCGAGGACGACAATGGGAATGATGAATATCAGGATTGCGTTTCTGGCGATGATGCTGGCTCCGGCCTTCGGGGCCGCCACGGCACATGCCGAGACCGAAAATAACGGATTTGTTTTCGATGCGAATGGCCAGTGTGATTGTTCACATCTGGTCGCGTCGGGGAATCCGGATTACGCCCCGTATCTTTGGGTCGACGAAGACGGACACAATTTGCGTGGTGCGGCTGCTGAATTCATCAAGAAAGTCGGCGAAAATGCCGGTGTGACCATTGATGTGATCTATGGTGGTGGCTGGGGCCGTGTGCAGCAACAGGTCCGTGATGGCCAGATTGATCTGGTCGCCGGGGCATTTTTGACCATGCCGCGCCTGGGATATATGGATTATTTCCATCCCTCTTTTCAGGGGACGCGCACCGTGATCTGGACGCGCGATAACTTTGATTTGCGCTATCAGAAATGGTCCGACCTGATCGGGATCGAAGGCTTGACCGTTATCAATAACAGTTTCGGTCAGGAATTTGATGCTTATGCACGCCATAACCTGACCATTCGCGAAGTTCCCAGCCTTGAACAGGGGCTTCAGATGTTGTCGCTTAATCGGGCGGAATATCTGATTTATGAAGAATTTCCGGGCAGGGCGATGGCAGTGCAGGAAAACATAACCAATATCCGCAGCTATGAAACGCCGGTCAGTACCGAAAACCTTTATGTGACCATGTCTCATAAATCCGCATGCAATACCGGTGAATTGCGCGGGCGCATTTCCAAAGCAGTGTTTGATCTTGTATCGCAAGGGGCCATGGCCGAATTGCTTACGGCTGCCATTCGGGAATGGGGCGAACAAACCAATTAAAGTCTATCCCATTCTGTCTTGTCCTATCGGGGCGGGTTCTGAATTGGACATAAATTGGTATAGCTATGCGGATTTGATTTGACGTTAACGTTAACGTTAACTACAAAAGAGTCGCGTCATATCCCGGTGCGCCAAATCACGCCGTACCGTATTCACGACAGGACCGCGACATGGCTCAGTTCGAACCACAAAACGCCGATTTCGATGCCGAAGTGCGCAAACGCTTCGCCCAGCAACCCTATAACCTGTCAATCGGGGCAGAGGTTGCGGATGTCAAACCGGGTCGGGTTGAAATCATCGTGCCGTCGCGTGCTGATCTGATTCAGCATAACGGTTATTTCCATGGTGGCCTGATTGCAGGGCTGGCGGATATTGCGGGTGGTTTTGCTGGCTGGAGTTTGGTCGCCGCCGATCAGGGGATGCTGACGGTTGAATACAAACTCAACATCGTCGCACCTGGCATGGGCGATCAATTGCGCGCGGTTGGCGAAGTTGTTTCACGTGGTCGATCGATCATTGTTACCCGCATCGATGTTTTTGGAACCAGCAATGAAAAACCGGTTCTGTGCGCGACCTCGCTTCAGACGTTGAAGGTCATGAAGCTGCCGCCGGAATTATTGGATGATGTCGCATAATCAGCGCGATTATTCATTTTTATCAAAAAACCAGAATAAGCAGGGCAGGAACACCAAAATGGCATTCTTCGACTTCCCCGGACTGAAATTCGACCTTGGCGAAACCGCCGAAGCGATTCGCGAAACCGTCTCCTCCTTTGCCGAGGCTGAAATCGCCCCGCGCGCGGCCGAGATTGATGAAACCAACCAGTTCCCCAATGACCTGTGGCGCAAATTCGGCGATCTTGGATTGCTCGGCATGACCGTGTCCGAGGAAGATGGCGGGACCGGCCTTGGATACCTTGAGCATGTCATCGCCATGGAAGAAATCAGCCGCGCCTCGGCCTCGGTCGCGCTGTCATATGGCGCGCATTCCAACCTGTGCGTCAATCAGATCAAACGCAACGCCACAGCGGAACAAAAAGCCAAGTATCTGCCCAAATTGATAAGCGGCGAGCATATCGGCGCACTTGCCATGAGCGAGCCGGGGGCGGGATCGGATGTGGTGTCGATGAAGCTTAAGGCCGAGAAGAAGGGTGATCGTTACATCCTTAACGGCAACAAGATGTGGATCACCAACGGCCCGGATGCCGATACCTTGGTGGTCTATGCCAAAACCGACCCGGATGCCGGGGCCAAGGGCATTACCGCCTTTATCATCGAGAAAACATTCAAGGGGTTCTCGACCGCGCAAAAGCTCGACAAACTGGGGATGCGCGGTTCAAACACCTGCGAACTGGTATTCCAGGATTGCGAAGTTCCCGAGGAAAACATTCTGGGGCAGCTCAATGGCGGTGTCCGTGTTCTGATGAGCGGCCTTGATTATGAACGCGCGGTTCTGGCGGCTGGCCCAACGGGCATCATGCGCGCCTGCATGGATGTGGTCGTGCCCTATATTCATGAACGCAAACAGTTCGGCAAGGCGATCGGCGAGTTCCAGCTGATGCAGGGCAAGATTGCCGATATGTACACCACCATGAATGCGTGTCGTGCCTATGTCTATGAGGTCGCCAAGGCCTGTGACCGTGATGAAACATCGCGCAAGGACGCCGCCGGTGTGATCCTTTATGCCGCCGAAAAGGCAACCTGGATGGCGCTTGAAGCCATTCAGACGCTGGGCGGCAATGGCTATATCAATGAATATCCGACAGGTCGTTTGCTGCGCGATGCCAAGCTCTATGAAATTGGCGCGGGCACCAGCGAAATTCGCCGCATGCTGATTGGTCGCGAATTGTTCGGCGAAACAGCCTGAGCCACAAAGCCCCACACATCTACAGGATAAATATCATGAATACTTCCGATCCGATCGTCATTGTTTCCTGTGCGCGCACCCCGATGGGCGGCCTGCAGGGCGATTTTGCCCCCGTTACGGCGTCCGAGTTGGGCGGTGTTGCCATCAAGGCGGCATTAACGCGCGGCGGTGTGTCAGCCGATGACATTGACGAAGTCATCATGGGTAACGTTCTGCCCGCCGGTCAGGGGCAGGCACCCGCCCGTCAGGCCGCCTGGAATGCCGGTATCCCGCGCGCTGCGGGGGCGACCACGATCAACAAGATGTGCGGATCGGGCATGAAGGCCGTGATGTTTGCCCATGACACGCTGGTCGCCGGTGGGGCGGATATTATGGTGGTCGGCGGCATGGAAAGCATGACCAATGCACCGTTTTTGCTTCCGAAAATGCGTACAGGGCACAAATACGGCCATGACAGGGTTTATGATCACATGGCGCTCGACGGGCTGGAAGATGCCTATGACAAGGGCCGTTCGATGGGCACCTTTGCCGAGGCGACCGCCGAAAAATATGGCTTTAGCCGTGAAGCACAGGATGAATACGCCATCACATCGCTGACCCGGGCACAAAACGCGGCAAAGTCCGGGCATTTTGCCGATGAAATTACCCCGGTCACCTTTGAGACCCGCAAGGGCGAGGTGACGATTGATGCTGACGAACAGCCGCCCAAAGCGAGGCCTGAAAAAATTCCAACCCTGCGCCCGGCCTTTGCCAAGGATGGCACGGTAACGGCGGCCCATTCGGCATCAATTTCAGACGGGGCAGCTGCCCTTGTCATGATGCGCGCGTCTGAAGCCGAAAAACGCGGGCTTAAGCCGCTTGCCAAGATCGTTGGTCAGGCGACCCACGCCCAGGAACCCTGCTGGTTCACGACCGCCCCGATTGATGCGATCAAAAAGGTGCTGGGTAAAGCAGGCTGGTCCAAGGACGATGTTGACCTTTGGGAAATCAACGAAGCCTTTGCCGTGGTGGCAATGGCTGCGATCCGCGATCTTGAGCTTGATCACGGCAAGGTCAATGTCCATGGCGGGGCCTGTGCGCTGGGCCATCCGATTGGTGCGACCGGTGCGCGGTTGATCGTTACACTGATCCATGCGCTTAAGACCCATGGCGGGACCAAGGGTGTGGCGTCGCTGTGCATTGGCGGTGGTGAAGCGACCGCTGTTGCGATCGAGCTTGTGTAATTTCCCGTTGGAATACGTGAACCAGATTACGCCCCCGCAATCACCGCGCGGGGCTTTCTGGTGACAAAGAATTGTGGTTCTGCTATCGGATTTGCCGTTTTATTGCGGGGTCGGTGGCTGTTTGCGACAGGCTGCGGTGTTGTTGTTTCGGGGTGCTCATGCAAGACGTGTTGGGTCTGGCGGCGCAGAACCTTCTGTCGCCTATTGTTCTGTTCTTTGTTCTCGGCGTGGCTGCCGCTCTTGCGCGATCGGATCTGACGATCCCCGAAGCCGTGGCCAAGGGGATATCGCTTTATCTTCTGTTTGCCATCGGCTTCAAGGGCGGGGTTGCGGTTTCAAACAACGGGATTGATCTGACACTGGGCATGACCCTGATGTCCGGGGTGATCCTTTCCTTCATATTGCCTTTCATTGCTTTTGCCTTGCTGCGCTGGATATCGCAGCTTAGCCGCACAGATGCCGCAGCGGTCGCGGGGCATTATGGCTCTATCTCTATTGTGACGTTTGTTGCGGCAACCTCGGTCTTGCAAAGTTCGGGCATCATGGCAGAGGGCTATATGGTTGCGGTGGCTGCTGCGATGGAAGCACCTGCCATCTTCTCGGCCCTTTTGCTGGTGTCATCGGGGGGCAAGGGCCGGATGGATGGCGCGTTGATCCGCGAGATATTGCTCAATGGCTCAATCGTTTTGCTGGTCGGCAGCTTCTTTATAGGCTGGATCACCGGTGCCGACGGCATGGCAAAGATCGAAGCATTGATTGTTTCGCCCTTCCAGGGGGTTTTGTGCCTGTTTCTGTTGGATATGGGGCTGGTTGCCGGGCGTGGCCTTAAACAGGGGCGGGCTGTTCTGCGTCCGGGGCCGCTGGCCTTTGGTGTGCTGATGCCGGTGATCGGATCGTGCCTTGGATTGGCCTTTGCGCTGGTGATCGGATTGTCACTTGGCGGGGCTGTGTTGCTTATGGTGCTGGCGGCATCGGCAAGTTATATCGCGGTGCCTGCTGCGATGCGTGTCGCCCTGCCGGAAGCCAATCCGTCGGTCTATCTTACGCTGTCGCTTGGTGTGACGTTCCCCTTCAACCTGACGCTTGGCATTCCGTTGTATCTTGCCATCGCCAGCGCCGTTCACGGAGGTTAATCCCATGGAAAAGCATGATGCAAAACGTGTGGCGATCATCATCGAAGCGATTATGGAAAGTCGCCTGCGCGAAGCCCTTGAAGGGGCAGGGGTTACCGGCTTTTCCGTTTTGCCGGTCCTTGGTGGATCGGGGCGGTCAGGCAATTGGAGGCGCGATGACACTGTGTCGCGCGGGGGCGGGATGGTTCAGGTGATCTGTATCATCCGGCCAGAGAAGCTTGACCGGATGCTTGAAGCCGCGTTCGAAGTGGTGGATCGCCATATCGGTGTTGTCACGATCAGTGATTGTCAGGTGCTGCGCGCGGATCGTTTCTAGAAACGTCAGGGTTTGGTTGCGCTCGGAACAAAGGAGACCACGCGTTTAGAACGATTCAAAAGGTTTGAATGGGGGCTATCAACTTAGGCGAATTGGTCCTATTTTGTCGGCAGACATGTTGACTGAATAAAGGACTTCGCGAGATGCCAAAGCCAACCGTTGATCGGATGCTTGCCGGGTTCAAAAGCTTTAAGGCGATGTATTATGAGCAGCGACCCGAACGCGTCGAGGACCTGGTTAATATGGGCCAAAGGCCTGAAGTCCTTTTGATTGCCTGTTCGGATTCCCGTGTTGATCCCGCCATCCTGACCAATGCCGAACCGGGCGAGATGTTTGTCATCCGAAACGTTGCAAACCTTGTTCCGCCATATGAGCCCGATGAAAATTATCACGGGACATCTTCGGCGATCGAGTTTGCTGTCCGTGATCTGAAGGTCAAGGATATCGTCATTCTGGGGCATTCCGCGTGCGGTGGCATGCAGGCCCTGGTCGAGCACGGCGAAGCAGGCAAAGTGCCCGATCGCGACTTCATCGGTGAATGGGTCAGTATTGCCAAATGCTGTCTGGAACATGGCCCGGATGCCGACAAGGTATCGCGCCATTCGGTGCGGAACTCGCTGCAAAACCTGATGACATTCCCGTTCATCAAGGAACGGGTCGAGGCCGGTGACCTTAAGCTGCATGGCTGGTGGTACGGCATGAAAGAAGGAATCCTGTGGCGCTTTGATGCCGGGCAGGACAAATTTGTTCAGGGCGAAGAGTAAGCCCGGTCTGATCACACCTGTTTTCTGATCGCAGGACCGGACATCGCCCACCGGACGTAAACTGGGAGGGTGACCGCTATGCGGTTGGAAGAACATCAGATCATGGTGCGCGATACCGCGCGCGAGTTTGCCGAAAACGAACTCAAACCCAATGCCGCAAAATGGGATGCGCACCATACCTTTCCGCTTGATGCCATAGCAGGCTTGGGCGAGCTTGGCTTTCTGGGCATGCTTGTACCTGACGAATATGGCGGGGCGGGTATGGATCATGTTGCCTATGCGCTCGCACTTGAAGAAATTGCCGCGGGTGACGGTGCGACATCGACCATCATGTCGGTGCATAATTCTGTTGGCTGCATGCCGATCCTGAAATTCGGCACAGAGGCGCAAAAACAGGAATTTCTTGTGCCCATGGCGCAAGGCGAAAAGATCGGCGCCTTTTGCCTGACCGAACCGCAGGCCGGGTCAGACGCCAGCGCGCTTAAAACCCGTGCCGTGCGCGATGGTGATCACTGGATCATCAACGGTTCAAAGCAATTCATCACATCGGGCTCCGAAGGTGACGTGGCGATTGTTTTTGCCGTCACTGACCCGGATGCGGGCAAACGCGGTATTTCTGCCTTTATCGTGCCGACCGATACGCCGGGCTATGTTGTTTCCCGCGTTGAGGAAAAACTCGGTCAGAACGCATCTGACACCTGCCAGATCACCTTTGTTGAATGCCGGGTGCCAGCCGAGAATATGCTGGGCGAGGAAGGGCAGGGCTACAAGATCGCGCTTGCCAACCTTGAAGGCGGGCGCATCGGTATTGCCGCCCAGTCCGTCGGCATGGCGCGCGCGGCGTTCGAGGCCGCACGTGATTACGCCAATGAACGCGAAACATTCGGCAAGAAGATCATTGATCATCAGGCGGTGGCGTTTCGCTTGGCCGATATGGCGACCAAGATCGATGCCGCGCGCTTGCTGGTCCATCGCGCCGCAGAACTTCGCGATGATCACAAGCCCTGCCTGACCGAGGCCTGTATGGCGAAGCTGTTTGCGTCTGAAATTGCCGAAGAAGTGTGCTCGGCCGCGATCCAGATCCATGGCGGCTACGGCTACCTCAAAGACTTCCCGGTTGAGCGTATTTACCGAGATGTGAGGGTTTGTCAGATTTACGAAGGCACGTCCGATATTCAGCGGATGGTGATTGCAAGGTCGCTTGCCGATTGAGGGCAAACCAACAAACAAGGGGCAAGTAAACCGTGCCCCTTGTCATCGTCAGGTCGTATGCAATCAGAATTGATATTGCAGGCCGAGCAGGACTTCATGGGCCTGCAGGTCAAAACGTGCTTCTCGCTCAAGGGTATTTGGTGTGCCAGCACCGGTCACAAAGTTTTTGCTCGCACGTGCTTCGCCCATGTCGATAAAGCGATAGGAAAGGTCGATTTTCCAGCGATCTGTCAGGGCGTAGTTCAGGCCAGCCCCAACTTGCCATGCGAGATCATTATGGGTTGCGCCAAAATGCGTTTCGCCACCGGCGAATACCAGGTCTTCGGTCTTGTTGCGAGCCCATCCGATGCCGCCCTGCAAATACGGGGAAAATGCCCCCGTCTTGATGCCGGCTGCTGCCATCGGGTCGACATAAACATTGAGCATTGTCGACCAGTTCGATGTTTCAAAAGTGTTTGCGCTCAAACGGTTTGCCGCTTTGTTGGCAATGCCGTCTGCGTCGGTGTAGCTTTCTGCCTCGGTCAGGCCATCGCGGTAGGACAGTGTCAAATCCGTGCGCAAGAAGCTGTTCAGCTGCAGGCCCGCGCCGATCTGATAGCGGGCGCCATTTTGTGACGAGTTCGCGATAACATCGCGTTCCGGGGTGGCGTCAATCAGGTCTGCATTATCGTCAACAGTGCTGGAATATCCCAAGTCTGCGCGCAGATATGGCGCAAAAAGCCACCCGTCATCTGCATGTGCGGGGGTGTTTGCCCCGGTAATGCTTAAAAGCGCAATAGCGCTGATAATCGCTGTCTGGCAGAGACGGGATGATTTTTTTGGTGCCGAAAATTGTGAATGCATTGTGTAGACCTAAACCCCAAGGAAATCTGTGCGTTCCAGATACCTATTAGGCAGGGGTAAAACAACAATAATGTACTGTATGTCAGGATTGGTCAGGATTGCTGTGTTATCTGACTGTCTGTCTATGTCGACTTTTCGATGCTAGTCAGCGAAAAGGAGGTAGATTTATTTTTCAGTGATGCTGTGCTTGCTGCGAGGTCACCATCAGTTCGCCAAAGAGGGTAATGTCAATATCGCAAAAGCTTTCGGCCATCTGCCCGGCAATACTGATATTTCCCATGAAATTCATTCAACAGAGGCGACATTCTTAAAAATAAATCTGTCCCCTTTTTCTTTGTCCCCTTTTTCTTGGCTATCTCAAGGACTTCCCGGTTGAGCGTATTTACCGAGATGTGAGGGTTTGTCAGATTTACGAAGGTACGTCCGATATTCAGCGGATGGTGATTGCACGCGCACTGGCCGATTGACGAAGGTGCCTGTCTGCTTGCGGGCATGCCAAAACAAAACACCCCGGATCACGAGAATATCGTGGTCCGGGGTGTTTTCGTAGATCAGGTGAATTCAGGATGTTGCCGCATGGCGGTCTCAGAACTGGTATTGCAGGCCGATCATGATTTCATGGGCTCGCAGGTCGAACCGGGTTGCTTCAACTTTGGTCGCGGTCGCGCCATTGATATACGTGTCACCGCCGCGTACTTCTCCCATGTCAAGGTAGCGGTAGGACAGATCCAGCGTCCAATGGTCGGATATCGCGTATCCGACGCCTGCACCAATCTGCCAGGCAAGGTCGTTATGTGTATCGCCACGAATGAAAGTGCTGTCAGGGAAAAAAAGATTTTCTGTTTTGTTCCGCGCCCAACCAATGCCGCCTTGCAAGTAGGGGGAGAAGGCGCCGACATTAGCACCGGCAATGCTCAACGGATCGACGTAAACATTCATCATCGTCGTCCAGTTGGACGTTTCGAAAGCGCCGCTATTTAGTTGATTGGCCGGCTTGTTTGGTGTGCCGTCCGCGTCACGATAGTCATCTGCGGCGGATAGGCGGGCACCATACGATACCGTGATGTCGGTCCGCAGATAATCCGTAAGATTCAGTCCGGCACCGATCTGGTAACGCTGGCCTTTGTAGCTTGTCAATTCGACTGAATCGCGCTCAGCGCTGTCGAAAAAGTCGTCTTGATCGTCAATGGTCATGGAATAGCCAAGGTCCGCACGCAGATATGGGGTGAGTAGCCATTCCTCTGCGGTTGCCGAGCTGCTTAATCCGGCAAGACCAAGTGCCAGAAGGGTGGCGACCACAGCGGGCCGGCGTCTTGGTCTGCAGGGTTTCAGTGACAGCAAATGTGATAACATTGACATGTATCCTAATGACTCAATTGAATTGATTAGATTTGCTTAATGTAAACGTTAGGGTAGATCATAGCACTAAGAAAATTGGTGCTCGCCGTAAATCGTCAGGATATCGGAAATTGCTCTAGCGGCGGGCTAAAAGCCCGTGCTTCTCAATCAATCTGCGGAACTGGTGATAGTTGAGGTGAAGCGCTTTGGCGGCCTCGGTCTGGTTGTTGGCGTTTTGGCGAAGGGCCTGTTCAAGCAGCTTGATTTCGAAATTGGCGACCTGTGATTTGAAGTCGATATTTGTGTCTGGTTCCGTAGTGTCGACCTCTGGCGCAGGTGTCGGCTTGTTACGGTCTGTCTCGGACCAGATACCCTTGAACGGATCGATGGTGATGTGGGCCAGCGGGGTTTCGTCGTCCTCAGCAAGATAGATGCTGCGTTCAACCGCATTGCGCAACTCGCGGATGTTGCCGGGCCAGGGATGACGGAGCAATTGTTCGGCGGCGGAGCTGGAGAAGCCCGGAAAGACACTGCGGCCCAGACGTTTGGTCATCTCGAGCGCGAACTGTTCGGCAAGTAACAGGATGTCATCGGGTCTTTGCCGAAGCGGTGGCACGGCAATCACGTCAAATGCGAGGCGATCAAGCAGATCGGCGCGGAACTTGTCGGTTTTGGCCAGTTCGCGGAGATTTTCATTTGTCACACCAATGACGCGGGTGTCGACCTCGATGACCTCTGACCCGCCGACGCGCTCGATCTCGCCATATTCAACCACCCGCAAAAGCTTTTCCTGCACGACCGGGCTGGCGGTGGCGATTTCGTCCAGGATGATGGTGCCGCCGTGCGCGCGTTCGAACCGCCCGATATGGCGTTTTGTCGCCCCGGTAAAGGCCCCGGCTTCGTGCCCGAACAGTTCGGTATCAAGCAGGGTTTCAGACAAGGCAGCGCAATTGACCTTGACCAGCGGTCCGCCCCAGCGGCGCGACAGATAATGCAGGCGGGCGGCAATCAGTTCCTTGCCCGAGCCGCGTTCGCCAATCACAAGGCATGGCCGTTCAATCGGCGCCAGGCGTGAAACATGTTCAAGCGCGGCCAGAAAAACGGGGTCTTCGCCCAATATCGGTTGTAAATTATCCATTTCGCGAAAAACGGTATCGAAAAACGACAATATTGTCGCGATAAAAGTTAATCGAAAAAAGGCAGCAACTCTAAGTCATTGATTTTAATGAATTTCAAAACTGGCACGGTTCTTGAGATAGAGAGGGCAGAATTTTTACGTCCCCCGAATGAACAAGGAGATCAGACAATGGGCGTGTTTTCGCGTTTGTCCGATATCGTAAATGCCAACATCAACGCGCTTCTGGATCGTGCCGAAGATCCGGAGAAAATGGTGCGGTTGATGATCCAGGAAATGGAAGACACTCTGGTCGAAGTCCGTTCCGCCGCCGTCAAGGCGATTGCCGACAAGAAGGAAGTCGAGCGCAAGCTCAAGAAACTTCATGACGGGCAGGTCGAATGGGATACCAAGGCAGAGTTTGCCGTTTCCAAGGGCCGTGATGATCTGGCCAAGGGTGCGCTGATGGCGCGCCGTCGTCTGGCCGATCAGAGCCTTGTGCTTGAGCGTGAACTGGAAGTGATCGAGGAAACCCTTGGCAAGTATGACGAGGACCTTAACAAGCTTCAGAACAAGCTTAACGAAGCCAAGGCCAAACAGCGTACGGTTGAAATCCGGATGCAGACGGCTGAAAAGCGTGTCAAGATGAAGGAAAAGCTGCATTCCGGTCAGATCGATGAAGCGCTTCTGCGCTATGAGCAGATGGAGCGCCGGATTGACGAGCTTGAAGCGAGTGCAGACTCCTGGGACCTTGGTCGCGGACAGAGCCTTGAAGAACAGTTCGAAGACCTTGAGGCCGAGCTTGGGATCGAGGATGATCTCAAGGAGCTGAAAGCACGCGTGAAAAGCGACGCGAAGAAAGATAAATAAGTAACGGGTTTTCGTGTTTCGACGCGTGAGCCAGCGTAAAGGTTGAGATGTCAAACATGTGGGCGATTGCCGTACCTCTTATCGTTTTGATCGCCGTTGTCGGCCCGGTCTGGGTGGTGTTTCATTACATCACGGTCTGGAAACGCATGAAGGCAGAGCAACGTCCGCAAAGCCCGGAGCAGACAGCCCGCGAAAAGGAATTGGTGGCGGGTCTGAAAAAGCGGGCAGATCGACTTGAAACCCGTGTTGAAACACTTGAACGCCTGTTAGATGCCGAGGTTGCCGAATGGAGGAACAGGATATGACTGCTCAGCAAGCTACTGCCGGAGACGGTTTTGGGCGCAGTCACAAAAGACGCTCTCGCTGTGGATGTAGTTCACGGCACAACCCGGACGGTTCCAGGCGTCATGGTGTGATCGGCCGGACCACGCGCGGCATTTCAGAAGCCTTTGGCATTCCGCGCAAAGGGGTGCTGATTGCCTTCATTCTGGTTCTGATTTTCAGCTTCCCGGTTGGCGTGATGCTGTTTGGTCTGGCATGGGCCTATGTCCATCATCCTGACTGGTTTGCCAACCTGCGCGGTAAAGTGAATAAAGCCGGGCAAAGCACATCTGCCGGACGTGCTGCACGCCAGAACAATAGCGCAGCCGATGCCACGGATGAACGCCCGACGGTCGGTGTTGACTATGAAGAAAGCTGGATGGAAGAGCTGCGCGAGCAGTTTGACGATCTGGAACGGCGCACCGGTTCGATGGAAGGTTTCGTCGCATCTGGTGATTACCGCATGGCATCCGAATTCAAAAAAATGAAAGAGGATGACGAAGCTGGTAAGGCCGATAATGACAGCAAGCCGGATGGGCCAAAGGCGTGAGATTATCGGTAATCACCGTAATCGGCCCGTTTCGTTATTCCGGGCGGAGCATAGCGCAGACCCGGAATCCATAACCTGTTGAAGTGCTGGTGGATTCCCGCCTTCGCGGGAATGACGATCCGAAGAAAGGCATTGTTCGGCAGCCGAGATTGACGGCGGTTTTATCAGCTACCCCAAATCCCCCCTCGCGTTAGCACGGGTCTTGACCCGAAGGACCGTCGTCAAACAGTTAAACCGGACTGCCCAAAGCAGCCCGGTTTTTCTTTTTGTTTGCAGTTCCTTGCAGAAAAATTCCCAAATAGCGTTTATCACTATACCTAATTTAAAGGTTTTTCCGGCAAAGTCGGGAAAATTGCCCATATAGTGCGCTATAGGGCAGGCAGCGATTTGGGGAACATCATATGGCGACCATGATCGAACATCCCGGGGAACAGGATTTTCTGCATCGTTTGATGCTCGATAACCCTTGGTGGGATGGCGTTACCGATGATCAGGTGCAGGGATTGCCGCAGCGGGCGTTTTTCAAGCGGTTCTGGGCGGCCATTGAAAAGAATGACGGACAGAAGGCGCTGGTTCTGACCGGGCCGCGCGGGGTTGGCAAGACCGTCATGATGCGTCAGGCGGTGGCGGAACTTTTGAATAATGATACACCGCGTCGGCATGTTTGTTATGTGTCGCTTGAACATCCGCTATTTTTGGAAATCGACCTGCCGCGTTTGCCGAAATTACTGCGCGCCATGCGGGGGATTTCGGCTGATCATCCGCTTTGGCTGTTTATTGACGAGGTGTCCTATCAACGCGCGTGGGAGGCAAGCCTTGTTAAATTGCTGGCATCCGATCCGATGTTGCGCGTGGTTGCGGTCAGCGCGTTGGCCCCTGCGGGCGATAATGCGGAATATATCCAAAGCCTGTTTTTACCGCCCTTCAGTTTTGCCGAATATCTGGAACAAAAGGGCATCGCGCCGGGTGACGTTTTGCCCGAAACGCCCAATGCCGGGCGCTATACCGCCGATGTGCCAGACGGGCTGGTCGAACTGAACGATCTGTTTGAAGACTATATCAATGAAGGCGGTTTTCACGATGCCAATGGCGAAGCCGGGGCCATTCATCGATCATTGCATTCAGATTTGCCGGGCCTGCATGGCATTTCAAGCCCGTCGGATTTACACCGGTTGTTTGCGCTTCTGGCCTATAATACCGGATCGGAATTTTCGATCGAGGTGCTAGCGCGCGAGCTTGATATCGCCAAGAACACGCTCAGGCGTTACCTTGAATATCTTGAAAGTGCCTGGCTTGTGCGCCGGCTTGAGCGGGTGGATCAGGATGCCAAGCCGTTCCAGCGTGCCGTCGCATTCAAGGTGCATCTGATCCATCCGGGGCTTCGGGCCGGTCTGATCGGCGGGCGGGCATCCGATAGTGCCACCATCACGCGACTTGCCGAAACTGCCATCCAGACCCAGTTTTTAAGCTCAAGCGTCGGGATGGAAAGCCTGTATTACGCGCGTTGGGGGCAATATGAAGTGCCGTTTGTGTTCCTTGATCGCCGGTCGGGCACGCCGCTTTTTGCCTATCATTGTTTGTGGCGTGATGAAGCCATCCGCAAGCCCAAGGAAATCAGAGCCCTTGTCAATTTCCGGGGCAGTCATGCCTTGCCGCTCGGCGCGTTTGTTCTGACCAAGGCGCAGTGGCATGGTGGGAAGCTTGGCGGGGTGCCAATGCGCTTTGAGCCGGCCAGCGTGCTGGCGCTGCGGATCGGGCTTGAATTTTCGCAGCTTTGAGGGGCGGACCGGATTGCCTTCACACGCATTGGGGTGCTGCGTCTGATCTTGGCAGTATGACCGTGCCATTCGGCGCGGTCAGGAACTGTATCGGACAAAGTAAAGGAGTTCGTTCATGACGAAATTTTCCAAGCTTTTCCATGGTGCTGCCTTTGGGGTTTTGGCGTTTTGCGCCCTTGCCCTTGTCAGCATCGGCCAAGCATCCGCGCAGGTTGCCTGCCCGGCGGGCAGTGTCAATCACGGTGGTGTTACCCTAAACGAGACGCATATTTTCTGCGGAGAATATTCGTCAAACAAGGTGAAAGGGTTTCATTCTCGTCCGGGTGGGGTCAATCCGACAACTGTCAGCAATGTGACGGTGACGGTGCAACCTGATGCGAGAGGCATCTACGAGATTACATTTTCGATGAATGGAAAATCCAAGTCTTCGACGATGTTTCCCGATAGCTGCAGCAAAGATCAGGTCGTAAAATCGGTTCTTTATGCCTATGCCAACAAGGCAAACAACAGCGCTTGTGTCTGGGGAGAATGCGGACCGAACCGTCCTGATCCGAAGCCGACCGATGGCACGGAAACCCAATATTGCAATGCGGATAATGATGCATTGTTCAATATCAGCCTGGGAAAACCTTACGTGAATACGGCGTTCCCGAACCGTTAAGTTGCGTAATGGATAAAATCTAGAAAAAGGCAGGCGGCATGAAGCATCGACCAGGGTGGCCAGGAAAAAAAGAAGGTGATCCAGCACATGATCGGATTGCCGCCTGTCTTGCTACCGATATTCAATCGGTTCCGCAGAAAGCAAAATGGGTGCTTGATGAAATTGCTGCTGTCCAGAATGGGGATGTGACATCTTGGGAAATGGGCATGAATGCCTACATGCTTAAGGTGGGGGCAAAGATTACTGAAATCATTCCGGTTTATGAGGAAACCGGAGAGGAAGCTATTTCAGTTCCGACGGACGAGTTTCGGGACGCACTTGAAGCATGGTACGCATTGATTTCATAAAGCCGGGATTAACCGGGCAGAAAGCAATTTGTCCAAATATGGGCATGGTTGGGCAAGATGAGTAACTGATTTGAACGCAGTATTCTGGCGTATTTCCGCGTGTGCGATGGCGGTGGTTTTGGCGGTGGCGTTTGTCGTCGCGCCAATCGGGCCGGCTGTTGCCCAGCAAAGTGATGGTTCCAAAAAAGCACCAACCGATCCACTGGAAAAATTCCTGCATCAATATGTCGCGCATGCCGGGCTCCCGGGCGGGGTGGTGGCGATTGGTGATCAGAATGGCGGTGTGCGTTATGCGGCAACCGGTTATGCCAGTGTGCGCCCGAATACCGGCATGACACACGACCGGCAGTTCTATATCGGGTCGCTGACCAAAATGATGACGGCGGTTGTGACATTGCAACTGGCATCCGAGAAACGCATTAATCTGGCCGATCCGATTGGCAAATACATGCCGGAAGAATTCCGCGAACGTATCGCCAATGGCAATCGCGCAACCATTCGCGACCTTTTGCGCAACAGTTCTGGCATTCCCGATTATCTTGATGGCGAATTCTTTTTCGAACTGGTCGGGCGTGATCCGCAGCATGGCTGGCGCAATGTTGAACTGTTGCCCTTGATTGCAGATCGGGATGCCTATTTTGCGCCGGGAACGAATTATGCGGCGTCCAACAGTAATTTCATCTTGCTGGGCGTGATGATCGAAGCGGTCGAGGGGGATCATATCGAGGCGGTGTTTAATCGCCGGATTTTCGAACCCGCCGAAATGATCAACACATCCTTTGGCCGTTATCCGAGACCCGCCTTGTTGGCACGCGGGTTTGATGACGCCAACGGGGACGGGCAGCTTGAAGATGTGACAGATTATGACGTTGGCGATCAACTGGCCGATGGCGGGGTGATTTCCACAGCCGAAGATATGGTCAAATTTGCCCGGGCATTGTTTGTGGACGGGGTGCTGTTGGGCCCCAATGCATTGGAACGCGCAACGACCGATACCGCCTTTGCCGGGGATGGGGCATATGGCTATGGGCTTATGATCGGGTCAAGCGACTGGGGCCCGGTCTGGGGCCATGACGGGATCTATTTCGGCTATTCCGCAGAGTTTTCCTGGTTCCCGGACCAAAAAACCGTGGTGGTGTTCCTGTCCAATGGCCGGGCGCTGAATGAGGTGCCATCGGTCACCAGCATGCTGATGACCGGATTGTTCGGGACGCCGGAATAACCAAAACCGCGTCAAGCTAAACGGAACAGCCTTTAAATCCCGCAAGATATATGCCGCACTGCAAAAAAGTCACTTGCAGCGGAACGTGAGTTTGAGTAATTTTCGTAAAAATAAATATCAAATATTGTACGAATATTATCAAACGGGAGATTCCTGATGGCTGCTGCCCCGCGTCCGCGCCGTTCTGTTTTGTATATGCCGGGATCGAATGCACGTGCTCTTGAAAAGGGCCGAAGCCTTCCGGCGGACGGGCTTATTCTTGATCTTGAAGATGCGGTGGCCCCAGACGCCAAGGATACTGCACGTGATCAGATTGTGAGTGCGTTGGCCAAGGGTGGTTATGGCAAGCGTGAAATCCAGATCAGAACCAATGGCCTGAACACGCCGTGGGGCTATGCGGACATCGTTGCGGCCTCCAAAACATCGGCGGATGCGATTTTGCTGCCCAAGGTCGAAAGTGCCGATACGGTGCGCCAGGTTGCCAACATCATGGAGGCCGAAGGCGCACACGCAGGTATGACCATCTGGTGCATGATGGAAACGCCGCTTGCGATGCTTAATGCCAAGGAAATTGCCGGGGCGCACCCGCGGCTGGGCGGGTTTGTCATGGGGACGTCCGATCTGGCGAAAGATCTGAACTGTGCCCATACCCCGGATCGCTTGCCGATGGTGACCAGCCTTGGTCTTTGTCTGTTGGCGGCGCGGGCCTATGGGCTGGCGATCCTTGATGGTGTGCATCTTGATCTGTCGGACGATGCCGGGTTTGCCGCATCCTGCAAACAGGGGCGCGAGTTTGGCTTTGATGGCAAGACGCTTATTCATCCCAAAACCATTGACGTGGCCAACAAGGCCTTTGCCCCGGCAGAGGCCGAGATCAATTGGGCGCGTAAAATCATTGCCGCCCACGAAGAAGCCAGTGCCGCAGGCAAGGGCGTTGTCGTGGTGGATGGCAAGCTGATTGAAAATCTGCATGTGGTGTCGGCCAAGAAGCTGGTCGCGATGGCCGATTTGATCGCGGAAATGGACGCCGCCTAAGCGCAGCAACAGCATCAGACAAAACCGGTCGCGCCGAGTAACGAAAATGGCTGCAAGCAAGACAGCCAAAATGGCGTGCACCGGTGTTTACAGAAAATCCGGCCTTTCAGGGAGGCAATCGAATGTCAAAGACCAACCCGGGCAATTATTTTGAGGATTTCCAGATCGGACAGGAAATCCGCCATGCCACGCCGCGTACGATTACAAGCGGGGATGTTGCGCTTTATACCGGGCTTTATGGCCCGCGCTTTGCCGTGCAGTCATCTGACGAATTTGCCCAAAGCATCGGCTATAAGGCAGCACCCGTGGATGACCTGTTGGCGTTTCACATGGTGTTTGGCAAGACGGTGCCCGATGTGTCGCTGAATGCGGTGGCCAATCTGGGCTATGCCGGCGGCGTGTTTGGTGTTCCGGTCTATCCCGGCGATACGGTGCGTTCGGTTTCCACCGTCACCGGAATCAAGGAAAATTCCAACGGCAAAACCGGTGTGGTGTATGTCAATTCCGTCGGGCGTAATCAGCGCGGCGAGATGGTGCTTGATTACAATCGCTGGGTCATGGTGCGTAAACGCGATGAGAGTGCCCCGGCCCCGGAAACGGTCCTGCCGGAATTGCCCGGTGTGGTCGCGCCCGAGGCGTTTCAGATCCCGGTCGGGCTTGATGTTTCGGGCTATTCGACAGAGCTTTCGGGATCACCGCATCGTTGGGATGACTATTATGTCGGTGAAAAAATTGATCATGTCGATGGCATGACCCTTGAAGAAGCCGAACACCAGATCGCAACCCGTCTTTATCAAAACACCGCCAAGGTTCATTTCGATCAGGTGGCGGCCAATGGCGGGCGGTTTGGCAAGCGTCTGATTTATGGCGGGCATATCATTTCGCTTTGCCGTGCCCTTTCATTTAACGGGCTTGGCAATGCGTTCAAGGTCGCCGCGATAAATGCCGGGACGCACGCCAATCCGGCCTTTGCCGGGGATACGATCTTTGCCTGGTCCGAGGTTCTGGGTAAATTTGAAGTGCCCGGCCGTCGGGATATTGGTGCGCTTCGCCTTCGTCTTGTTGCGGTGCGTGATCGTCAGGCCAGTGACTTTCCGCTTAAGGGGGCGGATGGCAAATACCTGTCTGATGTCTTGCTTGATTTCGATTACACGGTGCTGATTCCACGCTGACTCGCCAGAAATCTGCGCGGTAGGACGCCAATTTCGCAGTGTGTAGCAGCCTGATCTTGATTGGATAGACGTCCATTCACATGTGTTTGCAATAAATAAGACTCGATCCGCAGGCAGTTTCCTTGCGTAAGAAGGTCTAATTGTGCGATTGCTAAAAGCACGTTACGCCGTATGGGAAAGACCCGCGTCTTTCGCAGCACCCCTCCCGCAGGGTGTTTACGGTATCTGAGAGGTCAACTTACGTAGTTTAACGGAGGCAGCTGAGGCATTTTGTCACTGAAATCTTTGGTTTAAAAAGGGGTTCAGATTGACTCAAACTCGCTGCATGGGTAAATAAACCCTGCTTTCCCGCCAGCTACTTTGAGAAGAGGCAATTCCGCTATGAGCAAAGCCAATCGGCCGCTGTCTCCGCACTTGCAGGTGTACCGGCTTCCGATGACGGCA
>JBLXDD010000017.1:69534-89878 GCA_048264285.1 Thalassospira sp.
GAGGCAATTCCGCTATGAGCAAAGCCAATCGGCCGCTGTCTCCGCACTTGCAGGTGTACCGGCTTCCGATGACGGCAAAGATGTCCATCTCCTTCCGTGCGATGGGTGTCGGCCTTGCCATTGGTTTCGTATTTTTGGCGTCCTGGCTGATTGGTGCCGGCGCCGGTCGTGATGCCTTTAATGGCTATCACGCATTTTTCACCTCGTGGTTCGGTCTGCTGTTGCTGTTCGGTTGGACAGCGGCGTTTTATTACCACGCTTGCAACGGTATCCGTCACCTTATCTGGGATACCGGTCGCGGCCTGACGAATGAAGGGGCAGCCAAAGGCAACCCGATCGTCCTTGGCGCGGCAGTCGTGCTGACCATTATCACCTGGATCATCGGTCTGGCCTAAGGCCGGGCAAGAGGGGACAACTTGTCATGAAGATGCAATCCGATCTGGGCCGTGTCCGCGGTCTCGGTTCAGCCAAAAGTGGCTCTTCGCACTGGTGGACCCAGCGCGTTACGGCTGCTGCAAACCTTCCGCTCGGCATCTGGTTCATCGTTTCGATTCTTGCCGGGCACACAGCTGATTATGATGCTGTTCAGGCTTGGTTGAGCTCGTATTTCCATTCGACCATGATGATCCTTCTGATCGTCAGCGTTGCCGTGCACTTTACGCACGGTCTGCAGGTCGTGATCGAAGATTATGTGCATAACCGTAAAGCAGAAGTGATCTCGCTGATGCTGATCAAGGCGGTCGCGGCATTCCTGTCTGTGGCGGCCATCGTATCAGTCCTGCGTATCGTTTTTGCCGGAGCCTGAGCCAATGAGTGAATCTTATAAAATTATCGACCATAACTACGACGTCGTTGTTATGGGTGCGGGTGGCGCGGGTTTGCGCGCGACACTGGGCACGGTTGAAGCCGGCCTTAAAACCGCATGTATCACCAAGGTCTTCCCGACCCGTTCGCACACCGTTGCTGCTCAGGGCGGTATCGGTGCATCGCTTGGCAACATGTCCGAGGATCACTGGCAGTGGCATATGTATGACACCGTCAAGGGTTCGGACTGGCTCGGTGACCAGGACGCGATCGAATATATGTGCCGTAACGCCGTTCCGGCGGTTCATGAACTTGAACATTACGGCATGCCGTTCTCGCGGACTGAAGATGGCAAAATCTATCAGCGTCCGTTCGGTGGTCACACCCGTGATCACGGCAAGGCGCCGGTTGAACGTGCCTGTGCGGCCGCTGACCGTACCGGTCACGCCATGCTCCATACCCTGTATCAGCAGTGCCTGAAGCATAAAGCAGAATTCTTTGTCGAATATATCGCCCTTGATCTGATCATGGATGATGACGGTTCGTGCAAAGGTCTGGTGGCCTGGGATCTGGATTCCGGTGAACTGCATCGCTTTAACGCCAAGATGGTCATTCTGGCATCGGGCGGTTATGGCCGTGCGTTCTTTAGCTGTACCTCGGCCCATACCTGTACCGGTGACGGTCATGGCATGGTGGCCCGTGCGGGTCTTGGTCTTCAGGATATGGAATTCGTTCAGTTCCACCCGACCGGCATTTACGGTTCAGGCTGCCTGATCACCGAGGGTGCCCGTGGTGAAGGCGGGTATCTGACCAACTCCGAAGGCGAACGTTTCATGGAACGTTATGCGCCGACCGTTAAGGACCTTGCATCGCGTGACGTCGTGTCGCGTGGTATGGCACAGGAAATCCGTGATGGTCGTGGTGTTGGTGAACACGGCGAATACATCCACCTGCACCTTGAACATCTTGGTTCGGAAGTGCTGTGGGAACGTCTGCCGGGCATTACCGAAACCGCAAAAATCTTTGCCGGTGTTGATGCGACCAAGGAACCGATCCCGGTCCTGCCGACGGTCCATTACAACATGGGCGGTATCCCGACCAACTATAAGGGCGAGGTTCTTCGTCCGACTGCCAAAGACCCGAACGCCATCGTTCCGGGCCTGATGGCGGCTGGTGAAGCGGCGTGCGTTTCGGTCCATGGTGCGAACCGTCTGGGGACGAACTCGTTGCTTGACCTTGTTGTGTTTGGCCGTGCATGTGGCCTGCATGCAGCCGAAGTGGTCGATGCCAAATCATCCTTCAAGGAACTTAAAACCACCGACGGTGACGAGGCGATTGCACGCTTTGACCGTCTGCGTTGGGCAAAAGGTTCGCGTCCGACGGCGGATATCCGTCTGGAAATGCAGCGCGTCATGCAGGGTAACTGCGGCGTGTTCCGGACTGCGGAAATCCTTAAAGAGGGCAAAGAGAAACTTTCTGAAACCGCCAAGACGCTTCCCGACGTCGGTGTTTCGGATCGCTCCCTCATCTGGAACTCGGACCTGGTCGAGACTCTCGAGCTTGAGAACCTGATGACCTGTGCCGCGGCAACCATGAATTCGGCAGAAGCGCGTCATGAATCGCGTGGTGCACATGCCCACGAAGATTATCCGAAGCGTGATGACGAAACCTGGATGAAGCACACGATTGCCACGGTCGACACCGAGAAGGGCTATGGCGTTGATCTGACCTATCGTCCGGTCAATACCTTCACCCTGACGGATGAAGTGTCGTATATCGAGCCGAAAGAGCGCGTCTATTAAGGCGCGGCAAGAGAGGATTTGAGAGATGGTAGAATTCAATCTTCCCGCCAATTCGGTCGTCAAAGAGGGCAAAACGTTCTCTGCGCCGGCTGACGCGAAGAATGTCCGTTCGTTCAAGATTTACCGTTTTGATCCGGACAGTGGCGATAACCCGCGTACCGACACCTATGACATCGACCTCGACAAATGCGGGCCGATGGTTCTGGATGCGCTGATCAAGATCAAGAACGAGATCGACGCGACCCTGACCTTCCGCCGTTCCTGCCGTGAAGGCATTTGCGGTTCGTGTGCGATGAACATTGATGGCCGTAACACGCTTGCGTGTCTGAAGCCGATCGAAGACATCAAGGGCGAGGTTAAAATCTATCCGCTGCCGCATATGCCGGTGGTGAAGGATCTGGTGCCGGATCTGTCCCAGCCTTATGCGCAGCTCGCATCGATCGAGCCGTGGCTTAAAGCTGACAGCCCGACCCCGCCCGATGGCGAACGTCTGCAGTCGCGTGAAGAGCGTGCCAAGCTTGATGGCCTGTGGGAATGCATTTTGTGCTTCTCCTGCTCGACCGCGTGCCCGTCTTACTGGTGGAACTCGGATCGTTACCTCGGCCCGGCGGTTCTGCTGCAGGCATATCGCTGGTTGGCAGATTCGCGCGACGAATATACCGGTGAGCGTCTCGACGCACTCGAAGATCCGTTCCGCCTGTATCGTTGCCACACGATCATGAACTGCACCAATACCTGCCCGAAAGGCCTGAACCCGGCGCTTGCGATCACCGAAATCAAAAAAATGATCGCAGAACGCCGCGCCTAAGCGCATGGCAGTGTTGCCCTGATATTGGCGTTTAACGCCAGCGTGTTAAAGCCGCTGTGGATCTTTGATCCCGGCGGCTTTTTCTTTGCTGAACGGATCGTGGATACCTATTGAAGAAGCCGTGCCAGCATGTGACGGACATGATCCTGACCGCCAAAGAAGATGGCGAGGATACGGACGTTTTTGGCGTCCTCAAGGATGTCAAACCAGACGATGGCACGGCCAAGTGTCACGTGACGAAGTCCCGGTGCAATGACGTCATGCAGTGTGCCGCAATAAGGTGCCTTACCAAGTTTTTCGATATCGCCGTGAATATCGATAAGGCGCTGATGGGCGTGGGACAGAGCACTGTCCGTGGCTTCACCAAACCCCACATAACTTTCAAACAGAAAGTCGAAGATCAATTCAAAGTCACGCGCGGCATCTGCCGAATAGATGACCTCATAGGTCATGCGATGCATGCTTTTTGGTGGCGATGGCTGAAAGCCGATCTTTCATCGCCGTGCTGGCGATAAATTCACCCTCACGCCGTTCCGTAACGATCTGGCGCAGTGCTTCGGTTTCAAGGGACTCGGCTTCGGATTTCTGACGTAGCAATTCCAGACCCTGTTGAAGCACGGCGCTGACACTGGGGTATTTGCCTTGCTCGACCAGTTCGCGTGCATAGGCGTTCTGGCTATCGGTTAATGAGATAGAGGATTTTACAGTCATGAGAGACCTCCTTCGCACATTAAGGGTGTGACCCAGTAGCACCAAAGTCAAGTTCGTGCTGTGATTTTGTCGCGCTTTGTTAATATCTGTCTTACGCAAATCCGCTAGGATGTTGATGAAATTTACTATCAAGCAGGGAACATTCGCCTTGTCGCATTGCTGTTTATCATCTGTCCGCGTTCTTGCTCGTTATGCGGGTCTTGGCCTTCTTATGATGAGTCTTTCTGCCTGCGGGGATACCGGTGCAAGCTGGGAGCCGCAGGACATGTTTGCTGCCCCGACCGAGCAGAAGCTTGATGATCGTTATCGGGCGATGATTGATTTCAAGGCCTTGGCACGTGATGACAGCGGCAAGGAATATGCCGCCGGGCCAACCGCGACCGTCATCGGTGCGGTCGAGGAAGCAGTCGCGATGTGTAGTCAGGCCAATGGACTGGGCTGCAAGGCGGTTCGGGTCGGCCTGACATGGGTAGACGGGCTTGATCAGGATGCGATTGAAAGCGTGATTACTTCTTACCGTGACACCATGACGGCCGAGGCTTATCAGGCCGCAGGTCAGGGTAATATGGGGGCAGCGAACTGGCTGGCCTATCATTATGCGGTGCGCGGTGAAAACCTGCAGGAGGCCGAACGCCTGTCAAAGCAGGCCTTGCAGGTCGCCCCGGATGATCCCGGTGCGCTTGATACCTATGGATTGATCCTGTATCGCCAGGGGCGCTACCAGGAAGCCGAGGAAGTTTTTATCCGCGCCAATAAGGCCATGCCGACGGCCGAACATATTGCGCATTTCGCCGACAATGCACTGGCGATGGGTAAGACCGATATGGCGCGTGCGGCCTATCAACGGGCATTGCAGGCCGGGGCCGGACCGGTTCTGTCGCAGACCATTCAGAAACGCTTGCTGGCGCTGGATTTGAATGGCGGGGCCGTGGCGCCGGCGCAGTAGGTTTGCATGATCAAACACATCATCTCTGATCGTGGGTTTTGCTGTTGTTCGAGAAGATGTGCCTTTGTCTTTGTGATTCTTTTTTTTCCACAACTTGTTGTGGGTTGGCGTTTTTTACGAGATGTCTACTTTTCTTTGCTTGCCACTGATTTGTTTAAGTCATCAGTGATGATTCTCTTAAGTTTTCGGGGGGATTGTATGGTGAGTAGATGTCGGCAAAAATATCTTCTTACACATTATTTAGTAATTGATCGACTGGCTTTGTGTAGGGAGGACACAACATGTTGTGGCTCAAATAAATGTCAACCACAAAGATTTGTGGTCTAGCTTGTCGTTAATGGACTAGAATGTTGCTTGAGAAAAAAGAGGCGAGAGCTGCGCAACAACCCTCGCCTCTGTAACTTCTCGTTGGCTCACAAAGATAATGCAAGGCCACAAGTAAGATCACTAGCTACAAAATTACTTGTAACGGAGTTGGGATACAACCCAATTTTAACCTAATCTCACTTCGCTGGCCTTCAGCAATTATCGCAGAATAAAGGTCCAAATGTATATTTGAGCAAACTTAACAATCGCTTAGATGTAGTCCACAAGGTAACTCAAATTGCTTACTTCGTGATCATGGTGATTTTAGCGCTATTAGGTCTCTAGATTGTAAGTATGAGTGGATCTTATGCCGCGCCCTGTCTTTGTGATGGGGCGCGGCTTTGCCTTGGGTGCCCTAAAAAACTTGGACTGATCTCAGCTTAGATCGGTTCAGGCCCAATCAAGGGTGATGACCTCGCCATTGACCCGTGGCAGGTCAATTTCATTGAGGTTGTTGCCCGGACCGCTGCGGTCCACGATGAGAAAATCGCTGTCTTCTTCAAGCACCAAAAGCGGGTGATGCCAGACGTTTTTGGCATAGGTTACGCCTTGGGTGCCATCACTTAGAAACGCGCGCAGGTCTTCGGGTTTGGGTGTATCGGTGCCCGGTGCCACGACAATCAGGAACTTTTGACCCGATAGCGGGATGAAGGCCTGTGACCCCAGCGGGTGGCGTTCCATCATCCTGATTTCAATCGGCTTTGGCCGGGGGGTGCCGCGAAAGATGCTGATGATCGGGGCGCCGCCTTCGTCGCCGACATCGACGCGCGAGATATCATGGAAGCGCGTCGTGGTGCCCTGATTGATCTTGTAGGTGTCGCGCGCGGTGGCGGTCGAGATGACTTCGCCAAAGGGGGCAAAGGCCTCCGGGGTCAGTTGTTCGATGGGAACCTGCATCAATCTGCCCCGTTACTGCGTTGGTTTGCCGAGAATGCGCAAACGGCTGATGCCGCCATCGGGGATCGAGTTGACCCGAAGATGGGTGACAGGGCCATTGACGGTTAGGGCGGATGCATCAAATTCGTGGATGTGGTCTGCCTGCATTTTGTGCTCAGACAGGATGGTCGACCAGAACATCGAACGTGCACGCAGCGACTTGTCCTTTTCACCGTCAACAAATGCCCCCTGAATCGACACACGGTCGGGATAGTTGCCCTTGAAGTGGCAGGTGTCGACGATGATTTTTTCAATCTCGCCGGGGTTGCCGAGTTCGACAATCAGCCATTCATTGCCCGGTTCACGACGGCGGCGGGTTTCCCAGCCATCGCCCATATTGACCCCGCGACCGGGGGCGAGAATGGCATTGGGGTTGCCGTAATGGGCATCGGACCAGTCAACAACAACACCGCCATTGATCATCGCTGCCAGATCGACCTGTTCGCCCTTGGCCGCCATTTCCGTCCAGTCGCGGTTCGGGCGCCCGTAAATGCGCAGGCGGGCAACACCGCCATCGGGATAAATATGCAGGCGGACATGGGTATAAATCGCATCCGATGTCACATCGGCATAGTGATGGGCGCTGGCGCCAAGGCCCAAGGGGGCAACGATTTCATCCCATGTGGCGTCATCACCGGGATCGCCATCCGGGCAATAGCAGCCTTCAAGGGATGCGGCGGGCGGGAAGTTGCCGGTGAAGTGGCTGGTGTCGATATCGACACCGTAAATACGGCCAGATGTCGCCAGACGGACCACGCAGTAATCATGGCCTTCGACGCGTTTGCGGCGGCTTTCCCAGCCATCCATCCATTTGCCGTGGTCGTCATAACGGTCAGGATAAAACACCGCATCGGCGGTTTGCAGCATGCGCTGCTTGTCAGCAAAGAAATCATCGGTCGCAAAAATAGCCTTCGCGCCCAGACGTTCGTCGGCAAGGTTGACAAAACGCCGTGTAAATTCCGGCGCGTTGGTGTTTTCCTGATGGCTCATGATCGTTTTATCCTGACTTTGTCGTTTATTATTTGGTGGGGCAAGTTCTGGTTTCAGGCCTTTGTTACAAGGCCTCAAGCCGCAATTTGGCAATGCGGTGAACCTGATTGATTGCCTCGTTAAATTCGGTTTCGGTATCGTTTTTTACACGCCGCTCAAACGCTTCGAGAATGTCGGTACGATGGAACCCCTTGACCGCAAAGATGAACGGGAAACCGAATTTTTGTTTGTAAAGGTCATTCAGTTCGGTAAAGCGGGCCAGTTCATCGGCAGAGCATTGATCAAGCCCGGCACCTTTTTGTTCGCTTTGCGACGACGCGGTCAGATCGGCCAGCGCAAGCTTGCCTGCCAGATCGGGATGGGCGCGCAGCAGCGAGAGTTTGTCTGCATCAACCGCGCCATTGACGATGGCGGCCATGGCATCGGCAAGCGCCGCAGGGTTATCGAGGTTTTTCGTGATGCCGCGGTCATAAAGCTGATGGGCAACCCACGGTGAATGTTCGTAAACCCAGCCATAGAGCGACACGAACGCGCTCTCGGCGAGTGTGCTGGGTGGGCGGGTTTCAAACAGGGATTGGGTGGTTTCTGTCATTGGGACCTTGTGTTTCTTTATTCGCCGCCAAACGGGTGATGTTCGCGCCAGTGGCGGGCGATATCAATCCGGCGGGCAAACCAGACATTATCGTGGCTCTGGACATAGTCGACAAAGCGCTTGAGTGCTGCGAACCGGCCCGGGCGGCCAACCAGCCGGCAATGCAGGCCGATTGATAGCATGCGCGGGGTTTCAGCACCTTCTTCATACAGCGTGTCGAAGCTGTCCTTGAGATACTGGAAATACTGTTCACCGGAATTGAAGCCCTGCATGGCGGCAAAGCGCATGTCGTTGGCATCAAGAGTATAGGGCACAATCAGATGCGGGGTTTCGGTCTGGGTGCTCCAGAACGGAAGTTCGTCACTGTAATCATCGGCGTCATAAAGGAAGCCGCCTTCTTCGGCAACGATACGGCGGGTATTGGGGCTAGTGCGCCCGGTATACCAGCCAAGCGGGCGCTCGCCTGTGACATCCTTGATGATATCAATCGCCTTGTGAAGATGTTCGCGTTCGATGTCTTCGGGGACATATTGGTAATCAATCCAGCGATACCCGTGCGAGCAGATCTCGTGGCCGTCTTTCATTGCGACTTCGCCAACCTTCGGGTGGCGGGCAAGGGCCATGGCGACGGCAAAGATGGTGATCGGGATCTGGCGTTCGCGAAACAGGTTCAAAATGCGCCAGACACCGACACGCGAACCATATTCATAGATCGACTCCATGCTCATATGGCGGACACCTTCGCGCATGTCTGCACCGATGATTTCAGACAGGAAAGCTTCGGATGCGCGATCCCCATGCAGGATGCAGTTTTCACCGCCTTCCTCGTAATTCAGCACGAACTGAACCGCGACACGCGCCTTGTTCGGCCAGTTGGCCTTGGGCGGGGTATCACCATATCCAATCAGATCGCGTGCATAGGTTTGGTCGTTCATGAGGGCCTCTTGCTGAATTCTGTGGGTCTTACCCTTACGCCCGACTTTGTTGTCGGGCCTGTTTGGTGTAGCATTAACCATTGGCCGCAGCGCAGCAAGAAAGAAACCTGCGGGCTTGGCCAACGACGTGCCGCACTATCAAGACTGTTTTGATAATGTTCCTGGACGGGATCAGATCGGGGCCACGTTTTTCGCGGTCTTTCACAGGGTTTTGCCTGTGTTTCCGTTCATAATGCCTTAAACGGTTCTATTCGTTTTTCAAAGATTTGTTGATATAGTTTCACGTTATCCCCTCTTTCCCCCGGACGGGGTGTAATGCAACGATTTTAAATCGCTTAAAAATTGGTTCGGCACAAAACATACAATCAGAATGCCGACCAGGGGGAGAAGCGACCGCCCAACAAAGACGATAAGAGAGAGGAGGCCCGGCATGGGACGACTGACCACCCATGTACTGGATACGGCAAAAGGCTGCCCGGCGGCCGGAATTCGTATCGAGCTGCACCGCTTTGGCAACGGACATGATGATCTGGTTGCCGAAGCCGTGACCAATGCCGATGGCCGTACCGATAGCCCGATGCTTGAAGGGGCCTCTTTCAAGCCGGGGCAGTATCAGCTTGTTTTTCATGCCGGTGCCTATTTCGATGCCAGCGGTACGGAGCTTCCTGATCCGAAATTCCTGGATCAGGTCGTGATTCGTTTCGGCATTTCCGACGGGCAGGCGCATTATCATGTGCCGCTGTTGCTGTCGCCATTTGGCTATTCCACCTATCGCGGTAGCTGAGGTCAGATATGGCACACGTGACCGACGCCTTTCGTTCCGATATCCGTTTCCTGCTGGGCGACGAGGAACGCAGCTTGCGCGATATTGATCCGCAGATGACGGTTCTTGAATATCTGCGCCTCAACGAGCGTAAGGTCGGTACCAAGGAAGGCTGTGCCGAGGGTGATTGCGGTGCTTGCACGGTTGTGCTGGGTGAACCGGATGGCAAAGGCGGCATGGCGTATCGCACGGTCAATGCCTGCATCCAGTTTGTCCCGACCCTTGATGGCAAGCAGCTTCTGACTGTGGAGCATCTTAAATCGACGGACGGCACCCTGCATCCGGTGCAGCAGGCGATGGTTGATACCCACGGATCGCAATGCGGTTTCTGTACGCCGGGCTTTGTCATGAGCCTGTATCAGCTGTGGCTGGATGGTGGTGAGGATGACCGGGGTGCGATTAATGATGCCCTGGCCGGCAACCTGTGCCGCTGCACAGGTTACGGCCCGATTATCGAAGCTGCGCGTAAGGCTGGCGGGGTTGCGGCCAATGATCTTACGGAACAAAAACGCCGTGCCGATATTGCCGCCAAATTGACCGTGATGGTCGAAGGCGAGGGCACGCTTGCGCTTGAACATCCGGCCGGGCGTTATTTCGCACCACGCACGTCTGATGATCTGGCGGCCTTTCTGGTGGCCCATCCTGATGCCACGGTTCTGGCCGGGGGCACGGATGTCGGGCTTTGGGTGACCAAGATGCTCAAGTGTCTCGACCCGATCATTTATATCGGTGATGTCGCCGATCTGAAATCAATCCGCGAAACCGACGATGCAGTGGTGATCGGCGCTGGTGTGACCTATAGCCGGGCGCATGATGCGCTGGGTCGGGTGGCAAGTGATGTGGGCGAGTTGGTGCGCCGGATCGGATCGCGGCAAATCCGCAATGCCGGCACGGTTGGCGGGAATATTGCCAATGGATCACCGATTGGCGATACGCCGCCGGCCCTGATTGCGTTGGGGGCCAAGATCGTTCTGCGTATGGGCGATGTGCGGCGTGAAGTGCCACTCGAAGAATTCTTTATCAGTTATGGCAAACAGGACCGCCATCCGGGCGAGTTTGTTGAAAGTGTCGTCGTGCCCAAACCGCAAAGCGGATTGGTGTTCAAGGCCTATAAGATCTCCAAACGGTTTGATCAGGATATCACAGCCGTTCTTGGGGCCTTTGCCATCAAGATCGATGAGGGCGGCAAGATTGCGGAATTCCGGGCGGCCTTTGGCGGCATGGCAGGTACCCCGATGCGGGCAAAAAAATGCGAAGCGGCCCTGATTGGCAAGGAGTGGAACGAGGCCAATCTCAATGCCGCGCAGATGGCGCTGGCAAGCGAGTTTGCGCCGATGACCGACATGCGCGCATCAAAGGAATACCGCATGCTGGTCGCGCAGAACCTTTTGACCAAGCTGTTTATCGAAACCAACGCGCCAGAGATTGCCACCCGCCTTGTCGGGAAGGAGGCAGCCCATGTCTGATCAGGTGTTGAAAGCCGATACGGATGAGGTCATTGCACCAACCG
Organism: Thalassospira sp.; assembly: GCA_048264285.1. Taxonomy (GTDB): domain Bacteria; phylum Pseudomonadota; class Alphaproteobacteria; order Rhodospirillales; family Thalassospiraceae; genus Thalassospira. The sequence continues at coordinate 80,758 of JBLXDD010000017.1, forward strand.
CAGGCCTAAGCGGGGGTGTGCGATCAAGCTCCAAACATGACAGTGGCCCGAAACATGTGGCGGGCGAGGCGGTTTATATTGATGACATCAATGAACCGTTTGGCACGCTCCATCTGGTACCGGGTGCATCAAGCATTGCCCATGGCAAGATTACCAGAATGGACCTGTCCAAGGTCCGCTCGGCCCCCGGGGTGGTGTGCGTTTTGACCGCCGATGATATCCCCGGTGTGAATGATGTGTCACCGGCGCATACCCATGACGAACCTGTATTGCCCGACGAGATCGTGCAGTTTTATGGTCAGCCGGTCTTTTGCGTGGCGGCGGAAACCCGTGCGCAGGCCCGTGCAGCCGCCAAGCTGGCCGAGATCGAATATGAAGAACTTCCAGCGGTTCTGGATGTTGCCGAGGCGCTGGAAAAACAGCTTTTCGTCGCACCCCCGCATGTGATGAAGCAGGGCGATGCCAAATCGGCATTGGCCCGCGCCAAGCATCGCCAAACTGGTCGGATGAATATCGGCGGGCAGGATCACTTTTACCTTGAAGGCCATATCAGCTTTGCCATTCCGGGCGAGGACGGCGATGTGTTGCTGCATTGCTCCACCCAGCATCCGTCCGAAGTACAGCACAATATTGCCAATGTGCTGGGCCGTCCGGCCAATGCGGTCACGGTTGAGGTGCGCCGCATGGGTGGCGGGTTTGGCGGCAAGGAAACGCAGGCGATGCAATGGGCGGCACTGGCCGCCATCGTTGCAACCAAAACCGGACGTCCGGCCAAGTTCCGCCTTGATCGCGATGACGACATGGTCATGACCGGTAAACGCCACGATTTCATTGTCGATTATGATGTCGGCTTTGATGATGACGGGCGGATTTGCGGGCTGGATATCCAGTATGCGGCCAATTGCGGTTTTTCCGCCGACCTTTCGGCTGCGATTGCCGACCGCGCAATGTTCCATACCGACAATGCCTATTACCTTGGCGATGTTGAAATCCGGTCCTATCGCTGCAAAACCAACCTTGTGTCCAATACGGCGTTTCGTGGCTTTGGCGGACCACAGGGGATGGTTGCGATTGAACGCATCATTGATGAAATCGCCATGACCGTCGGGCGTGATCCGTTGGATGTACGTATCGCCAATTATTATGGCAGCAATGATCGCAATACGACGCCCTATCATATGGTGGTCGAAGATAATGTTCTGCCGGAATTGACCGATGATATCGTGAAAGCCAGCGATTATCGCAAGCGCCGTGACGAGATTTCGGCGTTCAATGCCGAAAGCCCGGTTTTGAAAAAGGGATTGTCGTTAACACCCGTAAAGTTCGGCATTTCCTTTACCACCACGTTTCTTAATCAGGCGGGCGCACTGATCCATGTCTATCAGGATGGGTCGGTGCATCTGAACCATGGCGGGACGGAAATGGGGCAAGGCCTTTTCATCAAGGTTGCCCAGGTCGTGGCCGAGGAATTCCAGATCGATCTGGATCAGATCAAGATTACGCCCACCAATACCGGCAAGGTGCCCAACACATCGGCAACCGCAGCCTCAAGCGGGGCGGACATGAACGGCATGGCCGCGCGCGATGCGGCGATGACGATCAAGAACCGCCTGATTGCCTTTGCCGCCGAAAAATATGGTGTGGCGGAAAGTGCCGTGCGCTTTGTGCCGGGTAAGGTCATTGTGGGGGATCAGGCCGAACTGGCTTTTGCCGATCTGATCAAGCAGGCCTATCTTGCGCGTGTGTCATTGTCGGCGACCGGGTATTACGCGACGCCAAAAATCCACTATGACCGCGAAAGCGCATCGGGTCGGCCGTTCTATTACTTTGCCTATGGTGTGGCGTGCTCGGAAGTTTTGATTGATACCCTGACTGGCGAATACAAGGTCACACGCGTTGATATCATTCACGATGTCGGGCGATCATTGAACCCGGCGATTGATCTTGGCCAGATTGAAGGCGGCTTTATTCAGGGCATGGGCTGGCTGACATCCGAGGAACTCTGGTGGGATGACAAAGGCAGTCTGCGCACCCATGCGCCGTCGACCTATAAAATCCCGGCATGTTCGGATCGGCCGGACGATTTCCGCTTGGAGCTTTGGTCGTCGGGGCGCAACGCAGAAAAGACCATTCACCGTTCCAAGGCAGTCGGCGAACCGCCCTTGATGCTGGCGATTTCGGTACATCGCGCAATCGCGGATGCGGTTGCATCCGTTGGTGGGTACAAGGTCATACCAAAGCTTGATACGCCGGCAACGCCAGAAGCCGTTTTGCATTCTGTTGCCGATGTGGCCAAACGCATGATCGAAAATGCCCATGCCGCCCAAACCATGGCAGGGGAATAGAACATGACCCTGTCGCGGCGCGATCATATCAGGCTTTTGTCCGCCTCTGATCCGGTGATGCTGGTCAGTGTTGCGGCCATTCGCGGATCGACCCCGCGAGAGGCAGGCGCCTTTATGCTGATTACGCCAGATGCGATTTCGGGTACGATTGGCGGCGGCAACCTTGAACATCAGGTCACACGCCGGGTGCTGGAAGGGCTTGGTGCGGGTGCCGATAAACTCGCCCGTGCCGAGATCGTGCGGTTCCCGCTTGGTCCCGGTCTTGGGCAATGTTGTGGCGGATCGGTCGAGGTCGGGTTTCATCTGTTGAGTGGTGTCGCCAAAGAAACACTGCGCACGGCTTTGCAAGAAATCGAAACAGCCCCCATCCGTGCCGACGGCCATTGGGTGACCGTACCGACTGATTGCAGCGACATCGCGCGGGTGAGTGCGGCGCATGCCAGGATGATCTCAGACAGTTTTGGCGTAGCACGCGGCGGGATCGTGACGTTAAACGGGGTGGAAACGCTTTGTTTGCGCCTTGATGATGCGCGTACACCGATGTGGATTTTCGGCGCTGGTCATGTTGGCAAGGCGATCGTGCAGGCCTTGGCACCCTTGCCGTTTGATATTCATCTGATCGATTCGCGCGACGCGTTTCTGGCGGGTGTTGAAGGTGAAAATATTCAGGTTTGCCAAAATGATAAACCTGAATCCGAAGTTTCAGATATCCCGGCCGGAGCGCATGTTTTGATCTTAACGCATAACCATGCGCTTGATTTCGAGATCTGCCGGGCGGCTTTGGTGCGAGAGGACCTTGGTTTTGTCGGTATGATCGGCAGCCAAACCAAGCGTGCACGCTTTGTCCGGCGTTTTTCCGATCGGGGGTTGAGCCAAGCTGAAATCGGCCGATTGACATGTCCGATTGGAATTCAAGGCATTACCGGCAAACAGCCGGTGGTGATTGCGGCATCCGTTGCCGCACAGGTGTTGTCGGTGCGCGAAGCACAGATGGCACAAAATCAGACAACCAAATCCGCATCAGACGGGTAAACACCTTCATTGAAGGTGACTTTAATGCTAAAGGCCGCGACATGACGGCCTGATCAGGTCGTTCGGGTAACCGGACCAGAGGTTTCGTAGAGGAGAGTTTGGCTGTGTGTGACGCCAAAAGCCATATGCGCCATGCCGTCGATTTGTCACGGCAAAAGATGGAAGAAGGATGTGGCGGTCCGTTCGGTGCAATCATCGTGCGTAATGGCGAAGTGATTGCAGAGGGATGGAACAACGTTACATCGAACAACGATCCGACTGCCCACGCAGAAGTCAGTGCCATTCGCGCGGCCTGTGAAAAGCTTGGCACGTTCGATTTGTCCGGATGTGAAATCTATACCAGTTGCGAACCTTGCCCGATGTGCCTTGCGGCGATTTATTGGGCCCGCCTGGACAAGATTTATTATGCCAATGGTCGCGAAGATGCCGCTGCCATCGGTTTTGATGACCAGTTTCTGTATGATGAGGTGGCAAAGCCGATCAAAGATCGTTCCTTGCCGATTATTCATGTCGATTTGCCCGAGGCGCGCGAAGTGTTTACCGCCTGGGATCTCAAAACCGACAAGATTGCTTATTGAGACCGTTTGACAGCAATGCTTTATGGGGTAAAACCAGCGTGCTGGGTGCAAGACATATCGCTAAATGGGGGTGGCAACAGTGACGTCAACGACCGGTGAAGCCGGGGCAAATACCGTGAAGGGGGCTGGGCCTGCGCAATTGGAAGTGCGCGGTGTGACCAAAGCCTTTCCGGGTTGTCTGGCCAATGACGATATCAGTTTCCGTATCGAGCCTGGCGAAATCCACGCGCTGTTGGGTGAAAACGGTGCGGGCAAAAGTACGCTTGTGAAAATCATCTATGGCGTGCTGCAGGCCGATGAGGGTGAACTGATCTGGGAAGGTCAGCCGGTGACGATCCACAGTCCCCACGATGCACGCGAAATGGGGATCGGTCTGGTATTTCAGCATTTCTCGTTGTTTGAAACGATGACGGTGCTTGAAAATATTGCACTGGCGATGAATGACGTGCGCGATATGGATGCCTTGCGCAAGCAGGTGCTTGAGGTCGAGAAAACCTATGGCCTGCCGCTTGATCCGGATCGTCATGTCTATACGCTGTCGGTGGGCGAACGTCAGCGGATCGAAATCGTGCGCTGCCTGCTTCAGAACCCGAAACTTCTGATCCTGGATGAGCCGACCTCCGTCCTGACCCCGCAGGAAGTCGAAAAGCTGTTTGAGACGCTGCGTCGTCTGGCCGATGAAGGCTGTGCTATCTTGTATATCAGCCATAAACTGCATGAAGTGAAAGCGCTGTGTCAGAACGCGACTGTGTTACGTGGTGGCAAGGTCGTTGGTGGTTGTGATCCGCGTGCGGAAACCGCGAAATCAATGGCCGAAATGATGATCGGTCAGAAGCTTACGGCACCTAATCGTGGCGAAACCCGCGAGTTTGGCGATGTGCGCCTTGCGGTTTCCAACTTGTCCCTTGAAAGTGACGAACAGTTTGGCACCGACCTTAAGGGGATTAATCTTGAGGTGCGCGGTGGTCAGATCATGGGCGTTGCCGGGGTTGCAGGTAACGGACAGAACGAATTGTTCCGTGCCCTTGCCGGGGAAACCGAACAGGACGCAGCAGCCGAGAGCATCAAGATTGACGGCAATGCGGTTGCGCATTTCGGGCCTCGTCGACGGCGCCGTCTTGGGGCGGCTTTTGTGCCCGAAGAACGCAATGGGCATGGTGCGGTGCCGGACATGAGCTTGTCGGAGAACGGTTTTTTAACGGCGTTCCGGCGCATGGCACTTTCCGCACGTGGCTTGATCCGCGAGGTGCCGACAAAAAGCTTTGCCGATAACATCATCAAAACGTTTGATGTGCGCACGACCGGTTCGGGGGCAGAGGCCGGGTCGCTTTCGGGCGGCAACCTTCAAAAATTCATCGTCGGGCGCGAGATTTTGCAGGACCCCGGTGTTCTGGTGATTTCCCAACCGACCTGGGGGGTCGATGCCGGTGCGGCCAGTGCCATTCATCAGGCGTTGCTGGATCTGGCGGCCAAGGGCACGGCGGTTCTGGTGATTTCGCAGGATCTCGACGAGATTTTTGCCATTTGTGATTCGGTGGTCGTGATGGCGGAGGGCAAAATGTCCAAACCGCGTCCGATGGCCGATGTCAGTATCGAGGAAATTGGTCTGTTGATGGGGGGGCTTCATGATCTTGAAGGCGACGCGACCCCGGCGAACGACACGCAACTAGAGGGAGGTCGCGTTGGTCAGGCTTGAACCCCGTCGCCAGCATTCCCAAGCGATGGTTTATCTGTCGCCGGTTCTGGCAATCCTTATGACGCTTGTCGTCGGCGGGATCATCTTTGCCTTTATGGGCAAGAACCCGTTTGATGCGCTTTATACGTTTTTCATTCTGCCGATCAATAACAGCTATGGCATTTCCGAGCTGTTCGTGAAGGCGACCCCGCTTGTGATCATTGCGGTTGGTCTTGCCATGGGGTTCCGGGCCAATGTCTGGAACATTGGTGCCGAGGGCCAGCTGACCATGGGGGCGATCTTCGGCGGGGGACTGGCGCTGTATTTTTATGACAGCGAAAGTGCCCTGTTGATGCCGGCAATGTTTGTGTTGGGCGCGCTTGGCGGTGCGTTTTGGGGCGCGATCCCGGCGTTGTTGCGCACGCGCTTTAACGCTAACGAAATCCTGACCAGCCTGATGCTGACCTATGTCGCGACATTGTTCCTAAGCTTTCTGGTGCATGGGCCGTGGCGGAACCCCGAAGGGTTCAACTTCCCGGAATCACGTCCGTTCCCGGATGCCGGTTTGCTGCCGATTATCTTTGACGGGTCACGTGTGCATCTTGGCACCGCCGTTGCGGTATTCGTCGTGATTGCCGGTTGGTTGTTGCTGTCAAAATCCGTAATCGGTTTCCAACTGCGTGTTGTCGGCAAGGCCCCGCAGGCTGCCCGCCATGTCGGGTTCCGTCAGAAACGCATGGTCTGGTTTACCTTGCTGCTAAGTGGTGCGCTTGCCGGGCTGGCCGGGTTGTTCGAAGTTGCCGGCCCGATTGGCCAGCTTCAACCATCAATCTCGCCGGGGTATGGCTTTACCGCGATTATCGTGGCCTTTTTGGGCCGTTTGCATCCGGTGGGCATTCTGTTTGGCGGGTTGATCATGGCGCTGACCTATTTGGGGGGGGAACTGGCGCAGATTACCTTGGGCCTGCCCAATGCTGTGACTGGGCTTTTCCAGGGGATCTTGTTGTTCTTCCTGCTGGCCTGTGATGTCTTGACCAAATACCGCGTTCGTTTCGGTTCAATCGCGGCCAAAGGGAGAACCGCATAATGGAATGGATTGTTCCCTTTATCCTGACGGTTATTACCGCCTCGACCCCGCTTTTGCTGGCGGCATCAGGTGAATTGATTACCGAGAAGTCAGGTGTTCTTAACCTTGGTGTTGAAGGCATGATGCTGGTTGGTGCGATTGCCGGGTTTGCTGCGAGCGCCTCTACCGGGTCGGCAACTATTGGCATTCTCGCAGCAGTGGCTGCCGGAGTTTTGATGTCGCTGATCTTTGCGTTCCTGACCTTGACGCTGATGGCCAATCAGGTTGCGACGGGGTTGGCTTTGACGATTTTCGGGGTCGGTTTTTCGGCCCTGGTTGGATCGGGCTTTGTCGGCTTTGCAATGGATCCGCTGCCGGCTCTTTCGATTCCGGGAATCAGTGCCATTCCGATCATTGGGCCGATCCTGTTCGGGCAGGATTTTCTGGTTTATCTGTCAATTGCGGTCGTCATCGGGATCAGCTGGTTTTTGTCGAAATCACGCGCAGGTCTTGTCCTTAAGGCGGTTGGCGATTCCCATCATTCCGCGCATGCGATCGGTTATTCCGTGATCAAGATCCGCTATCTTGCCACCATGTTTGGCGGGGCGATGGCGGGCCTTGGCGGGGCGTATCTTTCGCTGTCCTATACGCCGATGTGGGCAGAAAACATGACAGCCGGGCGTGGCTGGATCGCGCTGGCGCTTGTGGTGTTTGCGACCTGGCGTCCGGGGCGTCTGGTTGCCGGGGCCTATATGTTTGGCCTGATTTCGGTGATGCAGCTGCATGCGCAAGGGGCGGGCATTCATGTGCCAAGCCAGTTCATGTCGATGTTGCCCTATCTTGCGACCGTGATCGTTTTGGTGATTATTTCAAGCGATCGTGCGAAGATCAGACTGAATGCGCCGGCCTGCATTGGTCAGGCGTTCCGGGCCGCCCAATAGGGTTTCGGCGGCCTTAAATGCGGGACCGGAATACGTCACAGAATGACCGGCCCGAAAATGGGAGGAAGACTGTACTGACCAAACCTCACACAAGCCGGGCGCGGCTTGGCCGGTTTGTCTGAGATTTGGTTTGTGCAGGAACGCGTCATTGATTGCGATCAGGAATTACGTATAAGTCCAGATCGCGTGTCTAACAGGGAGACTGAAACTATGAATGCAAGCCTCGTGAAGCGCACACTTGCCGCAGTTGTGGCTGTGGGTGCCCTCGCAACCGGCATGGGTGCTGCCCAGGCCGAAGACGTCAAAGCCGGTTTTGTCTATGTCGGTCCGATTGGTGACCACGGTTGGTCTTACCGTCACGACATTGGCCGTCAGGCCATCGAAGCCGAACTTGGCGATGCTGCTTCGACCAGCTATGTCGAAAGCGTGCCGGAAGGTGCCGATGCGGAACGTGTAATCCGTCAGATGGCGCAGACGGGCCACAACCTCATCTTCACCACCTCGTTCGGTTTCATGAACCCGACCGAAAAGGTTGCCAAACAGTTCCCGAACGTGAAGTTCGAACACGCAACCGGTTACAAGCGCGCAGACAATATTTCGACCTATGCCGCACGTTTCTATGAAGGCCGTTATGTTGCCGGTGTGATCGCGGGCAAAATGACCAAGTCCAACATCGTTGGTTATGTCGGTTCTTTCCCGATCCCGGAAGTTGTCCGTGGCATCAATGCCTTCATGATGGGCGCATGGTCGGTTAACCCGGACGTCAAAGTCAAAATCGTTTGGGCCAACACCTGGTATGATCCGGGCAAGGAAGGCGATGCCGCCAAGGCGCTGATTGACCAGGGTGCAGACATCATGGTTCAGCACACCGACAGCCCGGCACCGCTTCAGGTCGCAGAAAACCGTGGCGTTCTTGGCTTTGGCCAGGCATCCGACATGATCAAGTTCGCACCGAAAGCACAGCTGACCGCGATCGTTGATAACTGGGACAGCTACTATGTTGCCCGTGCCAAGGCGGTTGCCGATGGTACCTGGGAATCCCAAGACACCTGGGGTGGTATCAACACCGGTATGGTTGAAATGGCACCGTACACCAACATGCCTGACGACGTGAAAGCACTGGCAGAAGAAACCGCTGCCAAGATTGCTTCGGGTGAATTCCACCCGTTCACCGGCCCGATCTATGACCAGGCTGGCGAACTGCGCGTTGCAGAAGGCGAAGTCGCCGATGACGGCATGCTGTTGGGCATGGACTGGTACGTTCAGGGCATCGACGCCGAACTGCCGAAATAAGCCAGATTTTCGATCCATCCGGATCGGTTAAAAGATGAAGCCCCGTGCATTAGGTTGCGCGGGGCTTTTTCATATGACTAGCTGTGGAACCTCAATAGGTTGTCCCGGTTTAGCCCGAGACGACTGATAGGTGTCGTGTCTTTTATCCCGCCGTGGGGTCTGTGCCAATTGTAGAGATGGAGCCAGAGGGG
>JBLXDD010000018.1:0-88289 GCA_048264285.1 Thalassospira sp.
CGGCAACCTGCTTCATCGCTTTGATCTGTGCGGACGAACCAACACGCGAAACCGACAGACCAACGTTCACAGCCGGGCGTACGCCTTTGTAGAACAGGTCGGTTTCAAGGAAGATCTGACCGTCGGTGATCGAGATCACGTTGGTCGGAATAAACGCGGAAACGTCGTTACCCTGGGTTTCAATAACCGGAAGCGCGGTCAGCGAACCAGCGCCGTTTTCGTCATTCATCTTGGCCGCACGTTCCAGCAGACGGGAGTGCAGATAGAAGACGTCACCCGGGAAGGCTTCACGTCCCGGCGGACGGCGAAGCAGCAGCGACATCTGACGATAAGCAACAGCCTGCTTGGACAGATCATCATAGAAGATGGTTGCGTGCATGCCGTTGTCACGGAAGTACTCACCCATTGCGCAAGCAACGAACGGTGCGATGAACTGCATCGGCGCCGGGTCGGATGCGGTCGCAGCAACAATGATGGTGTTTTCCATCGCGCCGCGCTCTTCAAGGACCTTAACAACCTGTGCAACGGTCGAACGTTTCTGACCAACAGCAACATAGATGGAGAACATCTTGTCGCTGTCGGTTTTCGCTGCATCGTTCACCGGCTTCTGGTTCAGAATGGTGTCAACGATGATGGCGGTTTTACCGGTCTGACGGTCACCAATGATCAGCTCACGCTGGCCACGGCCAATCGGGATCAGGGAGTCAATCGACTTGATGCCGGTCTGAACCGGCTCGTGAACCGATTTACGCGGGATGATGCCCGGTGCCTTGACGTCAGCAAGGCGACGTTCTTTTGCACCCAGTTCGCCTTTGCCGTCGATCGGGTTACCCAGACCGTCAACAACGCGACCAAGAAGTTCTTTACCAACCGGAACGTCAACGATGGCGCCAGTACGTTTAACCTGGTCACCTTCCTTGATCGAACGGTCAGAACCGAAGATCACGACACCAACGTTGTCTTCTTCGAGGTTAAGGGCCATGCCCTTAATACCACCCGGGAAGTCAACAAGTTCACCAGCCTGAACGTTGTCCAGACCGTAAACACGGGCAATACCGTCACCGACAGACAGAACCTGACCGACTTCGGCAACTTCGGCTTCAGCACCAAAATTGGCAATCTGATCCTTGAGAATAGCGGAGATTTCCGCGGCGCGGATTTCCATCACGCAACCCCTTTCATAGCGAGCTCGAGCTTCTGCAGTTTAGTACGAAGCGAGGCATCAAAAACCCGGGAACCGACCTTGACGACAAGACCGCCAAGAACAGCCGGATCAACTTTAAGGTCCACTTTGACAGTGGCGCCGACAACTTCTTTGAGAGCGCCGGTAACGGCTTCGATTTGCTCTTTTTTCAGCTCGGAAGCCGAGGTCACCTGTGCGGTAACTTCGCCCTTGTGAGCCGAGAGCATGGAAAGGTAGGAATCGATAACAGCCGGCAGGGCAAACAGACGACGCTTCTGAGACAGAAGCCCTACGGTCTTCTTGGTCAACTCGGAAACGCCGAGTTTATCCAGAAGAGCCGCCATCGCCTTGGCCTGCACATCCCGGGAAATCACGGGACTGCGGAGTACATTCCGGAGGTCATCGCTGGTTGCGATGGCCTGGTCGAGCAATTCAAGATCGCTTTTGACAACATCAAGCTGGTTGGCCGAATTGGCCAAGTCAAATAGTGCTGTGGCGTAGCGCCCTTGGAGCCCGGTCGCGGCAGTATTTTGGGACACCGGTGAAAGCCCTCAATTCTGGTTATGAGAACGACTCGGATACGTATAAAAAAATGGTCTCCCAGAAGGGTCTCCTTCCGGGAAGCGAGCGTTTGGTATCACATGTCCATTACATGGGCAACCCCCGCGCAAGCGCATTTGGACGCTCTTTTTCATTCTTTGGCCAAGTTGGGCGAAAACATCGCAAAAACCTGCGTTTTTCCGGCGCGCCTACAACTATTTTATTAAGCAACAACTTTCAGCGATTTGCTCATCCGGCATACCGACCCGCCATTTTCATGACGAATCCCGCAATTTGCGCCGCGTTTATGTCTGTTACACCCGAAATGGCTATACGATATCGCCCCGACTGTAACCGATATCACACCCCAAAAGGTGCTTTTTCCCATTTGCGCCTGATTTTGCGGCGGAAAAATCATCCTCTTAGCCCTTGCCGCAAAGCGGTTTTGGTCGCTGTGTTATTGTTTTCGCAACATTTTATCCAAAAGAATCCCCTGAGACAGCATTGCGAAACAGCGCTTGGGCACGCGACGGACAGGATCGCAGATATGACAATAACCATACAAACACATCGACCCGCCCGTACAATCTGGCGGGTTCTGTTCGTTCATGTTGCGATCTGCACGATCTTGCTCGCGGGCTTGCTTGCGGGGCGGGTTGCTTCTGCGCGCCCCCTGATTATCGAGGGCGTGTCAGAACCGCCATTAAAGTGGCAGTCGCCCGATGGCCCAAAGGGCATTGATGTCGATATTCTCACAACCGTTCTGAACGATATGGAAATTACCGACTTCACATTCCGCTTTGTCGATACCGGCAAACGGCTTTTACATAATGCCGAGCGCGGGCTTTCTGACATTGTCCTGACCCTGTCGCAAAACAACGAACGCAGTAAATATCTGCAATATCCGAACGAAGCACATCTGTTGCTTGATTGGCGCTTTGTGGTTCGTGCCGAGGATGCGCGACGTATTCGGTTTGAAGATTTCCGTGATTTGGCCCCCTACCGCATTGGGGCAGCTGCGGGATATTCTTACACCCCGGCATTCTGGGAGGCCGAACTTGATATCGAAACCGTTGCCCGCAACGATCTGTTGATCCCGATGCTGCTTGAAAACCGCTTTGACGTCGTACCGGTCAATTATCTCAGCACGGTTTACGATGTCATCCAGACCGGAAAACGCGATCAACTGGCCTTTTTGTTTCCGCCACTGCGCCGGGCGGCCTATTACAATCCATTTTCAAAGGCATCGGATTACCCCGACAAGGACGGTTTTCTGGAAAATTATGATCGCATCATACGCACCATGCGTGACGATGGCCGTTTACTGACCATTCTGGAACGGTATCTTGGGCAGGATGGTCTCGACTGGTGGCAATCACAATATCAGCAGTAACCCGGGTCCGAGGACCGGTCACATAAAACTGTATGGATCGATGTCGACCTGCACCCGGACACTGCCAGCTGTTTTGACCTTTGACAGCCAATCATGGATCAGGGCCTGCATCTTCACGCCTTTGTCCGCGCGAATCAAAAACCGACGGCGATAACGCCCACGCAACAAAGACAACGGGGCCGGGGCCGGGCCCAGAACCATCAGACCATCCCCGCGCGGTGCCACACGGCCAATGCGCCATGCGGCTTCATCGACCTCATTTTCCTTTTTGCCACTTATAATAAGGGCGGCCAAGCGACCATGCGGCGGCATGCCATGGGTCATGCGTTGGGATAGTTCCACCTCGTTAAAGGCATCACGATCACCAGCAGCAATCGCCTTTATCACGCGGTTGGCCGGATCAGCCGTTTGCAAGATCACGGTGCCCGGCCGATCTCCGCGCCCGGCACGCCCCGCCACCTGGGTCAGCAATTGGTAGCTGCGTTCAGCCGCACGTAAATCCCCGCCCGCCAAGCCCAGATCGGCATCAACCACCCCTACAAGCGTCAGCATCGGGAAGTGATACCCCTTGGCCAGGATCTGGGTTCCGATCAAAAGATCGACCTCGTGGTTTTGCACCCGCGCGATCAATGCAGCAGCGGCCTTTGGCCCCATGATATTATCGGATGTCGCGACCTCGACCCGGATATCGGGAAAAGTTTCGATTGCTTCCTCGTAAAGGCGTTCTACCCCCGGACCGCAAGGGGCCAGTTTGCCCTCCGCCCCGCAAGACGGACAGGCATCGGGCGCCTTGGCCTGATATCCGCAATGATGGCATTGCAGTTTTCCCCACGCACGATGTTCAACCAGCCAGGCAGTACAATGCGGGCACTGGAACCGATGACCACAGGCCCGACACAGCGTTAGCGGCGCATAGCCCCGCCGGTTCAAAAACAGCATTGCCTGTTCGCCGCTGGCAAAGGTTTCCAACAAACGCTTTTTAAGCGTTGGGGTAATCCAGCGATTGCGTTGGGGCTTGTCTTTGCGAATGTCGATGATTTCGACACTTGGCAGCACGGCCGCACCATGGCGACTGCCAAGCTGAACCCGCTGATAGCGGCCGGCTTCGACATTGGCCAATGTTTCAAGTGACGGGGTGGCCGATGCCAGCACGACAGGAATGCCGCCCAGATGCGCGCGCGTTACCGCCATGTCGCGTGCATGATACATGACCCCGTCTTCCTGCTTGAACGCGTGTTCGTGCTCTTCGTCGACAACGATCAGACCAAGATCATGATAGGGCAGGAAAAGAGCCGATCTTGCGCCGACAACAAGCTTTGCCGATCCATCGGCCACCGCCCGCCAGGTATCGCGCCTGCGCGCCTGACCGACTTCGGAATGCCAAAGGGCCGGCTCGACACCAAACCGGTCGCGGAAACGTTGCAACCACTGAGCCGAAAGCGCAATTTCGGGCAGCAGAACGACAACCTGCTTTCCCTGCGCCAACGCAGCACGGACCGGTTCAAAATAGACCTCGGTCTTGCCCGATCCGGTCACACCGTCCAGCAAGGTGCAGGAAAACCCACCCTGATCAAGGCGTGCGCACAAGGCATCGGCTGCCTCGATCTGCTCGGGTGACAGGTCCGGGCGCGGGATATCAAGATCGGGCGCCTCAAACGGCGAAGGCGGGGTCACCATCAAACGTTGCACCGCGCCCGCCTCGACCAGCCCCTTGATCACACTCGCCCCGGCACCGGTTTCGCGCAGGATATCGCCCTGTTCCATCGGCGGATGATCGGCCAGAAACGCCAAAACCCGTTTGCGCGGCGGCGTCATGCGCAGGCCGGCGGCATCAAATTGCGGATTAAGGGTAAACCGAAAGATCGGTTTCGGGGCCTCAAGCGCATCGGGGACGCTCATGGCCATGCGCAAAACCGCCCCTTGCGGGGCCATGGTATAGGCCGATACCCAGTCGATAAATTTGCGGGTGACATCCCCCATCGGCGGAGTCGGCAAAACGCCGAGAACTTCACGCAGCTTGGCGGGATCGACATCGCCCTTGGCATCCCCCCAAACGACACCGCGCTGGGTTTGACGGCCCAGCGGGATTTCAACAAAATCACCGGGCTGAAGCGACAATCCTTCGGGTACAAGATAGTCATAAGGCCCCGCCAGCGGCAATGGCGGCAGTACGCTTATGGTCTGAAGCGCGCTGTGCGCAGTTACCTGAAAGGCCGGATCATCAGCAAACAGATTTCCAGATGTGGCCTTTGCGGCACTCATATATTATAAACCCCGTGAAGATTGCCCTTCTGGCCGGTCCGAATTTCTGGCCACCAGCCGTTGGGCACGGATATAAACGGTCCCATAGCCAAGGATCTGGAACCGTCAAAACACAATCCAGACCCTAGCAGCTAACCGCATCATTGAACAACAGGTCCTAAACAGGAATTCCAATGAAGTTTTTCATCGATACCGCTGACATCGACGCAATCCGCGAACTGGCCATGTCCGGCCTTGTAGACGGTGTCACCACCAACCCCTCGCTGGTAGCAAAGACAGGCCGACCGTTTCTCGAACTGATCAAGGAAATTTGTGAAGTTGTCGACGGCCCGGTCAGCGCAGAAGTTGCCGCGACCGACTATGAAACCATGGTTGCCGAAGGCCGCAAGCTTGCCAAGATCGCCGACAATGTCGTCGTCAAGCTGCCGCTGACGGCTGATGGCCTCAAGGCTTGCCGCACCTTCACCGACGAAGGCATTCAGACCAACGTAACGCTTTGCTTCTCGGTTGGTCAGGCCATTCTGGCTGCCAAAGCCGGTGCGACCTATGTTTCGCCGTTCGTTGGTCGTCTGGATGACATTTCTTCTGATGGCATGCAGCTGATTGCCGACATCGTTGATGTTTATGGCAACTATCCGAACTGGTCGACCGAAGTCCTTGTGGCGTCCGCGCGCGGCCCGCAGCACGTTGTCGACTCGGCCCGTCTGGGTGCTGACGTTGTCACCATCCCGCCGCAGGTTCTTGGTCAGCTGACCAAACACCCGCTGACCGACAAAGGCCTTGAAGCCTTCCTTGCTGATTGGGAAAAAACCGGCCAGTCGATCCTCTGATTTCGGATCGCTGATCGCGACAGGCATATAAAAACCCGCATCGCGCGCGGTTTTTAACATGCATTTAACCCGGCTGCCCCCATTGTGGCAGCCGGGTTATTTGTTTCTCACTTTTCAAGCCGGAACCGATGGAAAAGACAGCTTTGCGCGCCGATGATGTGGCGGAATACCTTGCCGAACATCCCGAATTCTTCACAACGCGCCCGGACTTGCTTGAAAGTCTTGATCTGCCGACGCGCGAACTGGGCAACGGCGTTGCCGACATGCAGCAATATATCGTTGCCCGCCTGCGCGACGAGCGTGAAAAGCTGCGCGGAGCAACCAGCGAGCTGATCAATATTTCCAAATCCAATCTGGAAACCCAAAGCCGTATTCACCGTGCGGTTCTGGCGCTTTTGAATGCACGCGGGTTTGAAACCTTTGTCGAAGCACTTCAGGATCTTGTGCCCGAATTGCTTGATCTTGATACCATTGCGCTGTGTTTTGAAGAATGCGATGAGGCCCCGGTGCCGAGCTGTGACGGCCGGGTGCGGCGCCTTGTTACTGGCGCGGTTGATCAGGTATTGGGCGACGAACAGGATGTCTGGCTGTTGCCAGATGATGCCGGGGATGAGGCAATCTTTGGCCCCAAAGCATCCGAAATCCGGTCTGCGGCGATTGTACGTCTTGCCCCTTTTTATGGTGACCCGGTCGGATTGGTGGCCTTTGGCGTCAAGGAGCCCGATTATTTCAGCCCCGCACAGGCCCATGACCTGATCATGTTCCTGGCCTCGGTGATCGAATTTGGTGTGCGTCGATGGCTGACTCAAACGGTCTGACCGCCATTACCCTGCCACAAGATGTTCGCGACGCCATTGCCGACTGGCGTGGCTGGCTTGCCAATGAGCGCCGCGCATCGAACCACACGACAGAAAACTATCTGGCTGATCTCTATGCCTTTTTGGGGTTCGTGCAGAACCATCTTGGCGACACACCGAATCTGCGTGATCTTTTACGCCTCAATCCGCGTGACTTTCGAAGCTGGCTGGCCCGGCGCAGCATGGATGGCATGGCCAAGACATCCACCGCCCGCGCCCTTTCAAGCTTGCGCAATTTTTACCGGTTCCTTGAACGATCCGGGCGCGGGCAAAATGCCGCCGTGCAATCCATCCGCAACCCCCGCCTGCCGCAATCAACGCCCAAGCCGCTGGCCCCGGATGATGCCATGGCAGTCCTTGAAAATGCCGATGCCTGGCAGGATGAACCGTGGCTTGGCAAACGCAACCTTGCCCTTTTCACCCTGCTGTACGGTTGCGGATTGCGTATTTCCGAGGCACTTGATTTAAATGCCAATCAACGCCCGACCGGGGATTCGATGGTGATCACGGGTAAAGGCAACAAACAGCGCCTTGTCCCTGTTCTGCCCGTCGTACGCGATGCGATCGAGGATTATATCCGCATCTGCCCCTATGCACCCGATGGGGACGATCCGTTGTTCCTTGGTGCGCGCGGCAAACGCCTTGTTGCACAGGTGGCCCAACGTGAAATGCGCAAGGTGCGCGAACTTTTAAACCTGCCAGATAGTGCCACGCCACATGCGCTTCGCCATTCATTTGCCACCCACCTTTTGGCGGGCGGGGGTGATTTGCGCACCATTCAGGATTTGCTGGGCCACGCATCCCTTTCCACGACCCAGCGTTACACCGCGGTCGATACCGAACAATTGATGGCGGTCTATAACGGCACCCATCCGCGCGCGCGTCGCTAAAACGCCCCGCAGGAAACGTTTTGCATTCCGGTGCGTTGAACGCATAGACACAGCTCTCAGGCTCAGGACCTAGAAAAGAGATCAGACAATGAAGCTATTTCGTTCCCGCCGATTTGATGCCAGCCCGCGCCATCGCAAGGTTTATAGCGCCTATGAAATCGCCTATTCGATGATCGACCTTCTGGCAGCCATCCTGTTCATTGTCGGCAGCATCCTGTTTCTTGACGATGAAACGGTCAAAGCCGGGACGTGGTTGTTTATCATTGGATCGGTGTTCTTTGCCGGGCGTCCTGCTGTGCGGCTTGCCCGTGAATTGCATCTGGCCGGACTGGGTGACGAGGGACAACCCGACACGGTGAAACCGACGACGGCCCGCAACCGCGCGGGATCTTGAAAATCTTTTCGTAAAATTTCGGTTCCTAGGGATCGCCTTTCGCCCTTACACTGCGCGCAAACATTTGATTAGCCCGGAGGAAAATCATGATCTTGCGCTCCAGTGATCCGTCACCGTTTGGTCGGAAAGTCAAAATCGTTGCCAAGATGCTTGGTATTTATGACCAGCTGACAGTCGAAATGTCCAATACCAACGATCCGGCCGATACCCTGCGCCAACAAAACCCGCTGGGTAAAATTCCGATCCTGATCCTTGATGATGGCCGCAAGATTTTCGACAGCCGCGTAATCTGTGAATATCTTGATGCACAGGTCGATGGTGCTACCCTGCACCCGACCGAAAGCGATGCACGCTGGGAGGCACTTACCCTTCAGGCACTTGGCGATGGCATTGTCGATGCATCAATCCTGCAGGTTTATGAAACCCGCATGCGCCCGGAAGATAAACGCCATGAAGACTGGCTGTCCTATCAGGCCGACAAGGTAAAACGATCCCTTGACCACCTGAGCACCAATCCCCCGTCACTTGCAGGTGAGCTGACGATTGGCCATGTCGCGATTGCCTGTGCGCTGGGTTATCTTGATTTGCGTTTCGACGGCAAATGGCGTGAAAGCTACCCGACGCTGGTCACATGGCTTGACACCTTTGACGCGCGCGTTCCGGCCTTTGCGGCCACCAAATTTGTCGGCTGATAAAAGATCTTTGGCGCAAGTTGGCGTCAGTTGCTTGCGCCAACGGTCAAAGCCGTTAAATCAAGTGCTTACCTTCTAAACACAACCCGGAGCCTTTTGCACAATGTCCCGTCTCAATAGCGTTATCCGCCGCCTGCAAGCCCAACGCGATTGCCTGAATGCGGCCGCAGAAATGATCAAGGACCAGGACGGGATCGTGCTTGAGGTCGGGCTGGGCAATGGTCGCACCTTTGATCATTTGCGCGAAATCATGCCAGAGCGCGAGATTTTCGTCTTTGACCGCCAGATCGCCGCCCACCCGAAATGCATCCCCGATGACGACCATCTGTTTCTTGGCGATATCTTTGAAACCCTGCCCAAGGCGGTTGAACGTTTCAAAGGCAAGGTCGCCCTGGTTCATTCCGATGTCGGCACCGGGGACGAGGCGCTTAATGCCAAGATCGCGGCTTTTATCGGATCAACCCTGCCACCGGCCCTGATGGTCGGGGCGATTGTTGCATCGGATCAGAAAATCGACGTCCCGGGCACAATTGCCGAACCACTGCCCGAAGGCGTTCCAAAAGATCGCTATTTCTTCCGCCGTTATCAGGGCTAATATCGCGCCCAGTTTTGGAATTGGTTCTGCACCCGCAGGGCCCCTATCAGCATCTTAGGAAATCGTGCCGTGGCCACCGCAAACGCCCCATCGCCCAGTGGAAGTCAATTGTCCGAAGCACAGGACTTTCTGACCAAATATCCCGATATTGATGCCATCGACATTATCCTGACCGACTTTCACGGCATTGGCCGGGGCAAGACGATCCGCCGCCACGAACTTGAAAGCATCTATAAATCCGGGCGCGGATTGCCGAGTTCGATCTTCGGGCAGGATGTTAGTGGCGAAGATGTCGATGATTGCGGCCTTGTCCAGACTGGTGGCGGCGGGGATTGCCGTTGCTGGCCGGTGCCGGGCACACTTGGTTATCTGCCCCATACCGGGCGCGGGCAGCTTTTGATTTCGATGTATGAAGAAGACGGCACCCCGCATGATGTTGACCCGCGTCATGTGTTCGGAGCACAGCTCAAACGTGCGCAAAATCTTGGATTTTATCCGATGGGCGCGTTTGAACTTGAATTTTATCTGGTCGATCAGGCCCCGGATGCAGAAGGATTTTATTACCCCGCATCCTATGCCATCACCAAACGGCGCAGCAAATTGCGCAATACCATGTCGGTCGATGAAATTGACGAGATGTCGCCACTTTTTGATGCGGTTTACGAAGGCGCAAAGCATCTTGATCTGACGCTGGAAACCCTGATTTCGGAATATGGCCCCGGCCAGTATGAGATGACCATCCGTTACCGGGATCTGATGCGGGCCGCCGACGATGTGATCATTGCCAAACGCCTGATCCGCACTGTGGCGCGGCGCTTTGGCAAAGAAGCGGTCTTTATGCCCAAACCATTTGGCAATGAAGCCGGATCGGGCATGCATTTGCATCTGTCTCTTGCGAACAAGGATGGCAATAACCTGTTTGCAGATCAGGCTGACGGGGCGCTCAGCCCGCTTATGCTCAATGCGATTGGCGGTGTTCGCGGCACGATTGGCGAAACCATGTTGATCCTTGCCCCGTTCATGAATTCGTGGCGTCGCTTTGCATCCGCAATGTATTCACCCGCATCTGATGACTGGGGTGTTGAAAACCGCACCGTGGCACTGCGCGTGCCAGGCACACCGGGCAAAACGCGCCATTTCGAACACCGCATCGCAGGGGTTGATGCCAACCCCTATCTGGTTGCGGCTGTGACCCTGGGCGCGGCACTTGACGGGATCGAAGGCAAAGTCGATCCGGGCAAACCATGCGAAGATGAAATCGGCGAAGCAAAGGCACCAAACGATCTGCCGCGTCATTGGCTTGAGGCGATTGATCGGTTCGGGGCATCGGATTTCAACAAACGCACGCTGGGGAACCGTTTCCACACCGCGTTCACGAAAATCAAACAGGCCGAATACGAACAGATGGCGCTGAAGGTTTCGCCAGCAGAGTGGGAATATTACGGATTTTCCGTTTGATCTTCCATGCGCGGGACATATTGCGAGGGTTCTTGGAGCTGTCGATCAGTAGTTCAATTTCAAACCGAGCACGTCGCTGGCAGAAATGGGATTGACTTCCTTTTATCCCAAGCTCGCCCAAAAGACAGACTACGTGCAATTGAGCGTTTTGATTTTTGGAGTGCAATTTTTTGCCAAAACTAGACAGACTGATCGGACACACGATCAATGGCTTCGAAAAAATTCATGACTACGTCCAAGTGTCTTTTTCAGAAGGTTCGACTCTCAGCATCTTCAGTAAGAAGACTCTGGTTAGATACTTGCACGAGAACATAAA
The DNA here is from genome assembly GCA_048264285.1 of Thalassospira sp. Lineage (GTDB taxonomy): Bacteria > Pseudomonadota > Alphaproteobacteria > Rhodospirillales > Thalassospiraceae > Thalassospira. Next base: position 11,411 of record JBLXDD010000018.1, read on the forward strand.
GGGCCTTCGTGTAGTCGCCATTCAGTAAACAAGTAGTTCTGTGGATTTTGCATTCGACAAGGAATGCTATCCGTCTATCAGCCTACTTGAGTGCGACTACAATGGCCCCGAGGCTATGGCGCTCGACCACGAGAGCCATCCCACAACAGTCTGGCGCTAATTGACAAATAACACGGAGAGCGCAAAAAAAGGGGGCTGCTCAATGTTTATTGTAGTCAGGGCTTTGCAAAACCTAAGCCTGCTAGGATAGAGGTATAAATAATAATGGAGACGAAGATCAGGTTTTTTGCCATTCGAGCTCTAGCATTATTAGGTCTGCTAATCGTAACTGGATGCGATGATGAGAAATCGGCTCTGGAAATGCAGATCAGCGAGGCGCTGCCAATCGGAACACCTAGCGCTGAGGTAGAGGTGTTTTTGAAAGAGAAGCGCTGGAAGTACAATTACATCAAAGAGTACAATGCTTTCCGCGCCTCCTTGCCTGAGGAAGCGGAAAATCTGCTCATACGGCATCAGATCAAGATTTATCTCGATGAAAGCGGACGAGTCACTTCAATAGAAATAGAGGAATGGACAAATCTTCTTTAGTTCTAAATTGGTGAAAACACGGATAGATTTTTCCATAAATTAGGACAGCCCAAGAATATTCGGTGTAAGGCAACCATATTACATTGCCTCCTAATAATAAGCGCATGTGCTACTTTGGACTCTCTCTGGGATGACCCGAACATTGATGCCCCCAGAAAAAGCGTACACGAACACGGGAAGATTCATTTTCTGATGTCAGCCGAATTACCTCTATGAGGCATGGCATCGTCAGTAGGTCAGGTCCAAACCAAGGAAGTTGCTGAGTGCCAGAGTGATCCCCCCCACGACAAAGAGTGCGAGCACGAAGACGCCGGTGATCTTGGCGCTAGCGCGCAGGACTGCCTGTCTTCCGTATTTTTGACCTTGGTCGTAATGCCACTTGATGGCGAAGAACATCGCGGTCAGCAGAGCGACAACCTTGAACGTGCCAAAGGCAATCGGAACCCAATCCATAACAAAGACTTTCATTTGCAGCAGTTATGGATGTTATGGGCGCATCTTGGCTCAAGGCAAACTTCCCATTCTGCAACCCTGTCATGAAACAGAAGGTCACACCGGGAAGATCGGCTACTGAACGGGAATATATGGGATTTTCAGATGAAAGTGCCGTCTGGTCAGATTGCTCTGACCAGGACTATCGGCAGCGTGAAGCGCTAGGACGCGCGCTTTGCACGATTGTTTGATTTGCGCGCTGAGAAGGCCACTTGCGGGCGGGCATCCATGGTTTTCTGATCGCGGAGATATGCGACTTCAAGATCGCGGGGCTCGACACTGAGAACCCGTGAAGTGTCCGGGCGGTCAGAGTTCGTATTGAGGTGAATTTGCGTCGAAACCCACTGCCATGTCGGATAGGTCAGTTTTTCGTCCTGGGTTTCTTCGGTAATTACCTTATAAGACCCGGCCGGAAGGACTTCTGCAAGGCCGCGCAAACTGAACGGGCGGGTGAAATTCAAAATTTTCGAAGTGGTGCGATTGGTCAAAAAAGGCTCCTTGCGCAGAAACGCATATTGGCCAGATCAGACCATCGGGGACATTCCCATGATCCAGAATCTGGCGGGGATTACAGACACGTCAAAGTTTTCGGATTAACAGCAGGCACGCACGCCCGGACCAATAAAATATTGGAAATTTGAAAATCAAAAAATATCTTCAGTATTAACTATATAAATACTTTCAATTGATTTTCAACTTTATAATTTTTTATTCATTCTATTGAACAATAGAAACAATTTTACATCGCCCGCAAAATACACGCCATTCAATTATTAAACTTGGAAATCCCCCTCATTTTCAGGATCACCATTGACTTGCCCCCTCAATATCGGATCGTGCGCCCCCAATTCCTTGCCATCCCCGGCCAATGGCGATATTCAGGTCTCAAACTGTCATTAACTTGCGATGCCGGGCCCCGCGCATTATCTCCGGCTTGCAAACAGGCGAGATGAGAAAACGCCATGAATGAAATGATCACCATTGCCGAGGCATCTGCCGACGCAATGTCGGAAATGCAGATTGATCCCACCCTTGATCTGGAAGCTGAGATCCAGCGCCTGAAAAAGGAAAAGAACGCGATCATTCTGGCCCATTACTATCAGGATGGGGAAATTCAGGATCTTGCCGACTTTGTCGGTGACAGCCTTGATTTGTCGCGCAAGGCCGCCGCTACCGATGCCGATGTCATCGTGTTCTGCGGTGTGCGCTTCATGGCCGAGGTTGCCAAAATCCTCAGCCCGGAAAAAACCGTTCTGCTACCTGATTCCAAGGCGGGTTGCTCGCTTGAGGATTCCTGTCAGCCAGAACCGTTCCGCAAATTCCGCGAACAACATCCTGATCACGTATCGGTCACCTATATCAACTGCTCGGCCGAGGTGAAAGCCGCGTCCGATATTATCGTGACCTCGTCCAATGCGGCCGAGATCATCGATCAGATCCCGCTTGATAAACCGATCCTGTGGGCGCCCGACCGCCATCTTGGTTCCTATCTTGCCAAGAAAACCGGTCGTGAGATGACGCTTTGGAACGGGTCATGCATCGTGCATGAACAGTTTTCCGAACGTGAGCTGATCCGCCTCAAGACCCAGAACCCGGATGCCAAGATCGCAGCCCACCCGGAATGCCATGACGGTATTCTCAAACATGCCGATCATATCGGGTCAACCCGCGCCATTCTGGAATATGTGATCAACGGCCCGGATCAGAAATACCTGATCGCGACCGAACCCCACATCATTCACCAGATGGAAAAGGCCGCCCCGAACAAGGAATTCATTCCGGTACCGGGTGCAGATGGATCATGTGCGTGCAACAACTGCCCGTTCATGGAACTCAACACGCTTGAGAAACTTTATCTGTGTCTGGTCAATAACGGCCCACAGATCGTCATGCCCGAAGATTTGCGCGTCAATGCGGTCAAGCCGCTTGAACGCATGCTGGAAATGTCAAAAAACATTCCGGTCAAAAAAGACGACGCGGCCTAAGCCGATCCTATTCACAGCCCCGCAAATCTTGCGGGGCTGTTCTTCATCTCTTCCAAGTTTTCAAAGCGCCAAGTCACCATGACCGTTCTGACCCAAGCTGAAATTTCGGAATTCATTGATCGTGCCTTTGCCGAGGATATCGGCACTGGTGACATCACATCAGACAATGTGATCCCTGCGGATGCGCGCCTGCGCGTGGCCCTTGAAACCCGCGAGGACATCGTTGTCGCCGGGCTTGATATCGCCCTTGAATGCTTCCGCAAACTGGTCCCTGATGCAAAGATTGAAAAACGTTGCAAAGATGGGGACGCGATTGCAGCCAAGGATATTCTGGCCGTGGTCGAAGGCAATGCGCGCGGCATCCTGACCGCAGAGCGTACCGCCCTGAACACCTTGCAACATCTTTCGGGCATTGCCACCACAACGCGCACCTATGTTGCGGCAATGGGTGAGGCCAAGGCGAAGCTTCTTGATACCCGCAAAACATTGCCCGGCTGGCGCAAACTTGAAAAATACGCCACCCGCATGGGTGGTGCACAAAACCACCGCATGGGGCTTTATGACGGGGTAATGATCAAGGACAACCATATCGGCGTTGTCGGATCGATCACCAGATGCGTTGAAGCGGCCCGTGCCGCAAACCTGCCCAAGATCGAGGTGGAATGTGATACCCTTGAACAAGTCAAGGAAGCCGCAGAAGCCGGGGCAGATATCATCCTGCTGGACAATATGGGTCCGAGTATGTTGCGCGCAGCGGTTGCAATTGTTGACGGTCGCTGCAAGACTGAAGCTTCGGGGGGTGTGAACCTTCAGACCATCGGGGCGATCGCCGCAACCGGGGTCGATTATGTTTCCGTCGGACGGATTACCCAGTCCGCACCCGCCGTTGATATTGGACTTGATGTCGCAATCCTGTGAGGGCGCATGCGCGAAAGCAATCACAGCAACACGGACTCTGCCCTTATAAAGGTAATAGAAACCGCCAACTGGATTTTGCGTGACGGCGCAAACATTCTGTCCGTGCGAACCCACGGGCGCGACCGTTTCTATTTGCCCGGCGGCAAGATTGAACCGGGTGAAACCGCCCGCGAAGCCATCAAACGCGAAATCAATGAAGAGCTGGGCGTGGACCTTATTCCCGGTACGCTGATGCAACTGGGGACGTTTGCCGGGCAAGGGCATAACCAGCCTGACGGGGCCCTTGTCCGCATGACCTGTTTCACCGGTTATTATTCCGGAACCCTGACCCCGGCAAACGAGATCGCCGAGATCAGATGGCTGTCCCCGCGCGAACGCCACCTGATGGCCCCGATGGGACAAAAGATCACTGCCGCCCTGTTTGATATCTGATCTTTTTTATACCGGGTCCATCAATTGCGCTAGCGCGGTGCATCACCATCGGGGCTGCCGCCTGCGTCGGGGATCTCGCGGCCAGACGCATCGCGATCACGCGAAACATCCTTGGCCGCAGATGGCGGTGCGGCCTTTTGATCTGCCCCGGTATCGTCGGCACTTGGGGGTGTGTTCTCAGATTTGTCTTCTGACGTTTCGGGTTCCTCAGGCTGTGTCTTCTCGATCTTTTTTTGCGCCCCTTTGCCAGCATCGCGGATGGCGTCGGTCAACTTGTCGATATCGCGCAGATTAAGATCACGCTGCGGGAACGGAATTTCGATCCCTTCATCGCGGAAACGCTGAACCAGTTCGAAGCGGATAGAGCTTGCCACCGCAACGACATCGCCAATATCGCGCAGGAAATAACGCAGCTCAAAATCAAGCGAACTGGCCCCGAAATCCATAAACACCACCTGTGGTGCCGGATAGGTCAAAATCTCGCGGCGCTTATCGGCCATTTCCAGCAGTATTTCACGGACCTTTTCGACATTCGATCCATAAGACACCCCGATCTTCAGAATTCCACGCCCGGACCGTTCCTTAAGCGTCCAGTTCATAACCCGGTTGGAAATCAGTTCGGAGTTCGGAATAACCACCGATGATCTGTCAAATGTTTCGATTTCGGTCGCGCGCACGCGAATGTCCTTCACAAAGCCCTGATCGGCCCCAACAACGATCCAGTCACCGACCTTGATCGGGCGTTCAACCAAAAGGATCAGGCCGGATACAAAGTTGTTCACGATGCTTTGCATGCCAAAACCGATACCCACAGAAATCGCACCGGCAATGATCGCAAGATTGGAAAGATCAAGCCCCGCAGCGGATACCGCCAGCAGAATGGCAAGGCAAATCCCGGCATAGCCGAAGATCGCCGAAACCGAATGTTGCAGACCTTGATCAAGTTTGGTGTTGGGCAAAACCCGGGTACTTAGCATGCGCTGGAAAAAGCGCATCACAGCCAGCACAATGACAAACATCAAGGCCGCCAACAGGATGGAACGTAACGAGAAATGAATCCCGCCAACCTGAATACCGATAAAGGCCTGTTGGGCTGCCAGAATGATATCTGCCCAGGCAATATCGCTAAAGATCATCACCGCAACAGGCACGGCGATGGAAAACATCACCACATCAATCAGGACACGCAGCCAGAAATACAGCGTACCATGCACAGCATCGCTGACGGTGCTGTCTTCGCTGCTTTCGGGGCGAACCAGATAGGTATGCATCAAGGCACGACAATAAGCACGCAACAGCCAGTAACAGGTCAGAAACGCCATCGCCATCATCAGGTTTTCAAGGATGAAGCGTGCCAACGCGACATAACCAAGCGCCATCAGCACCGGCATCAGGATCGCAATCAGCTTAAGGCCACGACGGGAACGCCGTTCAAGTTTTGACCAGAATTCGTGCCGGTCACGTTCATCATGTTGCCAGAAAACGCCAAGCGAGGTGACAAACAACAGAACCGAAATGACCAGAACGTTCGAAATACTTTGCACAAGCGCGACATGAAGCGATGTTCCGAGCGTCGTCGCCCCCTGAAGCAGCACCATATCAAAGGCAAAAATCACCGCCACAGCCAGCGAACAAAACCCGACGACTCGCGCCCCCTGAACAGTCGTACCCGAACGTCGCAATCCCGGTGCAAAGGGTGAATGCACGCTGCGCACCGCCGCCCCGACAAACAACAAGAACAACGCAGCTGCCAAACACTGATAGATAAAGTCCCCCATTGCACCGCTCAGCAGGACCTCTCGCGAGTCAAGCATGCCATAGGCAACCAACAGCGCAACGCCAGGCACCATTGCGGTAAACAGGAACCGCGTCCCCGATATCAGAGACACCCGGTCCTCGTGCGGGACACTGTTCCAGTGCGTCGGGATATAGCGCAACACGATCACTTCACCACCGATCAATGCGGCAATGACGACAAAGGTCAACAATACAAGTCCCGGGGCAATCTCGGCCAACTCGTCAGCAACCTGGCCTTCGAGTTCAATATTGGCATAACGGGCCTGAACCATACTGGGCAGTCGAACGATTTCACCCCATGACTTGATCCAGATACCGGGATCAAGCGGCACATCCACCCGTCCAAGAATACGCTGGGTGAAACGTTCACGCGCCAATGCCGCCAACTGATCAGAAAGTTCACCTGCCCGAAAATTGGTCAATTCCAGCTGTTTGATCAGCCCGCTAACCCGTGCGATATCCCGGTCGATCCGTTCACGTTCGCGGGCCACTTCGGGGACTTCTTCCTGCCCCTCGGCTGGCGCTTCGCCAAGCTTGCCAAGAGCGGCCTGAAACCGTTGCAGCCGTTCATCTGCCTGCCCGCGCAGGGTTTTGATCTGCTGCTGAATGTTTTCGATCCGGTCTCGTCCGTCGGCCAGCGCACGGGTCGTTACATCCTGCGTCGCAATTTCTGTTTCGGTTTCATCAAAAATGGTTTCCCATTGCGCAATTTTGCTTTGGGCATTTTCCAGTTCGACCTTCTCGACACGATCAGACTGCGGATCGCTGGTTTGTGCCGACAATCCCAAAGAAACCGTCATTGCCAACAGACAGACGGCAAAGCCCGCAATTACCTGACGAACTGATGTCATTCCTGATGATCCATTAATGGTGCCTGACGACCGTTTGTTGACTGTTTTCGCGTTTTGTAAACAGGTTGGGTTGATAGTTGATCACACTACACTGAAGACAGGAACGAATCATCTGGCGTTTCGTTCCCTGACTTGACGTTTTAACGATGACCCCGTTCCTGATGTGCCCTGACACAATCAGACAAGGAGCCCGCAATGAGCAAATCGGCGCTGATAAATGCTTTCGAAATCGCCTCGGACGGCACAGCCCACCCCATTGACTGGGAAGACTTGCAATCAGGTCTGCCATCAATGACCGAGGGCAGATATCTTTGGGTACATCTCGACTGGATGGGCGACGGGGTTCATGATTGGTTGATCTCGATTGCCGGACTGGATGCCACCATCGCCGATACACTATCCACACGTGGTACGCGCCCGGCAGTGTTTTTCTATGACACCGGATATTCGCTTAATCTTCGCGGGGTCAATCTGAATGCGCACAACGATCCGGCAGACATGATTTCCGTTCGTTTTTGGGTAACGGCAAACATGGTCATCACACTGCGCAACCAATCGTTAAAGGCGTTTGATGATATCCGTGCTGCCATTGCCAGCAACAAGGCGCCCGGCAGTGTCGATGATTTTGTCCTTACCGTTGCCGAACGCCTCGCCTATCGCGTGGAAAATGTCGTGCGCGGCATGGAAGAAGATGTCGAGACGATTGAAGACGATCAGGAAAACGTGGTCGAAGGCAAAACCCGTTCATTGCGCAAACGCGGTTCCGACATTCGCCACCGGCTGTCGCGGTTGCGCCGGCATCTTGGCCCGCAGCGTGATGCCCTGGCCAATTATGTTGAACAAAAACCATCCTGGTCGGACAAACGCTTCAAACGCCGTGCACGCGCCCTGACCGACAAGACCGCCCGTCTGGTCGAAGAATTTGATTCACTTCGCGAACGCATCCAGATCGTCAACGAGAACCTGATGGCGATAGAAAGCGAACAGATGAACCGCACCATGTATTGGTTAACCGTGATTGCCGGCCTGTTCCTGCCGATCAGTTTTGTCACCGGGCTTCTGGGGATTAATGTCGGCGGGCTTCCGGCAACTAACAGCCCGTATGGCTTCCTTGGGGTTTCTGTCATTCTGGCAGTAATCACTGCCTTTGAAATCTGGTTATTCAAAAAGATGCGCCTGATCTGATGGCTGCATTGCAAAGCACCTTGTTGCATTGCGGTGCAGCTTGGCGCTATGACAAAGCCACGACTTCGATTTCTTTCACTGCATCCGAGATTTGTTGATGACCGACGGCCCGCTTTCCCGTTACCGCGCGAAAATCACCGCTGGTGAGCTGTCCCACGATCCGATGCAGGAACTGTGCGCAGAAAAGCTGCAAAGCCTGAAAAACGCACTGGGCAATTACCAACCGTCCACCGGGACCGGTGGGTGGCGCGAACGGTTCGGCCTGACCCGGCGTCGCGACGAACCGACACCGCCGCTCGGACTTTATATCTATGGCGAAGTTGGCCGTGGCAAATCGATGTTGATGGATTTGTTCTATGAAACGATCGACATTGAAAAAAAGCGTCGCGTTCATTTCCACGATTTCATGCAGGACGTGCATGAACGCATGCATCGCTATCGCCAGACCAAGAAGAAAGACGACGCCGATCCGATCCCGCCAATCGCAAAGGACCTTGCAAACGATGCGTGGTTGCTGTGCTTTGACGAGATGCAGGTAACCGACATTACCGATGCGATGATTCTCGGCCGTTTGTTTGAACAGCTGTTTGACCACGGCGTGGTGATCGTCACGACATCAAACCGCGTGCCCGATGATTTGTACAAGGACGGCCTGCAGCGCCAGAACTTCCTGCCCTTCATCGACATGATCAAACAGAAACTTGATGTCCTTGAACTGGCAAGCCCCACCGATTACCGCATGCGTAATCTGACAGCAGCAGAGGTGTTCCTATATCCGACCACACGCAAAGAAGCGGCGTCCCGCATTGATGAAATGTTCGCCACCCTGACCGAAGGTGCCCGCGTCGCCCCAGACAGCCTGACCATCAAGGGCCGTAAAATCGAAATCGCAGCCGCTGGTGCCGGTGTTGCCAAATTCAGTTTTGACGAACTATGTACCCGCCCGCTGGGGCCGGGGGATTACATTGCCCTGGCAACCCATTTCCATACCATCGTGATCGATTTCATCCCGAAATTGCCGGATTCCAGACGTGACTGGGCCAAACGGTTCGGCACGCTGGTCGATGCCATGTATGAACACAAAACAAAGCTGATTTGTGCGATCGAATGTGACCCGGCTGAAATCTATACCGATGGTGATTATTCCTTTGAGTTCCAGCGCACAGTGTCGCGCCTGACTGAAATGCGCAGTCAGGAATATCTTGATATGACACATCTGACGTAACGCACCGACTCAAAGGTTTGTGGGCGCCGACTCCAAATCACTCATATTATAATTACTGCAATTATTCGCCAGACAGGCACTTTTTGTTTGACGATTCTTGCGCAGAAGGCGGTACATACGCCATTTGACGCAAAATTCGGCATTTCGCGGATTTTGGCCGCCCACCCGGACCGCATGGCTGATAGCCGTTTCCTGCAATGCTGCGGTACTGTGATGCTGTTCATGCGCACGAATTCGCAGCAAAGGTATGAACTGCCTTTCATTTAGGCAGGCCGCAATCGTAAACCAGCTTTGGTTTTCCCACGCATTCCATAGCCTTCGCGTATGCAGCATGAATGGTTTTTAAGCGTTTATACAATAGTTGCAATAAACCGCGAACCGGCGGTTTTCCTCGTGAAAACAGTGGGGTTTCCCCTTGTCATTCGTTCCGATTCAGTTTACGACACTCGATGTTTACGAACGATTATTTCGCGTTCGCAGGTTTAAATTTTCAATCGCGCTCCCAAGTTGAGTTTCGACCCCCAGGAAGCGCAATAGGGAAGAAGGTAACGGAATGGCCCGCAACAAGATCGCGCTCGTCGGTGCTGGCAATATTGGTGGCACGCTTGCTCACCTCGTCGGTCTCAAAGAGCTTGGCGACGTCGTCCTTTTCGACATCGTTGATGGCATGCCACAGGGCAAGTCGCTTGACATTGCTGAATCCTCCCCCGTCGACATGTTTGATGCCGACCTCAAGGGTACCAGTGACTACAAAGACATCGCAGGCGCTGATGTCGTCATCGTCACCGCCGGTGTTGCTCGCAAGCCGGGCATGAGCCGCGATGATCTGATTGGTATCAACACCAAAGTCATGACCCAGGTTGGTCAGGGCATCAAGGAACACGCCCCGAACGCTTTTGTCATCGTGATCACCAACCCGCTTGATGCGATGGTTTGGGTCATGCAGCAGGCAACCGGCTTCGATCCGAAGAAAGTTGTCGGTATGGCCGGTGTTCTCGACTCTGCGCGTTTCCGTTACTTCCTCGCAGAAGAATTCAACGTCTCGGTCAAAGACGTTACTGCCTTCGTTCTGGGCGGTCACGGCGATACCATGGTTCCGTCAATCCGTTATTCGACCGTTGCCGGTATCCCGGTTCCGGATCTGATCAAAATGGGCTGGACCACGCAGGAAAAAATCGACGAAATCGTGCAGCGTACCCGTGACGGTGGCGCCGAGATCGTTGCCCTGCTCAAAACCGGTTCCGCTTTCTATGCTCCGGCGGCATCGGCTGTCGCGATGGCAGAAAGCTACCTGAAAGACCAGAAACGTGTCATGCCGGTCGCTGCTTATCTGAGCGGTGAATACGGTGTTGATGGCATTTACGTCGGTGTCCCGGTTGTTCTGGGTGCTGGCGGTGTTGAGCGCATCGTCGAGATCAATCTTGACGAGTCCGAAAAAGCAAACTTCGACAATTCCGTGAACGCGGTTCGCGGCCTTGTCGATGCTGCCAAGGGCATGCTCTAAAGAACGCGAAGCGGGCTGGTCAGTGACCGGCCCGTTTTTCAATCATTGTTGTTATTCAAACTTCAATGATCGCGGGCCTCGCAACAAAGTCCCTGATGCATTTAACGGGACATTGAAATCCCGATTTCTGACCCACCGGAAATCGTACGGAAGGCAAGAAAGCGACCGAACATGAATATTCATGAGTACCAGGCGAAAGAAATTCTTCGCAAATACGGTGTGACCGTGCCGAACGGCAAGGTTGCATATACCGCTCAGGAAGCCATCGAAGCTGCCCAGTCCCAGGCTGGTCCGGTTTACGTGGTAAAATCACAGATCCATGCAGGTGGCCGCGGTAAAGGCACCTTCAAGGAAGCCAAGGCAGGTGACAAAGGCGGCGTTCGCGTCGTCAAGAGCCCGGAAGAAGTCGGCGTGAACGCTGAACAGATGCTCGGCTCCACTCTGGTTACCCACCAGACCGGCCCGGATGGCAAAGAAGTCAAACGCGTTTATATCGAAGAAGGCTGCGACATCGCACGCGAACTGTATCTGTCAGTTCTCGTTGACCGCGCTTGCTCGCGCGTGATTTTCATGGCCTCGACCGAAGGCGGCATGGACATCGAGGAAGTTGCCGAAGCAACCCCGGAAAAGATCGTCACTGTCGAGATCGATCCGGCTGCCGGCTTCTCGGGCTTCCACGGCCGTAAACTGGCATTTGCTCTTGGCCTCGAAGGCAAGCAGGTTTCCAAAGCTGTCAAATTCATGACCGCGATGTACCAGTGCTTCCTCGATACCGACGCAGCCATGGTTGAAATCAACCCGCTGGTCGTGACCGGCGAAGGCGATATCATCGCCCTTGATTGCAAAATGAACTTCGACGACAACGCGCTGTTCCGTCATCCGGACATCGAAGAGCTGCGTGACGAAGACGAAGAAAACCCGGCCGAACTCGAAGCTGCGAAACACAGCCTCAACTACATCAAGCTCGATGGCACCATCGGCTGCATGGTCAATGGCGCAGGCCTTGCCATGGCAACCATGGACATCATCAAGCTTTATGGTGGCGAACCGGCTAACTTCCTTGACGTTGGTGGCGGCGCAACCAAAGAACGCGTGACCACGGCCTTCAAACTGATCCTGTCTGATCCGAATGTCGAAGGCATTCTGGTCAACATCTTTGGTGGCATCATGCGTTGTGACGTGATTGCAGACGGCGTCGTGGCAGCAGCCCGCGAAGTCAGCCTGAACGTTCCGCTGGTCGTTCGCCTTGAAGGTACCAACGTCGATCTTGGCAAGAAGATCCTCGAAGAATCGGGTCTGCCGATTGTTTCGGCTGACAACCTTGCCGATGCCGCCGAGAAGGTGGTCAAAGCTGTGAAGGAGGCCGCGTAACTATGGCTGTTCTCGTTGATAAAAACACCAAAGTTATCTGCCAGGGTTTCACTGGTTCGCAGGGCACTTTCCACAGCGAACAGGCACTGGCATACGGCACAAAGATGGTTGGTGGTGTAACCCCGGGTAAAGGCGGCACCAAGCACCTTGACCTGCCGGTATTCAACACCGTTGACGAAGCGGTTCACGTGACCGGCGCCAATGCCTCGGTCATCTATGTTCCGCCGCCCTTCGCAGCCGACGCAATCCTTGAAGCCATCGACGCCAAAGTCGAACTGGCTGTTTGCATCACCGAAGGTATTCCGGTTGCCGACATGGTCCGCGTCAAGCGCGCGCTCGAAGGTTCTTCGACCCGCCTGATCGGCCCGAACTGCCCGGGTATCATCACCCCGGATGAATGCAAGATCGGCATCATGCCGGGTCACATTCACCGCCGCGGTAAAATCGGTATCGTTTCACGTTCCGGTACGCTCACCTACGAAGCAGTTGCACAGACCACGGCCGCCGGCCTTGGCCAGTCGACCTGTATCGGTATCGGTGGCGACCCGGTCAACGGCACCAACTTCATCGATTGCCTCGACCTGTTCCTGAAGGATCCGGAAACCGAAGGCATCATCATGATCGGTGAAATCGGTGGTTCGGCCGAGGAAGAAGCATGTGAATTCCTGCAGGCTTCCTCCGTGAAGAAACCGGTTGCCGGCTTCATCGCCGGTGTTACTGCACCTCCGGGCAAGCGCATGGGCCATGCCGGCGCGATCATCTCGGGTGGTAAAGGTACCGCAGATGCGAAAATGGAAGCCATGCGTAGTGCGGGCGTTCTTGTTGCCGATTCCCCGGCAAGCCTTGGCTCTACCATGCTGAAGGCTTTGCAGGGTTAATCTGGATAGTCAGAGGAAAGGCAAGGGGGGGCATGGTCCTTCTTGAGGACCATGCCTTCCAAGACCACAAATGAAACCTCAAGATCTCGACACGATTCTGAACGAGTCGAACGCAACTTACATCGCTGAACTTTATGCCCGGTATTTGGAAAACCCGTCTGCGGTTGACCAGAGCTGGGCTGAGTTTTTTGACGGGTTGCAGGACGACGCCTCCGAACTTCTCGCTGAAATGCGCGGGCCAAGCTGGCAGCCACGGGAAACCAAGGTTGTTGGCGGCATGGAGGGATACGACGTCTCGCAGGGGCATGCCGAACGCCCGGTCCAAATGGCCTATGCACCGGCACCTCTGGCAGCACCTTCGGGGGCACAGGTAAGCTCTGATGCCATCCGTGCTGCAGCAAATGATTCCATTCGCGCCCTGATGCTGATCCGATCATACCGGGTACGCGGCCATCTCGAAGCGAATCTGGATCCGCTGGGCCTTGCCCCGCGTGAACCGCATCCGGAACTTGATCCCAAGACCTATGGCTTTACCGAAGCCGATCTTGACCGTCCGATTTTCATTGCCAATGTTCTTGGCCTTGAAACCGCGACCATCCGTCAGATCGTTTCGCTGGCACGCAAAACCTATTGCGGGTCGATCGGTATCGAATTCATGCATATCCAGGAACCGGAACAGAAATCCTGGATTCAGCAGCGCATCGAAAGCATCGGCAACCAGACGCAGTTCACTGCACGCGGCAAGGAAGCCATCCTTGAGCGCCTGGTCGAAGCCGAAGGTTTCGAAAATTATCTGCACACCAAATATGTCGGGACCAAGCGTTTCGGCGTAGACGGTGGCGAAGCCCTGATCCCGGCACTTGAACAGATCCTTAAACGCGGCAGCCAGCTTGGCATCCGCGAGGTTGTGTTCGGCATGCCGCACCGTGGTCGTCTGAACGTTCTTGCCAACGTCATGAGCAAGCCGTTCCGTGCGATTTTCTCGGAATTCATGGGCAACCCGTCCAAACCGGACGATGTGATGGGCTCTGGTGACGTTAAATATCACCTTGGTACCTCCGCCGACCGCGAATTTGACGGCAACGTCGTTCACCTGTCGCTGACGGCAAACCCGTCGCACCTTGAAGCGGTGAACACCGTCGTTCTTGGCAAGGTCCGCGCCAAGCAGGCCCAGCGCAAAGACACCAACCGCGAGCAGGTTATGGGTATCCTCCTGCACGGGGATGCTGCCTTTGCCGGTCAGGGTCTTGTTGCGGAAACCTTCGATCTGTCGCACCTCAAAGGATACCGTACCGGTGGTACGATCCACTTTGTTGTCAACAACCAGATCGGTTTCACAACCAAACCGACGGATTCCCGTTCTTCGCCCTATTGCTCGGACATTGCCAAAGTCGTTCAGGCCCCGATCCTGCACGTCAATGGTGACGATCCCGAAGCTGTGGTCCATGCGGCCCGCATCGCGACCGAATTCCGTCAGGAATTCAAGCAGGATGTCGTCATCGACATGTTCTGCTATCGCCGCTTTGGCCATAATGAAAGCGACGAACCGGCATTCACCCAGCCCAAGATGTATGACGTCATCGGCAAACATCCGACGACCAAGGACATCTATGCCCAGCAGCTGATCAAGGAAGGTCTTCTGACCGAAGAACGCGTCAAGGAACTGGACAAGTCGTTCCAGGATTATCTTGATGAAGAGTTCAAGGCATCGGAAAACTATCGCCCGAACAAGGCTGACTGGCTTGAAGGCAAATGGTCCGGTCTTGCATCCTCGCATGGCGAAGATGCCGACTGGATCGGTGAGACCGGTGTCGACAACGACCTGTTGCAGGAAGTTGGCCGTGCCCTGTCCACCCCGCCGAGCGATTTCGACATCAACCGCAAAATCCTTCGTCAGTTGAAGGCCAAAGCGAAGATGTTCGAAACCGGTGAAGGTATTGACTGGGCAACCGCAGAGGCGCTGGCCTTTGGTACCCTGATGTGCGAAGGCACACCGGTACGTTTGTCCGGTCAGGATTGCCAGCGTGGTACCTTCTCGCAGCGTCATGCCAAACTGGTCGACCAGACCACCGAGGCAAAATACACCCCGCTCAACAACATCCGTACCGGTCAGGCCGAGCTTGAAGTTCTCAACTCGCCCCTGTCCGAAGCAGGTGTTCTTGGCTTTGAATACGGCATCACCCTTGCTGAACCGCATTCGCTGGTTCTTTGGGAAGCCCAGTTCGGTGATTTTGCCAACGGTGCCCAGGTTATCATTGACCAGTTCATCAGCTCGGGCGAGGCCAAATGGCTGCGTATGTCGGGTCTGGTCATGCTGCTGCCGCACGGTTACGAGGGCCAGGGTCCGGAACACAGTTCCGCACGTCTGGAACGTTACCTGCAGCTTTGTGGTGAAAATAACATGCAGGTGGCGAACTGTACGACGCCGGCAAACTATTACCACATCCTGCGCCGTCAGATCCGCCGTTCCTTCCGTAAACCGCTGATCCTGATGACGCCGAAGTCGCTTCTGCGTCATAAGCAGTGCGTGTCGAGCCTGTCTGAATTCGCATCAGGTACGACATTCAAGCCTGTGATCAGCGAAACGGGTAAACTGGTTGACGACAAAAAAGTCAAACGCGTCGTCCTGTCATCTGGCAAGGTCTATTACGACCTGCTGGCCGAACGGGAAAACCGCGGCATCGAAGATGTTGCACTTGTACGTGTCGAACAGCTTTATCCGTGGCCGGAAAAAGAACTGGCAGCGGAACTGGCGAAATACCCGAATGCTGATGTTGTCTGGTGTCAGGAAGAATCCGAGAACATGGGTTCCTGGTTCTTTGTTGATCGCCGGATTGAGGCAACGCTTGCCAGCATCAAGCACAAGGCGGGACGTCCTGTTTATGTAGGCCGCGCAGCATCTGCTTCGCCGGCAACGGGTCTTTTGAAGGCCCACCTGCGTGAACAGGCCGAATTGGTCGACAAGGCCCTGAGCGTCTAACACTTTCATCGAACGGGCGAGAAATCGCCCGTTCGAAACGTTCATTGAGAATTCATTCGTATCCTGGCAGACCCACACTGCCTGATTGAAAAACGGTCGAGGAAAAAATGGCGACTGAAGTTAAAGTTCCCGCACTGGGCGAGTCCGTATCTGAAGCCACAGTGGCGAAATGGTACAAAAAAGTCGGCGAATCTGTTGCTGCCGATGAACCGATTGTCGAACTTGAGACCGACAAAGTTACCGTCGAAGTCAATGCTCCGGTTGCCGGCGCAATTGCCGAGCTGATCGTTGGCGAAGGCGACGAAGTCGAAGTTGGCGCCCTGATCGCCATGATCAACGAAGGTGCCGAAGGCGCTGCTGCTGCTCCGGCCGAAGAAAAAGCCGAAGCCAAAGCAGAAGAAGCCCCGGCCCCGAAAAAGGAAGAGCCGAAAGCAGCACCGGCTGCTGCACCGGCTGCGGCAACCACGACCAACAGCGATCACCCGCTGGCGCCGGCTGTTCGCAAACTGGTCGAAGACAAAAATCTTGATCCGTCGAAAATCCCGGCAACGGGCAAAGACGGCCGCCTGACCAAAGGCGACGTTCTGAACTTCCTCGAAGGTGGCGGTTCTGCTCCGCGCGCGGCTGCTCCGGCCCCGAGCGCACCCGCAGCCCCGAAACCGGAACGCGAACTGCGCGAAGGCGAAGAGCGTGTCAAAATGTCCAAGCTGCGCCAGACCATCGCGCGCCGCCTGAAAGAAGCCCAGAACACTGCGGCCATGTTGACCACTTACAACGAAGTGGACATGACCAATCTTCTGGCATGCCGTAACAAATACAAAGAAGGGTTTGAGAAGAAACACGGTGTTAAGCTTGGCTTCATGTCCTTCTTCATCAAGGCCTGCACCACGGCGCTCAAAGAATGGCCGGCTGTGAATGCTGAAATTGACGGCAACAGCTTCATCTATAAGAACTACTGCGACATCGGCGTCGCCGTTGGTACTCCGCAGGGTCTGGTTGTTCCGGTTATCCGTTCGGCAGAAGAAAAAACCTTTGCCGATCTGGAAAGCACCATTGTCGATTTCGGCAAACGTGCCCGTGAAGGAAAACTGGGCATGGATGAAATGACCGGCGGTTCCTTCACCATTTCCAACGGTGGTGTCTTTGGTTCGCTTCTGTCTTCTCCGATCCTGAACGCGCCGCAATCCGGTATTCTTGGCATGCACAAGACCCAGATGCGTCCGGTCGCAATCGATGGCAAAGTCGAAATCCGTCCGATGATGTATCTGGCCCTGTCCTATGACCACCGTATCATTGACGGCCGCGAAGCCGTTTCCTTCCTGGTACGCGTCAAGGAATGCATCGAGAACCCGGAACGCATCCTGCTCGACATCTGATCAGACAAAAGGATCTAAGAACTCATGAGTGAGACCTACGACGTTGTCGTGATCGGTGGCGGTCCTGGCGGTTATGTTTGCGCCATCCGCGCCGCACAGCTTGGCCTTAAAGTTGCCTGCGTTGAAAAACGTGGTGCACTTGGTGGTACCTGCCTCAATGTAGGCTGCATTCCATCCAAGGCTTTGCTGCATTCATCCCACCTGTTCGAAGAGGCATCCGAGCATTTCGATACCCATGGCATCGAAGTCTCCAAGCCGAAGGTCAATCTTGAAAAGATGATGGCCCGTAAGGACAAGGTTGTTGAAAGCAACACCAAGGGTATCGAGTTTCTGTTCAAGAAGAACAAGATTGCCTATGTCAAAGGTGCTGGCGAAATCATCTCGCCGACCGAAGTCAAGGTTGCCCTTCTTGATGGTGGCGAAGAAACCCTGACGGCAAAGAACATCGTCATCGCGACGGGTTCGGAAGTTACCCCGCTGCCCGGTGTCGAAATCGACGAAGAAAAAATCGTCTCTTCGACCGGCGCACTGACCCTTCCGAAAGTGCCGAAGAAAATGGTTGTCATCGGTGCAGGCGTGATCGGGCTGGAACTTGGTTCCGTCTGGCGTCGTCTTGGTGCCGATGTCACGGTTGTTGAATATCTTGACCGTATTCTGCCGGGCATGGATGGCGAGCTGGTCAAACAGACCCAACGTATCTTTGCCAAACAGGGCCTTGACTTCAAACTTGGTCACAAGGTTACCGGCGCAAAAACCACCAAGTCTGGCGTGACCCTGACTGTTGAACCGTCCAAAGGCGGCGATGCAGAGGAACTCAAGGCTGACGTGGTTCTGGTGGCCATTGGTCGCCGTCCGTATGTTACCGGCCTTGGCCTGGAGAATGTCGGTGTCGAGCTCGACGAACGCGGTCGTGTCAAAACCGATGAATACTTCCAGACCAATGTTGGCGGCATCTTTGCGATTGGCGATACCATCGTCGGTCCGATGCTGGCCCACAAGGCCGAAGAAGACGGCGTTGCACTGGCAGAAATGATCGCTGGCGAAGAAGGCCATGTCGATTACGGCAAAGTCCCGGGTGTTGTTTACACCTGGCCGGAAGTTGCATCGGTTGGCAAAACCGAAGAGCAGCTTAAGGAAGAAGGCGTCGAATACAAAGTCGGCAAATTCCCCTTCACCGCCAATGGCCGTGCCAAGGCAATGGAAAGCACCGAGGGCTTCGTCAAAATCATCGAAGACAAGAAAACACACCGTGTTGTCGGCGCGCATATTGTCGGCCCGGCTGCGGGTGATCTGATTGCCGAAGTGGTGCTGGCGATGGAATACGGCGCATCTGCCGAAGATATCGCACGTACCTGTCACGCCCACCCGGCCCTTGGCGAATCCGTCAAGGAAGCCGCACTGGACGCAGACAAACGCGCCATCCACATGTAATTCATCAGACAATCGTCTGATCAACAAACGGCCGCTCCATTCATTTGGAGCGGCCGTTTTGTTTTGGGCACCCGGGCTGTTACCCCCATAAGCTTCTCTATTCTATTGCTTTTGTGTGAATGCTGACTTTTGGCAGGTGACGCTGGACTGCTTTGGGGATTAAGATAACAAATCCTGTTTACTGGCCCGGAGATCGAAAAAATGGTGCTGTCTGTTGGTGTTGTGGCCCATGACCGTCGCAAACGCGAAATGGCGGACTGGCTGGCAAAGCACAAGGATGTATTCGCCAATATGCGCATCTTTGCCACCGGCACCACGGGGCGAGTTTTGCAGGAACGATTTTCTGATCTTGATATTCATCCGCTTAAAAGCGGGCCGTTTGGCGGCGATCAGCAATTGGGATCGATGATTGCCCATCGCGAATTGCAAGCCATGTTCTTTTTCACCGACCCGATGACGCCACACCCCCACGATGTCGATGTACGCGCGTTGATCCGGCTTGCCAATCTTTATGAAGTGCCGATTGCGTGCAATCAAAGCACGGCCGATCTTCTGATCAGCAATCCGAAGTTCGAAGAAATCTGCGAGCAATATCGCGATCATTCGCCCGAACAGGTCTTTGCCGATTACAGCACCCGCAACGTTTGACCCCTTAAATTCGACGCGGTCGGAGCGCCCCGTACACCATGCAACTTGCCTATGAACTGATCGCTGCGATCTTTCCGATTTTTGCGGCCATTCTTGTGGGGGCCGCCCTGAAACGTTACCTGATCAAGGGGGCGGATATTTGGGCCGGAATTGATCGGCTCACCTATTATCTGTTGTTGCCGTCGCTTTTGATTGTCGAGATTTACCGCGCCGATTTTTCCCGTGGCAATGCCGGAACCGCTGTTGGTATCACCCTTGCAGCAACCCTTGGTTTGTCGGCAGCATTGTTGGTGTTGCGCCCTTTGATTACGCGCGACACCCCGCTTTTTACATCCATCTTTCAAGGGGCGGTTCGTTATAACAGTTATGTTCTGCTGGCTGTTGCCTCTGCCCTTTACGGGGCAGAGGGGCTTGCCCTTGCCATCGTGTTTGTTGCTGTGATGGTGATTGCGACCAATATGCTCGGTGTCGTGGTTCTAAGCGCGTTTAGCGGCGGGAAAAGCAACCTGAAACGCATCCTCGGCGGGATTATCAAAAATCCGATCATCCTTGCTGCCGGCGCAGGTGCAATCCTGAATGTGAGCAATACTCACGTTCCACTTCCCATCGAAAATACCGCCGCCCTTTTCAAGACTGCCGCCCTGCCGCTTAGCCTGCTGTCGGTTGGCGCCGGGCTTCGGTTTATCATGGATAAAAAGGCCATGGGCGCGATCGCCCTTTCCACCACCATCAAGCTTGCCGTGCTGCCGGCCATAACCGGCATTTGCCTTTATCTGGCAGGGGTTGAAGGCATGGTTCTGGCGATGGGGGTTCTGTATGCGGGGATGCCATGCGCGGGCAATGCCTATATCTTGGCACGGCAACTTAATGGTGACCCTGACGCCATGGCCTCCATCATTACGCTGGAAACGTTATTGTCCGCCTTCAGCATCGCTGTCATCGCCGGTATATTGAGCATCAATTGATGGGGCGTGGGCGGCGTAGTCACCGTCATAGCCGCACGCCGCAAGCCCGGGACGCATCAGTTCGGGTGGTGGCGCGTCAACAATGACCGGATCACGATCGGCATGAAATGGCACGACGATCTGGCGCGATAGCAACATCAGGGTTGGCGGCGCACCAAAGATCGGCGGTTCATCGCCCCGACCATAGAACGGATCACCCACCACAGGATGCCCGACATGATCAAGATGGACACGCAATTGATGTGTCCGCCCGGTATGGGGGATCAGTTCCAGCCAGGTGATGTCATTGCCATCCCCGTCCTTGCCACGTCCAAGCACAGTATATTCGGTTTTTGACGGCTGACCATCTTCGTGCACCAGCATCGTCCAGCCGCTTTCATCATTGATCTTGCCGATTGGTGCATCAATGAAGCCGTGATCATCTTTCATCGCACCACGAACCACCGCCCAATAGGTCTTGCCGATTTTCTTTTCAGTAAACAGGCGGGTGATCTTTTTTGACGATTTCGGATGCCGGCACAACAAAAGGCACCCTGCCGTATCGCGGTCCAGACGATGGGCCAGTGTCGGCTCCGGCTGAATACCGAATTTCAGATCCGGCAAATAGGCATCAACATGAAAATAGGTCTTTGGCCCACCGTGGGACGCCAATCCGGGCGGCTTGTTTAACACGATAATATTGGAATCGCGGTGCAGAACATGCGCGATCAGGTCTTCGGCAATCGGATGGGGCATGGCGTGGCCTTTCATTGAGGGACTTGGCCCGTAAGCCTTTGCTTACCCCATCAGGCGAAAGCGGGCAATGATCATGACGTTTGATCTGTAAGGGACTGCGGTGCGTAACAAGAAGGACATAGCCCTTCTGCAACCCGGTTTTAATCACGATCATGACGATCTGCATAACACCCAAAGTTAAGCCTCTGCTGTGCGCCTGTGTGGTTCTGGGCGGTGTTGCCCTGTTTTCAGAGGCGTTGGCCGTCACTCAGCAAACCGATAGTGCGCAGTTCCGGCAAGGGCGCCTGAACGATATGTTCACGCGCGCAGACACCTGCCGCACGTTTGATCCGATCAAGCGTTACGGCAATGAACTTCGTTTTCAGATCCGACGCAACGATGCCCCGGTCGGCAGCCACATTGTGCAGTTCAATCAGGGGCGCGATGGTTTGCAGGTGATTGCCCAAAGCAACATCGATATCAGTTTTCTTGGCTTTAACGCCTATAGCTTTGCCTATCGGTCCGAAAGCATGTGGTATGATAAAGGTCTGAGGGCCTTGTCGGTCAGGGTCGATGATGATGGCGATAAAACCGAGGTCACCGCCCGAAAGAACAATCAGGACACCCTTGTCGTAAATGGGCCAAAGGGCGCGCAGGTTCTGCCGGGCAGTATCTTTCCGACAGACCACTGGCATTGCGGAGTATTGGACAGCAACACAGTCCTGAACACCATCACGGGCAAACCGAATGCGGTGCATATCACTGCGAATGCTGCGGAAATGTTGCGCACAACAAATGGCACATTGCGAGCCACCCGCTTTACCTATGAAGGTGAATTGGCAACCACAGCCTGGTACGATCAGGACGGCCGGTGGGTGGGACTTGAATTCAGGGCGCGTGATGGATCGACCATCACCTATCGGTGCATGAATTGCGCGACACCAACAGCGCAAAGGGATGAAGAATGAAAAAAAACTTCCAGACGATCTGGATCATCGGAGCGTCGTCGGGCATTGGTGAATCCTTGACCCGAAAATTCCACGACTACCCGACATCCCCGAACCAGAAAATCATCATTTCGGCCAGAAATACCGACAAGCTTGCAAAACTGGCGTCCGAAATGCCGGGATTAAGCCCCGTGCCGGTGGATATAACCGACCCGAATGCGGTTAATGCCGCGGTCAATACGGTGGAATCAGAGTTTGGCTTGCCCGATCTGGTGATCTTGGCGGCCGGGATTTATTCACCGATGAAACTCGATGCTTTTTCGGCCGCTACAATCCGAAGCCATGTCGATACCAATTATATGGGTATCGTCAATTGTCTGGAGCCGCTTCTGGCCAGGATGCGCGCACGCAAATCAGGCGAGATTGCCGTAGTGGCCTCAGTGGCAGGCTATCGCGGATTGCCCAATGCTTCGGCCTATGGTCCGACCAAGGCCGCCCTGATCAATTTATGTGAATCGTTACATACCGAATTGACAGGCAGCGGCGTTTTGCTGCGTGTGATCAATCCGGGATTTGTCAAAACGCGCCTGACCGATAAAAATGATTTTGAAATGCCCTATTTGCTCGAACCGGATCAGGCAGCAGATTTCATCTATCAAGGGCTGTGCGGCGGTGACAAATTCGAGATTGCCTTTCCACCCCCATTCGTGCGGCAATTGAAGCTGACCCGAATTTTGCCCTATCCGATTTTCTTCAAACTGATGCGTAAACTGATCCGAGCATGAACGATATCACCGAAAACGAACGCCGGTTATTGGCGGCCTATGCTGCCTATTACGAGAACTTGTCGCTTGATACGGTCGATCAGTTGACGGATCTGGTGACAGATGATTTCGTGTTTTGCGACCCATTTACCACACTAAACGGCCGGAGCGATGTCTGCGCCTATCTGGCAAAGGCCTTTACCGATGCGGAAAATCCCCGCTTTGTTGTCACCCATCGTGCCATTGACGGAGACCGGGGCTTTTTGCGCTGGCAGTTTAGTGCGCGGGTAAAAGTCATTGGTCAGTGGAAATTTACCGGCATGTCGGAACTGACATTTAACGCGGATGGCACCCGCCTGACATCGCATTTTGACCATTGGGATTCCGGGCAAAACTTTTATGCCAAAATCCCGGTTCTGCGCTGGTTCATTCAGCGGCTTGCACGACGTGTTGGCTGTTTGTGAAAAACAGGGTGACTTCGCCGATCTCAAAACCCCATTTTTTCACCCGTGCCCGATTGACCAGAACGCCGTCAGGCTGGAGGAACATCCAGTCGTCAAAACCAACCCGCCAGGAACCGTCACCAACTTTAAGATCCATGTCATAGGACCAGTTCAGCGCATTGCCATACTGACTGCCCGTGGCGATGCCGATAATATCATCAGCACGGCCTTCATAGCTGTGCTCGCCGGTTTTGGTAATCACCCAGACGCGGCGATCCGTTTCGCCGTCATCATAGATAAAGTCTTCTTCCAGTGTCAGAACATCGTCTTCGATCGTTCCGGTGATTTCAACGGTGAACTGACGGCGCAGCGTTCCGAACCGATCTTCGAAAATCCCCCAAGCCCGACTGTTGCCATCGAAATAGTCGAACACATCAAAACGGGGTTCCTTTTGCGCGAAATCCTGCGGTTTCATCGAGCCACATCCCGCTAAAAGCACCAACAAAAACAGCGCCGTGATATTCCGCAGCATCGGTTTTCTCCTGTTGTGATATCCCAAGATCAAACAGTGCGGCGTGAAAGGCGCCGACGAATGGCAACCTGATGGGTGCTGTCCAATGGAAAGCGCCACATCATTACGATTGCGACTGATTTTAGTACGACCGGGATCACCGCATAGATCAAAACCAGCACAATCAAGGCACCGTTTTCTTCACCATCGCCATCCGTCAGGCCAAAGGCCCCCAGGATCGGCAAAGCAATCCCCGCCGCCAAGGCCATGGCAAGTTTGTTGGTCATATTCCAAAGGGCAAATAAAAGGGCTGTGCGCCGCCCTCCAAACCGATAGCGATCCCAATCATCGACATCTGCCTGAATGGCCGGCGGCAACGCAAGATCCGCCCCCAATGCCGCCCCGGTGACAAGACATATGGCAGCAAACCCAACCATATCTCCGGCATCAAGAACCGGCACAAAGACAAAGGCAATGATCGCAATGATCATGGCCAGGCACCAAACCCGGTGCTTGCCAATACGCCCGGCCATGACAACCCACAGCGGAATGGCGATAATTGCGGCGGCAAAATACAGCAAAATCAGGATATTCTCGCTGTCCTGATCCAGTTCAAGGTAATAGCGCACAAAAAGCGGAAAACAGACGGCAGGCAAACCCGCCGCAAGCCCATTGATCATCCAGGCCGTAAGCAAGCGCATGAACAAACGATTATCGCGCAGGCTGCGAATTCCAAGGCGAAGCGTCTTAACAAGGTTGCCCGACGCCATGCCAGTTGCTGTCGGTTTTGTGCGTTTTTGCTGCGCAACCGGATCGGGCACCTGCCAGATCATAAGCGCGATGAAAACAGCCCCCAATGTCAGGGTGACGATGGCAAGAGTCCGGATTTCAGAGGCACGATCCGGGGCATTGATCAGAACCGGGACGGCCCCGGCCAGAACAATGCCGATCAAACCCGCCCCTTCGCGAAGGGCGGTAAGTAATGTGCGTTTTTTATAATCGCCAGAAAGGTCCGCGCCCCATGCCAGATAGGGCACCTGAAACATCGTCCAGCCGAGAAATAGAACACTCGCCCATATCAGAAGATAAAGCGCATCGGGCTTTTCGGGGGGACTGAACAAATACCAAAGGCCAATCCCGGCGATGATGGCCCCGACCCCTGTCCAGATTTTGCGATTGCCGGTTTTATCCGACAGCCAGCCTACAAACGGGTCGGTCAGCATATCGATCATGCGTACCAGCAAAAGAACCGCGCCCGTGATCGCCAAACCAAGACCAAGATCATCGCCGTAATAGCTTGGCAACAGCACATAGGCCGGAATGGTCGGCACTGATGCCGCCACCGCCGGAAGCGCATAGAAAACCGATATCCGTGCGGGATATTCAGTCGGGCGCATTTTCGCGACGTTCGATCACGAACAGCCCGACATCAATGGAGCCCTGATCAAAACCGGTTTCGCAGTAAGCAAGATAATATTCCCACATGCGTTTAAAGCGCAGATCAAAGCCCTGCTTGGCAATGCCATCCCAGGCGTGCTGGAAGCTGCGCTGCCATTCGGCCAGTGTCCGGGCATAGGATTTGCCAAAGAATTCCGAATGGCGCAGTTCAAGTCCGGCGTTGCTGACCGCTGCCGATAGTGCCGTCGGGGATGGCAACATGCCGCCCGGGAAGATGTAACGCTGAATGAAGTCTGCCCCACGGCGATAGGTTTCAAATCGGTCATCATCAATGGTGATGATTTGCAGAACCGCTTTGCCGCCCGGTTTCAGGCGCTTGCGGATCATTTCGAAATAGGTTGGCCAGTGTTCTTCGCCAACGGCTTCAAACATCTCGATCGAGACGATCTTGTCATACTGACCGTCTTCGTGACGATAATCGCGCAGAACGATATCGGTGCGATTGTTAAGCCCCTGCATCAACAGGCGTTCACGCGCATAGGCATGCTGTTCTTTTGAAAGGGTAAGCCCGGTGACATTGCAACGATACTTTCCCGCCGCACGTTCTGCAAAACCGCCCCAGCCACAGCCGACCTCAAGCACCGTTTCACCCGGTCTCAGGTCCGCCAGTTCGCAAATGCGTTCGTATTTGGCGTCTTGGGCGTCATCAAGCGTCATGTCAGGCGTAACATAAAGCCCCGAGGAATAAGTCATGCCAGGATCAAGCCATGCACGATAAAACGCGTTCCCAAGATCATAGTGATAGGCAATGTTGCGCTTTGATCCTTCGAGCGTGTTGGCATTGCGGAGATGCCCGATCCGGGCGACCGTGCGCGCCAGGAACCCGGCGGCCAAACGGGCCCGCACAATGGTTTCATTGCGCATGGCAAATTGCATCAAATGCGTCAGGTCCGGGCTGCTCCAGCTGCCATCCATATAGGCCTCGGCGAAGGCAACATCGCCGCCGGTGGCGAGTTTGCGGATTGCCTGCCAGTCATGAATATGAATGGCCGCACGCAGATAGGTTTCCTGATCACCAGAAAAATGAAGTGTATCGTCATCGGGCAGGACAATGGTCAAACGCCCGTAATGCAGATGTGCCAAAACACGTCTTAGCATGGCTTTCAACAAGCTGCGACTGCCCGTCATACTGCCCAGCATTGGCAGGATACGGTCACGCAGCGGATAGGCATAGGATGATGCATTACGATTGCGGTTTGGCATTGTTTTTATCTCTTTCCTGCTTGGGCCGCTGCCGTGCCGGGTGCCATGACATAGGTGACTGCCTGTTTTGGCGGTTCCGGTCGTTTATGGAATTTCAGCCCCTTGCGCCAAAGATGAAGCGCCTCCCAATGGATACCCGCGACAACTTTCAGCGTCATCAACGGGTATCGAACGAACGCTCCTAACAGTTTACGGTCGGAAATCTCGGTTCGATCACCGACAAATGCAGCGGTCAGGAAAGTCCCCTTTGCGTCGGTCTCGCGGATTGTCACAGCAACGGTGTCATCGGGGATACGGATACGGAAATGATAATCCGCAACCATGTCGACAAAGGGTGAAACATAAAATCCCTTTGCGCAGGATTGGCGCAACAGGTTCTTGTCATCAAGCGCCCCTTCGCGCACCGGGATCAGATAGCTGTGGCGATCCCCAAACGTATTTGAGACCTCATAAAGTACCGCACCCACCGATCCGTCAGCACGATGGCAGAAATAAACCGACAGCGGATTGAACACAAAGCCCAGCAAACGCGGATAGCACAGCAGCCGAATTTTATGCCCGCAATCACCAAGACCATGATCGGTCAGGATTGCTTCAAGACAGGTGCGCAAATCGGCGCGTCCCCCATCCGCATGATCGCGGTCATGGAATGAAAACAGATTAAAGCGATTGCGACTGAACAGTTTCAGTTTGGCGGCAAGGCCATCAATCTCGTCCAGATCAAGCAGGAAGGAAAAAACACGATAGCGCAGCTTATGCTTTTTGGGGCGCAACCGGCTATGGGTAACCACCCCTTCAAACAGGGCCGATGCCGGTTTTTTCGCAACAGAAAGTGTCATGCGGCCTCGCTCGTTTGCGGGCGGGTACTATGTCCAAGATGGATGCGACCACTTTCATTTTCAACATTCCAGGGACGTCGCACATTGCCAAGTGCCTCGGCAACAGCAAGGCCCGACTGAATGCCGTCTTCGTGGAAGCCATATCCAAAATAACTGCCGCAATACCAAATGTTATCAAGCCCCTGAACAGACCAAAGGTCTTTTTGTGCTGCCATTGCACCGGCATCAAATAACGGATGGTCATACAGGAATGACCTGATCACGCTGCCTTCTTCGGGATGGCGCGGCGGGTTCAAGGTCACAAACAACTCTTGGGCGTCCCCAAGATGCTGCAACCGGTTCATCCAATAGGTCACACAGACTTTCTGTT
This sequence comes from Thalassospira sp., assembly GCA_048264285.1. Classification (GTDB taxonomy): domain Bacteria; phylum Pseudomonadota; class Alphaproteobacteria; order Rhodospirillales; family Thalassospiraceae; genus Thalassospira. The sequence continues at coordinate 39,286 of JBLXDD010000018.1, forward strand.
CACCGCCATCATCCTCGGCCAGATAGTTCCAGCTTGACCAGACCTTCTTGTTTTTCGGCATCAGGCTGGCATCACTATGAAGGATCGCCAGATTGCGTTCGTATTTGAATGCCGAAAGCAATTCGGCAACACGCGGATCAGGTGTGTCCTGAAGGGCAAGCGCCTGATCACCATGGCAGGCCAGAACAACGTGATCAAATTCTTCGCGCACACCATAGCGGTCTTCGATAAAAGCCCCACCTGACGAGGACTTGCCGACCTTTGTTATCGCGCGATCAAGCACCACACCACCCGATATGTCTTTGGTCATGCGTTTTACATATTCACGCGAACCACCGACAACCGTGCGCCATTCCGGACGATCCTTGATCTGCAACAGGCCGTGATTCTGGCAAAACCGCACAAACGCCGCCAAGGGATAGGCCATCATGGTATCGACCGGCGTTGACCAGATTGCCGCCCCCATCGGCAGAAGATGATCATTGATGAAAGATTGGGAATAACCGTTGTCACGCAGGTAATCGCCAAGGCTGATATGTTCGGCCGTGCCGTCTTCAAGTGCAGCCGGGGCTTCGCGATAGAACCGCAAGATATCACGAACCATGTTCCAGAAACGTGGACGGAACAGGTTGCGCTTTTGCGCAAACAGGGCTGAAAGATGAGCGCCGCCATATTCCAGACCACCCTCGTCCATGGATGCCGCAAAGGACATATCCGTTGCGGTTGTTGTCACATTCAGATGATCAAACAGCGCACACAAATTCGGATAGCAGCGGGTGTTATAGACGATAAAACCGGTATCGACCGGAATTTTCCCGGCATCCACCGTATTGGAATGCCCGCCCGGACGGTCGTCCTTTTCAAACAATGTCACTTTGTGCGACTGGCTCAGAAGCCAGGCCGCCGACAGCCCGGAAATGCCGGACCCGACCACAGCAATATTAAGCTTACCGGGGGTGAGAATGTTCATATCGATGCGGCCTGCCTGCAGTTAAAAAACGAATGTTAAATATGTGTACGCACGCGAAAAGGGTGTGGATCACCGTGAAATATTTGCCCGATACGATTGTAAGCCTCTGTTCAAGCACATACATTTTTATTTGATCCAAATGAAAGCAGCCGACGTAGGAATGGTATGATGAACACCATTCTGGCGCGGCCCCAAAGGGGACCTGAAATCAAAATGAGCGGCACGACACCACGACGCACCGGACCAGCAGACCCGGTCGAGGCGAAAAGATGTGCCGATTGGATCGTTGCCATTGCCGCCACGCATGACCGCGAGGCCTTTGCAAAACTGTTTGCCCATTTCGCACCGCGTGTGAAGGCTTACATGTTCCGGTTTGGCGGCAGTCCGGAAACCGCCGAGGAAATGGCGCAAGAAGCAATGATGCAGGTCTGGCGCAAGGCGCACTTATTTGATCCGGCCAAGGCCGCAGCCAGTACATGGATTTTTACCATTGCCAGGAACCTTCGGATTGACCGGTTCCGGCAACGCAAACATATCGAGGTGGATGATTCCGACCCGACTTTGATCATCGACGAAGACCCGCTGGCTGATGATGTTGTCAATCGCAACCAAGAGGCCGTCCTTGTCAAAGCCGCGATGGAAGAATTGCCCCCCGATCAGAAGGTGGTCGTAGAATTGTCGTTTTTTGAAGATTGCTCTCATAGTGAAATCGCCGAGCGTCTTGGTATCCCGCTTGGGACGGTCAAATCCCGATTGCGGCTTGCACTTGGCAAGTTGCGTGGCGGACTGGAAGGTGTCGAATGAATATCAAACATCATCCAACCGATCAGACATTGATGGCGTATGCCAGTGGTTCCCTGTCACAAGCCATGGAACTTCTGATCGCAACGCACATGACCGTATGCCCGCATTGCCGTAACAAGGTCGCCGGGTTCGAGGCCATGGGCGGTGCCGTATTGGAAACCACCAACAGCATGGCCATGGAAAACCATTCCCTTGACCATGTGATGGCGATGCTTGAACGCGACAGTGCCAACGAAAATATCGTGATCGAAGACGTCGCCCCGATGCGTCAGGTTGCCGTAGGTGAAAGCATAACCGGTAGTGCGATGGCCGCTTTGCCACGACCGCTTGCCGATTTGTTGCCCGATGATGTGATGTCCCTTGATGACATTCCCTGGAAATCGCTTGCGCCGGGCGTAAAGCATTTCCAACTGAAATCAATCGAAAGCAAGGGCACTGTACGGCTGATGAAGATCGCACCTGGCGTCTCGATCCCCGATCACGGCCATCACGGCCACGAGATGACGCTTTTGATCAAAGGATCCTATATCGACGAGATTGGCCGGTTCCGCGCAGGTGATGTTGCGGATCTTGATGACGATATTGATCATCAACCGATTGCCGACACGGCCGAGGAATGCATCTGCCTGATCGCAACCGATGCGCCGATGAAATTCAACCGCCTGCTGCCCAAACTTCTGCAGCCGTTCTTTGGGATTTGATACCAGCTTCCCATGCGTCCCAACGCATCGAGGCCCCGTTGGCACCCAGCCTTAGGGGCCTCTTTTCTATGCGGTTCTACACGGCTGGAACCAGCCAGCGCATGTGATGTTTTGCGGGTCCGGGCAGCTTGCAGGTTTTCGCAAGCCAGTCACCGATTTCGCCTAGATGCTGATCGAACTGCCACGGCGGATTAATAACCAAAAGTCCCGTCCCGCGCATACGGCCCTTTGCCCCGCCCTGATCGGTGGCAAGCTCGGCACATAAAACGCCCCCCGATGCCTTGATTGCAGCAAATGACGTGCGAAGATCGGCATCAAATCCGTCTTCAAGGATCGGGTACCACAACATGAAAGTCGCAGTCGGCCATCTTTCCCATGCTTCGCGGATGGCCTTGGCCGCCTTTTGATAATCCTGCTTCACATCATAGCTTGGATCCATCAAAACCAGCCCGCGACGAATGGCCGGAGGCATCATGCCGACCACCCCTTCATAGCCATCACGCTTATGCAGATGAATGCGCCGATCGCGTTTTACCCTGTGATGAAGGGTTTCATGTTCGCGCGGATGTAGTTCCATCAAGACCAGTTCATCATCTTCGCGCAGCATATCACGCACAATGAACGGCGATCCGGGATAAAACGGGCCGTGGTAATCATCCCCGTCACGCACACCGTAATCGCGGCCCTTGGCGACCGGATCAAAGCCAGCAACATAACCCAGAAATTGTTGCAGCATTTCCGGTGCGTTGCCACCGTCAGTCGCGCCCTTTTTTGCACGCGCATAACCGTCTTTCCATTCGCCGGTTTTGGCCGCCTGTTCACTGCCCAGATCATACCACCCTGATCCGGCATGGGTATCAATCACGCAGAACGGCTTTTTCTTTTTGCGCAAATGTTCCAGGATCACCCAAAGGGCGGCATGCTTGTGCATGTCGGCAAAATTCCCGGCATGAAAGCCGTGCAGGTAACTGAGCATTGCGGCTTATCCTTTTTTCGGGCGCGAACGGGAACGGACAGGTTTCGCACCGCGCGGCGACGTTTGCGCATGATCGGTCGCATTGCGTTGACGTGCAGATTTATAACCGCCCTTGCGCCGGGCAACACCGGGTTTTGCCCCCGCCCCTTTCAGTTTGGCAGTGTTTTGGCTATCGGATGCTTCTTTGTCCGGTAACTGAGTGCGGCGCGGCGGTTTGGCCGATCCGGGGGATAATTTGCGATGGGTGGCAGGCGGTGCATCAACCTCGATCACTTTCCATTCACCCGGTGCCAAACCATCAAGATCCCAATCCCCGATGGAGTGGCGGATCAGGCGCAAGGTCGGAAAACCGACTGCTGCGGTCATACGCCGCACCTGACGGTTTTTGCCCTCGGTAATTGTCAGTTCGATCCAGCTTGTCGGGATGGCCTTGCGATACCGGACCGGCGGATCACGTTCCCAAAGTCCGGCAGGTTCATCAATCCGTCGGGCTTTGGCTGGCAAGGTCATGCCGTCTTTAAGCGCAACCCCATTGCGCAGGGCATCAAGGGCCTCGTCAGTTGGTTCACCATCGACCTGTACAAGATATGTTTTGGGCTTTTTAAATTTCGGGTGGGCAATCTGGGCATTGAGTGGCCCGTTATCGGTCAGTAACAACAGACCTTCGCTGTCACGATCAAGCCTGCCGGCGGCATAAACACCAGGCAGATTGATATAATCAGCCAAAGTCGCCCGGCCGTTTTCACGGTCGGTGAACTGGGTCAAAACACCATAGGGCTTGTTAAACAGGATCAATTGCGCCATGGCGCGCATAAAACCAGCTTTGGCGGCGCTGTCAACTTGTCACTGACAGGATTTATCCTGATTAATCCTCGATCAGGTATTCCATGGTCGTAACCACGCGCACGGTTTTGTTGATCTGGTTGGCTTCCATCATGTTGGGGGCGCCATCGGCGGCCAATATCTGAAACAGGCCCTGTGTCGCGCGGCGGATACCCCCCAGTTCGCCGCCGGAATCGGTGGCAAATTGCTGGGCAGCTTCGCGGGCATTGGCCGTTGCCGCCGCGATCATTTCCGGTTTGATGTCGTTAAGGCCGGTGAACAGGTAACTCGGCCCCGGGTTATATCCCTGCCCGCCCAGCACAACGCCACCTTGCAACAATTTGCCGATATCCTGCGACGCCGCAACCACCGCATCAACATCGTCGGTGCGGACCTGAATGGTCTGATTAACGATATAGCGGCTTTCGATCGGACCGGATCGATAGGACTGGGCAAGCTGATCGGTTACTTGCAGGTTTTGCAATTCCGTTGCTTCGCGCGCGATCCCGTGACTGGCAAGGAATTCAAAGAGGGTGTTGGTATCAGCATCAATCTTGGCCTGTGCGTTTTGCAGCACATCATCGGTCGCGACATAGGTGATCGGCCAGACGGCCTTGTCGGCCTTCACATCGCGTTCCGCCAATCCCTTGACCGTGACATAGCGATCAAGGGCACGCATGTTTTCAATGCCCGTCCCGACCAGCCACCCCGACGCGGTAAGACCGCCGGCAACAACGATTGCGGCCAAAACTTTTGCAAATCCAGATGCCTGCGCCATGGTGCATTTCCCCTTTTTGAGACCCCAGAGCATTTTCTAGAATATCACAGATTGATATTATGGACTTTATCAATCCGGATATCGGCATAAAAACGGCCTAAGCGCGGCAGGTTTGGGGAAATGGTGCAAAATCATCGGATATCGCAAATCCATTTGAATGCATTCAAAAACTGTCGCATTCACCATTCGGGCATGCTAAAAGCCGACCAGTCATCTACAACAAATGTCATATGAGGTCATCCATGCTGCGCTCTGAAATCAATGCCTGTATCGAGCATGCCAAGGAGCTTTATGCATCCATCTCATTCAAATTGCCTGAATGGGGTCATTACAGCCCGGCCGACTGGAGCAATGACCCCGATCTGGCAAAATGGTGCCGTGACCACCAGATGGGCTGGGACGTCACCGATTATGGTGAAGGCAATTTCGAAAAGCGCGGTCTGATCCTGTTTTGTCTGCGCAACGGTATCCTGCGCCAGCCGGGCGAAGTACCCTATGCTGAAAAAATCATGATTGTCGGCGAAAATCAGGAATGCCCGTGGCATTACCACAAGGTCAAGATGGAAGACATCATCGTGCGCGGTGGCGGTAACCTTGTAATCGAACTGTGCAACCTGACCGAAGATGGCCAGATGGACCGCGTCAATGATGTACGCGTGCGCACCGATGGCAAACTCAACATTCTGCCTGCCGGCGGCAAGGTTGTTCTGGAACCGGGTCAAAGTGTTACCTTGCCACGAACCCTTGTACATCGCTTCTATGGCGAAGAGGGCAAGGGCCCGGTGATTGTCGGTGAAGTTTCCCAGGTCAATGACGATTTGGCTGACAACTATTTCTTTGATTGCGATGCACGCTTTACCGAAATCGAAGAAGACGTTGCGCCGATCCATCCGCTGTGGAACGAGCTGCCGGGCACCTGAACGCGGTAATCGTCGCTAATATCAAAGGCCCTGTGGAATTTCCGCAGGGCCTTTTGTATGAGCCGGTTTTGATCCGGGATTATTCGTCAGGCGGCAGGTCTTCCTTGCTGCCAAGAATATCGGTGAATTCCGGCATGTCTCGCAGGGGTTCGAATTCTTCCTCGCTCCAGGCCGGCTGGCGCATGGCATCAGAAAGTTCGACGGCCCGCCGAAGATCGGCAAGGGCGGCTTCCTTGAAACCAAGACCTGCATTAGCACAAGCACGCTGATAATGACCATTGGCACTTTCGGGTTCTTCGGCCAACAACCGGTTGCACAAACTAAGCGCCCAGTCCCGATCACCAAGTTGCAAGGCCGCATCTGCCTTATAGGCCATGACTTCGGGATCGCCCGGCGCAAGTTCGAGGATCTTGTCATAGGTTTCGATCTTTGAACGCGGATTGCTCAGCTGATTGGCCTGAAGCCACAAGGCATGAATGGTCTGGGTGCGTTCGATTTCGTGTTGATGTTCGTTGATCAATTTCGATTTCAACAAAAGTTCTTTTTCAAGCGATGTCAGACGCCCTTCAAATTCCTGGGACAGGCGTTGCAGTTCGGTATTTGCCAGGTTGCGCACGCTTGATTTCAATTCACGCAAAGATTGCCAGCCAAGCATGGTCAAAAGCGCACCAACCGCAGCAACGAAATAGAAGAAATAAGTGACCGTGTTTGACGAATAGGAAATCGCCTTGTCGATGGCTTCAAGCTGCCGGTTCACCACCTCGCGCAGCAATTCAGCACGCATGCCCTGCATCTCGGTCCGCAGGTTTTTCAACTCATCAAGGACATAACGTTCCATCAAGGGCGGCATGTTGGAACGTTCTTCGCTTGAAAGCGGGCGGAAGTCAACGGGCGGGGTATCGGGATTATGGGCCGCACTGTCCGTAGTCTGCTGACTGACGGTGGTTTCTTCTGTCGTGCCGCTGCTTTGAGCAAGCGCCGTCTCGCCAATCAAGACAACGCCCAATGCAATGGCGACAGCCGCCATCGAAGCCAATTGTTTCCGCATTTTTCTTCCTGTTTTTCTTCTTCGCATAGAAACCAAACAATAGGTCCTGACCCTAGCGAACATGCTTGAATAAACCAATAAATTTACAACCTATGCCCTCTGTACGCGCATATAAGGAAACTGTTATGGTTTATGTGTTCGAAATGCACCCCTACCGGACAGGCGTGCCGTATTTTCTCGACATTATTGCTTCAGGTTCCCCGGAATGCCTCAGCGAGAAATATACCGACAACGCTCCTATGTGTTGTCGGGAAAAGCAATGGAATTGATACATGAATTGGGTTTAAGCGCGAACCCGATCAATTTCGCTGTTTTCTTTGCCTATGCCGAGAAATCAAATGATGCCCTTGTTGCCTTGATTGATATTCATCGCAGCAACAACCGTGCAATTGATGACCTGAAATGCCACGAATTGTATCAGCGCTATATAGAGCCTGACCGGATGGCACTTTTGCACGACAGCATATCAACCGAGTTGCAGCACACCATTTCCGATCTGATTGACCAATTATCCCAAGACAACGAACAGATTAGCACAACCAAGCTGCGCACAGCAGTTGATGAACTTTTGGCGACCGGCAACCATCAAGAACGCCAAAGCACCCTGCAAGACCATGCGTCCTCGTTAAAACCCCTGCCCCGGACTTCATCCCCGGCCGAAGTTACGCAGTTGCTTCTTGATCTTGCAGAAATGCGCCGCGAAGCCCATACCGATGGCCTGACAGGCATTGCCAACCGCAAGGCCTTTGACGAAAGTCTGCGCGACGCTGCGATGGCGACAATGGAAGCGGGCGAATGTCTTAGCATCTTGCTTATTGATATTGATCACTTCAAACAGATCAATGACACCCACGGCCATCAGGCCGGTGATCAGGTGATCCGGACCGTGGCAAAGACCTTGAAGGAAAATGTCAAAGGGCGTGACACTACTGCGCGTTACGGCGGCGAAGAATTTGCCGTCATTCTGCCTGCTACCACTCTTGCGGCAGCAATGCGGGTGGCAGAAAATATCCGCATCTCGATCGCAGAGCTTGATCTGACCAGTGAAATTCATAACGAAGAATTGGGCAAAATCACCGCTTCGATCGGGGTTGCAACCTTTAAAATGGGTGAACCACTGACGCGGATGATCGAACGTGCGGATCAGGCGCTTTACTTTGCCAAGGCCGGTGGCCGCAATTGCGTCATGAATCAGAATGATGTCGTGACACAGCCGATCACACGCGCCCAGACCGGCTGATCGGGAACGCCCCACGTCATCGGACGGCTCAGCACGGTGGATGATTTATATCAAGCCACTTGCACCCTCTTTTCAATAGCATGGACATCCTTGGGGGTCTGGTCCCCAAAGCAACAAAACGCTGCGGCAGGCGATTGATGATGAGTGCGGACAGGATTGACCACAACACAGCGCAGACCTATAGCAAATCTGCGCTTGAATTGATGGATGAACTGGGTGTGGTTTCCCACCCGGATAATTTCCAGATATTTTTTACCTATGTTGCAGGAACGAATGTCGACCTTGTCCGCACGATCGACATTCTGCGCAGTAACAATCGCGCCATTGACGAGGAAAAGTGTCAGGAAATTTTTACCAAGTTTTTTAACGACAAACGCGAAAACGAAATCATCGAACGCATTTCGAATGATCTGCGCGTACAGCTTGGCAGCATTCTTGATACCATTCACAAGGTTGGCATCGACACCGGAAAATACAGCAAGGCACTGGATCATTTCTGTTCCTATGTCGGCGATAAAAACCGGGATCTGAGCAATCTGGAACAGGCGTTGCACACCCTTCTTGGCGCCACACGCGAGATGGAGGGGGTCAACCGCATTCTGGAAAGTCAGTTGACCAACAGCTCCAGCGAAATTGATCGTTTGCGTGAAGATATGGAAAACCTGAAACGCGAAGCCCTGACCGACGGCCTGACAGGCATCGCCAATCGCAAGGCATTCGATCTTCAGCTTCGCGACGACATGATGCATTGCATGGAAGATGGTCAGCCACTTTGCCTGCTATTGCTTGACATCGACCATTTCAAAAAATTCAACGACACCTATGGCCATCAGATCGGCGATCAGGTGATTCGCCTAATGGCCAGTTCCCTAAAGTGCAATATCAAGGGCCAAGACACGGCCGCCCGGTATGGCGGCGAAGAATTTTCCATTATTTTGCCGCGCACAACTCTTGATCAGGCTGTGCATTTTGCAGAACATCTGCGGCAATATATCGAAAGCCACAAGGTCGTTACCAAAAGCGGTAAAACCATGATTGGCAAGGTCACGGCATCAATCGGAGCAGCCCAGTTCCGCCCGGGTGAACCGGTTGCGAAACTGGTCAATCGTGCTGACAAGGCCCTGTATTTTGCCAAGGAACATGGCCGCAATCAGGTAGCCAGCGAACAACAGAGCGCCGACGATGGTCGCCCGCGCAAAAACATCGCAATGGTCAACTACCAGACCAAGGGTGCTGCGGAATAGCAATTTGCACCGCTGGCACTGACACCGGTGTGATTTCGGCGTATAAGCACCACCGAAATTCACACCGAATGGATCTGACGGCTTTGAAAAAGATTGATGTTCTTGTCATCGGGGCGGGTGCCGCCGGTCTGATGTGCGCGATTGAGGCGGGCAAACGCGGACGATCCGTCGTGGTCGTGGACCATTCTGCAAAACCGGCAGAAAAAATTCGCATTTCGGGTGGCGGGCGCTGCAACTTCACCAATATCCATACCAGCCCGGAAAACTTTATCTCGGAAAACAAGCGTTTCTGCGTTTCCGCGCTCAAACGCTATACGCAGCATGATTTCCTTGATCTGGTCAATCGGTACAATATTGCCTGGCATGAAAAGACCCTGGGCCAGCTTTTTTGCGATGAAAATTCCTTTCAGATCATCGACATGTTGCTTGATGAATGCGACGCTGCGGATGTCACCATCAGGCTCAATACCGAGATATCCAACATCCTCAGGCGCGAAGATGGCGGCTTTGACGTCACCACGCGCACCGGCGCACAATGGACGTGTGAATCGCTGGTCGTGGCTTGTGGCGGGTTGTCGATCCCCAAAATCGGGGCCACCGGGTTCGGCTATCAGATTGCACGGCAATTTGGCATCAATGTCGTTCCGACCCGTGCGGCCCTTGTCCCGTTCGTTTTTGATCCAGATCTGCGCGAACGTACGGGTGCTCTTTCGGGCATTTCTGTTGATGCCGTTGTCCAATGCAACAAGAAACAGTTCCGCGAAGGGTTGCTGTTTACCCATCGTGGTCTTTCGGGGCCATCAATTTTGCAAATTTCGTCTTATTGGAATGAAGGTGACAGCATCACGGTCAATCTGAACCCCGAAGAAGATGCCTTTGATCTTTTGAAAACAGCCAAGGGCGAAACCCCCAAACAGGCCGTGCACACGGTTTTGTCACGCATCCTGCCAAACCGTCTTGCCCAGATGATTACAACAACCCATGGTCTGGATCGTCCGATTGGCGAAACCGGCGACAAGGCGCTTCGCAAACTTGCCATGGATGTTAATCAATGGGCATTAACACCAAGCGGGACCGAGGGATATCGCACAGCCGAAGTCACGGTTGGCGGAGTTGATACCAATGCATTGTCATCCAAAACCATGGAAGCACGGGACGTGCCCGGCCTTTATTTCATTGGCGAAGTGGTTGACGTCACGGGTCATCTTGGCGGCTTTAATTTCCAATGGGCATGGTCATCTGGCTGGTCTGCGGGGCAGGTTGTCTAACGCCCCGGTTCAAGTCCCCGCACCACTGTTTTGATCCCGTGCGGGAACAATTGCGAAAACCAATCGTTTGAGTTGCAAGGGCGGTACAAACACCGCTGCAACAAATGTGAGGTTACAACATGCTTGAATATGGTGGAATTATTGGACTTCTGATTCTGATTGCCGATATCTGGGCAATCGTGAACATCATGGGCAGTGGTGCCAGCACCGGCGCAAAGGTCCTTTGGACTGTGCTTGTTGTTGTTCTGCCGGTCCTTGGCCTGATCATCTGGTTCTTTGCCGGTCCGCGTGGTGGTCGCGCGACGGCTTAAAACCGGAAAAATATTTTCTCTCAACACCAAGAAGGCCGACAGTTCTCTGTCGGCCTTCTTGGTGTTTTTAGCTTGAACCGTTGTGCCGGAAATATTCTTCTGTCCTGCAAGGCAAGGAACGCTGCGGGGCAGACTCTAAATCCCGGCGGCAAAGATCACTGCGGCACCAATAGCAATAAGCCCGATCCGCATCCAGCCCGGCCGCGGCGCAATAAGCCCATAAGAAATCGCCGTTAGTCCAAGCGATACCTTAAGCCCGGCAACCACCGCCCAAAACGGGGTACTACCCAGATCGATCAGGGCGCTGTTCGCGATCATGGCCAGCGGCACGATATAAAGCCCGATGCCAAGTGCCATCGCCGTACCGGCCACCTTAAGCCAGTTTTCTTCGACCATGCCTGCGGCAATAAACACAGCACCACAAACGGGCGGAGTGATGGTCGAAAGCAATGCAAACCAGAAGACAAACAGATGTGCCTGAAGCGGATCCAGCCCAAGTTCAATCAGGGCAGGCCCCGCAACCGAAACGCAAATCACATATGCCGCCGTTGTCGGCACCTCCATCCCGAGGATCAAACAGGCAAGTGCCGTCAGAAGAAGGGCTGGCCACAACATACCGCCCGAACCGGAAATCAGAAGTGACGTGATCTTGACACCAAGCCCGGTTAATCCCAGCACCCCGATCACGATCGAGGCACATAAAATGATCGAACCGATCATGGCGACCTGACGCCCGGCATTCAGGCAAACATCGGTAAACCGTTCCTTGCTGCGTGCAAGATCAAACGTCAGATCCGCATCCAGAAACAGCAATCCGGCCCCGGCCAGAAGCGCAAGACAGGCGGCATATTGCGGCGTGTAACCACCGCCAAACATCCCCCAAAGCAGAATACTGAACGGCACCAGAAAGAATGCCGACGTGATCATCACTGCGCGCATTTTCGGTCGATCTTCCTTGGGGACACCCGGCAGATCAAAGCGCATGGCAAACGCATTGATCCCGACCCAGACTGCCAGGAAATATAGCGTGGCGGGCAAAATGGCGGCGACCATGATGTCGACATAGGGCCTGCCGGTCAGTTCCACCATCACAAAGGCCCCGGCCCCCATCAATGGCGGCATGATTTGTCCGCCACTTGATGCAACGGCCTCGACCGCTGCGGCAAGGCGTTTGGGATAGCCAAGCTTGGTCATTGCCGGCAGGGTAATCGCGCCGGTCGAGGCGACATTGGCCGATGCAGATCCTGAAATCGAACCAAAAAGTGCAGATGACACCACCGATACCTTGGCCGCACCGCCCTTAAGCCGCCCGGCGGCAGCCCCGGCGACATTCATGAACCCCTGACCGGCTTCGCCACCGTTCAGAACCGCACCAAAAATCACAAAGATCGCAACGATATTGACCGAAACCCCTGTCAGGCTGCCCCAAAGCCCGCCCTCGGCAATAGTCAAAGTCCCCAGCAGACTTTCCACTGGCAACCCGGCATGGCCGAACTCGCCGGGAATATTTTCACCCAACAGCGCATAAAGCAGTGCAATCCCGGCAACTGTCGGCAGCGGCCAGCCAATCGCACGCCGCGCCATTTCAAGCACGATCAGCAATAACGCCCCGGCAAGGATGATCTGGCTGTTTCCGATCAGGAACCCGTACTGGTCGCCCAATGTCTGATGGTTGGCGACGATCCAGCCACAGCTGATCAACCCGACAAAGGTCAGAATGACCCCGGAAACCTTCTGTGCGCGGGTTTTGGCAACAAATACAAGCGCCCAAGGCAGGGCAAGCGCCATATGAATCGGCCGACTGACAAGATTGGGCACCAATCCTGAAAAAATCAGCCAAAGATGAAAAATGATCGAAATGGCGCCAAGGGCGATCCAGAAGGGACGGGTGAAGGCTGACATATTTTCGATGTATCGTTTAATAAAGAAGGGCCCGGCAAAGCTGCCGGGCCTCGGATGTTTTGATTGCTCGGCGGTTAGCGCTGATCATCGCGCACGGAAAAGCCGACTTCGTCATAATAACGAAGCGCACCGGGATGCATCTTGCCGGTAATATTGGCAAGCATGGCCGGGGCTACACCGTTCCACCAGGATGAACTTTCACCCATTTTTGCCTTCTGCTCCCAGAAGGTTTTGGTCAGTTCATAGGCGGTATCCGCATCCATCTGGGTGGTGGCAAAGGCAACAACCGAAAGTGATGCAGTCGTGATGTCGGTTTCCTGCCCGTTATAGGTACCAGCCGGAATGACGGTCTTGTCACGTTTGGTCAGGGCAAGCTGATCATCAGACAGCGACAGAATATCCACATCCGTTCCAGCCGCAGCCTCGATCACGTTCGGCGCCGGCCAGGATCCAGCCGTCACAAAGCCATCAATCTGACCGTTCTTAAGGGCTGCAACCGCGTTGGACAGTTCGGCATCGGCCAGATCGACCTTATCTTCAAGGCCAAACAGCTGAAGGTATTTCGCCCCTTCGCGCGCACCAAAGGACCCCTTGCCCAGCAAGATGGTCTTGCCTTCCAGATCGGCAAAGCTGGTCGCACCTGCATCAGCGCGCATCACGAAATGCATGGTCAGCGACGGGATCGGGAAAAGAGCGCGAACCTCGGCGAACTTTTCGGTCGGACGGCCTTCAAACGGACCTTTGCCATTTTGTGCCAGACTTACCAGACCGGGGGGAGAGGTAAAAACATAGTTGCCCGGACGGACCATGGCTTCCATGACGTTCTGGACCGACCCCTGGCTTTCCTCGACCGTGACGATGATGTCACCATTGGTTCCGGTTTTCATGGCTTCGGCAAACTGGGCTGCCATCTGATAATAGGATGATGCGGCCTTCGCCGACTTAAGGGTCACACGGGTTTCGGCCTGTGCGGTGCTTGCAATAGACAGGCTCATCATACCCGCAGCAATGACGCCAAGTGTGCGCAGAATTTTCAAGGTTTCCTCCCCTTGTATGGTCGGTTCACGGTCTGGCTTGATTGCCCGTTATTGCCGATGAACCAAAAAGCTGATGGCAAAGCGCAAAAAACCACCCTTGTTTTAAAAGGATTTTGGCAAAATGCAGCTGATTTCGACCATAGAAAGCATCAATCCCCCCAAGGTCAAGCCGCTTGTACCATTTGCAATGGATTTGCCACCTTTTTGATTAGAATTGGCATCTGTTTGCACATGGCAGTTGCGCGAAACCGTCACTATGCACGTAGTCAAAGCAGGCCTTAGGGTTCAAACTCATTCAAATGCTCGTTCCGGTTTTAACAGAAAAACACACTGTTATCCTTGTCTGCCAACAGCTTGTAAGGTTTGACAGTCTTCTCCCCTTGGCTCAGGGTGCCTTCCCTGACGATATTCACAACGAGGAAGCCATGCCGCGTTCGCCGGTCGCAATGATTATTGCTTTGTCTGCAACCCTGTTTGCGGCCTTTACGCTTAACAGCGGTTCGTCCCTGCAATCATCATTGCTTGCACTTCGCGCCTCGGCCGAAGGATTTGCCCCGGTCTATACCGGTATCATCATGGCATCCTATTATATCGGGTTTGTCGCCGGGATTGTCTGGGGGGCAAGCCTTGTGAACCGGGTGGGTCATATCCGGACTTTTGCCGCCCTTGCCTCAACCGGGTCTGCGATCACCCTGTTGCACGCGGTCTTTGTCGACCCGATTACCTGGTCCCTGTTTCGTGCTTTGACCGGCCTTTGTCTTTCCGGATTGTATCTCGTGGTTGAAAGCTGGCTGAACGCACAGGCGGACAACACATCTCGTGGCAGCACAATTGCCATTTACATGACAGTTTCTCTGGGGGGTTTGGCAATTGGTCAGCTTTTGCTGAACGGGGCCCCGGTCAACAGCTTTGAGCTGTTTACTGTTGCCTCCGTCTTGCTGTCTCTGTCGCTGGTGCCATTGGCTCTGACCCGTCAGCCGCCGCCATCTGCGGTCAGTGGCGAACGTATGACGTTCCGCCGTCTGTACAAAATTTCCCCGCTTGGCTTTGTCGCAGCATCCGGGGCCGGTGTTCTGTCGGGGGCGGTATATGGTGTTGGTCCGGTTTTTGCCGCCGACCTTGGTCTTGCGACCAACGACGTCGCCTATTTCATGTTCTTTGTCATTCTGGGTGGCATGATCATGCAGTTCCCGATCGGTAAGATATCGGACATGGTTCCGCGCCAATATGTGATGATCTTCGTTCTGTGCGGCCTTACCCTGTCGGGGCTGTTCCCGCTTATGGCGCCCGAACTGGTGCGCCATAATTTAACCATCTGGGGTGGCATTACGGGTGTCTTTATCATGCCGCTCTATGGACTGGCTGTTGCCTATGTGAACGATTATCTCGAACCCGAAGATATCGTTCCCGCATCGGGCGGCCTGTTGATCATTTATGGCGGATCGGCCGCCACAGGACCACTGGTCGGGGCCAGTGCAATTGGCCATTTCGGGCCATGGGCGTTACCGGTTCTGTTCTCGATCATCGGGATCGGTGTTGGAAGCTTTGCAATGTACCGTTCAGGCTTTGGGCGTCGTATCTCGACAGAGGAACAAGGGCAATTCGTCGCGGTCCCGCGCACCACACCCATGGCCTTTGAACTGTCCCCGATCACCGATGATATCAGCACCGACGATACCACCGATCATGGGGACGATGCCGCCATGACCGATCAGGCCGCAAACCCCGATACTCCCCAAGATCTGAAAGATCTTCTGACCCCCGACGGGACGGCCCATCCAGATGATTTCGGACAGGTCCCGGCCGCCGACATGGATGACACAGCCGAAATTGAACAAACCGACGCCCGACCAACTCGTGTCAGTGACAATGCGGGCCTTAACCCTAACGACAATCCTGAAACGAAAACCTGACCGGATCAGATCGGCACCTGCCGGGTGGCGTTCCATAATACGGAAAAGATCCCGTATTTTTGAAACAGCCTGTGGACCCGGCCCGGTATCAGCCCATATGTTGGGAACCAACGATAAGCGGGTTTGTTATATTTTATGCAAGACTTGCATGATCAAAACACCCATTTTGCCCGCAACGCTTTCACGTCTGGTGAGAAAAAATATGACCCAACGCATCCAAGAAGGTGGCCTTCAGATCGCCAAAGTTCTGCATGATCTGATCGCCAACGAAGTCATTCCGGGAACAGGGATCAGTTCCGATCAATTCTGGGCATCCTTTGAAAAGCTCGTCACCGAACTTGGACCGCGCAACAAGGCACTGCTTGCCAAACGCGATGAACTACAGGCCAAAATCGACGAATGGCATATTTCTCGCGCTGATCAACCACGCGATCCCGCCGCTTATAAGGAATTCCTGACCGAGATTGGCTATCTTCTGCCAGAAGGCGAGGATTTCTATGTATCGACCACCAATGTCGATCCGGAAATCGGCCGGGTTGCAGGTCCGCAGCTTGTCGTGCCGGTAATGAATGCACGCTATGCCTTGAATGCGGCAAATGCCCGTTGGGGCAGCCTGTATGACGCGCTGTATGGCACGGATGTCATCGACGAAACCGATGGCAAGGAAAGGACCAAAGAGTTCAATCCGAAACGTGGTGCCGCGGTTGTGGCATATGCCGCGAACTTCCTTGATGAAGCCGTTCCGCTTGCGACCGGCAAACATGCCGATGCGACCAAGTACGAAGTCCGTGAAGACAGCTCTGGCTGGTGGACGTTGGTGGTCACCCTTTCGGATGGCAGCGAAACGGCACTGGAATTGCCGTCGCAATTCATCGGCTATAACGAAAAGGATGGTGAACTGACCAACATCCTTTTGCGCCGCCATAGCTTGCATATCGAAATCCATATTGATCCGACCCACCCGATTGGCAAAGAACATGCTGCGGGTGTGTGCGATGTGATCATGGAATCTGCGGTCAGCACCATTCAGGATTGCGAAGACTCGATCGCGGCCGTGGATGCCGAGGACAAGACCGTTGCCTATCGCAACTGGCTTGGCCTGATGAAAGGCACGCTTGAGGAAAAGTTTGAAAAGGACGGCAAGATAATCACCCGCCGTCTGAACCCGGACCGGACCTATCAGGGATTTGACGGCCAGGAGGTTGTTCTGCCCGGCCGCAGCTTGATGCTGATCCGCAATGTTGGTCATCTGATGACCACCGATGCTGTGCTTGATGCCAATGGCAACGAAGTCCCGGAAGGCTTCCTTGATGCCATGGTCACCAGCCTGATCGCCAAGCATGACGTGATCGGCAATAACGAACTTTCGAATTCACGCCATGGCAGCGTCTATATCGTGAAACCGAAAATGCACGGCCCCGAGGAAGTTGAACTGACCAATGATCTGTTTGCCTTTGTCGAACAGGCAATTGATCTGCCCGAACATACCCTTAAGGTCGGCATCATGGACGAGGAACGCCGCACGACGGTCAACCTCAAGCAATGCATTCGCGCAGCCAAGGACCGTGTTGTCTTTATCAATACCGGCTTCCTTGATCGTACCGGTGATGAAATCCACACCAGCATGGAAGCAGGCCCGATGGTTCGCAAGGAAGCGATGAAGGACCAGTACTGGATCGCGGCCTATGAAAACTGGAACGTTGATATCGGTCTTGAATGCGGCATGAAAGGTGTTGCCCAGATCGGCAAGGGCATGTGGGCCAAGCCCGATCGCATGGCCGAAATGATGGAAGCCAAGATCGCCCACCCGAAGGCCGGTGCAAAATGCGCATGGGTTCCCTCGCCAACTGCGGCTACCTTGCATGCTATCCATTACCATCAAGTGGATGTCCGCGCGGTTCAGGATGAAATTGGCAAGCGTGAACGCGCAAGCCTGGATGACATCCTTGCGATCCCGCGTCTGGGTGATATCAATCCGATGCCAAGCGAGATCCAAGAAGAACTTGATAACAATGCCCAAGGCATTCTGGGCTATGTTGTCCGCTGGATCGATAGCGGGATCGGCTGTTCCAAGGTGCCCGACATCAATGATGTCGGCCTGATGGAAGACCGCGCGACGCTTCGTATTTCAAGCCAGCATATTGCCAACTGGCTCCATCACGGGCTTTGCAGCGAAGAACAGGTGATGGAAACCATGAAACGTATGGCCGCTGTCGTCGACAAACAGAATGAAGGCGACCCGACCTATCGCAACATGGCCCCGAACTTCGAAGACAGCATCGCCTTTGCCGCGGCCTGTGATCTGGTCTTCAAGGGACGTGAACAGCCAAACGGCTACACCGAACCGGTTCTCCATGCACGCCGCCGCGAAGCCAAGGCAAAATACGGCGCGTAATTGCGATACCGCCCGGAAAAGTACTGCTAAAACAAAAGCCGCCCGTTACGTTCGGGCGGCTTTTATGTTGCACAAAATGCCGCAACATAAAGCGCAGCATTTTGAACGGCGATCAGTTCCCCAGCGTCATGATTTCATAGCCCTTGGCCGTAACAACAAGGGTATGTTCGTACTGCACCGTTGCATCGCCGGTATCAGCATAAAGCGTCCAGCCATCCTCGCTATCAAGCGCCCATTTTGCACCGCGCGACAGGAACGGTTCGATGGTGATCACCTGCCCTTTTCTGAGTGCCCGACGTTCCTTGGGGTCATCCCATGTCGGGACAGTGTGGGGGTGTTCATGCAGCGACTTGCCAATGCCGTGGCTGGCAAGGTTACGGATCAGGGTATAGCCGCCCTTGCGTGCAAAGTTTTCAACTTTAAGCCCGATTTCGCGGATCGGGGCCTTGTCGCGCACCACCTTGATCCCCGCCCACATGGCCTTTTTACCGTCCTCGCACAATTTGGCAATTTCGGGCTTGGCCGTGCCGCAGATAAAGCTCGCCCCGGTATCAGAAAAATATCCATCAAGGGATGCCGAAACATCGATATTGACCAGATCACCATCGGCAAGAACCTGATCACCGGGAATGCCGTGGGCAATGGCATCATTCACACTGATGCAGGTTGCACCGGGAAACTTGTATTCACTTTCCGGTGCGGAAATGGCGCCGGCATCTTCAAGGATCTTGCGGCCGATGTGATCAAGTTCGGCGGTTGTGATGCCCGGAACGGCCGCAGCCCCCATCACATCACGCGCACGGGCACAAATGCGCCCTATTCTGCGCATCTGTTCGAGTTCTTTTTCAGATGAAATTGTCATGCGATGCTTATTGCGCTGCACTGTGGTGGTGTCAAGAAAACCCGTTTCGTGACGCAGTGCTATCGCCCTAAAGACGTGATAACATCCACACAAAGAAACCTCATCGGGCGCTCATCCGCCCCAACAACATCCGGGGTCTGAAACGGTTACCATGACAATTACCCAGATTATCTATTGGCTTGAACTGGCTGGTGTGGCGGTGTTTGCCATTACCGGCGCCCTTGAGGCTTCCCGACGCCAGATGGATGTTGTCGGCTTCGTTCTGATTGCTACATTCACCGGCATTGGCGGCGGAACCGTGCGCGACGTGATTACCGGCGCGACACCTGTTTTCTGGATCAGGGACCCGGCCTGGATCATCACCTGTATCAGTGCTGCGATCTTTACCTATTTCACTGCTCATCTGGTCGAACGACGCTATGTTGCACTGATCTGGCTTGATGCAATTGGACTTGCAATGTTCGGGGTCACCGGGGCGGCAATCGGTCTTAATCTTGGTGTATCACCACTTGTTGCCATCATCCTTGGCATGATCACCGCAACCTTTGGCGGGATGGTGCGTGACGTCGTCTGTAACGAAATTCCGCTAATTCTGCGTCCCGAAATTTACATTACATGCGCAGCATTGGGGGCCGGCATTTATGTCATCGGCACAGCCGTTCTCGATCTGCCGCGTGGTCCTATTGCACTCATCGCTTTCTTTACCGCATTTTTGTTACGCGCAAGTGCGATCAAATTTCAGCTCCGCTTCCCGGTCTACAAAACGCGCCCGGGCCGGGAATATTAAAGCCTAGGCGCACAGAAATAATTACTTCACAACTTCCTGTCATTCTGTATTCGCGACAGCTTATAGCCCCAAAAAACAGGTGAGAAGATGGCATCACGTCCGGGGAAAAATCAAAACAGTTCAAAACTGGCAAATGTTTTGCAGGACGGTGTTGCCCTTCAACGTGCCGGGCAGGTCACCAAAGCATTGCAGCTTTATAAAAAAATGCTCAAGACCGCACCGAACCAACCGGATCTCCTGCATCTTATGGGGCTGTGTTATCATCAGCAAAAGAACTATGCCAAAGCAGCCAATCTGATCGAAAAATCCTTATCGTTTGCGCCAAACAACCCTGTTGTGCACAATAATTTAGGCGTCGCTCTATATGCGTTAGGCAAACAACAAAAGGCTGAAAACCAATATAGAGAGGCCATAAAACTTCAACCATCCTATGCAGAGGCCCATAAAAATCTGGCCTCTTTGCTGTGTAACCGGCAGGATTTTGAAAAAGCTATTTCGCACTATCAAATAGCAGTTCAAAATGCCCCGCAACATTTCAACACACGCGTAGAATTTGGCAAGGCACTCGTTTCCCTGGGCCGGCCGAGCGAAGCATTAAAGCAATATGAAGTTGCCTTAAAACTTAACCCCCGCGACGCAGATCTGCTCACAGATGTTGCAATCGCACTGAAAAGTCTGGGAAGAACCAATGCCGCTCTTCCTTATCATCTTCAGGCAATGAAGCTTTCTATGGGGGAAAACCGGCATTTATTTGCCTTTGCCAACACCATCAGCGGTCAAAGCCTTCAAACTCGCAGTGACGAGTTGGACCAGATGTTGCTTACCCTTCTTGAATGCAGGCAAGTAAATCCGGCTGGTGTTTTGTCACCTGCCCTGTCTTCTTTGATGCTGCAAGATGGTTTCCGGACCGTCATCGAACGTCTCTCGTCTCGGGAAACGGCATCGGAACCAGTTACGAATGGCGAACTGGAATTATTGGCCGGGAACGCGCTGTTTCTAAAGACGCTCGAAATGCTGCCTTTGGCACGCGAAGAATTTGAATTGGCCCTTTCGCGCGTGCGCCATGATCTCCTGCTCTCGCCAACACCGCACGATCAGAAGATAATTCGTTTTGTCGCGGCATTGGCGTCTCAGTGCTTTAACAACGAATATGCGTATTTCGTCACACCACAAGAACAGCAGGCACTGACAGAACGGGAAGACCAGATCAAAGCAGCTATTGGTGACCAAAAGATTGTAGACCCGTTCGATCTTGTTTTGCTTGCTTGTTATAAACCGCTTTTCATGTGCGATTTTCGATCGGCACTTGTCGAAATGCATTGGCCCGAAGAATTGGGCCCCGTCATCGAACGCCAACTTCACGAACCAATCGAAGAACTTGAACTACGCGCTACCATTTCGGGAATCACCAAGATCGAGGACACAGTTTCCCAGCAAGTTCGGGCTCAATATGAAGACAACCCGTACCCGAGGTGGATCTATACAGGCATTCCCCGCGAAAGCCGCAAAATTGGTGATTTCCTGAGTTCCTATCCTTTGCAGTTTGACCTTGGCGATTATGAAACGCCCAATAGGCCGGACGTATTGGTAGCAGGTTGTGGCACGGGGCAGCACAGCCTTCAAACGGCAACACGCTTTAGCAATACCAGGGTCCTTGCCATTGACCTTAGTTTGGCAAGCCTTGCCTATGCGAAACGGCAAACGCAGAAACTTGGCGTTAAAAATATTGAATTCAGACACGCAGATATTCTTGAACTGGGCGCACTGGACAAGAAATTCGATTTGATCGAATGCGCAGGCGTTTTACACCATTTAAAGGACCCGATAGCCGGATGGCGTGTTCTTTACGACTTGCTGAAACCGGGCGGTTTGATGAAAATTGGCCTCTATAGCGAGATCGCGCGCCAAGATATTGTTGAAGCGCGTAAATACATCGCGGCAAAGGGCTACTCTGGAAATACCGATGACATTCGTGCTTGCCGTCATGAAATTTTGACAGGGAACACTGACCTTCCGATACAACTCAAAAAACGTTCGGATTTCTATAGCTTAAGCGCATGCCGGGATCTGATTTTCCATATTCAGGAACACCGTTTCACACTTCCTCAGATCGAAAGTATTCTCGACGAATTGGGCTTGGAATTCATCGATTTCGAAATTCAGGCACCCCACCATTTCACAGCCAAACAGGCCGAGATCAATAAGACAGTGGGCAACACGCGCCTGAAACTCTGGCATGAATATGAAACAGAGTTTCCGAGCACTTTCTCAAACATGTATCAATTCTGGTGCCGGAAACCAAAGACCGCGTAACCGCTACTCGACAAGCAATTGTACGCGATCACTGGAAAACGCTGTCAGACCATATTCAATCGGGGCACCAGCAGAATCGACATCGATACTCTCTGTCGAGATGACCGGTCGGTTCTTTGCCTGTTTAAGCAAGCTTGCCACCCGCGAGCTTGGCAACGCTGCCGAAATGCGTGTGGTTTTTCGGGTATAATCCTCGATACCAAAACGCTTGAAGGCCTCGGTCAGCGACTTGGTTTCCATGAAAATCTCGACAATGCCGTCAAATCGGCCCGCTGGCAGGTAACTTGTTGCGACGGCAAGCGGCACGCCATCGGCCTCGGAAACCGAGAAAAGCTCAATCACGCGCGTGCCGGGTTTGACATCCAGAAACTGCGCAACCGTCGCGTTGGCCTTGAGCACCTCTGACGAAATCAAACGTTTGTCGGGCAAGCGATGCCGCCCTGTAACAATCTGTGAAAACCGCGTTTTCGATCCCAGCGGATAATCAAGGATCTGTTCCTGAACAAATGCCCCGCGCCCCTGTTCTACCCGGACAACATTGGAATCGACAAGGGCGGCCATGGCACGTCGTACTGTATGGCGGTTAACCCCGAACCGACGGACCAATTCCATCTCGGTCGGCATCTTGTCACCGGGCGAAAATACGCCATCGGAAATATCACCAAGAAGCTTTTTTTCGATTTGCTTCCAGATAGATAAACCCGGTTCCCAATCCATTGCATCCCCCGTTCATAAAACTTTCACCGCAAGACCTTTGCCAACAGTGTCAGATCGTCTTATAACGTCAATAGGTATAGACGTCTAGACAAATTTTGAATTTGTCGACATAAGTTGAAAAGGGATCAATTTGATGACGGCGCACCCCGCCCCGAATGTCCGGACTGATCAGGATCGGAACGCAGACACCCCCGCCGATCCGCAAATAACCGCACGTCAGAAATGGATGGCCGTTCTGGCCCGCACATCGCGTGCCCGACTTGAAGCCGAATGGTCCGAAAACCACGGCGCGGAAAGCTGGAACCATCTGCGCGAACCGCAGATTGGCATGGTCATGGTACGTGGCCGCGCCGGCGGTGCCGGGCAGCGGTTCAATCTGGGTGAAATGACGGTAACACGTTGCGCCGTCACGCTGTCTGACGGGACGGTCGGGCATTCTTACGTCAAAGGACGCGACCGCGTTCAGGCGCAATATGCCGCCCTGTTTGATGCGGTGATGCTGCGCGATGGATCGGCCAGCGATTTCATCGACACCTTGGCCGCCGAGCAAGCAGCAGAAAAGCGTGACCACGCGCGCAAGGTTGCCGCCACCAAAGTTGATTTCTTCACCCTTGTCCGCGGAGAAGACGAATGACGCCCCAAACCCAATCTGCAACCGCCCAGACAAGTGACTTGCTGCCCGGTTTTGACCATGCGGCCTTTGATTCAAATGCGGTGTTTCGCGCCCTGCTCGATGCGATGTCGCGCCCCGGTCGCATTTATGACCTTCCGGTCAGTGTTTCCGCCCCCGATGGCCTGAGCCAAGCCACCACCGCAACACTTCTTGCCATGGCCGATATGGATACCACGGTCTGGCTATCCCCAAATTGCGCCACGAAGGCCGCCGGTGATCATTTGAAATTCCATTGTGGCTGCCCGATCAGCACGGATGTCAAACAGGCCGATTTTGCGGTTGCCGGTATTTCCGATGATCTGTCCTTTGTCACCGATCTTGCCGTTGGCAATGCGGAATATCCGGATCAATCCGCAACCCTGATCCTGATGGTTGGTGAAATTTCCGACGCACCCGCCATGACGCTGACAGGTCCAGGCATCAAGGATACCCATAGCCTTGCGATCAAGGATCTGCCGCAAAGCTTCCATGCTTGGCGGGCAGAAAATCATCACCTGTTTCCATGCGGTGTTGATGTGATTTTCGCAAGCGAAACACAGATTGCCGCCTTGTCACGCACCACCCGGATCGAGGTCAATTAATTATGTATGTTGCGGTAAAAGGTGGCGAACGCGCCATCAATAATGCTCATAAACTTCTGGCCGAACAACGCCGGGGCGATACCGACATTGCCGAGATCGAAACAGATCAGATCGAACAGCAATTGTCGCTTTCCGTTACCCGTGTCATGGCCGAAGGGTCGCTTTATGACCGTGATCTGGCTGCCCTTGCCATTAAACAGGCGCGTGGTGATTTGATCGAGGCGATCTTTTTGATGCGGGCCTATCGCACGACGCTGCCGCGTTTTGCCTTTTCCAAGCCGATTAAAACCGCCGAAATGGATATATCACGCCGCATTTCCGCAACCTTCAAGGACCTGCCTGGCGGGCAGATTTTGGGTCCAACCTTTGACTATACCCACCGTTTGCTTGACTTCACCCTGATGGCCAATGGTGAAGCCGCAGCCGACGCGCCACGCGGTGAACAGCCGGTCGATGAAAACATGCCGCGCGTTCTCGATGACATCCTGAACTATGAGGGCCTTATTCAGGACGAACCCACCCCGGTTGATGAAAACGCCCCGGTCGCCGATCTGACCCGTGAACCCGTCAAATTCCCGGCCGGACGTGACTTGCGCCTGCAAAACCTGTCACGCGGGGATGAGGGATTTGTTCTGGCACTCGGTTATTCCACCCAGCGCGGCTATGCCAACAGCCACGCCTTTGTCGGTGAAATCCGCTATGGCACCGTTTCAGTCGAAATCGAACCCGAAGAACTCGGCTTTGCCATTGATATCGGCGACATCGAATTGACCGAATGCGAAACGGTCAACAAGTTCAAGGGATCAAAAACCAAGCTGCCGCAATTCACCCGTGGTTACGGGCTTGTATTTGGCCAGAACGAACGCAAGGCCATTTCGATGGCCCTGGTGGATCGTGCCATGCGCGCCACTGAAATGGGCGAACAAATCATGGGCCCGGCGCAAGACAGCGAGTTCGTGATGGAACATAGCGACAATGTCCAGTCCACCGGCTTTGTCGAACATATCAAGCTGCCACACTATGTCGATTTCCAGGGCGAACTTGAACTGGTGCGTCGCATGCGCGCCGAGGTCGAAGAACGTCTGGCAAAGCATGATGCCGAAAACAGCACATCCCAACCCGAGGCCGCGGAGTAATCCCATGGAACAGACTGTTAAAAACCCGGCCAACGGGGCAGCGGACTATAATTTTGCCTATCTTGATGAACAAACCAAACGCATGATCCGGCGTGCCTTGCTTAAGGCCGTGGCAATCCCGGGCTATCAGGTACCGTTTGCCGGGCGCGAAATGCCGATGCCTTATGGTTGGGGCACAGGCGGCGTTCAGGTCACCGCCGCCGTAATCGGCCCGAATGATACGCTTAAGGTCATTGACCAGGGGGCAGATGACACCACCAACGCGGTGTCGATCCGTCAGTTCTTTGCCAAAACCGCACAGGTGGCCACCACGGAAAAGACCGCCGAAGCATCTATCATTCAGACCCGCCATCGCATCCCGGAAAAGGAACTGCGCGAAGATCAGGTGTTGGTCTATCAGGTGCCAATCCCCGAACCGCTTCGCTTCCTTGAGCCCCGCGAAACCGAAACGCGGAAGATGCACGCCCTTGAAGAATACGGCCTGATGCATGTGAAGCTTTATGAAGACATCGCCCGTCACGGCCATATTGCGACCACCTATGCCTATCCGGTGATGGTCGATGATCGCTATGTGATGGATCCGTCGCCGACGCCCAAGTTCGACAATCCGAAAATGAACGATATGGCAGCCCTACAGCTTTTCGGGGCCGGTCGTGAAAAACGCATCTATGCCCTGCCACCTTACACCAAGGTCAAAAGCCTTGATTTCGAAGATCACCCGTTCGAGGTCCAGACATGGGAAGATGAATGCGGCATGTGTGGTGCGCGCAACAGTTACCTTGATGAAGTCATCCTCGATGATCAGGGCAACCGGATGTTTGTTTGCTCAGACACCGATTATTGCGCCGAACGACAGGAAGCCGGCCATCGCGGCCCCCAACATCATGACCAGCCACTTGGCAATTCAAAGCACGAAGAGGCAGCAGAATAATGACCCAGACGAACAAACCGCTTCTGCGTGTTGATAACCTGACCATGATGTATGGCGACCGGGTGGGCTGCAAGGATGTCAGTTTTGAACTCCGCCCTGGAGAAGTCCTTGGCATCGTTGGGGAATCCGGATCGGGCAAATCAACTTTGCTGCGCAGCATTTCTGCACAACAGGAACCGACCAACGGCGTTGTCGAATACCAGACCCGGATTGATGGTGTGCGCGATGTTTATCAAATGTCCGAAGCCCAGCGCCGCCTTCTGATGCGCACCGACTGGGCCTTTGTACACCAGAACCCGCGTGACGGATTGCGTATGAATGTCAGTGCCGGGGCCAATATCGGCGAACGTTTGATGGCGATTGGTGATCGTCATTACGGCAACATCCGCAGCAATGCGGACAACTGGCTTGGCAAGGTCGAAATCGCGTCCGAGCGTTTGGACGACCTGCCATCAACCTTTTCGGGCGGCATGCAGCAACGTTTGCAGATTGCCCGTAACCTCGTAACCAGCCCGCGCCTCGTTTTCATGGACGAACCCACGGGTGGGCTTGATGTTTCCGTTCAGGCCAGATTGCTCGATCTGCTGCGCGGGCTGGTTCACGATCTTAATCTTGCGGTGATTATCGTTACCCACGATCTTGCCGTCGCACGACTTCTTTCGCACCGGCTGATGGTGATGCAACAGGGCAAGGTCATTGAACATGGCCTGACCGATCAGGTTCTTGATGACCCGCAGCATCCCTATACCCAGCTGCTTGTTTCTTCCATTTTGCAGAACTGATCGGGGCGAAGAAAATGTCTGAAATGCTTCATGCACAAAACGTCGCCAAAAGCTTTACCCTGCACACACAGGGCAGCGTGACCATCCCGGTTTTCGAAGGCGTCGAGTTCTTACTTTCGGCTGGCGAATGCATTGCGCTGACCGGTGAATCCGGTTCCGGGAAAAGTACCTTCATGCGCATGCTTTATGCCAACTACACGTGCTCAAAGGGATCCATCAAGGTATTCCATGACGGCAACTGGCTAGATATCACCACCGCCAGCCCGCATTCGATCCTTGAGATTCGCAAACGCACGCTGGGATATGTGTCGCAGTTCCTGCGCGTGATCCCGCGTGTCCCGACCCTTGATATCGTTGCCGAGCCGCTTGTTGCCCTTGGTACCGATCGTGAAACGGCGATGAACAAGGCACGCGATCTTTTGACGCGCCTGCGCATCCCGGAACGTCTGTGGCAGCTTTCGCCGCTGACCTTTTCGGGCGGGGAACAACAACGTGTGAACATCGCACGCGGTTTCATCGCCGATTATCCGATCATGCTGCTTGATGAACCGACCGCATCGCTTGACGCCCAAAATCGTGCCACTGTTTTGACGTTGATCGAAGAAGCCAAAAGCCGTGGTGCGGCCATTGCCGGTATTTTCCACGACCATGAAACCCGCGATGCAGTCTGCACCGGGTCGTTTGATGTGACTTCCTTTAAAGTTGGGGCCAATGACTGAACAGATTTTCACCAATGCCAAACTGGTTCTGGCAAACGAAGTCATCGAGGGGGCCGTGCAGGTCAAGGATGGCGTGATCACCGATATTTCGGATCGCGCGTCGAACCTTCCGGGGGCAGAGGATATGGACGGCGATTACCTGATGCCGGGCCTTGTCGAACTGCATACCGACAATCTCGACAAACATCTGACCCCACGCCCCAAAACCCGCTGGCCGGCCACCGCCGCCGTTGTCGCCCATGACAATCAGGTCGCCAGTGCCGGGATCACCACCGTGTTTGATGCAATCTCGATCGGGGATGTTCATGACGGATCAGAACGCATTTCCAGACTGATTGAATCGGTCAATGCCCTTGAACATGCGTTGGAAAATGCCCTGCTGCGCGCGGACCACAAACTCCATCTGCGCTGCGAAACGTCCTATCCGGGCATGATCGAAGCACTCGATGAACTGATTGACCTGCCATTGGTCAGCATGCTCTCGGTGATGGATCACACGCCGGGGCAGCGCCAGTTCGTCAGTCTTGATGCCTATTATACCTACTATCAGGGAAAATACGGCCTAAGCGACGAGGAAATGCGCAAGTTTATTGCCACCCGACGTCGTGATGCGGAACTCTATTCGGAAAAACATCGTCGTCATGTGGTTAAACAGGCCCATGCCAAGTGCCTTGCCCTTGCCAGCCATGATGATGCCACCGATGCCCACGTGGCAGAGGCCGTTGCAGACAAAATGACCGTGGCCGAATTCCCGACCACCATTGAAGCGGCCAAGGCATCGCATGAAGGCGGACTTGGTGTGATGATGGGCGGGCCGAACCTTGTACGCGGCGGATCACATAGCGGAAATGTTGCCGCCGGTGATTTGGCAAAGCACGGCTATCTCGACATCATTTCAAGCGATTATGTCCCCCATAGTTTGCTGCACGGGGCAATGAAACTGTTTGAGGAGTTTGACGGCTATGACCTGCCGCGCGCCATTCGCACGGTCTCCCTGACCCCGGCCACACAGGTCGGCCTTCATGATCGCGGCCAGATCGCGGTTGGCAAACGCGGCGACCTGATCCGGGTGCATCATTCCCCCCACCACCCGATTGTGCGCGGTGTCTGGCGCGAAGGTGTGCGGGTGTCATGACGGGGGATCCTGCCCATGGCAGCACTTCGGAATATGGACTTTTGATCCTTGTCGTCGGCCCCAGCGGCGTCGGCAAGGACACCCTTCTGGATGCAGCACGGGAAAGACTGGCCCAGGACAAGCGGTTCTGTTTTCCACGGCGCTGCATCACCCGCCCGACCGGGGCGGTTGGCGAAATACATATTCCCGTCCGCCCCGACGATTTCGGGCAAATGGCACGTCAAGGCGCCTTCCTGCTCAGTTGGAAGGCGCATGATCTTGGCTACGGTATTCCGCGCCATGTTCTTGATGAAATCGAGGCGGGCAAAACCGTGATCGTCAATGTATCGCGCAGTGTGATTGACGATGCCTATACCCTTGTTGGCAAAAAGAATGTCCGGGTTATCGGCATCCGTGCAAGCAACGAGGTTTTGCGCAAAAGGCTCGAAGCCCGGGGGCGTGAAGATGCCCATGATATCGAACGCCGCCTGGCACGTGCATCTGCCTATCAGGTCGCAGGCGATCAGGTTGTTCATGTTGATAACGACGCCGATCTTGAAACCGGCATTGCCCGTTTCATCCACGCAATTAAAATGCCCCAGCCAATTGCAAACCGCGCCTGAGACAGCTTGAATCACCCAAAATGCTGCACCTTAAAAGCGCAGCATTTTTAGCCCGCCAGCGGGAAACGTTTCAGCAATCTGAATGGTTTCTGATCACCCGGATCACCAAACAGGCAAACTTCGCGGACCGTAAATGGTTCCTGACACAGCGGCGCAATCAAACCGGACAGTGCCACCTTGAAGGGATCGATCTGATCGTCTGACAGCTTGTTGGTCAATGTCAGATGAAAACGAAATTCGTCCATGACATAGGGATAGCCCCAACGCACAAGATACGCTTCCTGCCGGTCACTCAAACCAACCGCACGACGTTTGTTCATTGCCACTTCGTCTTCGGGCTGGCGAAAGTCATCCAGTTCACGCACCAGTGTTGCCGCAAGGTCGGTCAATTCCACAACCGGATCGGTCGGCACAAGAGCAAGAAAACGGCCAATCGTCTTCAAAAACAAAGGCCCGCAAGTTACCGGCGTGATCGTTGTACAAAGGCGTGAAACGGCTGCCTCCAGATCACTACGGTTCATGCCGCTTGGCAAAGCAAATGGCGGCTTCAGGGTACCATGAAAACCATAGCGGCTTGGCGACGTTGTCACTGCCATAATTTCGGCTCCCGTCAAACCGCTGATAGCCGGACGTGATAGAACATCCCCAGTTTCCGGGTCACGCCCCAGCCAGGCATTGCCGAACTGCCCCAACGCGCTTTGTGGTTCTGGCGCATAATAAAGCGCGTAACGTTGATATTGGTCAGTCATGAGTGAACTCTGAAAACAGGTAACGCGGCAGGAAACGCCGAATGTCAGTAGCCTAACCTTCGGCATCCATCATT
The DNA here is from genome assembly GCA_048264285.1 of Thalassospira sp. Classification (GTDB taxonomy): domain Bacteria; phylum Pseudomonadota; class Alphaproteobacteria; order Rhodospirillales; family Thalassospiraceae; genus Thalassospira. The sequence continues at coordinate 69,676 of JBLXDD010000018.1, forward strand.
ACACCGAGAATATGGATCGGTTAAACCGTATCGTATTTCAGGCAGAAATCGCGAACCGGGAGCTTGCGGAAATCCTGCAATCTTTCGCGCAACATGTCGTGCGACCAGTCCCACCAGCGGATACGCAACAGGGCGTCGACGATATCGGCCTCAAACCGCGGGCGCAGCGGGCTTGCCGGAAGGCCGGTCACGATCGTGTAGGGCGCAACATCCTTGGTCACCACCGCCCCCGATCCAACGACAGAACCGATGCCGATGGTAACACCGCCCTGCACAATCGCCCCGTGCCCGATCCAGACATCATGTTCAAGACGCACACGCTTTTCACGACGCCAGTCAAAAAAAGCCGGATCATCATCGCCCAGTTCATAGGCGCTGGACCGATACTGAAAGTGATGCATCGATGCCCGATCCATCGGGTGCTGTCCGGGGTTGATCCGGGTATGAGCGGCGATATTTACGAATTTGCCGATATCGGAATAGATGATCTCGCTGTCATTCACGACATAGGAATAATCATCCATTTTGCTTTCACGGATCGAGGTCCGTGCACCGACTTCGGTCCAAACCCCCATCTCGCAATCGACGACAATCGCACTATCATCAATCGTGGGCCGTTCCGACAATGCCTTCATTGCCGGCTTGGCCTGCGTAATCTTGAAGCCCATAGATCAGGTCACCAGTTTGCGCAGGCGCTGTGACACCATATCAAGCAGGCTGACAGAAATGATGATAATGATCATCACAGCTGCCGTTTCCGCGTAATAGAACCCACGGATATATTCCCAAAGCACCATGCCGATACCACCGGCACCCACAATGCCCAGCACCGTGGCCGAACGCACATTCGATTCAAACCGATACAGCGAATAGGAAATCCACAGCGGCAACACCTGCGGGATCACGCCAAAGATCACTTCCTGAAGCGCATTGGCACCTGTGGCGCGAATGCCTTCTACCGGCTCTGGGTCAATCGCCTCGACCGCCTCGGAAAACAGTTTGGCCAAAACACCTGTGGTGTGGATCCAAAGTGCCAGAACACCGGCAAACGGCCCCAATCCCACCGCGACCACGAACAGCATGGCAAAAACCATTTCGTTAATCGCGCGAAAGGAATCCATCAGGCGACGTACCGGTTGATACACCCAGACCGGTACAATATTTTCAGATGACAAAATACCAAACGGAATAGAACAAACGATGGAAAGTGCGGTGCCCCAGATTGCGATCTGAATGGTGATCCACATTTCTTCGACATACATCTTCCACATCAGAAAGTCTGGTGGAAAGAAGCCCTGGGCGAAGTCGACCATGTTGCCACTGTTTTCAAACAGCGCCATTGGCCGCATATCCGCCCCTTCCCAGGACATGGCCAAAAGGCCAAGAATGATCGCCCAAAGCAGTAAGCTTGACGCCGAGCGCTTCAGATCACGCGGCGGAAGCTCCGTTGCGACAGATGATGTCGAAGAAATGCTGCTGTTCATCGTTTAAATCCCGGAAGTAAATGCAAACAGGGAGCGCACCCAAGATGCGCTCCCTGCGGAAAGTCGATTACTGGTAGGAAACCAGGATTTCGAGTTCGGCCAATTTCTTGTCGATTTCAGCAATACGTTCTGCTTTCTCGTCAGCAGAAAGTTCTTCGGTATTCTGGATTTTCAGCTTGTCTTTAAACAAAGCCAACTGACGGATCGGGTAAAGCTGCGCGTTGCTGCTTTCCATGAACAGGCCCATGCCGTCCGAGTTGTTCGCCAGAACTTCCTTGGCACCTTCAACATCACCGAAACGACCATAACCAAGGAAGAACGCCTTGATTTCGGATTTCAGGTCACGCGAAAGGTCTTTGCGGTACACCATCGGATCAGACGGGATCAGCGGCGAAGTCCAGATAACTTTAACCTTTTCAACGATTTCCGGCTTTTTAGCCTCGGTACGTGCAAGCTGTTCGGAGTTGTTGGCTGCAACATCGACCTGCGCATTGGCGGTCGCCATCAGGTTGGTTTCATGGTTGGCATTGCGAACGGTTTTGAAGCAATCCTTCGGATCAACACCGTTCTGTGCGAACACATAGTAAGACGGAACCAGGAAACCCGAGGTCGAGTTCGGATCACCGATCCCGAAGTTCAGCGAACCATCGCATTTCAGCATGTCTTCAAGGGTTTTGACCTTGTCGTTATCGACCTGGGTGATGATGTGGGAATAATAGCCGTCAGAACCGTCTGCCTTGGTGGTCTGAACAAAGACTTCACCACCGGCGCGGTCGACAGCTTCCATCGCCGACTTGTTGCCAAACCATGCAACGTGAACCTTGCCAAAGCGCATGCCTTCGATGATGCCGGCATAGTCAGGTGCGAAGAATGCTTCAACTTCCATGTCCAGTGCTTCGGACATGTCATCGATCATCGGCTGCCACTGGGCTTTCAGGTTCGAGGTGGATTCGGTCGAGATGATTCCGAAAACGATGGTTTCCGGATCCTGTTCAAGCGGCTTGAATTCAACGTCGGCCTTGGCAACAAAAGAAGCCAGCATGGTGGCCGCAAATGCAGCCGATGCAATTGTCTTAACGTTCATAAGGAGTCCCCTGTCAGATATAATTTGAACATGGTTCAGTAAAGAGAAGCAGTCTGGACAATTCCCCCGGCTAGCTTGTCGCCAGTGCCAGGTCTGTTTCTGCAACGGCCTTTGCAGCTGGCATGGATGCCTCGCCTTTTCCGTCTGCAAAAAGTTCGGAAGAATGTTCGCCGTAAAGTTCCTGAAGGAATTGCGGCGTCAGTTCGCTTGACGGTCCGTCAAAAACGACTTCACCATCGCGCATGGCGATGGTGCGTTTGCAGTAGTCTTTTGCGTAGTCAACCTGATGAAGAGAAACGATCACGGTGACGTTGTCTTCGCGGTTCACACGATCAAGCGTATTCATCACCTTGCGGGACGACGCCGGATCAAGCGATGCAATCGGCTCGTCGGCAAGAATAAGCCGCGCACCTTGGGTAATGGTGCGCGCGATTGCTGCGCGCTGCTGCTGACCACCAGAAAGGTTGCGCGCCTTTTTCGACGCATGGGCATCAATGCCAACACGATGAAGAGCGCTCATGGCGCGCATTTTTTCGGCCTTGGTAAATAAACCAAGGGACCCGCGCCAAGCCGGAACACGACCAAGCAGCCCCATCAGAACGTTGGTTAGAACCGACAGACGACTGACCAGATTGAATTGCTGGAAGACAACACCGATCTCGGCACGCACTTTTCGTGCTCCGCGGGCGATTTTGCCATTTTCCTGAATGGTTTCGCCAAATACGTCGATCTTGCCGCCATCACGGTCACCGCGCAGCAAACCGGCAATATGACGGATCAATGTGGACTTGCCTGAACCCGATGCGCCGATCAGCGCCACCATCTCGCCTTCGCGGACCTGCAGCCTGACATTGTTCAAGGCACGCTTGTCACGGGTAAAGCTTTTGTTCAGTCCAGATATATCTACAACCAGCATCAAGAAATCGCCTGCATGTGTTTCGCTGGGTGGAAACGCTACGCACAAACGGCGACTCTATGGTGACACTGATGTTACAGTTAGATGATTACGGGGGACATTTCACCCAGACAACAATCAAACTTGTCTATACATCGACACAATCTTAAATAATACACTGAACAAACAAAGATAATTACTTCATTCTGCAAACAATAATTACGTGAAAACAATTATTTTGAAGTAAAATTTGAAGAAACAGTAAATACACCCCCGAAATTAACAATAAATTGCCCCGACAAATTGATTCTTATTATATCTTATCGATTACGCTCATAATATCGTCGTCAATTTCGAGCCCGTCGGCTTCTGCAAGCGCACGCGCCTGCTTGCCGCGACGCCCCGGCAGACGCACATCTTCTTCTGCGGCAATTTCATTGGCAAGATAGGCCAGATGATCCATCACACCGGTCCCGCCAGTTGCGGCGGGATCAATCGCAATGATCATTTGCCCAAGTGCGGGTGGCGCGCCCTTGTCATCAAAAAGAGAGGAAGATTGATGACCGAACTGTGCACCGGTCAATCCCGCTGCCAAAAGCTCAACCATCATCGCAAGAGCAGCCCCCTTTACCCCACCGGCCGGAATCATCGTGCCATCAAGGGCCTTTTGGGCGTCGGTTGTCGGCTTGCCATCCACATCAAGCGCCCAGCCTTCGGGAATTTCGACACCTTTTTGCTTGGCCGCCATAATCTTGCCGCGCGCAACTTTTGACAGGGCAAGGTCGATGATGATCGGATCACCGGCATCACCAACAGGCACACCAAAGGCAATCGGATTTGTCCCAAACATCGGACGCCGCCCACCCCATGCTGCCATTGCTGCTGGCGCATTGGCAAACATCATCGCCGCCAGCCCCTGTTCTGCAAGGCGCTCGACCGTCAAGCCCATGACACCCGCATGATGGGACCGGTGAATTGCCGTGACCGCAATACCCTGGCGGCGCGCCATATCCGGCAAATGATCCATCATCAAATCAAGTGCGGGATAGGCAAAGCCATGTCGCGCATCAATGCGCAGCACGCCGGGAACCGGTTTTTCAAAAACCGGGCTTGTCATGCCATCAACTTTGCCGACCTTAGCCTGCGCACAATAGGCCGGTACGCGACGAAATCCGTGCCCGCCCTGTCCCGAGGCCTCAGCAGCAACCAGCGCGGTTGCCACCGAAGCAGCATTTTGCGCCGTTACATTGCAGCGCATCAAAGCATCACGCACAAGCGCAAGAGCATCATTAACAGAAATCTTCATCGGTAACTGACCTTGGTATTGGACCGGGGAAAAGGCGCAAGGAGCCTGCGCGGGCGGGTTTTCAGCATAACCAAAAGCCAGCCCCCTGCGCAAAGGTGTTTTCATTTGCAGACCTATCGATTTGCGCAAAAGCCGTCAAAGCTGTGTTACCATCGCCCTTATTTGCGCAGTGCAGCGCACGCGACAACCGACCAGCCATAACAGGATTGCAGATATGTATCGGGTGAAAAACACAACCATTTCCTTGGTCTTTCTGGCCGGATTGACCGCCCTTTCGGCCTGCAAAACCACCTCGAACGCAAATATGGATGACACATGGTCAAACGTGACCGCACAGCAGTGGCAGTTGGTTCAGGTTACGCAAAGCAAAAACAACAGCAACCCTCTTGTGCCAACGCCGCCTGTCATGGCAACGGCGCAATTTTCACCTGCGGGAACGGTGTCGGGTAATGCCGGGTGCAACCAGTATTCCGGCAGTTACACACAGGCGGGCACGTCCCTTGATGTCCTGCAACTGGCGACAACGCGCAAGATGTGCCTTGATGAACATGCCATGAAGATCGAGGATGCCCTTACCGGGGCCTTCGTTCTGGTCGATCAGTGGGACCTCGTGAACGGTCATCTTGTTCTTAACGACCAGGATGGCGACAAGCTTATCGAATTTGCGCCAGCCGCGCCTTAGGCTCAGAGCCTAAACCACTCGAACACAAAGCGATGTTCTGCAAAACAAAAAGGGGCGCCAAACAGCGCCCCTTTTGTCGTGATGATCCATCGCGGCTGCAACAAACCGCGCTGGCATACAGATCTTGTCTTTAGTCCTTGTTGCCAGATGCTTCGGCACCCGCACCAACGGCTTTGGGCTCTGTACGCAGCCCCTGAATGATCGAATAGCAGGCCAGCAACAGGATAATGGCAAACGGGAAGCCGGTTGATACCGACATCGCCTGCAAAGACCCCAAACCACCGCCAAGCAACAAAGCAATCGCCACCAGACCTTCGAAGGTGCACCAGAAAATCCGCTGCGGAACAGGGGCATCTACCTTGCCACCAGCGGTGATGGTATCAATCACCAGCGACCCGGAATCCGACGAGGTGACAAAGAACACAATCACCAGAACAATGCCGACAAAGGATGTAATTTCCTGAACCGGCAATTGTTCAAGCATGACAAACAGCTTGATCGGAAGCGCCGCCTCGGCAATCGCCGTAACGCCGTCGGTCACCATGTGAACGGCAGTTCCCCCAAAGGCGGTCATCCAGAAAATGCACACCAGAGACGGAATGATCAGCACACAGGTGATGAATTCACGCACAGTCCGGCCACGCGAAACGCGCGCAATGAACATGCCGACAAACGGTGACCAGGAAATCCACCAGGCCCAATAAAAGGACGTCCATCCCTGACGGAAATTATCATCTTCACGGCCAACCGGGTTTGCCAGTGCCGGAAGATGTTCTGCATAGGCCACAAGACTGGAAAAGAATCCGGTGATAATTTCCATCGTCGGACCAGCCAGGACAACAAACAGCAAAAGAGCCGCAGCCAGAATCATATTGATTTCCGACAGGCGCTTGACCCCGGCGTCCAGACCAGCAACCACCGAAACCAGAGCAACAGCGGTAATACCGATAATCAGGAAGACTTTCGACGTATCTGAAACCGAAATCCCGAACAGGAATTCAAGCCCGGCATTGGCCTGTTCCGCCCCGAAACCAAGCGACGTCGCCAAACCGAACAAGGTCGCAAAAACGGCCAGAATATCGATGATGTGGCCTGTCCAGCCCCACACACGTTCACCAAAGATCGGATAGAACACCGAACGAATGGTCAGCGGCAGGCCCTTGTTAAAGGAAAACAGCGCCAACGCCAAAGCCACCGTGGCATAGATCGCCCAAGGGTGAAGGCCCCAGTGGAAAATGGTCGCAGCCATCCCAAGATCAAAAGCCCCGTCGACATCACCAGCAGCCGCACCAAGCGGCGCCCAGTCCGTGCGGACACCATCGTCGCCGACCGCAACCCCGCCCATCGAAGTCGAGAAGTGCGAAATCGGTTCCGACACACCGTAAAACATAAGACCGATGCCCATGCCTGCTGCAAACAGCATGGCAAACCATCCGGCATAGGAATAATCCGGTGTTGCATCTGCACCGCCAAGGCGCACACGGCCCAGCGGTGAAACAATCAGGAACAGACACAACACAACAAATACATTGGCCGCTGTCAGGAAGAACCAGTCAAAAGTCGATGTCAACCAACCGCGAAGGTCATTGAACATCGGCCCGACACTGTCCTGAAACGCCAGGGTAAGAAAAACGAATGCAACGATTGCAAGACCCGAAATCAGAAAGACCGGGTTATGGACATCAAGCCCGAACGGTCCGATCTCTGCCTGAATGTTGTCTTGCCCGATTTCATATTCTGTATCAATCGGGTTGGCTGCACCATCCGGGCTTTCAATGCCCGTGTCAGCTTCTGACCCCATTTGAGACTCCCTAGGTTAAATGAAGATGCAGCTACCCCGAGCTGCAAATATTCGTCTGCATTCCTTAACGCACAAGGAACACGGAAAGATCCGAATGAGACGCGACATACCCGCCATGAGACGCAAAAATATGATCCGCAACCCCTGGCACATGCGACGCCATGACGATCGCATCGGCACCTTGCGCATCGGCCTGCGCAACAATCTGCTTGCTGATATCAACGGCCGGATCATGGGATATCTGGGCAACGGCCTTGGTTGTGACACCATGCCGGGATGCCAGATCCTGTGCAAATGCTTCGAGCTTCTGCCCAAATTCCGCTGGCGTATGCGCAACCGACGACGGCGCGTTACTGCTTACACCAAGAAGGCATATTTCGGCCTTGTAATGCTTGGCTAAATCGAGCGCCGTTGTAATTGCTTTGTCCAACTTTTCAACGTGGGCCAAATCGATAGGCACGAGTATCTTCTGATACATGCATTCCTCCGTTATGTGGACCACCCCTGCACACCATGATCACAGGAAACATCAGGGCAAACTTATCTGCGCCTCATCGGTGATTGATAAAATCAAAAACACAACATCGAGATTTTTCACAAACAGTTGGGAAATACCTCGAAAAAATACACATCCGGTTTCAACTGTATCAATTCACACAACCTGCTCGATTACAGGAGCATGGACGGATTTTACACCAAACCGGCCGCATAAGTATTTTGATTTTCGAGCGCAACAAATAGAACATTTATAGAAATTTGCAATGTTCGAACCCGAAAAATTTCAACCCCGGCATTTCAGCACCCCGAAACGCTTAGGAAACAGCCCCTTACAGCCGTGAAAAGCTTCTTTGGCAATGAAGCCTTTCCGCAAAATCACGCAAAATTGCATCGAAAAACTATTCGATTTCCGAAAAACCGGGGTGTGCCGCAGAACGCATATACCTCGACAAAGGGATTTTAAGTTCGCCTTTGCTATCTGATGGGAAACCGCCGAAAAATGGCGCAACCACATCAAATACTGATCGACTCAACGCTGTCTTTCAGAAGCTGCGCGCTTTTTTCCAGTCCGTCGATTTCTTTGGCGTCAAGATCAGGCATCAGGTCCACCTCAACGCCACGTCCCCCGACAACGCGTGGAATTGAAAGCGCCACATCACACACCCCCGCGACCTGCGGAGTCACACAAGACACCGTCAACACATCATGCTGATCACGGGCAATTGCTTTGACAATACGTGCCAAACCGGCACCAATCCCGTAATAGGTAGCCCCCTTGCCCTTGATAATTTTATAGGCCGCATTGCGCACGCCATCATCAATGGTTGCACGAACATTTTGCGTAATTGGCGATCCGACCTGTGCTGCAATTTCTGCCAGCGAAAGTGATCCGACCTTGGCGTTAGACCAGGCAAGAACTTCGCTATCACCATGTTCACCCAACACATATGCATGCACCGACTGAGGCGAAATCCCCAAATGACGCCCCAACAGGTTCCGAAACCGCGCAGTATCAAGAATGGTCCCAGATCCGATCACCCTGCCCGCTGGCAGCCCCGAAATCCTCTGGGTGATTTGTGTCATGATATCAACAGGGTTTGACGCAATCAGAAGAATTGCATCCGGCGCAACCGAAAGAACATTCCCGACCACCTCTTTGAAAACGGCGGCATTTCTTTCAAGCAAGGCAAGTCTGGTTTCACCGGGTTTTTGACTGACCCCTGCGGCCAGGATGATCACACTTGCCCCCGCAAGGCCGGTATAGTCGGATGCCTCGACGATTGTTGAAGACATGAACGGGACAGCATGCGCAATGTCTTCGGCCTGCGCGACGGCCAGATCCCGGTTTTGATCCACCAGAACAACCGAACTTGCCAGCCCCATAACCGCCAACGCATAGCCCGCCGAACTTCCGACCATTCCGGCACCGACAATCCCGACTTTCATCACTTAAAACCCTACTTTTCGCGACACATTTCCCGATCATGCCACCCCCGCGACACGACGTCAAAAACGACAAGAAAATGCCCAATAGACGTTGAAAGACCGGCACACCGAAGCCACCTGACCTGTGTCTTTGAACAGACAATGATGTCTCGTCGCAAACCTACTGCCTTTTTGACTTATGCTTTCTCCCTTAGCGCATCAAAACCGAAATAGATTTTGAAATTGCTCACAGACAGATGTGAGTTCCAAAAGAGCAGGATACCTGCCGACGGAAAAGAGGGAGACTTCGGGTGCAACGGACAACCCGCAACCCAACACGTGCCCTGCACGTGACAGTCTGTGCACAACACCGCCCCCGCAGTATCAATGTTGCGGGTAAGTGGTCGGTGTGCGTCAGCCCCCTTTTGGGCATGCGCAAGTCCCGCTATCCCATACCTCGGCAATATCAGTTGTCTCGCGTGCAGATATCCACCGAAGACGTCCAGGAAATAAGCCGACACTGGATACAACCAGTGTCACCGCAAACTGAGGCACCGACGGAATTATCGTTCGGTGTTGTGCTTACGCCCTGATGCAACGGGTTAGCCATGCACAGGATCCCTTTCCAGATACCATTGAGAAAAGCCGAGGTATCCGATCATGCATTCTTCTGACATTCAAAAGCTTGTTGCCCGCCGCGAGACATTCAAAAGTCTTGAAGCCCCGTTTTACCAGGCCCAGGATATTCTGGACCTCGATCTTGACGTCATTTTCGGACAGAACTGGATTTTCGTGGCTGTCGAACCGGAACTCCCCGAACCGGGCGACTGTGTCACTGTTGAAATTGGCAGCGCATCGATCCTGATCCTGCGTGGCGACGACATGAACATTCGCGCCTTCCACAACGTGTGCCGCCACCGTGGCGCCAAGCTGATTGATGAACGCCAGACAACCATTGGCAATATCGTCTGTCGCTATCACGGCTGGACCTATAACGAAGACGGCGATCTGATCCTGGCCGAACATATGGGCGCGGATTTCGACAAGACATGCCATGGCCTCAAGACCGTGCATGTCCGCTCTATCGCAGGTTTGATCTTTGTTTGCCTGGCCAAGGATGCCCCGGCGGATATCGACGAAATGGCCAAGGTCATGGAACCCTATATCGCGCCGCATGATATTACGAACTGCAAGGTTGCCCATGTTTCCGAACTGATCGAGGAAGGAAACTGGAAGCTGACCATGGAAAACAATCGCGAATGTTATCATTGCGATGGCAACCATCCACAACTCACCGTTCCGCTATCTGCATTCGGTTTTGGTTTCTCGCCAGACGAGCTTGACGATCGCCGCACCGACGATGTTGCTCAATATACCGAAACCCTGCACCGCGACCACGCACGCTGGGAAGCATGCGGACTGCCATCGGCAGAAGCAGACCACCTGTCAAATATTACCGGTTTCCGCACCATGCGCCTGCCGCTGATGCGCGAAGGCGAATCACATACCCTTGATACCAAGGTTGCCTCGAAAAAACTGCTGGGTAACTTTACCGATGCCAAACTCGGCGGGTTAAGTTTCTGGACCCACCCGAACTCATGGCACCATTTCATGAGCGATCACATCGTCACATTCTGTGTCCTGCCCCTTGCCCCGAACAAAACACTGGTCAGGACAACCTGGCTTGTTCACAAGGACGCCCATGAAAACGAGGATTACACGCTCGATAACCTGACCCATGTCTGGAACATGACCAACCAGCAGGATGCCGATCTTGTGCGTCTGGCCCAGATTGGCAGCGAACAACCCGCATACGAACCGGGTCCTTATTCCAAATTCACCGAACCCCATGTCGAGGCGTTTTGTGACTGGTACATCAAACGTCTGGAAGATCACTTTGCCACCAACAAAGTCGGGGTTGCCGCAGAATGACCGAACAAACACCCGCCAAGACCCCAAAAGGTCAGGATTTGCCCGAAGAAATCGTCACCGAGGTCAATCGCGTCCCCTTGTGGGATCCTGAACATGATGACGTTCTGGTCTGTCGGCAAGTCCGTCAGGAAACGCATGATGTGAAGACTTTCGTCTTTTCCGCCCGCGAACCCCGTGCCTTTCGCTTTTACCCCGGTCAGTTCATGACCTTTGAATTGCCGGTCGAAGGTATGGTCACGCGAAGCTATACCATCTCGGCATCGGCGGCACGGCCATATCGTGTGGAAATCACGGTCAAACGTGTGCCAGGCGGCCCCGGCTCAAACTGGCTGCATGATTACATGGTCCCGGGCAAGGAAGTGAATGTGACTGGGCCGGCTGGCGATTTTACGACGGATGCAACGTCCGACGACAAATTGCTGTTCATTTCGGCTGGCAGCGGCATCACGCCGATGATGTCTATGACACGCACCGCATGTGACCTGTCCGAACCGACCGATCTGCATTTTGTTCATGCTGCCCGCACGCCATCGGATCTTATTTTCCGCGACGAATTGGCGCTTCTTACCGCACAGAACCCCGGCCTTAAGGTTGCCCTGACCTGTGACAGTACATCTGCAAGCCATAGCTGGGCCGGTTATACTGGTCGGCTGAGCCTGCCGATGTTGTCGTTGATGTCACCCGACTTCAAGGATCGCAAAGTCTTTTGCTGTGGACCGGGCCGCTTCATGGAAGGGGTACGCAACATGCTCCGCGAAGCGGGCTTTGACATGGACAAATATTACGAAGAAAGCTTTGATTTCGGGGCAGAAACGGCAGGAACGCTTGAAGAGCATGGTTCCGTCGCCCCAGAAATCAGCGATCAGAAATTCCGCGTCAGCTTTGTCAAAACCGGTCATGTTGTCGAATGCAATCCGGGAATGACGATCCTGTCCGCAGCCAAGGAAGCCGGCCTGATGCCGATGTCATCCTGCCAACGCGGCATTTGCGGCACTTGCAAATCCAAACTGATGTCAGGTGAAGTCGATATGCAGCATGGCGGCGGCATCCGCCAGCGCGAAGTGGATCAGGGCAAAATTCTGATTTGTTGCTCGACCCCGCTTTCCGATGTCGAGGTTGAAATTTAACCAATCCCCGACAAACAGAAACCTTGATAAAAACGGCTCTGCAGTTCTCAAAACATGCCGGGCCGTTTTTTTTATCAAGCCTCAAGCGATGATGCTTCTTTCGCCATGTCCGCGGCCGGTATCACCTCTGCAACAGGTCGGCGCAAAGCCTGTGGCGTGCAGCCATATCGGCGCCGGAACATCCGGCTTAGATGCGAGGAATCGCAAAATCCGCAATCCACAGCAATCTGGGCAATGGATTTGTCACTTTTTTCAATAAGATGGTGCGCCAGATCAAGGCGGATATTCAAAAACGCCACCTGCGGGGATGTATCAAGTGCAAGGCGAAAATGCCGTTCAATCTGGCGTTTGCTGTTGCCCATGCGCCGTGCAATTTCCTGCACCGAAATCGGCATATCGATATTTTGCTGCATGATCAAAAGCGCTCTTTGGACGATCTGATCCTGTGTCTTCAGGTCCAAAGGAATGCCCGGTTGCGGCTTTTCAGCCTGAAGCGCGTCATCAATGATCATGATATGCAGGCTTTTATTCGCCTGCGCCCGCCCGACATGCTTATCCACCAGATAGGCTGCGAGATGCGCCGAACTGACCCCGCCCGAACAGGTCAGACGATCACGATCAACCACAAAAATCTGTTCTGTGACCGGATCAAGCCCTTCGAATTGCTCCACGACCTCTGAATGATGGAACCAGCTGACACAACAGCGGTACCCGTTCAAAAGCCCTGCTTCATAAAGCATGAAGACACCCGTACACACACCGACAAGCGGCACACCGGCAGCGGCTGCTTCATGCAGGAATTTCTGATAGGCCGGGCTAAGCTTTTCTGCATCATCCATCAACCCGCCGACAACCACGATATAGTTGAATTGCCTTGGATCGCCCAACCGTTCCTTGGGCTGTACCGAAATCCCGCTACTCGATGCAATCGGGTCCATCGTATCGGACAAAACCGTCCATCTGCACAAGATCGGCCGACTGCGATCGCCCTCGTCGGCGGCAAGACGCAATACATCGACAAAATTTGCAAACGCACACAGGGTAAAACGTTTGGCAAGGATGAACCCGACATTCAAACGCGGCGCGGTCTGGGTCCGGGATACAGGCTTCTTGAGCATCGGGTCCTCCGATACAGGCAAGTTGTCAGGTTTGTCGTAGCGGTAATCTCATTTTGACGCATACATTCTATTTTTCGGGGTCAAAAACCACCAGATTAAGTTTCATGATACCGAAGAGCAACTCAGGGAAGCAAGAGAAACAAAGGGCCCGGGCAGAATCAAAAATCAGATCGCGCGCAAATGGCACACATCCCCAAACAGTACATTCGCGCCCCGATATACCAGCCGGACATATCGGCCAGACAGGCACGGCGATCTGTCTGACACTCTGCCAGGGTTTTGAAAAATCGCCATCACGCTCAACAAAAGTTATGGAACGGAACCCAAACAGTGAATGACACCACGTATATCTTGCGTATGGCCTGCGATGATCAGCCGGGCATCGTTGCGACCGTTACCTCTGCGTTGGGCACACGCGGTGCGAATATCGCCGAATCAAACCAGTTCTGGGATCGGCAGACCAACAAGTTCTTCTTTCGTGTGGCCATCAGCACACCGGCGGATGTCGACAAGGAATCCATTGCGCTGTCTCTGAACCCGGCGGTCGATCGCTTTAACCTGAAACTGAAAATCGATGAGGTCGCCCGCCGACCGAAAATCATCATCATGGTATCGAAGTTCGATCACGCGATGCTGCATCTGCTTTATCAGATCAAGGTTGGCTGGCTGGATGCCGAAGTGGCCGCCATCGTGTCAAACCACGAAGATGCGCGCAAAGTTGCCGATCAGGAAGGCATTCCCTTCCATTACTGGCCGGTGAACAAGGAAAACAAGCCCGAACAGGAAGCAAAACTGGCTGATCTGATCAAGGAAACCAACGCGGAACTGGTAATCCTTGCCCGCTATATGCAGGTCCTGACCAACGCGTTTTCCAGCCAGTTCTATGGCATGATCATCAATATTCACCACTCGTTCCTGCCAAGCTTCAAGGGGGCAAAGCCCTATCACCAAGCCTATGAGCGTGGCGTGAAACTGATCGGGGCAACCGCACATTACGTCACGCCCGATCTGGATGAAGGTCCGATCATCGAACAGGAAACCGAACGCGTGAACCACGCCATGTCGGCAGATGATTTTGTTGCCACCGGTCGCGATATTGAATCACGGGTTCTCGCACGCGCTGTCAAATATCATCTGGAAGGCAGGGTCATGCTTAACGATCACCGCACTGTTGTCTTCACTTTGTAATCCACGCCGTAACGGGGCCGGCTTTGACCGACCCCATACGCGTTTTGCCATGCCGAGCACGGACAAACCTCTCGGGAAAAAGGATTGAGAGAAATGAGCGCATTTCCAAGCAAGGCCAAAGTCGTCATCGTCGGTCTCGGCGGTATTGTGGGCTCCTCGGTGGCACATCACCTGATCGAAAATGGCTGGGATGATATTGTTGGTATCGATAAATCCGGTATTCCGACCGATATCGGTTCGACCGCGCATGCGTCTGATTTCTGCTATGCCACCAGCCACGACCAGCTGACCACCTGGACCACCATGTATTCCATGGATTTCTATGAAAAGATGGGGCATTACGCGCGCATTGGTGGTCTGGAAGTGGCACGTGTCGGCGATGACGAACGCATGGGCGAACTCAAACGCCGCGTGGATTCAGGCAAGGCCTTTGGCACCAATGTCAAAATCATCTCGGCATCCGAAGCCAAGGAAAAATTCCCCCTTCTTGAAGAGGACCAGATTCAGGGTGCAATGTGGGACCCGGATGCCGGTCTTGTCATTCCGCGCTCGCAAACCGTCGCCGGCAAACTGATCGATCAGGCCGAAGCAACCGGCAAGCTCAAGATCTTTGCCAACACATCGGCCCTTGAACTGATCACCGAAGATGGCCGCATCAAGGGTGTGGTCACTGAACGTGGCACCATCCACGCCGACTATGTGGTTGTCTGTGCCGGTTTGTGGGGGCGTCTGATTGCGGAAATGGCCGGTGAAGACCTTCCTGTGATGCCGGTTGACCATCCTCTGACCTTCTTTGGGCCTTATAACCAGTTCGAAGGCACCGGTGCCGAAATCGGCTATCCGCTGCTGCGCGATCAGGGCAACTCGGCCTATATGCGTGATACCGGCGACCCCAAAAGCACCGAGGGTGGCCAGATCGAATGGGGCTATTATTATGAGGAAAACCCGCGCTTGGTCCATCCGCGCGATATCCTTGAAAAGGATCAGGCGCGCCTGTCCCCGTCCCAGCGTGATCTCGAACTCGAAGATGTGATCGAACCGCTTGAACGTGCCATGGAATTGACCCCGATCCTGACAGAGCTTGGCTTTAACGAAAGCCACTCGTTTAACGGGCTTTTGCAATCCTCGGCCGATGGCGGCCCGTCCATGGGGGAAAGTCAGAATCTGCGCGGTCTTTGGTATGCCGTTGGCATCTGGATCAAGGACGGACCGGGCATGGGCAAACTGATTGCCGACTGGATGACCCATGGCCGTACCCATATCGACCACGCATCTGTTGATTTCTCGCGCTTCAACAAATTCCAGCTGAACGAACAATACATTTACGACCGCTGCTATGAGACGGCGAAAAAAATCTATAACCCGCCCGTCCACCCGCGTGAGCCCTTCTCCAAGGCGCGTGGCATTCGTCGTTCGCCATTCTATGAACGCGAAGTCGAACTGGGTGGCTATTTCATGGAATTGGGGGGCTGGGAACGCGCGCACGGCTATGCCGCCAACGAGCACCTTCTGGAAAAATACGCGGATCGTGTACCGGTCCGTGAACATGAATGGGACAACCGCCATTTCTGGCGTGTGTCAAACGCCGAACAGCTCGCCATGAGTGACGATTGCGGCATCATCAACCTGTCGCATTTCCATATGACCGACATTTCCGGCCCGGATCATGTCGAACTGATGGAATGGCTTTGTGCCGCCAAGATCGGTGGCGATGCCAATATCGGCAAGGGCATCTATACCCACATGCTTGATGACGAAGGCAATGTCCGTGCCGATTTCACCGTTTTTCGCATGGAAGATCGTTGTCGTCTGGTCAATGGTGCCGATGCCGGCCCGCGTGACCTGACCTATATGCGCCGCACCGCTCAGGACAAAGGCTGGAATGTCACCATCACCGATGTGACCGAAGACTTCACCACGATTGGTATCTGGGGCCCGAACGCACGCGAGAACCTTAAAAAGGTTGTGGCCGATCCGGACGCCCTGAATGCCGAAAACTTCCCGTTTGCGGCCATCCGCCCGATCACGATTGCCGGCAAAGCCGTTTCGGCCTTCCGCATTTCCTATGTTGGCGAACAGGGCTGGGAACTTCACATGCGTTATGAAGACGGTCTTGCCGTTTGGGATGCCCTGCGCGCAATCGGCATTCTGGCTGTTGGTGTTGAAACCTATGCCAATTCGCGCCGTCTGGAAAAATCACTGCGTTTGCAAAACGCGGATCTGCACACCCAGTACAATCTGCTGGAAGCCGACCTTGCCCGCCCCAAGGTCAAAGAGGCTGACTTCCGTGGCAAGGCAAAGCATCTTGAATATCGTCAGCGCGATCATCAACCCGCCATGCTCTGCACGCTGATCATGACCGACAATATTGATCGCAATGGCGTTGCCCGGTACCCGGTCGGGAACTTGCCGGTGATGGACCCGGAAACAGGCAAAACCCTGATTGATGATCTGGGGCGTCGTTCCTACACAACCTCGATCGCCTTTGGCCCGAGTGTTGGCAAAAACATCGCCTTGGCCTACCTGCCATGGGATTACTGCCAGGAAGGGCGCAAACTCCACGTGTCTTATATGGATGAAATCTATCCGGTCGAAGTCTATGGCATTGGCTACAAACCGATCTATGACCCGGAAAACCTCAAACCGCGCAGCTAATAATAGCTATAGCCAACCAAAGTCAAAGGGCGGGGGTCACCCCCGCCCTTTGGCTTTTCAAACCTTGTGTTTTTCAGACACAGCCTGCACTGCAGGCACCACTGGCATCAAATTCCATGGTCTTACCACTCAACGGCAGATGGGCGGGAACGCTTACCGCGTTGATAAATGCCTCCGTCCGGGTACCGGCCCGCACCATTCCGCCATCTGTTGCCCATTCATTGGCGTGCGACGGAATGACCGATGCCGGCTGGATCAGATCATTAATCACGTAAGCCGCTTCGTCGGGGCCGGTGGTGAAAGTATCGCCGATATTCATCACCACAAGCTTCGCACCATAGTGGCCACGCACCACAGCATCCTGTTCGGCCGTGATGCCGGTATCACCGGAAAGATACACAGATAGCCCGTTCGAAAAGGTCAAAACGTAACCTGTCGGCGGCCCGGCATATGCGGTCACCCCCGAAGATTTAAGCATCTCGCCCAGCGGTCCCCCCAGGAAATCGCCTGCAACACCATTGCTATGAACTGCGGGGACAGTGGTAACCTTCACACCGCCGACCATGCGGGATGCTCCGAAACGCACCAGAACAGATTTACCTGGATCCCCGCCAATACTTTCAAGCTTGCGTCCCAGAATGGGCGGCATCTCGCTACCGGTCACGATCAAGGCATCTTTTGCTTTGGCAATCTGTACTGTGTTCGAGATCGACCGGACATCAACCGGAAAAGATGGCTTCCCGCATTCTGTTGCATTGACGGCTTCAATATGACGGTCACCAAGATGGTCCCCGTGCATATGGCTCAGCAAAACCGCATCGATCTCGCCCAAACGCGCGTCGTCCGGGCCCGCCACCGTGCGACCAACATCATAAAGAATACGGGTTCCATCAGGATCTTCAAAAATCATCGCCCGATCAAGCGGGCAAAATTCGCCATCAACCGCCCCCAGCGGTGTGACCTTTACAGTCTCGGCCTGAGCCGATGCACCAATGGCCAATGCTGCGGCCATAAGCCCGCCGGCAATACCGGCTAATCTTCCACTCGCCTTCATGATCTGTCCTCCACTGTTTCAATAAACTGAGTTTCGATCCGCTGACTTTGATACGTGTAAATAGTGCATTGGATTTCCTGACCTCTGCCCACAAAAACGATCCTAACATAGTCTGTTATACAACCCGGCATTATTCATTACCCTGTGGTCTCAGATATTCCTGTTATGGTGAGCGGCTCAGAATGTGTGTGTTGGGGGGGGAATCAAAGGCGTTATTTCAACCCCGAGACTAAAACGACAAAACCCCGCCACCAAAGGTGACAGTTTTTTTTTAATGCTTGCGGCGAGAGGATTTAGCTACGCCCTGCGTGCTTCGCTGAACCTGCGCAAAGCGATGCTTTGCTTGGTTTGAACAAGAGGTTCAA
>JBLXDD010000019.1:0-81017 GCA_048264285.1 Thalassospira sp.
AAGCCTCTGCGTCAAATCCCTTGATTGGGGATCACCCCAATCTGCGGGCTTTTCCTTGCTTTTTCTCTCTTATCAAGCGCCGGATCGACCATTTGAATGAGTTTCGACCCTGGGACCTAGAAGTTCTCTTTGAACCAGGCACCCAATCTACCCCATCGACCGCCCGATTGACGTATTTGGGCCATGGCTTCGCTAAGAGGATCGTTTTGTTGGGATACTGCGCGCAATAGCAGACCGGAACACGCGGAAAAAGCAGGTCCTGCGGTTGCTTCGGCAAGGCCTGATACACCATGTGGCAACGCAATCGTGGCCGGGCGTTCAAACATCTGACTTGCCAGGTCGGCAATGGCGTTGAGCTGGCTGGCACCACCGGTCAAAACGATACTGCGGCCACCGATTTGGGTCAGGCCGTGTTCTTCGAGTTGATCGCGAATCAACTCGAAGGTTTCTTCAAGCCGTGGTTTGATGATGTTAATCAGCATCGAACGCGGCACATGGTTGAAGTTATTTTCGTCTTCGTCCCCAATGGTGGGGACCGCAAGAATTTCCTGATCATCTGACGGGGATGTCAGTGCGCTGCCATGCAGGGTTTTCATACGTTCTGCATGGTTGATCGATGTGTTCAGGCCATAGGCGATGTCGCGCGTGACATGTGCGCCTCCGACCGGGATCGACGTTGTGTAAACCACCTGTCCGCCATTAAAGACAGCGACGCTCGTCGTGCCAGCCCCCATATCGATGACGGTTGCCCCCAGATCGCGTTGATCGGGCGTAAGCGCCGAAAGACCGGACGCCAGCGGGGTAACCACGGTTTCTTCAATCGCAAGGTGGCACCGTGCCAGCAACGTATCAAGGTTACGCAAGGGGGCTGTCTGGGTGCGGACAAAGTGCAAATCCAGCCCAAGGGTTGATCCATACATGCCACGCGGATCGTTCATGGTGTTTGCGCCATCAAGGCGGAACCCTAGCGGAACTGTGTGGATCAGCTCGTCACCTGCCTGACGTAGCAGGGCTTCTTTCTGGTCATTAAGCTTGCGGATCTCAAGGTTGCCAATCGGGCGGGAGCCAAGCGGCAGTTCAACCGTATGCGTTTCCGATTCCGGACGACCGCCCGACAGATTGACAATGACCGATTCGATGGTTTGCCCGGCCATCTTTTCAGCTGCGTTCACAGCGGCAAGAACAACTTCTTGTGCCGCATCAAGATTGGAGATCGAACCGCTTTGCAGGCCTTTGGACATATTATGTCCGATACCGATCACCTTTGGCGGTCTGTCCTTCTCGCGTCGAGCAATAAAACAGCAGACCTTGGACGTTCCGATGTCCAAAGCCGCAATCAATCCTGATCTGGTTTTACCGCGTGCCAATTGAATGCTCTGAATTTTTATGGGTTATGGGGCAGGACTTTTGTGCGCCAGCTTTATTAAGCCCGTTTTCCACCAAAAGCGGTTGCAATTTGGTTAAGGCGGACCTTCGCATAACGCATCTGTCATGCGAATGAACGTGACAATGGCGTAAAAACATTCTTGGGAATGTGAAATGCACAGCCCGTGTGGTTGATCAAACAGCGGTCAGTTCAGACCGCGCCCGCCTTCTTTGGTGGATTGCGCCTTTTTTCTGCGGCCCCTGGCGTCAGGCGTACGAAAGTCCGGTCAGGAAGGCGCAAATCAACAATCAGAACATCGCGATCCAAAATGCCATGTTCACGATCAAGCAATTCAAGCCGTTTCCAGGCCTGTGCCATGTTTTCTTCGGGCAGGCGGATAAACATGCCATTGGCAAGCTGGATGTTCCAGCGACGATGACCGATACGTTGGGCACCGGTAATCTTTTCATAAAGATGGGGAATGCTCTGTAAAGTGGTCAGCATTTCTGCCGCTGCTTTGGGGGCGTCGTCGCCGACCAGCACGGGCAAATCAAGGTAATCACCCAATTCGTAGTTCTGCAGCTTTTCGCCGTCGCTATCAATCAGAACATGATTGCGGTCTTTGGTTTGCCAAAGTGCCAGTGGTTTGCGTTCAACGACTGATACAATAAGCGTGTCAGGTAGTTGGCGTTCGACGGTCGCGCTGCGCACCCATGACAATTCCTCGACGCGTTCGCGGGCTGCGTCGACATCAAAGGTGATGATCGGCGTACCCGGTTTCTGTCCGATGGCAGCCAGAAGCGCGTTGGGATCGGTTTTTTCACGACCGGACACTTCGATATTCTTGACCGTCATGCCAAGCTCGGCAGATAGGCGGATGCTTTCCTGTTCGACAATGGATAACCATTTGTCGGCCTTACCCGTATACCAAAGTGCGGCGGGGATGATGGTGATCGCTCCTAAAAAACCGGTCCACCACATGACACGGGCGACTTTTTTGACGCTTGAGGCCATGCCATGTTGTTTATCAAGCTTTTCGCGCCGTTCGCGGGCCTGTTCTTCTAGCGTTCGCATGTGGCGTCCTCTACCATCCATGCAACGATATCAGCAAAGCTCATGCCGTCATGCCGGGCCGCATCCGGAACAAGCGAGGTCGGCGTCATGCCCGGTTGGGTATTGATTTCAAGGATTGCCAGACGGTCCTTTTCCGGGTCGTACCGGAAATCAGCGCGCGCCACCCCTCGGCAGCCAAGCGCCATATATGCTTCTTCGGCATGGCGTTGCAGGCGATCGCGCAGGGAACCATCAATGTCCGCGGGGACAATATGTTCCGATCCGCCCTGCGCATATTTGGATTCAAAATCGTAAAAGGCATGATTGCCCGTCAGGATTTCGATGACTTCCATTGCCTTGCCATCCTTGACGGCAACGGTCATTTCGCGACCGGGAATGAATTCTTCCTGCATGACACCATCGCCATGATGCCAGTCACGGGCCAGCATGTTTTGTTCTTCCTCGGCCGTCAGGATGATTTCGACGCCAACTGATGATCCTTCGTTATTCGGTTTCAGGACATATGGCGGCGGCAATGCCTTGCCCGATGCAATGTCATCGCGCGTCACCCAGACATGACGGGCACACGGAATGCCATATTCCGCAAACATCGCCTTGGCAGACATTTTGTCCATGGCGATGGCAGAGGCCCGTACACCGGAATGGGTATAGGGGATGTTCATGATTTCAAGCAGTCCCTGAACGGCACCGTCTTCGCCCCAGCGGCCATGCAGGGCGTTGAAAATCACATCCGGTTTGGGATCAATGGCGTTCAGTTGATTGGCGAGATCACGGGTGACATCGACTTCGGTAACCTTATAGCCCTTTTCGCGTAGCGCCTTGGCACATTCACGCCCGGATGACAGGGATACTTCGCGTTCGGCTGACCAACCGCCAAGAATGACAGCGACATGTTTGCTCATGCGTCTTTTCCTATGATCGAGTGGCCAAGGCGTTCGCCAATCCGCCGGATTTCCCAGCGCAGCTCTACACCGCTATGTTCCTTGACCCGTCTACGGACTTCGTCGCCCAGCTGTTCAAGATCAAGGGCAGTGGCATTGCCCGTATTGATCATGAAATTGCAATGCTGTTCAGACATTTGCGCACCACCGATTTTAAGGCCGCGGCACCCGGCGGCATCAATGACTTCCCACGCGCGGTCAGGAACAGGGTTGGCAAAGGTTGATCCGCCTGTGCGCGACTTGATCGGTTGTGATCCTGCGCGGGCCTGCTGTATTTCATCCATGCGTTTTGCAATGTCATCGGGATCGCCGGCAGTGCCGCACAAAATTGCCGATGTGAAGATCCAGTCTTCGGGCAGGTCACAATGGCGATATGACATGCCCATTTCGTCGACCGAGACAGTATGGATGTTACCGCTACCATCGACGGCTGTGGCCGAGATCAGCACATCCTTGATCTCTGTGCCATAGGCGCCGGCATTCATGCGAAGGGCCCCGCCAATGGTGCCTGGAATACCTGACAGGAATTCCAGACCGGAGATACCTGCTTGCTGGGCGACCTGGGCAACATTCAGATCAAGTGCACCGGCACCGACATGAAGATCGCCATCCTTTGTAACCGCATCGGTAAACGGACGGCCAAGACGAATGACAACACCGCGAATGCCGCCATCACGCACCAAAAGGTTGGATCCAACCCCGATCACGGTGACAGGCATGTCATCCGGTTTGCCTTTCAGAAAGGCTGAAAGGTCGGCTTCGTCGGCCGGACGGAACATGACATCGGCCGGACCGCCAACCTGAAACCAGGTTACCTTTGCAAGCTCTGCACCTTCGCGCAGCTTGCCGCGCACCTTGGGCAGGCGATCAATCAGTGGCGTATGGTGTCCGGACGTGCTCATGACGGCCTCAGTTTTTCAAAGCTTCAAGTTGGGCAGGAAGGGCATTGGCCCACGCGCTGATGGAACCTGCGCCAAGACAGACAACCAGATCGCCTTCCTTGGCTTCGGCGGCAATGACTTCGGCCAGTTTGTCCGGGCCTTCAAGGGCGCGTACGTGGCGGTGACCGCGATCTCGCAGACCTTCGACCAGCGCATCACGTGATGCGCCTTCGATCGGGCTTTCTCCGGCTTCGTAAACGTCGGCAACAATGACACTATCTGCGTCGTTAAAGCAGGTGCAGAAATCTTCAAACAGGTCATGCAAACGCGAATAGCGGTGCGGCTGTACCACGGCAATGACATTGTTTCGGGTTGCCTGTCGTGCGGCTTTCAGCACGGCTTTGATTTCGACCGGGTGGTGGCCGTAATCATCGATAATGGTAACGCCGTCAACTTCGCCGGTTTTGGTGAAGCGACGTTTGACTCCGGTAAAGCCATCAAAGGCCGATACGATCTTTTCATCAGGGATGCCAAGTTCAAGCGCAACCGTGATCGCCGCCAGCGAGTTTGAAACGTTGTGATCGCCAACCATCGGCAGGCGCACATCCTTGATCACGCGCTCTTCGCTATCGACGCGTTCACGGATCGCGACATCAAAAACGGTATCGCCAATATTGGTGCGGACATTTACCGCGCGCACATCGGCCTGTGGTGAGAAACCGAAAGTGAAAATGCGGCGATCGGTAACACGGCCAATCAGGGCCTGAACTTCCGGGTGGTCAATGCAAAGTACGGCAAAACCATAAAACGGGATATTTTGAACGAAGTTTTTAAAGGCTTCGCGCAGCTGGTCGAAATCTTTCCAGTGATCAAGATGTTCCGGATCGATATTGGTCACCACCGAAATGGTCGACGGGACCTTAACGAATGTGCCATCGGACTCATCTGCTTCGACCACCATCCAGTCCCCGTCACCCAGACGTGCGTTGGTGCCGTATGAATTAATGATCCCGCCATTGATCACCGTCGGATCAAGGCCCGCAGCATCAAGCATGGTGGCGACAAGTGATGTGGTCGTGGTTTTGCCATGGGTCCCGCCAACCGCAATTGCGGCCTTAAGGCGCATCAGTTCTGCCAGCATTTCAGCACGGCGTACTACCGGGATCATTGCTGCACGGGCTGCTGTGACTTCGGGGTTGTCCGGTTTGACTGCGGTGGAAATGACAACGACTTTGGCATCTTCGACATTATCCGCCTTGTGTCCGACAAACACTTTGATGCCAAGGGCGCGCAAGCGCTGCACATTGGCATTGTCGGAAATATCCGACCCCTGTACCGAATAACCAAGGTTATTGAGGATTTCGGCAATACCGGACATGCCAATGCCACCAATACCGACAAAGTGGATGGTGCCGATGTTGAGCGGCAGGGTGTTCATTGCGTGTCTCCTCGGTCTTTATTTATGTTCTTCTCATTCGGGCTGCCAGCCGGATTAAGGCCCAGCATATCAAGTACCATATCAGCCAGCCGTTCTGCGGCGTTGGCGCGCCCGCTGCTTTTGGCGGCCTTTGCTGCGCGTGACAGCGCGGCAGGATTGGTTAAAAGTTTTGCCAGTCGTTCGGTGACGTTTTCGCTCGAAAAGCGATCTTGCGGCATCATCCAGGCACCCCCGGCATCTTCGATCTGCTGGGCGTTGAAACGCTGATGATCGTCGATGGCGTGGGGCAGGGGGATCAAAAACCCCGGACGTCCGGCCGCAGTCAATTCCGCCACCGTCGAGGCGCCGGAACGCGCAATCACCAGATGGCAATCACGTAAGCGGTCCGGGATATCGTTGATGAAGGGGGCCAGCGTGACGTCAATTTGTGATCCGTCATAAGTCTTGCGAACGGTATCAATATCTTCTTCACGGGCCTGCTGGGTTACGACAAGCCGTTTGCGCAAATCTTCCGGCAGGTTGACCAGTGCCGTTGGCAGAATTTCAGACAGAACACGCGCCCCCTGTGATCCACCGGTAACAAGTAGCCGGACCGGACCATCCACCGTCGGCGGGGTGTAATCAACCCCGGCAAGGGCTGCGACTTCTGCACGTACCGGGTTGCCGGTCCAGATGACTTTATGTTCGTCGGCGGGCGCGATCATTGTGACTTTGGCAAACGAGGTCGCAATGCGTTGCGCCTGATTGGCCACCAAACGATTGGCGCGGCCAAGAACCGCGTTTTGTTCATGAATGGCATAGGGAATGCCAAGCCACTTGGCCGACATGGTTGCAGGGATCGATGCATACCCGCCAAAACCGATTACGGCAGATGGTTTGGTCTTTTTAATGAGTTTGCGGGCCTTAAGGGTGCCAAGACCAAGACGGGCCGCCCCCATCAGTCGGCCCTTGATCCCTTTGCCGGCAATGCCACCTGCGGGCAGGATGATGGTTTTTACACCTTCAACACCTTCGGTATAGCGCGCGGCACGGGCGTCTGTGAAAAACAGGACCTCAGCCCCGCGACGCACAAGTGAACGCGAAAGCGCGACGGCGGGAAACATATGCCCGCCTGTGCCACCGGATGTAACGGCAATCACCTGACCTGCAAGCGGAGTTTCGTCGGCGATATTCTGTGAATTTGCAAAGTCAGTCATCTTGTCCACATCTGAAACGACGGCGGTGCGGGGATAGTTCCCGACAGTTACCCCCATCAGAACCCGACAAAGGTTAATATCCCTTCAAACCGGGAGTGGATTAAGGCGCGATTTTGTCGTTTTGGTGCAGAAAATTCTTAGAAAGGAGGGTTTATCTATTCGCCCGGCCGTTTCCGTGTGAGTGCTAAGACAAACCCCATGCCAATCGCAATGCCGATGGTGGCCGAACCGCCATATGATACGAACGGCAAGGTCATGCCCTTTGGCGGAACCAGCTGCAAGGTCGATGCCATGTTAATCACAGCTTGCAAGCCGAACTGGACCAGAATGCCGGTGACAGCCAGAACCACAAACAGGTTGCGTTCCCCCATCAGGCGCGAAAAACCACGCATGATGATGAAGGTAAAGACCCCGACAACCAATACGCAGAACAAAAGCCCGAATTCTTCGCCGGCCACGGCAAAAATAAAATCCGAATGGGCATCGGGAATGGAATTCTTGACCCAGCCTTCGCCTGGGCCGCGCCCCATGATGCCGCCATTCATGAAGGCTTCCATGGATCGTTCGATCTGATAATTGTCCCCTGATGTCGGATCAAGGAAACGGTCCACGCGTGATTGCACATGCGGTAATATCAGATAAGCAGTCACGGCAAGGCCAACGGCACCAAGGCCAAGACAGAACACCAGAATAATCGGTAGGCCCGCCAGGAAAATCTGCACCGACCAGATCGAGGTAATGACAACCGTCTGCCCGAAGTCAGGCTGGATCATCAGCAGAAAAATACAAACCGCAAGAAACAGGCTTGAAACGATGTAGCCCGGAAAGTTCGGGTTCAGCCGCCCTTCGGCAAACATCCATGCGATGACAACAGCAAAGGCCGGTTTGAGGAATTCCGATGGTTGCAGGTTGATCCCTGCGATGTTGATCCAGCGGACAGCACCTTTGATGTCTGATCCGATAAACGGGGTAATGATAAGCAAAAATATCACACCCAAAAGCATGAATGACGCCAGACGCCTGATCCATTTCACCGGCATCAGCGATATGGCAAACATGCAGATTGTCGCCATACCAAGAAAGACAAACTGACGGGTGACAAAGTGGAAACTGTCAACATTGATACGATCGGCCACGGGCGGACTTGCCGACATGACCAAAAGCGCGCCGATCCCCATTAAAAGAATGATGGCGGCAAGCAACCAGCGATCAACTGTCCACCACCAGATCCCAAGAACCGATGTGTCAGCACGCGAAAAGGCGATGTTGGTGTTATGGCCAAACAGGGACTTCATGCGCTTTTCCCCTCGCCATTGGCGTCTGCTGACAATGTCGTGTAAATATCGCGAAAGGCATCGCCGCGCGCTTCAAAGCTTTTGAATTGATCAAACGATGCACAGGCCGGGGTCAGCATCACCACCGGTTTTTCATCATCGCTGGCTTTGGCATCGCTGTATGCAGCCTTGGTTGCCACATCAAGTGTTTCACATTTCTGCCACGGCAAATCATCGCCAAGTGCATCGGCAAATGCGTCACTGGCCTCCCCAATCAGATAGGCCTTTTTGATGCGGGGATAAAATTCCTGCAGGCCATCAATCCCGCCTTCTTTGGGCTTGCCGCCGACAATCCAGTAAATGTTGTTATAGGCCGACAGGGCCTTTGCCGACGCTTCGGCGTTGGTGGCCTTGCTGTCATTGACAAAGACCACACCATCAATACTGCCAAGCAGTTCTTGTCGATGGGCAAGACCGGGGAACGACATGATACCGTCAATGATCTGTGCTGCTGTTACGCCGCGTGCACGACACAATCCATAGGCAAAGGCAATGTTCTGCCAGTTATGGCGTCCGGGCATATGCGTGACCGTTCCAAGATCGAGAATGCGGGTCCGGGCGCCGCTCATATCATCAATCAGCCAGCCGTCGTCATCAACATAGATGCCGTGATCGACCGGTTTCGTGACCGACACTTCGATGATGTGACGGCCACCTTCACGGGCCAGTTCGACAGCCATTTTTGCGCAGGGGTCATCATCAATAGAGATGATCGCCCATTTCGGGCCTTTAGAGCGCGCAAAAATCAGGTGCTTTGCCCCGATATAGCCATCAAGCCCGCCATGGCGATCCAGATGATCCGGGGTGATGTTCAAAAGTGCGCAGGCATCAAAGGCCGCATGTTCCAGCAATTCAAGCTGATAGGATGACAGTTCAAGAACAAGACAATCATCGGGCGTGGATGGTTCAAGCCCAAGGGCCGCATTGCCAAGATTGCCGCCCGCCTGCGTTTTGATCCCGGCCTGTCCGATGATGTGCGCGGTGAGTGCGGTGGTGGTTGATTTGCCGTTGGTGCCGGTGATCGCCAATGTTGGCACATCAGGCTGCGCTGCACACAGCAGTTCGACATCACAAACGATCGGCTTTCCTGCCCGGCGCGCCTTTTCGGCCGCCGGGTGCGGGGTCGGAAATGTGGATGGAATGCCCGGGCTGATCACCAGCATGTCGGGTTCGTTCCAGTCACATTCAGCCAAGTTGATTGGCGCAAGGCCAAGTGGTTCGATCTGTTCACGTGAAGACGCGTTGTCATCCCACGCCCAAACGACGGCCCCGGCATTGATCAATGCTTTGACACTGGCAAGCCCGGATTTTCCCAGACCCAGAACCGCAATGGTTTTACCGCGCAAGTGTGAAAGGTTGATCACGTCGGGATGTCCTTAACGAAGTTTCAGGGTTGCAAGACCAACCAGTGCAAGAATGACGGCAATGATCCAGAAACGAATGACAATGGTCGCTTCCTGCCAACCTTTCTTCTCGAAATGATGGTGAAGCGGGGCCATGCGAAACACACGTTTGCCAGTCAGTTTAAAAGAACCGACCTGAATGATCACCGACAGGGTTTCAAGAACAAACAATCCGCCAATAATTGCCAGCACCAGTTCGTGTTTCGTGACGACAGACACCGCACCGAGTGCACCACCAAGCGCGAGAGAACCGGTGTCCCCCATAAATACCATGGCAGGCGGGGCGTTGTACCACAGGAAGCCAAGTCCCGCGCCCACAAGCGCACCAAGGAAAATGGTCAATTCGCCAGATCCCGCAACGTAATGAACCTGCAGGTATTCCGCGAACTGCACGTTACCGATCAAATAGGTAATCAGCGCAAAGCTTGCAGCAGCGATCATGACCGGGACGATGGCCAAACCATCCAAACCATCAGTCAGGTTTACCGAGTTCGATGCACCGACCATGACAAACATGGCAAAGGGAATAAAGAACCAGCCCAGATCAAACAGGAAGTTCTTGAAGAAAGGGAAAGCAAGTGCGGTCGAAAGCGGATCGGCGGTGTTGTATGAAATCCACCACGCAGCACAGGCTGCGATGGAAAACTGGCCAAGAAGTTTGAGTTTGCCCGGAAGGCCCTTGGTGTTGCGTTTGGAAACCTTCAGAAAGTCATCAAGAAAACCAAGGAAGCCATAGCCGATGGTCACCAAAAGAACTGCCCAGACATACGGGTTGGTTAAATCGGCCCAAAGCAGCGTCGCAATTGATGTCGACAGCAACAGCAAAAGGCCCCCCATGGTCGGCGTGCCCTTTTTCGTCAAAAGATGACTTTCGGGGCCGTCTTCACGGATTGGCTGACCTTCGCTTTGTTTAGAACGCAACCAGTTGATCAGGTGCGGGCCGATCACAAAGGCAAGGACCAGCGATGTAATGATCGCACCGCCAGTACGAAAAGTGATGTACCGAAACAGGTTCAGTACCGGCATCTGATCAGCAAATTGATAAAGCAGATTATAGAGCATTGCTCTGGTCGTTCCTTTTGCGACTTGGGCCTTGTGTGATTTGGGGTCAATCCTGACCCTGTTCTGTTGCGGTTGTGGATGGGTCCACCACGCCACAGGATTTTAAGGCCGATACAATTTTCGAAACGTAAATGCCAAGCGACCCTTTGACCAAAACCACGTCACCATCACGCAAATCAGCCTTGATTGGTTCAATCGCGTCTTCGGCGGTGGCAAAATGCCCGGCGTTGCGTTCGGCAGGGAGTGTTTTGTCAAGTTCCGCCATCATCGGTCCAACGGCATAAACCCGGTCAATATCAAGGGCGGTCAGCGGATGATGAAGGTCAGCATGCATTTGTACAGCGCTGTCACCAAGTTCGCGCATTTCCCCGAGAACAGCGATCCTGCGACCGCCTTCGCCCGGTTTGGTCTGCGACAGGACCTTGATGCCTGCCATCATAGAGGTCGGGTTGGCGTTATAGGCATCGTCGATCAGCGTAAAGGTGCCATTCCCATTCGGCAGGTTGATCACCAAAGTTTCGCCACGCCCGGAAGGCGGTGTGACATCCGCCAGGTCCTGTGCCGCACGTACCAGATCGGCACCAATTGCCTCAACACAGCCCAGAACCGCAAGTGAGTTCAACACCCAGTGTTCGCCGGGGCAACCAATGAAATATTCAAGATCACGTCCGCCGACGCGTGCACGGACCGCGCTGCCATCGGTAACGATATTTGCTTCGAACAGGCGATAATCGGAAACGGCATCAGTGCCAAAACATCTGATTTTGCTTATCCCCAGTTCCTTGGCACGGCGCGCAAGGGCGAAATAATGCATGTTGTCGCGGTTCAGGATAACCGTGCCGTCGGAGTCAAGGCCGTCAAAGATTTCCGCCTTGGCCATCGCGATTTCGGCTTCATCCTTGAAGAATTCAGTATGGGCACCGACCACAGTGGTAATGAGTGCCACGGCCGGTTTAACCATTTTGACAAGCGGGCTGATTTCACCCGGGTGGTTCATGCCGATTTCAAAAACACCAAATTCGGCGTCCTTGGGCAAGCTTGCCAGCGTAATCGGGACGCCCCAGTGATTGTTGAAACTTGCCGGGCTTGCGTGGGTTTTGCCTTGCTGGGAAAGAACGTATTTCAAAGCTTCCTTGGTGCCGGTTTTCCCGACACTGCCGGTGATGGCAACGATTTTGGCGTTGCTGCGTTTACGACCCGCAATGCCAAGGCGCTCAAGCGCGGCCATTGTATCATCAACCAGAAGCACCTTGTCTTTATCGGCAATGCCGCCCGCATCGGAGACCATCACCGCATGTGCACCTGCATCAAGAGCGGCCTGGGCAAATTTATGACCGTCGAAATTCGGGCCTTTCAACGCAATAAAAAGATCGCCTTCGCTGACTTTACGGCTGTCAATCGATATGCCGGTTGCTGTCCAGTCCCCCGTGGTTTTGCCACCGGTTGCGGTTGCTGCATCCTTAGCGGTCCATAAAACAGCCTTCGTCATAACGTTACTTTCTTTTCACTCAGACCATTACGGCCAAATCGCCGTAGCGGGAATTAAGGTCAGTTGCCACCGGCAAGAATACTGCGGGCAACAGATGCATCATCAAACGGAAGAACCGTATCACCGACAATTTGGCCTCTTTCATGGCCTTTCCCGGCGATAATAAGAACATCGTTACGCTGAAGAATACCGATGCCCCGTTTGATGGCCTCGGCGCGATCACCGATTTCGACAGCACCTTCACACTTTTCCTTGATGGCCGCGCGGATGGTCGCCGGATCTTCGCTGCGTGGATTGTCATCGGTGATGATGGCAATATCAGCAAAGTCTTGGGCTACCTGTCCCATCAACGGGCGTTTCCCGACATCACGGTCTCCACCAGCCCCGAAGACACAAACGATACGGCCCTTGCAATGCGGGCGGACAGCCTTGATCACGGTTTCAAGCGCATCTGGTGTATGGGCATAATCAACAAAGACCGGGGCGCCAAAGCTGGTCTTGCCAACCAGTTCAAGACGCCCGCGTACACCTTCGAGTTTTTCAAGGGCAAGGACGGCCTGATCAATATCCGCACCCGATGCCACCACGATGGAAAGGGCCGCAAGCGCATTCATCACCTGGAAGCTTCCCATCAGCGGCAAATGAATGTTGTATTCACCCTTGTTTGCGGCAAGGCAGATCTTGGTCCCGGTGCTGTCTGGGGTTGCCTTGATCAATTTGATGTCGTCTGCATTCCGGCCATATGACAACACATTGATACCGCGCTTGGCGCACAGCTTCTTCAAAAGATCGAATTGTTCAACGTCGGCATTGAGAACAGCCGTGCCATCAGCGACCAGAAGGTCGGAGAAAAGACGAGCCTTGGCCGCAAAGTATTTTTCGAACGTGCCATGGTAATCAAGATGATCACGCGACAGGTTGGTAAAAGCAGCAACAGTGACCTTCACGCCATCAAGGCGGTATTGGTCAAGCCCATGAGAGCTTGCTTCCATTGCGACATGCGTAACACCAATGCCGCACATCTCATCAAGGCTTTGATGGAGTGCGACCGGGTCCGGCGTGGTCAGCGATCCAGGGATCTTCGCGCCCGCGGCCCGAATGCCAAGCGTTCCGATGGATCCCGACATATTGCCAAGGATTGTCCAAAGCTGTTCGGTAAAGATTGCGGTCGATGTTTTACCGTTAGTGCCGGTAATGGCCGCAATGTTTGCCGGTTGCTGGCCGTAAAAGCGGGCGGCCAACTGGGCATAGCGTTTGCGCGGATTTTCTACCGGGATCAGCGGAACCGTGGGGGCCGCCGGTTTTGGCGTGCCGTCTTTTGCAAGGATGGCCGCAGCGCCAAGCTTGATCGCATCGGCGATATATTTGGAGCCGTCATCACGGGCACCGGACAGGGCGGCAAACATATAGCCATCCTTAACCGTGCGTGAGTCTGCTGTCAGGCCCGTGATATCCGGGTCCTGTCCTTCGGCATGTTTCAATGCCGCCTGGTCACCTGCCATGAGCTCAGAAAGACGCAAGTTTGCGCTCCCCCTTGCGAAGTTCGATATGCAGCGCTTGCTCAATCTCCGACGCCTTCGCATTCGCCGGTTCAATGCCCAAAAGGGGAGCAATACGTGTCACAACCTTGCCAACGGCAGGGGCGGACACCCAACCTGCTGTGGCAAATCCATATGTTTCTTTCGTGCCTTTGGGCTCGTCTAGCGTCACCAGAACCACGTATTTCGGGTCCTGCATCGGGAAGGCGGCGACAAAGGTCGACATGCGGGCGTTCTTGACGTAGCGCCCGTTCACGAGTTTTTCCGAGGTGCCGGTTTTCCCACCAAGGAAGTAACCGGCCACTTCGGCCTTTTTGCCCGAACCTTCGGTGACAACGAGGCGCATCAATCGACGCAGCTGTTCCGAAGTTTTCTGGGAAAATACGCGTTCGCCAGCGGGTGCACCGTCCTGCTTGAGGATGGTGGACGGGCGGCGAATACCACCATTTACGACCGTGGAAATTCCGTTCACGACCTGAAGCGGGGTGACTGCCAAACCGTGACCGAACGAAATTGTCATGGTGTTAATTTCGCGCCATGGGTTGGGTATAATCGGCCTGCCAACTTCGGGAAGCTCGATCTCGGGTTTGTCGAGCATTCCAAGCTTACGCAGGTATTCCTGTTGGGTTTCGCCACCAAAGGCCATCGCCATACGGGCAGAACCGATATTGGAACTGTGGACAATAATTTCCGGAACTGTCAGCCAGCGGTTCTCGCCGCGATAGTCGCGAATGGCGAAACGTGCAACGCGCAGCGGTTCGGTCGCGTCATAAACAGAGTCCAGCGTCGATGTTCCGGTTTCAAGGGCAATGGCAGTATTAAAGAGCTTGAAGACTGAGCCCATTTCATAAACGCCAAGCGTCGAGCGATTGAAACGGGCATCTGCCGGTGCTTGTCCGGGGCGGTGCGGGTCAAAATTCGGAAGCGACGTCATGCCCAATACCTCGCCGGTATAGGCATTCATCACCAAGCCTGTTGCACCAACCGCGTCATAGGTTTCCATCGCCTTTGCGACTTCTTCCTCAAGCGCGTATTGCACCCGGGTATCGAGTGACAGCTGAAGCGGGCCGTTATTGATGCGCAGTTCGTTGTCAAATTCGCGCTCTGCGCCGGCAATGCCGTTATTGTCGATATCGGTAAAGCCCAGCACATGCGAGAACAAACGCCCATGGGGATAAACGCGGCGCTCTTCACGCTGGAAATTAAGGCCGGGAATACCAAGCGCGTTGACTTCATATTGCTGTTCGGGCGTCAGGTTGCGACGCAGCCAGACAAACGCCTTGCGCGAACTCAGATGGCGGATCAATGTATCTCGATCCAGATCAGGCAGTGCAGTTAGCAGCTTGTCTGCAGATTCTACCGGGTCCTTGATCACACGCGCATCGGCATAAAGTGAATTGGTCGGAAGATCGGTTGCAAGCAACAAACCATTGCGATCAATAATGTCTGCGCGTTCGGTTTTAAGTTCGCGGGTATCAGTCCCCGACGCAAGAGCAGGCTCGCTGCCTTGGCGCAAGACCGATGCATCTACTAGACCATAGGTAATCCAGCAAAAACCGATGGCAAACATCGCACCGGTAATGAAAATGCGGTTGCGTGCGGTTTCAAGTGCAAGGCGTTCACGCTGATCCGGGCCGAGTTCCGGGCGGTCGCCGCGCAGCCAATATGAAAAGCGGGTAAAGCTCATTGTGCTCCCCCGCTGTTTGCTGCAACCGAGGGCGCTGCAATGATCATGGCATCGGGGGCCTCATCGGACATCAAGTCACCGGGGCGTGCGCGCGGGATCGGCATAAAGGCAACCGCTTCGCCAAACTTGTCGATACGATACTGATGCAAATCAGCGTCTTCAGGCAGGTCATCGATGCTGGCCATCTGAATGACGTCAATCTGTTTCAGGCTAAGATATTGCTGTGACAGACGTTCAATCCGCTCAGGGTTGTTCAGATAGCTCCATTCCGCCTGAAGAACGTGGATGCTTTCCTGTTCCGCAAGAATGCTGGACTGGATGTCAGCATAGCGTTTTTCAAGACGTTCGACTTCGTGACTGACCCAATAAGTGCCCGTGCCAATCAGAATGGTCAGAACAAGGCCGATGATGGTAACTGCCCGGGTCATTTGCGCCCCCCTTGCGAGGTGGCGGGCTGTTCATTGCGTGCGACAGCGCGGAGTTTTGCCGAACGTGCACGCGGATTGGCGCGAATTTCGTCTTTTTGGCCGGTCACGGCCTTGCGGGTGATGGTCGTAAAGGTCGGAATGACGACTTCCGGTTCGCCAGGCAGGCGGCGGGACATCTTGTTCGGATCGCCAGAGCGTTCCTTCATAAAGGTTTTGACCTGCCGGTCTTCGAGCGAATGGAACGTAACAACCACCAGACGTCCGCCCGGTTTAAGCAATGTTTCGGCGGCTTCCATGGCGCGTTCAAGTTCGCCAAGTTCGTCATTCACATAGATGCGCAACGCCTGAAACGTGCGGGTTGCCGGATCAATGCCATCCTTGGATTTGCGCACCACCGAACGCACCGCACGGGCAAGCTGCGATGTGGTTGTAAAAGGTTCTTCGGCGCGCATTTCAATGATCTTGCGCGCGACCTTTCGCGATGCGCGTTCCTCGCCATAACGATAAATGACATTGGCGATGTCTTCTTCTTCGGCGGTATTGACGAAATCGGCCGCAGTCGGGCCGGACATTGACATGCGCATATCAAGCGGGCCGTCTTCGCGGAATGAAAACCCGCGATCAGCCTGATCAAGCTGCATGGATGAAACGCCGATATCAAGGACGATGCCATCGACCTGTTCTGCGCCGGCTGTCGGGATCAGGCGGCCCATATCACCAAAGCAGCCCTCCACCATGTGGAAGCGACCGTCATATTCGGCCTCAAGCTTTTTGCCGGTGGCAACCGCAGTCGGATCGCGGTCAATGCCGTAAAGTTCGCAGTTCGCGGAATCAAGAATGGCGCGGGAATAACCGCCTGCGCCAAAAGTGCCGTCCACCATGATCTCGCCGTCGCGCGGGGCAAGGGCTTCTAGGACCTCGCGGAGCAAGACCGGTTTGTGAGGGCGGTCTTCAGTGGCAAAGCTTAGATCCTTGTCGCTCATGATGCGTCCTCCTCTTTGTCGGTGCCGGGACGTGCACCTTTGGAGAGTTCGGTCATCGGTTTGAGCTTGAGCGTTGCACCACGGTTGAGTGTGCGGATCCGGCTGGCTTCTTGCAGGGGCTTGAAGATGTCAGGGTTCCACAGGCGGAAGGTGCGACCACGGCCAACAAAGGCGACCTGGTCTTCTATGCAGGCAAATTCGATCAGTTCTGCGGGCAGAATGATGCGGCCTTCGCCGTCATAAGGAAGCATATGCGAGGAGCCAAGGATGGTGTCTGCCAGATCATCGGCCTCGTCCGAGAACATATCAAGTTCATCAAGCGATGCGGCAATGCGCTCCATATGGCTGTGGCTGCAACCTTCGAGCGCGCTTTCCTTGTGGGATTGATACAGATAGATGCCGGCGAATTCTTCGTTTTCAAGGGCCGCACGAAACCGTTTGGGGACGGATACGCGTCCCTTCCGGTCCAGTTTGTGAATGTGCGTCCCTGTGAACAGCACGTCGCCATTCCCCTGATCAAAAATCCGATTTCAAAACACAACCCGTGACGGGTGTCTGTCGATGTCTGGTGTTTGAAATGGATAAGCCCCGCATGGCACGGAATTTGTGCCTCTTTATGGGGTATCATGGGAATAGATGGGGGTCAATGGGATTTGATGGGCAAAATTGTGACGTTTCGGCGATTCCCGCCCTTTTCTGCGCTATATGCAAAAAGGCTGAATACAGCCGGATTTTCCAAAATTCGGGCAAGTTCCCGCTTTTGCCCATGAAATCCCAAAGCGGTTCCATGGCTGCCCATGGTGCCACCGTCGAGAAACAGAAATTTGGGTTTTGATGGCACTGGAAAGGCGAGGCTGTCACAAAGCGCGACGAAAATTTGCGATTTGCTGATCAATCAGGTTTGATGCGCGGGTGAACTCCTGCAAAATGCTTGGCTGGTTTGTCTCTTTGCGCGGGGTAGGGGCAACGAAACGAAGGAAGCGATTGTTGCGAATAAAAGCTGCCATTCTATTAATGGGTTGTGCATTTTCCTTAGCTGTTCAGGTTTCCGGGCTGAATCCGCTTGGCGATGGGGGGGCGTCTGCGCAGGGACTTGGTCTTGATCCGGCTGGCGGTGGATCAACCTCGCCAGAGGTTTCATCGCCTCAGATGCGAGAATTGCTGCCCTTGATCATGCAGCAGATGCAAAACAATCCGGAATTGATGTCACGGTTCGGGCTGGGCGGGCTTTCGGGGATGAATGGTCTGGACAGTGTTGGTGCCGGGGTCCCGGGAATGACCGGCGACGGTGTTACGAATGTTCCCGGATTGAGTGAAGCCATCGCCAAGGCGCTTGCCGCGCAAAATGGTGGCGCAGGTGTCGCTGTGCCAGGCATCCCCGAGCAGGTCCAGGTATATCGCGAACAATATCATCCGGTTGATATTGATCAGGACGGGCGGATCAGTGCGGATGAGGCAGCTGCTTATGCGGGCTGGATGTTTCGACGGCGCGATTTAAATGGTGATAATGTGTTGGTGGTGCGTGAATTTTCGGCTGTTGAAAAATTACCGGGCGCACCAGAAGCAAACCGGCAAAGATTGCGCACCGAAAGCCGCCGGCTGGAATTGTTGTTTCCCGACTTCGACACCAATGGCGACAAAATGATCACAAAAGAAGAATTTATGGCCAAGGTGCGCCTGATCTTTGATGGCAAGCGCGGAGCCGATCCGGATATCGATCCGTTTTCTTTTCAGACGGTGTTGCCTTTTTAACCAGCATCATTGCGCAATGGATTCATCACATGACAAGTGGGAAATAAACTGGCATCGGTAAGTCGGATCAGACGGAGAGGCCCATGGACACCAATGAATTCTTTGCGCCGATGCGCGCGCCTGCGGATGATAGCACAGTACCCGCAGATACATCCGGGGATGATGGGGCTGCTGTAAATGGTGCGCTCAGCGCGCCGGACGCAAAGCCTGTTGCGGCCAAGTCTGAGCGTTTCCCGGTCTGGGTTGATTTGCATTCGCCCAGTGCAGAAGAAATTAAAGAGATCGAAACGCGCTTTGGTATCGAAATGCCAACGCGCGAAGAAATGCAGGAGATCGAGCTGTCATCGCGCCTTTATGAAGAGGACGGGGCGCTGTTCATGACGGTTTCAGTCCTGACGCAGGCCACGACAGATGCGCCGCAAACGACCGTAGTGACTTTCATTCTGGTTAAAAAGACTCTGATAACAGTGCGCTATGCGGATCCGGTCCCGTTCAAGACCTTTGTGCGGCGCGTCAAACGCAGTCCCGCACTTGCCAATAGCGCAGAGGCGGTTCTGTTTGGTTTGCTGGAACAGATTGTTGATCGGCTGGCCGATGTGATGGAGCAAACCGCAGCCGATCTTGAAAACTTGTCCAATCTGGTTTTCATCAGTCGCGATGATCGCAATACCGATCAAGATCACCGTGAAACCCTGCGCCAGATCGGACGAACGGGAAACCTGTCGGGCAAGGCCAAAGACAGCCTTTTGAACCTGCACCGGTTGGGATTGTTTCTTTCGACGCAGGCGCGGCTGAAAAAGGATGCCAAGGCGCGGCTTAAAATTTTGTCACGCGATATTGTCTCGATCACCGAGCACGCCAATTTTATCGCCAACAAGGTGACTTTCCTGCTTGATGCGACCCTTGGCATGATCAGCCTTGAACAGAACAATATCATCAAGATCTTCTCGGTTGCCGCTGCGGCCTTTTTGCCGCCAACCCTGATTGCCAGCATCTATGGTATGAACTTCGAATTCATGCCGGAACTTGGCTGGGAATATGGCTATCCGGTTGCGATTGGATTGATGGTGCTGTCAGCGGTTTTGCCCCTGTTGTATTTTAAGCGCAAAGGCTGGTTGTAAGTGCTATTGATCCTGTGTGGCTGACATCTTGTTGGCAACGCATATTGCATCCAATCATGCGCGTTTCATCAAATTTCGGAGGCCCCAATATGCACAAGACTGCCTTGATCCTGATCGATTGGCAGCAAGGATTCGACGATCTTGCCTATTGGGGGGAGCGCAATAATCCTGACGCTGAAACCAATGGTGCAAAGCTGTTGGCGCATTGGCGGGCGCAAGGGTGGCCGGTTTTCCATGCAAAGCATGACTCAACGGAGCGGCAATCGCGTCTGCATCCCGACCACCCCGGAAATGCCTTCAAGCCGGGGTTTGAGCCCCGCGATGGCGAGCCGGTCTATGGCAAGAATGTCAATTCGGCCCTGATCGGAACGGAGCTTGAGGCCGATTTGCGCGCACAGGGTATTTCAAAGCTTGTTCTGTGCGGGATCACAACCGACCATTGCGTGAATACAACCACCCGCATGGCGGCTAATCTTGGCTTTGAAGCCATCATTGCTGCTGATGCCTGCGCGACCTTTGATCGCAGCCTGCCAGATGGGCGTATTTTCCCGGCCGCGTTGGTTCATGATGTGGCGCTGGCCAGTCTTAATGGTGAGTTCGCCGCAGTCAAAACAGTCGATGACATTATCGCCGGATAATCGGCAATTGACTTGCGTTTTCAACTGACGCAGTTTTGCGGTCGTTTCCCGCGAAAGGTGTGCTCGCCATGACCCAAATTGATACTCAGGAAAAGCTTCGTGCGATTTACGGGCAGCCACTTGGATTGGCTACGGCCAAATGCTTGTCAGCACTGGATGTGCATTGCAAACATTTCATTTCGCTTGCGCCCTTTGCGGTGATTTCGTCGGCGGATGCCAAGGGAAATGCGGATGCCAGCCCACGCGGGGATGGTCCCGGATTTATCAAGGTTCTGGATGACAATACACTTGTCGTTCCCGACCGTCCGGGCAATAACCGTGTCGATACCCTGTCAAATATCATCGAAAACCCCAAAGTCGGTTTGCTGTTTTTTGTGCCGGGGGTGAATGAAACATTGCGTGTGAATGGTGTTGCGGAAATAAGCACCGCGCCAGAGTTGCTTGAACTATTTTCAGAAACACCCAAAACGCCGATTGCCGCGATCAAGATCACGATTGATGAAGCCTTTCTGCATTGCGCAAAATCCTTGATGCGCTCGCGGCTTTGGGATCCGGAAATGCAGATAGATCGCAAAACGTTGCCAACACTGGGCAAGATGATCAAGGATCAGGCCGCGATTGACATCCCGGTTGGAACCCAGGAAGAAGCCGACCGACATTTTGCCCGATCAATAGCCGAACGTGGTTGATATCTTGTTTGTGGGAAAGGCTGTTCTTTGCTGCGCGGGGCTGATGAACAAAGTCGATCAGCCCTTATGCCTGAAAAGATAATACCAGATGGCCTGTAAGCCGGGTTCTGTCCATGCGGCGAACCGCACTGGATGACTATTCATCTGGGACGTCCGTCGCCGAACGCCTCCTGCAACCAACCCGAATGGTGGTGCGAAAACCCACCTGCCGACAATGCCGAAGCATCCGGCCGACCATTCCTATTAGGTTTTGCTCCCGGTGGGGTTTACCATGCGTCCCGCATTGCTGAAGGACCGGTGCGCTCTTACCGCACCCTTTCACCCTTACCGGATGGCTTGCGCGATCCGGCGGTATCCTTTCTGTGGCACTTTCCCTAGGGTCGCCCCCGCCAGACGTTATCTGGCACCGTGTTTCCGTGGAGCCCGGACTTTCCTCCCCGATTGCGAACAATCAGGGCAGCCATCCGGCCATCTGGTGATCGGGATGTAGGTCACATCAAAGGGGACGTCAAGAAAAAGCGGTAAGGGCCGGGATGCTTAAGCTGTGGTCGCTGCGACCAATGCCTTGGCAATGGCAAGGCATTCGTCATCCGGTTGACCGCTTATATTGTTCTGACGCCAGTGGCGTTGGAAGGCAACGGTGCGTTTGGTTCTGTCTTCTTCGTTTTCTGCCGGGCCATAGCCGATTGCATCAAGCAAGGCGTGAAATTCGTCAGAGGTTGCCAGGGTACTAACTGAGCTGGCGCAAACAGGGGCAACGCCATTAAATCCGGGCCAAAGTCCGATTCCGTTTTCGGCCAGTTGCCGCCATGGGAACAGTTCGCCCGGATCTTCCTTGCGGTTGGGTGCCATGTCGGAATGTCCGATGATGCGCTTTGCCGGAATATCATGGCGCGCAACGATGCCTTGCGTCAGGGCGATAACCGACTGGATCTGTATATCCGGAAAGGGGCGATAGCCAAATTCATGTCCCGGATTGACGATTTCAATTCCGATGGAGCGGGAATTGACATCAAGGCAGTTCTGCCAGACGCCAACGCCCGCATGCCAGGCACGTTTATCCTCGTCGACAAGTTGAAAGACCTGGCCGTCTTCGTCGATCAGGTAATGGCTGGATACCGAACTTTCCTGATCACACAGGCGTTCAAGTGCCGCCGCACCGGTTTGCATGCCGGTGTAATGCAACACCAGAATGTCAATCGGGCAGTCGTCGGGCCGATCACCAAAGTTGGGGGACGGATGAGAAACGATACGTTCGTTGGATTGCGTCTTGTGCAATTCGTCCCCCATACCGATCAGTCCATCCCTTGAGCTTTGCGTTGAACCGGTTTGCGCAACATGATCACCGCCACACCGCACAGAACCACAATGCTGCCGATGATTTTAAGCAGCGAGAACGGCTCGTCAAATACCAGGAATGAGCCAAGCACGCTGATTACCGGTGCCAGCAGAGTCCAGGGTACCACGACATTCACATCTTGCGTTTTCAGCAAATGATACCAAAAGCCGTAAGCAACAATTGACGACATCACGACGGTGAAGCTCAGATTTGCGTATGCCACCCAGCTTGCGGTCATTACGGCATCTAACCCGGTTGGCTCAAAGATCAGCGACATGATCAGCAATTGAGGTGCTGCCATCAAGGCCATCCATCCATTGAGCTGGAAGGTATCGATATCACCGAGTTTTTTAATCATGACATTGGCAACCGCCCACATGAAGGACGCAAAGACCACCAGCAATAGCGGCAATTGCAGTTCTGTCATGGTCGGGTCCCAGAACATGATGGTCACGCCGATAAAGGCAAGCGCCATGCCCAGAAGCCGCTTCCAGCCAAGTCGATCATTAAAGAAATAGGTTGCCAGCATCGACGAGAACGGCACGCCCAGAAGAATGATAATGGCAACCGGTCCGGCATCAATCATCGACAAGGCGTAAAACAGTACACCGAAATGCAGACCACCAAATGTCAGTGATATGAGCGCAAGTTTACCCATACGTCCGCGGGGCATGCGGGTAAAGGGGATCAGCAGTATCGCAACAGCGGCAAAACGAATGGCAGTAAGGGTAAAGGGCGGAATTTCGCTAACTGCGCCTTTGACGGTCAGCATATTCACGCCCCAAATAACGGCGACGGAAAACGCCATAAGCATCGCTTTGATCGGCATAACGGGGCCTTTCGGCAAAAATGGTGGGCTATGTCGTTGTCAAGAATATCAGATAGATAAGGAATCCCGCCTGACCATTTTAGACGGGTTCCAGTCCTTTGATCCGATGTTTTGGATCAAAACACAAATGAGTTGTTCTCAACTCTGGGCTAAACTGTTGTGCAAAGACTTGGACGTGTTATCAGGACAGGCCAAGTTCCTCGCGCAGCATTTCAAGTTCCAGCCAGCGTTCTTCCGAAGATTCAAGCTCTGCACGGGCAGCGTCCAAACGGTCGACCTTTTTCTGAAAACCGTCGGGGTCCTTGGTGAACAGGTTGCTGTCAGATAGCGCTTCTTCAAGGTTTGCGATTTCCGCTTCAAGCTTTGCAATGGCTTTGGGCAGGTTGTCGTATTCGCGTTGATCCTTGTAGCTGAGCTTGCCGGATGGTTTTGACTTGGGTGCAGATGCCTGTGCAGCCTTTTTGACCTGTTTTGCGGCTATCTTTTCTTCTTTGGCGGCCTCGGTGCGCGAAA
Source organism: Thalassospira sp. (assembly GCA_048264285.1). GTDB lineage: Bacteria > Pseudomonadota > Alphaproteobacteria > Rhodospirillales > Thalassospiraceae > Thalassospira. The sequence continues at coordinate 23,702 of JBLXDD010000019.1, forward strand.
GTTTGCGTTGGGCAATATAGTCGGAATAGCCCCCGGCATATTCGATGGCGGTGCCATCACCTTCCATCACGATAGAGGATGTTACAACCCGATCAAGAAAATCACGATCGTGACTGACCAGAAGAAGTGTGCCTTCATAGTCGCTCAGCATTTCCTGAAGCAGATCAAGCGTATCCATATCCAGATCGTTGGTTGGCTCATCCATGATCAGAAGGTTGGTCGGCTTTGCCAGTTGTTTGGCCAGCAAAAGGCGATTGCGTTCACCGCCCGAAAGTGCGCCAACGGGGCTTCTTGCCTGTTTTTCATCAAACAGGAAATCACGCAGATAGCTAACGACATGGCGTGGATTGCCGCGCACCATGACCTGATCGCCACCAACGTCGCACAGCGTATCCCAAAGGGTCTTGTCGTCATCAAGGGCGGCGCGCTTTTGATCAAAATAGCTCGGGTTCAGGTTGGTACCGATCTTGATCGTACCGCTATCGGGTTCGATCTGCCCGGTCAGCATTTTCAAAAGCGTGGTTTTCCCCGCCCCGTTCGGACCGATAATGCCAACCTTGTCGCCGCGCATGATGCGGGTGGAAAAGTCGGCAATGATTGTGCGATCACCAAACGATTTGGAAATATCTGTCGCTTCAATCACGACCTTGCCGGATGTTTCACCGGCATCCGCTGCAAGTGACACATTGCCAATGCGGTCCACCTGTTTGGAACGCTGTTCGCGCATGTCATACAGGCGACGCAGGCGCCCCTGGTTACGTTTGCGTCGTGCGGAAATGCCCTGTACCGACCAGACGGTTTCCTGTGCGATCAGTTTATCAAGCTTGGCGCGTTCCTCGGCTTCCTTGCGATAGATCTCCTCGGACCATTCCTCGAACTTGGAAAAGTTGATCGCACCCTGATGCATGACGCCACGATCAAGCCACAACACGCCATTTGACACGGCATTGAGGAAGGCACGGTCATGCGAAATCACAACAACAGCACCACGGAAATTCTTGATCTCTCCTTCAAGCCATTCAATGGTTGGCAGATCAAGGTGGTTGGTCGGCTCGTCAAGCAATAACACCTGCGGATCGGCGATCAGGGCACGTGCAATCGCGGCCCTGCGGCCTTCACCACCGGAAAGCTGTTTGGGATCGGATTTCGGATCCAGATCAACCGATGCCAGCAACATGTCGGCCCGATAGGCATATTCCTGTTCGTGCTCGTCAAGGGCGGAAAGAACGAAATCCTCAACCGTGTCATACCCGTCGAATTTTGGTTCCTGGTTAAGGTATGCCACCTTGCAGCCCGGTTGCACAAAACGTTCCCCGCCATCGGGTTCGATTTCACCGGCAATGATTTTCAACAATGTCGATTTTCCACCCCCGTTGCGCCCGACAAGGCACAGGCGATCACGATCACTGATGGCAAATGACACATCAGAAAAAAGGTCATTTCCACCAAAGGTCAGGTGAATATCATTTATATTGATCAGCGGTGGCGCCATGGGAAAACCGATATGCTAAGAATTTAAATCCGGTCACAATAACCGGGCCCTTGCAAACAGTAAATCGGACCCGGTTGCAAGGGAAATCATTCTGCAGGGAAAATCAGATCCCCTGTTTGGGGACGCAAGATGCGGTTTATCGAATACCGCGTTCCTTGCAGATTTGATCCCAGGCCGCGTTAATGCGTGCCATCTTGTCATTTGCCTGTTCGACGAATTCCGGAGGCATGCCTTTGGCAATCAGGGTATCAGGATGGTTTTCGCGCGACAATTGCCGGTGGGCGGCTTTCAGATCGTCATTACTGGCATCACGGGTCAGACCAAGCTGTTCATAAGGGTCCGGGCCGTCTGATGCGGTAAAGGCATGATGCACGCGGTCAAAATCAACATCGGCAAAACCGAAGATATGGGCGACTTTTTGCAGATAAGCCTTTTCGGCAGGGTGCAATTGGCCATCTGCCATCGCGACTTGGTAAAGCGCTTCGAGGATGCCTTCGAGCAGGGCACGTTCTCCACGGAACAGGGTGGCGATCTGTCGTGCGTAGATTTCAAAACCCTCAGAGGACGATTTCGCCATATCAAAAATACGGCCGACGTTTTTTTCCTCGCCGGGCGGGATGTGAAATACCCGTTTGAAGGCATTGATTTCGTCACGGCTTACATGGCCATCGACCTTGGCCATTTTGGCGGCCAGAACAATCACACCGGTCGCAAAGGCAACCTGACGGGGATCATGACCACCAATCTGTGGGCCACGTGCGGTGCTTTTTATTTTGTCGACCACGTGTCCGGCAGCGGTTCCAAGAATTGCGCCCAATGGTCCGCCCAAGGCAAAGCCAGCGGTTCCGCCAATAATCTTGCCCCAGATGCTCATGGGTGAATTTTTCCTGCTGCTAGAGTGTGTGTCAGATTTACTTAAGTAGATATTTTGCCGTATTTGGCAACCGCAAAAATTTGATCCTGTCGGGCTGTTCGGTTCTGGAGTTTCGTAAAAACGCTTGCGAACAACCCAAACTGAAAGACGCACAGAGAGTGTAAGATGAACGTTCTTGCAAGTGTCTGGAAACGCGAAAAACTATATCCAGGAATGTGATCGGGTGTTGGCTGCGGTTATGGTCAATCTTAGTGGGCCGCCGGACATCTTTGCGACGTATCAAGTGCACTGCAAAGCAAGGCTGATACACTGGTCTAAAGGCCGCGATCCGGGTGCTTGGATTATCGGGTTTCCGGGATGTTTTTGCGCACTTTAACGACGAATTGTCGATAAGTATAAGGCCGTAGGGGTTTGCTATGGTGTATTTTTTGCGATAAAATCCCGACAAAATCACAACGATATTGGTCGGAATACATCCCAAGACCAGATGAACAGCATAGCAGGAAACGTCGGATGGCTGATAAAACACGTATTGTTTCGTCTTCACACCTTGTCTCGGAACGCGCGGCCGAGCTTTCGGAGCTTGAATTTGCCCTGATCTTGTCGGGTAACGCGTTTAATCGCTGGATGGTGCGTTGTATGCGTGCGGCAGGCATGCCTGACGTATCGGTTCTCGATATTCTGGTTCTGCACAATGTAAATTCCCGCGAACGGGAAAAAAGCTTGTCTGAGGTGTGCTTCGTTTTGAATGTCGAAGACAGCCATCTTGTGAATTATTCCCTGAAAAAGCTGCGCAAGCTTGGTCTGGTTGAGGGGGTTAAACGCGGTAAGGAAGTGCATTATGCCACGACTGCCGAAGGCCGGGATATGTGCGAAAAATACCGTCAGGTTCGCGAAGATTGCCTGGTTGAAACCTTCCAGCGTCTGGGGGTGAATGCCGAAGAAGTCGGGGATGTCGCCAAAACGCTGCGCGCGATTTCAGGTGTTTATGATCAGGCTTCGCGTGCTGCCAGTTCGATCTGAGTAACGTTCATCAGTATCGATATGGACGTGGCAGCGCGCCGGGAACGTCATTTTCGATGCGGATCCCTAAAAAAATGCGGGCGGCAGATTGTTATATCTGCTGCCCGTTTTCTTTGGTCTGTCAAAGGACTATAACCAGATTCAACCTCGAAGGCTTTGATGTGGGTTGCAGTTTTTGCATGGTAGTCATGAAACAAAGTTGACAATTTGTCGGTAAAATGTAATCAACATGTCGGGGGCTACTTCGGAGTCCCGGTGCACGAGAGCGTGTATCGGTATGCACCACACACAGGGAGACTAGAAAATTGTTGAAGAAAACACTTTCGACTGCTGCTGTTGCTGCGATGACCATGTCCGCAGGTTTGGCATCTGCTGCTGACAGCTGGGATATGGCAACACCGTATCCAGACGCGACCTTCCACACCCAGAACATCATCGAATTTGCCAAGGACGTGAACGAAGCATCCGGTGGCGAATTGACGATTACGGTTCATTCCGGTGGTTCGCTGTTCAAGCATGCTGACATCAAACGTTCGGTTCAGCGCGGTCTGATCCCGATCGGCGAGACCCTCATTTCGCTGCTGGCCAACGAAAACCCGATTTACACCGTTGACGCGATCCCGTTCCTTGCGACTTCCTATGAAGATGCCGAGAAACTTTGGGAAGTTTCGCGTGAAGTCATTGAATCTGCACTTGCAGAAGACGGCCTTAAAGTTCTGTACGCTGTTCCGTGGCCGGCACAGGGCCTTTACACCGCAAACGAAGTTAACAGCGTTGCTGATCTCGAAGGCGTAAAGTTCCGTGCATATAACTCCACCACGTCTGAATTGGCTTCGCTGACCGGCATGGTTGCGACCCAGGTCGAGGTTCCTGAAATCCCGACCGCCTTTGCAACCGGCATTGTCGAAGCAATGATCACCTCGCCGTCGACCGGTGCGAACTCCAAGGCATGGGACTTCGTTTCGAACTTCTATGACGTGCAGGCATGGCTTCCGAAAAACATGGTTGTCGTAAGCGAGAAGGCGTTTGATCGTCTGTCGCCGGAAACTCAGGCTGCTGTGCTTGATGCTGCTGCCAAAGCAGAGACCCGCGGTTGGGAAATGAGCATGGCAGAAGCCGAAGCCAAGAAGAAAATTCTGGCTGATAACGGCATGAATGTCGCTGCACCGAGCCCAGAGCTTAAAGATGGTCTGGCACAAGCAGGTGACAAAATGGTTGCCGCTTGGCTGGAAAAAACCGGTGATGAAGGCAAAGCCATCATCGACGCGTTCAAGAACTAAGACCGAGTTCTTGTCTTTTGCCGGGGCCGAATGGCTGTCGTCCGCCGTTCGGTCCCGGACAATCCGCACATTTTAATGTTACTGTCCGTTTGGTTCGATATGCCCGGTTTGTCAGGGGATCGTTAACGGAAAGGGGAATGCTGTGCGCAGACTGCTAGATTATTTATTCAAATTCAGTGCCTTTCTGGCAGCCGCGTTTCTGGTGATCATTGCGCTGCTGATCCTTGCCCAGTCGCTGGGTCGCCTTGTCGGGATCGCTGTCCATGATGCCAATGAACTTGCCGGTTTCTCGTTGGCAGCCGGTACGTTTCTTGCCCTTGGTCCGGCCTTGCGTGCAGGAACCCATATCCGGGTGATGATCGTTCTTTCGCACCTTCAGGGTGGTGTGCGCCGCTTGGTCGAAGTGATCACGCTGCTTGCTGCGATCTATCTCGCCGGCTACTTCGCATGGTGGATGGCTGTTCTGGCCGAAGAAAGCTTTTCTTACGGTGACGCGTCGCCCGGCGTTCTGGCCTTTCCGCTTTGGATGCCGCAAGCCGCCATGGCCTTTGGTCTTGCTGTTTTTACCATCGCCTTGCTTGAAGCATTTGTTGACCTGCTGGCTGGTCGCAAACCCGCATTCGTCAGCGGCGAAGCAAACGAATTGAACGAGTAGGGGGCGGTCATGGACGCACTTCAAATCGGTCTGGTCCTGATGGGGCTTCTGTTTCTGTTCCTCGGGGCGGGCTTGTGGGTTGCACTTGCACTTTTTGCCATTGGCGTTTTCGCCATTGATATCTTTACCAGTGCGCAAACCGGTCCGATCATCGCAACAACCGCGTGGTCAAGTCTTGCGACCTGGTCGCTGGCGCCGCTGCCACTGTTTATCTGGATGGGGGAAATCCTGTTTCGATCCCGTCTGTCCGAAGACATGTTTACAGGTCTTGCCCCCTGGCTGAACAAAATCCCGGGCCGGTTGCTGCATGTGAATATTCTAGGCTGTGGTATTTTTGCTGCGGTGTCGGGGTCTTCAGCGGCAACTGCTGCGACCATCGGGCGGATGTCGATCCCGGAACTGCGTAAACAGGGATATACCGACAGCCTGATCCTGGGCACGCTTGCCGGGTCTGGCACGCTGGGCCTTTTGATCCCGCCATCAATCATCCTGATTGTTTATGGTGTTTCGGCCGAGCTTTCCATCGCCCGCCTTTTCATTGCCGGCATTCTGCCCGGTGCGATGCTGATTGTCATGTTCATGAGCTTCGTTGGCATTTGGGCCACGATGAACAAGGACAAAATGCCTGCTGCCGAACCGAGCATACCGTTTGCCGAGAAAATCCGTGCATCGGGTCGCCTGATCCCGGTCATCGTTCTGATTGCTGCGGTGATCGGCTCGATCTATGGCGGGGTGGCAACCCCGACCGAGGCCGCAGCCTTTGGTGTGGTCGGAGCACTGATCCTTTCCGCGCTTAGTGGATCGCTTTCCAAGGAAAATTTGATTGATGGCATCATGGGGGCCACCCGTACGTCCTGCATGATTTGCTTTATCCTTGCAGGTGCCGCGGTATTGACAGTTGCCATGGGCTTTACCGGTGTTCCGCGCGAACTGGCGGCCTGGATTGCCCAGATGGATTTGTCTCCCTATGCGTTGCTGGCGGCTCTGACACTATTCTTTATTGTTCTTGGCTGTTTCCTCGACGGGATTTCGGTGGTGGTTCTGACCACTTCGGTGATCTTGCCGATGGTTCAGGCGGCGGGCATCGATCTGTTGTGGTTTGGCATCTATGTGGTGCTGGTGGTTGAAATGTCCCAGATCACCCCGCCGGTCGGCTTTAACCTTTTTGTGCTGCAAGGTTTGACAGGCAAGAACCTGTTCAAGATTGCAGTTTCCGCTTTGCCATTCTTCTTCCTGCTGTTGTTGGCTGTTCTTTTGATCACCGTGTTCCCGGAGATCGTCACCTGGCTGCCGACACAAATGAGTGGCTGACAATTCATCATTTGAATTGATCTGAAATTCCGAACTTTTTGACTACAGATGCCTGAAGGAGTGCGCATCATGGCACCGCTTGACAATAATTCACCTGCTTCGCAGACGAACGGACAGCCAAAATGGCAGTTCTGGATCGATCGCGGCGGTACGTTTACCGATATCGTCGCACGCAAACCCGACGGCACGCTGGTAACCCACAAGCTGCTGTCGGAGAACCCGGAGCGCTACAAAGATGCTGCCATTCAGGGCATCCGCGAACTGCTTGAGGTTGCCGATGGCGAGAAAATCCCGGCCGAAAAAATCGAAGCTGTCAAAATGGGCACCACGGTTGCAACCAACGCGCTGCTGGAGCGTAAGGGAGACCGCACCGTTCTGGTGACGACCAAAGGGTTCCGCGATGCGTTGCGTCTGGCCTATCAGAACCGCCCGCGTTTGTTTGATCGCAATATCATTCTGCCTGAAACGCTTTATGAAACCGTGATCGAGGCTGAAGGCCGCTTCAACGCACAGGGTGAAGAGCTTGAAGGCATGGACCTTGATGCGCTGCGTGCGGACCTTCAGAAGGTCTATGACAGTGGCATTCGCGCCTGTGCCATCGTCTTTATGCATGGTTATCGCTATACCGCGCACGAACTCGCCGCCCAAAAGGTTGCCCGCGAAGTCGGCTTTACCCAGGTTTCTGTCAGCCATCAGGTCAGCCCGCTGATGAAGTTGGTGTCGCGTGGCGATACCACGGTGGTTGATGCTTATCTGTCGCCGATCCTGCGTCGTTATGTCGATCAGGTTGCCGGTGAACTTGGCGGTGTGAAACTAATGTTCATGCAGTCCAACGGTGGTCTGACCGATGCGGCCAAATTCCAGGGCAAGGATGCAATCCTGTCCGGTCCGGCAGGCGGCGTTGTTGGCATGGTCCGTACGGCCGAAATGGATGGCTTTAAACAGGTTATCGGCTTTGATATGGGCGGCACGTCGACCGACGTATCGCATTATGACGGCGAATATGAACGCGACTTTGAGACCCAGGTTGCCGGTGTGCGTATGCGCGCGCCGATGATGAAAATTCATACCGTCGCAGCCGGTGGTGGTTCGATCCTGCATTTTGATGGCGCACGTTTCCGTGTTGGCCCGGACAGTGCCGGTGCAAACCCGGGGCCGGCCGCATATCGCCGTGGCGGTCCGCTTGCGGTGACCGACATTAACGTCATGCTGGGCAAAGTTCAGCCCGACTTCTTTCCGAACGTGTTTGGCCCGAATGGTGACGAGCCGCTGAATGCCGATGCAGTACGCCAAGGTTTCGAAGACATGGCGCGCAAGATCGAGGAAAGCACAGGTCAAGTCAGAACCCCCGAAGAAGTCGCCGAAGGCTTCTTGCGCATTGCTGTTGAAAACATGGCAAACGCCATCAAGCAGATTTCAGTCCAGCGCGGCTATGACGTCAGTGACTATATCCTGCAATGCTTTGGCGGTGCAGGCGGGCAGCATGCCTGCCAGGTGGCCGATACTCTTGGCATGACCAAGGTATTTGTCCATCCGTTTGCCGGGGTTTTGTCCGCTTATGGCATGGGGCTTGCCGATATCCGTGCTATGCGTGAACAGGCAGTTGAAGGCAAGCTTGCAGCCGAAGGTCTGGCCGATCTGGATAAACAGCTTGATGCCCTGGCGGTTGAAGCACGTGCCGAGCTGAAAGAACAGGGGATTGGTGAGGACAAAACCACCCTGCTTAAGAAACTGCACCTGCGCTATGACGGTACGGACACGCCATTGATTGTTGATTTCGGCGATGTTGATGCCATCAAGGCCCAGTTCGAAGAACAGCACAAGCAGCGCTATGGCTTTGTCATGAGCGAAAAGCCGCTTGTGGTTGAAGCTGTCGCGGTCGAAGCCATCGGCGAAACCCAGGGCCTGCCGGACGCGGAAATCGAACTTGGCGGTGCGGAAATCATGCTCAAGCCGTTGGCAACCCGGCCGGTTGTGTTCGATGGCAAAACCGAACAAACCCCGTTCTATAAGCGCGAAGACATGAAACCCGGCGCGACCGTACGCGGCCCGGCCGTGATCGTAGAGCCGGTCGGCACCACCGTGATTGATCCGGGCTGGGAAGCCAAGGTCAATGGTCAGGATCATCTTATCCTGACCCGCGTTGTCGCGATGAAACGTACAGAGGCCATCGGCACCCAGGCTGATCCGGTGATGCTTGAAGTATTCAACAATCTGTTCATGAATATTGCTGAACAGATGGGGGTTACGCTTGCCAACACGTCCTATTCGGTCAACATCAAGGAACGTCTGGACTTCTCATGTGCGGTGTTTGATCAGGAAGGTCTTCTGATCGCCAACGCTCCGCATATGCCGGTTCATCTTGGTTCGATGGGGGAATCGGTTCAGGCCGTGATCAGAAACAACGCCGGCAACATGAAGCCGGGCGATGTTTATATGCTTAATGACCCGTATAACGGCGGAACGCACCTGCCTGATATCACGCTGATCACACCTGTCTTTGGCGATGATGGCAAGGAAGTGCTGTTCTATGTCGCGTCGCGTGGTCACCATGCCGATGTTGGCGGGATTACGCCGGGCTCCATGGCGCCGAACTCGCGCGTACTGGAAGAAGAAGGCGTTCTGATCAATAACTTCAAACTGGTCGATCAGGGCACGTTTGATGAAGAGGGCCTGACCGCCCTTCTGGAAGGTGCGAAATATCCGGCCCGTAACCCCTATCAGAACATCGCCGATTTGCGTGCACAGATTGCTGCCAATGAAAAAGGCGTGCAGGAACTGCGCAAGATGGTCGATCACTTTGGCCTTGATGTGGTGCATGCCTATATGCAGCACGTTCAGGACAATGCCGAAGAAAGCGTGCGTCGTGTCATTGATGTTCTCAATGACGGCGAATATGCCTATGAGATGGATAATGGTGCGGTTGTCCGCGTCAAGGTCACCATCGATAAGGCAAGCCGTTCGGCAACGGTCGATTTCACCGGCACTTCCGATCAGCTTGATAACAACTTCAACGCACCTTCTGCGGTGACCCGCGCAGCCGTGCTTTATGTCTTCAGAACGCTTGTTGATGATGACATTCCGCTGAATGCCGGGTGCCTGAAGCCGGTCAATCTGATCGTACCCGAAGGATCGATGCTTAATCCGCGTTATCCGGCCGCCGTTGTTGCCGGTAACGTTGAAACCAGCATGCATGTCACTGATACGCTTTATGCGGCCCTTGGTGTGCTTTCGGGTGGTCAGGGTACGATGAACAACTTTACCTGGGGCAACGATACGCACCAGTATTACGAAACCATCTGCGGCGGTACCGGTGCCGGTCCTGACTTTGATGGTACGGCGGCTGTTCATTCGCATATGACCAACTCGCGTCTGACCGATCCGGAAGTTCTTGAATGGCGCTTCCCGGTCTTGCTCGAAAACTTCGAAATCCGTAAGGGTTCCGGCGGTGCAGGCAAGCACAAAGGAGGCGATGGCGCGATCCGTCGTTTGCGCTTCCTTGAAGACATGACTGCATCAATCCTGTCCAACCACCGTCGCGTGCCGGTTCAGGCCTGCGCTGGTGGTGAGCCGGGCAAGCTTGGCCGTAATGCCATCGAACGTGTTGATGGCACGGTGATCGAGCTTAAAGGCACAGATGGTGCTGAAATGCATCCGGGTGATGTCTTTATCATCGAAACGCCGGGTGGCGGGGGCTATGGCAAGGCCTGATTACCCCTAAGGCCCGCGACTGCAGATATCAGAACCGGAACTGTGAACCGGTTCTGATATTCTGATGGTTCCGATCGCAAAAGCCGTCTTGTCGTTTTGTGGCAAGGCGGCTTTTGCCGTAATTGATCGCGGGTGTTGTCGAAATCAACGACATTGCCATTGAGGCCTGTGACCAAATCAGGGATGATCACCGATAGTCCCGTAATATCGAATGCGAAATGCCATTTCCCCATCCCGCAAAGGAGTGGCATTTCGGGGATCAGATCGACCGAAAAAGGACAGGAAGAGAGCACCGTGAAATTCTTTATACTGAACCAGCGTTACTTCGTGATTGCCGGTGTCGTTCTGCTGACGCTTGTCTCGGTGATCTTTGCCGTGGCTGTTGATCACTGGTTCTGGCTATCGGCCGGTATTTTCGGTGTTCTGAGCTTGGTCGGGGTCCACGATTTATATCAGACCAAGCATTCCATCCTGCGCAACTATCCCATCAGTGCGCATATCCGCTTTATCCTCGAAAGTTTCCGTCCGGAAATCCGCCAATACCTGCTTGAAAGTGATCAGGATGAAATCCCGTTCAGCCGTCAGGCACGCGGTCTTGTTTATCAGCGAGCCAAGGGGGTGGAGGACAAACGCCCGTTTGGCACGATCGAGGAAGTCTATAAATCGGGTTATTCGTGGATTACCCACTCTGTCGCGCCCAAGCACATCACAGACACTAATTTCCGGGTGCGTGTCGGTGGCCCTCAGTGCAAGCAGTCTTACGATTGCAGCCTTTATAATATTTCTGCCATGAGCTTTGGCGCGCTTTCGGGTAATGCGATTTTGGCGCTTAACAAGGGGGCGAAAAAGGGCGGTTTTGCCCATGATACCGGTGAAGGCAGTATTTCACGCTATCACCGCGAAGGGGGTGGCGACCTGATCTATCAAGTGGCCTCTGGCTATTTCGGCGCACGCAACGAAGATGGCAGTTTTTCCGAAGAAAAATTTGCCCAAACCGCAGCCGAGCCACAGGTCAAAATGATCGAGGTGAAGCTCAGCCAGGGCGCAAAACCCGGTCATGGCGGCATGTTGCCCGCTGCCAAAATTACCCCCGAAATTGCCGAGGCCCGTGGTATTCCGATGGGGCAGGATTGTGTGTCGCCGGCTGCGCACAGCGTCTTTAATACGCCAATTGGCCTGATGGAATTCATTGGTCGTTTGCGCGATCTTTCCGGTGGCAAACCGGTCGGGTTCAAGCTTTGCATCGGCCATCGTCGCGAATTCATGTCGATCATAAAGGCGATGCTGAAAACCGGCATTACGCCTGATTTTATCGTCGTTGATGGCAAGGAAGGTGGTACGGGCGCAGCCCCGGTTGAATTTGCCAACCATGTCGGCATGCCGATGCAAGAAGGCCTGACCTTTGTGCATAATGCATTGCGCGGGGCGGGTTTACGCGATCAGATCAAGATCGGTGCAGCAGGTAAAATCGTTTCGGCCTTTGATATTGCCCGAACGCTGGCGCTGGGGGCGGACTGGTGTAATGCCGCGCGCGGCTTCATGTTTGCCCTAGGCTGCATTCAGGCCCAAAGCTGTCATACCAACTGCTGCCCGGTCGGCATCGCGACACAGGATAAAATCCGCCAACGCGCCCTTGATCCGGGTGACAAAAGCGAACGTGTCGCCCGCTTCCACAAAAACACCATGCATGCGCTGGCTGAAATTACCGGGGCTGCCGGCCTGACCGATCCGCGCAATTTCATGCCCTATCACTTCATGGTGCGCCAGAAAGACAACGAATTTGTCGATGGCAACGAAGCCTATCCGTACCTTCCCGAAGGTTTCCTGTTACAGGATACCGAAATTCCGGAACTGCATGAATGGCATTCCCGTTGGGAACGCGCATCCGCCGAAACCTTCGATCCCAAGGAAATCCCGTTCGGCCCCTATAAACGGGCACAGGCGATTGCAGGGGAAAAGGCAGCACAGTAGCGAAAGACGAAAACCCGGATACAGAGCACAAAGCCCGGCTACCAAAGTAGCCGGGCTTTGCTATTAGCGTTGACATAGTTCCGCGCGAACTGCGAGCAATCCTTCACGAGTGATGCGGTAAGGGCCGCCACCTTGTGATCGGATCAGTCGGCGTTTGCGCAGCTTCTTGAAAACTTCAAGCGTACAGGCGGTCAGAAACCAGCCGTCGCGGGTGATACAATCTGCTTCAAGAACATGGTTTTTATCGTCCTTGATCACTTTGATCAGGCCGCCTTGTGCGAGTGCATGCAGCACGCGCTGTTCATTTTTTGAAATATTCATCGGTCAGAGTCCGAAAACCAGTTGGGAAAACGGTTTCCGATCGGGACGGGCACAACAGTACCGGTCACGCGCACCCGGTTTTAGGTCGGGCAGGCGATCCGATCTGCTGATCAGCGGTCTGGAAGCTGGAAAGACACTAGGCTGTCAAGCCGCGATCAGCGGCTGTGCCGGGACTCTGACATAAAATCTCCGAATAGGTTCAGATCGGCAAATTGCAAGGACAGGGGGGATTTGTCAAGCTGCGCGCTGCATTTCGATCATCGGAAGCTGTTGATCCTTGACCGGGCCGGTGACCATAAAGCCGAATTTGCGATAAAATGCCATGGCGCGTTCATTGGTGACGGGGACGGATAGCTGCACATTGCCCCGTGCGCCATATTCCATCAGCGCATCGAGAGCCGCAATCATCAGGGCTTTGGCCACGCCGCTGCCTTGTTCGTTCGGGTCTACCAAGATCCAGCAAATTTCCGGTGCATCATGTGCTGCAATCACATACCCGACAAAAACATCATCACGCGTAGCCACATAGACGGAGTGCCCGACGGACTCAACACCGTTGGCGAATGCATCAACCGCCGCATCGGTCAGATTGCGAAGATGCGTGGCGGTTATGTCATCAAGGTTTTCTTTTGCGATATATGATGTTGTCGCGCGGTCCGATACGGCGCGAACATCAGAAAGATCGTTTGCATTACCTTTGCGTATTTGCATGTGATGCACTCTTAAGTGTTTGTTTTTTTTAACGGTAACTCCCATGACGGAGTTTCGCGTAAAAACAATACTGCGAGGTTAATGAAGCGCCCGATCCAAGGTGTTCGTGGCCCGTCATCACAATTTGATATATGGGGAAAATGTCGGTTGCTGTAGCATCGTCAACAAATGTCGCTCAGCATGGTTATGAGCGGCGGTTTTTCTTGTCGCGATACATCTCAAGGTCGGCAGCCGCCATCATTTCATCCAGACTTTTGTCAATCGGGTCAAAGAAAACCGATGCGCCGCAACTGATTTGTGGTGTGTCATGGATTGGCGATTTTGCATTCGGTACGGTCAGTTTGGCATGGTCAAGGGTGTTGCGTACCCGCGTGATGATGGTTGTCAGGTCCCCGCGATTGCGGACATAGCCCAAAACAGCAAATTCATCACCGCCAATGCGGCCGCAAATATCAACTTCGCGAATGCATTCGCTAATGGCCTGGCCAACAGCGCGCAACGCGGCATCACCAGCCGCATGGCCGTATTCGTCATTCCAGTGTTTCAGATTGTCGAGATCAATGAAAATGATCCCGATGTGATGGTGATAGCGTTTTGCGATCCTGATTTTTTGCTGGGCCAATAATTCAAAACCGGCACGGTTGTTTAAGCCTGTCATCGGATCGGTCATCGACAAATCGCGCATGATTTGCAGCTGCTCATAAAGGCGCAAATCTGCTTCGATCAGGTCGCGGAAGACTTCCATCAATTGCTTAAGCGTCGCATCGTATCGGGTTTGCTTTTTATCAAATGCGCAAAGCGTTCCGAATACTTCGCCATCAGGCCATAAAAGCGGGGTGCCGAGATAGGATACAAATCCCTCTTCGGTCAGTTCGGGGTTATCGGCCCATTCGGACTTGTTGCGTGCATCAGGCTCATAGAAAGGCATTTTTGTTTCGACGACCTGGCGACAATAAATGTTGGAATCAAGCGGCGCAGGGTGGTCAGCGGCATCCGGGGCAGGGTTTTCAGGGGTTTGGCTTGTCACAGCGGTGCGATAGCCGAGATTTTTATTAAACTCAACAACATAGCCCGCATCGGCACCAAGCAGCTTGGTCAACAAATCAACAACGCGCTGCCATTTTTCAAGCGATGCGGCGATTGCTTCGTCCTGTGTGATCCAGTCTAGTTTTCTGTGAGAGACCATACGCACGTGCCTTCATATTTTATCGGCCAACAAGCTTGGTCGACTTACCCTGTATTATAGCATTATCCAAATAGGATGCATAAGAAACCTCGTGATGAAATGCTTTGATTTCAATACCCTTTGGCTGGTTTTCCTGAATTTGATGTCGATATAGCACCAGACCTTTATTTCATTGCCACGCGTTGCCTGTGTCGCGTTTTTGCCCCTTTTTCTTGCGATTGGTCATCGCAGGTTCCAAACTTGTCGTTCAGAACCGGTCAAACCGATAAACAGGAGATGCCCAAATGGCAGATGTGATCGATTACGCGATCCATGGTGAAGAGATGCAACTGGTTGAAATCGAACTCGATCCTGGCGAAGGGGTTCGGGCCGAGGCCGGGGCCATGATGTATATGGGCGATGGCATTGCCATGCAGACCGGAACGGGCGGTGGCCTGTTTTCCGGGTTCAAACGCATGCTGACCGGCGAAGGTTTCTTTATCACAAGCTTTGTTCATGAAGGATCGGGCAAAGGGCATGTTGCCTTTGCCGCCCCCTATCCGGGCAAGGTTGTACCCTTGAACCTTGCTGAACATGGTGGTGAAATCATTTGCCAGAAGGATGCGTTTCTCTGTGCGGCATCAGGCATTGATATCGATATTGCCTTTTCCAAAAAAATCGGTGCCGGCCTGTTTGGCGGCGAGGGCTTTATCCTGCAGCGGCTGAGTGGCGATGGCATGGCCTTCATGCATGCAGGTGGCACGATCATTCGCAAGGATTTGGCACCGGGTGAAACGCTTCGGGTTGATACCGGTGCGCTGGTGGCGATGACGCCATCAATTGATTATTCGATCAAGTTTGTCGGCGGCTTTACCAATGCCCTGTTCGGTGGCGAGGGACTGTTTGTTACGACCCTTGAAGGGCCGGGGACGGTCTGGCTGCAAAGCCTGCCATTCTCACGCCTCGCAGATCGTATTGCTGCCGCGCTGCCGCAGGATCGCAATAAGGGCTAAGCCTAAGTAAATATGCAATGATGGCGTTGCTTATGGGCTGCGCTTTCATTCTTTTGCCTGTGTCCGATATGTTGACCGGGGCGCGATAAGACAACTTTTTGCGTTTTACCGGCAAAAGGTAATACCAATTTTTCGTGTCACGGCGTAGGGTGTCCGCCAAATTTCTGTCCGGGCTGCCATCCCCACAGATCAAAGGTGATTCGGACAAACGCCATCACGACCAAATAGGCCGAAAGAGTAAACATCATGTCAGTTCGCGAATATGACCGCATCGAAACCCCGGAAAGTCTGATCTCTGCCCTGCGCGAGATGCTTGGGGATCGTCTTTCAACTTCGGTATCCGTGCTTGAACAGCACGGTAAGGATGAAAGCTGGCATGAAGCATCACCGCCCGATGCGGTGGTTTTTGCCAATTCGACCGAGGAAGTGGCCGAGGTGGTCAAGCTGTGTGTCGCCCATGATGTTCCGATTGTTCCGTTTGGGACAGGATCGTCGCTTGAGGGGCATGTCGCAGCCCTTCGCGGTGGTATCTGTATTGATGTGTCGCAGATGAACCAGATCCTTGAAGTTAACAACGAGGATCTTGATTGCCGTGTTCAGGCCGGTGTGACCCGTGAACAGCTCAATGATCATCTGCGCGATACCGGTTTGTTCTTTCCGATTGATCCGGGGGCCAATGCCTCTATCGGGGGGATGACCGCAACCCGTGCATCGGGCACCAATGCCGTGCGTTACGGGACCATGCGTGAAAACGTACTCAGCCTTACCGTCGTCACCCCGGATGGCAAAATCATCAAAACCGCCAACCGTGCACGCAAATCATCGGCGGGATATGACCTGACCCGGTTGTTTGTTGGTTCCGAAGGCACCCTTGGTATCATTACCGAAGTCGGCTTGAAGCTTTATGGCATCCCCGAAGCGATGTCGGCCGCCGTCTGTGCCTTCCCGACAGTCGAAGATGCGGTTAACACGGTTATTCTGACCATTCAGGCAGGTATCCCGGTTGCACGGATCGAGTTTCTTGATCCGTTGCAGGTGCGCGCGGTGAATAACTATTCCAAGCTTGATCACAAAGAGGCACCGACCCTGTTCTTTGAATTCCATGGCTCTGAGGCGGGGGTGAAGGAACAGGCCGAATTCGTACAATCGGTCGCCGAGGAATTTGGTGCCGAGGAATTCCAGTGGGCCACCCGTCAGGAAGACCGTAACAAGCTTTGGGCAGCACGTCACAAGGCCTATTACGCATCGCTTCAGTTGGAGCCGGGCAAGGCCGGTATGCCAACCGATGTGTGTGTGCCGATTTCAAAACTGGCAGAGGCAATCACCGAAACCCGTGCCGATTGTGATGCCAGTCCGCTGACATGCACCATCATTGGCCATGTTGGCGATGGCAATTTCCATACCCTGATCCTGCTTGACCCTGAAGACCCGGCCCAGATGGAAGAAGCCAACCGTCTGCACCGTCGCATGGTCGAACGCGCGCTCAAGCTTGGGGGTACCTGCACCGGCGAGCATGGGATTGGCTATGGCAAACTTGATTTCATGGTGACAGAGCATGGCGAAGACACCATCGCCATGATGCGCGCGATCAAAAACGCCATTGATCCCAAAGGCCTTATGAATCCGGGTAAGCTGATTCCCGGTCTTTAATGCCGTGCGGTTAACAGAATAGTCTAATGGAAAACGGGGCGTTCTTGCCCCGTTTTTTTTATGATCAGAACCGGAAGGAAAGGGATAGAGATCCGAACTGATCCGCACCACTTTGTGCAGTAAATTCCGGGGTGCGATAGACATGGGTGTAGGTCAGGCGTGCCTGACCAATGATCACGGCCAGACCGATCTGTAAATCGCCAACCCATGGTTCTTTGTCCACAGATGCACTATCGGCAAAGGTATTGCCATCAAGGGTGATGTCACGTGCCACATAGCGCCCGGCAAAACCGGCAAAGATATAGCCGCTTAGCGGGAAGCCTTTTGTGTCGGGGACAAAAAAGTCGGACCCCGGCAGGCTGGGACGAATACGCGGCGGGCCATAATCGGCAGGCAGATCAAACCCCATGCGGAACATCGTGCCCAATTCCGCATTGGTAAAGGCATTGCCCAGTGTTATTGCCCCGTGCGGGGTGGCATCAAATTCGATCCCCAGAAGATCGGCTTCAAACCAACTGCGATATTTCCGTTCATAGGTCAGGCCGATGACCGGTTCGTTCTTGATCTGGTTGTCCCAGCCTTCGGGGTTGGGGCTATTGATCAGTTTATGGACGAAAGTTTGCGTTTCTTCGGCAAAAGACGCAGGACCAACCACGCCAAGGGTAAGTTCCAGTGTATCAATGCGCGAATAATTGCTGTCTGCGCCCTTTTTTTGCAGGCCGGTATCAGACAAAAGGCCCGCGGTGCCATACAGCATTCCGGCCCATGGCCGGTCATCGGGCTGGTCTTCGGCAATCGAGATGTCATCTGGGGTGAACATGGTCTGCCCCAGCGAATAACTGGTGCGAATACGGCCTTCGGATGCAAAAAAAGGAACTTTTTTCGCAACGTTCAGAAAGCTTGCCGGGGCAGCGTCTTCGGGCGAGATGAATGCAATGCGCACGCCGTTTGTATAATGCTGGTCACTATTGGTTGGCGTGAACAGATCGTTCTCAACCGATAGTGAAACGCCCCATTTGTCATCCGGCGTTCTGGTGGATTGCGGCCCGTCAGCTGTGTTGGTTTGCGCAAACGCACCTTGCGCGCTTATGAGCAGGGCAAATAGCGAAGCCGAAATAGGGATAACACGACGAAACGCGCGGGCCTTGTTCATGATCAAATAACTCATAAAAGCGGTTGGTTGCCAGATCCTGATCTGTTGCCGACCGATCTTGGACAATTTATGGCACGCATGCCAGTGAAGTTTAACAAGTCCTGGCCCTGAGCGTGAAAGATGTCTCAGTGCGCTGGATACGACAAAGCATAAACAGCCGATCGCAGATTTTGTTCCCGCTTTCAATGGTTTTAGTTTTGGTGGCTCGGTGGCATTTGTGTGGTCAACGTCTTCTGATGGGAACTTGAAACAATTTTAAAATTAGTTATGTTATAACGTTACATCACGTGTAAGATAATGAAATTAAACAGTTTGTTCTTGGAGATTCTAGAGCGTAATGCGGGTTCAAGTGGTGATCCCTGCGGGTTCTGGGGTTTTCGAGTTATCGAGGATTTCTGTTTAGTCTTCCCCTAAAGCCCTATCGGCTGAACGAGTAGGACAAGCGCTCCAAGATTACAGGGGGGGCTTGTTTCCTTGGCCGAAAATGAATGGAATTTTGATGAGCGCCGAATTACCTGATGTCAGCCTTGCCGACAGAGCAAAGCACCAGAGCCCGCTGTCCTGGGTTGGTATGAACGACATTGATTTGCCAGTTTCAATCGCAGAGGACAATTGTGTTAGCACCATACATGCCCGTGCAGACGTGCATGTGGATTTACCGGCTGCGGATGTGAAGGGTATTCATATGTCGCGCCTTTACCGGTTGCTGGACCAACTGACGCAAGGCGATGTGCTGTCTCCGCACATTTTGCAGCAATTATTGGGGCAAATGGTGGAAAGTCACCGCAGTTGCGAAACAGGCAATGCGCGATTGCGACTTTGTTTCTATCTTCTTGTCAAAAGACCGGCCTTGTTGACCAAGGGCCTGTCGGGATGGAAATCCTATCCCGTGCGCATAGATGCCGTCCTGCGTGGCAAAATGTTTGAATGCCGTGTTGAAGTTTCGGTCGCTTATTCCTCGACCTGTCCATGTTCGGCGGCATTGTCGCGACAAATGCTGGAACAGGCATTTCAAGCGCAATTTGGCGCAGAGGACCGGATTGATCCCGATGAAGTATCCGCATGGTTGCGCGATCATGGTACACTTGCGACACCGCATAGCCAGCGTAGTCAGGCACGCGTTTCCGTCTTGCTTGGAAATGATATGGAAACGCTCGGATTGCTTGAATTGATCGATTGTGTCGAGGCTGCCCTTGGAACGCCGGTTCAGACTGCCGTAAAACGCGAAGATGAACAGGCCTTTGCAGCATTGAATGGCCAAAACCTGATGTTTGTCGAGGACGCGGCGAGACGTATCGAAGCCGCACTTGACGGGTATTTGGAACCTTCTATTCATGTAAGGCATTTTGAAAGTCTGCACCCACATGACGCGGTTGCGTGGGGCATCCGAGGATCTTGGTAAATGACGACCCAACAGACATCAGATTTGATTCCGATTACCTTGCTGACCGGTTTTTTGGGCAGCGGCAAAACCACGGTTCTCAATCATCTGATCACACAGCCGGAACTTTCTGATGCATTGGTGATTGTAAACGAGTTTGGCGAGATCGGGCTTGATCATCTTCTGGTGGCGCATAGCACGGAAATCCCCGTGGCCCAGATGAACAGTGGTTGCATGTGTTGCACAATCCGCAGTGATCTGGTCAAGACGTTGCGCGATATCACGTGGCGGTTTTCACGTCAGGGCGAAAGACAGTTCACGCGTGTGATAATCGAAACGACCGGCCTTGCCGACCCCGCACCGATTATCAACACCATCATGACCAACCAGCAGATAGCATCAAAATATAAACTGGATGGTATCGTGACAGTGGTTGATATGGTCAATGGTGCGGATACGCTGGCAAAACATGACGAAGCGGTGAAGCAGATCGCACTTGCCGATGTTCTGCTTTTGACAAAAGCCGATTTGGTTAACGATGCCGAACGTGCAGCATTTGAAAATCAACTTGATGAAATCAATGCACTAGCACCACGGTTCACGGTCAAGAATGGCATTGTCAGTCCGGTGAAAGTGATAAATGTCGAACTGGGCGCCGCAGGGGAAAACCGGTTTGGCGTCATTGATCTTTCATCAGAAGAAAGTGATGAGCCCCACCATCATGAACATCATCACCACCACGATGAAACCCATCATCAGCATCATGTTCACCACCATGCGCAAGATGGCGGGATCAATTCCTATTGTTTTTCCGGCCAGACGCCTATTCCAGAAGATATACTGACCGAATGGCTAAGCGTGCTGAAAGGGTTTATGGGGGATAAGATTTTGCGGGTGAAAGGTATCCTGAATGTCGAAGGACATGACAGGCCGGTTATTGTTCACGGCGTGCAGCACATACTGCATCCGCTAAGCCACTTGCAAGCTGATGTGCAAAATGGTGGGCAGTCTGATCTGGTATTCATTACTCAGGACGTCGACAAAGCCGCAATTGAGCACGCTTTTCGACAGTTCCCCGGGGTTGTTCCAAGCCCATAGAATTGATCCTCAGCCGCTTTGGGCAGGAATTTTCGGCCAAAGACGGCGATGAATGCAAAGGCCCCGTCCATCGAAACGGACGGGGCCTTCTTTATCGCGTTAAGGCCAAAGACCCAAAACGGTATTATGGAACCTGGCGGCGCAGGCGGGCGACGTCGGCCTGACTTTCATCAATGATCCCGCGATAGGCGTGCCAGCTTGAAAAGCCCAAAAGCGGCATGGTAACGGCCAAGCCGAACATGAACACGATCATGCCGCAAGCTGACAGAATGGCGATCACAGCACCCCAGCCAATCAGAACTTTCCAGTTCTTGCGAAATGCCGAAACACTGATGATCACAGCCGTGATCACATCAACATCGCGATCGACAAGAAGCGGAATGGATACCACCGATACCGCAAAGGCGATAACGGCAAGCATGCCGCCAATAAGCCCGCCTGTAATCAGGAACGTAATGGCATCGCGCGAAAAGAAGGTTTCCCACACCAGAACATCAAGCGAAGGCATGCTGCCATTATAAAAAAGCGCAAAGAGCAACATTGCGATGCGTGTCCATGCCAGGAAGAACAGCATCAGCAAAACCCCGATGGCGCCAATTTGCCCGGGATTGCGACGAAAACCGTTAAGACTATGCCACAGGGTAACGTTTTCACCCATTTCAAGACGGCGACTTGTTTCATAAAGGCCAACAGCCACCAGTGGGGCCAAAAGCATGAAACCCGCGGCAAGCGGCAAGGTTAGATAGGGTTGCCCGGAACGAAAAATGCTGAGCACAACCAGCCACCCGGCAAGTGTGCAGAATGCCCCGTAAGTCAGGCCAATGGCAGGTGTTCGTTTGAAATCACGCCATCCGGCTTGAAGCCAGACACCTGATTGATCGGTGGTGATGGTACGTACAGCGATTCCGCGCTGACCGGGTTCGACCGCTTTTTCTGGCGTTTCGATTGTTGTATCGGTCATTTTAATCCTCCCTGTCGCGATTGCGTACAACGATCATTCGGGGGGAATGAAAGTCAGGATTGAATTTTTTGTTTTATAAAATGTATCATTTTAAGGCGTGGTTTCCACCATCCAATTGATTTTAAACTGCGTATTTCGCCGTTTGGTAAGGGTCCGGATGACCTTAAAGGTTTTCTTTCCATGGATTCTGGCGTTATTTTGAATTCTTCAAAACAGAATGATTTCAAGGTGATCCTTGATTGGAACGCCAAACCCACACACATGACAAAGACGCGCTTGGAAATGCAGGGAACGTGTGCGAAGTGATCAACGAATAAAATTTGCCCAAAATTCGCTTTATTATTCGGTCATTTTCTGTTGCGAGACTCTCTTTGAGCCGTATGCTTTCGGAAATAAAATCAATCCTTTGACGGTCGCGGCCACATCTTTGTGGGCGACCATGCGATCAAGCGGAGCCTGACTGTTGAAAAAAATCATTGCCGCAATTGGTGCACTTCTCGTGGTTGTTGTTGCCGCGTTGCTGATCATTCCGTCGTTGATTGACTGGAATAGCTACAAGGCACAGATCAGTCAGGCGGTTCGTGATGCGACCGGCCGGGAGCTTGTCGTTGCGGGTGATCTGTCGATGTCGTTGATCCCGGCGCCATCCCTGTCAGCCACCGATGTCAGTCTGGGCAATGTTCCCGGTGCGCAGGATGCCGACATGGTATCGATTGGCGAAGTTCGGGTGTCGGTTGCGTTGATGCCGCTTTTGACTGGCAATGTGCAGATCACGGAAATCAATCTGATTGATCCGGTCATTGCCATCGAGACTTTTGAAGATGGTCGTAACAACCTTGTGTTCGATCCTGCACAGGCCGTGCGATCAGGCCCGGATGCAGGCCTGATCACGACACCAGATAGCACAGGCGATGCCACCAGCCCATCACCAAGCGATGACGACGGGAATGTTTCTGATGACAGTGCCGGCAGTGACTTTGCCAGCACCATTCAGGTCGACCGGCTGGAAATTGAAAATGCCACTATCATTTATCGTGCACCCGGTTCCGAAGAACGGATCGAGGGGCTGACCCTTGGCGTGTCGGCGCAAACCCTTAATGGTCCGATCGAGGGTGAAGGCTATGTCTTCTATCGTGGTATTCCGCTGACCTTTGCGCTGAATGTCGGGCAGATCAGCCAGACCGCGCCGTTCCCGGTTAGTCTGAAACTGGGCATAGACGAGGTTGATGGTGGCGTCATGGTCGCCGGGCGGGTGGATCTTTCATCAGACAATCCCGGTTTCGAAGGCGAAATTGATAGCGATTTCGAAGATCTGCGCGAAGCTGCCCTTCGAATTGCCGGGGATGATGCCGATATTCCCGATATTGCTGCCAAACCGCTTGATCTTGGCGGGCACATTTCTGCCAATGCCAAGTCGGTGACATTGAATGACCTGTCCATTCGTTTTGGCGAAACACGGGGATCGGGTGCAATTGCCATTGATCAGGAGCCAAGTCTGAGTGCGGATGTCGCGCTGCGCTTCAATCAACTTGACCTTGATAGCATTCTGGTACTGGCCGATGTAGGCGATGCTGCGTCATCGTCTTCGGGCAGTGGTGCGCAAACGCCATCAAATGCATCGGATAATGCCACCGCCGCGGGGCAATCAATCCCTTCGCAGAATACGGTTTCCAAAAGCGCGACGGCAACTTCGCCAGCAATTCCGGCGGATCTGACCGCGTCGATTGATTTCGAAGTCGAAACCCTGATCTACAACCAGACACCGGTACATAATGCCCGCATCAACGCGGCAATCGCGAATAGCAAGGTGACACTGAACGAGATGTCGGCCGGCTTGCCCGGCGGGACGGATGTTTCTGTATTCGGGAGCATTTCTGGCGAGGCCCCCAAACCCAGTGCATCGCTGAGTTATGAAGTAGCATCCGAAAATATTCGCGCAGTCATGCGTTGGCTTGGTGTCGATGTTGATGGCATTCGTGCCGATCGGCTGCGGCGGTTCTCGTTGACCGGGGGCATCAAGGGAACATCTGAACAACTCAATATTTCCGATCTTGATTTGCGCGTCGATGATACCGCCATTCGTGGTGCGATTGTTGCAAATATGAGCGGTTCGGGGTTGCCTGCTTTGGGGATTGGTCTGAAGCTTGATCGGATTAATCTTGATCAGTATCTCGTTGCTGAAACGGGTTCGGATGTTTCTGTTTCTACCTCTCCTGATACAGCGGCCTCGGCCTCTGGTGATGCTGGTGGGGCATCTTCGAACGGAAGCACCGCCACAGCGTCGCAACAAGATATGGTCAAGGTCATCAAAGATGCCCTGGCACCGCTTGACGGGTTGGCGGCAAATTATCGCTTGGCCGCAGATGAAGTCATTTCATCGGGTGTATCTGTTCGCGGTATCGCGATTGATGGCAGCATCAGCGGTGCGAACATCACGCTGAACAATTTTGCTGTTGCCGATGCCGCCGGCCTTTCTGCCAGTGCCAAGGGTGCCTTTAACGGTGCGGCCAGTGTTCCGGCATTTGATAACTTGTCTGTCCGTGTCACCGCCAAAACGCTGGAGCCGTTGGCCAAGCTTACCGGGATGACGCTGCCGGCACCGGCCAGCAGCTATAAGAGTGTTCAGGCGAATGTTGGTCTGAATGGTCCGGTGACCGGACCGACGGTTGATGTTGATGTCTCCAACCCGCTTTTGCAGGTGGCACTTGATGGTGTTGTTTCGGAAATGCTGGGCAGCAATCCGGGACTGGATGGCAAAATTGCCTTGCAGGCATCCAGCCTTAATCGTGCGCTCGAGCTTTTGGCGCCGACCTATATCCCGTCGGGGAATATCGGGCGTCTGGCGGTTTCGGGCGACGTAAAAGGCAATGCCCGGAATATTACGCTCGATGGGCTGAAGCTTATCATTGGCGCATTTGAAACGTCTGGCAATGTTCGCTTTGATGGTTCACAGGCACAGCCCAAACTTTCTGTCGTTCTTTCCGGTGGCAAGCTTGTGGTTGACCCGTTCCTGCCAGCATCAGAACGTGCAAGCCTGATGCCCGGTATCGGTAGTGGTCCTCGTAAAGCGGCCTTCAATTTGCCAAAATCCATGATGGTTACCCGCGTTGATGCGCGTGATGGGACGCCGTGGGACGACAATGTGATTGATGTATCTGCTCTTCGGTCCATTGATGCCGATATCGCCATCGCACTTGATCAGCTTGATTTTGATACATATCGCCTGATCAACCCGGATTTAAAGGCCAATCTGGTCAATGGTCTTTTGACCATTCCATCCTTTACGGGATTGTTAGGGCAGGGGGATCTTGCGATCAACGGAACCTTTGATGCGCGCAATACCGATGTTCCGCAGCTGGCACTTTCCGGGGATCTCAAAGAGGCACGGATTGAAAACCTTACCCCGATCAAGGTTGCCAACGATACGATCCTTGGCGGTGCCGGATTGACGTTTGATGTCAAGGCACAGGGGAATACCTCGCGTCGTTTGGTATCGGCATTGAATGGTACGGCAAATCTGGTGTTGAACGATGTGCGCTTTAGCAACGCGGATAATCGTTCTACTGATCCAAGCCTTAATCTTCAGGCATTGCTGAGCCAGGGGCCGCAGGCCATGGTGGTCGAAGGGGTTGGCAATAACGATCTTTTGCAGACGCTGGAAGCGGACATGACCATCACCGACGGGATTGCCAAGACCACCCGTGTCGAGGCCGTTTCGCGGGTTGGTACAGCAGATGCAGACGCCACCCTTGATTTGCCGCAATGGGTGATGGACACGCAGGCAGATTTTGATTTCTCTGAAAAGATCGAAGAACTGCCAGCCTTTAGTGTCTATGCCAAAGGCAAGATCGATGATCCGGCCATCACTGGACGTATGGACAAGGTTGCTGTTCAGGTTCTTGACAACATCCTTGATAAGGCACTGGGCGGCAGCGGATCGAGTGACGGATCTTCTGATTCCGGCGGAAATAGCGCAGAAGATGCAGCCAAAGGATTGCTCAAAGGTCTTCTAAACCAGTTTGGCCGCTGATTTTTCAATCGGTTATGATGTTTTAGTACGGCCCCGTTTGACGGGGCCGTACTCGTTTGTGGACGGTCAAATGTGGTGTTTGTCACAAAATAGCAAAAAAACCTTAACAAAGGGGTTTGGCTTCGACATGATCCGCCCGTCGATTCCCTTTGATGGTGCCGTTGATTATGTCTCTCAAGAAGACTGCTCTGGACAAGGATCTCAGGTGGCATAAGCGCATGGATGCGGGGCTGGGTGAAACAGCTTCGATTAGCGCAAAGCTTGGCCTGGCTCTTGTTTTCCTGCTTGCCTGTAGTGCGTTTGTCGGCATTCACATGGGCGGTTTACCGCAAAGTGGATTTTTGATCGCTGCGGCGGTTATTGGCGGATACATGGCGCTGAATATCGGTGCCAATGATGTGGCAAACAACGTTGGCCCGGCGGTCGGGTCCAAGGCGTTGACCATGTTTGGTGCGCTTGTGATTGCCGCTATCTTTGAATCGGCAGGCGCAATTATCGCCGGTGGCGATGTTGTTGGAACGATCAAGAACGGCATCATTGACCCCAGTCAGATGCCAGATGGCCAAACTTTTGTCTGGGCGATGATGGCGGCCCTTTTGGCAGCAGCTCTTTGGCTTAACCTTGCGACATGGGTTGGTGCACCCGTGTCGACCACGCACTCGATTGTCGGCGGGGTCATGGGGGCGGGTATGGCTGCGGTTGGTATGGATGCTGTGAACTGGCCGACCATGGGTAAAATTGCGGCCAGTTGGGTTATTTCCCCGGTTTTGGGGGGCGTGATTGCTGCTGCATTCCTTGCCTTTATCAAATTTCGCATCCTTTACACCGAAGACCGCGTAAGTGCGGCACGCAAATGGGTTCCGATCCTTGTTGGCGTGATGATTTCAGCGTTTTCGATGTATCTGATGATGAAGGGCGTGAAGAAAATCTGGAAGGCTGACGCCTCGGTCATCGTCGCGATTGGCATCGCGGCCTTCTTCCTGACGGTCTTCCCTGTGCGCAAGGCCGTTCTGCGCGCCTCCCAAACAATGACCGGCCGGCGCAAGGAAATTGCTTCGCTGTTTCGTATTCCGCTTGTGGTTTCAGCTGCACTTCTTTCCTTTGCGCATGGATCCAATGACGTTGCCAACGCCATCGGCCCGCTGGCAGCCATTGTATCGGGTGTCGATAGCGGGGAAGTTGTGACGTCGGCGCACATACCGGTCTGGGTGATGGTAATTGGTGCGGTTGGTATTTCTGCCGGTCTGATCCTGTTTGGCCCGAAATTGATCAAGACAGTTGGATCAAAAATTACCAAACTTGACCCGATCCGGGCCTATACCGTGGCGTTGTCTGCGGCCGTAACCGTAATTGTTGCCTCGGCATTGGGGCTTCCGGTGAGTTCGACGCATATCGCTGTCGGGGCGGTTTTCGGTGTTGGTTTCTTGCGTGAAATCCTGTCGCATCGCCGCCGTCAGGACCCGCAACCCATGTTGGTGACGACAACTGACGTCGCACAGGCAAATCCGCACATCGAAGCATTGCGTCAAATTGATCCAAACGAAGCGCGAAAAGTGGAAAAGAAACTCCGTAAACGGCTTCTGGTGCGACGTCGCTATGCGGTGACCATTGCTACCGCCTGGGTGGTGACAGTGCCTGCAGGTGCGTTTCTTGGTGCTTTGCTGTTCTTCACCATTCGCGGCATCATGTTGTAGGCGGCAGAAATAATATGGTTTCGCGGTGCGCTGACCCGTTTCCCCTGGGCAACGCGCAGCGATCTGCAGCGGCGATCAGGTTATCCTGATCGCCGTTTTTCCTTGACCGTGAACAGGCAGGGGCGTAAACACCCGCACCAAAGTTACACAGACCCTGTAAGAAATCGTCGCCCAGTTCGGTGGGCCGCGAGATTTGTTATGCGCGGGCTACCACATTCGAAGGACGTGAAGATGAAAGCGATCATTTTCGGTATTCTGGCAATGGCAGCGACTGTTGTTGCATCAAATATTCTTGTCGAATATCCGCTGCCGGGGATATTGGCAGACTGGCTGACTTATGGCGCGTTTACCTATCCGGTGGCCTTCCTTGTTACGGATCTGACCAACCGGGCACGCGGTGCGAATGCGGCGCGTGTTGTTGTCTTGGCAGGGTTTGCCCTGGCGGTTGTTTTGTCGCTGATCTTTGCCGATACACGCATTGCTATCGCATCGGGTTCGGCATTTTTGGTTGCCCAGATGCTTGACGTAACCGTGTTTGACAAATTGCGTCGTGCAAGCTGGTGGAAAGCACCGCTGGTATCATCGGGGATCGGTTCGGCAGTTGATACCGTCTTGTTCTTCTCGATCGCGTTTGCCGGTACCGGTCTTCCTTGGGATACGTGGGCAATGGGTGATTTTGCCGCCAAGATGATCATGGCACTCACCTGTTTGGCACCGTTCCGTCTTTTGATGACGGTTGTTGCGCCGCGTATCAATGCAGAACCGGTCCGCAGTTAAGTCGGACCATGTTCAAGATAAAGGCGGGGGTGATATGTCTGTCCCCGTCTTGTGGTTTCTTCTGAAGGGGCGCATAAGACGCTCCTTCATTCCTTTTCAATTGACCCGGAATTTCCTTGATCCATGAAAGTCGATCTGTTCGATTTTGAACTGCCGCGCGAACGCATTGCCGAACATCCGGCCAATCCGCGTGATGCTGCCCGTATGCTTGATCTTTCCGGTACGGGAACCGTGGACCGTATCGTGCGGGAACTGCCCGATATTCTGCGTCCCGGCGATTTGCTGATTTCCAATGATACGCGTGTGATCCCGGCACGCTTGTTTGGCAAACGGGGCGAGGCAAAAGTTGAGGTCACCCTGCACAAACAGGAAGGCCTTGGCACTTGGGTGGCCTTTGCCAAACCGGCCAAGAAATTGCGCATTGGGGAAACTTTCAAGGTCAACGAAGAATTCGAAGCCGAGGTTCTTGATAAAAAGGATGGCGGCGAAGTGACGCTGCGCTTTAACAAATCGGGCGCAGACCTGATTGCGGCACTTGAAAAATACGGTGTCATGCCGCTGCCGCCCTATATCCGGCGCGAAGCGGGTGGCGATGATCAGGACAAATCCGACTATCAGACCATCTTTGCCCAAAAGGATGGTGCTGTGGCGGCCCCGACAGCGGGTTTGCATTTCACCCCGGAACTTCTGGCTAATCTCGATGCACGCGGTATTAATCGCCGCACGATCACGCTTCATGTCGGGGCGGGCACTTTCCTGCCGGTCAAGGTCGATGACACGGATGACCACAAGATGCATGCCGAATGGGGTTCGATCAGCAAGGAAATCGCCGATCTGATCAACGAAACCCGTGCCAATGGCGGTCGTGTGGTTGCGGTGGGGACCACATCGCTGCGTCTGCTTGAAAGTGCGGCGCGCGAAGACGGAGTGGTTGAACCGTTCGAGGCCGAGACCGACATCTTTATTACGCCTGGCTATAAATTCCGTGCGGTGGATATGCTTTTGACCAACTTCCATTTGCCGCGCTCGACGCTGTTTATGCTGGTTTCGGCCTTTGCCGGGTTTGAACGGATGAAGGCGGCCTATACCCACGCCATCGACAACGAGTACCGTTTTTATTCCTATGGCGATTGCAGCCTGCTTGAATGCGCCAACAAAATTGATGCACGGACATAAGAACCGATGACCGAATTTCGCTATGAATTGCTTGCCCAGGATGGCAAAGCTCGCTTGGGGCGCATTCACACAGCCCATGGCGTAATTGATACGCCGACCTTTATGCCGGTTGGTACGGCTGCGACCGTCAAGGGTATGTTGCCTGAAAACGTCGCGGATACCGGTGCGCAGATCCTGTTGGGGAATACGTATCATTTGATGCTGCGTCCGGGGGCAGAACGCATCGCGCGCCTTGGTGGTTTGCACAAATTCATGAACTGGGACAAACCGATCCTGACCGATAGTGGCGGGTATCAGGTGATGTCACTGGCAAAACTGCGCAAGATCACCGAAGAAGGTGTGACCTTCAAAAGCCATATCGATGGCCGCAAGTTCAACCTGACACCCGAACGCTCGATGGAAATCCAGCATCTTTTGGGATCGACCATCACCATGGCGTTTGATGAATGCACCCCGTTCCCGGCGACCGAACAGCAAGCGCGCGAAAGCATGCAGATGTCGATGCGCTGGGCAAAGAGGTCGAAGGATGCGTTTGTTAACCGCGAGGGCTATGCGCTTTATGGCATTCAGCAGGGCAGCGTTTTTGAAAACCTGCGGCGTGAAAGCTCCGAAAAGTTGGCTGAGCTCGATCTTCCGGGGCATTCGGTGGGTGGTCTTGCGGTTGGCGAAGGCCAGCAGATCATGTTTGATACGCTTGATTTCTGCGTTGATATGCTGCCTGCCAACAAGCCGCGCTATCTGATGGGGGTTGGCAAGCCGTCCGATCTTGTCGGGGCAGTGATGCGCGGGATTGACCAGTTTGATTGCGTGCTGCCGACCCGTTCGGGCCGCAATGCGCAGGCATTCACCCATCGCGGGACGCTGAACCTTAAAAATGGTCGCCATCGCGATGATGATCGGCCACTGGATGATCAATGCGGGTGCCCGGCCTGCACGAAATATTCACGCGCCTATCTGCATCACCTGATCAAGGCGGGGGAAATCCTCGGCGCGGTGCTTCTGACCTGGCATAACCTTGCCTATTATCAGGATCTGATGCGCGACATGCGCGAAGCCATTGCCGAGGGGCGTATGGATGCCTTTGCCCGCGATTTCCATGCCGGGCAGGAAGGCGGGGACATTGATCCTGTGCCGATTATCGAGGACTAACCCATGGCCGATCAAACAATCTATGACAATCTGACCATGCTGGGTGGCGATACCACCCTGCCAGCTTCACCAGACGAAGCCGTGCTGGAGCGCGTCCAGAACCCGCAAGCAGGAACCGATTATTGTGTGCGGTTTGTTGCGCCGGAATTTACGTCTCTCTGCCCGATCACCGGCCAGCCGGATTTTGCCCATCTGGTCATTGATTATGTCCCCGGTGACTGGCTGGTTGAAAGCAAGTCACTGAAACTGTTCCTGACGTCATTCCGTAACCATGGTTCATTCCATGAAGATTGCACGATCAAGGTTGGCAAACGCATTGTCGAAACCCTGGACCCGAAGTGGCTGCGCATCGGTGGGTACTGGTATCCACGTGGCGGTATCCCGATTGATGTGTTCTATCAGACCGGCCCGGCACCCGAAGGTGTCTGGATACCAGATCAGGGTGTGGCCCCTTATCGCGGGCGTGGCTAGCCGTGTTTTCAGAAAATGGACGCAGATCAGCTTGATTTTTTAAGATGACCTGCGTTCATTGTGTTGGCTGATTTTTGATGGTAGAAGTTGATAATTATTCTCATTGTCAATTTTGGGTGTTGTTGTTAATCCCTGGTCCCGGCAAAGACGCTTGCCAGGTCTCTTTGATTGGTTAGGTTGGAAATAGCGATGGCGCGCCAAAGCGCATCAGTCCTCATTGCAAGTTTTCAGGAAAACTACGAACAACTGTTGCGCTTTCTGATCCGGAAGCTCAACGGAGATTCTGAACGTGCGGCTGATGTTGTACAAGATACATATTTGCGCCTTGCCCAGACTCTGGATACCGAAGATCAGATCGACAATCCGCGCGCTTATATTTATCGGGTTGCCGGAAATCTTGCGATTGACCAGATCCGACGTGACCGTCGCCAAAATGTGCATCAGGATGTTGAAGCAGACGACTTCCATGTCGCCGATATCGGTGATCCAAAACCCGGCCCGGAAAACATCTATTTATCACGTGAGCAGATCGCGCTACTGGATCGAGCGCTAAGTCAATTGCCGGAAAAGCCGCGTGCAGCTTTATTGATGTTTCGGGTTGATGGACTTTCCCACAACGAGATTGCGCAAAAGCTTGGTGTGTCCAACAGTATGGTCGCCAAATATATCGGCCGTGCTTTGAAACATTGTCGAGATGCTCTGTTGGTAAGGGCAGAAAGATAATGGCAAAAAAAATGGTAGTTTTTGCTCGTCTCACACGTCTTAATAATAAGAATGGTCGTTCTTTGTGAACGGCTTAGGAACGGGACCGAGTTCAGGATCAGGGGCAGAAGCTTTGACCTCGCAAAGCGCAGAACATAAAAAGCTTGTGCTTCATGGCTATGATGACGCCATGATAAGGTTGAGCGATCAGGCGATCGATTGGCTTGTGCGTTTGCAATCTGACAGTGTTTCTGACCAAGATCGCGCAGAGTTCAATGCTTGGTGCGCGCAAAGCAAGGCCCACGCCCGCGCAGTGTCTGATGCTCAAGCCCTGTTTTTTGGGGTGGACGAGACATCAAGCGCGCAGGAATGGTCTGGCATGCATGATAGGTTGAAGCCGTCGCCTGTTGTTGCATCTGCCGCTTCAAGGTCATCTCGTTTTGTCCGCCCTTCACCGATATCTGCAAAATCAGCAAGAATGATTGCGCGTCGTATCAGCTACATCGCAGCGAGTTTTTGCACCGTTCTGGCAATTGTAATTGCCGGCACAAATGGCATTGGTAATCCTTGGGTACGCTGGCATGCTGATTATGCGACAGGTGTTGGTGAATTTGAAACAGTGGCTCTTCCTGATGGAACAATCGCGCATCTCAACACCGCATCGGCCTTTTCGATTGATTTTTCAGGCAACGATAGACGTATCGAACTTTCCGTTGGTGAGGTAATTTTCGACGTTGCCAAAGACGCAGAGCATCCCTTCATTGTAACAGCCTCAGGCGGCGAGGCGATGGCCGTTGGAACTGTTTATGGCGTGCGGATAGATGATGAGCAGGTCGATGTCACCGTGCAGGAAGGAATTGTTGAGGTCCGGAACGAAACGGGTAACGCAATCCGTCTGACAGCTGGGGAACAAGGTTTTTACCGTTCTGGTCATGCCCCTGATGTCTATAAGGATGCAGACATTTCGACTTATGGCAGTTGGCAGCGTGGAAAACTGATCTTTAACAGCCGTGCACTTGGTGACGTGATTGACGAAGTTCAGCGTTATAAGAACGAAAAAATTATCATTGCGCGCGATAGCTTGCGCGACCTTAAGGTCACAGGGGTTTTTGAAACAACCAACCTTGATGATCTGTTGAACTCGCTAGAGCAAACTGTCGGGGCAACCGTTGTCAGGTTGCCTCTTTTGACTGTGATTTATTGACCGTCAAGATACACGAACGCCTGCAAACAGCCTGCCTGCGAGAAAAATTCAAAAAAATTGAAAAATATGGTGCAAATGACGTTGAGGCATATCGTCATAAGGTCAGGAGCGAATGATTGCGGTTATTAACTTCATTCGCAATAAGGGGAAGATTAACCAGAAGGCCTTATGATGAATGTAAAGAATTTGCCGGCGCGAGATGCTGTAAAGCAAAACTCGGAATTGCGCAGGGGCGATACACGAAACACTTGGATGCGACGTCTTGTCGCGACCACTTTGGTTTCCGGCGCTACAATGCTCAGCCCATGGCAAGTGAATGCGGCAAATATCGCTGTCCAAAACCCCCCGAAAGCTGAAGTTGCGCAATCAACGAAGGTTCGCCTTGATATTCCAGCACAGGAACTGGATCGGGCTTTGACCAGTTTTGCTGATCAGGCAAATTTAAAACTTCTGTTCCCGTCAGATGATCTCGGTGAATTGCGGGCCCCTGCGTTACAGGGGGAAATGTCGGTTGATGCCGCTCTTACCATGCTGCTGCGTGGTTCAGGTTTTACATGGCGCTATACTGACAGCGGTACCGTGACCATTGAAAAGTTGTCTGTCGATGGGGAAAACGTTCTTGATCCGGTCAGAGTGACCGCAGCCTTGGCCAAGGACGGAAATGCACCTTTAGACAGTTATGTTGCCAAAGTTTCAAGCGCGGCGACGAAGACCTCCACCTCGATTCTGGAAACCCAACAGACGGTAAGTGTTGTTGGACGCCAAGAGATGGATGACCGAGGTGTGCACACCGTGACAGATGTCTTGCGCTACACACCGGGAATCCTGGGCGACATTTATGGTACAGATCCGCGGGGACACGATCGGGTTACGATGCGTGGTTTCACCAACTATGATAATGGTGACTTCCGGGATGGTCTGCGAACGACGTCATCGGGTTTTGCCGTGTATGCAACTGAACCCTATGGCTTGGAACGTGTCGATGTCATGAAAGGGCCCAGTTCAACTTTGTATGGACAAAGTGAGGCCGGCGGTATCGTGAACCGCGTTTCCAAACGCCCAAGTTCGGATCAGAAACAGGAAATCCGTCTGGAAGTTGGTGAATGGGATCATTTTCAGGGGGCATTCGATATTGGCGGTGCGGCCAATGCAGATAAAAGCCTGCTGTTCAGGGCGGTTGGTGTCGTGCGAAATGCAAGCGGCGAATATGACTTTGCCAACGGTGAGGAAGCCGATAATGACCGGATCTACTTTGCTCCGTCTCTGACGGCGCAGATCAATGACGATACCAAGCTAACATTGCTTGCCGAATATATGCATGAAGACCGCGGGACTTCATACCGGTTTGTCGATTTGAACGGCAACTATTACGATTTCCTGTCTGGTGATCCTGATCTCGATGAATTCACACGTGATCAGGTATCATTCGGTACCGAGTTTGAACATCGGATCAACAAAACTTGGACTTTTCGGCAGAACACCCGCTACACCTATATTGATACTTACGAAATTGGGTTGTTCCCTGTCGGTCTGACAGGGTCGACGCTGTCGCGTTATGCCAGCGAAGGTGACAACGAAATCGGTGGGTTTGTTCTCGACAATCAGTTTGAGGCAGGGTTTGCGACTGGCGGCATTGATCACACGCTGCTTTTGGGAGTCGATGGTGAATATGAAGTCAACGACTATAAATACGGGTATGACTATGGCGTAACGAGCTTGGACGTCTCCAATCCCGTCATCACGCAGTCTAGTTATGATCCGACCTATTCGTCGTCGCAGAACTACGAGCAAACTACATACCAATATGGGATCTATGCCCAAGATCAAATGAACCTGGGGGATCATTGGGTCGTGACGTTGGGAGGGCGTTACTCGAAGGTTGATAGTGAAACGGAATATGCAGACGGTAGCAGCCTAGATCAGAATGACGAAGCGTTTACTGGTAAGGCTGGGCTTAGCTATGTTTTTGATAACGGGATCGCGCCCTATATCAGCTATTCCGAGGGGTTTTCGCCAGTTTCGGGTTCAGATTCCAGTGGCAATCCATTCGATCCAGAGGAAGACACCCAGTATGAAGCAGGGGTGAAGTATCAGCCCGAAGGCATGGATGCGTTGTTTACTGCATCTGTTTATCAGATCACCAAAAAGAACGTAACGACTACGGACCCAGACGACACTTCCTTTAAAGTGCAAACCGGCGAGGCGCGTTCGCGCGGCGTTGAATTGTCAGGTAAATTCACCTTCCTGAGAAACTGGAATGCATCTTTGGCATATGCCTATACCGAGACAGAAATTACCAAGGACAATGATGGCTACACAGGCAATGATTTGCTTAGTTCGCCGGAACATACAGCGTCCGCATGGTTGAACTATGTCTTTGATAAGGGCGCTCTTGACGGTCTGTCAGTCGGTGCGGGTGTTCGCTATACCGGTTCTTACTATGCAACAAATGCCAACACCTATGAAGTTGATGCATTCACGCTGGTTGATCTTGGACTGCAGTATCAGGTTAACGAAAATATAGGCATTGGGGTAAATGCCACCAACCTGTTTGACAGGGAATATATTGCAAACTGTTACGTAAGCTCGGACTATTGTTTCGCCGGTGACGGTCGTCGGGTAGTCGCAAACCTGACCTATAACTGGTAGGTTGGTTGACGTTTCATGATGCAAAGAAGGCCGCAGCTTTGTGCTGCGGCCTTTTGCGTTTCGGGCAGATGATTATATAAGGCAGCAGAGAGAGATCGCCAAACAAGATAAGCCCGAACTCAGTCATGACCAGCAGAACGCACGATAGCATCACGTTTGAAATGCTTCAGGTCAAAGCCAGTGAAATCGGTTTTGATGTCTGTGGTGTGGCGCGTCCGGCTATTGATGCCCGCAATCAAAAGCGGCTCGACGAATTTGTCGCGGCGGGTGAATACGGATCGATGGAATGGATGAATGATCCGGAACGCCTGCCACGTCGGCGTGACCCGGAAATGCTATGGCCGGACGTCAAATCCGTGATTGTCCTTGGCAGCAACTATGGCCCCGCCGTCGACCCGATGGCATTGCTGGATCATCCTGACCGGGCAATGATTTCGGTTTATGCCAAGAACAAGGATTATCACGACCTGATCAAAAAACGCCTGAAGCAGCTCGCACGCTGGATTGTCGAGCAGTCGGGTGGCACAGAGCAGGTCAAAGTGTTTGTCGATACCGCCCCGGTTCTGGAAAAGCCGTTGGGCCAGGCATCAGGCATTGGCTGGCAGGGAAAGCATACCAACCTTGTTTCACGGGAATTTGGCAGTTGGCTGTTTCTGGGCGAGATTTTCACGACCCTTGACCTGCCCGAGGCCGAACCGGAAAACGATCATTGCGGATCCTGTTCAAAATGTCTTTCGGCTTGTCCGACAGACGCTTTTCCAGCCCCCTACAAGCTGGATGCGCGGAAATGCATTTCGTATCTGACGATCGAACATGACGGACCAATTCCCCATGAATTTCGCAAACCCATGGGCAACCGGATTTATGGATGTGATGACTGTCTGGCCGCTTGCCCCTGGAACAAATTTGCCACCCGGACAAAGGAACTTGCCTTTATCCCGCGTGTTGAACTGACAGCCCCGCGCTTGGCTGATTTTCTGGATCTGGACGATGCGGGGTTTCGCGCGTTCTTTACCGGATCGCCGATCAAACGGATCGGTCGGGTGAAGTTCCTGCGCAATGTTTTGATTGCCGCAGGCAACAGTGGGGCTGTGGATCTGATCGCGCGTATTGAAGTTCTGTTGTCAGATGAAAGTGCGTTGATCCGCGCCAGTGCGGTCTGGGCCTTGTCGCAATTGATGGAGCCTGCGGCGTTTGCCCAAAAGCGCGACGCATATTCGGCGGACGAAGCGGACGCAACCGTTCGCGAGGAATGGGATCGGGCTGCAGAAGCAGCCTGAACCAATTTACATATCGAACTTCACGAAATTGAAGTGATAGCGAAGCCCACCCGCGCTATCGGCAAAGGCAATGCCATACCCCGG
Source organism: Thalassospira sp. (assembly GCA_048264285.1). Taxonomy (GTDB): domain Bacteria; phylum Pseudomonadota; class Alphaproteobacteria; order Rhodospirillales; family Thalassospiraceae; genus Thalassospira. Next base: position 60,688 of record JBLXDD010000019.1, read on the forward strand.
TCCAAGCGGGTTGGGATCGCGAAGCTCTTCTTCTTTTTCGTGCCGGAAATCAAGAGGTTCACCTGATTGGGTGCTGCATCCCAGAATAAACGGTACCCCAAGCCAGGTGCCGGATGCAGGGCGATGAAGGTGGCCAAAGAACAGATGCTTGATCTGCGGATTGGCTAAAACGATTTCACCAAGTTCATTTTCCGCATCAAGACGGATCGAGTCCATGAACGGCAAGCCCATTTCCATCGGCGGATGATGCATGAACAGGAAGGTGGGGGTGTCGCGATGTGCCGTCAGTTCATCGCGCAGCCAGTCAAGGCGTTGGGTGCAAAGTGTACCGTGGTGATGATCGGGCACGATGCTGTCCATCATGACAAATCGAATACCATCGAAGGTCTGGCCGAAATTGACAAAGCCATGAGTGTCGGTTTCAATCGTCGGGAAAGCATCGCAAAACGCTTCGCGGATATCGTGATTTCCCGGAATGATCAGATAGGGAATGGCAAGGTCGGAAAGGATTTCAACCGCATTTTCATACTGATCAGGCGTTCCCCGGTGGGTGACGTCACCGGTAATGATGCAGATTTCCGCGTCGCCGTGATAGGTGTTAATTTCGGTAATGACCTTGCGAAGCGTTGCTGCCGCATCAGGTTGGCGTGACACGTCATTTCGGGCCAGAATGTGAAGGTCGGAAAGATGTATGAATTTCATGTCGATGCCCTATCATGGCGAAAAGCTTTTGAAATCATGATCGTTTTTGTGCCGGAATTAAACATTTAATGGAAGATGCCGTCCGTAAAAGATCAGTGACAATTGCCGGGCACCGGACAAGTTTTTCGCTTGAAGATGCCTTCTGGGAAGAATTGGTCGGAATTGCCAGGCGACGTGCCATCACAATTGCGGAACTGGTCGTGGAAATTGATACGGAGCGCGAAGGCAATCTTTCAAGTGCCCTGCGCCTTTATGTGTTGCGTGATTTGCAAGCTCGGCTGACAAACGCAACTGTATGCGACCCAGACCACCTGGATGTAACTGGCTGACTATGTGTGGCATCGCAGGTACAACAGAACCGACCCGTCATAAATCTGTTGCTGCGATGCTGCGGGCTCTTGCCCATCGTGGTCCTGACCACACCGGGACATGGACCGACGCAGATCGGAAAATCACCCTTGGATGTGTGCGTCTGGCGACAACGGATCCAAGCAATGTTGCCAATCAACCCTTGATATCCTCTGATCGGCGGTTCGTTTTGGCCTTTAATGGCTATATCGCGGGACATCGGCGTTTGATTGCGGAGCTTACCCGTCACGGGCAGACAATTTCCTGCCAAAGCGACGCGGAATTGGTGCTGGCGATCATGGCCCGGTCAATCATAAAGGGAACCAATCCCGCATATGCGTTGGCAAAATTGTCCGGGCAATATGCATTCGCCTTATGGGATAATGTACAGTCCTGCCTATGGCTGGCACGTGATCCGTTGGGGATCAAGCCGCTATATGTTCATTCACATCCGAATGGGCAGATAAGTTTCGCCTCGGAGATGACGGCATTCTCCGAATGGGGCACCATGACCCGTGATCAGGCAATCAAACCTCGTTATTTGGCGCATCTGTTTGTGCCAGCTCCTCAAACGGGGGCGCTGAGGGTGACGCAATTGCAGCCCGGAATGCTGGTGCGCAATCAGAACGGAAAAACGACTACAGACCTTATCGCCCACCCGGCAAAGTCACTAAAACATGGCCGTGATCACAAGGTTTCACCCGAAAGGCTGCGTTCAGCTGTTCGACAATCTGTCGCAGATGCGATGGATGCTGATTGTACTGTCGGGACGTTGGTTTCGGGCGGTTTGGATAGTGCCGGCGTGGCGGCTTTGGCGTGCGATGTTGCCCGTGAACGCGGGCAAAGCCCGCCTGTGGCGTTCGTTATGGGGTTTGATGATCCAGCTTATGACGAAAGCGTTGCGGCCACGAAGCTTTGTCAACATTTGGGCCAATCTCTTCACGTGGTGAAAGCACCTGCATCATCGGATGAAATCCATCAGGAACTTTGTAACGCGTTGGATCATGTCGGCGGGCCTTTTGCCAATCCGTCGATTGTTTTATTGAACCGTCTTTCACAGGCGGTAAGTGCCCATGTCAAGGTATGTCTGTCCGGGGATGGCGGCGACGAGCTATTTGGCGGTTATCCGCGATACCGTGCAGGACGGCTTTACGAAACCTGTTGGCGACATCTGCCCAAACCTCTTCGGCGCTTAATCGCCAAACTAAGCGGATATAGGAAAAACAGCAAAGCACATCGGTTTCTTGCCGGGGCGTCTGACGGGGACGAACATGCTTTTTCCATGTGGAATAATCGCTGTGTTATTGCCGAATGCGATGCCTTGTTAGCGGTGCCTGAAACTTTGATCGGGCGCGGTCTGGCGGTGTCGGATGCGATGATGATGTTTGACCGTGATGTCACTTTGCCAGGCAATCAGCTTTTGATGTCGGATCGGTGCGGAATGGCATTCGGGCTTGAATATCGTTTGCCAATTTTGGGTCATGATGTCGTGCGGTTGGCGGCATCCGTACCGGCGGCATGCCATCTTGGACAGGGGCCTAAAACGCTTTGGCGTCAGGCAATCGCATCCGACCTGCCACAATGGCATGTGCAAAACCCTAAAATGGGATTTAATCCACCGGTGGCGATGTGGTTGTCACGTGTGGCCAGATATCGGTGGGGATCAGATGCCGACATTCGCGATACTGTTTTTGACGAATTGGCGATTTCACGTGATGTCAAAGATGCCTATTGGCAACGCGCCATATCCGGCAAAGATCTGGATATGGCACGCAGCGTCTGGGCGTTGATGGTGTGGAAAATCTGGCAGGAAAGAGGCGGTTCAGACATTGGATCAGCCATTGGAAATGCTGCTGATGCTCCGTGATCGGTGATACAGGTTCAATGCGGTTAATGCCGCCGGGGCAAGAAGCACCACTTGCCGTGAAAGTGACAGCAGGCGGCTTTCATCGGGCGCGCTGTCTTCAAACGCGGATTGCGTTGTTTCACACAGTTCTGAAAGCTGGCGCAGGCCAAAAGTGCCAGACGTGCTTTTAAGGGCATGAACTTCTTTGCGTACTGTTGCCATGTCATTTTCTGACAGTGCGCGATCAATCTTCACCAGCCGGTTTTCTGTTTCATTGATGAAAATTTCAATTCCGCATCTGGCACCGACATCTCCGGCATCGCTATAAAGTTGTTCAAGGATATCCACATCCAGCACCGGCCAAGTCAGGGTTTCCGGTCGCGGCGGACGACCGATCCGGGTGCTTTTGGATCGTTTGCCGGACGTTTCCGGGGCATTGAAGGCGGGATCTGTATCGACGTATCGCGTGATCAGTTGCCGCATGGTTTCGATCAGTTTTTGACGCTGGATTGGTTTGTTGATGAATAAATCAACACCAGATTGGCGGGCGATGATGTTCCAGTCGCGCGTTTGATGTGCAGACAGGGCAATGATCGGAATGTGCGACACCGGGCCCGCCATATGGCGGATGCGTCTTGTCGTGTGCAATCCATCCATATCAGGCATTTCAACATCCATCAGGATCATATCAACCGTGATCCCGCGCTTGAGGATATTAAGCACCGCTTGTCCGTTGCTGGCCTCAATGACGCTATATCCTTCGGTTTGCAGGATACGGCGCGCAACCATGCGGTTGCTTTCGCTGTCATCTGCAATGATGACCGTGCCTGCCGCTTCCTTGCCATCTGGCTGTGCCTTATCTGGGCGTTCAGCTGCCAAAGCCAGTGGTTTGACAAGGCAAATGGAAATCATCCCGCCATCGGAAAGCTCGGTTTCGTTAAAGATCAGGTCTTCCTCGGCGACACCGGAAATCAATTGTTCCCAAGCAGGGTTGGCAAAGACAATCCGTTCGTTTTCATCAAACAGAGCAATGCCTGCCTGTGTCTGACTAAGGGACTCAATGATCTTCTTATCCATTGGATGTCCAGCGATTCGGAGTTTTGGATGCCACCAAGGGGCACATCTATGTGCGCCAATGAAACGTATGGGTTTCGATGATGGATTTCCGTATTGTTACAGTTTTTTCTAATAAGTCCATGTTTTTCACAAACAAGGCCGTGCTCGCCGGATCGCGCACCGAAACAGATTTTGAAACATCTGTTTCGATTTAATATGAATTTGAAACAATTGTTGTGGTCAATGCGCGGCTATGGCCTAATCTTGGTCGAGGAAAAGGCTTTTGGGTAATCGGGTGACGGTGTGCAATCTGATTTGCGTGAAAAACTGATCTCGGACTATGGCAAACTCAGTCCGCAGATGCAAAAGGCTGCGAGATACATTCTGGATCATCCCAGCGATGTTGCTTTGCGATCGATGCGTGCACTTGCGCGTGCTGCTGATGTGCCGCCCAGTACCATTACCCGTCTCATGAGCGCGATTGGTGTCGAAACCTGGCGCGAGTTCCGCGATCATTACCAAAGCCGCCTGCTTGATCAGCCTGAAAGCTATGCCCAGCGCGCCCGCGAGACGCAAAGAACGGATCAGGATGTGAACCGTGACGAGCATTTGCTTGAAAGCATTTGCCGTACAGAAATCGATAATATAAGTGCGGCCTATTCGCCGGAACTTGTCGCACGCATGATTGATGCATGCGCCATGATAGAAGACGCGCGTCACGTCTTTATTGTTGGAAAAGGTGCGGCATATCCGGCTGCGGTGCAATTTGCCTATGCCTATCGACTGTTTCGGGATAACGGCGTTCTGGTTGACGGGCATTCCGGTACGTTTGGCGATCAATTGCGCGGGATCGGTCGCCGTGATGTTTTGATTGCGGTGGGGGCAAAGCCATATATCCGCGATACGATCAGGGCAGTCGAATTTGCCTGCAATCAGCATTGCCCGGTTATTGCGCTGACCGATTCCGATGTGTCGCCGATCGCTGTTAATGCGCTCTGTAAATTGGTGGTGCGCGATACGTCACAATCCTTTTTCCAAAGTTTCACCGCGGCCCTTTCGGTCATGCAGGCACTTGTTGCCCTGCTTGTCGCACGCGGAGATCAGAAAGCCCTGCAAAGGATTGCAGCGGCAGAAGAACAACTCGCTGTTTTCGATACGTATTTCGAAGACTAACGGTTGCCCCGAACATACAGCCCTTGATGGATTTTCGATCATGACCAATGTGTCAAACCTTGCCACCTCTCCTAACAGTGCGACCCGTGTTTTACACCGCACAAGCACATCCATCCCGCCACGCGCCGTTCGGGGCGAGGGGATCTATATTTTTGATCATACTGGCAAAAGTTATCTGGATGCGTGTGGTGGTGCGGCCGTATCCTGCCTTGGTCATTCCGACCCGGATGTAAGGGCGGCGATGCATGCGCAAATTGATCAGATCGCTTATGCCCATTCGGGGTTCTTTTCTTCCGATGCGATGGAAGAATTGGCTGAAGAACTGGTCGCCTCTGCGCCCGAAGGTATCGACAAGGTCTATTTTGTGTCTGGTGGCTCCGAAGCCACCGAAGCTGCGCTTAAAATGGCGCGTCAGTATTTTCTGGAAATCGGTCAGTCAGACCGCAAATACGTCATTGCCCGTCGTCAGTCCTATCACGGTAACACGCTGGGTGCGCTGTCGGTTGGCGGCAATATGTGGCGGCGCAAACAGTTTGAGCCACTATTGATCACGGCCAGTCACATCGCACCTGTTTATCAGTACCGTGATCAGCGTGATGACGAAACGCCAGAGGCCTATGGCCTGCGCGTGGCCAATGAACTTGAAGCCGCCATTCTTGAACTTGGGGCGGACAATGTTGCAGCCTTCGTGGCCGAGCCAGTTGTCGGGGCAACCGCCGGTGCGCTTACCGCCGTTCCGGGATATTTCAAACGTGTGCGCGAAATTTGTGATCAATATGGTGTGCTGCTGATCCTTGATGAGGTCATGTGTGGCATGGGCCGCACCGGGACATTGCATGCAATCGAACAAGAAGGCATTTCAGGGGATTTGCAAACCATCGCCAAGGGGCTTGGCGCTGGCTATCAGCCTATTGGCGCCGTGCTTGTTTCCCAGAAGATCAATGATGCCATCGCCACCGGATCGGGTTTCTTCCAGCATGGACATACCTATCAGGGGCATGCAACTGCTTGTGCGGCGGCGCTTGCGACACAACGTGTCATAAAGGAACGCAACCTTCTGGCCAACGTGGTCAAGCAAGGAGAGAACCTTGAGGCCGGGTTGCAGGCAAGGCTTGGTCAGCATCCTTTCGTCGGTGACATTCGTGGACGAGGGCTTTTCCGTGGTGTGGAGCTTGTTGCCGATCGCGAAACCAAGGAGCCTTTTGATCCTGCGGTAAAACTCAATGCCAAAATCAAAAAGGCGGCCTTTGAACGCGGATTAATGGCCTATCCCATGGGGGGCACGATTGATGGCGTGCGGGGGGACCATGTCTTGTTCGCACCTGCCTTCATCATTAACGAAGACGATGTTGCAAAGATCGTTGATCTGTTTGCCGGTGCGCTTGACGACGTCTTTGCGGCAGAGGGGCTGTCATGATGGACTATGGTGACAAACCGTTTCTGATTGCCTCCGCACCGAATGGTGCGCGCAAGACTCAGAAAGACCTTCCAAACATTCCGATCACACCGGCGGAAGTTGCAAGGACTGCGATGGAATGCAAGGCGGCCGGTGCAGCAATGATGCATTTGCATGTGCGTGACGATGCACAGAAACATAGTCTTGATGTTGGCCGGTATCGTGAAATGCTAAGCGAAGTCAGGGCCTCTGTTGGGGATGATATGCTGTTGCAGGTTACAACCGAGGCAGTCGGGATCTATACCGCCCGGCAACAAATGGACATGATCCGCAATCTTGTCCCCGAAGCTGTTTCGATTGCCGTGCGCGAAATTGCCCCTAAAGAAGCCGATCTCGATAGCTTGAGGGCTTTCTTTGAATTCATGCGCGAAGCGTCGATCAGCCCGCAATTCATTCTGTACGCGCCAGAGGATGTGGAACGGTTCAATGAATTGGTCAGGGCCGGGGTGTTGCCCGGTGAAAAGTTTCCGGTCCTGTTCGTGTTAGGGCGATACACCGCAGGGCAGGTATCACAGCCATCTGATCTTTTACCGTTTCTGGGAGCATCCCCATATGTGTCGGAGTGGATGCTTTGTGCGTTCGGTGCTTATGAGAATGCCTGTATCCTGACCGGGGCCGGATTAGGCGGGCACGCACGCATCGGGTTTGAAAATAACCATCTTAAGGTGGATGGTTCGCCGGCTTTAAACAATGCCGAGCTTATTTCCCAGGCCCGCGACGGTTCGATTCTGATGGGGCGTTTGATCGCAAATGGTGAACAGGCCCGGCAAATTATGCAACCGGAGTGGTAAAACAGGTAAATTGAAACAACCAATACGCAATAACACATAAATTCATCAGAAGGTTTCGGGGTTATAGGGTTTTATTCCGGTATGCCGGCCTCTATAATCCTCATCGTCGAAACGTCCGTTTGTGCGGATGTTTCCATTTTATTCAGTCGTTCGAGGTCGAACGCTGGATACCTAATAACAGGGTGTACAAGGGAGCGAATCCTTATGAAAAAACTTATCGCTGTAGCGGGTGCAGTCGCTGCAATTGCAGGCGCCTCGCTGTTTTCCGGTCAGGCTTCGGCACAGGAAAACCGTTTCATCACCATCGGTACCGGTGGTGTGACCGGTGTGTACTATCCGACCGGTGGCGCGATCTGCCGTCTGGTAAACAAGGATCGCAAAGAGCACGGTATTCGTTGCTCGGTCGAATCCACTGGTGGTTCGGTTTACAACATCAACACCATTCGTTCCGGCGAACTGGACATGGGTGTTGCCCAGTCTGACTGGCAGTTCCATGCCTATAACGGGACTTCGAAATTCGCAGATCAGGGCAAGTTTGAAGATCTTCGCGCTGTATTCTCCATTCATCCGGAGCCGTTCACCGTTGTTGCCCGTGCGGATGCCGGCATCAAAACCTTTGACGACCTCAAAGGCAAACGCGTGAATATCGGTAACCCGGGTTCCGGTCAGCGCGGTACCATGGACGTCGTTCTGGCAGCCAAAGGCTGGACTCTTGATGACTTTGCCCTGGCATCTGAACTGAAGCCGGCTGAACAGTCTCAGGCTCTTTGCGACAACAAAATCGACGCAATGATCTACACTGTTGGTCACCCGTCCGGTTCGATCCAGGAAGCAACCACTGCTTGTGATTCGGTTCTGGTTGAAGTTGCCGGTCCGGAAATCGAAAAGCTGATCGCTGACAATCCGTACTACCGTGCGGCAACCATCCCGGGCGGCATGTATCGTGGTAACCCGGATGATGTTGTGACCTTTGGCGTTGGTGCGACCTTCGTGTCTTCGACCAACACCGATGCAGACATCGTTTACAATGTGGTCAAAGCAGTCTTCGAAAACTTTGAAGACTTCAAAAAACTGCATCCGGCATTCGGCGTCCTGAAAAAAGAAGAAATGATCAAGGACGGCCTGTCGGCTCCGCTGCATGACGGTGCTGCAAAGTACTACAAAGAAGCAGGCCTGATGTAATTCGGCTGATGAACGGGGGGCAAATTTGCCCTCCGTTTTCTTCTTGCGCCCATCGGGTACGCTTAAAAATTGAATAAACAAAACACCATATTACAGGTGTTTGAGTGCTCCGTGGGCGACCGGGTGTGTGTCGACGGAGGCTTTTTGTTTCTGGACCATCAGTTCAAATTGCTTTCGTAGTGACCGGGAGTTTGTGATGACTGACGATAAAAATACGGAAAATCCGTCCGTTGATCAGGGCTTGCAGGACCTGATTGCGGAAAATGATACGGGGGCCCGTCAACCAAGCGGCCTGCCCGCAAAGATTCTTTTGTGGCTTGCTGTTGCATGGTCGTTGTTCCAGCTTTGGCTGGCTTCGCCATTGCCCTTTATCTTTAACTTTGGTGTGCTGAATTCGACTGAAGCGCGCTCGATCCATCTGGCTTTTGCCATTTTCCTCGCATTTCTGGCCTATCCGGCCTTCAAGAATTCACCGCGCAACTATATTCCGATCCTTGATTGGGTTCTTGCCGCGATCGGTGCCTTTTGTGCGGCTTATATTTATATTTTCTATCGGGATCTTTCGAACCGTCCGGGCCTGCCGATCACAGCGGACCTTGTCGCTGCTGGTGTCGGTCTTGTCATGCTGCTTGAAGCGACCCGCCGTGCGCTTGGTCCGCCCTTGATGATCGTTGCAATGATCTTCCTGGCATATGTCTTCTTTGGCAATGCTGCCTGGGTGCCGGACGTGCTGCAATGGAGCGGGGCAAGCTTCTCCAAAGCGATGTCGCATCAATGGATCACGACCGAGGGTGTGTTCGGGATTGCGCTTGGCGTTTCCACCAGCTTTGTGTTCTTGTTTGTCCTGTTTGGATCGCTTCTCGATAAAGCGGGCGCAGGCAACTATTTCATCAAGGTGGCTTTTGCCGCTCTTGGTCACATGCGCGGTGGTCCGGCAAAGGCTGCTGTTCTGTCATCGGCAATGACCGGTTTGATTTCCGGCTCGTCGATTGCCAATGTCGTGACAACCGGGACCTTTACCATTCCGTTGATGAAGCGCGTTGGTTTCTCGGGCGAGAAAGCCGGTGCGGTGGAAGTTGCATCTTCGGTCAATGGTCAGATCATGCCACCCGTGATGGGGGCTGCGGCCTTCCTGATGGTTGAGTATGTCGGCATTCCGTACCCGGAAGTCATCAAGCATGCTTTCCTGCCAGCAACGATTTCCTATATCGCGCTGATCTATATTGTTCACCTCGAAGCGCTTAAGGCGAACATGAAAGGCCTGCCGAAACGGGTGACCTCGACCCTTGGTCAGACCTTGATCAGGTCGCTTCTGTTCGTGCTGTCACTCGTCGTGCTTTCGGGGGTGGTTTACTATGCCATCACCTTCCAGAAGCAACTGTTCGGTGATGCCGTCGGTTGGGTTGTCGCGGTCGAGTGTGCCGTGATCTATCTGGCAGGGCTTTATTATGCGGCAAAATATCCTGATCTTGAAATGGATGATCCCAACCAGCCGGTGGTCGAATTGCCGGCTTTGGGGGAAACCGCCAAGGCTGGTCTGCACTATCTGCTGCCGGTTGTGGTTCTTGTCTGGTTCCTGATGATCGAGTTGAAATCACCAGGCCTGTCGGCCTTCTGGGCGACAGTTCTGATGATCTTCATCATGCTGACCCAGCATGCCGCCAAGGGTATCTTCCGTAAAAGCCATAATATTTCCAACGATCTGAAAATCGGCTTGATCGATGTGATTGACGGTTTTGCCACTGGTGCCCGCAACATGATCGGGATCGGTGTGGCAACGGCCGCCGCCGGCATCATCGTTGGTACGGTGTCACTGACCGGTATCGGTCAGGTGATGGTTGAATTCGTCGAACTGATTTCGGGCGGCAATTTGATGCTGATCCTGATCTTTACCGCCGTGATCAGCCTGATCCTTGGCATGGGGCTTCCGACCACGGCCAACTATATCGTGGTTTCGAGCCTGATGGCGCCGGTGATTGTCGAACTTGGGGCTGCAAACGGTCTGATTGTGCCGTTGATCGCGGTGCATCTGTTTGTGTTCTATTTCGGCATTATGGCGGATGTAACCCCGCCGGTCGGTTTGGCATCCTTTGCGGCTGCGGCCGTGTCGGGATCCGATCCGATGAAGACGGGTGTGGTTGCCTTCATCTATTCGATGCGCACAGCGGTTCTGCCGTTCCTGTTCCTGTTCAACACCCAGCTTTTGATGATCGGTTTGGATCATCCGCTGGATGTGGTGATGGTGATCATTGTCTCGACAATTGCCATGCTGGTCTTTGCTGCCGCGACGCAAGGGTACTTCTTTGCCCGTTCGAAGCTGTGGGAAAGTGCAGCGTTGCTTCTGGTCGCGTTCACTTTGTTCCGTCCCGGTTTCTGGCTTGATATGATCGAGCCGCCTTATGAAAACCTGCCGGCAACCACGATCGTCGAAGACGCCGAAAGAATGCCGCCTGAATCAAGCATTCTTCTGGATGTTGAAGGTATCAGCATCGAAGGGGATGAAGTTTCCAAATCCGTGATGTTGCCGCTTGGACCAGCAGGATCGGGCGAGGATCGCCTGTATAATGCAGGTATCGGTATTCGCAACGAAGATGGTCGTATCTATATCGACGATCTGGTCTTTGCCGGCCCGGCGGAAAAAGCCGGACTTGATTTCGATTTTGAAATCACGGCGGTCAAAGTCGAAGCCGATCGTCCGGCCAAGGAAATCTTCTTTATTCCGGCCTTCATCCTGTTGGGCGGAATCATTGTTCTTCAACGTCGTCGCAAGCGCCATGAAGATGCGCTTGCCGCGGCCTGACAGGAGGATTGAACATGTATAAGGATATTCTGGTTACAGTAGACCTTGATCATGAGTCTTCCTGGAAGAAGGCTATTCCGGTGGCAATCAAGCAGGCGCGAACTTTCAATGCGCGTTTGCATGTTCTTACCGTGGTGCCCACTGTCGGGATGTCAATGGTAGGGCAATTCTTCCCCAAGGGTTACGAAACCAAGGTGCTTGATGCCTATAACGAACGTTTGCACCAATTTGTGTCCGAACATATCCCCTCGGATATCAAGGTGCAGCACATCGTTGGACAAGGCACGGTGTACGAAGTGATCCTGAAGATTGCCAAGAAAACCAATTGCGATCTGATCGTGATCGGCGCACATCGCCCGGAACTGAAAGACTATTTGCTTGGCCCGAACGCAGCACGCGTCGTGCGCCATGCCGAATGTTCTGTCATGGTTGTTCGCGACTAACAGTCGGTCCAACATGGCCTAAAACAGAAACGGGGGCGATGCAGATGCATCGCCCCCGTTGCCGTTGGAACAGATCGAAAGTTATTTCGCAGCACATGGATTGGCGGCGCAAGGGTTCGCCGCACACGGGTTGGCAGCCGCACACGGATTTGCTGCGCACGGGCTGCACGGATTGACGACTTTCTTGGCCGCGCAGGGATTTGCCGCACATGGATTGGCAGCGCACGGGTTCGCAGCACACGGGCTGCAAGGAGCGCAACTTGCCACTTCGGCTGCCGGTGATGCAAGCGGGGCTGCCATTGCCATCGGGGCAGCAATGGCAAGGCTGGTGCCGATCGCCATTGCCGGGATCAGTGCTTTCTGCGCGAATGTCATTGATTTCTTGGTCATATTTGCCTCTCTGAAGGTCCGATAAGTTTGAGCCGGGGCTGTCTTCGCCCGTCGGTAAAGGCACTATGATCGAATTTTTCAACAAAGCGGCGTCACATGGTTTCACTGTTATGTGAGACGCACGTGTTCAAAAAGCGATTGGACCGCAAATGACTAAAAGCTTGTTTTCGAACATGAAGAACAGAAAACCGCTGACAAAAGGGTCAAACCGATTGAAAGTCTTTTGAAATTTCCGCATTTTATGTGCGTGGAAAAAGAAATCCGGACGTATGCCTGATCCTGAAGAAAGCGTGAGCGGCATCGACCATCAGAGTGGAAGCTTATATGAAATTCGGGGATTGCTTCGCAGATATCTGGAAATTCTGCGCTGTTGTGTGTCTTTTGAGTGTTGCGGGCCAGACCCGCGCGCAAGAGGCTGGCAACGATATTCCCGAATTGGTCGAAATCCCCTCCGGCTGGTTCTGGCAAGGATCGGATTCGATCGAACGCCAATATGCATATGAGATCGATGAACAGGTTCTTGGCCACGATATCAGTCGTCGTAACAGATGGTATGATCTTGAAGTAAACAAATGGCGTGTGCATTTGCTGGCCTATGACATCGCAAAAACCCCGGTCACCAATGCGCAATATGCCGTCTTTGTCGAAGAAACCGGACACCCCGCACCGAGCATTGGACAAGAAGACTGGGAACGCCAGGGCCTGATCTATAATTATGCGACCATCGTGCCGTTTCTTTGGAAAGATGGCCATCCGCCACGCGGGCGTGATAACCATCCGGTTGTGCTTGTCTCTTGGCAGGATGCCATGGCCTATGCGCAATGGCTTAGCGACAAGACTGGCGAAAACTGGCAACTGCCAGACGAGTTGCATTGGGAAAAGGCCGTTCGCGGACCCGACGGCACTTTTTACCCTTGGGGCAATATTTTTGATGCAAGCCAGTTAAACAGCGCCGATAGCGGGCCCTTTGATACGATGCCGGTCGGTCAGTTCGATGCTGGGCCTTATGGGGTTTACGATGGTGTCGGGCAGGTTTTCGAATGGACGCGCTCGACATCGCAGGCGGGATACCGGTTTGTCAAAGGCGGGTCTTGGGATGATCGGGGATGTGGTGTCTGTCGGCCGGCGGCCCGGCACGGGCGCCCGGAATATCTTAAGCATATTCTGATCGGTTTTCGGGTGATGCGAGGGCGGTAAAGTCTGTTTGTCGTGCGTTGCAAAGCACGTCCGGATCACTAACTGTTGAAAGGGTTTCATTGGCGTGTTCGACCGCAAAGCACCTTATTCTGTAAATGGGCGGAAAGGGTGGATTGCAACGATGTTGGTAAGCAGATGACAGAAATTACTTTGGACTTGACGGAAATTGGAACCGGCCAACTGGAAAAGATGTTGGCTGCTGGACGTGATGTCATGGAATGTCACCGGGTTCTGACGGCAACGGGCGACAACATCGTCGGCGAGCTGATCAAAAGCTCGGGCACGTTTTATGAATGGAGCCATTATCCCGAGGGTGACGTTTACGACCGCCAATCCCACGCCCAGTTCTACTATCATGCCCACCCCAAGGAAGAACGCCGGGATTGGGATGAACACGGGCATTTCCATACTTTCATGCGACCACGCGGTATGCCCCCCGGCTGCAAGCCAAAACAGATTGATGGTTTTGAATATCCCGAAGGCCCCAATGACGCTTTGTCGCATCTGATTGCCTTTTCAATGGACGAGTTCGGCTTTTGTCAGCGTCTGTTCACGACCAATCGCTGGGTTACGGGTGAAGTCTGGTATGATGCCGATGATGTTATTGGCATGCTTGATGGGTTTGTCATTGACCATGCCCAGCCATCCTGGCCAGTCAATCGATGGGTGTCGGGTATGATGATCCTGTTCCGCCCGCAGATTGAAAAACTAATAACCGAGCGTGATCGCGCAGTTGCCAGCTGGGCTGCCAAATATCCGGATCGTGACGTTTATGAAGATCGCGAACTGGAAGTTACATCGACTCTTGATATTGCGATGGAAGAACAGATGCGTGCCATTGGCGAAGAAATTCTGCGCCGACGGCAGAACCCCTGATCATTATTGCTCTGTCCAGAAGATATAAAGCATAAAAGACACAAAAATGGCCGGGGCGATTGCCTCCGGCCATTTTGAATTGTCACAATAACGCGGGTATTACTGCGTTTTGAGGAACTCGATCACATCAGCGATATCAGAGTCCTTCTTGAGCTTGAAGGCCATCTTGGAACGCTGCTTTGAGCCGGCAACTTCGCTCAGTTTTGCAGATGGATCCTTCAGGTAGTCAGTCAGGAATGCTTCGTCGGCAGTGAAACCTTTTTCGCAGGCTGCAAGATAGCCTTTGCCGTATTTGTAGCCTTCAACAGTGCCACATTCACGGCCAAAAGAACCGGCAAGGCTTGGGCCGACCTTGTTTACTCCGGCATCAAGGCTGTGGCAGGCAGCACAGCGTTTGAACAGCTTTTCACCCTTTGCCGCGTCGCCCGCAACCGCCGGAGCAGCAGACAGGACAACGAGGGAGCTGGCAACGAGGAACAGTTTGCGCGAAAACGTCATTATGGAGCCTCTCTCTATTTCGATCACTTTGATGATCGGGACAATGCGCCAGCATATAGCGCAGATATGGATAAATGTACGGCCAACAAAGTGTCTGTGAATGTTCATGCCCTGAACAAAAACAACTGGTCTTAAAAGCTTGGTGACGAGATTTATCATAACTGAGACCCGCTGGATTTGAGTTTAGTCAAATTTTCAAGCCCCTGACGGAATTTGTGCGTTTTTGCATTGCTTGATTGCTGGCAAATAAAGACTGGGTGAAATAGTTTATCGATGAGTGGCGGCAGAGGCCGGACTGCGTGTGCCGCGTCTGGCATGTTTCGGAACGCAATACCTGCTGCAAGATGATGGGTAATACGGTTGAAAGACCGTACCTTATAACCCATTTAAAGAAATTATGTTTGTCGTGTTCCCGCCGGAAGTATAATCTTGCGCGAGAAATATGCAGTCATGTGAGAGACGTGCAAGGAGATATCTATTGCCACGTATCACCAAAGAAGACCTGAGCAAACTGGTTCAGGACCCGTCAGGGAAAAATCGCGCGGATACGGCAGCAAAGCTCAGTCGTGAATTCACGACCGAAACTCTGTCTGACAGCGAACGTGTTCTGGCCGAAGATATCTTTCGTCTGATGATCCGTGATGCAGAGGTCCGTGTTCGCAAGGCGCTTGCCAAGAACCTCGCCCAGACGCCTTTGGTTCCACATGATGTTGCTGCCACTTTGGCGCGTGATGTCGAAGAGGTCGCGCTTCCGGTTCTTGAATTCTCCGAAGTGCTTAATGATGACGATCTGGTCGACATTATCGGCGATAATGCGAACAGTGTTGAAAAACAGCGTGCCATTGCCTCGCGCGCCCATGTTTCGGAAATCGTTTCGGCAACTTTGGTTGATATCGGCCACGAAGACGTAATGGTTGATCTGATGTCGAACCAGGGCGCAGAAATCAGCGAAGTGTCCTTGCAAAAGGTCGTCAATGAATTTGGCGATAATGAGCGCATCCAGAAGCCGATGATCGAACGCAACCATTTGCCGATTACCATTGCCGAACGCATGGTGACTTTGGTGTCAGACCGGATGCGTTCACAACTGATTTCGCGCGGCCATATCCCCGAGGGGATTGTGAATGCCGTGATGACCCAGTCGCAGGAAAGCGCAACGATCGGCCTTTTGGGCGACGGTGTTGAAGAACGTGATGTCGAGTTGCTTGTTGAACATCTTCACAGCAACAAACGTTTGAGCAGTGGTTTGATTTTGCGCGCCCTGTGCATGGGGGATGTGTCCTTTTTCGAGGCCGCATTGGCCAAACGGGCAGGGGTATCGTTGATCAATACCCGTATCCTGATCCATGATAGCGGCCCGTTCGGTCTGGAAGCGATATATAACAAGGCAGGCATGCCTGAACATTTCTTCCCGGGGGTTCGTGCCGCAATCGAGGTCGCGCGTGAGACATCCTTTGACGGTGAAGAAAATGACAAGGAACGTTATTCGCGCCGGATGATCGAACGTGTTTTGACGCAATATGGCGATCTGGGCGTCGAATTTGATTCTGATGATGTCGACTACCTGATGGGCCGGATGCTGCAATTGCCGGGTGAACGCTCAATGCATCACTAAGCACTTGGCCCGAAGCCGTTTGTACGGTTTTGAGCGCAACATATCCTAAATCAAAAACCGCCCGATATTTGATCCGGGCGGTTTTGTTTTTTTGCGTTGGCGGCAAATTCAAAGGGCGCTGTCTGATGACAGCGCCCTTTCGTACAAGACGTGGATAGAGAACGCCTATTCAAGTAGCGTGTTGGGCATCCACAATGCAAGTTCCGGGAAATACATCACCATGATAAGGCCAAGTACCTGCAGAAGGACAAAGGGGATAATGCCTTTGTAAATCTGCTGAATGCTGATGGATTTCGGCGCCACGCCCTTGAGGTAAAACAGCGCAAAGCCAAAGGGTGGCGTTAAGAAGCTTGTTTGCAGGTTCACCGCGACAAGGACCGCAAACCAGGTCAAAATCTGTGCTTCGCTGGCTTCGATACCACCGATATCAAGGTGATGTCCGAAATCAAGCTGGGCAATGACCGGTGCAAAGATCGGCAGCACGATCAGGGTGATTTCAACCCAATCAAAGAAGAAGCCAAGAACAAACACGATCAGCATCAGCAAGAGCAGAACGCCCCAAGACCCCAGACCTGCACCTTGGACAAGGTCAATCACCAGGTCATCACCGCCAAGCGAACGGAAGACATAGGAAAAGACCGTGGCACCGGCAAACAGGAAGAACAGCATTGCCCCGGTGAGGGCCGAGCGTTCGCAGACATCCTTTAGTACCGGCCATTTCAGGCGTCCCTTGACCAAGGCAAGGAAGGTCGCACCAACCGCACCGACGCCTGCTGCTTCTGTCGGGGTGGCAAATCCGGCAAAGATTGATCCCAAAACAAGCACAATCAGGAAAACAGGCGGCAGGAAGCTGCGCATAACCATCATGGCAAGTTCTTTGCCATGAATCGCTTCTGCCTCGGGCAAGGGCGGGGCCAGCGACGGATTGATCTGACAACGGACAAAGATATAGACCGTGTACAAGCTGGCCAGGAGAAGACCCGGGAAGATTGCCGCAAGGAACAGATTTCCGACCGAAATCGACAATAGATCGGACATCAGAACCAGCATGATTGATGGCGGGATCAGAATGCCCAATGTCCCGGAGGCGGCAATTGTACCTGTTGCCAATGACGGGTCATAGTTGCGGCGGATCATGACCGGCAGGGCCAGAAGGGTCATCATCACAACCGAGGCCCCGATGATGCCGGTCGTCGCGGCCATGATTGTGCCCATCAAGGTGACCGAAAGTGCAAGACCGCCGGGAACCTTGCGCAGCAACATGTTCAGGCATTCCAGAAGATCTTCTGCAACGCCACTTTTTTCAAGCATCGTGCCCATATAGATGAACATCGGCACAGCAACCATCACCATATTTTCGGAGATGCCGCCCCAGATACGTGAAACGATATTGAAAAATTCGATAAAGGAGAAAACGTCATAGGCCATGCCAAGAAAGCCAAAAGCAATCCCGATGCCTGAAATGACAAATGCGACAGGTAGTCCGGTGAAAACAAGAAAGCCTAAAGAGGCAAACATGAACAGCGGAAACCAGTCTTCAATATAGAAGTTACCCATTTGGATGTATCCCTGTTCCGCTTAGTCTTCGATCTTGGCAGCGTCGCCAAGGTCTGCATGGTGAGTTCCGACATAGTAACCGGCACGTTTGTGCAGATTGATCGGTCCAAAGACAAAGACGAAGCATTTCAGGAAAATAGAAAGCCCCGCCAAGGCGAGAAGGCCAAATCCGATGGGAATGGTTGATTTGATGATCCAGCGATGAGACAGGCCGGTCATTGCTGCGGACACTTCGTGATTGTCAAACGACCGGACAACAAAATCAAAACCGAAATAAAGCACAAGCGCGCAGAAGGGCAGAACGCAAACAATCCCGCCGATCATTTCAATAATGGCGCGGGTGCGCGGGCGGAGGTTGTCACGAATCAGTTCAATGCGAACATGTGAATCTCGGATATAGGCAAATCCAAAGCACAACATGAACAGGCCGGTATGCAGATGCCACTCAAGTTCCTGTAGCTTGATCGAACCCTGACCACCGAATTTGCGTTGGATCACATCATACAAAATGACAAACATCAGCGGGATTGCCAGCAGGGATGCCAACTTTCCCACGCGGGTAACAATAGTATCAATGCTGTCACTGAATTTCAGTAGCGCTTCCATAGAAGGTCTCCCGAGTCTTCCTTTTCACGGCCAAGGCCGGGGGCGCTTGGCACCCGGCCTTGCCGAGACTTGTTCCTGACGACTGCATCAGCAGTCTGAAAGATTTCTCGGATTAATCGAGATAGCCGATGTCTTTCCAGATTTTGTAATCTGCGCGGAAGCTCTGGAGGCTTTCATATGCCATTTTGAATTTGGCATCTTCAGCCGAGAGTTCGCTGGCAACTTCTTCCCATGCACTACGCATGCTATCGAGGATTTCCGGCGACCAGGTTTTGATGTTGACGCCTTTTTCCTTAAGCTCTTTCAGAGCCGCGAACTGGATAGCTTCACCTTCGGCAAAGCCATAGGCCAGATTGTCATTACAGACAGACTCGATCTGCGCGCGCTGGGTATCGGAAAGGGCGTCCCATTTTTCCTTGTTTATCATCAGATCGAAGAAGGTCGACTGCTGATGCCAGCCCGGGAAGTAATAATATTTTGCGACCTGGTGGAAGCCGAGCTTCAAGTCAATTGCCGGCATGGAAAATTCGGTTGCATCAATGGTGCCGAGTTCAAGCGCCGGATAAATATCGCCGCCTGCCAGAAGCTGAGTTGAAACACCAAGCTTTTCCATGACTTTTGCGCCAAGACCAAAGAAGCGCATTTTCAGACCATTGAGGTCTTCAACCGAGTTGATTTCCTTGGAGAACCAACCGGATGCTTCTGGTGCGATCAGACCACAGAACAGCGACTTGATGCCGTGTTCTGCATAAAGTTCGTCAAAGATTTCCTGACCGCCGCCGAACTTGACCCATGCAAGATATTCACCTGCCTGCGGGCCGAACGGCACAGCACCGAACAGCTGAAGAGCAGGAACCTTACCAGCCCAGTAGCCGGGGGTGGAAAATGCCGCATCAATCGAACCGGTCGAAACCGCGTCGAATACTTCGAGTGCTGGTACAAGTGCGCCTGGCTCGTAGAACTTGATGCGAACGTTGCCACCGGAAACTTGGTCGATTTTTTCGTCGACGCGCTTACCAAGCGTGCCAAGCTGGGTCAGGCTACCCGAATAGGTGGAGCCCATTTTCCAGCGAACGCGTTCCTGAGCATCCGCATCAGACGGCGCAGCTGTGAACGCAGCCGCAGCAAGAACGGCAGCGCAAGTGGCCGATTTAAGCACTTTAGAAAAAGTCATTCGTCTTCCTCCCTAAGAAGTCCGAAATTGGTAATACCACGTGAGGCCGATCACCGCCGTTTGCTTTTATTATTGGGCGGTTTTCTCCCCGATTTTTATGTTGCAGGGCAAAGCATAAGCGTATTTCGCAAGTATGAGCAAGTTTGTTTCGTCATTTGTGAAAGAAAATATCGCTTTCGCAGTGCAAAAATGTAACTTGATGTCGAAGGCTCAAAAGCAGGAATTCCGCACGGAAATGCGTATTTGAAGCCTATCCGAAAGATTAAAAATCGGCATCCAAAAAAGTTGTATGATCGCCGTGATTTACGCAAACACGTAACGATTATCCCTGCATTTTGCATGGAGATTCGTCATCGGCTTTGCTCGGAGATGGCGGACGTTTTCTGTCCGACGATGCTGGCATGCGGTATTGCAGATGCAGCACATGTTGGTCGACAGAATGATCGCTGGTTTGTTTATCATTCGGAAATGAAAACGGGCGGCCTTTCAATGAAAGACCGCCCGACTGATGGTCGGAGCGAGAGGATTCGAACCTCCGACCCCTGCCTCCCGAAGACAGTGCTCTACCAGGCTGAGCTACGCTCCGTCAGTGGGCGGAGGTTTAGCTCTTCTTTCGGTGT
>JBLXDD010000020.1:0-47644 GCA_048264285.1 Thalassospira sp.
TGCGCGCCGCCGGAAAGCCGCACAAGGTCGTCATCACTGCCGTTGCCAGAAAGCTCGTCACTATCGCAAATGCCCTTTGCAAATATCGGCAAAAGTGGGATTACAAGACCTCATGAGAAATACAGTTGCTAGCCAATCTAGATGCACAAAGGTAAAGATAAGCGTAGCGCAACGCAAAAATGCGCCTGAAAACAGATTGAAAGGACGCAATGTGAAGTATCGGGCGGCTTTGATCGGCGGCATGTTTGCAAGCCTTGTGATGGCAACACCACAGATGGCCCAAGCACAGCAAACAGGTGGGTTCGAACAGATCCCCAAAGACCAGAGCCCGGTTCTGTTTGCCACAAATACCGAAGGCCAGAACAGCTTCTTGCGTCAATATCGCGATAATAGCACGGTGTTTGTCGGACGCTGGTACGCGCCGCATTCAGCGAGCGAATCACCCGCTGCGGCAAGCGACCTTTACCTTGAAACCGTTTACACGACCTCGGCACCCGGTTTCCGGTTCAGCACTGCCATGGCGTCCGAACAGTTGCTTGATATGTTTGACGCCCTGAAGGGGCGTAGCAGCCTGAATGGTGCAAACTTTATTCAGGAAACCCGATATGGCCCGATTGCCCTTTCCCCGTTTATCCGGAATGGATCGCAATGCGTTTCCTTTGTCGGACAATGGGACCCTCAAACACCGGCCGAACGCGGCAGTCGCCTTTTGGGTTATTATTGCACCCCGACACAAGCCCAAGCTACAAGCGGCACCAGCGCACCTCTTAATGGCATGCCAATGATTGAAGCGCAGGAATTCGCAGCCGGGTTCTTTGGCCGTTTAAACCTTGAACTGCCGGAAAACTCGGCAATTGCAGCTGCTGTTGCCGGACCGACGGATGACACCGCCCTTCAGCAGCCCGAAGGTGAAACCACGCCAGCCCCGATTGATGGCATCAGTATTGTCACCAACTGGCAATCAGTGCGCGGAACCGGCAAGTTGCGCTTTGATCAGCCTTCTGGCGAAGGCACCATGATCCTTGATGACGAAAAACGCCATTGTGAAGGTATCTGGCGGCACGAAGGAGGCGCCTATCAAAGCGATACGCTTCCGTTTGGAAGCTGGTATGTCTATTGTAACGACAGCAGCTTTGCGCGCGGCCACTACACAAGTGAATCCCCGGCCATTGTCACCGGCAATGGCAAGGACAATCAGGGACAGGCCGTTTATTTCCGCCAAGCCAACTGATCTCTGGCCAAAACTTTCTCATTTCTCAATCAAGATAATTAGCAATCATGACTGCAGACATTCAAACCATCGTCATCGGTGCCGGCGTTGTCGGCTTGGCTTGTGCCCGATCTCTTGCGTGCGCGGGGCGTGAAGTCCTGATCATTGAACAGCATGACGCGATTGGCACCGAGACCAGCGCGCGCAACAGCGAAGTCATCCATGCCGGGATCTATTATCCCAAAGGCAGCCTGAAGGCGGAACTGTGTGTCAGCGGCAAAGAAATGCTGTATCGCTATTGCGAAGATAACGGCATCGAACATAAACGCACCGGCAAGCTGATCGTTGCGACGGCAGAAGATCAGATGGCAGCACTCGCCGAGATCAAGGAAAAAGCCCAGGCCAACGGGGTCACTGATCTTGTGTGGGTGTCGCGCGAAGAAGCCCTTGAACGCGAACCGGCCTTGCATTGCGTTGGCGCACTTGAAAGCCCTTCAACCGGTATTATTGACAGTCACCAGTTGATGGTCACCTTGCTTGGTGAGGCGGAAAATAACGGTGCAACGCTTGCGCTTAACACCAAGGTCACAGCCGTCAGCTTTGAAAACGGCCTTTATACTGTCAGCACAATCGATACCGATGGCGAAGAAATGAGCCTGACCTGTGCGGAACTGATTGTTGCCAGCGGACTTCACACGCAGACACTGGGACGAAATTTTACCGGTTTGCCACCGGCGACGGTTCCGGCACAGAATTATGCCCGTGGATGCTATTTCACGCTTTCAGGCAAAGCGCCGTTTTCCACCCTGATTTACCCGGCCCCTGAACAGGCTGGCCTTGGCATTCATCTGACCCTTGATATGGGGGGACAAGCACGTTTTGGCCCGGATGTGACATGGGTGGATGAACCAAACTATGATGTTCCGGAAAACCGCCGAGCAGCCTTTGCCAGCGCAATCCGCAAATACTATCCCGAACTGAATGAAGAAGCCCTTCAAACCGGCTATGCGGGGGTGCGCCCCAAAATTCAGGCCAAGGGCGAAGCCGCGCATGATTTCATGATCGCAGATGAAAAACAGCATGGGCTTAATGGTCTTGTAATGCTCTATGGTATTGAATCACCCGGGCTTACTGCTGCTCTTGCGATCGGCAATCGGGTCTGCGATCTGATTACGCAGCAAGGCAAGATACAGGCGGCATCATAAAATCGTCTGAATAAACAGCGATGGGTACAGACATGGCCAACAAACCTTACAGCACGTCAGGAAAGCTTCGTCCGACGCCATTTGCGTCAAATGGACAGGCCATGCCCCACACCATGTCACGCCGTCATTTTTTGCGTACCGGACTGGCCGGAATTGGCGGCGCATTAATGGCATCAACGCCGCTTGCCGCTTATGGACAGGGGCTTGAGCCCTTTATCCCAGCCCCCAACAGCTTGTCCAATGGTCCTTCTTCGGGAATTAATACCGGCAAGCCGGAAATGGATTTCATCGAGGAAATGCGGTCCTATGTCATCGAGATCAGTCGATGGGCAAAAAGCTACCGCAGCGATTTCTCCATGATCGCGATGAACGGCCTTGAACTAACCGAGTTCCTTGAAAAGACATTATTCACGATGCGCGGTATTGCCGAACCGGCCAGAGATTACCTGCGTGCCCTTGACGGCCTTCTTGTCGAAGCACCGTTTTATGGCTTTGAAGAGTATGGTGTGCCGACCAATGCCGAAGAAACCGAGTATATCCTTGGATATCTTGAGCGGCTTAAACTTGAAGGCCTGCAATATTTTGCCGTCGACTACACGGAAAACCGGGCTGACATCAATAAGGCCCGCGCGGAGATTTCCAAATATGATGCGCTATATTACGCCGCCCCGCCGCCTGGCATGCAGATTTCATCACTGGCAAAGGTTCCCGGCACACCTTTTGGATCCAATCCGCACGTGATTGATAATATCCGCCAATCAAAGAATTTCGCGATCGTGCTCGATAGTTCGCGTTATGGCACCAAGGACGCCTATGTCGATGCGTTGGCTGCAACCAACTATGACACACTGATCATCGATCCGTTCCATCGCGGCACTATTCCGCTGACCTATGATGACATGAAACGGCTTCGCTACAAGAAAACCGGTACACCCCGGACCCTGATTTCCTATCTGAATATCGCGACAGGCGAAACATACCGATATTACTGGCAACGGAACTGGCGCGCGGGCAATCCCGATTTTGTCAGCGAAGGCAACTCGCTGGCGCGTTGGGGGCAGGAAAACCACGTCCATTACTGGGCGCGGGAATGGCAGAGCATCATATTTGGTAGCGAAAACAGCTATCTTGGCAACATCATGAAACTTGGTTTTGATGGCGTGTTGCTTGCAGGGCTGAATGAATATTCCTGGTGGCTTGATTACTAGGCTCGATGATCTGCAAAACCAACCTATCACAAACATATGAACTGATATGGTGTCCGATACCCGCCAGGGTATTTGACGGAACATGTCTGCTTGGGCACTGTTGGGGCATTGAAAAACATAATCTGCATCGCAGACACAGGAGGCCTACTTGTCCGAGCCGATCATTCACTATTTCTTTGTCCAGTCCCCGTGGTCTTTTTTCGGGTTTCGTCGCGTTGTCGAGATCGCCAAAAAACATGGCACGACAATCATCCACAAACCATGCCGTGCCGGGGATGTATGGGAACATGGCGGCGGAGTTCCATTGGCAAAGCGGCCCAAGCCACGCCAGGAATATCGCCTTGTTGAACTGAAACGCTGGTCGGACCATCTGGGCATCCCGATCAACCTGCATCCGGCCCACTTTCCATTTGATGAAACACTTGCCGCGCGCACCATTATCGCCGTTCAGGAAGATGGCAAGGATGTCAGCGATCTGACCGAAACTCTGATGGGCGATATCTGGCAACGCGAACGCGATGTTTCACAGCCTGCCACAGTACGCGACGCGCTGACGTCAAACGGCTTGTCGACGGAATATCTTGAAAATGCCGATTTACCGGAAATCGCCAAGATCTATGACGATAATTGCCAGTCGGCCCGCGATAACAACATCTTTGGTGTCCCGACCTATTTCGTCGGCAATGAAATGTTCTGGGGACAGGATCGACTGGACTTTGTTGACCGCGCCCTATCCTGAGCCCCCACTTAACGGGCTTTTTCCCAAAACACCACGGGCGGGGAATTCCCCGCCCGTGGTGTTTGGCTCATGAAAACTCATGGCTCGTAATTTTTTGCCCGCTTAGCGTAATCAGCCCAGGCGTTTGACGTGATCGACAACGAAACCGTCTTTGGACGGATAACTGTTTTCGATCATGGCAAGGGCCTTATGCTCGTCGCTTGCCGCAACTTCATGAGTCTGAACATCAGCCCAGCGGTCATCAAAGAGTTCGTGGGATCGGTTCTCTTTGACACATTCACGTACGGCCTGATTGTGCAGTTCAACCTCGAATACGGTCTGGCGATGGTCTGTAAATGCAGACATTTCCGCCGTTCTCCTTACTTTTTGGCGCCACCCAGACGCCAACCTGTCCTGATAGGAATCTCAACCACAAGATACCCAACCGTGAGTCTACGTTTCGCTTGTTAACGAGCCGTAAATTATCCGGCTGATTCATATTTCTAAATTAATTGCTCCTGTTTCAAGTGCGAATTTGGCATGGGCGCATGACAATCGCCAGAATCAGGTCATTTCAACGGCATCACAGAACTCGGCCGCATCCATCGACCGGGATAACGGCGTATCCATTTGCCAATTCCCAAGATATCTCTTCCTCGAAATCACCAAAAAAGAATCCGAACTGAGGCAAAAATCATCTTCCCGGCCCCGCCAGCATCATGCTGCAACGCACACCGCGCGCAATAAAATTACAACGCGACTTCGCCAAACTTAGAAAATTCCACACCAATGTGCTGCCCCCAACCGAAACGATCTTTTTAGCGACCGGCTTTAATTAAAAATTGATCGCGCGCGCAATGCATCAAACATAAAGGAATAAGCAGGAAACAGCCTGCACCAGAAAAAACAATGCTGCCAGGAGGCTGCCAGAGGATGACTGTCTTTTCCGATATCGCCTTTGACGATCACGAACAGGTCGTCTTTGCCAGTGACAAAACCACCGGCCTGAAAACCATCATCGCAGTTCACAACACCAACCTTGGCCCATCATTGGGCGGGTGTCGCATGTGGCCCTATGATAGTGAACAGGATGCCATTCGCGATGTTTTGCGACTATCACGCGGGATGACCTATAAATCCGCGCTGGCCAATCTGCCGCTGGGTGGTGGCAAATCGGTCATTCTGGGGGACCCGCGCAGCCAGAAAACACCGGAATTCTTCCGGGCAATGGGCCGTGTGGTTGAACAGCTTGGCGGGCGGTACATTGTTGCCGAAGACGTCGGCACCAGCCCCGAAGACATGGAACATATCGCAAGCCAAACCAAACATGTCGGCGGCATCAATGATGGCAAGGATCCGGCACGCACGGGCGATCCGTCCCCGTTTACCGCCTATGGCGTGTTTATCGGGCTTAAGGAAGCCGTGCGCTTTAAATACGGCAATGATGACCTTAATGGCATGCGCGTTGCTGTTCAGGGACTTGGCCATGTCGGCTATCACCTGTGCCGGATGCTGCATGGTGCAGGGGCAAAACTGATTGTTGCGGATCTGAATGAGGACAGCGTCAAGGCCGCCACCGAGGAATTCGGCGCAAAGGCGGTTCCGGTCAGTGAAATTCTATCCGTCGAGGCCGATATCCTTGCCCCTTGCGCGCTTGGCGGTGTGATTACCGATCAAACCATCGAGGGATTGAAAGTCGGGGTGATTGCCGGTGCGGCCAACAACCAGCTTGAACATGACCGACATGGAGAGATGCTGCGCGAAGCGGGCATATTGTATGCGCCGGACTATGTAATCAATGCCGGCGGTGTTGTCGAAGTGCATTATTGCCGCGAAGGCAAAAGTGTTGCGGAAACCAACAAGCACATCGAAGGCATCGGCGAAACCGTTCGCGAGATTTTCGAACGCGCCAAGCATCAGAACCTCTCAACAGGATTTGTTGCAGACAGACTGGCCGAGGAACGCTTTGGTCTGAAAAAGTAACGGTGCTGATCAAGCTGCATCAGCCACAAACAACAAAGGCGAGGCCAATGCGGCTTCGCCTTTTTCGTTTTTCTTGAATGTCTTGAAGTAGCTTACTCGGCGGCAATCGGCTCGATATTTGCGGTTACGGCCGCTGCATCCTCACAATCGCAATTCCCGCAGGTCTTGGCCTGAATCAGCTCTGCACGCATGTGGCAGGCACATTTGCCGCATTGTGGCGCACAGCCATGGAAACGGAATACTTCCGCCGGACGTGTCGCCCCGCCTTCCTCGGCAGCGCGACGAACATCTTTTTCCTTTAGTGCATTACAAATGCAAACATACATAGTGCGATTGCAATCAGTTATTAATTACGTGCAACCACCCTTAATGTAAGTGCGAATGGTTTTCAAACACTTTCGCAATGGCCCCTGATAAAAAATCCCCCGCAGAGTTGAATCCGGATTGGATACCTGCGGGGGATTTTCAAAAAACCTTTTTGATCACAAGGCGATCAGGCCAGAGCGATATGGCTCACCACCTTGGAGACACCTTTGATCCGTCGCACAATCGACAGCACTTTTTCAAGCTCTTCGTCGCTTTGTGCTTCACCCATGATATAGACGATGTTCTGCACCGACTGCCAACGGTAATTGACTGAACTCACACCTTTTTCGGCCAATAACAATGCCTTGATCTGACTTTCGATCCAGACATCGGAGACGGTCTGGGTTGCCGACTCCGCCGGGACAGCATTCTTGCCATATTCGTCTTCGACCCGGTGATAGGCATCAATGGTTTCCTGATCGGCAATCACGAGATGATCGTAAACAGTCTTGATCCGGTCATCCTGTTTAACCAGCGAGATGACGTCGTAATATTTGCCCTTGGAGTCCACCATCCCTGTGACCATGACGTTCTGTTTCCAGATGTCGATATTCACATCCAGCAGATAGGTGTGATCTACCTTCGAAAATTCACCAAGAATGCCAGATTTGATCTGGGTATCAAGCCACTGGTCATTGCCTGTGCGGTCCTCCAGCGGCATCTGAAGCGGCCCGCATGCCGCAAGCGGCACGGCAAGCATCGCACATACCGATACCGTTTTCAGGACACGGCCAAAACCGCGGTTTACCTTGATCATTCCTGTTCTCCTTGTTTACGCCTGTCCAACCGGCGCATTCGTCCTGCAATATTGCAACGCCACAGGACGCCCTCTGTTCCTGACAATAGATATTGCAGCCAATTTTGACGAAAAAAAGCCCGACCTTCCAAGTCATTGACCTATCCTAAGCTCAGGACCATGAAAGAAACAGAAACGGACCGGGAATTTCTTCCCGGTCCGTTAGGGTGTTTATCGCATGACAAAACAGGCATCCAGTACACCCGTCCTGTAAACCGGGATCAGTCCTCTTCCATCGACATCAGGGATGCGTTGCCCCCGGCCGCTGTGGTGTTGATCGTGATCGTCTTTTCGGTGGCAAAGCGATGCAGAAACGCTTCATCAGGCAGCGCGCCGTCATCCTCGGCCCCGCTATCGGAAATCAATGACAGGATCGCGCCATCGCGCTTGGCCAGAAGCTGCTTGAACGAGGTGACCCGATCAAGCGATGCGACACAGGACACCCCGGCGATATCACCATCATACATAGCACCCAGACCGGTATTGGTGCCGACCGCCTTGACCAGCTTGGTCGGAAGTCCAGCCTGCTGTGCCAATGTCGGAATATCGGCAAGCCATTTCTGATCGCCCGCAAGGATCACCGCATTGCCAGCGGCAAGGGCAGCCCCCAGATGCCGGATTACACGTGCCGGTTCCGCATCCTTGTCGGCCTGAATCAGATAAACACCACGCCCCTGACAATAAAGGTCGTTGGTTTCGCCGGTCGGCCCGGGCATCCGGGTCGGCGCAACAAAACCGTTTTCCGAAAGGGCTGCAAAGTTTGCAACATGATCTGCCCCTGCCATCAGGGCATCGCTGCCTGATGCTTCCATCCTGGCTGAAAGCTTTTCAAGGATGGTCACACGCGCATTGCCGTCTGTTGCCTGCCATTCTTCCTGGGCAGACAGCATCGCGGCATAGTCACTTGGCGCAATAACATCCTTGACGATGATCGGTGCACGATCGTCTGACACGTCATCATTGGAAATGGTATTTGCCTTCGCAATCGGCTTGGCAAACCGTTCGACATAGTGCGGACCACCGGCCTTCGGACCGGTCCCCGATTTACCCTGCCCACCGAATGGCTGCACACCAACCACCGCACCGATCTGATTGCGGTTTACATAGCAGTTGCCAACCCGGAGTTTGCGGGAAATTTCGCGCACGGTGGTATCGATACGGGAATGGATACCAAGGGTCAGGCCATAACCCGATGCGTTGATCTGATCAAGGATCTTGGGCAGATCACGCGCATGATAGCGCACCACATGCACAACCGGGCCGAATACTTCGCGTTCCAAAACCTCAATCGACGGGATTTCAAAACAATGCGGGGCAAAGAAGTTACCCCCTTCGCATTCCGGAAGCATGTCACAGGCATGCAGAAGCTTGGCTTCCTTTTTAATGCGCTCGGCGTGGGCTTCAAGCACCTTGCGTGATTTTTCGTCAATCACCGGGCCAACATCAATATCAAGGAATTTCGGATCACCGACGCGAAGTTCCTTCATCGCACCGACCAGCATGTCACACAGCTTGTCGGCAATGTCTTCCTGAACAAACAGAACACGCAAGGCCGAGCAACGCTGACCGGCTGACTGGAAGCCGGAAATGATTGCGTCCTGCACGACCTGTTCGGGCAGTGCGGTCGAGTCCACAATCATCGCGTTCTGACCACCGGTCTCGGCAATCAGTGGCAACGGAACACCCGGACGTTTTGCCAGCGCCTGGTTGATCACCTGTGCGGTTTCGGTTGACCCGGTAAAGGCCACACCGGCAATGCGCGGATCATTGATCAGTTGATTGCCGATCACACGCCCCGGCCCCGGTACAAGCTGGAATGCGGAGCCAGGCACACCGGACTGAAGAATAAGTTCTGCTGCACGGGCGGCCACCAGCGATGTTTGTTCTGCCGGTTTGGCAATCACCGCATTTCCCGCAGCCAGTGCTGCGGTCACTTGCCCCAGGAAGATCGCAAGCGGAAAGTTCCATGGACTGATGCAAACAAAAACGCCGCGACCTTCAAGCGGGCTGCCCTCGCGGAAGGTTTCCTCGGCCCGGTTGGCATAATAGCGGCAGAAATCAACGGCTTCGCGGACTTCCGCAACGCCATCGGAATACAGTTTTCCGGCCTCACGCTGACAAAGCGCGATGAATTCATCCATGTTTGTTTCAAGCAGATCGCCTAAACGACGCAGCGCCGCAGCACGATCACGTGCCGGTGTCTTGTTCCAGGTTTCATACCCGTTCATGGCGGCCACCACGGCGGCTTCAACATCGGCCTCGGTTGCCTGAACAAGGTCACCGACCTTTTCATCAAGCTTCGCGGGGTTCATGACATCAATCGGGGTGCCCGAAACAAGTTTGCCATTGATCAGCGGGGCTGCAGTCCAGGTCTTGTCCTTGATCTCGGCAAGCTTTGCACTGAGTGGCAAAAGCTTTTGCGTATCGGTCAGGTCAATCCCGCGCGAGTTCACGCGCGTTGGACCGTAAAGATCTATCGGTGCCGGGATTTTCGGATGGCCTTTGCGTGGAAGGGCCGCCATCTTTTCGATGGGATCGGCGATCATTTCCTCGATCGGCAGTTTTTCATCCTGAATACGGTTCACAAAGCTGGTGTTTGCGCCATTCTCCAACAAACGACGCACCAGATAGGCCAAAAGGTCTTCATGGGTGCCAACCGGCGCATAGACACGGCAGGGAATATTTTCGCCGTTTTGATCGACGATCTGCTCATAAAGCGCTTCGCCCATGCCATGCAGGCGCTGGAATTCGAATGTGCGGTCATTGCCCGCCATTTCAAGAACTGATGCCACCGTGTGCGCATTGTGGCTGGCGAACTGGCAATAAAACGCATCGCGACGCGACAGCATATATTTTGCACACGCCAGATAGGATACATCGGTCGATGCCTTGCGGGTAAAGACCGGATAGCCGTCAAAGCCGTTTTCCTGACTGAATTTGACTTCGGTATCCCAATAGGCCCCTTTCACAAGGCGCACCATCATCTTACGCCCGACCTTGGTCGAAAGGTCGGCCAACCATTCAAGAACGTGATAGGCACGTTTCTGATAGGCCTGAACAGCCAGACCATAACCTTCCCAGCCATCAAGGTCCGGATCGGCAAAGACGGTTCCGATCACATCAAGCGACAGATCAAGCCGGTTGGCTTCCTCGGCATCGACGGTAAATCCGATGTCGTATTTCTTGGCCAGCAGTGCCAGTTCCTTAAGACGCGGGGTTAACTCGGTCATCACGCGTTCATAGTTGGCAAAGTCATAGCGCGGGTGAATCGCAGAGAGTTTGACCGAGATACCGGGGCTATTGATCGGTCCACGGCCATTGGCAACGCGCCCGATATCATGGATCGCGGTTTCATATGCCTTATAATAGCGGTCCGCATCTTCCATCGTTCGGGCGGCTTCACCCAGCATGTCATAGGAATAGCGATAGCCTTTTTCCTCGTTGGCCATGGCACGCTCGGCGGCTTCATCAATGGTGCGCCCCATTACGAACTGACGACCCATGATCCGCATGGCGTGGTTAAAGGCCTTGCGAATGACAGGCTCCCCCGAACGGCCAATCATGCGTTTGATCAGACGCCCCGGATCGGCCTTGTCTGCCTTGCCGAACTTGATCACCCGCCCGGTCAGCATCAGCCCCCAGGTCGACGCATTGACAAAGAAACTGTCGGAATGGCCCAAATGGCTTTGCCAATCGGCATCAAAGAGTTTGTCCTGAATAAGTTTGTCGGCGGTCACCGCATCGGGCACGCGCAGCAATGCCTCGGCCAGGCACATCAGGATCACGCCTTCCTTGCTCGATAGTTCGTATTCATGCAAAAGCGCATCAATGCCGCTTTTGCCGTTATCAGCTTCGCGTACTCGCGCAACCAACTGATAGGCACGGTCCTGAACGCGCGCGGTTTGTTCGGGGGAAAGGCGCGCGGTTGCGATCAAGCGTTCGACAACGGCTTCTTCGTCCGCCCGATAGGTTTCGCGGATTTTCTGACGGATTTCGTTCGGCTGGGGCAGTTCTGTGCGGAACATGTTTAAAGCCTCTCCCTGATATTTGACTTTGTCTGATCCCGAAAACCGCACACTATCCCGGCATTGCCGGTCAGGCGTTTCGGGGCCCTGTTCACCTCTATGGTTACGACAATATTATTTCACCTAAAAAATGTGCTGCCATTTTTGGTGTTTTTGCGATATATCATCCAAGCTTTTTACGTTTAAGCAGTCACAAAAACTGGTTAAGGTCTAAAAATGCAGAAGAACCACAAGAACCTGGATAAAATTGACAAACAGATCCTTCGCGAGCTTCAAAGCGATGGCCGCATGTCTAATGTCGAGCTATCTCGCCGGGTCAATCTTAGTCCGACACCGTGCCTTGAACGCGTGCGCCGCCTGGAACAAAACGGATTTATTACCGGCTATATGGCGACCCTTGACCCGCGCAAGCTGAACCGGTCATTGGTGGTCTTCGTGGAAATCACTCTTGATCGCACGACGCCCGATGTCTTTGACGTCTTTGCCGCAGCGATCAAAAAACTGCCTGAAATCGAAGAATGTCACATGGTCGCCGGTGGTTTTGACTATCTGGTCAAGCTTCGCGTCGAGGATATGTATGCCTATCGCGAATTTCTTGAACGGTTGTCTTCGGTTCAGGGCGTCGGACAAACTCACACCTATGTTGTAATGGAGGAAGTAAAAGTTCGACCGGGAATTGTGATCCCTTGAAGTTCGTTTTTTGTTGATTCGCAACAACTTAATAGATCAAGATTGTCTGTGACAAAGCAGGCATCAGATCTGCGATTAACAGTTGTTCGCTCAACCAATGACAAATCGGGGTCAGGACCATGTCTGAAGTCAGCTTCTATTTCGATTTCTCGTCGCCTTATGGCTATCTCGCCGCAGAGCGCATGGATGAATTTGAAATCCGCACCGGGGTGACCGTTATCTGGCGCCCCTTTATGATCGGTGCCGCTTTCAAGAAAACAGGCCAAAGCCCGCTTCTTGAACAGCCAGTCCGCGGTCCGTATTTCCGCCACGACATGGAACGCTGTGCTCGTCTGCAAAACACCCCCTTTGCCATCCCCGAAAACTTTCCCTATGCCGCACTGGTACCAACCCGGGCCTATTACTGGCTTGCGTCGACGTCGCCAACATTGGCACGTAAATTCGCAAAGGATATCTATCGCGGTTACTTTGCTGACGGACTGGATATGTCAGACCCGGAAAACGTTTTCGCCGCAGCAAGCCGCCATTCGGTCGATGTCGGCGAAATGCGCACCGCAGTCGAATCCCGGACCTGGAAAGACCATGTGCGCACGGTTACCGAAGATGCGATCAAAATGGGGGCTTTCGGATCTCCGTTCTTCTTCTATGAGGGGGAACCGTTTTTTGGTAACGACCGCATTGATCAACTTGCCCAGTGGATTTCACTCAGAAAAAGCACTGCTAGCAGTCAATTCGACGAAGATACCATCTGAGCACACTGCCCCCTTTAATCCATAAAATGCTCTCTGGCATTTGGCACAGACATCCAGGCCTGTACGTTTTGGCGCAGGGCTTTTTCAATTTCCGGCCGCTCAAGCAATTGATCAATCAGGTCAATGATCTGCTGCCCCCAAGCATTTTTGGTACAAGCCGCAAAATAGTGCATTTTTGTCGACGCTTCGCGGAATGGGTGCGTCAGAATGCCATGCGCCGGGTCGTCGTGTGAATTCAGGCCCTGTTCAACAAACCGCCAGGTAACAATCCATGGCGGGGCAAGGAAAAAGTCCACACGCCCCATCTCAACCATCGATAGAATCGGACCGATGAAATTCGCCATCGGGTGGGAAATGACGCTCCCTTTTTCGATATAAGGAGCGATGATTTCGTCAATGCCACCGCCATAGGAAACCCCGGCGCCGATACCGACAACAAACCCTTGCGCCATCAGATCGGCAAGCGACACATTTTCCGTAATGCTGGCGCGCAACTTTTGATTATTGCGCGCATATATCAAATGGCTGCTATCAAGGATCGCAGTCGGATGCTCGGTGAAATAAACATGTTCGGCACGATCTTCTGTCTTGACCATCCCCGGAACACAATAATTGCCCGATTGCATCTGAAAGAACAATCGCGCCACATTCGCGTGGCTTTCAACGTTGTTTTCTTCGGATGGTTTGCCAGATAGCACCGTGACAATTCCCCCATGAAGCCCCTTTCCCGCCAACGGACCACGGCCAATTCCAATCGGCGGCACATCCGGACTAAGCCAGTGAACATCATCAAGAGCCCGACGTTCATTTGCATAGGCCGACATCCCCGGGAAAAGCCCGCCCGACACGACACCCCCAAGGACAATCATAGCAACAAAAAACGGGTAACGCAGATAACTCGGATTCTTCAAAACAGCTCCATACAAACAGGGTCTTGTTTTGCATATGTGATTGAAGGCCGCGTTTT
Organism: Thalassospira sp.; assembly: GCA_048264285.1. GTDB lineage: Bacteria > Pseudomonadota > Alphaproteobacteria > Rhodospirillales > Thalassospiraceae > Thalassospira. Next base: position 13,921 of record JBLXDD010000020.1, read on the forward strand.
TCACCTCTCTTCGAGCAACAAAATCACTGTCGCCAACATGCACATATGCGCTTACGCCACCGGGGCATTTTGAAGGGGTTTCACATCTCCGTCGTCCAGTCTGTTTTTGGACACCTAGCATGGGTGCAGCGCAATATGCATATATTCGGTACTAAAATACCGATTTAATATTGACGTTTACGTAAACTTCACCCATAACAAACCCCATAAACACCACTCAATCGGGCCGATTGGGGCCATAACAAGACGGTAAAAACGGACGATGACGGTACTGAAATCTGCGGTGAACACCCGTTCAGAAGAATTCCGCAACAACGCCGACCATATGGAAAAACTGGTTGCTGATCTGCGTGATCAGATCGCAGCAATCAAGCTGGGTGGCGGTGAACGGGCCCGCGATCGCCATACCGGTCGCGGAAAACTTCTTCCTCGTGAACGCATTCGCCAGCTTTTGGATATCGGATCACCGTTTCTGGAACTCTCGCAACTTGCCGCATATGGCATGTATGGCGATGAAGACGTCCCCGCCGCCGGCATCATTACCGGTATCGGTCGTGTTTCAGGCGTTGAATGTGTGATTGTCGCCAATGATGCCACGGTCAAGGGTGGTTCCTATTACCCCATGACTGTCAAAAAGCATCTGCGTGCACAGGAAATTGCACTCGAAAACAACCTGCCCTGCATTTATCTGGTTGATAGTGGCGGGGCCAACCTGCCGCGTCAGGACGATGTATTCCCCGACCGCGACCATTTCGGGCGTATCTTCTTTAACCAGGCAACCATGTCATCCAAAGGCATCCCGCAGATCGCCGTTGTCATGGGATCCTGCACGGCTGGTGGCGCCTATGTCCCCGCCATGTCGGATGAAAGCATCATTGTTCGCAAACAGGGCACGATTTTCCTTGGCGGCCCGCCGCTGGTGAAGGCCGCGACCGGCGAAGTCGTTTCGGCCGAAGACCTTGGCGGGGCTGATGTCCATTGCAAAACATCGGGGGTGACCGACCATTATGCGCAAGATGACAGCCATGCCCTGTCCATCGCTCGCGATGTGGTCAAGAACCTGAACTGGACGAAAAACCCCGGCCTGACTTTGACCGAGCCCCGCGCCCCGGCCTATGACCCGCGCGAGATTTATGGCGTGGTGCCAACCGACACCAAAAAGCCCTATGACGTGCGCGAAATCATTGCCCGCATTGTTGATGGCTCTGAATTTGATGAATTCAAGGCGCAGTACGGCACGACCCTTGTCACCGGATTTGCCCGCATCTTTGGCTATCCGGTCGGCATCATTGCCAATAACGGCATCCTGTTTTCCGAAAGCGCCCTTAAAGGTGCGCATTTCATCGAGCTTTGCACTCAACGCGGCATTCCGCTGGTATTTTTGCAAAATATCACCGGCTTCATGATTGGTCGCAAATATGAAAGCGGCGGCATTGCCAAGGATGGCGCGAAACTTGTCACCGCCGTTGCCACCGCCAAGGTCCCGAAATTCACCATCCTGATCGGCGGGTCCTTTGGTGCAGGTAACTATGGCATGTGCGGGCGCGCCTATAGCCCACGTTTCTTGTGGATGTGGCCAAATGCTCGCATCTCGGTCATGGGCGGTGAACAGGCGGCAAATGTTCTGACGCAAATTCGCGCCGATGCCGCCGAAAAACGCGGTGAAGACTGGCCCGAAGCTGAACAGGAAGCGTTCAAAGCCCCGATCCGCGATCAGTACGAGGAACAAGGCCACCCCTATTACGCATCAGCCCGCCTTTGGGATGATGGCGTGATTGATCCGGCTGATACCCGCATGGTTCTTGGTCTTGGCCTGTCGGCGGCGCTTAACAAACCGGTCGAAGAAACCCGGTTTGGCGTCTTTAGAATGTGAGGCCGCCATGAGCAATGTAAACACCGATAATATTTCTGATGCCGCCCTGTGTGAAATCGACGCCAGCGGCGTTGCCACCATCACCTTGAACCGGCCCGAAATTCACAATGCGTTTGATGATGCCCTAATTGCTGATCTGACCGCAAAGATCGAAGCCCTTGATGCCGACCCTGATGCACGGGTGGTCATCCTGACCGGCGCGGGCAAAAGCTTTTCCGCCGGGGCAGACCTTAACTGGATGAAACGCATGGCGGGGTATAACCACGCCGAAAACCTTGCCGATTCCCGCGCGCTCGCCAAACTGATGAAGGTTTTGAATTTTGCCTCGAAACCGACCATTGCACTGGTCAATGGCGCAGCCTTTGGTGGCGGGGTTGGCCTGGCGGCTTGTTGTGACATCGTGATTGCGTCCGATCGTGCGAGTTTCTGTCTTTCGGAAGTCAAACTGGGGCTGATCCCGGCGGTGATTTCGCCCTATGTGGTTGAGGCCATCGGCGTTAATCAGGCGCGGCGGTACTTCCTGACCGCTGAACGGTTTGATGCCCAAACTGCCCGGCAGATCGGGCTGGTGCATGAAATCACCACGACCGATGAACTGGCTGCCCGCGGACAGGAAATGGCAAATATCCTGCTGGCCAATGGTCCGGATGCGATGCATGCCGCCAAGAACCTGATTTACGCGGTTGCCAACAAGCCGATTTCAGATGCCGTGATTGATGACACAGCCCAACGCATAGCCGATCAACGGGCAAGCGACGAGGGCCGCGAAGGTGTCGGTGCCTTTCTGGAAAAACGTCCCGCGAACTGGAGCAAGAAATAACATGCCGCGCAAACTTCTGATCGCCAATCGCGGTGAGATCGCCTGTCGTGTGATCAAGACCGCCCGCCGCATGGGAATTACCACGGTTGCCGTTTATTCCGATGCGGATGCCAATGCGCTGCATGTCAAACATGCTGACGAGGCCTATCATATCGGCGCCCCCGCGCCCAAGGACAGCTATCTGCGCACCGACCGGTTGCTTGAAGTCATCGCGCAATCGGGCGCTGATGCGGTTCATCCGGGCTATGGCTTCCTGTCGGAAAATGCCGGTTTTGCCGACGCGCTGGAAAAGGCCGGCTGTGTCTTTGTCGGCCCGCCGGCCAGTGCGATCCGCGCGATGGGATCAAAATCCGAAGCCAAAAAAATCATGGGCAAGGCCGGTGTGCCGCTGGTGCCGGGCTATCACGGCGAGGATCAGGAGCCTGACCTTTTGGCGACCGAGGCCGACAAAATCGGCTATCCGGTTCTGATCAAGGCGTCCGCCGGTGGTGGCGGCAAAGGCATGCGTGCGGTTGAAAAGGCATCTGATTTCAAAGAGGCGCTCGCCAGCTGCAAACGCGAAGCCGCGAGCAGCTTTGGCGATGATCATTGCCTGATCGAAAAGCTGATCGTCAAACCGCGCCATGTCGAAATTCAGGTTTTTGCCGATGCCCATGGCAATGCGGTCTATCTGTTTGAACGGGACTGTTCATTGCAGCGCCGCCATCAGAAAGTCATTGAAGAGGCCCCTGCACCGGGTATGAGCAAAGAACTCCGTGCCCAGATGGGCAAGGCCGCCGTCGATGCCGCCAAGGCGATCGGCTATCAGGGGGCCGGTACGGTTGAATTCCTGCTTGATGCATCGGGCGCGTTCTATTTTATGGAAATGAATACCCGCCTTCAGGTCGAACATCCGGTAACGGAAAAAATCACCGGCGAAGACCTTGTGGAATGGCAGCTTCGTGTGGCCGATGGCGAAAAACTGCCAAAGGCGCAGGAAGACCTTTCGATCAACGGTCACGCCTTCGAAGTCCGCATCTATGCCGAAGATCCGCAGAATGATTTCCTGCCGGCAACAGGCAAGCTTGTGCATATGCGCATGCCACACGAAACCGATCATGTGCGCGTTGATACCGGCGTTTATGAGGGCGGCGAAGTATCTATCCATTATGACCCGATGATCGCCAAACTGATCACGTGGGATGTGGACCGTACATCGGCACTCCGTCGCATGGCGACCGCATTAAATGATGTTCAGATTGTGGGTGTCACCACCAATACCGGCTTCCTTGGCAATATCGCCCGCCATCCGGCCTTTGAACGGGGCGAGGTCGAAACCGGCTTCATCCCGAACTATCAGGATGATCTGATCCCCGCCCCGCCCCCCCCCGACAACGAGGCGCTGGCATTCGCTGCCCTTGATATCCTCCTGACCCGCGATGCAGAGGCACGTGCCCACGCAGCCCAAAGCAACGACCCCTATTCGCCCTGGCACAGCACCGCCGGTTTCCGGTTGAATGACGATAACCACCACGACCTGATCCTGCGTCATGACGGGGCGGATCTGCTGGTAAAGGTGCATTACCGTGATCGGGGTTATGTCATCGACATGCCTGATGGTAGCGCTATCATCGCGTTTGCCGAATATGATGAAACCGGCGCAATCGTTGCCAATTTGAACAATGTGCGCAAACGGGCATCGGTTCTGCGTGATGGCAATCGGCTCATGATATTCCGCGATGGACGTTCTGATCGCCTCGACATCTTTGATCCGCTGGCCGCAGCCGGTGGCAACGAAGGTACCGGTGGAGGCCTGAGCGCACCGATGCCGGGCAAGATCATCGCTGTCATGGCCAAGGCCGGTCAATCCGTCACGGCGGGCGACAGGCTTGTCGTGATGGAAGCGATGAAAATGGAACACACCATTTCCGCCCCTGTCACCGGCACGATCAAGGAAGTGTTCTTTGGCGTCGGGGATCAAGTCGATGATGGCGCGGAACTGATTGCGATCGAGGAGGCCGAATAATGGCCCTGCTTTCCGATTTGCCCCAACGCGTCAAGATCGTTGAAGTCGGTCCGCGTGACGGGCTTCAGAACGAAAAGGCAATGGTCCCGACCGCTACAAAGGTCGAGCTGATCCATCGCCTGAATGATGCGGGCTTGTCCGTGATCGAGGCCACCGCCTTTGTCAGCCCGAAATGGGTGCCGCAAATGGCCGATGCGCCCGATGTGATGGCACAGATCACCCGTAAACCCGGTGTGACATATCCGGTTCTGACCCCGAACATGAATGGCCTTGAAGCCGCGATTGCAAGTGGTGCGACCGAGGTTGCGGTATTTGGTGCGGCATCGGAAAGTTTCTCGCAAAAGAACATCAATTGTTCGATCACAGAGAGCCTTGATCGGTTCCGCCCGGTAGCAGTTGCCGCGCGCGATGCAGGCCTTGCCGTACGTGGGTATGTGTCCTGCGTTCTGGGCTGCCCCTATGAAGGCGACATCGCGCCCCAAAAGGTCGCAGAAGTCGCAAAGGCGCTTTATGACATGGGCTGCTATGAAATCAGTCTGGGCGACACCATTGGCACCGGCACGCCTGCCAAGGCACAGGCAATGATCGCCGCTGTTGCCAAGCATGTGCCGACCGAAAAGCTCGCCGCCCACTTCCATGACACCTATGGTCAGGCATTGGCAAACTTACTTGCCGTCTTGCAGATGGGTGTCGCCGTGATCGACAGTTCGGTGGCCGGTCTTGGCGGCTGTCCCTATGCCAAAGGGGCCAGCGGCAATGTCGCGACCGAAGATGTTGTCTATATGCTCAAAGGCCTTGGCATTGAAACCGGTATTGATCTTGAAAAGCTTGCCGAGACAGGAAGCTGGATTTGTGATCAGATCGGAAAATCAAGCGCATCAAAGGTCAATCTGGCCTTGGCTGCAAAAAGATCAACGATTGGGGACTAATGGATGGGCCCGTCAAAATACAGCTTCAGACGGGCAACTCCAAATGATCTGCCAATGATTGGCCGCTGGTTGCATGTGCCCGAAGTTGTTCGCTGGTGGGGTGACCCGACCGAGCAGATCGAACTGATTTCCGAAGATATCGAACTGGCCGAAATGGCGACATTGATTGTGTCTTATCGCAATCGGCCATTTGCCTTTGCCCAGCATTACGACGCCCATCAATGGCCACAGGCACATTTTGATCCCCTGCCCGAAAACACCCGTTGTCTGGATGCCTTTATCGGGGTGCCCGACATGATGGGCTGTGGGCATGGACAGATGTTTTTAAAAATGCTGACCTCCCAATTGTTCGAGCGCGGGGCGCCGATGATCGGAATCGACCCAGACCCCGATAACGAACGCGCCATTCGCTGTTACGAGGCCATCGGGTTCGTTGCCGGGCGGGAATATGATACCGCCAAGGGCCCGTGCCTTTTGATGACACTTACCCTTGACGGGATGGTTTAAGCAGCTCGCACTGCAGCCAGGAATGTCTCGACTTTGTGGCGCAGACTTTCTGATTCCCGCGACAACTCACCCGCAGCATTCAGAACTTGTTCAGCCGCAGCACCCGTAGCCCCGGCAGCCTCGTTGACACTAACAATATTGCTTGTAACTTCCGAGGTTCCCGCAGACGCCTCCTGTACATTGCGGGTAATTTCAAGAGTGGCCGCCCCCTGCTCTTCGACGGCACTCGCAATGGCAGCTGAAATCTCGCTGATTTCGTTGATGGTTGTTGAAATCGAAGCAATTGCCGACACAGCACCTTCTGTTTCACTCTGAATACCTGTGATCTGTGCGGTAATTTCATCGGTCGCTCTTGACGTAGCCGTCGCGAGATTTTTGACTTCTGCCGCAACCACGGCAAATCCTTTACCGGCATCGCCTGCGCGGGCTGCCTCAATGGTTGCATTAAGAGCCAAAAGATTGGTCTGTTCGGCGATATCACTGATCAAACTGACAACATCACCAATTTTCTGCGCGGCCTCTGCCAGACCACGAACCTGTATGTTGGTTTGCTCAGCATCTTCCACGGCACGGCTCGCAACGGCCGACGATTGCGTGACTTGCTGATTGATCTCGGCAATTGACGCACTTAGTTCCTCTGTCGCGCTGGCAACTGTTTGCACATTGGTTGACGCTTGCTCTGCTGCGGCAGCAACAATGCTGGACTGGCGACTGGTTTCTTCTGCTGTGCTGCTCATACCAGTCGAAGTCGATTGCATTTCACCAGATGCAGAGCCCAATGTTTTCAAAACAGCAGAGATATCCTGATCGAAACCCGAGGTAAGTTCACTAATCGTCTGTGCACGTTTTTCTCGTTGTTTTGCCGCCTCTGCTTCCTGAGCGGCAAGCGCGTCTGCACGGATCATATTGTCTTTGAAGACGAGAACCGCCTTGGACATATCACCGATTTCATCAGCACGCCCATTCCCCGGTATTTCAACAGTTTTATCACCATCTGCCAAAACGCGCATAGCTTGGGTAATTCGGGTGATTGGCGTGGATATTCCGCGCCCTAAATAAATTCCGACACACGCAACCACAACCGACAGGATCAACACTTCGACCACGATTGAAATAAGCAACCAGAACAAAGGTGCAAAAATCTCTTCCTGGTCTACTTCAGAAATTACAGACCACTTGGTGCCAAGGAATTCGACAGGCGCGTAGGCCGAAACGACTGGTACGCCGCGATAATCGTCTATTTCGAGAACTCCGCTTTCACCAGCCATGGCTTTTTTTACAGAAACCGTATCAACCTTGGTCTTCAAAATCGTACTTTCCGAGGAAAATCGCGAATCACTACGCATCAAGGTATCTTCGCCGACCAAATAGCTTTCGCCGGTCTCCCCCATGCCGTCTGTTGTCTGCATAATTTCATTAATACGACCAATAGGCATCTGGAAGGCAAGAACCCCGATGACATTTCCCGTTTCATCGGTCACCGGAGTACTGATGAAACTGGCGGGGGCATCGTTACTTGGTGCATATGGTTTGAAATCAAAGAATGCGACCTCCCCACCTTTTGCACCAATTGACGCTTTAAAGGCCTGAGCCAAACCAGTGTTTTTCCAAGTGCCGTTCAGAATATTGGTCGCAAAATCGGATTCCTTGAAAACGGTGTAGGCAACGTTACCATCCCGGTCGAACAGGAAGATGTCATAATATCCACGTTTTTCAAGAAAACCGCGCAACCATGGGTGATAAATCCCATGTGCTTTGGAATACTCAGAACCGTCATTGCCCATATCAAGGCGAAGCTTTTCCCCAACAGGGTTTGGATTTCCATCGATATAAATTTTGGTGAGCTTTTCACCGACATTCGTCCCCAACGCATTCCAGCCATTAGAAAAATCCTGAAGGGCTTTACGTATCAACGGGTTTTCAGCCTGCGCCATAAGATCCTGATGGATCGTTCCCAGATAACTGGAAATAAAGCTGCGTTTTGCCATTGTCAGTGCAATCAACTTGTCTTCGGCGCCGGCGTGCAATTCATCCGAAGCGCGCAGGTATGAAAGAGCCCCGGTCGCAGCGGCCGATATCAAAGCCAGAACCACAATGGTTACCGGTATTTTGCGTGCAATATTCATAACTTCCCCTAGAAGGATCCAAATTGTTTCCCCTTTAGGTGGGTAGCCCTGATACCTATTCAATAGTATCAGACTAAAATACAAAACAACCGGAACATATACCTTTAGCCATAATAATATTTATCATTATTTTTCAATAAATTATCAGGTATATTTCTTGCCATTCTCACTCAAAAAAAACTACACCTTTGAATAAAACTTAACCTTCTGCAGCAGAAAATTGAAAAGGCAAAATTCAAAATTTCGGTGCACCACCAACAGCCCTCTGTCGCGGCACCACCTTCCCTACCCAAAAATAAAGGGCGCCCAATCAAGCGCCCTTCAAAACAACCCTGCCCCGACGAGGCGGACCGCAAAATTCGCAGCGCTCAGCGGGGTTTCAATCAAGTATAAAAAGGGCACCCGAAGGTACCCTTTCGAACGGTTATGCAACATTATTGCTGCAACGCTTCCCGGCGCCGTTCTCGCAATGACTGTGCAGTTACTCGTCCATCACCGGTTGGCTGATAGTAAACCGTCATTTCCTTAAGCGCGGCACGCACCTTATTCAGCGCGACTTCGCCCTCGACCTGAAGATCATAGGAATCAAAACCGCAGCGATGCATGTATAAAATCTGATCGCGTAACACATCACCGACCGCACGAAGCTCGCCGGCAAAGCCCATACGTTCACGCAGCACGCGGGCATAGGAATATCCACGGCCATCGGTGTAGGCCGGGAAATTGACCGTGATGATCGACAGACGGTCAAGATCATCTACCAGATCTTCGGGCGCATCGCCTGGGTTCAACTGAACCCCCAAACCGCCATTGCGACCCAGAAGGCTGTCACGTTCTTCCTTGAAACGGGCAAGCGGCACAATCAGGTTTTCATCGCTTGCCGGAAGGTCGCCTTCGGCGTCAACCGTGATCCATTCCTGTTCGATCACGCTGTCATTCTTAACGATCGCCATAAAGCACCTCCTTGAACGGGTCCATGCCGACACGACGATAGGTGTCGATAAAGCGTTCACCGTCTTCGCGGATATCAATGTATTTGGTCACCAGGCTTTCGATGGCATCGACCACTTCGGCCTCGGAGAACCCGGCACCGGCAATCTTGCCGATCGCGGCATCCTCGCTGGCATCGCCACCAAGGGTGATCTGATAGAATTCCTTGCCGCGCTTATCAAGGCCAAGAATACCGATATGCCCGACATGGTGATGCCCGCAAGCATTGATGCAGCCGGAAATCTTGATCTTGAGCTCGCCAATATCATGCTGACGATCCAGATCGCCAAACCGTTCCGAAATCCGCTGTGACAACGGGATCGAGCGGGCCGTTGCCAAGGCGCAATAATCAAGGCCCGGGCAGGAAATGATATCAGTGACATAACCAAGGTTGGCCGTACCAAGATTGGCAGCGTCCAGCGCAGTCCAGAGCGCGAACAGATCAGCCTTTTTGACATGCGGCAAAACAAGGTTCTGTTCATGGGTCACACGCACATCGCCAAAGCTGTATCGTTCCGAAAGATCAGCAACCAGTTCCATCTGGGTGTCGGTTGCATCGCCCGGAATGCCGCCAATCGGTTTCAATGAAACGTTGGCAATCGCATAACCGGGCTGTTTGTGTTCGATGACGTTCGAACGCACCCAATTGGCAAAACGACGGTTTTCGGTCTTGTGGCGTTCGAAATCGGCATCGTCGTCAGAAAGGGTTTCAAACGCCGGCGGCGCAAACTGTTCGATGTAATGGGCGATTTCCGCATCATCAACGCGCAGCGACCCATCCTTGATCTGGGCCCATTCTTCTTCGACAAGATCGCGGATTTTATCAATGCCTTCCTCATGAACGAGAATCTTGATACGCGCCTTGTACTTGTTATCACGGCGGCCAAAGCGGTTATACACGCGCAAGATAGCTTCGAGATACGAGAACAGGTCATTCTTGCCAATAAAGTCACGAATGGTCTTGCCGACAAATGGTGTGCGACCAAGACCGCCACCAACAATGACTTCAAAGCCGGTCTCGCCCACATCGTTCTGATGCATACGCAGGCCGATATCATGCACCTTGACCGCCGCGCGGTCGTTGGGTGAACCGGTAACAGCGATCTTGAACTTACGCGGCAAATAGGTGAATTCGGGGTGGAAGGTCGACCACTGGCGGATCAGTTCGCAATAGGGGCGCGGGTCTTCGATTTCATCGGCAGCAGCCCCGGCAAACTGGTCAGTCGTGGTATTGCGGATGCAGTTACCGGATGTCTGGATGGCGTGCATTTCGACCTTGGCAAGGTCGAGCAGGGCATCGGGAATTTCATCAAGCTTTGGCCAGTTATACTGGATGTTCTGACGTGTGGTGAAATGTCCATAACCCTTGTCGTACTTGCGCGCAATCATGCCAAGCTGACGCAGTTGGTCGGCACGCAGGGTGCCATAGGGAATGGCAACGCGCAGCATATAGGCATGAAGTTGCAAATACACGCCGTTCATCAGACGCAGCGGGCGGAATTGTTCTTCGGTAATGTCGCCGGCAAGGCGACGTTTAACCTGTTCGCGGAACTGTTCAGTGCGCTCATGAACAAGTTGACGGTCAAAATCGTCGTAACGATACATGGGCTTTCTCCTTATACCGCCTGATAGCCAAGGTCCTCACGGACACTTGGGCCTTTGGTCCGCAGAACTTCACGGTATTTTGTCGGCACAAGATCCGTACCCTGCCGTTCAACATCAATCAGATACGGCCCGACGATCACGACATCGAGTTCGGGCGCGCTGGCTTCTGCCAGAAGCGCTTCTGCGGCTTCTTTGCCTTCGGCGGTGCGCGCATCGTTGATGTTTTCGCTCCAGCGACCGTCACTGGTCAGGAACACCACCAACCCATCATCCAGACGGTTTGCCGTGACAACTTGCAAGGACATTCGGTTCTCTCAGCCTGTAAATCTCTCGGGTTTGGTCCTTTGGCGGACCTTTTCTGCACTAGAATTTGGATGATTACTTCTTATTGGTCAAGTTTTTTTGTTAAATATCAAAAACAACACTTAAAATAGTGTTTTTATAATCCGCTATTGACCGTTTGGCGTCGGGGTTTTACCTCATCAGCTATTGAGCACCACCGCACAAGAAACCCACCTGATATGCCTTTGAACATCATCAAACTGAGTGTCGGCACCGAAAGCCCCGAAAGCCTTAAGGAATGGCAGACCTATTTTCAGGCCACGCACGGGCGGATTTTTCACACCACACGCATGACGCCAAAGCGCAAGGCAGAGATTCTTGATGGTGGATCGATTTACTGGGTGATCAAGGGGGCTGTGCGCTGTCGCCAGCGGGTCATTGATCTTGAGGAATTCGTCAACGAAGAAGGCACGAAATATTGCCGCATCGTTCTGGACGACGAATTGATCGCCACCCGCCCCTATCCGCACCGCGCGTTTCAGGGATGGCGATATTTTCCCGACGACAAATGCCCACCTGATGAACAACAGAGTGGGGATACCGACGCCCTGCCCGACGACATGGCCAATGAGTTGCGCGACCTTGGCCTGATCTGAAGGCCCCAGCCCGCACGACTTTGTGCGCAACGCCATCAACAGTGATATCCGCGATAATTTGATCCATTGCATTGCAGCGACTTGAATAATCCCGCAAGATTATGACTGTTTCTGGCCACAACCAACGGGACCCGATGCATGACTGCGGATAAGAAAACGGCAAAAAAGACTGAAAAAACAAGCAAGGACGATAAAAGCGATGCCTTGGGCGATGCGACGCGACGCACAGCCAAAAGCCGATCCGCCGCCAACCGGACAGAAGCCTTGGCCGCACTTGATAGCGAGGCAAAGGATCGGTTCCTGCTGGATTCCGAGAATATGACGCTGGACCGGCTCGACGAGTTATCGTCTGGTTCAAGCCAGGCAACCAGTCAAAACCTAAGCAATATCCCCAAAGATCATCTTCCGCCCGATATCGACCTTAACCCGAAGGCACGGGCAAAAAAGATGCGCGGGAAACAATATCTCGAACTGATTGCCCCGCTTCATATCGAACTTCTTAAGCTGCAAAACTGGATCAAGGCGGAAAACCTCAAATCCCTGATCATTTTCGAAGGGCGCGATGCCGCCGGTAAAGGCGGGACAATCAAGCGGTTTACCGAACACCTCAATCCACGTGGTGCGCGGATTGTTGCCCTTGGCAAACCGAATGACCGCGAACTGACGCAATGGTATTTCCAGCGATATATCGAACATCTGCCAAGTGGCGGAGAAATGACCCTGTTTGACCGGTCCTGGTATAATCGGGCGATGGTCGAGCGCGTGATGGGCTTTTGCAGCATGTTCGATGTCAGCGAGTTTTTGCAATCGGTTCCCGAACTTGAACGAATGCTGATCCGGTCCGGCATTCACATGACAAAGTTCTATTTCTCGGTCAGCAAAAAGGAACAGGCACGACGCTTTAAGCAACGCCAGACAGACCCGCTTAAACAATGGAAACTCAGCCCGGTTGATCTGGCTTCCCAGAACCTTTGGGATTCCTACACCGAGGCCAAACGCGACATGTTCTTCCATACATCAACCACCGACAGCCCGTGGGTAATCGTAAAATCGGATGACAAAAAGCGCGCGCGTATCAACGCCATTCGTTTCTATTTATCGCAATTTGATTACCCCGGAAAACGGCCCGAAATCCTTGTTTATGACCGGCGGATCATTCACAGCGTGGCCGAGGAGCTTGACGAGGACTAAATCGGCTTTGCGTGCTGGTCTTCCAGATCGTGAAAACATTGTCCCGGTAACATTTGCACTCATTGACATTGCCCTCACTGCAACCTTTACTGAATGCATATAAACCTTCGGGAGGCAAACAATGGCAAAATGTGCATTTATCGGTCTGGGTGTCATGGGATATCCGATGGCCGGTCACCTGCAAAAAGCAGGTCACGACGTTACCGTTTATAACCGTACCGCGGCCAAGGCAGAAAAGTGGGTTTCCGAATATGGCGGATCATCAGCCCCCACACCATCCGAGGCAGCAAAGGGGGCGGAATTCGTCTTTTCCTGTGTCGGCAATGACGATGACCTGCGCAGCGTGATGCTGGGTGATGCCGGAATGTTTGCCGGCATGGACAAGGGATCCGTCCTGATCGACAACACCACCGCATCTGCCGATGTTGCACGCGAACTTTATGCCGCGGCCAAGGAAATGGGCATTTCATTCATTGATGCGCCGGTATCTGGCGGTCAGGCGGGTGCGGAAAACGGTATCCTTACTGTCATGTGTGGCGGTGATCAAGATGCATTTGATCGCGCCGCGCCGGTCATTGATGCCTTTGCCAAGTCTTGCAAACTGATGGGCGACAGTGGTTCTGGCCAGTTGACCAAGATGGTTAACCAGATCTGTATTGCCGGGCTGGTTCAAGGCCTTTCAGAAGGGATCAATTTCGGTGTCAAAGCCGGCCTTGATATGGAAAAGGTTCTTGATGTGATTTCCAAAGGTGCCGCTGGCAGTTGGCAGATGGAAAATCGTGGCGGCACCATGGTCGAAAACAAGTTCGACTTTGGTTTTGCCGTTGACTGGATGCGCAAGGATCTTGGTATTTGCCTTGAAGAATCCAAACGCAATGGTGCCCGCCTGCCGGTAACCGCCCTTGTTGATCAGTTCTATGCCCAGGTGCAGGAACGCGGTGGTAATCGTTGGGATACATCCAGCCTGATTGATCTGCTGGCTCGCGGCTAAGCCTTAGTCACCTAAAAATAAAATCAAAGAAAAAGCGCGGCCTTTGCGGGCCGCGCTTTTTTATGGATGCCGTATCAGGCGAAACGGATCACAGACCCGCGCGCAAAAGCGGTTCAACCTGATTGCGGTAATTTGCCAGCGGGCCGTTATCAAAATACCCCACAGCGCATTCAAGAACGGAATCCCGCGGGGGTTCTTCACCCTCTGTCAGGTTTTCTTCGAGGTTATCACGGCTTGATTTTCCAAGACGCACGATCTCGATATCCTGTTCGCAACTTGTTGCCTCAAGCGTTGCCAGTGACTGACGCGGATCGCGACGGCGCGACGGCAAGGCGTGCTCAAGATCAATTTCGCGTTCGAACTCTTCGGCATCAGGCAGTGTGACTTCGATATCGGGGATCACGCCATGGCCCTGCACGATATGGTTTTCGGGCGTGGTGTAATACCCGGTGGTGATTTTAAGCCCCCCGCCCGATGTCAACGGCATGATGCGTTGCATTGATCCTTTGCCAAAGGAACGTTCGCCAATAATGATACCCCGCCCGTTTTCACGAAGGGCCGCAGCCATCAACTCCGCCCCCGATGCAGATCCGCGATCAAGTAAAATGGCCATCGGTACCTGATCGAAGAAATCAGATCGATCGGCCTCATAGCTACGCAATTTGCGCTCTCCACGGCCTTCGGTGGCAACGATCAAGCCTTCACGCAAGAACTGGTCGGCGATGTCGGCTGCGCTATCGAGCAACCCGCCAGGATTGCGGCGCAAATCAACAATGATTCCACGCGGTGACGCAATCCGGTCTTCAAGTTCGCGCAAATATTCCTGTGTCTGGTCAAGTGTCGTGGCGTCAAACCGCGACACCCGGATATAACCGATATCCTGATCGATGATGCTTGCCGTAACCGACGGAACTTCGATCCGGGCGCGCTTGACCGTGACGTCAAAACTGTCTTCCAAGCGCTTGATCGTTAGCGTTACCGGATCACCAACACGCCCCCGCATGCGCCGCACTGCCTCGGAAATCGGTTCCCCTACCATCTGGTGGCCATCGATATGGGTGATCCTGTCATCCGGGCGCAAGCCGGCGCGGGCCGCAGGCGTATCATCAATCGGTGAAACAATCCGGATACGTTTTTCGTCATCCAGTGCAATCACAATTCCAACACCGGCAAAGCTTCCTTCTGTGCTTTCTTGCAGGCGACGGAACATATCGTCGGTCATGTAGGCGCTATGCGGGTCAAGATCATGCAAACTGTCATCAAGGACCGCCCCGACAATACCAAGTGGCGAGGTATCGTCGGTTTCAAGGTCACCCAGCATCGCTATGCTGTTGTCAACAAACGCCGTGCGATCAATTTGCTCAACATAAGTTTCGGACAAAACATCCAATGCTTCGACGTAAAGCTTGTCGGCATGGGCAAACTGTTCCTCGCTCGCACCGGCGGTTACACTCGTACGATAGGCATCAAGAAATCTGCGTTCTTCGTCACTTGGCCATGCCGGTCCGGCACAGGCCACCAGTCTTGTTCCGGCGAACGAGATCAGCACCGCAAACAAAATTGGTAATATTCCTTTACGCAGCAACAGCTTGCTCCTGTCCTTCAATTTTTTCGACCGAAAGTATATCCGGTGTCATTCGATCTTGAATGGCGGCTAAGTCTAGCCTGCCTTTTTTCGATTGGCGACCCCTTGGCATGCAACAAGGCACAGATCACGGAACTTTTACCTGCCTGGGCCCAAAGCGTGCGCTGTCGCAACATATCGGTGCCCGGGTGTCCTTTCGCTAGTGTTAACGACACGATGCAGGATTTCAACCAATCTTGAATGTGCCCTTTTGGGATATGGTGCGAAACAGACTCGATCTTGCGCCATCATCTCGTTATGCTACGAAGCAACAAAACAAGGTTGGCAAAAAGCCGACTGTTCCGAGCGGGCGGCTCATCTTTCACGGAGACGTCTTTTTTCATGAGCGACTTTACGCCCCCCATTTCAGATATCCGTTTTTTGATCCATGACGTGATTGGCCTGGAAACGGTTTCCAAACTGCCCCCCTATGGCGAAACCACCCCGGATCTGGTTGATGCTATTCTGGAAGAAGCCGGCAAATTTGCTGCGTCGGTCCTGGCACCTTTGAACAGGGTTGGTGATCAGGAAGGTGCCAGGCTTCTTGAAGATGGCACTGTGCGCGTCGCAACTGGCTGGAAAGAGGCCTATGCACAGTTTTGTGATGGGGGCTGGCAAGGCATTTCAGCCCCGGAAAGTGAAGGCGGGATGGGCTTACCTCTTCTGCTTGGCGCTGCAGTCGCCGAAATGTGGCAAGCGGCCAATATGGCCTTTGCACTTTGTCCGATGCTGACTTCTGGCGCGATTGAGGCCCTGACGGCACATGGATCTGATCAACAGCGAAAACTTTACCTTTCACGGATGATATCAGGCGCGTGGACCGGCACGATGAATCTGACCGAACCGCAGGCAGGTTCAGATCTTTCGAAGGTTCGCACTACTGCTGTGCCACAAGATGCTGGCACTTATAAAATATCGGGCCAAAAAATCTTTATCACCTATGGCGACCACGAGATGACCGAAAATATCGTCCATCTTGTGTTGGCCCGCACCCCCAATGCCCCGGCGGGTGTCAAAGGTATTTCCCTGTTTATCGTTCCAAAGTATCTGGTATCCGAGAGTGGCGAAATTGGCGCACGCAACGACGTGACCTGCCTATCGCTTGAACATAAACTCGGCATTCACGCCAGTCCGACGGCTGTCTTGCAGTTCGGTGACAAGGGTGGTGCGACCGGTTATCTGGTTGGCGAAGAAGGCAAAGGTTTGGCGTATATGTTCACCATGATGAACAATGCCCGTCTTGCGGTTGGCCAGCAGGGTGTTGCCATTTCCGAGCGCGCCTATCAACAAGCCCTTGAATACGCAAATACACGCAAGCAGGGCCGAGATCCCCAAACAGGCGAAGAATTACCGATTGCCGCCCATGGTGATGTACAGCGCATGTTGATGCGCATCCGGTCCTCAACCGATGCAGCCCGCGCGCTTTCGCTTTATGCCGCGGCACAGCTGGATTTGGCTCATTACCTACCCGATCCCGATGAACGCGCAGCCGCACAGGCCCGTACTGATCTTCTGATCCCCCTTGTCAAAGGCTGGGCAACCGATCTTGGTGTCGATAATGCTTCGCTTGGCGTACAGGTTCATGGCGGCATAGGCTTTATCGAGGAAACCGGTGCGGCACAACATCTTCGCGATGCGCGAATTGCGCCGATTTATGAGGGAACCAACGGCATCCAGGCACTCGATTTCATCGGGCGCAAGGTTCTCCGGGATCAGGCGGCTGCACTTACAGCGCTAACTAAAGACATCAAACAAACGATCTCAGATTTGCACGACGACAATAGCAACGCCACCATTGCAAAGGCTGGCTCTGAGCTGACGCACGCAATTGCCGATCTCGAAAAATCGACGAGCATTGTGCTTGAACGCTGTGCGCTGAAGCCAGAGGCAATACAAGTATTTGGGGCCCCTTATTTGCGTCAGGCTGCATTGTGCATTTCAGGTTGGCTCATGTTTCGCTCGCTAAAAGCCTTGCACATATCCGAAACGCCCGAAGACCTCCGTGCGGCAAAGTCAAAAAGCTGCATGTTTTTCTTTACCCAACTCCTGCCGGAAGCTGCTTTCATGGCAGCACAGATCAGCAACTGCGCGGATCCGGAATTTTCTTAACGGTGGTCACATTTTTGCCGTGCTTCTGGGCCAAGACTATTTCGCGCCATCGCCGTGAAAACGGAACGATGGCGCGACTTTCTTGCTACCTCAATTCAACCAAACCGATCTTTCTTGTAGCTGCCAGCCAACATTCGGAAATCCCGAAAGATTTGAACCGGTTTGACGATAATTTCCTGTTTCGGTTTTAAATTGCTTCTCTATAATCCGCCCAATGAATCGCTTAACCCGATATATGCTTAAACAGCAGCTGGTCATGATGGTGTTTGTGACACTGGGGCTTCTCAGTGTCATCTGGCTATCGCAAAGCTTGCGTTTTGTTGAAATGATCGTCAATCGGGGACTGTCGATTTCGGTATTCCTGCAGCTGACATCTCTATTGCTGCCCAGTTTTCTGACGATCATCATTCCGATCGCGTTGTTCTTTGTTATTGTCTTCACCTATAACAAACTCATTCAAGATCGCGAACTGATCGTCATGCGTTCGGCTGGATTGAGCCAATGGGCACTCGCAAAACCAGCGCTTATTGTTGCCCTGCTTTCCACCGCCGTGTGCTATTTTCTGACCCTGTATTATCTTCCCTACAGCTACGAAAAATTCAAAGAACTGCAATTTTCCATCCGGAATGATTTTTCATCGGTTCTGTTACAGGAAGGTAGCTTTACCGATCTCGACGGGTTAACCGTTTACGTCCGGGAAGTTGGCCGCGATAATGAACTGCTCGGCATTCTGGTGCATGATGCACGCGATCCGGATGCACAAATGACGATGATGGCCAAGCATGGTGCACTGGTCCGCACCGATGACGGACCACGTATCGTCTTGCTTGATGGCAATCGCCAAGAAGTCAACGCCGATGACGGCACCATGTCCATCCTGTATTTTGATCGATATGCCGTTGATATTGCTCAAAAATCATCCGAAGAAGGTTTGCGATATCAAGACGCAAGAGAACGCAGTGTCTACAATCTTCTGACCGGCCTGCCGCCAAACATTTTGGAAAGGGACCTTAACTCTTTCCGGGCCGAAGGTCATGACCGACTGATCTCACCTTTAAACGCCATTGCGTTTGCAAGTATTGCACTTGCAGTCCTTGTATCTAGCAGCTTTTCCAGACGCGGACAGACAGGAAGGCTTCTGGTTGCAATCGGTATCATGGTCTTTTGCCAAGCTATGGGCATCGCAATCAAAAACCTTGCTGCCAAAAATCCGGCCCTGGTACCTTTGATGTATATGAATGCAGTCATTCCGATAATTCTCGGCCTGTATTGGACATTCCGGGGGCCCGAAATCCAAGCTCGGCGTTCGATCAAGCAAGAGGCAGAAGCATGAGAATTTCACCGCTTCTGACCTGGTATTTCGGAAAACATGTTCTTGTTTCCATTCTATCCATTCTGATCTTGCTGATCAGCTTGATCTTGATCGGAGATATAATCGAGCTCCTTCGACGTGCGGGAAACAAACCGGACGCGACGGTTGCAATCATTTTGCAGATGGCTGCCAGCAGAATCCCGTTTATGACAGAGAAGGTGCTGCCCTTTGCTGTGCTCTTTGGATCGATGTTTTCATTCTGGAAACTGACAGGTAATCAGGAACTGGTCGTAACACGGGCTGCGGGCGTTTCTGCCTGGCAGTTCATGTTACCACCAATTGCGTGCGCCCTTATTCTTGGCGCATTGCAGGTTGGGGCTCTGAACCCGCTTTCTTCGATCTTGTTGCAGAAATACGAGCTGCTCGAAGCACGCTATCTGCAACATAATGCCAATGTAATGAACCTGTCTTCAAGCGGACTCTGGTTGCGTCAGGGAACACAGGACGGACAGGCCGTGATTTATGCGCGTTCGGTAAACAATCAGCAGAGTGATCAGCTAGATCTCCGCAATGTTACGATATTCCGGTTTGAGGATGCAGATAACTTTACAACCCGGATTGATACGAGACGCGCTGTCTTGGAACCGGGAACATGGCACTTCTACGATGCATGGACTTTTGTCCCAGGGCAAACCAGCACTTTCACCCAAGAGATGAAACTGCCGACAAACCTTACGGCTCGGAAAATTCAGGACAGCTTTGCCTCCCCGGAGACAATGTCATTCTGGGACCTGAAGCCTTTCATCACATTGCTTGAACGCGCCGGTTTCAATGCAACCCGCCACCGCATTCATTTTCACAGCCTGTTGTCGAGACCTTTACTTTTGTGCGCGATGGTTCTGATCGCAGCGGCATTTTGTCTTAAATTTTCTCGACGTCGGCGGGCTTCTCTTGTTATCGGTGGCGGTGTTGCAAGCGGGTTCATTTTGTATTTTTGCACCGACGTGATTTCGGCTCTGGGTGTTTCCGGTGGCATTCCGCCAATTTTATCAGCTTGGGCACCAGCAGGGATTTCGTTGTTGCTAGGGGTATCAACATTACTACATCTTGAGGATGGCTAGCCTATGGTCATGGCGGGGGGAATGATAAGAAGACTGGCAACTGGCACCATTTTGGGATGCGGGATTTTTGTTGGCGGGAACTTGGTAACAATCAGCCCGGCAGTAGCGCAAGAAACCGGTGAAGGGGCTCAACGGGAAGAGCCGGCTCTTCTGTTTAGTGCCGACGAGGTTGACTACAATCAAGAACTTCAGACTGTTACAGCGCGCGGGAATGTCGAAATCATCCGTGAAGGTCGAATATTGCTTGCCGACACCGTAAGCTATGATCGTTCTCAAGATGTTCTGACCGCATCGGGGAATATTAGTATCACGGAACCAAGTGGTGAGGTTACGTTCGCAAGTTATGTCGAGCTAAGCGGTGATTTCAAGGACGGCATCGTCCACGATATTTATGTTCTGCTTGACGAAAACACCAGAATTGCAGGTTCCGGAGCACGTCGAAGTGGCGGGAACTTCACAGAGATAGCCAAAGCAGTTTACTCCCCTTGCAAAGTTTGTGAAGACGATAGCGGTAGCGCAACACCTTTGTGGCGTATTCGAGCTGCACGTGTGCTGCATGATGCGGAAAACAAGACTGTCGAATATGAGGATGCACGACTTGAAATGGCCGGCATTCCTGTACTCTACTCACCCTATTTCCAGCACCCGGACCCAACCGTAAAACGCCAATCCGGTTTGCTTGCCCCGTCTTTTGGCAGCACAAGCTATGTCGGACAATATTTCAGTCAGCCTTATTACTGGGCGATTGATAAAAGTAAGGATATGACGTTCACGCCGACCTATACCACGGACGAAGGTCCTCTCCTTGCAACCGAATACAGGCAGCGCTTTGACAGTGGCGAAATGGAGATTGTCGGCAGCATTACCAATGACAGTGATGACGACTGGCAAGGTCATATTGATGCCGAGGGCAGATTTGACATTGATCAGACTTGGCGTTGGGGGTTTGATGCCGAGCAAGCATCAGAGAAAACCTATCTTTCGCGTTACGGCTTCGAATCTCCATCTGAACTGACCTCTAATCTGTTTACCGAAGGCTTCCGGGATGCCAGCTATACGCGTGTTGATGCCTATTATTTTCAGGGTCTGAAAAGCGATGATGATCGCGACACCACCCCTATTGTCTTACCTCATCTGCAGTTTCATGGCCAATCCGCGCCAGCCAAGTATGGCAGCGTAACAACCTTTGATCTTGATGGCTTGTCTTTGACCCGCAACGAAGGAACCAATTCCCATCGTCTTTCGGCAAAGGCCGGCTGGGAACTCCCGCATGTCGGGTCCATGGGGGATGTAACAAAGCTAAGCTTGTCTGTACGCAGTGACAATTACCTTGTTTCGGATGTTGAGCGTACAGACAAAGAAAACTACAGCGGTTATGCAGGTCGTCTGTTGCCGCTTGCAGCAATTGATTGGCGCATGCCATTTGTCAGCGATCAAGGCCAGTACCAGCAAATTATTACCCCTATTGCCATGGCAGCATGGTCTCCGAATGGTGGCAACCCGGACGAAATTCCAAACGAGGATTCTCAATCCTTCGAGCTCGACGATATTAACCTGTTTTCCCATGATCGATTTGGCGGCTTGGACCGCGCCGAGGATGGCTTTCGCGCAAGCTATGGATTGGAATGGGGGATCTATGGTCCGCAAGGCGGGTACACAAGTGCAATGTTTGGCCAAAGTTACCGTGCGAACGAAAATGATACATTCGCAGAAGGTTCCGGCCTTGACGAACATCTTTCCGATTATGTTGGTCGCGTAACGGTTGCGCCGAATAAATACCTGGATCTTACTTACCGCTACCGCCTGTCCAATGACGATTTTTCAGCACGCCGCAACCAGGTCTCCGCAACTGTCGGCTCAATGGATACGTTGCGCCTGAACACCACATACCTTCACTTCACCGATGAGGCTGGCAGTGAAGAGTATGGTGAACGTGAAGAGGTCTACTTCAAGGCTGAGCGACAGTTTAACAAATATTGGTCAGGCCTCGCCTATGGTCGTTATGACATAGATGAAACCGATCCCTTGGAATATGGTATCGGTTTCGTTTATGAAGATGAATGCTTCACCTTCGATGGTCGTATTCGCCGTACTTTCTATGAGGATCAGGATCTTGGTGAATCGGATGAATTCGTATTCCGTCTGGTATTCAAGACACTGGGCGAATTCGCATCCACAGCCGGATTGTAAGTAAAAATGATGTCAAAATTTTCGATTTCCACATCCTTGAAACTCTGTGCGATCGTGGCTGTTTCCGCTCTGTCGTTATTGACAGTACAAGCGCGTGCTCAATCCCCGGTTGGCGTTGCTGCTGTCGTGAATGACGATCCGATTTCTGTGATTGATCTAGTTGAACGCATTAAACTGGTCGCTGTGTCATCGAACATTCAGATGACCCCACAACGCAGCAACGAAATGGCTCCTCAGATTCTACAGCAGTTGATCAACGAAAAGCTGCAGATACAAGAGGCCGAGCGTCGCGGAATTCAGGTAACCGATGAAGATATCGCCCGTGGAAAATCGATCATCGAACAAAATGCCGGTCTTCCAGATGGCATGCTTGACCATTTTCTTGCACAGCGCCAAATCGCCGCCGGGACGATAGAAAATCAGATCAGGCCACAGGTTGCCTGGCAAAAATATTTGCGCACACTCCGCAGTGAAGTTCAGATTTCCGAGGCCGAGATTGACGACAACCTTGAACGCATTACCAGCAATCAGGGAAAGCCGCGCAACCGTGTACAAGAGATCTTCCTACCAGTTGACAATCCCCAAGACAGTGCGCGAGTTTATCAAAGCGCACAGGAAATACTTGGAGCCATCAACCAAGGAGCTGATTTCGGTGGTTTGGCACGGCAGTTTTCAGCCAGTGCAAGTGCCGCCAACGGCGGTGACCTTGGCTGGCTTTTTGCAGGTGAAATGGCGAGCGATCTGCAACAGGCAGTTAACCAGCTTGAGCCCGGCGATGTCAGCGCGCCGATACAGACGATCCGCGGATATTATATCCTGAAACTTCTGGACCGCCGGGTTGGCGATACCAATGCGGTTACAGATACACGCCTTGATATTTATCAGCTTTTCCTGCCAATCAGCAGCGACATGCCTCAAGAACAGGTCGATGCCAAAGTAGCCCTTATGCGGAACACGCAAGAAACCGCAAACAGCTGTCAGGATATGGCCAATGTTGCAGTCGATCTTGGTTCTGATCTTAGTGGTGAAATGACCGGCATTGCCCCACGGGATCTTTCTGGGCCTATTCAGCAAGCTGTCCGGAACCTGCAAGAAGGCAAACCCTCTGAGATCATTCGGGTTGACGGCGGAGCATTGATGGTGATGATCTGCAACAAGACCGAGGAAAGCAACCTGCCGGGTCGCGAAGAAATTGAGAACCGCCTGATGTTGGAGCGACTTGATATTCTTGCACGTCGTAAATTGCGTGAATTGCGCCGACAGGCCTTTATCGACATCCGCATGTAAGCCGTTCGACAGGACCTGATCGGAATGAAAGAACTTGCGCCCATCGCCCTGACCATCGGGGAGCCCGGCGGCATTGGCCCGGAGCTTGCGCTGAAGGCATGGCTACGGCGCAAAAAAGACGCCTTGCCCCCCTTCTTCTTGATCGCTCCGCTCCATTTGCTCAAACAGGCCGTCGCCGAAAACACTCTCGACGTTCCGTTTAAGGTCATCTCAACGCCACAAGACGCCCGTTCCGTTTTTAACGATGCGCTCCCTGTGCTTGAAATCACCAATCCCGGGACAGAGGTTATCACTGGAATCGCTTCGTCCAAGACGGCCTCTGTTGTGATCGAAAGCATCACCAAGGCCGTTCATTTAGCGACAACCGGCGAAGCCGCAGCACTGGTGACCAACCCCATCCAGAAAAGCGCGCTTTATGATGCAGGTTTCAACCATCCCGGCCACACCGAGTTTCTGGCAGATCTTGCCGGGCCTGGCACCCTGCCCGTCATGATGCTGGCCAATAGCAAACTACGCGTCGTCCCCTTGACCATCCATATCGCTATCAAGGATGTGCCAAAACAACTGACAACCGACCTGATCATCGAACGCTGCCGCATCACGCACCAATCACTTCAAAATGGGTTCGGGATTGCAACTCCTCGTCTTGCCATTGCCGGGCTGAACCCGCATGCAGGCGAAGATGGCGCGATGGGTACCGAAGAAAAAACCGTTATGGCGCCGGCAATAGAACAACTGCGCCGCGAAGGTATCAATGTCATCGGTCCCCTTCCGGCAGACACCATGTTCCATGAAGAAGCCCGGGCGAATTATGACGTCGCCCTCTGCCCGTATCACGATCAGGCTCTGATCCCGGTCAAAACGCTTGATTTTCATGGCGGTGTAAATGTCACGCTGGGATTGCCATTTATAAGAACATCGCCCGATCACGGCACAGCACTTGATATCGCGGGCAAAGGCATTGCACGCCCCGACAGCCTGATAGCGGCCCTTAGGATGGCGGCCGAAATGGCAACCAAAAGCCTTGCGACAGGAGCCTGACCGACGTGTCAGAAGAAACAGAACCCACCGGCAAACTTTCAAATGACGGACTTCCGCCTCTACGCGAAGTCATTGCCACCCACAATCTTTCGGCACAAAAGAAATTCGGGCAGAATTTCCTGTTTGACCTGAATCTGACAGGGCGGATTGCCCGCGCTGCCGCCCCGCTAGAGAATGCCACTGTTATTGAAATCGGTCCGGGGCCCGGCGGCCTGACCCGTGCGTTGCTGTTTAACGGCGCAAAAAATCTGACTGTGATCGAGCGTGACCCGCGCTGCCAACCGGTTCTGGAACAGATCAGCAATCATTACCCCGGCGCGCTTCACGTCATTGACGGCGATGCGCTTGAGGTCGATGTCACCACATTGGGTCCGGCCCCACGCAAAATCGTCGCCAACCTGCCCTATAATGTGGGTACTCAGCTCTTGCTGGGCTGGCTGATGCAGATTGATCAGTTCGCCAGTCTGACCCTGATGTTTCAAAAGGAAGTTGCCGAACGCGTGGTCGCCCGCCCGAAAAGCAAGGCATATGGGCGCTTGTCCGTGCTGTGTCAGCATCTGTGTGACTGCGATATCCTGTTTGATGTCCACCGCAGCGCTTTTACCCCACCGCCAAAGGTGACATCCGCCGTCGTACAACTCCGGCCCAAGGCGAGCCGTGGCACGGACATCAACCTTGATAGCCTTGCCAAAATTACACAAGCAGCCTTTGGGCAACGCCGCAAGATGCTGCGCGCCAGCCTGAAAACGCTAAATATCAATGTCGCTGAATTGCTTGCGAAAGCGGAAATTAACGAAACCGCGCGGGCCGAAGAACTCAGTGTCACGGACTTCGTTCGGCTGACACAGGTTCACGATGAAATGGCCGCTTCGTAAAGCGGCCATTTTTTATCTGATATCAATCCGTCAGAAGCTTTTTGACAAAATCTGGCAGGCTTGTCTGACGTGTACGCTTGATCCGTTCGGCACCGATAATGTGCTGCACATCGGCAATGCAACGATCCAGATCATCATTGATCAGCACATAGTCAAATTCTTCCCAATGGCTGATCTCGGCACCGGCCTTGGCCATGCGTTTCATAATAACGTCATCGGCATCCTGCCCGCGATCACGCAGGCGACGTTCAAGTTCCCCCGATGACGGCGGCAAGATAAAGACAGACACAACATCGTCGCCTCCCTTGTCGCGCAACTGACGCGCCCCCTGCCAGTCGATATCAAACAACACATCGCGGCCTTCTGACAAAGCCTTTTCGACCGGCCCAATTGGCGTGCCATAGTAATTGCCAAACACTTCTGCCCATTCAAGCAATTCATCATCGGCAATCATATGTTTGAATTCATCCACTGATTTGAAGAAGTAATGGGTGCCTTCTTCTTCGCCGGGGCGGGCGGCACGGGTTGTTGCCGACACAGACAAGGAGATCTTGTCATCGTTTTCAAGCAACTGACGGGTGATGGTTGTCTTGCCCGCACCAGACGGGGCACAAAAAACCAGCATCACACCACGGCGGTTATGCGGATCTGTCATGGTATTTCCTTCCGTGCGGAACTATTCGACGTTCTGGACCTGTTCGCGGAGCTGATCAATGATCACTTTAAGCTCCATCCCGCAATTGGTCAGTTCGATGTCATTGGCCTTTGAACATA
The DNA here is from genome assembly GCA_048264285.1 of Thalassospira sp. Taxonomy (GTDB): domain Bacteria; phylum Pseudomonadota; class Alphaproteobacteria; order Rhodospirillales; family Thalassospiraceae; genus Thalassospira. Next base: position 40,229 of record JBLXDD010000020.1, read on the forward strand.
GCGTGTTGGCCTCGCGATTGAATTCCTGACACAGGAAATCAAGTTTACGTCCGATAGAACCACCTTTGGCCAACATATCACGTGCGGCTGTAATATGCGCTTTCAGGCGATCGATCTCTTCGCGGATATCGGCCTTGGTCGAGAGGATGGCTGCTTCCTGATGCAGACGTTCCGGGTCGAACTTCCCCGCAGCCATCAGTTCTTCGACCTGTCGTTTCAGTCGATCCTTGATCGCTTCGGCACGGGCGGCTTCGCACTTTTCTGCGCGGACCACAGTTGCTTCAATGTTATCAATATGGCCGCGCAGCATCACATCAAGCTTTTCTCCTTCTTCAGCCCGATGCGCAGCCATCTGGTCAATTGCTTCATTGAGGCTTGCAAGTACGACGGCGTCGTTTACGTCGCGGGTAGCCTCATCTTCATGGGCTTCATAGGCCTCAAGCACGCCGCGCACATTCAGCAGGTCGGCAATCGTCCCGGCCGAAAGGCTGCTGGCATTATCAAACTCCTCGGCAACCTCAATCAGTTGGGAAAGCAGTTCGCGGTTCACCGAGTAGGCATTTGCATCGCCCGAACGCGACACATTGAGCGTCACCCCCATATTGCCACGCTTGAAGCGTTTGGAAACCGCATCACGCACCTTGGCTTCAAGGCGTTCAAACCCGCCATTGAGACGCAAGCGGACATCAAGCCCCTTGCCATTGACACTCCGCAATTCCCAAGTCCAGGCAAAACCATCCGCAGCGCCGTCAACGCGCGCAAAGCCTGTCATGCTTGAAACGGTCATAATTTTATCCAGTCTGATTTTGTGTTTGCCCGTTTATAACGATTGCCCTCTATCCCGCCAAGGGTCAACACGATCACGGTGCTTTAACGGCAATATGGTATTTATCGCTGGTGTTTCATAATGCTGCCCTATTGCTGCAGCATGTTCCGCAAAAATCGATCCTGTTAATTCAAAACCTCGAACGAGCAAAAATGTCCTTTCAGTACAATGCCATTCTGATCACAGGTGCCAGTTCTGGCATAGGGGCTGCCCTTGCCCGCCATTTCGCCCGCACCGGCGTGACCCTGTTTATCAGTGGACGCAATCAGACCCGGCTGCAACTGGTGGAACATGATTGCCGCGCTGCCGGGGCAAATGTCTATGCCGATATTCTTGATGTGACATCGCGCGAGACCATGGAAGCCTATGTTACCCATTGCGACGAAATCGCCCCGCTCAGCCTCGTGATCGCCAATGCCGGGATTTCGGCGGGGACTGGCGGGCTTGGCGAAAGCCCCAAACAGGTCCGCGATATCTTTGCCACCAATGTTGCCGGGGTGCTCAACACCATTGATCCGGCGATAAAGGTTATGCGCACGCGTAAACGCGGTCAGATCGCCCTTGTCGCATCGCAGGCATCCTGGCGTGGTTTACCCTCTGCCCCGGCCTATTGCGCCAGCAAGGCGACTGTGCGGGTGTATGGTGAGGGATTGCGTGGCGCATTGGCCCCTGATGGCGTGAAGGTCAATGTGATCTGCCCGGGATTTGTCAAAAGCCGCATCACCGATGCCAATGATTTTCCGATGCCGTTCTTCATGCAGGCCGACAAAGCCGCAAAGAAGATCGTGCGCGGGCTTGAACGCAACAAGGGCATGATCGCCTTCCCGTGGCAAATGAACCTAATCATCGGAATGCTTAAGATGACACCACAATGGGTAATGGATATTGCGGCATCCCGGATCCCGAATAAAACATCATCGCCCGATAGCCAAGGCGAACACTAGGAAGCAAAAAGGCTGTATCAGATTGATGCCGCCTTTATCGTTTGGTTCAAACTCTTTGGCGTAATCACTGCCCGTCGCGGATACGCCGCCATTTGGCGACGTTGCGATTATGCTCGTCAAGTGTACGGGCAAAGGCATGGCCACCGGTTCCATCCGCAACGAAGTACAGATCTTCTGTCGCAGCGGGATGCAGAACCGCATAGAACGCGTCACGTCCCGGGTTGGTAATCGGCCCTGGCGGCAATCCATGCGTCACATAGGTGTTATACGGGCTCTCGAAACGCCAGTCCTTGCGCGTCAACGGCCGTTCCAGGCGCCTATCCGGGCTGATCGCATAGGCCACTGTCGGATCCGATTGCAAGCGCATATTGCGCCTCAGGCGATTAATAAACACACCCGCAACCCTTGCACGTTCGCCCGCAACACCGGTTTCCCGTTCAACGATGGATGCCAGAATGACGGCCTCTTCAATGGTGTCGAACGGTAACCCTTCTTGGCGGCCAGGCCAAAGCTGTTTGACCATTTCGTCATGGGCAGTCCGCATACGATCAATGATGCTTTGCTTCGTATCACCAAAGGAGAACTGATAGGTTTCCGGCAACAAGGTGCCGTCAGGCGGAATTTCAGTAATCTCGCCACTTAGTCCATCCACCAGGTTGATCCGTTCGACAATTTCGCCTGAACGAAGGCCTTCGGGGATTGTTACGAACCGTTTAACCGTATCCCCATAGGCGAGAATCTCGGCGGCCTGCTTTGGACTGACACGGGCAGGAAAATGATATTCCCCCGCACGAAGCGACCGGTCAAGTTGACTGACCCGAACCCCGGCAAGGAAGATCAGCGGTTCAGTGATGATGTTTTCGCGTTGGAAAATCTCGGCAATACCGCGAACCCCAGTCCCTTGCGGGATGATGATATCGCGTTCCTGCGCCAGGTCGCTGGGCGATGTGTATTGCACATAAACATACACCGCTGCCCCACCTGTGGCGAGAGCAGCGGTGATGATCAGAAAGCCAAGAAAAAGCAGAAAACGCTTCAAGGGAATGCTCCCGGGTTAGCTCTGCTGTTTAAACGGCTTTGAACACAAGCGACGCATTGGTGCCACCAAAGCCGAATGAATTCGACAGCGCGACATTTACCTTGCGCTGCTTTGCTTCGAGCGGAACCAGATCGATGCCTTTGCATGCTTCGGACGGATTACGCAGGTTCAGGGTCGGCGGAACAACACCTTCGTGGATTGCCAGGATCGAGAACACTGCTTCAATCGCACCGGCAGCCCCCAGAAGGTGACCGGTTGCCGATTTGGTCGAAGACATCGACATTTTCTGCGCGTGATCACCAAACAGGCGTTTAACAGCACCCAGTTCGATTTCGTCACCAAGCGGAGTCGAGGTACCATGTGCATTGACGTAATCAACGTCTTCCGGGTTCAGACCAGCATTGCGAATCGCATTGCGCATCGAACGGAAACCGCCATTGCCGTCTTCTGCCGGTGCCGTGATGTGATAGGCATCACCTGACATGCCATATCCGGCAACTTCGGCATAAATTTTGGCACCACGCGCCTTGGCGTGTTCGTATTCTTCAAGAACGACACAACCCGCACCTTCACCCATGACGAAACCGTCACGGCCTTCATCCCACGGGCGGGATGCTTCGGTCGGGGTGTCGTTATATCCGGTCGACAGGGCACGGGCAGCGGCAAAACCAGCCATACCAAGCCGGCACACAGCTGCTTCGGCACCGCCAGCAACCATGACATCCGCATCGCCAAGCATAATCATGCGTGACGCATCACCAACGGCATGGGCACCGGTCGAACATGCGGTAACAACCGCGTGGTTCGGGCCTTTAAGTCCGTGTTTGATCGAAACCTGACCGGAAACCAGGTTAATCAGGCAGGACGGAATGAAGAACGGGCTCACGCGACGGGTTTTGCCGTTATTTACGAGGTCGGTTGCCTCGGAAATTTTCGGCAGACCACCAATCCCCGAACCAATCAGAACGCCTGTTGCTTCCTGATCTTCTTCGGTTTCCGGCTTCCAGCCAGAATCCGCAATTGCCTGATCAGCAGCCGCAATCCCATAGACGATAAAATCGTCCATTTTTTTCATGTCTTTGATCGAGACATGATCTTCAGCATTGAAAAGTCCGTCACCCTCACCGCGCGGCACAAGGCCTGCGATTTTGGCAGGGATATCCGACACGTCAAACGTATCGATGCCTTTGATCCCGGATTGGCTATTTAGCAATTTCTGCCACGTATTCTGTGCACCACTAGCAAGCGGAGTAACAGCACCAATACCGGTAACAACTACGCGTCTCATCCCGCATTACGCCTTTATTTTATGAATCCAGCAAAGACGAAAAGGGCGCCTGAGGATGCCCTCTGGCGCCCATGTCTAACAGCAAACTTAGCTGTCCGCCTTTTCGATGAAGTCGATCGCGTCTTTAACGGTCAGAATTTTTTCAGCCGCGTCATCCGGAATTTCACAACCGAATTCTTCTTCAAACGCCATAACCAGCTCAACGGTGTCCAGGCTGTCGGCGCCCAGATCGTCGATGAAGCTTGCGTTTTCAGTGACCTTGTCTTCTTCAACACCGAGGTGTTCGACAACGATCTTCTTCACGCGATCTGCGACATCACTCATAGCTCAAATCCTTCAATAGGTTTTCTGTCAGTAGTGTAAACATGGCACCCGATCCATCCCCCTATTGAAGGAGTTCCCGGGAACCGGAAACCGGCGACAAACAATCGCCAGTTGGAATATTTGATATAGCGGCCTCTTTTAAACAGAAAAGAAGGCAACCCGCAACGGGTTAAATCATCGCCATTCCGCCATTCACATGCAAGGTCTGTCCTGTAACATATGCAGCTTCGTCACTTGCAAGATACAAAACCGCTGCTGCGATCTCTTTACTATCCCCCATACGACCTGCCGGAATACCGCCCAAAAGCTTTTCTTTCTGGGCATCTCCGAGCTCTTCGGTCATCGCAGTGGTGATAAAGCCCGGTGCAACACAGTTAACCGTAATTCCACGCGCTGCAACCTCTTGGGCCAATGATTTTGACCAACCGATCATGCCGGCCTTTGCTGCGGCGTAATTTGTCTGGCCCGGATTGCCGGTCACACCAACGATCGAAGTAATGTTGATGATGCGCCCGTGACGACGTTTCATCATGCCACGTAAAGAGTTGCGCGCAAGCTTGAACGCAGACGTCAGGTTAACATCAAGAACCGCCTGCCAGTCTTCGTCTTTCAAACGCATAGCAAGCTGGTCACGGGTGATGCCCGCATTATTAACCAGAATATCAAGCTGACCACCAAGGGCTTCTTCTGCATTTTTGATCAGACCATCGACCGATTCTGCATCAGAAAGGTTGGCCGGAACGACAACGGCATTATCCCCGATTTCAGCAGCAACGGCTTCGAGACGTTCCTGACGGGTTCCTGACAAAGCAACCTTTGCACCGGCTTGCGCCAAAACTTTGGCGATTTCTCCGCCAATACCGCCGGTGGCACCGGTTACAAGTGCCGTTTTACCTGCAAGATCAAACATAGACGTAAATTCCCTTTGGGTTCGTTCCTGTTCGGAACACTCTTAGAGAGTGCTCAGAAATGCCTCAATATCCGCCGGACCGTTGACAGCCACACCGCTCAGATCGCGATCAATACGGCGCACCATGCCGGTCAGAACCTTGCCAGCGCCAATCTCGACCAGATCGGTGATGCCCTGTTCTTTCATATACAGAACCGATTCCCGCCAGCGCACCGTGCCGCAAACCTGCTCTACAAGGAGTTTACGAATGGTTTCCGGGTCATCGGTTTTTTCTGCTGTCACGTTTGCAACCACCGGCTTGCCCGGTGCATTCATGGTTACAGCAGCAAGGGCTTCGGCCATACGATCTGCAGCCGGTTGCATCAGAGCGCAATGGAACGGTGCAGAAACCGGTAGCAAAACCGCACGTTTGGCACCTTTGCCTTTGGCGATTTCGATTGCGCGTTCAACTGCTGCTTTGTGGCCGGAAACAACAACCTGCCCATTGGCGTTATCATTTGCCGCAGTACAGACGTCACCTTGCGCGGCCTCTTGGGCGACGGCAACAGCATCGTCGTAATCAAGACCAAGAAGAGCAGCCATCGCGCCGACGCCAACCGGCACCGCCGCCTGCATGGCCTGCCCGCGGGTTTTCAAAAGACGCGCCGCATCTGCAACAGTAAAAGTACCCGCAGCAGCCAAGGCCGAATATTCACCAAGGGAATGCCCCGCGACCAGATCGCACTTGTCGGTCAGGGTAAAGCCGCCTTCTTGTTCAAGAACACGGGTCACCGCCAGGCTGACGGCCATCAGTGCGGGCTGCGCATTTTCTGTCAGGGTCAGTTCGTTTTCCGGCCCTTCGAACATCAGCGCACTCAGCTTTTGCGAAAGCGCGTCATCAACTTCCTGAAAAACCTCGCGGGCGCGCGGAAATGCTTCTGCCAGTTCCTTGCCCATACCTACCGCTTGCGACCCCTGCCCGGGAAAAACGAGTGCGCGTGTCATTATATTAAACATACCCTTGTCAGCTTCTACGAAGGCTGTGCCGAAAACCGGCCCTTTGAATTTGAGCCACCCTTGATAACGTGCGCAAACGCACTGTCAAGAACTGAAACCCTGCGAGCCCGATCTCTGTTTGCCTCATATGCCCGAAAATACAGACATATATATAAAGACAAGGTTTCACGAGCTGCGAACGTTTTCTTGCGCGTTTATGGCACATTTCCGCGCAATTACGAAGGATTGGCTGTTGCGCAGCGCACAACACCCATGCCCCTGCCATCCCTCCCTGCGGCCGGCACAAACTACCCGGATGAACCGACGCATGACGGTTATCACAAAACCGCAACGCTTGTGATATTTCCGAAATGACGTCCGGATCGGCAGCTTTGCGCGGATCGACGCAAAACGGGCTGGCCATACCGCAAACGGCAAAAGCTGCTTTTGGCGTTGCACTCATGGGCGAAAAGTGTATATTCCGCCGTCTCACGGCTCCTTGCCGGGATTGTCCGGCTATGCCTGCATGGCACGAGGTCATGTCAGGAAGAGATAAGCCAAAAGGAGTAATAGGAGTATCATGAATAAGTACGAAAGCGTGTTTATCACACGTCAGGACTTTTCGACTGCACAGGTCGAAAGCCTGAATGAAAAGCTGACCCAGACCATCGAAGGTCTCGGTGGCAAAATCGCCAAAACCGAATATTGGGGTCTGCGTTCCCTGGCATACCGTGTCAAAAAGAACCGCAAAGGCCACTATACTCTCTTCCAGATCGAAGCTGACAAAGACGCGATCGCGGAATACGAGCGTCAGATGCGCCTGAACGAAGATGTTCTGCGTCAGATGACTGTCAAGGTTGACGAGTTCGAAGAAGAACAGTCTGCCATTCTGCGCAACCGCGACGAGCGCGGCGGTCGTGGCGGTAATCGCCGTGGCGGTCCCCGTCAGAACGGCTAACAGATAGCGAGGAGATAATATCATGGCTGGACGTCGTCTGTTTTTCCGTCGTCGCAAAACCTGCCCGTTCTCGGGTGCGGATGCGCCGAAGATTGACTACAAAGATGTCAAACTGCTGCAGCGTTTCGTTTCCGAACGCGGCAAAATCGTTC
>JBLXDD010000021.1:0-45541 GCA_048264285.1 Thalassospira sp.
GGGCCATGGGCCGGTTCGGACTGGAACGTCGCATCGCCAGCGACCCAGTCACCGGCAATCAGATGTTTTCCTGTCAGGGTATAGGACATTGCAATCAATCCTCTGGATTTCTTGGATACTGAATAAACAGGGATACCGATAAAAGGCATCCACGTGATGTTATTGGCTTGCGCACCAATCTTCGTATTTGTGCTGGTTTTCCTGTTTGGTGCAGGGATAAAGCCCGATGATCGAAGCACCTTTTTTGACCTGTTCGAGAACAAAGGCCTCGTAGCTTTCCATGCCGGCACAGGCGTCGGCTATTTCGTCGGCCAGATGAGCGGGGATCACCATCACCCCGTCACCATCCCCGACAAGCACATCACCGGGAAATACCGCAACATCACCACAAGCAATGGGGATATTGATTTCACGTGCTTCGTGCTTGGTCAGATTGGTCGGCGCAGACGGTGCCGCGCAATAGGCCGGCATATCAAGTTCGCCGATGCCCTCGGCATCGCGGAAACCGGCATCTGATACGATGCCCGCCGCGCCGCGCACCGCCAGCCGGGTAACAAGAATAGACCCCGCAGACGCCGCAGACGCATCCTTACGCCCGTCCATCACCAACACATGACCAGGCGGGCAGGTTTCAATTGCAACACGTTGCGGATGATCTTCCTCACGGAAAACTTCAAGCGGATTGCGATCTTCACGGGCCGGGATATACCGAAGCGTAAAGGCCTGCCCGACCATGTTTTTCTTTTTCGGGGCAACCGGTTTCACCCCCTGAATGAACTGGTTGCGCAAGCCCCGTTTGTAAAGCTGGGTCGCAATTGACGCCGTAGAAGTGCGCATCAGTTTCGCGCGGGTTTCCTCGGACAATACATATTCGGTCATTTCGGGGCCTCAGAAAATATCAGGTTCGCCGGCAGTCTTGCCGAAAGCGGTTTCAAGGAAATCAAAATCGCAGCCTTGATCGGCCTGCGTCACATGGCGCGAGAACATATAGCCATAGCCACGTTCAAAGCGCGGTTCAGGTAGCGTGAGTGCCTTGCGCCGTTCTTCAAGTTCTTCGTCTGGCACAAGCATATCAAGAGAGCGATTTGGCAAATCAAGGCGTACCATATCGCCATTTTTCAAAAGCGCGAGCGGCCCGCCGACGAAGCTTTCCGGGCTGACATGCAACACGCATGCGCCATAAGATGTCCCCGACATGCGTGCATCGGAAATCCGCAGCATATCACGATACCCTTGCTTGATCAGAGCCTTGGGGATGGGCAGCATGCCCCATTCCGGGAAGCCCGGACCACCTTGTGGCCCGGCATTGCGCAGAACCATGACATGATCCGGTGTGATATCCAGATTTTCGTCATCGACGGCCTTTTTCATGTCCGGATAGCTGTCAAAGACAATGGCCGGACCTTCATGCACATGGAATTTCGGATCACAGGCTGCGGGCTTGATCACCGCCCCGGTCGGGCACAGATTACCTTTCAAAACAGCAAGCGAGCCTTCTTTATAAACCGGATTGCTGATCGGGCGGATGACATCATCATTATAAACCACTGCCCCTTCGAGGTTTTCACCAAGCGTTTTGCCTGTGACGGTGATGCAGGTGGTATCAAGGCGATCTTCCATCTGCTTCATCAGGGCGCGTAAGCCCCCGGCATAGAAGAAGTCCTCCATCAGATAATCTTTGCCCGATGGCCGGACATTGGCAATCAGCGGCGTGTTACGGCCCAGTTCGTCAAGATCATCAAGTTTAAGGTCAACACCGGCCCGGCGGGCCATTGCAATCAAATGCACCACCGCATTGGTCGAACAACCGGTTGCCATGGCGACAATGGCGGCATTCCGGCACGATGCATCAGTGATGATCTTGTCAGGTGTCAGATCTTCCCAGACCATGTCGACAATCCTGCGACCGCAATCCGCCGCCATCCGCTGATGACCGCTATCAACAGCGGGGATTGAGGATGCACCGGGCAAGGTCAGGCCCATGGCATCGGCAATCGCTGTCATGGTCGATGCCGTTCCCATGGTCATGCAGGTTCCCGCCGACCGGGCGATACCGCCCTGAATGCCCAGCCATTCATCGTCGCTGATGTTGCCAGCGCGCCGTTCATCCCAGTATTTCCAGGCATCTGAACCGGAACCAAGAATTTTGCCGGCATAATTACCACGCAACATCGGCCCGGCAGGCAGATAGATCATCGGCACGCCAGCCGAAATCGCGCCCATCACCAGCCCCGGTGTGGTTTTGTCACACCCGCCCATCAGCACAACACCATCAAGGGGGTGGCTGCGGATGTTTTCTTCGACTTCCATCGCAAGCAAGTTGCGATACAGCATCGAGGTCGGCTTGGTGAAGCTTTCATCCACCGACAGAGACGGCAGTTCAACAGCAAATCCGCCTGCCTGCGTGACACCACGTTTGACGTCAACCACCCGTTCGCGGAAATGGGCGTGGCAGGTATTGAGTTCTGACCATGTGTTGAGAACACCGATGATCGGCTTTCCGCGGAAATCATCCTCGGAATAGCCAAGCTGCATCATCCGTGATCGATGTCCGAATGAACGCAGATCATCCGGGGAAAACCAGCGTGCCGATCTCAGATCCTGAGGCTGTTTCTTTGTCATTGTCTTATCCTCGGAATTAACAACGCAACCATGTCTGCCACGGGCGGCTACCGGACAGATGATCTTTTATCTTGGACGCAAATACGCTGATCAGAGCGTTTTCGCCGCCGTCATCAGACATGGAACGATATTCACTTTTGACTGTTTGATATAGTAATATATTAGTGCATGCCGAGCAAGACGCCTGTATATAAAATGCGTGACCAGACACGAATTGCGGGAAAATCATGGTCGAAAACCTGTTCAGCGATGCACCAATCGCCAAAAAACGCCTGCCCAAGCTCAAGCGGGGATCAGCCAGTACGCAACTCCATGATTCGTTGCGCCAACGCATCATTGATCTTGAACTTGCGCCGGGCCAGTACTTGTCACGGATTGAAATCGCCGAGGAATACGGCGTCAGCCAGACACCGGTCCGCGATGCGTTGCTCAAGCTTGAAGAAGAAGGTCTGGTTGATACCTTTCCGCAATCCAAGACAGAGGTGTCACGCATCGATGTCGAACATGCTTTTGAAACCCAGTTCCTGCGCCTGTCGGTCGAGCTTGAAATTACCCGCCGTCTGGCCAATGCCAAAGACCCTGCCCTGACTGTCAAAGCGCACTCCATTCTTGCCCAGCAAAAAGCGGTCAGTGCCGCGAACGATCTTGATACCTTTGGCAAACTTGATCGCGATTTCCATTACGCGCTTTACGAAGCCGCCGGCGTTGCGCAACTCTATGGCGTCATCCAAGCCCGATCCGGCCATATTGACCGCCTGCGGAAGCTCAACCTGCCTGATCCGGGGAAATCGGCATCCATCCTTGATTGTCATGCGCGCATTCTTGCAGCGATTGACAAAGGCGATCCCGATAACGCCTGTGAAGTCGTGCGTGAACATCTGATGGGAACGCTCGCCACCGTCGATGCCATTCGTGACCGCCACCCGTCCTTCTTTTAGGCAAGCCCAGCCAATCCCCCGCACGGCCTATCTGATCAAACCGTTTCCTTTCATGAAGGTTGTCAATTTTTCCTGCTGTCCTTCGGTCAACGGCCAGGCCGATGGCGGACGTGTCGGCCCACAATCATCGCCCAGCAATTTCAACGCGGATTTCACACCAGTAACATTTGTGCCGTTCATTTCTTCGGCCCGGACATCTTCGAATGCCTTCATTTCGGAAATCAGTTTGCGTGCTGTTGCATAATCGCTGACCTCAAGAGCCGCATGAATGGCCATGGACCGTTCAGGCCAAACATTGATCAAGCCCGATGTAAATCCACGCGCACCAACGGCATAAAATGCAGGCGCCCATGTTTCGGCCAGCCCCCCGACCCAGACGATATCGGGATCGCAGGCCTGAATCGCCTCGGCCAGTTTCATCGGGTTCGGCGTTGCCCATTTGACCCCGGCAACGCCTTCGACTGCGCAAAGATCGGCAATCGCCTTGGTCCCGATGGTATCGTTGCGCAGATACAGCATCATCGGCAGACCGCCGGACGCATCGGCAATCCGTTTGATGTAATCAACAACACCACGCGGGGCGACAAACGGGTCTGGTGGTTGATGGATCATCAGGGCTTCGGCCCCGGCATCGGCAGATGCCTTGGCAAGCGCACAAGCATCACGCACCCCCCGACCAATCCCCGCCAGCATCGGCGCACGACCATCGAGCATCTCGGCGACCGATTTTGCCATCGTAATCGCCTCGTCGGTGGTCAGGGCATAAAACTCGCCCGTATTACCATTCACCACCGGGAAATGAACCCCTGCGGCCAGTGCGCGGTCAATCACAGGCACGAGTTTTTTCGGGGCAACCTCGCCATCATCGTCATAGGGCGTGACCAGAATGCCCGATATCCCCGATAAAACGGCGCGCAATTCGGTCTTTGACAGTGCCATTGTTTCCGTACCCCCGTGCCATGCCCCGCATGTGTTAACCCCTTGGCGCCACAACATGCGAGACCATCTTGTAATATTTAATTACATCTTTAATAACAAGTATGGAGACTAATGGCAATTCCCTTTATGCGTAAACACACCTGTACAGTCCACGCACCAGGGGATATGCGCAGACACAGCCGTTGTTCAGACAGGCAGCAAGGAAAATTTACAAGTTCAGAAAAGCCGACCGCCGATCAGGCAAACCGGCGGAACAACCCGCGCCGTTCGCGGCAAATCATGGTCAGGCCGGCTTTGCGGGCAAGGTTCACGGCCGTCAATGTCGGCCCCGAAAGGGTAACAAGCCCGCCCACCCCGAATTGCACGGTCTTGGTGACAATTTCATAGGAACAGCGACTGGTCATCAAAATGAACCCGCCGGTCGGATCAACCCCTTGTCGCGCCACGGCACCAAGCACTTTGTCCAGTGCATTATGACGGCCGATATCTTCGCGAACCAGCTTGATGTTAGCGCTAACATCGACGAAAGCACTGGCATGAAGCAACCCGCCACCTTCGCGGTTGCGGGTTTGATATTCGGGAAGGGCATCAATCGCGCGCAAGACAACATCCTGCGCCATATTGGACGGTGTAACCGATCCGATTTTGTCCATCGCCACGGCTTCAAGGGATTGCACACCGCACAAACCACACCCCGACCGGCCTTCAAGCGTACGCTGACGATCGGCAAGGCGATCAAAAACATCATCATGCAAGTCGGCCTCGATCACATAGCCCTGCAAGGTCTTGCGCACATCACGCAAGGCAATCTGGGAAATGTCATCGACAATCCCTTCGGACAGGGCAAAGCCCACCATGAAATCTTCAAGATCATGGGGCGAGACCATCATCACGGCGTGGGAATGGCCATTAAATGTCAATGCAGCCGGAACTTCCGGTTGCAGCATGATGGGGGCATCAACATCGCCATCATCGCCTGACACAGCCCGAGCATGATCAATATCGACATCACGCCCGTCCAGAATGCGATTTTCAGATGGCTTGGCCGTCATGCGGTTTCCTTGACCTTGCGGATCATCGGTGCGGCCTTAAGCACCAATGGATGAAAATCACCTTTGCCATCGGCGATCATGTCAAACAGCTGCTTGCGCATGCGCGGTTCCCAGAAATCGCTGATATGGTTGGCAACACCTTCCGCAGCCTCGTTTTCGGGCTGGGATTTGAAAAAGGTCGCGATCTGATTGGCCATATAGACAAGTTTGTCAGGTGCCATTGCGGTTCACTCTTTGGCTGAAAACTTCAAGGAAAACAGGACGAGCCAGACATCATGCCACATCACTATAGCACAATGTCCGGCTCGTTATCCTATTCTGCGGCATCGGCGCGCGGTTTGATCCGGCGGGACTGTTCGGCCTGACGATCATATTCGATCTGCCATTCGGTCGGCCCGTTGGATGGCGAAACCTGAACCGCGGTAACCTTGTATTCCGGGCAGTTTGTCGCCCAGTCGGTATAGTCCGTGGTAATCACATTGGCCTGCGTGCCGGGGTGATGGAAAGTGGTATAAACCACACCCGGTGCAACACGGTCGGTAATGGTGGCGCGAAGGGATGTTTCGCCCGACCGGGATGCCAGACGGATCCAGTCCCCTTCACGTATGCCGCGTTGTTCGGCATCGTGCGGATGGATTTCCAGCAAGTCTTCCTTATGCCAGGCAGTGTTTTCCGTGCGCCGTGTCTGTGCGCCAACATTATACTGGCTAAGTATTCGCCCTGTGGTCAGCAAAAGCGGGAAGCGCGGACCAGTGCGTTCATCTGTTGCCACATATTCGGTGACAACAAACTTGCCCTTGCCACGGACAAAGCCGTCAACATGCATGACGGGGGTACCAAGCGGCGCCTTGTCATTGCACGGCCACTGCACCGAGCCCTTTTCTTCAAGCAGGTCATAATTGACATTGGCAAAGCTTGGTGTGGTCGCGGCAATCTCGTCCATGACCTGTGACGGATGGGTATAGTTCCAGTCAAGGCCCATGGCACGGGCCAGGTTCTGCGTCACTTCCCAATCGGCAAAACCGTTCTTTGGCGTCATGACCTTGCGCACGCGGTTGATACGGCGTTCGGCGTTGGTGAATGTGCCGTCCTTTTCAAGGAAGGTCGAACCGGGCAGGAACACATGGGCGTAGTTGGCTGTCTCATTCAAAAACAGGTCATGAACCACCACGCATTCCATCGCCGCCAAACCGGCTGCGACATGTTTGGTATCGGGATCAGATTGAAGAATATCTTCGCCCTGAATATAGATCCCCTTGAACGTGCCTTCGACAGCCGCATCAAGCATGTTGGGAATGCGAAGCCCCGGTTCGTCATCAAGCTTTACCCCCCAGATATCTTCAAAGATATCGCGGGTCGCACTGTCCTGAATATGGCGATATCCCGGCAATTCGTGCGGGAATGACCCCATATCACACGACCCTTGCACGTTGTTCTGACCGCGCAGCGGGTTCACACCAACGCCCGGACGGCCGATATTGCCCGTCGCCATGGCAAGGTTGGCAATCGCCATCACGGTGGTTGAACCCTGACTATGTTCGGTGACACCAAGCCCGTAATAGATCGCCCCATTGCCACCCGTGGCAAAGGTGCGTGCGGCCTTGCGCATGGTTTCGGCATCGACACCGGTCATATCGGTGATGGCTTCGGGGCTATGTTTCGGATCAGACACGAAAGTCGCCCAATCCTGGAATTCATCCCAGTCACAACGTTCACGCACAAATGCCTCGTCAAACAGGCCTTCAGTCACGATGACATGCGCAAGTGATGTCAAAACCGCGACGTTCGTCCCCGGACGCAGGGCAACATGGGCGATGGCCTCGATATGCGGGGAACGGACCAGATCAATCCGGCGCGGATCAATCACGATCAGTTTGGCCCCTTCACGCAGACGCTTTTTCAGGCGCGAGGCAAAAACAGGGTGCCCGTCGGTCGGGTTTGCACCGATCAGAATAACAACATCGGTATGTTCGACAGAATCAAAATCCTGCGTCCCGGCCGAGGTCCCGAACGTGGTTTTCAAACCATAGCCAGTCGGCGAGTGGCAAACACGCGCACAGGTATCGACGTTGTTATTGCCAAAACCGGCACGGATCAGTTTCTGAACAAGGAAGGTTTCCTCGTTCGTGCAACGCGATGACGTAATCCCGCCAAGCGCACCTTTGCCGTATTTGGCCTGAATGCCTTTGAATTTGTCGGAGGTGAAGCGGAGCGCCTCTTCCCAACTGACTTCCTGCCAGGGTTCATCAACGCTTTCGCGGATCATCGGGTTGAGGATGCGGTCCTTGTGATTGGCATAGCCATAGGCAAACCGCCCCTTCACACAGGAATGCCCCCGGTTGGCCTTGCCATCCTTATAGGGAACCATGCGCACCAGTTCTTCGCCGCGCATTTCCGCCTTGAACGAACAGCCCACCCCGCAATAGGCGCACGTGGTGACAACCGAATGTTCCGGCTGACCGATTTCAATGACCGATTTTTCCTGAAGGGTTGCGGTCGGGCAGGCCTGCACACAGGCACCGCAGGACACGCATTCGGAGTCCAGGAAATCTTCGTGCATGCCCGGCGAAACGCGGCTTTCAAACCCGCGACCTTCGATGGTCAGGGCAAAGGTGCCCTGCACTTCTTCGCAGGCCCGCACACAGCGCGAACAGACAATGCATTTTGACGGGTCATAGGTGAAATACGGGTTGGTTTCATCCTTGGCCATATAGCGCGGGTTTTCTTCGCCGTTCTGGCGAACCTGAACGTGGTTACCGCCTTCATAACCGTAACGCACATCACGCAGGCCAACCGCACCGGCCATGTCCTGTAACTCACAATCGCCATTGGCCGCACAGGTCAGGCAATCCAGCGGATGGTCAGAGATGTAAAGTTCCATCACGCCTTTGCGGATTTTCTTAAGCCGTTCGGTCTGGGTATGGACAACCATGCCGTCAGCTGCCGGTGTCGTGCAGGATGCAGGTGTGCCGTTGCGGCCTTCGACCTCTACCAGACACAGGCGACACGACCCGAATGCATCAACCATATCGGTCGCGCACAGTTTGGGCACCTGAATACCGGCCTCCATCGAGGCCCGCATAACCGATGTGCCTTCGGGCACGGTAACGTCTTTGCCATCAATGGTCAGGGTTACAGTCTTTTCGGACTTTTTGGCGGGGGTTCCGTAGTCAACTTCTTTGATCAAGGACATCGTATCACTCCGCAGCTATATCAAGCGCGCGTGGCTTGAAGTCATCAGGGAAATGGGTCAGTGCGCTTAGAACCGGATAGGGCGTAAAGCCCCCCAGCGCACATAGCGATCCGAACTTCATGGTTTCACAAAGATCACGCAGCAGTTCGACCTGCAATTCAGGGTCTTCGCCACGTTCAAGCTTGTCGACCACTTCGGTCCCGCGAACAGAGCCAATACGACATGGCGTACATTTTCCGCATGATTCAATTGCGCAAAATTCCATGGCAAAGCGGGCCTGTTTCATCATATCGACCGTGTCATCAAACACGACAATACCGGCATGCCCGATCAGACCGTCTCGCTTGGCGAATTCTTCGTAATCAAACGGCGTATCAAACAGTTCTTTGGGGAAATAGGCCCCCAAAGGACCGCCAACCTGAACCGCCTTGACCGGGCGGCCCGATGCCGTCCCGCCGCCGATCTGTTCGACGATTTCACCCAATGTCAGACCAAAGCCGACCTCGTAAAGCCCGCCATGCTTGACATTGCCGGCAATCTGGATCGGGATGGTGCCGCGCGACCGGCCCATGCCATAATCACGATAATATTCCGGCCCCTTTTCCAGAATAACCGGAACCGAGCATAGCGAAATCACGTTATTGACCACCGTCGGGCGCCCAAGGAAACCTTCAAGGGCGGGCAAGGGTGGCTTGGCGCGGACAACACCGCGCTTGCCTTCCATGCTGTTAAGAAGGGATGTTTCCTCCCCACAGACATATGCGCCAGCCCCCATACGGACTTCCATGTCAAACGCTTTGCCTGATCCAAGGATGTTATTGCCCAGAACGCCTGCGGCACGGGCGACTTCTATTGCCTCGTTCATGACCTTGATCGCGGTCGGATATTCCGAACGGGTATAGACATATCCCTTGGTCGCACCGGTGGCGAGGCCGGCAATGATCATGCCTTCGATCAGAACAAACGGCTCGCCTTCCATAATCATGCGATCGGCAAACGTTCCGCTGTCACCTTCATCGGCGTTACAGACGATGTATTTCTGATCGGCCGGTGCTTCGCGCACGGTATTCCATTTGATCCCTGTCGGGAAACCGGCACCACCACGACCGCGCAAGCCGCTATCCGTGACGGCCTTAACGATTTCCGTGTCCGTCATCTTAAGCGCGTTTTCAAGCCCGGTCAGGCCTTCATTGGCGCGATAGTCTTCAAGCGATAGCGGGTCAATGATGCCACAACGCTGAAAGGTCAGGCGCGACTGGCTTTTCAGGAACGGAATGTCCTGAGTGCGACCAAGATAGCGTTTGTGATCACCGCCGGTCAGAAAGTCTGCATCAAACAATGCATCGACATCATCGGTACTGACCGGGCCATAGGCAACACGCCCACGTGGCGTTTCGACCTCGACCATGGGTTCGAGCCAGTACATGCCAAACGATCCGTTGCGCACGATCTTGATATCGGCACCGGTTTTGGCGGCCTTGGCGGCAATCGCCGATGCGACGTCATCAGCACCCAGCGCTACCGCACCTGAATCAAGCGGGATATAAACCTTGATGCTCATGACCCCACCTTTTCAAGAATGCGATCCGCATTGGCGCGGCCAACAAGCTTGCCATCAATCATCGCAGCCGGGGCACAAGCACACAGGCCAAGACAGTAAACCGGTTCCAGCGTCACCTTGTGATCGGCTGTGGTCTGTGACCAACCGACTTTCAAATGACGACGGATCTTGTCGCCAAGTGCATCGGCCCCCATCGCCTGACAGGCCTCGGCCCGGCAGATCTTGATGATGTGTTTGCCAGCTTTTTCTTCGCGAAAATCATGATAGAAGCTTGCCACCCCGTGGACTTCCGCCCGGCTAAGGTTCAGCTTCTTTGCAATGGTTTGAATCGCGCCATCAGGGATATAGCCAAACTCTTCCTGCACTTCGTGCAGAATGGGCAAGAGCGATCCCTCTAATTCTGCCATTTGATCACAAATGGCAGCGACGCGGACATTCTGGTCCTTGGTCGTTTCCGACATGCAAGCCTCTCTCTCAAGCATGTTTAACATTATTTATTATTGTTTATAGTTTCGGGCATCACGCCCATTGGTTCAATAAAGCCATCCCGTTACGCGATAGCGAAAACCTATCAAGCGATCTGCAGCTCTGATATCTGCGTCGCCTCTTTAAGAAGTGCCGAAACCACGGGGGTTGCAGGTTCACGTTTTGCCGCGATCATCCCCACCAGATGGGTTGCGTCCGGTTCAATGATCGGAATGGATTTCACCCGATTTTCGATGCTGAATTCACGGACCATTTTTGCGGGCATGATGCTGGCCCAGTTTCCGGTATGAACATGGGTAAACAATGCAATCATGGAATCACTTTCAAGGGTCGGGCTGACCTTTGCCCCGGCCTCTTGGAGGTGTTGATTGATGATCCGCCTATTTTGCATATCCGGCGTCAACAAACAGAGCGGGAATTCTGCTGCTTCGCGCCAGGTAATGCTTGTACGGTCCCCGATATCGTCAAAATTTGACGTCACCAGATGATAACGTTCGTAGAATAGCGGAATGGATGTCACCCGCCCGAGCGGTTCATTATCAAGATACGTAATGCCAACATCAATCTGCAGGTTATCGAGTAAAGCCTGAATTTCGGTCGAGGTCCGCGACAAAATGGCAAAGGTCACATCGGGATGCTTTTCCCGAAACGGGGTTGTCAGTTCATGCACCATCGAAAGTGCTGTCGGGATGACTGCAATCTGCACCTGACCGGTCAGGCCAAATCGCATGGCACGGACTTCATCGCACATGGATCGTGTGCTGCCGACAATGTGGCGCGCCCATTCCAGCACCCGTTCACCTTCTGATGTCAGGCCCTGATAACGCGATCCGCGTTTGACCAGCACAACACCAAGATGGTCTTCAAGCTGACGCAGCGCGCTTGACAGCGTTGGCTGAGTTACCCCGCATTCCTCTGCGGCGTGGCCAAAATGCTGTTCGCGGGCAAGTACCATGAACATTTCGAGTTTATCGATCATCGCATATCCGGCATGGGGTCTGGCATCACGTAAGTAGGATGCGCGGTTCGGAATGAACACCAAAAAAGGACATCGTCCTGATTGCAGGATAACCGATTACCCCTACGGGCTTAAAGGTTATTCCTGCAACAGAACCCAGATCCAGACTGGATGAACGAAGCCCGGATCTGGTCCCTGATCCTGGCATGATGTCCCACTCATGCCCTGTTTTACCAGTCAGTGGACAGAACCAGTAAAATCGGCGCCAGCCAAGGGTGCGGTGGCTGGCGCCCCTGGATCAGGTTAAGCCTTTGACGTTGCTTCGCCGCCAGCCGTTTCCTGCGTTTCCATGTGATGCTTTTCATGGATCGGGCCGACCATCTTGTTGGCAATCAGCGCAATCGCAAGCAATGCCGCCATGGCATACATGGTCGTGTTATAAAGGCTGGAAGTCGGGTCAACCGTACCTGCCGGTGCGATTTCCATCAGACGCCCGATGGTCACCGTTTTGGCTGCAACCAGCTGTTCAAGCTGATCAACGCCTGCACCGAATTTTTCCTGGAACACAGCCGGGTCAATCTTTGCAGCCAGATCCTTGATCGAACTGGTGACCGAGGCCTGACGCAACTGGGTAATGGCCAGCGGACCAAGAACACCCGCCGTGCTCCATGCGGTCAGAAGCCGCCCATGGATACCACCGACATATTTGGTGCCAAAGATATCAGCCAGATAGGCCGGAATGGTTGCAAAACCACCGCCATACATCGTGAAGATGATCATGGTTGCGGCATAGAACATGACAAGCCATGTCACAGCCGGATTGATGCTGACCTGTTCGGCGGCAAACGGGATCGACAGATACAGAGCGATGCCCAGAACAAAGAAGCAGTAATAGGTGTTCTTGCGCCCGATATAATCCGACATCGACGCCCAGAAGAACCGGCCGCACATGTTAAAGACCGAAATCATGAACACATAGGTCGCCGCAAAGGCAGAGTTCACGATAAACGGCAAAGTCGTGCCAAAGATTTCGGTCATCATGGTTTTGGCAACGCCAATCACCCCGATACCGGCCGTCACGTTAAAGCACAGCACAATCCACAAAAGATAGAATTGCGGGGTTTTAAGGGCCTGATCAATGTGAACATTGTTATGGGTGATCATGCGTTTGGATGCGGTATCAGCAGTCGGCGGCGTCCAGCCAGCCGGCAGCCAGCCTTCACGCGGCACTCGATAGGAGAATGACGCAATGATCATGACGATGAAATAGGCAACGCCAAGCGTAAAGAAGGTCGCAGCCGCGCCGGTATTACCGGTTCCGGCAACATAAACACCTTCTTCGATCGGGACCGGGGCCGCGGCAACCTGTGCGGCACCTGCAACCACAACTTCGACCATCTGACCGCCAACTTCGGCCATGCGTTTGCCGCCCTCGGTCACAAGGTTCACGGCACTTTCCGGACCAAGATAATCAGGAACCTTATAGAACGCAGACAGCAGAGCTTCCTTGATCGGGGTCGCGATCATCGCGCCACCGCCAAAGCCCATGATGGCCATACCTGTCGCCATGCCGCGCCGGTCCGGGAACCAGCGGATCAGAGTTGAAACAGGTGAAACATAGCCAAGACCAAGGCCACAACCACCAAGCACACCATAGCCCAGATATACCAGCCAAAGCTGATGAATCATGATGCCAAGACCGCCGATGATGAAACCACCACCCCAGCAGAATGCCGCGACAACGCCAACCATGCGCGGACCGACTTCCTCAAGCCATTTGCCGCCAAAGGCCGCCGAAAGGCCAAGAAAGACAATGGCAACGGAGAAAATCCAGACAACGGATTGCAGCCCCCAGTCACCAGAGCTTGCACTGACGACACCAAATTCCTTGATCAAGGGCGGGTTAAAGATGCTCCAGGCATAGACAGAACCAATGCACAAATGAATGGCGATGGATGCTGGCGGAACTTTCCAGCGGTTGAAATCGTCGCCAGCGACGATGTGTTCTTTCTTGAGCTTGTCAAACATGACGTTGTTTTCCTCCCGGTCTTAACAATTTTCCTTGCCCTTCCCCCATCGCACGATTGGTCATGGTGCAAGGCAACGCGGAGACAAAATGATCCGCATCCGGAATATTCAACATCGCAATCGCCATGCCACAGCGGCCTTAGCGCCGTTTTCTGGCATCTTTCCAAACTACCAAAGGATGCTGCAGCGCACGCGCATAGACAAAATGTCCACAAATTCATGCGTGTAAAAAGCGGCGAATGGACAAAATGTCCACTCGCACTTGCACAATTTTTACAGAGATTAACCGGTATTTGTCAGTCTGCTTCTGGCAGCCAAATGGTAAATTCGGTGCCTTTTCCCGGCGTGCTGGTAACATCCAGAAAACCGCTTTGACGATCAATCAGGGTCTTTGTGATCGACAGACCGAGCCCCGTTCCTTCGCGGCGTTTGGTGGTATAAAAAGGATCAAAAATCCGATTAAGCACGTCCGGCTTCATGCCGATACCCGTATCGCGAACGGTTATCCGAACCCCTGGTCTTTCGCGGCGCGCTTCATCAACATCAATCAGGGTCAGAGTCCCGCGTTCGGGCATGGCATGCAGGGCATTGACCATCAGATTGACCAGAACCTGCTGTAACTCTGTCCG
The DNA here is from genome assembly GCA_048264285.1 of Thalassospira sp. Classification (GTDB taxonomy): domain Bacteria; phylum Pseudomonadota; class Alphaproteobacteria; order Rhodospirillales; family Thalassospiraceae; genus Thalassospira. The sequence goes on from JBLXDD010000021.1 coordinate 14,407, forward strand.
GTTCATCAAAACAAGACGGGTTGATTGATGATCGCGGACCACTTCGATTTCGGCCCGACCAAGCAAATGCGCAATAAGCGGCATGCAGTCTTCGATCACCTGTGCGACACTATGGCGCTCAACAAAGCCTGCATATTCTTCGGGTTTGGCAAATTGCAGCAATTTGGTCACGATCAGGTTGATGCGATTGACCTGCTCGTCAATCAGGTAAAATTCCGTTTCGCCAAGTTTTGCATGCTCCCCCAAAAGATCCCGCAGAACATCCAGATTACCTTGCAGAACCGCGACCGGGTTGTTGATCTCGTGGGCGACACCGGCGGTGATTTCCCCGATCGCAGCCAGTTTTTCTGACATAATCAGCTGCTTGGTGGTTTCTTCAAGAGCCCGGTTGGCTTCGCGCAATTCACTTGTCCGGGCATCGACACGGGCATTCAGTTCATCATTCCAAGCCCGCAGGCGTTTGTCGCGTTCTTGTACCTGATCAAGCAGGTCATCAAGATGATCGGCCACCAGCGTAATTTCATCGCGCACCTGATCAAGATTGGTTCGCGCCGAAAAATCACCGCTTTCGACCTGGGCTATGGTGTTGGTCATCCGTTCAAGCGGTTTGAAAATGCCGCGCGCCCATCTAAGGAAAATTGGCACCGACAGTGCGGCCACAAACAGAAACGCGCCGATCAGGATCAGCAGGCTTTCGTATTTGGTTTGGGCAAAAGGCGTTTCCAGAAAACCGACATACAGCATCCCGACCCGTTTGCCATAGCTGTCCTTGATCGGCTCGTAGGCCGATACATACCAGTCATTAACGACAAAGGCACTATCGAGCCAGACCTCGCCATCTTCGAGCACGGCTTTTCGCACCGCACTTGAAACACGGGTTCCCAGTGCGCGGCGATCCTCAAACAAGCGGACATTAGTACTGATACGCACATCATCCAGAAACAGGGTCGCGGTCCCCTGACTTCCATCAGGCAGGCTGTTTTTGCGATAGACAAGATCATTGATCGTATCGATAAAGCCCAAATTCTGATTAAGCAAAATGCCGCCGACCAAAACGGCTGTTTCCCCGGATGGCAGCGTCACAGGGCTTGCTGAATGGACAACCATGCCACGGGTTTCGCGATCACGCGTGGTGGGAACCGCGTTGGGTGTATCCACCAGATCAAGCTGCGCACGTTCGGCCAGCTTCGGTGAAATAGCGGCAAGATCGGCATTGCTAAAAATATCAACACTGGTCGATGACGTACCCGACAAAGCACGGGTGATCACCGGCCAGTTGCCAGATCGTACTGCGCCGGAGTTCAAATCATTGTTTTCGGACAGATACAGGAAATCAAGACCGAGTGCTTCGCGCCGTGCTTCAAGCAGTTTTGCCAAAGCGCCCGCATCATCGGCGGCAAGTATGTCCTGAAAGGATACCGATTGCCCAAGTGCGTTGATCTGTTCACCCGTATTTTCCAGAATGTGGGTGAAATATTGATGGGCGATTGTCAGATCAGCACTGACTTTTGATGTCAGAAGCGCATCAAATTTGCCGTTCCATCGCACCATCATCACGCCAAGTAAAAGCGGCAAAATGACAAGAGTAGGCAACAGCGCAATAGCCAGCAATTTAAACCGGACAGATCGTGTTCGCTTGGTATTTCTGAAACCACGACGTGACATCAATGTCATTTTTGATCCCAGCTGGCGCATTTGCGATCAATCGTTTTGCGCGATACGCCAAGGCGACGTGCGGCCTCGTTCCGGTTCCCGCCGGTTTTGTGCAGCATTGCCAGAATGTGACGGCGTTCCATTTCATCAAGGGTTTCGTCACTGTCACTTGATGACGTCTGATGATCGGTACCGACATCACGGTCATCACGGAACTCATCGGGGAAGCGCCCTAAAATAAGGGTCCGTTCAATGAGGTTACGCAATTCACGCACATTGCCTGGCCAGTCATAACGGGTCAGTCCTGCGCGCACCGCCGCATCCATTGGAACCGCACGCACGCCGAGCTGCTTGGACAATTTGGCCATAAACAGATCAGCCAGTTCAAGCACATCATCCCCGCGCGCCGAAAGTAGCGGCATTTCAATATGCATGACATTGATGCGGTAAAACAGATCTGCGCGGAACCGGCCCGCTTCGACTTCGGCCTCAAGATTTGCGTTGGTGGCAAAGACAAAGCGCAGATCGACCTGGGCCTCGCGTTCTGACCCTACGGGCCGGATACGGCGGCTTTCGATTGCGCGCAAAAGCTTGCTTTGAGTTGCCAGCGACAATTCACCGACTTCATCAAGAAACAGCGTCCCACCCTGTGCATGCATGAACAATCCGTCACGCGCGGCCTGCGCACCGGTAAAGGCCCCTTTGACATGACCAAACAATTCCGCTTCGATCATTTCAGACGGGATGGCTGCGCAATTGATCGGGACAAACGGCTTTGACGCCCGATCAGAAAGTGCATGCAGTGACCGCGCGGTAACTTCCTTGCCCGTGCCACTTTCACCTGAAATCAGGATCGATGTCGGCAACGGCGCCACACGGGCGATGGTTTCGCGAATTTCCTGAATTTGCGGTGAAGAGCCAATCAGCTTGTCGCGCAGCAACACATGATCGGATGTTGCACGCAATTCATGGCGCAACACGTGGTTTTCGCGACGCAACCGCATACGATCCAGACAACGCGCAACTGCGTTCAAAATCTGGTTGGAACGAAACGGCTTCAGAACAAAGTCAACCGCACCGGCACGCAGGGCCTTGATCGCGGTATCAAGATCGGCATAGGCCGTCATCAGGATTGCATCAGAGAAAAAGCCGATCTCGCGCTGTTCTGTCAGCCACTCCACCCCGCTTTTGCCCGGCATGATGTTATCAAGAATGACGACATCAAAGTGATGCTTGTCAAGCAAGGCGGTCGCCTCTTCGCAGTCGGCGGCTTCTTTGACCTGTTTGGCGCGCGGCCCCAATGTACGGACAAGGAAATTGCGCATGCCCGGTTCGTCATCGACGATCAGGATGGATGCCTTTTCAAGCCACGGCCCGAATTCCGGCCCCGGCCCGCTATGGATTGCATCATTACCCGCAGGCAACGCTGCCCCACTTGGCGTATCCAGAACAGTCGAATTCATCATGTCCCTCCGCTGAAACATACTTTTTGTTTTTTCAAAGTTTAGTTCAGCACAAAGAGAAAAGCAAAACCGTTGGCACCCATGCATCATTCTGACGTCAAATGGCATGGCCACCAACGAGATTGGTTTTACAATGTCTTAGCCTTCTTTGCGGTGGATGGCAAAGGGTGACCAGCTTTGACTGACCGGCATAACTTCAAGCGAATTGACATTCACATGTGCCGGAAGATTTGCGACCCAAAAGATGCTTTCGGCAATATCTTCGGGCTGGATCGGGTCGGCACCGCGATAGAGCTTATCATAAGCTTCCTTGTTCCCACCGGTACGAACCAGCGTAAATTCACTTTCACAAAGCCCCGGTTCGATTGAGGTCACCCGAACCCCCGTACCCGCCAGATCACACCGAATACCAAGCGAGAACTGCTGTACAAACGCCTTGGTCGCACCATAGACATTGCCGCCCGGATAAGGCCAGTTCGATGCGATAGAGGCCAGATTGACAATCGCACCTTTACGCGCGATCAACTTATCAAGCAAGATACGCGTGATCGCGACCAAACCCTTGGTATTGGTATCAATCATCGTCATCCAGTCTGACAGATTGCATTCCTGTGCCGGGCCGGTCCCCAATGCGAGACCCGCATTATTCACAAGCAAATCAATATCCGAAAAATCGGCGGGAAGACCATCAATCGCCTTCTGGATGGCATCAGCATCCTGAATATCAAAGCACAACGGGTGGGCAACTTTGACGCCGCCAAGTTCACCAACAAGAGCCTCAAGGCGTTCGGAACGGCGACCGGTGACAATGACTTTCCACCCTTCTTTGACAAAACGGCGGGCTGTTGCCGCGCCAAAGCCAGAAGTTGCGCCGGTAATAAGTGCTGTTTTGATCATGGAATGCTCCGGTGGTGTGAATTGTTTGATGAATGCGGTTACAGACCAAGTGCGATGGTCTGAACGAAACCGGCAATGGCAATGAGAACGAGGCTAATGGCGCAAACACGGCGCCAGACACGCGCCGATAGACGGCGATAGATCATCTCGCCCGGGAAGTAGGCGATCACCGCAATCAGCAACAAGGGCAAAACAAGAGAAATAAAACCGTCTGACAACATGCCCGAGACAGCCCGGGTGATAAAGCCAAGCAGATCGACCGAGCCAAAATAGATCGCAAGCGTGTTGCGCACCCGGACATCCTGCGTGCCACCCGCCAGAAGCCAGGCAGCGACCAAAGGGCCACCAACGGCAAAACCCGACATCAGGATACCGACCGAACAGGCCAAAAGCGCGCCAATGACAAAATGGCCCATCCATTTTGGCGGATGATGCAGCATGGCGACCAGAGCCGCCACCGCAATCGCAAGGTTGGTCGCAATCCGGATGGCCAGGTCATCAAGCGCATAAGCGACATAGGGACCAAGCACAGCACCAAAAACACCAAAGGTCAAAAGGATGCCACATGCGCGCCAATCAACCTTTGCCCGATCAAAATCGCGCAGGATCAGTCCCGTCAGGACGATATCAATGACAAGTATGACCGGCGTAGCGGTTGCCGGCGAAAGCACCGTTGACAAGCCAAGCGCCGCCAACAGTGCAAAACCAAATCCGGTAACGCCACGAAACAGGGCAGCAACCGCGACAACCATGCCAGACAGGATCAGTTCCATGGAATTCCTCGTTGTTACAGACCTGAATTACGCCAGCCACCCGGCCAGATAATAGAGCCACAATACCCCTTTTAATGGAGCCACATAGTGATCTGGACCCAAATATTGTCGAGTTCTGGCACTAACGCGGCATCAGGTGACGGGTTTAGCTAGCAGAAGAAAATTTCCGCCCCACCCTGAGAAAGACAGGAGCTCGCATGAACGTTTCCGTCAAACCGAACATGACCAATCATTGGATGCCGTTTACAAACAATCGTCTGTTTCATGAAGAACCGCAGATGTTTGCCAAGGCAGAAGGCGTAAAATACTGGACACCGGAAGGGCGTGAAATTCTGGATGGTTCATCGGGCCTGTTTTGCTGTGCGGCGGGTCACGGGCGGCCAGAAATTGCCGACGCCGTCCACAAACAGCTTAGCACCTTGGACTATTCACCACATTTCCAGCGGGCTGCCCCTGTTTCGTTTGAATTTGCCGAAAAGCTGGCCGGCATCCTGCCCGATGGTCTTGATCGTGTGTTCTTTGCCGGATCAGGGTCCGAGGCGGTTGATACCGCAATGAAGATGTGTCTGGCCTATCATCGCGCGACTGGAAATGCACAGCGCACGCGTTTTGTATCACGCGCGTGGGGTTACCATGGGGTAAACCTTGGCGGTACGTCACTTGCCGGGATGGTTAATAACCGCCGCGATTTTTCGGGCATCACCTGTGACGTTGTGCATATGCGACACACCTGGACCGAAGAACAGAAATTCACCCGTGGCCAGCCGGAAACCGATGCTGATCTGGCCGATGATCTTGAAGAAATCTGCAAGACCTATGGCGGCGATACCATTGCAGCCGTTTTTGTCGAACCGATTGCCGGATCGATTGGCACCATCGTGCCCCCCAAAGGGTATCTCGAGAAGCTTCGCGCGATTTGCGACAAATACGGCATCCTGCTGGTATTTGATGAAGTGATTACCGGTTTTGGCCGAACAGGTTCTGCTTTCGCCTCCCAGGCATTCGCAGTCAAGCCGGACCTGATCACCATGGCCAAGGCACTGACCAACGGCGCAATTCCCATGAGTGCGGTTGCAACCAGTGCCGAAATTCAGGCGGCTGTTTTTGAAGCCGCAGGCGATGCGGATCGTCCGGAATTTTTCCACGGCTATACCTATTCGGCCCATCCGGTTGCCTGTGCCGCCGGGATTGCTGCACTTGATATCTATGCCAAGGACAAACTGTTCGAACGCGCCAGCACGCTATCTTCGCATTTCCTTGATGGTGTATTTAGCCTGCGCAACCTGCCCCATGTCAGTGATCTTCGTGGTTATGGCATGATGGCTGGCATTCAATTGACGCCGGGCGATGCACCCGGTGCAAAAGGCAGCTGGGCACAACGTGCACTGTTTGACGAAGGGCTGCATGTCAAAGCGACCGGTGATGCAATCATTTTCGCACCGGCATTCGTCAGCACCGAACAAGACATCAACGATATGGCTGCCATCCTCCAGAAGGTACTCGGCACACCAATGTAATATGCCTGCAGGGAACTGAGGCCGACATAAAGGGATCGCCCAACTGCTTACTGTGCAGCGGTCCCTTTTTCGTTTTCAGCCATGACTGTCATGATGGCGTCACGCAACTGTGTAATGCCCGATGAAATCTGATCCCGGTCAATTACCGCAAACCCCAGTCTGAGGCGATCACGTGGTGCACTGTCGGGATCGCTGTAATGCACGTCCCCCGGCTCTACCAGAACACCACGTTTGGCAGCTTCACGATGGACCGCCCATGCATCTATACCACCGGGCAGTTTCACCCAGACGGCAGACCCACCTGATGTTGGCGTTACGTGCAATTCAGGCAACTGCCGGGCAATCTCAGTTTGCATCAACTGCCATTTTTCCGACAAACGATCACGGGTGCGTCGCAGATGTGAGTCCAGATGGCCTTCGCCAATAAACAGCGCCATGGCGCGTTGATCCTGTGCCGACGGATGGCGATAATTCAGGCGGCGAAGCGCCCGCAATTCCTTGATCAGTTCGCTATCAGCAAGGATGTAGCCAATTCTGAGTCCTGGGAACATCAGTTTGGTCAGACTACCGATATAGACGATATGGCCGGAATTATCGTAACTCTTGAGTGCTGCGCGCTGATGACCAACATAATTCAGCTCGTGCTCATAATCATCCTCGATCAGGATGAAGTCCTCGTTACGTGCCCGTTCGACAAGCTGCAAACGACGATCCAGCGACATGGTGACACTGGTCGGACATTGATGCGATGGCGTGGTGTAGACCATATCGCAGTCCGACAGTCGCGCCGAGTTGGCCAGGCCTTCGCTATCAATCGGCAGCGGGCAAATATCTGCGCCCGTTGAAGCAAAGATATTCCGTGCATCAACATAACCCGGGTCCTCGACACCTACGGTCCTTCCACGCCCGGCGAGAAGCTGCCCGACCAGAAACAGGGCGTTCTGTGCACCAATGGTAATCAGCAGTTGTTCAGGATGGGCACCCAAACCTCGATGAGGAAGAATGCGTGTGATGATCTGTTCAAGAAGTTGCGGATCATCCATATCAACCTGATCGCTGACCCAGCTTTGTGAGTGAGCAAGCGAGCCGGCCAGCCGCATGGAATCTCGCCAGCGCGAAATGGTGGTCTTGTCCGGCGAGACCTGGCCATAAATGAACGGATAGGGGAAATCCCGCCAGTTGGCCGGTTTCACAATGTTGCGCGCCTCGGTCGGACGAAACTGTAAATGGCGGCGCCACAGGTCCGGATCACGTTCCTTTGAAAACAGAGACGCGGTACGCGTATCCACACTCAGACGCAGTTGTTGACGGATATATTGTTCGTTGACGAAATGCCCCCGCCGCCAGACTGCTGTCAAATAGCCATCATCAAGCAATCGTTGATAGACCAGTACAACCGTATTGCGCGACACCTTGAGCGCAGATGCCAGATCACGGGTTGAGGGCAGAGGTTGGTGCGAAGGAAGGCGCCCTTCCAGAATCGCATCGACAAGCCCCTGATGCAGCTGTTGCTGCAGGGTTTGACCAGCGACAGCCGGATCCTCAAGCCGAATATCGAGCATCGGAAATACACCTTTTCTTCGGCACCGCAGTAAATCAGCTTCTCTGGCACCATAGTTTTTGCCTTGTGGCTCTATTACTAGAGTAACCGGCAGTTATACCATTTTGTCAATGCGATAAAGCTGGAACAAGAACTGCGATCATAATGCAGTCGGTTCAGGGAAGTTATGTCCACCAGGGAGGCGCATGGTGCGCCGCATAAAAGGGAAAATCCCCGCTATCAGGAGACATACGGATGACCAAGTTCAATTCCGGCCCCAAATTTAACCGGCGCACACTTCTCAAGGGCTCGCTTGCGGCCGGTTCGGCATTGGCAATGCCCGCGATCATCAGCAAAAAAGCACTCGCATCTTCGGGTGAGATCAACATTTTGATGTGGTCCGATTACCTGCCGGAAACGTTTCTCAAATCGTTTACCGATGCAACCGGCATCACGGTCAATTACACCGGCATCGGCTCGAACGAAGAAATCATCAACAAGATGAAGGCTTCCAAAGGGCGCGGCTTTGACATCGTTTCGCCGACCAACAACCGTGCACTTCAGTGGAAGGCACTGGAACTGCTTCAGCCATTCGACATGTCCAAAGTAGCCATTGACGCTGTCAACCCGGCAATGGCCAAGATCGGCAGCACTGACTGGGCATTCGAAGCTGGCACCACTTATTGGCTTCCGCACATCTGGGGCACCGAAGGCATGGCTTGGCGTACCGACCAGTTCCAGCCAGACGGCATATTCCCGTCCTATGGCGATGTCTGGTCCGAGGCCAATTCTGGCAAAACCATGGGCCGTGCACATTCCATGATGCTCGGTGCCGGACTTTATATGGAAACCATCGGCGAACTGGCACCGGGTTCGGTGTGGAAAGCCTACACCTCTGAAGAAGAAATGCGCCCTGTTTGGGAAAAGATCACCGAATGGTGCATCGCACGTAAAGGCAATATCAAACTGATCTGGAACGATGCTGATACCCAGAAAAACGGTCTTCTGAACGAAGGCGTCATTGTTGGCCAAACCTGGGATGGTCCGCCGCTTGCACTTAAAACTGCGGGTGAGCCGGTGATGTATAGGGCGCCGAAAGAAGGTGCGCTGGCTTGGGTCGATGGCCTTGCCCTGCCGACCGGTGCCGAGAACATTGAACAGGTTTACGAGTTTATCAAATATGCCTTCAAGCCGGAACTGGCTGGTGAGGCAATTGACCATCACGGCTACAACTCCCCGGTTCTGGGTGCCGACAAGTTTGCCGGCGAAGCCTATGCCAAGAATTTTGCCGATGCCTATCCGGGCGACGCACTGGCCAAGCTCAATCCGTGGCCGTCCGAACCGCAATGGTATGCGGACATGCGGACCGAGTATGTAAACCGCTTCGAAAGCGCCTAAATCCAATATCCCGGAGCGGCACGACACTGCGCGTGCCGCTCTTTTGGGTTTCTGACCCTATTCTTTTCAAACAACAATAATTCCGTTGTCACCTATTTTTCCGGGTGAACAGGGCGTTGCCGTTTTCAGGGGGTTGCCAGTTTCAATGACCAAAGAGATTTCACTTGAGCATGTCTGGGTGGAGTTCGGTGAATTTACCGCCGTCCACAAGGCAAATCTGAACATCGCAGGTGGCGAGTTCTTTTCCTTCCTTGGCCCGTCGGGCTGTGGAAAGACAACCCTGTTACGCTGTATTTCCGGTTTTCAGGAACCGACACGCGGCAAAGTGAAAATCGGTGGCAAGGACATGCGCGGCGTTGGTCCGAACAAGCGCCCCACCGCCCTGATTTTCCAGAACCTTGCGCTTTTTCCGTTGCGTTCAATCGCTGATAACATTGCCTTCCCCCTTGAAGTACGCGGTGTTAGCAAGAAAACCCGGCGCAAGCGCGCTGATGAACTGCTTGAACTGATTGCATTGCCCGGACAGGGCGACAAGAAAGTCAGCGAACTCTCTGGCGGGCAGAAACAGCGTGTTGCCATTGCCCGCGCGCTTGCAGTTGAACCCGACATTCTGCTTCTTGATGAGCCACTTTCAGCGCTTGACCTTAAACTGCGTCAACATATGCGTACCGAATTACGCGCCATTCAAAAACAGGTCGGCTTGACCTTTATCTACATCACCCACGATCAGGGTGAGGCACTTACCATGTCGGATCGAATTGCCGTAATGAACAAAGGAAAAATCGAACAGATCGGCGATGGCAAGGCGATTTACGACCATCCTACCACAAGCTTTGTCGCGTCCTTTGTCGGTGAAAACAACGTGCTTGATGGCACGGTCATTTCCAATGATGGCAAGACGATGCAGATCGACGCAAGCATGGGCACCCCCTTTACGGTTGAAAACCATCCCGCAGGTGGCCCGGCTCTTGCCCCCGGGGATGCCTGCCATCTGTTTATCCGCCCCGAAGCGCTTAGGGTGTCAAAAGATGACGGTGCCATCAATCAGTTCGAAACCAACTTCGTTACCGAGGAGTTCGAAGGGAATATGCGCCACATCGTGATGAATGCGAATGGCAAGGACCTGAAACTGTCGCTGATCAATGATGGCACCAACGCAATTGATGGCAATGCCCCGGTCAAACTCGATTTCGCACCGGCAATGGGCATCGCGCTCAAACCCGGCGAATTGGCCAGCGCTTAACAGGGGGCCAATATCATGCGTGATCTTTTTTACGACCTTGTTCGACGCAACGGCATGGCAGTGGCGATCTATCTGATGCTTGCCGTTAGCATCTGGGTGTTTCTTTTGATCATCCTGCCACAGTTAACCATGCTCGACTATTCGTTCCGCTTTAACCTGCCGCCCGCCAAGATCGGTGGTCCGGAAGATGTATATACCCTTGAGCAATACCGCTATTTCTTCCAGGGCAGCAGTGCTTCGGACGGGATCAACACCCTTGATATCGGCATCCTGTTCAAAACGCTGCTTGCGGCAGTGTTTGTCACGGTTTTCGATCTGATCATCTGTTATCCGGTTGCCTTTGTGCTGGCGAAATCATCGGCCGGGGCCAAGGCGCGTTTGCTGATTCTGGCTCTTATTGTTCCTTACTGGATCAATGAAATTCTGCGTGCCTTTGCGTTTCGCATTCTGTTCGGGGCCACAGGGGTGATCAATGAAACCGGTATGGGGCTTGGGCTTTGGGATACACCGATTGACTTTATTCGTCAGGATGTCGCGCTGTATGCCGGGTTGGCCTATGCCTATATCCTTTTGATGATCTTCCCGCTTTATAACGCGATTGAAAGCCTTGATCGCAACCAGATCGAAGCTGCGCGTGACATGGGTGCAAACTGGTGGCAGGTCCATGCCAAGGTTGTCATTCCTTATGCCAAGCCGGGGATTGCATCTGGCATGACCATGGTCTTCATGCTGACATCAGGTGCCCTTGCCGCCCCGCAGATTCTGGGTGGTCCATCAAACTTGTGGTTCACGCAGTTGGTCTATCAATGGTTTAACTCGGGCGGTAACTGGCCACGCGGGTCGGCCTATGCGATGGTTCTTCTGATTGTCTGCATTGCGCTTGTCCTACTTGTAATGCGCCTGTTTAAGGTCTCCATCGGGGAGATCAAACAATGAAAATGAAATCCCCGACAGCAATGATCCCCGGCCTTTATCTGACCCTGTTTTTTGCCTATTTGTTCGGACCGCTGATCATCATGGTGATTACCGCGTTCAACTCTTCGACCTTTCCGCGTGTTTCGCCTTGGGAATGCTTTACCACCGACTGGTTTGGCAAACTTGCAAGCGATGACAAACTTCTGGCGGGTCTTGGCAATTCACTTTTGATCGGGGTTGGTGTGGTTTGTGTTGCCATTCCGATCGGACTGGCTGCGGCGATTACACTTTCGCAAGTTGGTCCGAAATTGCGGGCAGCGCTTTATACGATCTTTATTGCCCCCATTCTGGTGCCGGGCGTTGTGATTGGTCTTTCGACCCTGATTTTCTGGGACCGGATCGGCACATTGTTCAATGCACCTTACGAGAGCTTCTTTTATGACGGGACATTCCTGACCATCTTTGGTCAGGTGACCTTTATCGCCGCCTATTCGATGCTCGTGTTCCTGTCGCGTATTCAGCGGTTTGACACCACCCTGACCGAGGCGGCCCTTGATATGGGGGCAACCCCGACGCAGGCCTTTGTCAAAGTGCTTCTGCCCTTCATGGCACCTGCAATTGGTTCGGCCACGGTTCTGGCTTTTCTAGCGTCGCTTGAAAACTACAACACCACGGTGTTCACGATTGTTTCCAGCAGCACCTTCACCACTGTACTGTCGTCCAAGGTGCGCTTTGGCCTTGATCCATCAATCTCGGCTGTGGCCGTGATTATTATCGCCATCACCCTGATCGGGGCGATCATTTATGAATGTCGCAACCGCTACAATACCAAGGGCTGGGCTCTTGTCGTTGCCCAACGTCCGGTTCTGAAGATCGCGACACACCCGGGCACGGTTGCCGCGATCTTGGTTATTCTGGCTCTTGCTGCTGTTGTGTTCATTCAGAACCATGATTCAAGTGTCTGTACCGCACAGATCCTTGAGGACAAGCGCGCTCTGCAACAACAGTTGATGGAACAGCAATCGCTGAGCACGCCGGAACAGACCATCCCCGTGCCAACGACACCAAACCTCGGCCCGCTAGATGGTGCTGAAAGTGGTTCTTCGACACCAAGCCCGTTCGGCAACAATATCTTCTCGCCCGAAAACCTCGGAACGAATGCACCTGCAAGCCAGTAAAACACAACGGGCAGCACATCATGTGCTGCCCGTTGGTTTTAGGCTGATCTGCGGTTTTAGGCCGATCTGTGTCCAATCAGGACGGGATGGCGGCAGTAGCTTCGATCTCGACTAATGCTTCATCCTCGATAAGCTCTTTAACCACGACCATCGTCATCGCCGGGAAATTCTTGCCAAGCACACGTTGATAAGCTTGGCCGACTTCGCGCTGATGGGCGAGATATTCCTTTTTGTCGGTGACATACCAGGTCAGTCGCGCAAGATGTTCGGGCTTGCCACCTGCGGCTTCGAGGACCGCGACGATGTTCTTAAGAGCCTGTTCCATCTGACCCACGAAATCCTTGGCAACAAAGACCTGATCTTCGTTCCAGCCAATCTGGCCGCCGATATAAAGGCGCGCACCGTCTGCCAATACGCCATTGGCATATCCCTTGGGCTGTTTCCATCCGTCTGGCTGAATGATTTTATGCATTGCTTTCTACCACTTGATTGATTTCTTTTTCGATTTTGGCACGCAAATCATCTGGCCATGCCACGGACTTTCCGGCCCCGTGCCGCGTAAAGACCAGAGTAAGATTTGTTTTCAGTCGTTGCTCGTCACCTGATTGTGCCGTGATTTCCAGTTCAAGGCTGGAACGTCCGATCCGCAGCGGGATCAGCTGAAATTCCAGAATGTCCCCAAGTCTGCTTGGCGCCGTAAAGGCGACGCTCAGGGCCGCGGTCGGAACCGCGACCTGCATCGGGCCATGCATGGTCGGGAAACCGCACCCGATGGCCTGATCAAACCATTCTTCGACCGTGGCATTCACCATCTCGAAATAACGGGGATAAAATACAATCCCCGCCGGATCGCAATGTTGAAAAAGCACCTTTTGCCGGTGGATGAATGCCGCCATATCAGACCCCCAGATACCGGTCAGCAAGCGCGTCGGTCAATTCATCAACCGCCCCGCTCCAGGCGGTGACGCCCTTTTCGACAATGACATAGCGATCAGCAACCCCCGAGAGTTCCTTAAGCGATTTGTCGACCACAAGGATCGTCAGGCCCGATTGTTTTAGCTGATTGATTGCTGCCCAGATTTCCTGACGCACGACAGGTGCCAGCCCCTCGGTGGCTTCATCCAGAATCAGCAAACGCGGATTGGTCATAAGCGCCCGGCCAATGGCCAGCATCTGTTGCTCTCCCCCGGAAAGGGTTATCGCCTTTTGATCACGCCGTTCGGCCAGACGCGGGAACAGCCCGGCCACCCGATCAAAATCCCATTCACCCGGGCGGGCGGCGGCAATCAGGTTTTCCATAACACTAAGCTGGGCAAAGCACCGACGCCCTTCGGGCACCAGGCCAAGCCCCAGACGTGCGGCTTTGTGCGATGGCATTTTTGCCAGATCCTGACCGGCAAAATGGATCGAACCATCCCGATGCCCCATCATGCGACAGATGGTTTTGATCGTTGTGGTTTTACCCATGCCGTTCCGACCCATAAGGGCGACGGCCTCTCCTTCGTTCAAGGACAAATCAATGCCAAACAAAGCCTGTGACGCACCGTAAAACGCCGTCACGCCGTTGAGTTCGAGAAGTGCAGTCATATCAGGCCTCCTCGCCGAGATAGGCGCGTTTGACATCATCATTGCCGCGAATTTCATCGACGGTGCCCGTCGCAATGATCCGGCCATAGACCAGAACCGAAATCCGGTCTGCCAAGGCAAAAACCGCATCCATGTCATGTTCAACCAAAAGGATCGGGGCCTGTGAACGCAAACCATCAAGGAACCCGGTCAGGCGTTTTGAGCCCTCCGGCCCCATCCCGGCCATCGGTTCATCAAGCAGGAATGCCTTCGGTTCCAGCGCCAATGCCACAGCCATTTCAAGTTGACGACGTTCGCCGTGCGAAATATCGGCCGCCCGCATGTGCGCCCGATCAACCAACCCGACCCGTTCAAGCTGCGCCATGGCCGGATCAAGCAGCGACTTGTCAGAAAGTACCGGTTTGAAGAACCGGAACACCTTGCCACTCACCGATTGGCGCGCGAGCATCACGTTCTGCAGGACCGAGAATTCCGGCATCAATGATGATACCTGGAACGTGCGCGCAAGCCCCAAGCGCGACCGCGCCACCGCATCAAGCTCGTTGATGTTCTGACCACCAAAATGGATATCGCCACGATCAGGTTTGATTTCACCTGCGATCTGCTTGATCAGGGTGGATTTCCCCGCCCCGTTCGGCCCGATCAGGGCGTGAATTTCCCCGGCGCGCAGATCAAGTGTGACGCTGTCACTGGCCAAAAGAGACCCGAACTGCTTGGTGACGTTGGAAAGCGAAAGAATGGCATCAGACATGTTTACGCTCCCCCGCCAGAACACCGACAAGACCACCACGCGCAAACAGCACGACCAGAAGCAACAGGACACCGAGCGGCAACTGCCAGAATTCCCATATCCCGCCCAGCAAATGCTCCAGAATGATATAAAGCGCAGCACCGGCAAGCGGACCAAACAAGCGCCCAACACCGCCAAGAATGACAAACACCATGATTTCACCAGACATATGCCAAGACAGCATGGTCGGGCTGACAAAGCGGTTGAGATCAGCATATAACGCCCCGGCAAGGGCCGTAATCATTGCCGAAATCACAAAGGCCACCAGACGAATGCGAAATGGTGCAATGCCGACGGCTGTCATCCGTTGCGCATTCTGGCGTGCACCTTGAAGGGCAAGACCAAAGCGTGACCGGATCAGAACGGCGGAAAACACCATCGCAATCGCCAGCATGACGACACAAAGGGCAAAGAAGCTGATCGGGTCCAAGGTATTGATCCCCGGAAAACCGTTACGCACATAGATCGACAAACCGTCTTCGCCACCATAGGCCGGCCATGAAATCGCGAAGTAATAGATCATCTGCGCAAAGGCCAGCGTGATCATGATGAAATAGACCCCGCTTGTGCGCAGCGTGATCGCCCCGATGACCAATGCCACCAGTGCCGAAACGATCAGGGCAACAATCCAGATGACGATCATCTGGGTGGTCCCTTCGATCAGAAACGGGCTTTCCATGATCGGTTCGTAGTTCAGCGCATGACTTGCCAGGATACCGGCGACATAGCCGCCTATCCCGAAGAATGCCGCATGCCCGAACGAGACAAGCCCGCCATACCCAAGCACAAGGTTAAGTCCGACACCTGCCATGGCAAAGATCGCCACCTTGGTGGCAAGCGTGATGATAAAAGGTTCATCCATGCCAAGCGCGATCAGCGGAACAGCAACCAGCGCAATCGCAAGGATGGAATTAATCAGAAATTCCCGGTTCATGGTCATCAGGAAGTCGCCCCGAACAGACCGCTTGGACGCAGGAACAGAACCAGCGCCATCACGATATAAATCAACATGGATGCCAGTGCAGAGCCGATCGCCGTGGCACTTGACGGATCAAGAAACGTTGCAAAGGCATGCGGCAACAAGAACCGACCCATCGTATCGGTAAACCCGACAAGCAAAGAGCCGACAAGCGCCCCTTTGATCGAGCCGATGCCACCAATGACAATCACGACAAAGGCCAAAATCAGGACGGGTTCCCCCATGCCAACCTGAACCGATTGGGTCGTACCAACAAACGCACCTGCCAACCCGGCCAGGGCCGCGCCAAGGGCAAAGACCACTGTATAAAGACGGTCAATATCCACACCAAGGGCGGCAATCATGCCACGGTCGGCCTCGCCTGCACGGATGCGGATGCCAAGGCGGGTTTTGCCAATCAACAGGAACAAACCAACCGCGACGGCAAGCCCGGCGATGATGATCGCAAGACGGAACAGCGGATATTCAAACGTTTCGCCCAGAACCACTGTGCCGCTTAGAAAATCAGGAACGCTCAAAAACAGCGGAAAGGATCCGAAAATCCAGCGTGTGCCTTCGGAAAAAATCAAAATAAGCGCAAAAGTCGCCAGAACCTGATCAAGATGATCGCGGTTATAAAGACGGCGAATAATCAACATTTCGACCAGTGCACCGGTGATGGCAGCCGCCATCAGGCTGGCAACGAGTCCAAGCCAGAAAGAACCGGTCCATGCCGCCACAGCCGCACAGGCAAACGCACCGACCATATAAAGGGAGCCATGGGCAAGATTAATCAACCCCATCACACCGAAAACCAGCGTCAGCCCCGATGCCATCAAAAACAGCATCACCCCGGACTGAAGGCCGTTTAACAGCTGCTCCAGAAAAAGAGAGAACATTATTGGAAACTCCGTCACAAGGTGTAGGGTCCAAACTCATTCACATAATCGGCCCGGTCATGTGAATGAGTTTGGACCCTAGGGGCCGATCATTGATCAAACCGGCCCCCGGCCACTTGTTAGCTCGTGATTACATCGAGCATTCCGACGCATAGGCGTCAGAGTGATTGGACAACGCCGTACCAACAATCTTGTTGGTCAGGATGTCACCTTCTTTGACGACTTCACGAACATAGATGTCCTGAATCGGATGATGGTTCGGGCCAAAGACGAAATTGCCACGCACTGAATTGAAGTCTGCAGCACGCAACGCATCACGGAATGCTTCGGCATCTGAAACGCTGGCCTTGTCCATCGCCGACAGCAGAAGGTTTGCAGTATCAAACCCATAAGACGCATAAAGCGACGGCAGACGTCCATATTCCGCCTGGAAGCTTTCAACGAATGCTTTGTTGGTTGGGTTATCAATGTCTTTCGACCAGTTCGAGGTGTTTTTCACACCAAGAGCAGCATCACCCACGGCACCAAGAATCCCCTGATCCATCGAGAAGGCCGGACCAATCAGCGGGATATCAACACCGGACTGGGCATATTGTTTCATGAATGCAATGCCCATTCCGCCCGGCAGGAAGAAGAAGACGCTGTCTGCACCCGATGCACGGATCTGTGCGATTTCAGCAGCGTAATCGGTCTGACCCAGCTTGGTATAAACTTCGTCGGTGATGTCCCCCAGGAAGAAACGCTTGAAGCCAGCCAGGGAATCTTTACCAGCCGGATAGTTCGGGGCCAGGATGAAGGCACTGTTATAGCCCGCGCTTGAGGCATAGCCACCCGCAGCTTCGTGCAGGTTGTCATTCTGATAGGAAACGCTGAAATAATTCGCATTGCAGCCACGACCTGCCAATTGCGACGGCGCGGCGTTAACCGACAAATAGAATTTGTCTTGCGCGACCGCGGACGGCACAACAGCCATCGCAAGGTTCGACCAGATGATCCCGGTCAAAACATCAACCTTTTCCTGCTGAATCATTTTATCAGCCAGCTGTACCGCGATATCGGGTTTACGCTGATCGTCTTCGATCACAACTTCAAGGTCCGGATTATTTGCCTGTTTGACAGCCAGCATAAAGCCATCACGTGCATCAATCCCAAGCCCCGCACCACCGCCCGAAAGGGTGGTAATCATACCGACCTTTACCGGATCAGCCTGGGCTGCCCCGGCAGCAAGCAAAGCAGCTGCTGCTGCGATGGTTGTCTTAATACCCTTCATTTAAGCCTCCGTGTTTATAGAATTATCGTTTTAGCAACACGTTGATCCCGCAACTTTTATGTCGTTTTACGTTACGGTTTTAACGAACCTGATGCCTGCCCCTGATTTTGCAGTATTTGCATAAGGTCCGTCTATCCTCAAAGCGCGGTTCGCACCCGCCAGAGTTCCGGAAACAGTTCAATTTCCAACATTTTCTTCAAATAACTGACGCCTCCCGTACCGCCAGTCCCGCGTTTGAACCCGATCACGCGCTCGACCGTCGTGACATGGTTAAAGCGCCATCGACGGAAATAGTCTTCAAAATCGACCAGTTTTTCCGCCAATTCATAAAGCGACCAATATTTTGCAGGCTCGCTGTAAACGATCTGCCAGGCCGCAATCACATCTTCATTTGGCATATAAGGTGCCGAAACATCCCGGTTCAGGACATCTTCGGGCACATCAATCCCCTCGGCACTCAATAAACGTAGCGCTTCGTCATAAAGACTTGGCGTTTCGAGTTCTGCCCTCAGCATTGCGGTAATGTCGTCGCGGTGCGCATGCGGGCGCAACATCGCAGGATTACGATTGCCCAGCATGAATTCGATCAGACGATACTGATAGGATTGAAATCCCGATGACGGCCCAAGCGCATCGCGAAATGTCGTGTAATCGCTTGGCGTCATGGTACGCAGAACATCCCAGGCATTGTTGAGCTGTTCGAAAATACGCGACACACGTGCCAGCATCTTGAATGCCGGGCGGACATTCCCTGCATGGATTGCCTGACGGGCGGCGGTAATTTCACGAATGGCAAGCTTCATCCAAAGCTCGGACGTCTGATGCTGAATGATAAACAGCATTTCGTCATGGGCATCCGATTGCGGGTGCTGGGCTGTCAGGATCGCATCCAGCGACAGATAATCACCATAGGACATCTGATCGGAAAAATCGGTACGTGCACCCTCGGTGCTGGGATCATAGGGGGCATTTGGTTTTGCCATGATCAGGTCACCGCGTTGCGTTTGTGGAATTCCGGCTTGTCCCAAGCTTTTGTTTCCATGATTTCAGCAAGGATTTTGACTGCACCGTCGACATCGGCATTGTCGATATAAAGTGGGGTAAAACCAAAACGGATGACATCCGGTGCACGGAAATCACCAATCACACCACGTGCAATCAATGCCTGCATGACCGCATAGCCCTGATCGAACTTGAACGACACCTGTGATCCGCGTTCATCCGGGTTGCGAGGGCTGACGAGTTCCAGCATCGGACAGCTTTTTTCAACCCCGGCGATGAATTGCTCGCATAATTCGATACTGCGTTTACGGATATCGGCCATATCCACGCCATCCCAGACTTTCATGGCTTCTTCAAGGACAGTCATCTGGATGACAGGCGGTGTGCCAACACGCATGCGTGACACATCCGGTGCCGGGGTATAATCGGGATCAAAGGCAAAGGGTGCCGCATGACCAAGCCACCCTGAAAGAGCCGGACGGACCGTTTGTGCATGATCGGGCCGAACATAAATAAAGGCCGGCGCACCAGGACCACCATTAAGATATTTATAGGTGCAACCGACTGCGAAATCCGCGTTGCATCCGGTCAGATCAACCGGCACAGCACCCGCAGAATGGGCCAGATCCCAGATCACCAATGCCCCCGCCGCATGCGCCAGATCCGTCAGGCGTTTCATGTCGTGCATGCGGCCTGTGCGATAATCGACCTGGGTCAACATCAACACGGCCAGATCTTCGTTGATCAGGCTTTCGACATCTTCGGGGGCAGGTGTTTTAAGGATATGCCCGCGCCCCAGCGTCTTGATCAGACCATCGGCCATATAAAGATCGGTCGGGAAATTGCCGTTATCAGATACAATCACCTTGCGATCAGGGCGCATTTCAAGTGCGCTTGCCAGTGCCTGATAAACCTTGATCGACAGGGTATCGCCCATCACCACCGTGCCAAGCGCCGCCCCGATCAAACGCGCGACAAGATTGCCGACACGTTCGGGTTGCGCCATCCATTGGGCATCATTCCAGCCCCGGATAAGCATTTCCCCCCATTCCTGTTCGATCATCTCCTTGGCACGGTTGGCTGCGCTTTTTGGCAGCATGCCAAGCGAGTTCCCATCAAGGTAAATCACACCTTCTGGAATATGGAACAGGGATTTGGTGGCGGCGAAGTCAGTCATGCAGACGGTTCCTGTTTAAGTCTGAAGCGCTGGATTTTCCCAGTCGCGGTTTTTGGTAGGGCATCAATAAAGATAACGGAGCGCGGATATTTAAACGGCGCGATGGTCGCTTTTACATGATCTTGCAATGTCTTGGCCATCTCGGGCGCTGGATCGAACCCTTTTGCCAGAACAATATGGGCCTGAACGATCGTTCCGCGTTCTTCATCGGGCGCACCGATCACGGCACATTCGGCAACGGCAGCATGTGACAAAAGGGCAGCTTCGACTTCGGGCCCGGCAATATTGTAACCCGATGAAACGATCATATCGTCATTGCGCGCCGCAAAATGATAGTAGCCATCCTCATCGACATAAAATGCATCCCCGGTCAGGTTCCAGCCATCGCGGACATAGACATGTTGACGCACATCATCAAGATAACGGCACCCGGTCGGGCCACGTACCGCAAGCCTGCCAACGGTGCCGACCGGAACTTCATTCATCTTGTCATCGACGATCTTGGCTTCATATCCGGTAACCGGACGCCCCGTACAAGCCGGATGACTGTCGCCAAAACGGTTGGAGATAAAGATATGAAGCATCTCGGTTGCGCCAATACCATCAAGCATCGGCTTGCCGGTTTTTTCCATCCACGCTTCATAGACCGGGGCTGGCAAGGTTTCACCTGCCGATACAGCCGCACGCAGGGATGAAAGGTCTGCCCCTTCGTCCATCGCAGACAACATCACCCGATAGGCTGTCGGTGCCGTAAAGCAGACCGTGGCCTTATAGGTTTCGATAATTTCGATCATGTTGGGCGGCGATGCCTTTTCAAGCAGGGTCGCGGTTGCCCCGAAACGCAGCGGAAAGATCGCAAGCCCGCCAAGACCAAAGGTAAAGGCCAGCGGCGGTGACCCGACAAACACATCATCGGGTGTTACGTTCAGCACTTCCTTGGCATAGCCATCGGCAATGATCAAAAGATCGCGGTGAAAATGCATTGTGGCCTTGGGGCTTCCGGTGGTGCCCGATGTAAAGCCAAGCAACGCAACATCATCACGCCCGGTTTTAACAGCTTCGAACTTGACCGATTTGGTAAGCGCGATGCGATCAAGTTCCGCATCATGATTGGCCGTACCATCAAATCCGATCACCTTTGTAAGGAACTTGCTGTCTTTTGCGCAGGCCACCATTTCATCCATCAGGCGCGTGTCACACAGGGCAAATTCGATCTCGGCCTTGTCGACAATCTGCCCCAACTCGCCCGCGCGCAGCATCGGCATGGTATTAACCACAACCGCCCCGGCCTTGGTCGCGGCCAGCCAGCAAGCCACCATCGCCGGATTGTTGGCCGAACGGATCAGGATGCGGTTGCCCGGTTTGACCCCGTAATCCTCGACCAGGGCATGGGCGATCCGGTTGGTCCAGTCAGCCAGTTCTTTATAAGTCCGCTGTCGACCATTGCCGATCAGGGCTGTGTTATCCCCAAACCCCTGTTCGACCATCTTGTCGGTCAGTTCGACCCCGGCATTCAGATATTCGGGATAGTCAAACCCATCCAGATTGATATCCGGCCATTCTGCAAACGGGGGTAATTTATCCCGTGTGAAGCTATCGGTATGTGCGGTTGGTCCGAGCATTGTGAAGTCCCTGATACAGCCATTATGACGCCAGCGTTTGCCGTGCGATGATTATTTTCTGGACGTCGGATGCGCCTTCATAAATGCGAAGAGCGCGAATTTCCCGGTAAAGCGTTTCAACGATGTGCCCGCTGCGCACACCATCGCCGCCATGAATTTGCACCGCCTTATCAATGACGGTTTGTGCATGATCGGTGGAATAAAGTTTGGCCATCGCCGCTTCGCGACTAACCCTTGCGGCACCACTGTCTTTAAGCCAGGCCGCGCGATAAACCAGAAGGGCCGATGCATCGATATCAAGTGCCATGTCCGCGACATGACCTTGCACCATCTGCAAATCAAAAAGCGGCGCGCCAAACAGTTCGCGTTCCTGAACACGGGTGATGGTTTCATCAAGCGCACGTCTGGCAAAGCCAAGGGCGGCTGCGGCAACGGTTGACCGGAAAACATCCAGAACCGACATCGCGATCTTGAACCCATCCCCTCCCGTGCCCATCAGGCTTGATGCCGGAATACGACAATCGGTGAATTTCAAGCGCGCCAAAGGATGCGGGGCGATGGTGTGCAGACGTTCTGTAATCTCAAAGCCGGGCACGTTCGCCGGAACGATGAAAGCCGACAATCCCTTGGCACCGGGTGCCTCCCCCGTGCGGGCAAAGACGCAGTAAAAATCGGCAATCCCGCCATTCGAAATCCAGGTCTTTTCCCCGTTCAGGACAAAATCATCGCCATCACGCTTTGCCTCAAGCGCGATATTGGCAACGTCCGAGCCCGATTGCGGTTCGGTCAGTGCAAAGGCGGCAATCGCCTTGCCGGAACGTACTTTTGGAAGCCAATCCCCCCGATGTGCTTCCGTTCCAAACAAGGAGATCGCGCCACTCCCCAACCCTTGCATCGCAAAGGAAAAATCAGCAAGGCCGTCATAGCGCGCCAGTGTTTCTCGGATCAGGCAAAGAGATCTGACATCAAGCTTTGATTTTGCATCATCGGGATCAATTGCTGCGTGGCGTAACCAGTCACCGCCGGCCAATCGTGCAACCAGATCGCGACAGGCCGCATCGACATCATCATGATTTATGCCCTTGATGTTGCTTGCCGCCCAATCATCAAGCTTTGCCGCCAGTTCACGGTGCCGGTCTTCAAAGAATGGCCAATCAAGATAGGTCTTATCTGCCATCAGTTGCCCTCGAACACCGGTTTTTCCTTGGCAACGAATGCCTTGTAGGCGCGATTGAAATCCTCGGTCTGCATGCAAATCGCCTGCGCCTGCGCTTCGGCCTCGATCGCCTGTTCGATCGACATGTTCCATTCCTGGGCCAGCATGGTTTTGGTCATCATGTGACCGAAATTCGGGCCTTGGGAAATACGGGTTGCAAGTGCAATCGCTTCGGCCTCAAGCGCATCCGCTTCGACCAGACGGTTATAAAAGCCCCAACGTTCGCCTTCCTCAGCCGACATGGATCGGCCGGTATAAAGAAGCTCTGCCGCCCGGCCCTGACCGATGATGCGCGGCAGGATGGCACATGCCCCCATGTCACATCCGGCAAGCCCGACACGGGTAAACAGAAAGGCTGTTTTGGATGCCGCCGTTGCCAGTCGCAGATCAGATGCCATGGCAATAATGGCCCCGGCCCCGACACAAACACCGTCGACCGCCGCAATTACGGGCTTGCCACAGCCAATGATCGCCTTAACCAGATCACCGGTCATGCGGGTAAATTCCAGAAGGCCCTTCATGTCCTTGTCGATCAGCGGACCGATAATGTCATGCACATCCCCGCCAGAGCAGAAATTGCCCCCGTTCGATCCGAATACAACTGCCTTGACGTCATCGGCGTAAACCAGATCGCGGAATGTATCGCGAAGCTCTGCATAGCTATCAAAGGTCAACGGGTTCTTGCGATCCGGGCGATCTAGCGAAATGACCGCAACGTCGCCTTCCATGCGCCAGTTGAAATGTTTTGGCGTGATGTTTGCCATCTTAGTCATGGTGGGGCGCCTCGTTATGGTGGGAAATATTGCGCAGAATGCGGATCAGGGCGTCAGCATCGCCAGACGAAAGATCAGAAAACAGTTCGGAAACCCATGCCTCATGCACCAGTGCGCGTTCTGCGAAATCCTTTTCGCCGGCCTTGGTCAGACGCACAATCGATGCACGGCGATCATTTTCAACCGGCATGCGAACAACCAATCCCTCTGCCACCAGTCGATCAACGATCCCGGTGACATTGCCGTTTGATACCATCAGCGATTTGGAAAGCTCGCTCATGCGCATACCATCGCGTTCACGATAAAGCGCGGCCAGCACGTCAAAGCGCGGCAGGGTCGATCCGAACTCAAGGCGCATTTTTTCGCGCAACTCGCCCTCGATCTTGCGCGATACTTTCAGGATGTGTAGCCAGGCCCGCAAGCGTGCCTTGGACAGATCAGACGTTTCAGTTCCGGACTGCTCGGAAAGCCCTTCGGGTTTATTCATGGTCATACTTCTCCTCCCGAAACGGAAACCGCCTGTCCCGTTATAGATGCCGCGTTCGGGCTGCATAACCACATGACGGTTTCAGCTACTTCTTCGGGTTGAATGAACCGATTTTGCGGATTGATCTTGGCAAGGCTTGCACGCGCGGCGTCCTTGCTCATACCGGTTTTGGCAACGATGTTTTCCACCGATTTTGCCAGCATCGGCGTTTCCATGAAGCCCGGACAAACCGCATTGATCGTGATCGGGCTGCTGACAAGTTCTGCTGCCATACCCTTGACCATACCCACCACGCCGTGTTTCGCAGCACAGTACGCCGTGACATAGGCATAGCCCTTAAGCCCTGCGGTCGAGGCGATTGAAATTAACCGCCCCGGCTTGGCTTTATTCATCACTGCCAGTCCTTCGCGGAAGGTCAGGAACGTACCGGTCAGGTTGACATCAATGGTCCGTTTCCAAAGATCAACCGACATTTTACCAAACGGCACACTTTCGGCCATTCCGGCATTGGCAATCACCAGATCAGGAGGACCAACAACGTCAAGCATGGTTGCGAACATATCGCGCACGGATGTCTCATCGGTCACATCGGCCACAATGGCGGTGATGTTTTCATGTTCGGCAACCTCGGCCAGCACATCTGATCGCCGCCCGGAAACAACCACCTTCACTCCAGCATCAGCCAGCATCCGGGCCATCACGGCCCCGACACCGGAACCGCCACCGGTGATCAATGCGTTATGAACGGCAAGATCGCGCATGGCTGCTTATACCTTCCCGGTCATGGTTTCGGCCCGCTCGGCCAGACGGCACATCTGATCACGCCCGGCATAATACGGGGCAGGCCAGTTTTCAGTACGGTTGCCAAGGCTGGCGGCCTGATGCAGCGTCCAATACGGATTGGCCAGATGCGGTCGCGCCAGACAAACAAGATCGGCACGCCCGGCCATCAGGATCGAATTGACGTGATCTGCCTCATAGATATTGCCAACCGCCATGGTCGGAATATGGGCCTCGTTGCGAATACGATCAGAGAACGGCGTCTGGAACATGCGACCATAGACCGGCTTAGCATCCGTTGTCGTTTGCCCCGCCGAAACGTCACAAATATCGACGTCATTGGCTTTCAGCATCTTGGCAATCTCGACCGCTTCTTCGGGCGTAATGCCCGCATCACCGACCCAGTCATTCGCCGAAATACGCACCGACATCGGCTTATTCTCGGGCCATGCCGCACGAACGGCATTGATGACTTCAAGCGGATAACGCATCCGGTTTTCAAGTGATCCGCCATATTCATCGTCGCGGATATTGCTGACCGGGCTGATGAAGGATGACAACAAATAACCATGCGCGGCATGAACCTCGATCATGTCAAAGCCTGCACGATCGGCCATTTCGGTCGATGCAACAAACTGATCACGAACCATATCCATGTCCGCACGGGTCATGGCCTTGGGCACCGCATTGCGGTCCGACCATCCGATGGCCGATGCCGACATCAGCGGCCAGTTGCCATCCTTCAACGGTGCATCCATTTCTTCCCAGCCAAGCTGGGTCGAGCCCTTGCGTCCGGAATGACCGATCTGCATGCAGACCTTGGCATCGGTTTCGGCGTGAACGAAATCAGTGATCCGTTTCCATGCCTTCTCGTGGCTGGCATCATACGCACCCGGGCAGCCCGGCGTAATGCGCCCTTCCGGCGAAACACATGTCATCTCGGTATAAACCAGCCCGGCACCACCTTTGGCACGCTCGGCGTAATGCACCAGATGCCAGTCCGTCGGGCAGCCATCGACCGCTTTGTACTGCGCCATCGGCGATACAACGATGCGGTTCTTAAGCGACATATCACGCAACTGATAAGGCACAAACATCGGATGGCGAACCGGCTCGGACGCAGGCAAACCTGCCTGTGTCTGGAACCATTTTTCTGCACCTTCAAGCCATCTGGCATCGCGCAGGCGCAGGTTTTCGTGACTGATGCGCTGTGATCTGGTCAGAAGCGAATAGGTAAACTGGGTCGGATCAAAATCGAAATAACGTTCGATTTCTTCAAACCATTCCATCGAGTTGCGCGCAGCCGACTGCAAACGCAGGACCTCAAGACGGCGTTCGTCCTCATATTTTCCAAAGGCCGATTTAAGGTCGCCTTCGGAATGCAAATAGTTCGCCAGTGCGATCGCACTTTCAAGCGCAAGCTTCGTGCCCGATCCGATGGAAAAATGCGCCGTCGCCGCCGCATCGCCCATCAGAACGATATTTTCATGCGACCAGCTTTTGCACAGGACGCGCGGGAAGCTCAGCCAGGCCGAACCACGAATGTGGTGCGCATTGCTGATCAGATTGTGACCGCCGAGATGATCCTTGAAGATATCCTCGCAAGTTGCGATCGACTCTTCCTTGGACATCTCGCCGAAACCATAGGCATCCCAGGTTTCCTGCGTACATTCGACAATGAAAGTCGCCGTGTCATCATCAAACTGATAGGCGTGCGCCCAGACCCAGCCCTTGTCGGTTTCTTCAAAGATAAAGGTAAAGGCGTCATCAAATTTCTGATGCGTTCCGAGCCAGACAAACTTGCATTTACGGGTATCGATATCGGGTTGAAAATGCTCGGCAAATTCCGTACGGGTTTTGGAATTCAGACCATCACTGGCAACGACAAGATCAAATTCCTTGGCGTAATGGCTGGCACTTTCGGCTTCGGTCTCGAAACGCAGTTCGACACCAAATTCACGTGCACGTTCCTGGAGCAGGATCAGAAGCTTTTTACGCCCGATACCGCAGAACCCGTGACCGGTGGAGATCGTCTTTTCGCCGCGATACTGAACCGCGACATCATCCCAATAGGAAAAGTTGGCACGAATGGCCTCGGCACTTTTGGTGTCATTCTCGGCCAGATTGTCCAGCGTCTCGTCAGACAGCACCACGCCCCAGCCAAATGTGTCATCGGGCTTGTTGCGTTCAATCACAACAACCTCATGCGCGGGGTCGCGCAATTTCATCGAGATTGCAAAATAAAGCCCCGCAGGACCGCCACCCAGACAAGCTACTCTCACCAGCTTTTCCCTTCCTGATTTGTTTGGTTGTTTCGGGAAACTGATAAAACGGTACGCCTCGATTTCATTTATTTCAAGCACAAATATTTTAGGTTTGAAATAAATTCAGATTTGCCTAGAATTTGGCGTACAATCAAAAATGCGCCAACCGCCACCACACAAAACTTTGGGAACCAACCATGATTACCGACTGGGATGATGCTTATGCCAATGGCGATTATATCGCCGATGCCGCCACCTATCCGGAACTTTGGGCTGCCCAATCGGCACAGTTTCGCGACGAACTGATCAGCCGCGATGGCGCCCGGCTTGACATTTCCTATGGCGATGCGCCGCGCGAAAAATATGACCTGTTCCTGCCAACCGGCACACCCAAGGGCCTCGTGGTATTCGTGCATGGCGGCTATTGGAAGGCGTTTGATAAATCAAGCTGGTCGCATCTCGCCAAAGGTGCAGTTACCAAGGGCTGGGCCGTTTGCATGCCAAGCTATACACTCACCCCCGATGCCCGCCTTTCCGATATTACCCGCGAGATCGGGGCTGCGATCACCCATGCCGCAGATCAGATTGCCGGTCCGATCCACATCACGGGACATTCGGCCGGTGGTCATCTGGTCAGCCGTATGGTCAGCCACACGTCGCCGCTTTCGTCCTCCGTTCAGGCACGGATTGAAAACACGGTTTCCATTTCCGGCCTGCATGATCTGCGTCCGCTTCTTAAAACGACCATGAATGACATCCTGAAGCTTGATCCGGACGAGGCAGCGCATGAAAGTGCCGCCCTTCTACACCCCGCCTTACCATGCTCGATCACCTGCTGGGTCGGGGCGGATGAACGCCCGGAATTTGTCCGCCAGAATGATCTGCTTGCCAATATCTGGACCGGCCTTGGCGCATTGACGCGCAGTGTTCATGCGCCGAACAAACATCATTTCAATGTGATTGCGGACCTTGCAGATCCGGGCTCCGATCTTGTCGCCTGCCTGCTCACCCCGATCCGGGCGGAGGACGCATAATATGTCGACTGTCACACTGACATTTGAAAACCCCATTGCCGTCATCACAATCAACAACCCGCCGATTAATGCCACCAGCCATTCGGTGCGCAGCGGGATCGTCGATGCCCTGGATCAGATTGATGACAACGATGACATCCGGGCCGCCATCCTGATATGTGAAGGCAAGACCTTCATCGCCGGCGCAGATGTCAATGAATTCGGCCAACCGCCCAAATCACCGATCCTGCCCGATGTGATCAAACGACTTGAAGCTACCACCAAACCGGTCATCGCGGCCATTCACGGTCATGCCCTTGGCGGCGGGTTGGAAGTTGCCCTTGGCTGCCATTATCGCATTGCCGACAGCACAGCAAAACTCGGTTTGCCGGAAGTTAATCTTGGCCTCATCCCCGGTGCTGGCGGAACGGTCCGCTTACCACGCCTTGTCCCGGTCAGCGAGGCCGTCTCGATGATGACCAGCGGCAAGCCGATATCGGCTGCAAAGGCAAACGAGATTGGCTTGCTTGATGCTATTACCCACGGTGCCTTGGGCGATGCCGCTCGCGACTTTGCCAAGACCATTCTGAATCGCCAAATACCAAAGCCGCTTTTGCTGCGCGATCCCGTCAACGCGCCCAATGCCACCGAATGGGATGACATTTCTGCTGCCACGAAAAAGAAAGCACGCGGTCAAACCGCCCCTCTTGCGGCCGCCTCTGCTATCCGAAATGGTATCGAACAGGGCCCGGCTTCAGGTCTTTCGTTCGAGCGTGAAAAATTCATCGAACTACGCGATAGCGATCAATCAAAGGCGCTTCGTCATATTTTCTTTGCCGAACGTTCTGTTGCCAAACTGCCCGAACTCAAGGGCATTGATCCCAACCCGCTCAAACAAATCGGCGTGATCGGTGGCGGCATCATGGGGGCTGGCATTGCCACGGCATCGCTGCTGGCTGGATATGCTGTCACGATCATCGAACGTGACGAAGATGCTTGTGCCAACGGCAGCACCACAGTCCAAAAGCACCTTTCAGGCAGCCTCAAACGCGGCCTTATCACTCAGGATCGCTTTGACACGCAGCTCGCCGCCCTTTCAACCAGCACCGATTATGGCGCACTGTCCGATGCAGACCTGGTGATAGAGGCCGTGTTTGAAGACATGGCTGTCAAACATGATGTGTTTGGCAAATTATCCAAACACTGCAAGCCGGATGCTGTCCTGGCCTCTAACACGTCCTATCTCGATATCAACGAGATCGCTGCAAACTGCACCTATCCCAATCGGGTGATCGGCCTGCATTTCTTCTCCCCGGCCCATATCATGAAACTGCTTGAAGTGGTCCGCACTGAGGCGGCCGATGCCCAAAGCCTCGCAACCGCATTCGATTTTGCCCGCACCCTTGGCAAGATTGCCGTACCATGCCGGGTTTGCGACGGGTTTATCGGCAACCGGATCATGTCGGCCTACCGTAAACATTGCGAATACATGCTTGAAGACGGCGCATTGCCCCATCAGATCGATGCTGCCATGGTGGAATTCGGCTTCCCGATGGGACTGTTTGCCATGCAGGATATGGCAGGATTGGAAATCTCGTGGGCGACACGTAAACGCCTCGCCCCCTTCCGTGATCCGTCCGAACGTTACGTGGCTTTGGGCGATTATCTTTGTGAAATGGGGCGGTTTGGCAAAAAGAATGGCCATGGCTGGTATCGCTATGATGAAAACGGCAAGGCTCACCCGGATCCGGATGTCGACGCACTCGTCATCGCTGAATCTGCCAAGAAAGGCATCACCCGACGCAATTTCACGCATCCAGAAATTATCGACTCCATCCTTGCAGCCATGCGTGACGAAGGCGACAAGATCCTTGCCGAAGGCATCGCCAATAGTCCCGATGCCATAGATGTTGTCATGGTCAATGGCTATGGCTTCCCGCGGCACAAGGGCGGGCCGATGTATCTGTCTCGTTCATAAATCACACCCTGACAATACCGATTAAGCATAAAGGGCTGTCAGTTTGCTGACAGCCCTTTGCTCTTTGCGCATCACCAAAAATGATCAGAAATCTAGCCCTTATTGACAGGAATAGACTTCCCAACAGATGCGGTCTCATCTTTCTTGGCGATTTTGATCACCAGCACACCATCTTTATGTGTTGCACTGATCTTGGTTTCATCAGCATCCGGCGGAAGACGGAAAATACGCTGGAACTTGCCATAGCTGCGTTCCGAGAAGAAATAGCTTTTGCCCTCTTCCTTGCGCGCGCTTTGTTTTTCCCCCGTAACCGACAGGCGATTATCATGAACTTCAATGTGAATATCGCTGTCGGATACCCCAGGCAACTCGACACTGACTTCATAAAACGTATCCGTCGTGGCCGCCTCGGAACTTGGCGAGAAGAACTCCGCCACCTTCTCTCCCGCCCAGCGTAGCGGGCTATACATCTGTGAAAGCCAAGATGGGGTATTTGATGAGAAATCCGATTTTTCAACCATGGTAAAACTCCCTCATCGAAAATGCTTGGAAGAGTTTCACATTATCTTTGGCCCGATACGCCGGCACTGATGCAGGTCAATCAACAAGCTTTATAACATTCATCAAAAGACAGGATTTAGCTACGCACTACGCACTACGTGCTGCGCTGAACCTGCGCAAAGCGATGCTTTGCTTGGTTTGAACAAGAGGTTCAAAATGACCTTTCCCACCTACCAGACAT
>JBLXDD010000022.1:0-35053 GCA_048264285.1 Thalassospira sp.
AGTTGCTTCCGAGAAATTCGGCGACGTTTCAAAACTTCCCTTCACGCTGAAAGTCGTTCTTGAGAACCTTCTGCGTTACGAAGACGATTTCACTGTTAAAACCGACGATGTCAAAGCTGTTGTTGACTGGCTCAAAGAGCACAAGAGCAGCCACGAGATCAACTATCGCCCAGCCCGCGTTCTGATGCAGGACTTCACAGGTGTTCCCGCCGTTGTTGACCTTGCAGCAATGCGTGATGCTGTCGTCAACATGGGTGGTGACGCCCAGAAGGTGAACCCGCTTTCACCGGTTGACCTCGTGATTGACCACTCGGTCATGATTGACTTCTTCGGCACCGACGACGCACTCGAAAAAAACATGGAAGTCGAGTTCGAACGTAACGGTGAACGTTATGGCTTCCTGCGTTGGGGCCAGAACGCCTTCAACAACTTCCGCATTGTTCCGCCTGGCGCTGGCATCTGCCACCAGGTGAATGTCGAGCATCTTGCAAAGGTCGTTTGGACCGGCGAAGACGCCGACGGCAAAACTGTTGCCTATCCGGATACACTGGTTGGTACGGACTCCCACACCACCATGGTCAACGGCCTTGCCGTTCTGGGTTGGGGTGTTGGTGGTCTCGAAGCCGAAGCCGCAATGCTCGGTCAGCCGATCTCGATGCTGATCCCGGAAGTCGTTGGCTTCAAGCTGACCGGATCGATGAAAGAAGGCATTACCGCAACCGACCTTGTTCTGCGTGTCGTTCAGATGCTGCGTGAAAAAGGCGTTGTCGGCAAATTCGTCGAATTCTATGGCGATGCGCTTGACCACATGAGCCTGCCGGACCGTGCAACGATCGGCAACATGGCACCGGAATATGGTGCAACCTGTGGCTTCTTCCCGATCGATGACGAAACGCTGAACTACATGCGTTCGACCGGCCGTGACGAAGACCAGATTGCCCTGGTTGAAGCATATGCCAAAGAACAGGGCATGTGGCGCGACCCGGCACATGAAGCAGAATACACCGCAACGCTCGAGCTTGACATTTCCACCGTCGAGCCGGCCCTTTCCGGTCCGAAGCGCCCGCAGGACCGTGTTTTGCTCAAAGATGCCGTTTCAAGCTTCAACAAAACCTTTGCCGACATGGCACCGGGCGTTGATACCGACCGTTCCGTACCGGTTTCGAATGAAAACTTCGAAATGAAAGACGGTAACGTCGTGATCGCCGCAATCACCTCCTGCACCAACACCTCGAACCCGAGTGTTTTGATTGCAGCAGGTCTTCTGGCGAAAAAAGCTGTCGAACTTGGCCTGAAAAGCAAGCCGTGGGTGAAAACGTCACTCGCACCGGGTTCCTTGGTTGTTGCCGACTATCTCGAAAAGGCCGGCCTTCAGGATTACCTGGATCAGCTTGGCTTTAACGTTGCCGGTTTCGGTTGCACCACGTGTATTGGTAACTCCGGCCCGCTGGCTGGTCCGATTGCTGGTGCCATCGAAGATCAGGACATGCTGGTAACGGCAGTTCTGTCTGGTAACCGTAACTTCGAAGGCCGTATCAGCCCGCATGTGAAAGCAAACTATCTTGCTTCGCCGCCGCTGGTTGTTGCCTATGCTCTTGCCGGTAACCTGAAGGTGGACCTGAACAAGGACCCGATCGGCACCGACAAAAACGGCAATGACGTCTTCATGAAAGACATCTGGCCAACAAACAAAGAGATCGCAGACACCATTGCGTCCTCGATCTCGGCTTCGATGTACAAAGACCGTTACGACAACATCTTTGCCGGTCCGAAGCCATGGCAGGCGATTGAAATCACCGAAGGCGAGACCTTTGCGTGGGATAACAAATCCACCTACGTTCAGAACCCGCCTTATTTCGTCAACATGGCGAAAGAACCGGGTGATTTCTCGGAAGTTCATGGCGCACGTCCGCTTCTGATCCTTGGTGACTCTGTCACCACCGACCACATTTCCCCGGCCGGTTCGATCAAGGAAGAAAGCCCGGCAGGTGAATACCTCAAGGCAAACGGCGTTGCTGTTCGTGACTTCAACTCCTATGGCGCACGTCGTGGTAACCACGAAGTCATGATGCGCGGTACCTTTGCCAACATTCGTATCCGTAACGAAATGGCACCGGGCACCGAAGGCGGTGTTTCGGTTCATTATCCGTCGGGCGAACAGGGCTGGGTCTATGACGTTGCAATGCGTTATCAGGCCGAAGGCACCCCGCTGGTTGTCATCGCCGGTAAGGAATACGGCACCGGCTCTTCACGTGACTGGGCAGCAAAAGGCACCAACCTGCTTGGCGTCAAAGCTGTGATCGCGGAAAGCTTCGAACGTATCCACCGCACCAACCTTGTCTGCATGGGCGTCCTGCCACTGCAGTTCAAGGATGGCGAAGGCCGTGCGACCTACAAGCTTGATGGTTCGGAAACCTTTGATGTTCTTGGCATCGGTGATGGCATCACCCCGCTTCAGGACGTCACGGTCCGCATCACACGCAAAGATGGCAGCACCGAAGAATTTGTTGCTACCTGCCGCATCGATACCGAGAACGAAGTTCTCTACTACCAGAACGGCGGCATCCTGCAGTTCGTTCTGCGTAACATGATGAAAGCAGCCTGATTTCTTCCTGAAATCTCAGGCGGGCCAGTTGACACCCCACCGGTTTTCCGGTGGGGTGTTTTTATTTGTAATGGCTTCAAAAAGACATATCTGAATTGAAAAGGGCGAAGTTGATCCAGAACAATTCTTAATTGCGCATCCTCTGCTAGGAGTTGGCCAGATATTTCGGTCTTTTGTACAACCAAACCGACCACGAACAGCCAGACAGAGCACCACCGAATGATACGCCCCACATCAACAGATGGACGCCCGTTTAGCCTGACTGTCGGCGCGCTGTCCCCTGGAACAGTTCTAAGCTGCGGTCCACAAACCCCGCTTGGCGATGCCATTGCCAAAATGCGTCACGCCAATAGCAGCTCGATCATCGTCGTGGTCGATAACAAGCCTGTGGGAATCATTACCGAACACGATCTGCTTTCCCTCCCGGACACCACGCCGACAACATTTAGCGAGCCGGTTTCAGTGCGCATGTCTGAACCGGTGCACACCATTTCAATCCATGCGACCCCTCAATCGGCGATCGTGCGTATGCGTGATCGCGGCGTGCGGCACCTTGTCACGATCGATTCCGAAGGATGTCTTGTCGGGATCATCAGCCAGACGGATCTGATCCGTCATGTTGGCGACAAAAAAACATTCATGGCCAATGACGTGGCCGATGCAGTGCGTCAGTCGACCATTTTTGCCCATAAGGACATTCGCGTTTGGGAACTGCGTCAGCGGATGCATTTGGAAAAATGCGATAGCGCCGTGATTACCGGATTTACCGATGATCAACCAATAGAGCTACAAACCGGCATTGTGACCGAACGCGATATTCTGCGGCACCTTGCCGATGAGCATGACAACCTTACCGCAGGTGAAATTGCCACCCGCCCTGTGACTTTCATTCGTCAGGATGTCAATCTCGATGATGCCCGCAGCATGATGATGCGTGGCAATTTCCGTCATCTTGTCGTTCACAATCACAATGGTGAAACCATCGGGGTTCTGTCATTTGCCGATCTCTTGGAATTTATTGAACAGGACTACCTGCTTCACCTCAGCAGTCTGGCTTCTGATAGCAGCAACGAACTGACAAAAGCCCGCCAGTCGCTTGCGCTTGCCAACAAACTGATTGAAAATTCGCCAGACTGCGTGATGATCTGCAACGCAAAGGCAGAAATCGAAGCCGTCAATCCGGCCTTTACGCGCGTCACCGGTTATCTGGCCGAAGAAGTCATTGGCAAGACCCCCGCCATTCTGAAATCCGGACGTCAGGGCAAGGCATTCTATGATCAGCTTTGGGCTGACCTGACCCGCACCGGAAAATGGGAAGGCGAGATCTGGAACCGGCGTAAATCGGGCGAAGTTTATGCCGAATGGCTTTCAATCATGGCTGTGCGCGATGGTGATGGCAACGTCACCCATTATGCGTCGATCTTCACCGATATCAGCGGACGCGAAAAGAACCGCGAGGACGTCCTTCGGATTGCCTTTACCGATGAACTGACCGGGTTGGCAAACCGACGCCGGTTTTCAGAGCTTTTATCGCTTCATATCGGTCGTGCGCGTCGCGCCGGATGCCCGTTGACGGTCGCCATACTCGATATCGATAACTTCCAGCGCGTAAATAGCGCCCTTGGCCACAATACAGGTGACGATGTTCTGGTCGAGGTATCCCGCCGCGTCATCAAAGAACTCGGTCAGGATGCGGTTATCGCACGTGTCGGCGCCGATGAATTTGCAGCGATCCTGCCGCATGTAAAAACTGAAAAGGAAGCCTTCGAAACCGCCCAGAAACTTCTGGCCAGACTGGGCGAGGCGCACATGACCCGCAAGGGCGAGGATGTTTATCTTTCGGCAAGTATTGGTCTGGCTTCCTTTCCCGAGGATGCCAATGACACCAGCAACATCATCCGCTGTGCCGAACTTGCAATGACGCAAGCCAAGGAACAGGGGCGCAACCGCGTCGGCCTGTATAGCGTCAACCTGCATAGCCAAAAGGGTGCGGACCTTGCCCTTGAGACCGCCTTACGTCGCGCAATTGACAACCAGGAACTCCATCTTGTTTATCAGCCGCAATTTAGTGCACTTACCGGCGAAATAGCGGGCGTGGAGGCCCTGTTACGCTGGACCACAGCCGACGGCAAGGTTATTCCGCCATCAACCTTTATCCCGATTGCCGAGGAAATGGGCGTGATCGGCGAACTCGGACGCTGGGTGATCCGTACAGCCTGTGACCAGCTCGTCGCGTGGCGGCAGGATGGATTATACAACCTGCGTCTTGCAGTAAATGTATCGGTTCAGCAGTTCTACGGATCAATGGATTTCGCCGAACAGCTTCGGGCCATTATCGTCGACAAGGGCGTTGCCGCCGACCGATTGGAAATAGAAGTTACCGAAAGCCTGTTCATGCGTAATATCGATGATATGTGCGCCAAGCTTCAGCGCCTGCGTGACCTTGGCGTGCGGATCGCGCTTGATGATTTCGGGACCGGTTTTTCCAGCCTGAGCTACTTGCGCACTCTGCCTTTTGACGTGATCAAACTCGACCGCAGCTTTGTCTGCGATATTGATGATGGCCCCGAAGGTGAAACAGTGGCAATCACCATTATCAACATGGCGCGGAACCTGGGGAAAATCTGTATTGCCGAGGGTGTCGAAAACCAGCACCAGCTTGATGTGCTGCGCCACGCCGGATGTGATCTTATTCAGGGGTATTTCCTGGGGCATCCCATGTCTGCAAGCGACATTACAAACCTTAGTAAAACCACGCCCCTCACAGCATAAGCCCGATAAAATAAAAGGGCGGGGTTTCCCCCGCCCTTCAAACCGTCATCTGACAGAGTTGGCTTAGAAAACGCCAAGCCCTTTCAGAAGGATAAAGGCAATTGCAATCGGGGCAACGAACTTGACGATCAGCCCCCATGCACCCAGCCATACCGGTGCAACGCCATTGTGGGCAGCGATTTCTTCTTGTGCCTTGCCCCAGATAACCCAGCCTGCAAACAACGAGATAAACAGGCCACCGATCGGCAGAAGCAGGCTGGAGCTGATGAAGTCCATCAGATCAAAGAAGTTCTTGCCCCAAAGAATTTCTACATCCGCCATGACACCCATCGACAGCGATGACGGTATGCCCAGCAAGAAGATGACAGAACCCACCGCAATGGCGGCGACTTTGCGGCTCATACCGCGGTCATCAACAAAGTAGGCAACAACGACTTCGAGAATGGAAACCGCCGACGTCAGAGCCGCAATCGCCAACAACAGGAAGAACATGAACGCAAAGAGCGACCCCAAAGGCATCTGCGCGAATACTGCCGGAAGCGTGATAAAGGTCAGGCCCGGACCGGCAGACGGATCAAAGCCAAAGGCAAAGACCGCCGGTAGAACCAGCAAACCGGCCATTACGGCAACAGACGAATCAAGCAAGGTCACCCAACCGGCAGATCCCGGAAGATTTTCCTTTTTCGACAGGTAGGAACCATAGGTAATCATGGCCCCCATCCCCAACGACAAAGAGAAGAATGCCTGAGACAAGGCATCCGAAACCGTCGTCCAGGTAACTTTCGAGAAGTCCGGAGACAGCAGGAAGGCAACACCTTCCATGCCGCCTGGAAGCGTCACGGAACGAGCAATCAGAATGATCAGCAAGGCAAACAGCGCAGGCATCAGGATTTTTGAGGCGCGCTCGATACCAGTACCGACACCCGACAGAACGACAAAGACCGTCAACGCCATAAAGATCGCATGGAAGATAAGCGGAGACGTCGTATCCCCGATGAACCCGCCAAAGATTTCGCCAAGTGCTGCCGGGTCTTCAAATGCAAGCGCACCGGTGATTGCTTTGATCATGTATGACAGCGTCCAACCGGCAACCACCGAATAAAACGACAGAATGATAAAGGCGGCTGCAACGCCAAACAAACCAACGATCGGCCAAAGACCGCCCTTGAGTTTGGCAAACGCGCCAATTGCATTCTTTTCCGACATACGGCCAATCACGAATTCAGCCAGCATGACGGAAATGCCGATGGTAAAGACCAATGCCAGATAGATAATCAGGAAAGCCCCTCCACCGTTTTCACCGGCCATATACGGAAACTTCCAGATATTCCCAAGTCCAACCGCTGACCCCGCAGCCGCTAGAATGAAGCCAAGGCGTGAGCCCCAGTGTTCTCGTTTCAACATTTCCTGCAAACCTCTTTGCGGACCGGGCTTACTGTATTCTGGGCTCCCGCCAGCAGCAGACCGGTTCCTGTTTTTTTACTTGTAACGCACAGGCGAAATTCACCGTGTGCGGCAGCCCCCTGACTTCAAGCGGCCTTGATCAGGGCGAAGCTAATAGCATCAATTTTTAGAAATCTCATTTCGAATTTTGACCAAACCACGCAAAATTCCGCTCTTATTGACCTCATGGCTCTTTCAAGGCCTTGTGATTAGAGGTTGATAGCAGTTTCAGGCATCTTGGTTTGCATGAAAAAACTTCGCCCCATCATACCTTACACGCTGCTCGCCGTTGCCGGTTTTGCGATCAGCACCCACGCCGCAGAAAGCACCACACCGCGTGCAGTTGTCGAACTATATACGTCGCAAGGATGCAATTCCTGCCCGCCGGCGGATCGTGTTCTTTATGAAATCAATCAAGAACATAGCGAGCTTCTGCTTTTGTCTTTCCATGTGGATTACTGGAACTATCTTGGCTGGACCGATCCGTTTTCCGACGCAAAGTTTTCCGAAAGACAACGTGATTACGCCAACCGGATGCGCGAACGATATGTTTATACGCCCCAGGTCATCATCAATGGCGATTACGTGGTGCGGGCCACGGATAGACAGAAAATCGAATCCACAAGTGCGGCTCTTCCTGCCATTCTCGATCACGCAGATATCGCATTGAACAGCCCCCAACCGAACCAGCCGACACACGGAACGGTAACGTTGCATGCGACGAACCAACCAACTACGGGTTTGGGGGCGCATATTTGGTTGATCGGTTTTGATCACGAACACCAGCGTGATGTGCTGTCAGGCGAAAATGCTGGTAAACGTCTGGTTCATGCCAATGTCGTTCGCGAAATGGTTGCTTTGGGCGCTTGGGATGGGACCGAACGAAAAATCCCGTTCACCCTTTCCGAATCCTATGACGGTGGGATTGCCGTCTTAATCCAGAATGGACGGGGAGGCCCGATAACCGGTGCTGAAATGATCCGGTTCAAAGAATGATCCCCATCCATCACAAAGCGATCTGCCCGCAATCTGGATTGATTTGAAACAATGCCATCGCGGCCTTTGTCGGTTATTTCATGAATAATCTTCTCTAACGCGCTATATCATAGCGTGCTACGGAATGAACCACCGACAATCTAATGGGTTATATGGCTGATTTTAGCGGTTCTGATCTGACCTGCCTGCGTGGCGAAAGACTGGTATTTGGCGGTCTGTCCTTTTCAGCCAGATCCGGCGATGCTGTTGTGCTGCGTGGTCGCAATGGCGCCGGGAAATCAAGCTTGTTGCGCTTGATGGCCGGACTTTTAGCCCCACGATCCGGCACAGTTTGCTGGAATGGCGAAAATATCGCCAACGACCGCATCGCCCATCATGCCCGCACCCAGTATCTTGGCCATCAGGACGCGATCAAACCGGTTCTGAGTGTGCGCGACAATTTGCGCCTGTGGGGGCAGTTGCGTGGTGTGCGCGATCTTGATCAGGCCATTGATCACGCCCTGTCTGCGCTTGAAATTCAGCATCTGGCCCGGATAACCGGCCGTTATCTGTCAAGCGGCCAGAAACGCCGAACCGCCCTTGCCCGTATCCTGATCGGTCAAAGTGATCTTTGGTTGCTTGATGAACCGACCGTTGGATTGGACCGCGAAAGCTGTGCTGAACTTTCGCAACTGATATCCGCATTCCGGGCCCGTGGCGGTATCGTGATCTATTCGACCCATATCGACCTTGACGTCGAAAGCCCCACTGTTCTGGATCTGGATGATTTTGCCATCCCGATGGTCGAATGGCTGATTGACCATGACGACCAAGCCAACGAGCAAACGGACGATAAAATCGCAACGCCCCCGCAGGAGGCCGCACAATGAATGGCTTTCTGGCGATATTGCAACGCGACTTGCGCCTTGCCCTACGTCAAGGCGCTGACTCCGTCATGGTCGTAGCATTCTTCATTGTCACGACCACCCTGTTCCCGTTCGGCGTCGGGCCTGAGGTCAATATTCTGGCGCGTATTGCGTCCGGTGTGATCTGGGTCTCGGCATTGCTGGCCGCGATGCTGTCACTTGAACGGGTATTTCAGGCCGACTACGAGGACGGGACGCTTGAACTTTTAACTCTATCCCCGGTGTCGCTGGAATTTTTGATATTGGGGAAAGTGCTTGCCCATTGGTTGACCACCGGGTTGCCACTGATAATTGCAGCCCCCCTGATGGCTGTAATGCTTAATATGGATCAGGACGGATTTGTTGTGTTGATGATTGCCATGTTGCTTGGAACACCTGCACTGAGCCTGATTGGTGCAATTGGCGCAGCCCTTATTCTCGGCGCGCGACGAGGTGGTGTTCTGGTATCCCTTCTGGTCCTGCCTTTGTATATCCCGGTGTTGATATTCGGGGCAGGTGCAGTCGAGGCAGCCTTGCTGGGCATTTCGGCAGCCGCGCAACTACAAATCATGGGTGCCATCTTGCTTTTGACATTAGCAGCAGCACCTTTTGCGACCGCCCATGCCGTACGCCAGGCCATGGAATAAGACAAGAAAACGAGACGGGATGACCCTTTGCGGATTTCCGCACCAAGGAAAAGAAAAATGCATCGCTTTGCCAAACCAAGTGTGTTTTTGAACTTCACAGCCCCGATCCTGCCGTGGCTGTCTGCTCTGACCGTTATCCTGATTGCAGCCGGACTTTATTTTTCCCTGATCGGATCACCGGTTGATTATCAGCAAGGCCACACCGTGCGGATCATGTACATCCATGTGCCAACCGCCTGGATGGGTCTGTTTTGCTATGTCGGAATGGCAATTTGCGGTGCCATGAGCCTGATCTGGAAACATCCGTTGGCGGATATCTGTGCGCGTGCCACCGCCCCGGTTGGTGCAACCTTTACCGCCCTTTGCCTGATTACCGGATCGCTTTGGGGGGAACCGATGTGGGGCACCTGGTGGGTGTGGGATGCCCGTCTGACATCGATGCTGATCTTGTTGTTCCTTTATCTCGGCTATATGGCACTGGTGAATGCCTTTGACGATCCCGAACGCGGATCAAAGGCAGGATCGGCCCTGGCACTGGTCGGGGTGGTCAATGTACCGATCGTAAAATTCTCGGTCGACTGGTGGAACACATTGCATCAACCGGCATCGATTGTGCGCATGGACGGCCCGGCCGTTGATCCCAGCATGCAATTGCCTCTTGCACTCATGATCCTTGGTTTCACCTGCTATTACTTCGTGGTTCTGATCCTGCGGGTCCGTCTGGAATTGAACGAACGACGCATTCGCGCCCTTCATCTTTCAGGCATGTTCGAAGGCCCCGTGACGCCCGCAGCTCCCAAAGAACAAAACTATGAAGCAGCTCACAATGCGGAGGCCAAACAATGAGTGAATTCTTCTCTATGGGCGGCTATGGCAGCTATATCTGGGCAAGCTATGGCATTACCGCCCTTGCAATGATTGTTTTGCTGATGACCACCTTGCGCGGCCTGCGCAGCAGCCGGATCGAACGCGACCAGCTTGAAGCAACCCTGCAATCACGGCGTCCCCGCCGGAACAAAAAGGCCGACAAGGCATCCTGATCGGAGAACCACCATGTCACTTTCCCGCGCAAAAATCCGCAAACGTCAACGTATGTATGTCATTGGTGCGATCCTGCTTGCTGTTGGGGGGGCCGCAGCCCTGATGTTGACCGCGTTTGAAGATTCCGTCGTGTTCTTCTTCAGCCCGACCGAAATCGTCGAAAAATCACCAATCGATCCCGATCAGCGTTTACGTATTGGCGGGCTTGTCGTCGAAGGATCGGTTGCAAAACAAGATGACGGGCAGACGATTGCCTTTGCCGTTACCGACATGGCAGAAACGGTCCCAGTTTCCTATCGCGGTATCTTGCCCGATCTGTTCCGCGAAGGTCAGGGCGTTGTCGCGGAAGGCCATATGAACAACGAAGGCATTTTTGTCGCATCCGAAGTTCTGGCCAAACACGATGAAAACTACATGCCGCCCGAAGTTGCGGAATCGCTGAAGAAAAGCGGTTATTGGGAAGAAATCGAAGCCAAGAACGCCGAACAAATGCGCAATTAAGCCATATTCTGCCGCCATAAAGCCCGACCATACACGCAAGAAAACTTAGCTGCGACCATTGCCCCTTGATCTGTACCCTTTTGATCAGGCAATAGGTCACAGGGGAATTATTGGGGAAGCCTTAGACGCACATGCTTGCAGAGTTAGGACATTTTGCCCTGCTTCTGATGGTGGTCACGGGAATTGGACAGGCCGTTCTGTTCAATCCGCTTTGGCTGCGTTCGACCTTGCGCGTATTTCCCCGGCAAAACGCCACAGCAACAGCCGGCGGGGCTACCAGCTTCTCGGATGACGATGACCGCATAAATTCGGACTTTGGCACAGCAGCCAAGCCTGCCAGTCTGCTTTTGCTGCCTTCTGTCATTTTACTGCTTGGCCTTGTTGCCGAGGCGGCGTTACTCAATGCCTTTATTGTCAGTGACTTCACGCTACCCATCGTCACGGATGTTAGCCATTCTTCCACGCCCCTTCTGTATCGGATCGGGGCGGCCTTTACGCCTGATGGCGGGGCGATGCTTTTGTGGCTGGTGGCATTGTCATTGGTCAATCTGCTGCTTGCGGTTCAGTTGCGTCGACCATCGACCATTCCTGTGCAACACATTGACGGAACGGCGCTAAGCGTTCTTGGCGGGGTGATCGCAATAATTGGTGTCATAGCACTGATCGATGCGGATCCGTTTCTGCGCGCAACTGTTGTGCCCCTTGATGGTCGGGGTATGAACCCGCAAAGCCAGGATCTTCTGAAAGTATTGCGCGAACCGTTTCTCTATCTTGGTCTGGCGGGTCTGGCGGGTATCTTTGCCCTTACCGTGGCTGCATTGCTGGATCACCGGATTGACCGGGCATTTGCGGAATCAATGCGGTCTTGGACCATCGCATCCTGGGTCTGTCTTGGCGCAGCAATTGCGATCAATGCTTATCGCTCCTACAGCGAACAGGCATGGGGCGGCTGGTGGTATTGGGATACATCTGAAAACAGCCTGCTTTTGCCATGGCTGCTGGCGACCGCATTGTTACATTGCCGGGCAGTATTGGAAAAAACCGAAACGTTACGGGGATGGACAGCATTTCTCGGCATCACGACATTGGCCGTGGGCTGGTTCGGCGTTTACCTGACCCGCTCTGACCTGTTCACACCTCTTCCTGGCATCCAGATTCTGTCTAATGGCGGCACCAGTCTGCTGATTGGATTTTGTCTGGTGTTCGGAGCCGCTTATTACCTTTTCTGGCGTTCGGTTGACCGCATTGGCGACACCCGTGGATTTGAAGTGATATCTCGCGAAAGTGCCATGTTCCTCAACAGCGTCATGTTGTCGCTGATTGCTGCTGTTGTCCTTATTGGCACCATTTATCCGCTGATTTTGCAATGGGTGACAGGCGAACAGATCACGGTTGGCGCACCATTCTATGTTGATGTTCTGATGCCGATTGTCCTGCCATTGCTGTTTCTGATGGCGTTTGCCCCTGCCCTTCGCTGGCGACAAGACGAATTGTGGATGATCGGGCGGCGTATGAAGCTTGCCGGTATCCTGTCACTGATAACCGTTCTGTTTGTATCAATCCGGTTTATTGATATGTCACCCGCCCCGCTGATCGGCATTGGCCTTGCCGGGTGGGTTCTGACCGCATCGCTGAGCGATCTTTGGGCGCGTCTTTGGCGCCACCCGGAACATGGCGAAAGCAAATATCGCAACCTGCAACTTCTTGGCCCCCGCTATGTCAGTATGACATTGGCCCATATCGGGCTTGCTGTTCTGATTGCCGGTGGATCAGCCAGCGCCATCTGGGAAGAACAGGTTGTCGTCTCCGCCCGTGCGGGTCAAAGCATTCAGGCAGGCCCCTATAACCTGCAATATGAGGGTGTCTCACTTTTGGCGGGGGAAAACTATGCCACCCGTCAGGCAACCTTTATCCTTTATCGCCATTCCTTACCCGTGGCCGAACTGTTCCCCGAAATCCGGTATTACCCGATCCGTGGCATAGAAACACGCGAAGCCGATATCTGGCATGGCCGTGACGGCGATCTTCATGTTTCAATTGGTGATCGGGATGACGATGGTGGCCGTGTGGTAACAGTTCATTACTTGCCCATGATGCCCTGGGTCTGGGGCGGCATGTTCCTGATGTTGATCGGAGGATGTCTAAGCATCCTTACGCGCGTGGTTCTGCGACTTAAGGGCAGGACCTACTCAAAGACTGGAGTTCCTGCTTCATGAGATTTTCGATTGCTGTCATCCCGCTGGTTTTGTTTGCGGCATTGGCTGGTGTGTTTTTGTTGAACATAGACAAAGACGCATCGGTCGTACCATCCGTGCTGATCGACAAACCGGCACCGGAATTCTCGTTACCCCCATTGCCTGGTCGCGACACCGGCCTGTCACGCGCGGACCTGAGCAAAGGTGACGTATCGGTGCTTAATGTCTTTGCCAGCTGGTGCATACCATGCCGGGCAGAACATCCGTTGATCAAACGTCTATCGCGCGAAGCCAACGTCCCTGTCTATGGATTGAATTACAAGGAAAAATCCCCGGAAGACGGCGCTAAGTGGCTTG
Source organism: Thalassospira sp. (assembly GCA_048264285.1). Taxonomy (GTDB): domain Bacteria; phylum Pseudomonadota; class Alphaproteobacteria; order Rhodospirillales; family Thalassospiraceae; genus Thalassospira. The sequence goes on from JBLXDD010000022.1 coordinate 13,442, forward strand.
CAGAACTCGGCGATCCCTATGCCGCAGTCGGGATGGATCTTTCAGGCCGCACCGGTATTGATTTTGGCGTCTATGGCGTTCCTGAAACCTTTATCATCGATGGGACCGGGCAAATCCGATACAAACATGTCGGGCCCGTTTCCGTAGAAATCCTTGAAAAGGTCCTGCTGCCGAAAATAGCGGAGTTAAAAGGATGACCAGCCGCATTCGAATTCTTTTAGGCGCGTTTGCCATTTTGCTTCCGGTTCTTGCCGCGGCACCGGCACTGGCGGTCAATCCTGATGAAATGCTGTCGAACCCGGTTCTAGAAGAGCGCGCACGCGAAATCAGCAAGGAACTGCGGTGTCTTGTCTGCCAGAATCAGTCAATTGATGATTCGGATGCCGAACTGGCCCGTGATCTGCGTATTCTTGTGCGTGAACGCCTTGTTGCCGGCGATGACAATCAGGAAGTCATTGACTATATCGTTGCCCGCTATGGCGACTATGTTCTTTTGAACCCGCCGCTGAAACCGGAAACCTATATTCTTTGGGCAAGCCCGGTCGTACTTGTGGTTTTGGCATTATTGGCAGTGTTTGCATTCTATCGCCGTAAACAGCGCGACGGTTCCCCTGCATCAGCTTCGCTGTCAAAAGATGAACAAAAGCGGCTCAATGAGCTTCTTGGCACATCTGAACGCGATGGCAATGCTTGATGAAACGTAATCGCCCGACACATCATCAACCCGTCGGAGGTCTAAGGTGATCTGGGTTGGCCTGACTGTTCTGGCAATTCTGGCGGCATCCGCGCTCTATGCAAGCCTACCAAAGGCAGCCACGCATGGCGTGGACCTGCGCCGCATGGCTTTTGCCGGACTGCCGGTTGTCGCAGCGCTGGGCCTTTATGCCATCGTCGGCAGCCCCGGCCTGCCATCGCGGCCCTATGCCGACCGTTCGGGCGAACGCAACCTTGCTGCTGCGGCGGCGGTTGCGGGCAACGCAACGGATCCCGACTTCCAAACGGACCAACAAATTCAACGCCTGCTTAATCAGATCGTTGTGTCGCTTGAAGTTAACCCGCGCAACCTTCAGGGATGGGTTGCACTCGCACGCGGGTCGCTTCGTCTGGGTAATATTGAACGCGCTGTGGCTGCCTTTGCCCAGGCATATGCGCTTTCGGGGCATAATCCGTTGCTTGCCATCGAATATGCCGATACCCGCATTACCGCACAGGAAGGCGAGATCGACACGACATCACGTGACCTGATCTTGCATGCCCTTGGGCAAATGCCCAATCATTTGCTGGCACGTTATTATTACGGGATGATGTTGAAGCAAAATGAAAAGCTCGATCAGGCCCTTCGCGTTTTGCGTGATCTTTACCGCGACCTGCCGGTCGACGATCCGCTTGCCAATGCCGCAGCAAGCGAGATCAAAGCAATACAATCAAAATCCAAAGCAGGCATAAACACTGAGTAAATCAGTTTTATGCCGCAAACAAATAAAGCACCCCAAGCAACACGGCCACAATCAGGCACAAAGTCCCGAAAATCGCCACCAGTTTCATGACAGGATGCAGCCTGTCAAGCTCGCCTGACGCGGTCTCTTTGGTAAGACCGGTTTGCACACCTTGTCCTTCTGCGAACCGGCGCAGTGCTTCTTCGCCGCTCATCGGGGGCATCTTGATCCGGTCAAGGACGGTTCCCTGATCTTCATCGCGATCATGGACGTGATCTTGATCGTTTCTTTGATGCGGATGTGATGGGGTTTGTTTTTTATTTCCCGTCATCAAAGCCATTCGCTTAGCGCTGTGCTGTCAGGCCGTGATCGGTATCCTGTGGCTGATAGGTTGGCCACTTGCCTGCTGCCAACAAATCAAGCGACGGGGTTTCCTGACCAAACCGCGAACGATACATCCAAAGATTGGCCATCACACGTTCTATGAACAGTCTGGTTTCACGTGACGGAATGCTTTCGATGAAATAAAGCGGATCGACATTATCCTTAAGCGCCTTCTGCCAACGACCAAGATTGCCAATGCCACCGTTATAGGCAGCCATCAACTGCAAAAAGCCGTTATCAACACCATTCTGTTCCAACAGATGATCAACGTATTTCTGACCAAGCGACAGGTTGATTTCCGGCTGATAAAGCTCTTCGCGCTTGGCACCGCGATAGCGTGTATTGCCAATATAGCTTGCCGTTGCCGGCATCAATTGCATCAACCCACGTGCCCCTGCATGGCTGCGTGCGTCTGTGTTAAACCCTGATTCCTGACGCATAAACGCATAGATCACCGCGCGGTCGACTTCATAACCGCCTTCTGGTGCCCATGGCGGCACGGGATAAAGTGCATTTACAAACACATCGCCGGTTTTCTGCGCGATATAACTGCCAAGACGCATGGTAAGCGATGCAAAATTCGCGGTATCGGTCAGGGCCAGAACAGCACGACGAAGTGAATCATCATCCTTGGCCGCTGCCTTACGCAGTTCACGTTCGGCTTCATCACGTTGACCAATCTGCAACAGCGCAAGCGCACGACGACCATGCGGATCAAGCTTCAGCTTGTTCGCACGATTTTCATCAAGCTCCAGACTGTCCCAGTCAAACACGTCATCGCGCCCCAACGCACGCATCGCCAGCTGACCATAGAAAGAACGCGGGTATTCAGCCGCCCGGTTCAACATCACATCAGCATCATCAAACCGGCCTGCCGCCAGATCAATTCGTGCTGCCCAAAAGGCCCCTGCCGTTCTGGTCCAGCTTGATGCATATTTGTTCGTGCTGAGTGCGGCAAAATGCTTATGCGCTGTATCCATCTTGCCCAGACGCCACGCAGTCAACCCGGCCGTCCAGTGCGCCTGCGGAAGATATTTACCCGAACGTTTTGCCGCTTCTGCGGCATATTTCAAAGCAAGATCGGGCTTGCCAAAATAATAGTATCCCGACGCAATCGCCGCCTTTGCTTGATCCTTTTCATAGGAATCAAACAGGCGCTGGGTTTCGTCACTTTCAAGCACTTCAAGCGCACCGGTCGGCCAACCGCTCCCGATGCGGTGGCGGATGCGGCGTTTCAATGTCGAAACGCGCGAACGTTGCTGGGATGAAAGCTTTTTGGTCGACTTGTGATAATAGGGCGTAATGTCTTCGTAATCATAACCGGCACCCGAAACATAACTTCCAACCGGTTTTTTCGGATAACTGGCAGAACCACGGCGGGTCAACGCAAGTTTATAAATGCGCGGCGCCTGCGGATGATCGGCATATTCGGCAAGCCAATCTTTCAATTCTTTGTAACGGGATCGATATGCAGTGGGGTGCAGATAACGCTGCGCCATCACATGCCCCATCAAGATATCATCAGACAGGCGCGAAATCAGGCGATCTGCATCTTTCCAACGGCCTTGTTCCTGTACGGCAAAAATCTGCTCATAGAGTTCGGCATCACGTTCGGAAAGTGGCTTGGGGATCAGAGGCGAAAGAGCATCACCCAGCACAGGACTGCTCAAGGCGGCCTGTTCCTGCGTGCTGGCAGCAGCAGGTGACATCGCCCCCATGACAGTCATGGTGCCCAGGAACGCAAAGAATAATCCCTGCCTTGCGATGTGTTTCACACCCGGCAGGCGTGTTCTTATTGCTTCGATCAAAATCAGTTTCCCCAACGAGGCTTGTTTTCAAGCCGCGTGTTTATCCCGAAGCAGTTTGGTCTCGCAACCCGTTGCCTGTGGTGTTTCCCCTCGTGCAACAGGGCACTTTATAACAGCAAACACCCAAACCGCGAAATGATTTATCTGGAATCAATCACTTGGCGTGCACCAGGCAAAACATCCCAGATGCATGCATATCACCCATGCATACAGCGAGATTATCGCCAATTCCTTAAAGCTTTTGAGAGATCGCGCGCAAATCACGCCAGGCAAGGCGTTTTTGTTCCGGCGTACGAAGAAGATAGGCCGGATGGAACATTGCGGTCAGGTCGGCCTTTTTACCATTGGCAAAAGAAATTTCCTTCCACGTCCCGCGTAATCGCGTAATGCCGCGATCTTCTTCCATAAGGGTTTTGGCCGAACTGCCACCAAGACAAACGACCACCTTCGGCCCGATCAGTTCAAGATGACGGCGAATAAACGGTTCGCACACCGCAATTTCAGCAGTTGTCGGCTGCCTGTTTCCCGGTGGACGCCAAGGCAGAACATTGGTGATATAGGCTTCTTCGCGCGCCAAGCCGATGGATCGCAACATCGCATCTAACAACTTGCCGCTTGGCCCGACAAAGGGAATGCCTTGCCGGTCCTCCTCCGCACCCGGTGCCTCGCCAACCAGCACCAGCTTGGCTTCGACATTGCCCGTTCCAAACACCGTATTGCTGGCCGATTTTTTAAGCGCGCATCCCTCGAATTTCTCAATCGCCGCTTTGAGTTCTTCAAGGCTATTGGCCGCCGCCGCGGCATCCCGTGCGGATTGCCGTGCTTCATGGGGGGTATCAGACAGCAGGAAACCACCATCGACACCAGCAGGCATCGGCGCAGGCCCAGCCCCCCCGGCCTGCGCAGGGCGGGGCGAAGCAGCTGCCGGGCGCGGCCCGGACGGTCGACCCGGCGCGCCCATTCCCTGCCGGTTTGCGGCATTTTGTCGCAGGCTTTCGGATGCCTTGAAACGGTCAAGCGGCTCGTCGGCGATGGCTTCATTCGCGCCCATCTCAAATTGCCAGACAAGGGCTTCGAACGGATCAATACTGTTTAAATCGAAGTCTGTAATTGGTTTGCTCATCTGGACAAAGGCGATGTATGTTGCACCGCAAATATGATCGCACGCGCTGTTTGGAAAGACCTTATACGATTTTGGGTCCTTTGTGCCAGAGTACAAACGCGACAGCATCCGTGACTATGGATTGTCAACCGATCCCATGATCGGTATAGCTTTATCTACTGAGACAAATTTGAGAAATCAGGGCTTGGGCGAGACCCTGATCGGTGAATACCGGCTCACGGCCAACGGACGGAAACAGTTCGATACGGTCGCCAGCCAAAGGAGAGAGGCCATATGGAACGGGAATCCATGGAATTTGACGTGGTCGTTGTTGGCGCCGGTGTGTCCGGCCTGTCAGCGGCCATCAAGCTGATGCAACTCGCCCAGGAACAGGAAAAAGAAATCACCGTCTGTGTGGTTGAAAAAGGTTCCGAGGTCGGCGCTCACACCCTGTCAGGTGCTGTGATGGAGCCGCGCGCAATCAATGAACTTTTCCCGGACTGGAAAGAACGCGGCGCACCGCTAAATGTGCCGGCTGGCGAAGACCAGTTCATGATGCTCAGCGAAACAGGTGCGAAAAAGCTTCCAACCCCGCCGCAGATGCACAACAAGGGCAACTATATCGTCAGTTTGGGCAATGTATGCCGCTGGCTTGGCGAACAGGCCGAAGCCCTTGGTGTCGAGGTTTATCCGGGTTTTGCTGCTGCCGAGGTTCTGTTTAACGAAGATGGATCGGTCAAAGGGATCGCCACGGGCGATATGGGCCTGCAACGTGATGGCACGCCCGGACCGAACCATGAACCGGGCATGGAACTGCATGCCAAATACACCTTCTTTGCCGAAGGGTGCCGAGGCTCCTTGTCCGAGCAGCTGATCAAAAAGTTTGATCTGCGCAAAAATTCCGATCCGCAGACCTATGGCATCGGCATCAAGGAACTTTGGGAAGTTGATCCCGAAGTCCACAAGGAAGGCCTGATCCAGCATACTGTTGGCTGGCCGCTTGACAAGGATACCTATGGCGGGTCGTTCCTTTATCATCTTGATAACAATCAGGTGGTTGTCGGCTTTGTCATCGGTCTTGATTACGAAAACCCGCATCTCAGCCCGTTTGATGAATTCCAGCGGTTTAAAACGCATCCGGAAATCCGCAAGGTTTTCGAAAACGGTCGTCGTATTTCCTATGGCGCACGTGCGCTGAACGAAGGCGGCTTCCAGTCGATCCCCGATCTTGTTTTCCCGGGCGGCTGCCTGATCGGCTGTTCGGCGGGCTTCATGAATGTGCCAAAGATCAAGGGTTCGCACACTGCGATGAAAACCGGCATGCTGGCCGCCGAGGCCGCATTCGAAGCCCTGACTGCCGACGAAACGCCGGCACAGATGGAAAGCTATCCCAAGCGTCTGAAAGACAGCTGGGTCTATCCGGAATTGCACAAAGTGCGCAACATCCGCCCGAGCTTTGCCAAATGGGGATTCTGGGGGGGCATGGCCTATAGCGCGGTTGATACCTATCTGTTTGGTGGCAAGGCCCCCTGGACCTTCAAAAACCACGAAGACCATTCCTGCCTGAAGCCAGCAGCAGAAATGCCAAAGATCGACTATCCGAAACCGGATGGCAAAGTCAGCTTTGACAAGCTGTCATCGGTCTTCCTGTCAAACACCAACCATGGTGAAGATCAGCCAATCCATCTGACGCTCAAAGATGCCAGCGTTCCGGTAAACACCAACCTTGCGATCTATGACGGGCCCGAGGCACGCTTCTGCCCGGCCGGTGTTTATGAATTCGTCGAAGACGAAGAAAATGGCGGCAAACGGTTGCAGATCAATGCGCAAAACTGCGTGCATTGCAAAACCTGCGACATCAAGGACCCGACCCAAAACATCGTTTGGGTCGTGCCCGAAGGTGGCGGCGGGCCAAACTATCCGAACATGTAAGCGTGACAAACGCAGTGCATATATGAACAAGGGCCGCAAATTGCGGCCCTGGTTTTTTGACGATCTCTGTCGAGTTATTCCGGGGCGTATCCAAACGCAACTGGCGGATTTGCTGCTGTTTCGGTCCATACACTTTTGGGCTGCATATATTCCATAAGCCCTTCCTTGCCGCTTGACCGGCCATAGCCACTATGGCCGAACCCGCCAAACGGCGACATGACATTGATGGTCTTGTAGCTGTTGATCCAGAACGTACCAGCCCGGACATTGGCCGCAACCCGGTGCGCACGGTCCACCGATCCGGTCCACACAGCACCGGCCAGACCAAACTTGCTGTCATTGGCGATTGCGACGGCTTCTGCTTCGTCGTCAAACGGAATGACCGAAACAACCGGGCCAAAGATTTCCTCGCGTGCAATCGACATGTCGTTGCGCACATTGCCCAGCACCGTCGGACGCAGGAAATACCCCTCGGCACAGGCACTACCATCCGGGCGCGCACCGCCTGCCAGAACTTCGGCACCTTCGGCACGGCCAGCCGCAATCAGGTCATTCACAGTCTGATACTGGGCATCATTATTGATCGGCCCGATCTGGGTCGCCGTATCAAGCGGATCACCGACCGGAATATGATTGGCCCCTTCGACCAGCATTTCCTGAAAACGCTCAAGAACGGAACGCTGCACAAGAAGACGTGATCCCGCGACACAGCTTTGTCCTGCGCCGCTAAAGATCGCTGCCTGCGCACCGGTTACAGCACGTTTAAGATCGGCATCTTCAAACACGATATTTGCCGACTTGCCGCCAAGCTCAAGCACGCAAGGGACAATATTGCGCGCCGCTTGTGCTGCGATCAAAGAACCAGTTCGTGGCGATCCGACAAACACAATCTTGCGTGTGGCATCATGGGTAGTTGCCGCCACCCCGGTGGTTGCACCCAGTCCTGCCAATACCGTGATCACGCCATCCGGCAGCCCCGCCTTTTGCGACAGAACACCAAGCGCGATCGAGGTCAGCGGTGTCATTTCTGATGGTTTAAGAACCGCAGCATTCCCGGCACACAATGCCGGTGCCAACTGCCAACCTGCGGTAAAGATCGGTGCATTCCATGGCGTGATCTGGGTGACGACGCCATAGGGTTCAGGGCGGGTATAGTTCAAATGGCTTGTCGGAACCGGAATGACATCGCCATGCAGCTTGTCGGCCCAACCAGCATAATATTCGAACATTTCTGCAACTTTAAGAACTTCGACGCGGGTATCGCGAATTGGCTTGCCTGCTGAAATACATTCCAAAAGTGCCAGTTCTTCAAGATGGCCGCGAACCTGTGCACCGATTTTCCAAAGAATGCGCCCGCGTTCTGCCGCCGTCATCCCCCACCAGACACGCTGACCGGCAACGGCCGCGTTCATGGCATCATCCACGACATCAGCACCGGCATCCTTGAAGCTCAAAAAAGCTTTGCCCGTTGCAGGGTCGATCAGTTCAACCGCATCACCATGGCCAGGAACGATTGCACCATTGACCCAACTGCCAACAACACCATCAGCAAAGAACGGCGCCATCGCTTTGGCGTAGTCACGCGCCATGAGGGTTTCGGAACTGCTCATTTTCATTCTCCTGCCTTGTCGGTCTTGGTGTTGGCATTCAGTTCGGTAATGCGATTGAAATCCATGTCATCTGCAAGCATTTCTGCGCTTTGATGCCAGATTTGACCGGCCAGCGCGCTGACCGGCAAGGTCAGGTCTTTTTCCGATGCCAAGGCCATGGCAAGGCGCATGTCCTTACGCATAAGCCCCATGGTAAAGCCGCTATCAAACTGGCCGTTCAGAACCCATTTCGGATAATTTACTTCGCTGATAGCACTTCGCCCGGAACCGGCATTCAGCGCTGTGATAAGATGGTTTGTATCGACCCCGGCCGCTTTGCCAAGTTCAACGGCTTCGCGCATGGTTAACAGATGGGTCGCAACCAGCATGTTGTTGATGATCTTTACCGCATGACCGGCACCAACAGGGCCAACATGGCTAATCTTGCCGCCCAGCACCGAAAGCACGGGCATTGCCTTGGCAAAGGCCGCGTCATCGCCGCCGACCATCATGGTCAATTGCCCACTATTGGCCCCGGCCGGGCCACCGCTTACCGGGGCATCCACCAGCACATGACCGATTTCGCGCAACTTGGCATCAAGTTCACGGGTCACATCCGGTTCGGACGTTGTCGTATCAATGATCAGACGCGGTCCAAGATCACAAGATGCCAGGCCGTCGTCACCGATCAGGACCGAAGTAACGTGGCGCGCCGTCGGCAATGAAAGAATAATGGTCTCGCAGGCGTTGAAAAGTTCCTGCTGGCTGGCGACGATGGTCACACCATCCCGTGCGGCATCTGCCTGACGTTCGACCGAAAGATCAAACCCGGTCACAGCACATCCGTCGCGCAAAAGCGTCCGCGCCATGCCAAGTCCCATATTGCCAAGTCCGATGACCCCGATGGTTCCAGTGTCATCATTTTGTATCTGTGTCACGATAGCTGCCTCTTTGCTGCTTCGGGGTCGTTAAGTGCGCCGGTGACGGTAAACATCGTTCAGGGTCGCACTTTTCAGCCCTTGTCTGTTTTGATTTCCCCTTCAACTTCCGGCGGAAGCCCTGTGGTTTCAAGATCAATTGCCGGAACATGTTGTTGCCGAAACAGCAACAGATATGCTCTGATTACGACATCACCCCATAACCCGAAGCGCTGATATGAAAATCGACGACAAACCTCTCCGTTATTTTCTGGCTGTATTTGAAGCCGGCTCCATCCGGACTGCGGCCGAAAATTTACGTATCGCCCCGTCAGCCATCAGCCGGCAGATATCCAGCCTTGAAGCCCATCTGAACACGCTTCTGATGGAGCGCACCAAACGTGGCATTATCTTCACGGAAACCGGGCATATGGTTGCGGCACATGCGCGCAGGCGTATCGAGATCGACGAAGCATTTGCCGTCGATCTGGCCGCAGCGCGGGGGGCCGTGGCCGGGACTGTCCGCATTGCAACGGGCGAAGGGTTTGTTGTCGATCTGGTGAACCACGTCATCCGGCCCTTGCGCGACGAGTTCCCCGACATCCGCCTTGAAGTCGATGTTGCCGGAACCGAAAAGATCACCCAGGGCATTCTGCGCGATGATTATGATCTGGGCCTGGTCTTTAATCCCCCACGCACCCCGGATCTGGAATTGCTGGCCGAAAACCACAGCCCCCTTTGTGTACTGGTGCCGCCGGGATTTGCGCTTGCATCCAAGCAAAGCTGCAAACTGAATGAAACGCTGAACTATCCCGCAGCCTTGCTGGATCCTAACTTTGGCGTGGCCAAACTTCTGGCCAATGCGGATCCGGGAAACCGTGTCGCACGGGATGCGTTTTTAACTGCCGATTCGATCAATGTTGCAATTCACTTTGTGCTGTCGGGGGGCGGAATCACCTATCTGCCAGCCTTCGCAGTATCACGACAATTGCGCAGAGGAGAGGTCGTTGCCATTCCGATGACCGATCCGTTTCTGGCACGTGTACCGTCACACTTGCTGGTCCGCAAAGAACGCCCGAAAACCGCTGCAGTTCGGGCGGTTACGGGCATGATCCGCGACCGGATGGAGGCATTTGGTTCTGCCTGGTATCCCGAAGAACATGACTAAAGCCACAAGAACTGTTGCCGTTATGGCAACAGCATCATCCCAAAATGGCACTTGCCCCTGAATCGGCATGTTCCCATTCTCGAACGGAATTTCCGGATACAAAAATGGCAAAACGATGAATTTTGCTTCGCCGGAATTTTACAGGGATGACAAGGCGCGTTTGGTTTCCGGCACCTCCGGAAAAGATGTCCTTGCGTCGTACATACCACTGTCTGTCAAGGAGACTGGGAAATGAATGCGTTTCGGGGACAAATGGGGCTTTGGAAGCTTCATTTAGCCGTTATCGTCATTGGGGCGATCGCCGAGCTGATCGGCATCCGCAAAATTCCGTTGGGAATTGGTGCGATCCTTCTGTTGCCGCTGCTTTATGCCTTTATCATGGCGGCCCTTATGAATCCGAATGTCATGCCGAAATTCGGCAAATTCATTCGTGAAAAAGAAGTCAAGGCAGCCTCACCTCTGATCGTTATCGCGATCATGCCGTTCATCGCCAAATTCGGCACCACCATCGGTCCGGCGATTGAAACCATCATCGAAGCCGGTCCGGCTCTGCTTTTGCAGGAACTGGGCAACCTCGGCACGATTGTTCTGGCATTCCCGCTTGCGGTTTGGGGCCTTAAAATGGGCCGCGAAGCCATTGGTGCGACCTTCTCGATTGCGCGTGAACCGAACCTTGCCATCATTGCTGACCGCTACACGCTCAAAAGCCCGGAAGGTACGGGCGTCATGGGTGTTTATGTAATCGGCACGCTTTTCGGCACATTCATTTTCGCCATTCTGGCGTCGCTGTTTGCCAGCATCGATGTATTTGATCCGCGCGCCCTTGCCATGGCATGCGGAATCGGTAGTGGCTCGATGATGGCGGCCTGCACCGGTGCGCTTACGGAAGTTGTTCCGTCGATGAAGGACGAAATCCTTGCTCTGGCCGGGGCGAGCAACCTTTTGACATATGCAACGGGTCTTTATGCCGGCCTGTTCATTGCTCTTCCGATTGTTGAAAAACTCTATAACGCGACGGCAGGCAAACGCGACCTGGCCGCAGCCGATAACAAGGGGGCTTGATCATGTCAGAGAGCGTCGTTGCAAAAGAAACCACCCGCCCGAAAATTGATCTTGTCGATCATGCTGTCACCCTCATCATTGTCTGCCTTGTCGGGCTGGTGATGAATACGGTTGGCCCGGCAATCCCGCTTATGGACGGGTTCATGGGCATGATCGTGATCTATCTGATCTCAATGGTCGGCCTGATCCTGACCCGCTTTGCGCCTTTTTATCTGCCAAGCGTCGCCTGGATTTCTTTGGTTGGCATTGTCGCAACCCTGCCCTGGACACCAGGATCGGAATGGATCGTTGCACAAGCTAAATCGGTTAACTTCCTGGCCCTTGCAACCCCGGCACTTGCCTATGCCGGTTTTGCCATCGCCAAGAAAGAAATCGAAGTCGCAAAACATTCCGGCTGGAAACTGGCTTTGATTGCCTGCCTTGTCTTCCTTGGCACCTATGCCGGTTCGGTTCTGGTGGCCGAAGCCATCCTGAAACTTCAGGGTATCTGATCACATCTTCCACCGGGACCATCATTTGTGATGGTCCCGGTATTGAACAACCGGGTTCCCCCCGAACACACAATCCAAGACCGAGTATGCAGATGACTGTCCCTTCTTGCTCCCCTCATCCTCGTGCCACCGAACTTGCTGATGAGTTTATTACCTGGCGTCACCATCTGCATGCCCACCCTGAAACGGCCTTTGAAGAACATCTGACCAGTGCCTTTCTAAGCGAAAAACTGAGTTCTTTCGGGTTGGATGTCAAAACCGGCATCGCCAAAACCGGCGTCGTTGCGACCCTGCATGGCAAAAAAGGCCCGGGGAAACGGATCGGACTTCGCGCTGACATGGATGCTCTTGATGTCCATGAAACAACAAATCTGCCCTATGCCTCAAAACATCCGGGCAAAATGCATGCCTGCGGCCATGATGGTCACATGACCATGCTGTTGGGCGCGGCCAAAATTCTTGCTGAAAACCCGGATTTCGCCGGAACGGTTGATTTCATTTTCCAACCTGCCGAAGAAAACGAAGGCGGCGGCCGCGAAATGGTCAAAGAAGGCCTGTTTGACAGCCATCCTGCCGATACGGTTTACGGCATGCATAACTGGCCCGGGCACGATGTTGGCACCATGGCTGTTAAGGCCGGGCCGATGATGGCAAGCTATGACGTGTTTGAAATCGTGGTCGAGGGCAAAGGCTGCCACGCCGCCATGCCGCATCTCGGGCATGACCCTATTACAGCTGCCGGGCAGGTTCTTTTGGCCTTGCAGACCATTGTTGCACGCGACGTCAACCCGTTGAAAAGCGCAGTTATCTCGCCAACACAGATTTTTGGCGGCGACACCTGGAACGTCATCCCCGATATTGCGACCATTCGTGGCACCGTGCGCACGTTTGACCCTGCGGTTCAGGACGCCGTGGAATCCCGCCTGATTGAAACCGCCCAATACACAGCCCAAGCATTGGGCTGCAAGGCACGTGTCGATTATCAACGCCGTTATCCGGCAACAATCAACAGCCCGGCGGAATCGCAAATCGCGCTTGCCGCCGCATCAAAAGTTGTCGGTACAGATCAGGTCGACACCAATCCGGAACCGTCGATGGCAAGCGAAGATTTCGCCTTTATGCTGAATGCAAAACCTGGCTGCTATATCTGGATTGGCAACGGCCCGACCGATGGCAACCGGCTTTTGCACAATGCTGCTTATGACTTCAATGATGACGCAATCATTTATGGAGTCAGCTACTGGATCGCGCTGGTGAACGAAGCCCTGTCCCAAGCGTAACCGATAATCCTCATTCCCGGTATTTCCGCGATTATGCCCAAAGGAACATGATAGCGGTTTGATGGTGTTGCAAATGCTTTGCCTTATAATTGCCGACTGAGTAGGCTAAACCCGAAATTCAATGTGGCGGTGCATGAAATCATGCATTGCCGACCCCGAATTGCGGACCCAGGAAAAGCTTTTGAAACGTAAACTGTTACACCTCCTTATTCCGATGACAGCTATTGCGCTTTCGGCCTGTGGCACTATGCCGAAGAATAGCGATGATACGGTCTTCGAATATCCGCAGTCCGACGGATTTTCAGGCAACTTCCTTGCCGGGAAAGCTGCACAGATTGAAAACCGTTCCGATTATGCCGCGCAATATCTTTTGCGTGCCCATCTGCTTGCCCCGGATAATACAGAGCTAAGACGCCGCGCGTTTCTCGCCCTGATCAGTGACGGTCGCATCAGCGATGCCGTCGATATTGCCAAGCAACTGCAGTCGGAAAATAATCAGGATCTTTTTGCCGCCCTGACCGTCATGGATGCCGCGATCCGCGAAGACCGCTTTGGGGATGCGCTTGATATTGTATCAAGCCTGCCGGAACGGGGGATCAATGCCCTGATTGCACCCTTGGCCAAGGCATGGATTTATGCGGGCCTGAATGAAAAAGCACCTGCAATGAAGGCCCTTGATGCGATGCAGGGCAACGGCCAGCTCAATCCGCTTTCGGAATATCATCGCGGCCTGATCCTGGCCTATTTTGGCGATTTCAATGCCGCAGAGCGCGCTCTTGCCAGCGCCTATGGCGATCCGGCCGATGCCCCGCTACGTGCGGCCGAGGCCCTTGGCGCGGTATTTGAACGCAAAGGACAGGTGCAAAAGGCAGCCCTTCTTTATGAAAGCTACATGGACCGGCATCCGCAATCGCTTGCCATGCCGTACCATCTAGCCCGTCTGTCCCGTAAAGAGCCGCCAATTGCCACCAACCTGACTCCGGCCGAAGGACTGGCGGAGGCCTATCTTGATATTGCGACTCTGCTTAGTCAGGAAAACGCCGTTGATCCGGCCTTGTTAATGGCGCGCTATTCCCTGTCGTTGCGTCCTGATGATGACATTACCCGTCTTCTTGTCGGCGAGGTGATGGAAGTTCAGAACCGCTTCGAAACGGCGATTGATGTTTACGGTACAATTCCGCTGTCATCACCGCACAGCTGGAATGCAAGGCTGCGCACTGCTTCAAGCCTTGAACAGATCGGTCGTGCTGATGAAGCCATCGACATTCTTCAAAGCATGGTCAATGAACGCCGAAACCGTCCCGATGCCCTGATCCAGCTTGGTGACATCCTGCGCATTCAGCAACAATACGCCGACGCAGCCAACGCATATGACCGTGCGATTGAACGTTTGGGCGGCGATACGAACGTTGGTTGGCGGCTTTTATACCGCCGGGGTATTGCCTATGAACGTGCCGGCAACTGGCCGAAAGCGGAATCCGACTTTCTTCAGGCACTCGAAATCGAACCGGAACAGCCCTATGTGCTGAACTATCTCGGCTATAGCTGGGTCGATATGGGGATGAATTTCGATCAGGCCGAAGACATGCTTAAACGTGCCGTCGAATTGCAGCCCGAAGACGGTTATATCGTCGATAGCCTCGGCTGGGTCTATTACAAGCTTGGCCGGTTTGATGATGCGGTTGAACAGCTTGAAACGGCCGTTGAACTCAAACCCGATGATCCGACAATCAACGACCATCTCGGCGATGCCTATTGGCAAATCGGCCGTTATCACGAAGCCCGGTTCCAGTGGCACCGTGCCCTGTCGTTCAATCCGACCGAAGAACTGCGTAGCTCTGTTGAAACAAAGATCAACGAACAGGTTCCAAGCGTCGCGCCGGTTTTCGTGAACTGATATTTACGGGAAAAAACATTCATGTCTGCGACCTATCGCCAGCAGGCACCTGCCAAGGTCAACCTGTTCCTGCACGTCACCGGCAAACGCGATGATGGCTATCACCTGCTTGAAAGTCTCGTCTGCTTTACCGCAAGCGGTGACGTGCTGAGCGGTGAAATGCGCAACGATGATAAAATTACGCTTTCAATCACCGGTCCGATGGCATCGGATCTTTCGTCTGAAAAGATCGATGATAACCTTGTCATGCGTGCGGCCCGCCTGTTGCAGGGAACCTGCGCCCCTGATCGTGGCGCGGACCTGATTCTGGATAAACGTCTTCCGATCGCCTCGGGCATTGGTGGTGGCTCCGCAGACGCCGCAGCAGCGCTTCGGCTGCTCATTGATATGTGGCAGATCGATATCGACCCGAAAAGCTTGTCTGATCTGGCCTTATCCCTTGGCGCAGATGTTCCGGTTTGCCTACATGGCAGAACCTGCCTGATGACTGGAATCGGCGAAAATATTACCGAACTTCCTGACCTTCCCGATGTGCCCATTGTGCTGATCAATCCTGGCAAGGCTGTTTCAACCCCCGAAATTTTCAAAGCACGCGCGGACGAAGGTTTCAGCCCGGCCGGGGCCTGGGAAACAGAACGCACATTTACAAGTGCTGCTTCCCTTGCTGATGCGCTGTCTGAATGTGGCAATGACCTGACGTTACCGGCAAGCGGCATCCTTCCGGAAATTTGTGATGTGCTTAATGCCCTGGCGCGCGAAGAGGGATGCCTGATGGCCAGAATGTCAGGCAGCGGGGCAACCTGTTTTGGTATTTACGACACCAGCGAACAGGCCGACCGGGCCGCGCATGCCATTGCAATACGGAACCCGGAATGGTGGATTTCCCCGACATATATCCTTAATCAGACAATCCGGCAGCACGCTGATATGGGCGCAAAATTTCCCGACTAAGCACGGGATAAAAAAACCTTGAAATAGAGGGTTGCGCTCTGCGCATGAGGGCGCTATTTTCCGCGCCACACACGCTGATGGGGCGTGGCCAAGTGGTAAGGCATCGGTTTTTGGTATCGTGTATCGTAGGTTCGAATCCTACCGCCCCAGCCAAGACAAACCGCTTTGAGGTTTTCCTCAAAGCGGTTTTCTTTTATCTGGTGGATGGAATGTGATTGTCGGTGACGTTGCCGGTCTGGCAAATCCTGCTTAGGCTTGCTTTGATTGCTGCATGGCAACCGCTGCACGTGAGACCAGTTGATCAAGCGTATCGCCCGGCTCGGCGATCCCCAGCCCGACACTCAGCTTAAGATGCAGCTGCGCATTCCCGGCCTGAAAATCAGCAGCCCCGACATAATCTGTCAGACGCTGAAGATAATTCAACGCCCCCGCCGCACCGGTTTCAGGCATCAGGATAATGAATTCCTTGTCGCTCCAGCGTGCAATGATATCGGTTTCTCGCATCATTTCGGACGCCACTTTGGCAAAAAGCTTAAGTGCCGCATCCCCGGCATCATAGCCATAGCTTTCATTCAGGTTTTTAAGATCGTCAAAATAAACCATGCCGATGACAACCGCGTTGCCATAGCGTCTGGAACGCTCAAGCTCTGTGCGGAGCACATCTTCCATGTAACGGCGATTATACAAACCTGTCAGCGGATCCGTATCGGCCAACATCGCAAGGTTTGACCGCGCCTGATCAAGGGCTTTGCGGTCATGGATATGGGCAACCGTTTGCCCGATGGAATCGGCAAAAAGCTGTACCAGATCCCTGTCATGCTTACCAAATGCATCAACCGGGCTGGCGCTGCCAAAGGCAAGTGTCCCAATGCATTCACCTTCGACCATCACCGGTGCGCCAAGATAGGCCGAAAAACCGAATTTTTTACCTGCCGGATGTGATCCCAGTTCACT
The DNA here is from genome assembly GCA_048264285.1 of Thalassospira sp. GTDB lineage: Bacteria > Pseudomonadota > Alphaproteobacteria > Rhodospirillales > Thalassospiraceae > Thalassospira. Next base: position 30,413 of record JBLXDD010000022.1, read on the forward strand.
CTTGCTGACATCATGGAAAGCCAAAACCTTTTTGGCAGAAACAACCTGACTACAAAAGGTATCTTCGAGATCAAACTCCATGCCCGAGGTCAGGGCATTTTCCGGATGAAAAACCTGACGAATTTCATAGGTTTCCTCTCCGACGGCGCTGAATATCCCGACAGGCAAACCGAACTGTTCAATTCCAAGCTTCAGGATTGCTTCAACACGGTGTTCAAACATTTTGGCCATTTCAGTCTGATCGTCGGTCTCGAACTCGGTCGTCATGATGTTTCCCACTTTTTGACCGGCACAGCGCGCCCCTTGAAAGCCCACCATAAAGCCTTGTTATACAGCGAAATTTACGCCACAGACGGCAAATTCTACCCCCTTAACATAACAAGGCATAGGGCATTCTGCCGATTAGATGATGTTTTTCTGATATGATAAAATCCGTTATTCTGACCGCGCACGCGCAACCATCCGATGCAACAAAGCAGCCCCGCGCAAGCCGCCATCATCGGCATGAGCGCCGGGAATCACCAGCGGCGCATCATATCGCCCCAAGGCCTGCTTGCGGACCCGGTCATCGATCTTTGCAATCAGGGCTTTCTCGGATGCCAGCCCCCCGCCGACCGGAATACAGTCCGGGTCAAGGACATTCACCATCAGCGCCAATTCGCGCGCAACCAGATCGCAATAGATGTCGATGGCCTTTGACGCCGCTTCGTTCCCGGAACACCAGGCCGCGGTGATGCTTTTACTATCAAGAACCTGATCTGTGAGTTGGCTGTATATCCGTTCAAGCCCCCGCGCCCCGCCCCAACTATCAAGACACCCTGTTCGCCCGCAGCCGCATGTAACCGGCAAAAGCCCATGGCGCACCAACGTGCCGGTCACGTCATTGCCATGCCCCCATTCGCCACGAATGCCACTTTTGCGGCCGACAAACTGCCCGTCAAAGACAATACCGCCACCAACTCCGGTTCCAAGGATGATGGCAAAAACAGTATCCGCATTCACCGCAGCACCGCTTGTTGCTTCGGCCAGGGCAAAACAATCGGCATCGTTTTCGACAAGAACGGTGCGCCCTAGAATATCGGAAAGCTCTGTGGCCAACGGCCAGCCTGTGATGGCGGGAATATTGGCCGAAATCACCGCCCCGGTTTTGGGGTCCACTCCACCGGCAAGACTGATGCCAATATCACCTTGCACAGAAAAACCAGCGTCAGCTTCCTGAACAAACCCCGAAAGGATCGCAATAAAACAGGCCCGATCATCGCGCGGGGTTGATACTTTCCGACGCAAAAGAACGTCACCATTGGCATCAAAAACACCGAACTCGATCTTCGACCCGCCAATATCAAAGGCATAATTCATGCTATGCTTTTCCCAATCTTTCCAGGGTCAGGACCCTTTATCGGGATACACCAGCAAAACGTTCCCGGCAAAAAGAAACGGCACCTGCCAAACAAGGCAAGTGCCGTTCAAACTGTGATCTGGAACCGAAACCTAGCTACGCAACCGTGATGCCAGGTCGTCATAGGCCGGCATCTGGTCCACCGGTCCAAGGGCCGTCACGGTCGGCTTGCCATCAAGCAACGCCTTTCCTGAACGCCGCACACTTTCAAGGTCAACCCCGTCGATCTTGGCGACGATTTCTTCCATGCTTTGGGGGCGGCCGAAAATCTGGATCTGACGTGCAAGCGTTTCACAACGGCCGGAATTGCTTTCCATTGCCATCACGACCGATGCTTTAAGCTGGGCGCGTGCGCGCGTCACTTCTTCCTCGGTCAAATCCTCGGTTGCACGCACCAGTTCATCGCACATCACCGGCATCAGTTCGCCAACATCATTGGCCCCCGTCCCGGCATAGATCGAAAACAGCCCGCCATCAACGTAGTGCGAAGAGAAGCTATAGACCGAATAAACCAGTCCACGCTTTTCGCGGATTTCCTGGAACAGGCGCGACGACATGCCACCCCCCAGCAGGGTGTTGAATACTTGCAGGTCATAGAAGCTGTCATCGGTGTAGGACACGGTCGGCAGACCGAATATCACATGCACCTGTTCAAGTTTTCGGTTCTCGATCCGGCTGCCGCCTTCGTATTTAAGCGGCTCCATCTCGTGGTCTTCATGGGCCGGAAGGCTGTCAAACTTCTTGGCAACCATGTCGACAACGCGGTCATGCTCAACCTTGCCCGATGCCGAAAACACCATGCGTTCGGGGCTATAGCGGCGTGACATATAGTCAAACAAATGATCCCGGCTTAGCGATGCAACATTTTCCGGGCTTCCCAGGATGGATCGACCCAGTGCCTGATTTGGCAGGGCCGTTTCCTGAAAATAGTCGAAAATGATGTCATCAGGCGTATCATTGGCCTGACCGATTTCCTGCAAAATTACCTGGCGTTCGCGTTCAAGCTCCTTCGCATCCAGTGTGGAATGCTGAAGGATATCGGCAATCACATCAATCGCCAGTTCCTGATCTTCGTGCAGGACCTTGCAATAATATGCCGTGTTCTCGCGCGAGGTATAGGCATTCATCTGCCCGCCGACGGCCTCGATTTCTTCGGAAATCTGCAATGCAGAACGACGACGCGTGCCCTTGAATGCCATATGTTCAAGCATATGGGAAATACCGTTGATATCAGGCGTCTCGTTACGCGCCCCGACATCAACCCACGTTCCCAAGGCAACCGATTGCACATGATCAAGGCGATCCGTTGCGACAATCATTCCGTTGTCAAGCCGGGTGAGCTCGACTGTCATATAGCATTACTCCTGTTTCGCATATCAGGCCCAATCATAGCCATTTTTCAGGCCGCACGCCGGTTTTTACGAACATGCGCCATCAAGGTCGCCACATCATTGGACATTGGTTCGACCTTCTCAGGCCGGTCATATAGATCAGAAAGACGCGGCGGCAAGTCCGGGTAAATCCCCGATGCCTGCTTTACCGCATCCGGGAACTTCGCCGGATGTGCGGTTGCCAGTGCGACCATCGGCACTGATTTGTCACGGTTGCAGGCGCGGCCCGACACAATGCCGATCACCGAATGCGGATCAACCAGTTCGCCACTGGTTTCAAGGACATCCTTGATTGCGGCTTTGGTCGCGTCATCATCCAGACGATACCCGTCAAAATGTTCACGTGCGCGGGCAAACTGGCCTTGCGACATTTCCATAACCCCGGTTTCCCGGAATTTGGTCAGCATCTCGGCAATTGCCAGACCATCACGATCATACAGATCAAACATCAGGCGCTCAAAATTCGAACTGACCTGAATATCCATAGACGGGCTAAGCGATGGCGCGACACCTTCCATCTTCATCACGCCACTTTCAAAGAAGCGGGCAAGAATGTCATTGCGGTTGGCACCAACCACGAACTGCTTGATCGGAAGGCCCATCTGCATCGCGGCATAACCGGCATAGACATTGCCAAAATTGCCCGACGGCACCGAGAAGGAAATCTCGCGTTCCGGCGATCCAAGCTGCACACCGGCCCAGAAATAATAGGCGATCTGGCACATGATCCGCGCCCAGTTGATCGAATTCACCGCCGACAACCCGACTTCATCGCGGAAGCCATGATCGTTAAACAGCGCCTTGACCAGATCCTGACAATCGTCAAACGATCCTTCGACGGCAATGTTATGAACATTGTCCGACAGGATCGTCGTCATCTGGCGACGCTGAACTTCCGAAACGCGGCCTTTGGGATGCAGGATGAAGATATCGATATTTTCACGATCACGGCACGCTTCAATCGCGGCCGACCCTGTATCCCCCGACGTGGCCCCCACAATGGTGATACGTTCACCACGTTTGGCCAGAACATGGTCAAACAGACGGCCAACCACCTGAAGCGCATAATCCTTGAACGCCAGTGTCGGGCCATGGAACAGTTCCATCACCCAGTCATTCGGGCCAAGCTGCTTAAGCGGTGCGACCGCTTCGTGATCAAAGCCGCTATAGGTATCTTCAAGAATGGCCTTAAGGGCATCATCATCAACAGTGCCCGCCACAAACGGCTGAATCACCTTGAACGCGACTTCGGCGTAAGTCAGAGTTCGCAGCGCACGAATGTCATCCTTGGAAAAGGTCGGCCATGTTTCGGGAACATAAAGCCCCCCGTCACGGGCCAGACCGGCAAGAAGAACTTCATCGAACTGCAAAACGGGGGCGCTTCCCCGCGTGCTGACATAGCGCACTAGACCTGCTCCTGCATAAGGCGAATACTGGTTGTGTGTCACCCGGGCGAAATCGTGCCGGAAACACGCCAAGGCCTGATTTAGTGAGGGTTTGCGGCAATATAGTCAAGGGACAATAAAGCAGGTCTGGCCTAAGACAGGCACAAAGCACGATCAACACCGCTCAGAACGGAAAACAGACCATTCAAACCAAATGAAAAGGACCTGTCTCTAGGGGCCGGACTCATTCAAATGGTCGACCCGGCACTTGATAAGAGAGAATAAGCAAGGAAAAGCCCGCAGATTGGGGTGATCCCCAATCAAGGGATTTGACGTAGAGGCTTTCTCTCTTATCAAATGTCCTTTGGATCTCCCGGATTTGCACAGGATATTTTGTCGCAAAATCTTGAAAGATATTGATCTTCCTGCGGTTTTGCTTCGCATATCTGCACAAATCCGGGAGACC
>JBLXDD010000023.1:0-34987 GCA_048264285.1 Thalassospira sp.
TCCCTTCCTTCTGATCTACAATGTCAAAGAACTTAAAGGCCGAAACCCTTAACCAACAAGTCCGTGTCGCTCAATCCATGAGCGCCGCGCCCCGTCGGTGGAGGCGGGTTATAGGGCCCAGAAACGTGCCTGTAAACACCTTTTTCGGAAAAAAGTGCATTCAAGACGAATTTTTATGATTTTACTTATTTATCAAAGCACTAGAAATCACACCCCATCCAACCACAGCACCCAGCATCATCAGGCAAGCCGACCCTTGGTTGAAAAATCCCGCAAAGGCCCATCCAGACCCTTTTTCCGGCAGGGATTTATGCCCTTGAAAAAAAACTGTGTATCCCCGAATTGATTCGCCCCGCCCCGGCGATCCCCCTTTTGATTGACATATATATACGCAAACACAGCGTCATATTTGGCCCTATTTGATTCGGGCCATCATCATCCCGGATAGATCGCGATCGGCGCATTCGCCATCCCCATTCCGGGATCGACGCGCAATACATGCCCCTCTTACGGCGTAAAATACTGCAAAAGCAAATATGTGAACCTTTCCTTTACATTATCACCCGATGATGAGGCGAGATACATATACCCCTCGTTAGACGGGCTTCAGGGGACCGAAGGAAGATGATGAGACTGCGACAATATCTTACATGCGCCGCCACTATTGCAGGGCTGGCACTTGCCGGGTGCACAGGGACCAACATTGTGCCCAACACAGGTTCGAGCAGCGCCGAAGCCAATGGCGGCAAGCCCGGACCGTCTTTTACCCAGTTCACCGATATTCCGATGCCATCCAACTCGTCACTGGATATGGATAAAAGCATCATCTTTGGCGCATCGGATGCCTGGCACGGGCGTCTGGTCCTGAATGCCGGCGGATCGCCAGCCCAGATGTATGATTTCTACGAGCGCGAAATGCCGAATTTCGGCTGGAGCAAAGTAACCGTCGTGCGCGCCGATATTTCGGTTCTGGTCTATGACCGGGAAAACCGCGTCGCAACCATCAAGCTGACCGGCGGGTCCTTTAGCGGATCGGTGGTCGATATTACGGTATCGCCCAAGGGCTGATCATTACCGAACGATACCGAACGATCCAGGAATCAAAAAGGGTGCCAAGCGGCACCCTTTTTGCAACTAAGTATCTTACTTACGACTTAGCGGGTACCGAACAAACGGTCACCGGCATCCCCAAGGCCCGGCACAATATAAGCTTTTTCATCAAGCTTTTCATCAAGGCCCGCAGTATAGATCGGCACATCAGGATGGGCATCCTGGAAAACCTTGACGCCTTCCGGAGCGGCGACCAGCGCCATAAAGCGGATATCCTTGTCAGCAACGCCATATTTGTTAAGCGTATCAATTGCCGCGACAGCCGAGTTGCCCGTCGCCAGCATCGGGTCAACCAGAATGAAGGTACGACCTTCGACTTCCGGCAATTTGACCAGATATTCAACCGGCATATGGGTTTTGGGGTCACGGTACAGGCCGATATGACCGATACGTGCCGATGGCATCAGCTCGATCAAGCCATCCGCCATGCCCGAACCGGCACGCAGGATCGGCACGACCGCCAATTTACGCCCCTGAATGACTGGCGCCTTCATCGAGCAAATCGGGGTTTCGATATCCTCAAAACTGACGGGAAGCTCGCGGGTGATCTCATAGCCCATCAACAACGCGATTTCCTTGAGCAACTGGCGGAACGTCTTGGTCGATGTGCTGACCTTGCGCATGTGGCTCAGCTTATGCTGGATCAGCGGATGATCAAGAATATGAAGATTGGGGAAATCCTTGTGCGTGCTCATGTGCTGTCGGCTATCCTGTATTGCTTTGCAGCCTTCGGAAACCTTCGGCTGCCTGTCTGGTGTTTGCGAACCTAGCGCGTAACGTCTTTGTCCGAGGATGGCAAGTAGAATGCCCCAATCCGGGCACAAAAACAAACCCGATGACGCCAAAATGCCAAATAGTAAAAAGGGGCGGCGCATCTCTGCCCCGCCCCACGGATAAATACAGTACCTGATTTTGCACACATATATAGATGTGTCACAAGATAAGGATCAATTCACCACCCGGTCATTTGGCTCTGCACGAACCGGAAAACCATCAATCGAATGATCAGCCTTGATCTTGGCTGCGCTGTCCCTGGCCTGCTTAAGGCTGCCATAAGATCCGATGCGAACATAATACCAGGCAGCGTCGTCTTCCTTGCCACGAACCACCACAGCAACTTCAAGCCCCTTTCCGCGCAGTTCTTCGGCCCGCTGGCTGGCATTTTCATGCACCTTGAACGCACCAACCTGCACCGAGAACGGCTTGCTTGCATCTGTGGCCGTGCTGTTTTCAGGCGCTTTTGGCTTTGGGGCGGTCGTTTCTGACGAGGCAGTTTGGGCGGGGGCGCTTTGATCTGCTGCGTCGGTCGCTGAGGTGCCGCTCGCAGCATCATCAATTGCCGGAGCATCGGGCACAGCCGGAGCCGCGGGCGCCTCGGGGACGGAGGATGCATCGGCCGCACCATCGTCACCATCCGTCGCACCGGCAAGGTCGCGAATCTCTGGTGCGGCAATGGCAGATTGCACCTGCTCCGATGTTTCTTCTGGCGTTTCTTGCTGTTTGGCGCTATCGCCAGCATCTGCCACCGCATCACCATTTTCTTTGGTGTCTTCGGATAAAGCAGCACTTCGCTGGGCAATCAAATCGCCAACAGGGTCGTCACTGTCTGGACTGATTTCCGGTGCGGCATCCTGATCGGTGCCGGTGGTTGTTTCCACGCGTTCTGGCACCGGCTGCTGTGCATTGGCTGGTTCATCCTCGGCAGAGGCCAGCATTTCGACCTTTGGCTGTTGGGTTTGCGCGGTGCGGGCACCGTCATCAGAATCCATAAACAGCCCTGCCCCTACCAGCATTCCGGCAAAAAACAAGACAAGCCCAAGCATGCCTGCGCCTGTCACCAGGCCAAGAAGGGTTTTACGATCCATATCCGCTATCCGTGCATTGAGGTTTTGCCGATCACCGGGGCGCTTCCCCCCACGCCCGCCGCCATCACCGTGTCCGTCCCGTCCATAAATAAAAGCCGGGAGCGGCGCATCCTTTTGCGCTGCTTCGGGCGCGTTCTGACTGTCCGGTGTTGCGCGCAATTCGGGTTTGTTGGTGTGGTCTTCGCCAGCCATGGACTTGGCCATCCTTCACGACATCAAAGTTACCAGGCATTTGTAACCGCCAGCACGTTTATAAAACGCTAAAGCCCGCTGCCGTGCACAACCAGACAGCGCAAACACCATAAAATCAGGTAATTTTTGACCGGATAAAAAAAAGAGGGGCTGGTATGTTCCCCGGCATTGTCCCGCACAATGATCCGGATACCAGCCCCCTTGAGTGAGAGAGATCGACCTTCGGGGAGAGAGATCCCGAAGATAGAAGTCATCAGGCACGCCATGTCAGCCTGATGACTGGTCACAAACGACGTCGTCGTCTGCATTTGACAAACACAGTCATAGTGCATCGAAATTGCAAATGCAAACGATTATCACACACATTCGCATATTTTTTTTGAATGCGTCGAAAAAACACAACCATTTCACGGTTAACCACCCCAACCCAAAGGAGAATTTCAAACCTGACGACGGCTTGAGAAAGGCTGTGTTCCGCAGTTATCCTTGGTCAAGGCAAACTAAAGGATTGTGTTCCAAATCAAGGTCTGCTTGGATCAGGGAAACTACTCATAAGAAGTAGCGATGTGTCAGGGAGCGACACGGGCCAATCAAATCAATTCAAAAAAACAAACACGGTTTGCTTGGAGTGACATAAATGACGGGAGACAAAGCCGCAAAGACGGCTATTTCGGGTGGTGCCAACAGCCTTCTGACGTTACGGCGAATCTTGTTGGTAACGGGGTTGCTGGTTTCAGGAGCCGTGACCTGGATGCTTCTGTGGACCGGTGATACCTATCGCAATTTCGCGATTGAAACGCTGAACAATTCAGTCAGCGGCACAGTCAATTTCTTTGTCGGGTCGCGTATTGCCACGGACTATGCCGCCAAAATCACCCCTATCGCCAATGAATGGTCGCGACTTGGCAGTCTTGTCAAAAGTTATCAGGAAAATGACCAGACTCGCATGAAGGCCGAACTCGACATTTTGTCGAACGCCCGCGAAGTGGTTCAGGGGGATGTACATCTGATTGATGCCATTTCCTATGATCAGGAATTCAATCAACTGACCCGCTCCGAGGCCGATCTGGGTGCAAGCGTCACAGATAACCCGGATGTCAAAGCCTATCTGACCAGTCGCGAAAAAGCCGAAGCCCGCAAACCGGCAAGCTTCATGTGGGCAACCCCGGATGGACGCCCGGTCTTTAGCCTCATTTTGCCTGTTGGTGGTTTCCGTGCGGTTGGCTTCCTTGAAGTCATCACCGATCCCCTGCCCCAGCTTGATGGGATCGGCAAGGTGCTGGGCGGAAATTTCGAAATTCTCGACAATAGCGGGGCTGTCCTGTTCGAAAGTCTTGAAAACGAGACGCCCCGCGCAGAAGAAACCGCCACCGACAGCAACAAAGACGCTGACAACGACACCGCTGACACCACTGCAAATAGTGACGTTGCGACCTACCGCGCGGCAGTAGATGTTACGATTGCAGACGGCAGAGGCGGCGTTTGGGCCACAGCGCGTTTTGATCGTGATGTTTCCGATTTTTATGCCCAGACAGACAACTTGCGCACATTGTCGATCCAGATTCTTGTCGGAGTATTGCTGGCAGGATGGATTGTTGGCTGGATCCTGTTGCGCAGCACGGTTCTGCGCAATCTGCGTGCCTTTGCCCGCGCCATGACCGCGATTTCAAAGGGCGATACCAATGTTGCCCTGCCCGAGGTCGGCAACGACGAAATCGGGGAAATGAAAAAAGCCCTGATTGCGTTGCGGGAATCGGTCCGGCAGGCACTTATCTTGCAAAATATGGTTGAAAATACACCGACCATGACAGCCATGATCCTGCCTGATGGCAAGCTCAGTTACCTGAACGCCAGTGCGCAGACCTTTCTGGGCGGCGACATCAGCTCCATCACCGGAGACTTTCTGGATCTTGGCGCAGAATTCCAGACCAAACTTGGCGACCCGAGCAATCTGCCATTTTCCGAAGTCATCCAGACGGACCGCGGATATCTTGATATCCTGGCAGCCCCGGTCCGCGACAAGGATAATGTTCTGCTGGGAACGATGCTGGCCTGGAATGATGTCAGTGAGCGAGAGGAAAGCAGGATCGCAGTCACTGAAATGATGGCCGAAGTTGCCCGCGTAGCGCAATCGGTTACCGAACAGTCCGAAGGATTGCTGAAACTTGCCAGTGAATTGACCAACCAGTCGGAAAACACCATCCAGCAATCGGGAAGTGCGCTTGATGTTTCGCGCGAAGCGGCATCGAACACGCGCAATGTCGCCACCGCCGTCGAGGAACTTTCATCCTCGATCGCCGAAATCAACCGTCAGGCAACCGAGGCATCTGACGTAACCGGGCGGGCACGTGAAGAAGCCGAAGAAAGCCAACGCAATATCGTGTCCCTTGAAAAGGCAAGTTCCGAGATCGGTTCAATCATTGATTTGATCAACGACATTGCCCATCGCACCAAGCTTTTGTCGCTTAATGCAACGATCGAAGCTGAACGTGCGGGTGAACTTGGCAAAGGCTTTGCCGTGGTCGCCAACGAGGTCAAATCGCTTGCCGATCAAACGGCAAATGCAACAGGCCAGATTGGCGACCTGACCGCTGCAATCCAGCAAGAAGTCCAGAAAGCCGCCCATTCGATCAGCACCGTTGGCGAGGTCATTCACCAGGTCAATGACATCCAGTCAACCATCACACATTCGGTGGATGAACAACGTCGCGCAACCGGCGAAATTTCCGAAAACGTACAACGCATTGCAGATGGTGCGGGATCGATGGATGAATTGATTACACTGGTCAATGATGGTGCCCAAGGCACAGGGCGCAATGCCCACGACCTGAATACCGCCAGCCACAAGCTTTCCGAAGTGGCCCACAATCTGTCAGAAAAAATGCGCGCCTTTAGCGAACGTATGAAACTGACCTGATCGTTTTTAATCTGAACATATCCAAAACAAAGGGCGGCCTTACCAAGCGGGCCGCCCTTTGTCATTTGTCAGTCAAGTCAGTTGTGATCAACCCGCCACGGATTTCGACGCAATCTCGTACAGGTCGCGCGAAATTTCCGGCTTGGCGAGGATACGGTTCAAAGCAGCCTTCATCTTGTTTGCGCGCCCTGCATCGTACTTCGCCCATTTACCAAGTGGCGAGCACAGGCGTGCGGCCACCTGCGGGTTAATATCATCAAGCTCGATCAGACGATCAGCATAGAATTCATAACCCGATCCGTCCTTGGCATGGAAATGACGCGGATTGCCCATGGCAAAAGCCCCGATCAGGGCGCGTACCTTGTTGGGGTTGCGCATGGTAAAGGCCGGATGGCTCATCAGATCCTTGACCCTGGCCAATGTATCATCGCGCGATGACATCGCCTGAAGCGAGAACCATTTATCAAGAACAACAGCATCATTGGCAAAACGTTGTTCAAAATCAGCCAGCGCCGTTTCACGGGCCGGGTGATCAAGATTATTCAGCACTGAAAGCGCGGCCATCTGATCGGTCATATTGTCTGCGGTGCCATATTGCACGGCTGCAACATCAACATATTCGCCCTCCTCGCTTGCAACAAGATAAGCAAGGGCCGTAGCCCGCAAGGCGCGCTGGCCCGCCGATGCCGCATCCGGGGTAAAGGCCGCGTTTGAGGCGTTCTGATGATAGGCATTGGCAAAATCGTCACAAAGCGCCTGCCCGATACGTTTGCGCAAGGCAGTGCGCACCTGATAGATCGCCTCGGGATTGGCGGGGCTGCGTTGCTCAGACAAGAACGCTTCGCCTGGCAGAACAAGCGCATCGGCACGAAACGCCTTATCAAGATCATCATTCATCAGGGTCGCACGCATTGCCGCAATAAATGCATCCACGCGGGCCTGTTCGCCGGCAAAGGCGGCATCAACATCGCCGCCATTTTCTTCAAATGTTGCAATCGCGGACAACATCAGACGGGTTGCGTATTTCTGGCCGGCTTCCCAACGGTTAAAGGCATCGCTGTCATGGCCCATCAGGAAGACAAGTTCGTCATCGGGTTGATCGGTGATGATGTTGACAGGTGCCGAGAATCCCCGGTTAAAGGACACAATCGGTGCCTCGGAAACGCCGTCAAAGACGAATTCCTGTTTTGCTTCTTTGAATTCAACCGTTTTGGCCACCAGATCAGAACCATCCGCCCCCAAAAGCCCGATTGAAACCGGCATATGCAGAGGTTTCTTGTCCGGTTGCCCCGGGGTCGGATCGGTTTTCTGGGTGATGGTCAGACGATATTGTTTGGCATCGGCATCATAGGCCCCCTGCCAATCAAGCTTGGGCGTACCGGCCTGCGAATACCAGAGTTTCAGCTGTGTGAAATCGGCACCATTGGCATCTTCCATCGCCTTGGCAAAATCATCACAGGTCACCGCCTGCCCGTCATGACGGTCAAAGTAAAGATCGATGCCCTTGCGATAGCCATCCGGGCCCAACAGCGTATGCATCATGCGGATCAGTTCCGCGCCCTTTTCATAGACCGTTGCGGTATAGAAATTGTTGATTTCCATATAGCTGTCCGGGCGCACCGGATGGGCCAATGGCCCTGCATCTTCGGGGAATTGGGCCGCACGCAGGGCATTCACATCCTTGATGCGCTGTACCGGACGGGAACGCTGATCGGCCGAGAATTCCTGATCGCGGAACACCGTCAGGCCTTCCTTGAGCGACAGCTGGAACCAGTCGCGGCACGTTACCCGGTTGCCCGACCAGTTATGGAAATATTCGTGCGCAACAATGGATTCAATGCGTTCATAATCCACATCCGTCGCAGTATCCGGACGGGCCAGAACGAATTTGGCATTGAAAACATTGAGGCTCTTGTTTTCCATCGCCCCCATATTGAAGTCCGATACAGCGACGATATTAAACAGATCCAGATCGTATTCGAGGCCATAGACCTCTTCATCCCACTTCATAGACCGTTTGAGGCTGTCCATCGCATAGTCGCAGCGATCCTCATTACCATGTTCGACAAAGATACGCAGCGCAACATCACGGCCCGACATGGTTTTGAAACTGTCTTCGACACAGGCCAGATCACCCGCCACCAGCGCAAACAGGTAGGACGGCTTGGGGAATGGATCTTCCCACACCGCAAAATGACGCCCGTCTTCAAGGTCACCGCTATCGATCAGGTTCCCGTTCGAGAGCAATACCGGGCAGGTTTCCTTATTGGCATTGATCGTGACCTTATAGGTTGCCATGACATCCGGGCGATCCGGGAAATAGGTAATACGGCGGAAACCTTCGGCCTCGCACTGGGTGCAAAACGCACTTTGCGAAACATAAAGCCCTTCAAGGCGGGTGTTGTTGGCCGGTGAAATCTGCGTTTCAAGTTCGGCGATAAAAGTGCTTCCCGGTGCCTTGAAGCGCAATCCTTCGTGATCGACACTAAAATCGCTTGAGGCCAGACGAACGTCATCAAGCGTCACCGACAGCAACTTCATATCCTCGCCATGCAGGAAAACGTCGTCACCCTTTCCGGTACCGCGCACAGGATTCGCAGCCATAAACAGGCGCGATTTGACATTTGTGACGTCACGATCAAGGTCAAAAACCAGTTCGACCTTTTCGACAATAAAGTCAGGTTCCTTATAGTCTTCGCGACGAATCACTTGCGGCTGTTCAGACATTTAGGTGTCCTTTTTTCCTTGGGCTGTGCGGTTTTGGCATGGATTGTATAAATTCGCCAATTTCGCACTGCTGGGTCATGTTTCAGAACTGAATTTCGGTCAGTGATAACACTGATAGGATAAATTTCATTTTTCCTCAAATGCGGAGTTTACGGCGCCGATTTTAATGGGCATACTCTCAAACGGTGGCGCGAGGGGGGCCAAAGTTTCACATTTCGTGGGGCGAGAGTGATCTTTGGTTTCCCTCAACCTTTCTGCCCGTTTCTCCTGGTGAAAACCTGTTGTGCAGATTGCCGCCGTTAAGGTCGCAACCCAACCAAAACCAAAATATCCCAATAGGCTCTTAATCCTTTGTGCGTTTGACGTGCTCGGGATAGAATATCTGCGACCAGTCGGGGAAGAAGACTTTCAGGGGAAATTGCCAATGTCCGAAACGTTTCAAATTCTGATCGCCGATGACCATCCGCTTGTGCGCGGGGCTCTCAAACAGGCTTTGACCACAGAACTTGAAAACGTCTCGGTTTTTGAAGCAGGCAGTCTGTCTGAAGCCATCGAGCAAGTCGAAGCGCACAAAGGCGACATTGACCTTGTTTTGCTTGATCTGCATATGCCCGGCATGAACGGTTTTACCGGCCTGTTTACCTTGCGTGCATCCTATCCCGATATTCCGGTTTCGATTGTATCAGCCAGTCAGGAATTGCCCGTCGTACGCCGTTCCATCGAATATGGCGCATCGGCCTTTGTGCCGAAATCAGCCCCGGTTGATGAAATCGGGCTTGCGGTCAAAACCGTTCTGGATGGCGGCATGTGGATGCCCGATTGGGCGCGCGATGCGGTTGAAAACGGCCCAAGCGATGACGAGACAACCGACCTTGCCGAAAAGATCGGCCAGCTCACCCCGCAACAGCTTCGTGTTCTGAACATGCTGACCGAAGGCAAACTGAACAAACAGATTGCCTATGAGCTTGATGTCACCGAGGCAACGGTAAAAGCCCACGTATCAGCCATCCTGCGTAAACTTTCCGTCCATAGCCGCACCCAAGCCGTCATCATCGCGCGTGAATTGCAGCTTCAGGAACCGGCAGTCGATATGTAATTTCGAATACCCCTTAAGGGTAGGTCTAAGCTATTGCAAAAATTGCACTTTTTACAGAGACAACAAATCTCTAATGGACTATACAAGTTGATATAGTTCCATAAGCAATAGAATATGAGCCACCCTATGTCCTTTCTTCTCAAATCCCGAATTTCAAGCGCAAGTCTTGTCGCCCTCACCCTTTGCGCTGCTGCAAACCATGCCTTTGCTGAAACAAACTGGTCTGGGTTTTATGGCGGCCTTGCGCTCGGCGGCGCCTATAGTGCGGCGAAGCCGGACACTGACGTCCTTTATACGGGTTATTTCGAAGACCTTGGTGGTGGCAGTGACAGAGAACAGCTTACACCTCTTCTCAATGATACGCTTGACGGTTTTGACGTCAGTAGCTCTGCCCTGTTTGGCTATGACTATCAGGACCGGAACATTGTTTACGGGATTGAAGGCGATCTGACCTTCATGCCGTTTTCTGAAACGAAAAGTCATGGGCCGTTCGTATATGACACAAATGCGGGCGGAGAATTCTCGACCCAAACGACCGTAGAAACTGATTTCTCCTTTAGCATTCGCCCGAAAATCGGCTACGCAACCGGTAATTGGCAACTATATTTTGCCGCCGGCCCGTCCATCAGCCGGTTCAAGACCACTCATAGATTCACCGACAATGTATTGGGCGGAACCGATCATACATTCACCGACACAAGAACGGCCTTTGGCGTATCAAGCAGTATCGGCGCGGGCTATATGCTTGGCGACGGATGGGCTTTTCGCGGTGACTATGTAATGACTTATTTCCCGCAAATCGTAAATGGTGATGCAGACGTCGGCCAAGGTGGATCTGAGGCGGATTTTTCTTATGACGCTGATTTCCAGTCACACAATGTCCGTTTTGCATTGATCAAGCGCTTCTAGGCTCAAAGCCAAACGGGCTTTGAGCGCAGCATGAAACGGCGTCCAGTTTAATTGGGCGCCGTTTTTGTTTTACCCCGGCTTTGCCACCGCAATCTTGCATCCGGAACTTAGCGCCCCTTCAACCGTTACATGCATATCGCTTAAACCTCCGCAGGCGTTTTGCCCTGCCCGCCAGGAGAGCATGCATGTCGGCCAGAAGCACTGCGCCTTCGCCTGAAACCGGTGGCGCGACGCCATCCCCGCCCACCGGCACCAGCCCGCGTATGATTGCCCGCGCGCTGGTTTATCGCCGTGCCCGGACGATCTCGGTCATCGGGACATTTCTGGTTTTGTTGCTGGGCTGTCTTTATGTCGCGCAAAGTCTTTTGCTGCCGGTGTTTCTCGCCTTTTTGCTGTCGCTTGTCTTTTCCCCGCTTGTCCGCACATTGGCACGGTTTCGTATTCCCAATGCCCTGACGGCCTTTGCGGTTGTCCTGACATTAAGCGCATCTGTCATTGCCGGGATTTACGGCCTGAGCGGGCCAATTTCAGGCTGGATAGACGAGGCCCCCAATATCGAACGGCAATTGCGCCTGCGTCTGGCTGATCTCAGTGAACCGCTTGATAAACTGCGCGAAGCACAGCAACAGGTATCAGAGGCCACTGAACAGGATAACGGTGGCGAGGACGTGCAAAAAGTCGTGGTCGCCGAACCCAACCTGATCAGTCAGGCGGCCCAGGGTGCGCCTGATATCATGGCGGGCATCATGCTGATGCTGGTTTTGTTGCTGTTTATCTTGTCTGGCGGGGATCGCATTTATGAAAAACTGATCCGGGCTTTGCCCACCTTTGGCGATCGGCGCAAGGGCATGCGCATTGCTCATGACATTGAACGCGAAGTATCCCGTTATCTTGCGGCCATCACCGCAATCAATATCGCACTGGGCATCGTGGTTGGCAGCCTGATGGCGATTGTTGGCCTGCCCAATCCGGCTTTGTGGGGAATTGCGGCGGCGATCCTTAATTACGTTCCGATCCTTGGCGCACTAAGCGGTGTTGCCATCGTCGCCGTGGTGGCGCTTGTTTCGATGCAAACCACCGCCGAGGCATTGATTGCGCCGGGTCTTTATCTGGCCTGTACCGTGATCGAGGGGCAATTGATCACCCCGGCCTTGGTGGGCAACCGGCTTAAGATCAACTCGATTGCCATTGTTCTTGCGATTGCGCTTTGGGGCTGGCTGTGGGGCTTTGTCGGTGTGCTGGTTGCCGTGCCGATTTTGATCGTCATGGGGGTTATTTCCAAACATGTCGAAGGCCTTGGCGGTTTGCGCGAACTGATCGGGCCGCACCGCGAAACCCCGCGACCGCCAAAAGAGCCAAAAGAAACATGACCGCCCCCAAACGGACCAACCGTTAAAACACCCAAAGCAGCAACCAATTGCCAAACACCTTTTATCCTGCCACCCTTGAGCCATGTCGCAGGATCAGGTTCATATCATCTCCCATGATTGCGCAGGTGTTGAGGCCGTCATGGCCCAAACCCGCCACAGCTTTGCCAAGCACAGCCACGAGGCGTTTGGCATCGGCTTTATGTATTCGGGTGCGCAAAAATCGGCCTCCGGGCGCGGCATGGTCGAGGCCGAAGCGGGCAACATCATCACGGTCAATCCGCGTGAAATCCATGATGGCCACCCGATCGGTGATGGCCCGCGCGGCTGGAACATGCTGTATTTCGAGCCGGATTTGATTGCACGCGCGGCAAGCGACCTTTCGGAAACCGCGACCAACCAATATGAATTTACCCGGCCCGTAATGGATAGCGCGCCTGTTTGGCGATGTTTCGGCGCACTGTTTGATGCCATCACCAACGGATCGAACCAAACCGCGCAGCTCCGGCGCGATGAAATGCTGCTGATGATGCTCCATCACGCCATGATCGGCCCCGATGAGCCGCCCGCAAAATCAGGCGTGCGCAAAGCCGTCGCCCATGCCCGGATCAAACGTGCCAAGGCACTGCTTGATGACAGCCCGACACACAGCCACAGCCTTGATGACCTTGCCGGTGCTGCGGGCTTGAGCAAATTTCAGACAGTGCGCGATTTCACCCGGGCGACGGGCTTAACCCCGCATGCCTATCTGATCCAGCGGCGCATTGACCTGGCCCGTGTCATGATTAAATCTGGCGCCCCCCTTGCCGCTGTCGCAAGTGGTGCCGGCTTTGCCGATCAAAGCCACCTGAACCGCCACTTTGTCCGTGCCTTTGGCCTGACACCGGGCCGCTATGCCCGTGCGGTTCGGGCAAACTGAGGTCCCTCAAACCGACTATTCGTCATTCCCACGCAGAGCCTGTGCCCGCGAAGGCGGGTACGGGAATCCAACGCCGTCGTGGCACTGTCCAACCAACCGTCATTCCCTCGACGGCGGGAATCCATCTTTGTTTCAATGCGCTATGGATTCCGGGCCTGCGCTCCGCTCCGCCCGGAATGACGAATTTGACGAAATCATCTCGCAATTCCGTTCAAGAATGCCCTGCTCTTGCTGCTTAAACTTCGGGGCAACACAGTCAAACGAACGGATACAAAATGATCAGCCTCGATTTCCTGATAACCTCGCTTATCATCGTCGTCCTGCCCGGCACGGGTGTGATCTATACCCTGGCACTTGGGCTGGGGCGCGGCATGAAAGCAAGCATCTGGGCGGCCTTTGGCTGCACGCTTGGCATCGTCCCGCATATGGCCGCCAGCATCCTTGGCCTTGCCGCCCTGCTCCATGCCAGTGCGGTTGCTTTTGAAATCGTGCGTTATCTCGGTGTCGCGTGGCTACTTTACATGGCCTGGGGCATGTGGCACGGGACAGGTGCGATGAAAGTCACCGCCAATGAAAGTGCTGCGGGCGTGCTTGAAATCATCAGCGACGGCATCTTGCTCAATCTGCTCAACCCCAAACTGTCGCTCTTCTTCCTCGCCTTCTTGCCACAATTTGTTAGCGCTAACATTCCCGATACAACTGGGAAAATGACGATCCTTGGTTTGATCTTCATGGCGATGACATTTGGTGTGTTTGCGGTTTACGGATGCTTCGCCGGTGCACTCCGCAGCCACATCATCGAACGCCCGAAGGTCATGAGTTTGATCGGCAAAAACTTTGCAGGTGCGTTTGTCTTGATGGGCCTCAAACTAATGCTGACAGATCGTTAGCCTGCTCGTGCAAGAGAATACCATTGTTCCAATTTTTGGAACATGCTATTCTCCATCAAATCGAAATATTGAAATACGCTGAGACAAGGACGCTAAATGCGCATCATTGCCCGAAAGGTGCTTGTCAATTTCTGGACCAAACACCCTGAAACCGAGCAACCCTTACGGGCATGGTTTGACTGTACGCGCAAAGCGAACTGGCAAAACCATCAAGATGTTCTAGCAGTATTTGGCACGGCGAAAAGCATCAATGCCGAACGGATCAGGTTTAAAATCCATGGGAACGATTATCGCCTGATTGTTGCCTTTCGCTATGACGTTCAGATCGCGTGGATCAAGTTCATTGGCACCCACGCCGATTACGACAAAATTGACGCCAAAACCGTCGACAAGTTCTGATCGTATTGGGCAGGAGAAGAGAATGCAAACGACCTACGCCATCAAACCCATCAAGACCGAAGCGGACTATGAAGCCGCGATGGAGCAGCTTGAAGAGCTTTGGGAAACCAAGCCCGGCACGCCCGAAGCAGATCAGTTGGAAGTGCTAGGTATCCTGATTGATCAATATGAAGCGCAACAGTTCCCGATTGCTGCACCCGATGCGGTCGAAGCGGTACTGTTTTACATGGAGCAAAACGGACTGGATCGCGCCGAACTTGGCAAGCTGCTCGGCAGTCGGTCCCGTGCGTCAGAATTCCTCAATCATAAAACCAGTCTATCGCTAACGCAGATCAGAAAACTGAATGAGGCTTGGGGCATTCCGGCGGATGTTTTAATCCAGCCGGTTCGAGAGAGTGCTTGAATCCGGTACTCTTGCTACAAAATCTTGTAGAATTTCGTAGCGATTTCGTCCACCGTGTTGAAATCTGCCAGCACTTGAGCATGGAAGCGAATTAATGGTGCTTCTTCTGTCACAGAGTGTGTCATCACCGGCCTAAAGAACTCAATCTGAGCTAAATTTGCCTCTGCATTCCTCAAGGCTTTGTCGTTTTGGGTAATCTCGGCAATTGTCGCTTGGCGTTCAAGCTCATTGTACTTTTCATTGTTCTTAGGATCGACAAGAGATGGCGGTATGTACAATGGAACACGATGTGCCAAACCGTCCCGAAAACTCCTCAAGTTGGCAAACCACTCATCCAACGTTCCAAGGTGCTTTCTAAAGTCAATTGGGAGAGACCGCCAAACAACCCTGTTGGTTTTCCTAAACCCTACCGCTCCGTATGAGAGTGGATCACCGTTCGGCATTTTGATCTCTCTCTCATGAACCCATATCCAAGCTAAATTCTCACAACACCCATATGCGTTGTAAACAAAGGATTGGATGTTAATTGTTGCATCAAGCCTTTGACTATCATCCGGTTTTACAGTTTGGCTCGGTGGAAGCACTCTAAATATGTTCTCGATGCATCGTGTCATAACACGTAATCGTCGACCGAACCCATGTAGTGCGTACTCGTATCCCTTAGGAGTACGATATTTTTTGGAATAGTATGCTCCAAGTAACTTCTCATATTTTGCCTGAACAGCAGCACTAGCTTGTTCCAATTGCAATATTTGTTCAGGTGAATAAACGGACATACTTTTACTCTTTATTTGAGTGAACCTGAGAGGAATTTACTCACTCCGCCGCATCACTTCCCAACCGGTTCAGTGCACGCGTCATCAACGCGCGAAGCTTGGCCGGGCGGAGCGGTTTGTTGAGCAAGGAAAACCCCTGTTCGGCGATCAAGTCAGCGGTCTCGGTTGAGCGGTCGGCGGTGATGATGACGCCCGGCACGTTAACACCGTGAACATCGCGCAGCCGGGTCAGGACTTCAAGCCCCGTCTGGCCGGAATCAAGGTGGTAATCGGCAAGGATGATATCGGGTGCGAATTGCGGATCGCGGCCATCCTGTTTTGTGACCAATGCCTTTGCCTCTGCCCCGGAGCGCGCGGTGGTCACCACACAATCCCAGTTTTCAAGCATGGCGCGCATGCCATCAAGGATGGCCGGCTCGTTATCAATGCACAGCACCCGCAAACCGCCCAACTCGCCCGCCATGCGGCGTTTGGGTTTGGGGGCGGCGGCCGTATCGGCCAACCCCAGCGGGACTTCGACCGAAAAGACCGTGCCGCGACCGGGGCGCGAGCGCACCGAAACCGGATGATCAAGCGAGCGCCCGAGGCGATCCACGATTGCCAGGCCAAGGCCAAGCCCCTTTACATCGGTGGTTTCCGGGCCTTCAAGGCGATGGAATTCGCGGAAGATGATTTTCAGTTTGTCTTCGGGGATGCCCGGCCCGCTATCCCAGACTTCAAGGCGGAGCTTGTCACCGCGCACACGGCAACCGACCACCGCCCCGCCGGTGCGGGTATAGCGCATGGCGTTGGAAATGAAGTTCTGCAAAATACGCCTAAGCAGTCGACTGTCACTGCGCACCCAAAGATCGCGTTTATGGACCTTGAAGCTAAGTCCGGCATTTTCGGCAATCGGGCCAAATTCGGTTTCAAGCGCGCCCAGCACATCATTGATGGCAAAATCGCGAATGGTCGGCTGCATCGCACCGGCATCAAGCTTGCAGATATCAAGAAGCTCGTTCAGAAGTTCCTCAACCCCCTTAAGCGACAGATCCACCTTGCCGATCAGGTCAAGTACATCATCGGCAAGCCCCTGCTTGCCACTCAGCGCGACGGTAAACAGGCGTGCGGCATTCAGCGGCTGCAAAAGATCATGGCTGGCCGCTGCAAAGAACCGGGTTTTGGTATCATTGGCGGTTTCGGCCTGTTCCTTGGCGTCTGACAGTTCGGAATTAAGGACCTCAAGCGCGTGGGTTCGTTCAGCCACACGTGCTTCAAGGCCTTCGTTGGCTTCTTTAAGGGCCTGTTCGGCGGCCTTGCGCTCGGTGATGTCGTGATAGATGCAAAAATAGCCCAGCACTTCGCCGGTTTCATCAAAGTGCGGGATATAGGTACCTTCGGTATAGCGGCCTTCGCGCACGCCAAGACTTGCGCGTTCATCATTGCGGTTGCGCGTGATCGCCGGAAATTCGATTTCAAAACTCTGGCGATAGCCTTGCAAGACCAGCTCGATCATCGGGGCGAGATGGACATAGCGTTCCTCGCCCACCGCTTCGCGGACCGACATGCCATGTGCTTCGACCCGACGCAGGCCAAACATCCGTTCATAGGGCCGGTTGGTAAAGCGCAGGCGTTGATTTTTATCCGCATAGGCGATCATGACCGGAATATTATCGGTGTAAATCCGGATATTGCGTTCACTGTCACGAAGCGCCTCTTCGGTGCGCACACGTGCAGTGATGTCGGCAATCGTGGCAACAAATCCACCATCGGGCATCGGGTTGGTGCGCACTTCAAGCACCATGCCGTCGGCACGTTTGCGTTCATAAGTGTGCGGCAAACGGCGCATTTGCGGGGCGGCATTGCGGCCCAGAAGAATTTCAATATCCACCGCCCGGTTGCCGTTATCGCGGCAAATCCGGACCAGCTCCGAAAGCGGCATGGTGACCTGAATGTCGCTGGTCGAAAGCCCCATCAGATCAATAAAACGATGGTTCCAGGTCGCCAGGCGCAGGTTCTGGTCAAACACCCCGACCCCTTGCGAAATGTTTTCAAGGGTATTGAGCAACAGATCACGGTTGAACTTGATGGCCTCGGATGCTTCGTCAAGAAGTTCCATTGCATCGCGGCGCGAAACCGCCTTGTCAGGAAGCAAAAGCGCCATCACCACGCGCGACGATGCCGCGCCAACCGCCCCGGATAACAGATGTTCGGTGAAGTTCGCGGCATCAACATCGGCCATGTCGGTGCGTTTGTTTTCCCCGTCACGCGATTGCAGATAATTGCGAAAAGCCCGCTGCGCCCAATGTTTGCCAAGGAACCGCGCAGCCAGATCTTCAAGATCGCCAATGGTCACCCGCCCGGGCCAGGTGTCGTTGCGCAATTTGGTATCCTTGCGCCAGACATCCACAAACATCTGTGCCTGGCGACGCTGGGTGACGCCCTGTACACCAATCGCCGAACCAACAAACATCAAAACGAAATTCACCCCGAGCGACCAGACAACCCCGTGGGTCAAATGATCGGCAATTCCGACCCCCAAAAGCGCCTGGGGATTAAGAATTGCAATACCGAACGGTCCGTCCGTCAAAATCGATGCCGGAAGCAAATCCCCCTGCACAAAGATGGGCACCAACAACGTATAGGCCCAAAGCACAAAGCCCGATACAAGCCCGAGACGCACGCCGGTACGGTTGATGTTTTTAAGATAGATCGCCGCCAGAACAGCCGGACCGAATTGCGCCATCGCCGCAAAGGACAGCATGCCGATATCGGCCAGCGCATATTTGCCCGACAAAAACCGATAAAAGCCATAAGCCAAAAACAGCAGGCCCACCACCGCAGCACGGCGAATTTTCAAAAGCACCTGACTGACATCGCCCGACATACGTTTTTGCAAACGTTCGGACCGCAGCAAAAGCGGCATGACCAGATCGTTACAAACCATGGTTGACACCGCAACGCATGAAACAATCACCATGCCTGTACTGGCCGAAAGCCCGCCGACAAAGGCCACCACCGCAAGCCAGTTCTGCCCGCCCAACAAGGGCAGCGTCAGAACAAAGGTATCCGGATTTACCGTCGGGTCATTGCCAAACAAGAAAAGACCGGCAATGGCAATCGGTACAACAAAGATATTGATCGCAATCAGATAGGCCGGAAACAGCCAGCGCGCACTGGTCAGGTTTCGACGGTCATCATTTTCGACAAATGTCACATGGAACTGGCGCGGCAGGCAGAAAATCGCAAAACCGGCCAGCATGGTGGCAACAAAGAAATTCGATGTCAGCCATCTGTCGGGAATGAACATCTGGCGCACGGTCGGATCGGCCATCGCCCTGTTATTGATGTCGCTAAACCCGTCAAACATGCCATAGACGACAAAAAATCCGACCAGCAACAGGGCGGCAAGTTTGACCAGACTTTCAAACGCCACCGCCAGAATAAGCCCGTCATGATGTTCGGATGCATGGATATAGCGCACGCCAAACAGGATGGCGAAAGCCGCCATCAGAATGGTGACATAAAAGGCAGTATCTTTGGAAAAATGGCCTTCGGCGTGGCGTACAACCTGTTCGCCAAGATTGCCGATCAGAACATCAAAAGAAAGCGAAACGGCCTTAAGCTGTAATGAAATATAGGCCAGAACCCCGACAACTGCGATCAGGGCAACAAGGGCTGCAAGGCTTTGGCTTTTGCCATAGCGCGAGCCCAGAAAATCCGCGATCGAGGTAATGTTTTGCTTATGACAGACCCGGGCGATTTTGGACATGATGCCAAAACCAAGGATCATGACAATAATCGGTCCGATATAAATCGGCAAAAAGGCCCAGCCGCGCGTGGCCGCCGTGCCAACGGACCCGAAAAACGTCCAGCTGGTACAATAGACCGCCATCGACAAGGCATAAATTGACGGCTTTAACCGTGAAGATCGCCATTTATCGGCATATTTGTCGCCGTAAAACGCAATGGCAAACAACAGCCCGATATAGGCCATGGCCACGATAAAGATTAATCCGCCCTGCAGCATCGACGCAAACGCCCCTGTGATCACCGCCTTTTTCAGGCAGTCAAGATTATCTGTTTGCAGGGACTATACCACGACGGGTGAATTGTCTAAAACGGCGCAAATTGCTTTAATTCACTCAGATCACAGATCAAACCCAGCGAAGGCGTGTTTCCGATGGCTTCTGACTATGGCTTTTATGCCGGTATCCTGCGTTTCGTCGCCAAGAAAACCGAAACCGATGACAGAGAAATCCGCATCATGATGGCCCATCTGGCCGGGATTTCAGACGCGATCGAAACAACCGGTCGCTTTATGGTCGAACGCAATAATTGTGAAAGTGCCGCGCGCGCTTTTGCCGGTGTCGCCAAATTCCTGCAGGAACGCATCCTGCCAGAAGCATTAAATGCCGGAAACGAAGGTGCCGTCGAACAGCTTAAATGGGCGATCGAAACATCGCTGGTGCTGGCTGCTGAACTGGTCAAACGTGCCGCAAATGAAGAACTTAAAGATCAGGACAGGTTTACCTTTGACCTGCCCGCAGCACCGAACGCCCCGACCATTCATTAATGAATGCGCCCTCGCACCTGTGCACACATAAGGGGGCAACATCGCCCGACAGCAATCCAAACACAAAAGGCCGACACCCGAAGGTGCCGGCCTTTGTCATTTAATGGGCTTTACGGCTCAGGATTTGCGATTGGCAAAAACATTGGCACGCTGGTTAAGCGCGGTTGCCTCGAATTCCTTGCCATACGGGGCTGCTTTCTTGGCAAAGTCCATAAGCGATGCATAGATGCGACCATTCAGATCGTTCATGCCTGCGATTTCTTCAATCGCTTCTTTGGCAGCACCGGCAAAGGCAGAAATCAGGTCGTCATTGAAGTGACGGATTTCGGTGCCTTTTTCCAGGATCGCCTGATAGGACTGGATATTGTTGAATGTAAAGTCCGACAAGGTCTGTTCGGCATTGGCCTGTGCGGCAACAGCAACGATTTCCTGAAGGTCTTCTGGCAGTTCGGCGAATTTGTCCTTGTTAATGAACACTTCGATGCCCGAACCCGGTTCGGCAAATGCCGGGGTGTAGTAATATTTGGCAACCGATGCCAGACCAAAGGCATAATCGTTCCACGGGCCGACCCATTCGGCCGCATCAATTGCGCCCGACTGCAAGCTTGGCAGAATGTCAGATGCCGGAAGCAGTGACGGGGTTGCGCCCAGACGGCGCATGGCTTCGCCGCCAATACCGGCATAACGGACTTTCAGGCCCTGAAGGTCATCAACCGAATTGATTTCCTTGTTAAACCAGCCACCAGCCTGAAGGCCTGTGTTACCAGCCAGGAACGGTTTGACGTTGAACTGTGCGTACAGTTCATCCCAAAGCGCCTGACCGCCACCAAAGCGCAGCCAACCGGAAAGCTCCCAGGCCATCAAACCGAACGGAATGGTGGTAAAGAACGAAACAGCCGGATCTTTGCCAAACCAGTAATACGGGGTGGCATGTGCCAGATCGGCAACGCCCTGTTCAACCGCATCCATGCATTCCAAAGCCGGAACAAGTTCACCTGCGCCATAAACGGTAATCTTCAGACGACCGCCTGACATTTTATTGACACGCTGGGCAAACAGTTCGCCGGTGGCACCAAGGCCCGGCGTTCCTTTTGGCCACGGCATGACCATGCGCCAGTTATAGGTTTCATCAGCTTTGACAATGGATGGTGCAGCGGCCGTAGCAGCAAACGCACCTGCGGCAACGCCTGCGCCGCCCAGAAACGCGCGACGTTTCATTGTGGGGCTCCCAGTATTGGTAAAATTTTGCGTAAAACGGTTATGAAGATAATTTCGTAACCTTGTTAGCGGCCAAAGTTACGTTTTTTGGCGCATGCAACAATTCACGATTGCGGGATGCAGCTTCGCACTGAACGCATAACATCGATATAGGTAACGTGAATTTTCACCTATAAGTTGATGGACAAAAAGGGACTGCCAGATTGGCAGTCCCTGATCGGGGATCGAACCAAATGGTCCGACAAAGGTTTTTCAGTCCGGACTTGCTACGTCCCGGTCTTTTGTCGACGGGTTTAGTAGCCCCAGACCTTTGCACGATGCATCAGGCCTGTCGCCTCGAACTCCTTGCCATAGCGGGCTGCTTTCTTGACCAGATCAAGATAGCTTGCCGCGATCCGGCCCGCGAGATCGTTCTGAGCGGCAATTTCATCCACCGCTGCCTTGGAATGTTCGGCCAAAGCCATGATGACATCATCAGGGAACTGACGGACTTCAACGCCCTTGTCGATCAGCGGCTGATAGGACTGGATATTATTGAATGTAAAGTCCGCAAGGGTGTTTTCGGCAATCGCCTGCGCAGCAAAGCGAATGATCGCCTGCAAGTCGGGCGACAGCGCGTCAAACTTGTCCTTGCCAACAAAGATCTCAAGCCCCGGGCCGGGTTCATGGAAGGCCGGGGTGTAGTAGTATTTGGCCACCTGATAAAGACCAAACGCCATGTCGTTCCAAGGACCAACCCACTCGGCGGCGTCAATTGCGCCCGACTGCATCGCCGGCAGGA
Organism: Thalassospira sp.; assembly: GCA_048264285.1. Lineage (GTDB taxonomy): Bacteria > Pseudomonadota > Alphaproteobacteria > Rhodospirillales > Thalassospiraceae > Thalassospira. Next base: position 22,125 of record JBLXDD010000023.1, read on the forward strand.
TTTCGCCCGGCGGGATCATGGTTGCGTTGGCACCGGCACGGCGCATGGCCTCGCCCCCCAGACCGGCATAACGCATTTTCAGGCCCTGCAGGTCATCAAGAGAATTGATTTCCTTGTTGAACCAGCCGCCAGCCTGCATGCCGGAGTTACCGGCATAGAACGGGACCACATTGAATTCTGCATATGCTTCTTCCCAAAGCTTCTGCCCATCGCCAAAGCGGATCCAGCTTGACAGCTCCCAGGCGGTCAAACCGAACGGAATGGTCGAAAAGAAATTCAGAGCCGGGTTTTTGCCCTGCCAGTAATAAGGGGTTCCGTGCGCCATTTCGACCACGCCCTGTTCGACCGCATCCATGCATTCGAACGGCGGAACAAGTTCACCAGCACCATAGATGGCAATGTTGAGGCGCCCGCCCGACATTTCCTTGACCATGGCGGCAAACTTTTCGGCATTGGTGCCAAGCCCCGGCGTGCCTTTGGGCCACGGCATCACCATGCGCCAATTCAGCGTTTCCTGTGCCGATACAATGGCCGGCGCTGCAACAGAAGCAGCAACCGCACCGGCACCCAATCCGGCCCCTTTAAGGAACTGACGACGTTTCATTTCGATCCCCTTAGATTCTTGTGTTTAGTGGTTTTTTGCGCAACCAACAGCATGCGGAGGGGGATTTTGGCTAAAACGACTGTGATTTTCCACTATTTTTGCTGAATTCAGGAAAAATATTTCCCGAACCCGGCCCAAAACGCCAGACAACGCCGGTCAGAGACATCACGATCCAAGATAGCGGTTATAGTCCGCGACGAATTGTTCAACCGTACCAGCACCTTGTGGGGTGTTGTAATATTGCTTCCAATAGGCCCCCAGCGCATTGACGTCATTGGGGTCTGATGGCATCGCGGCGGGCGCCCGGTAATAACGAATACGGCACATCGCCGTCGCATAAGCCAGATTGGTGGCCAGTTGCTGTTGCTTGTCGGGGCTGCCGTCCTGGGTTGCCGGTTGGGCTGCCAGAAAACCGTCAACCTTGGCTTTCAGGTCTGCGCGGTAATCAAGATAGTTTTCATAGCAGTCATTAAGTGTGGCGGGCTCCATCTGAAAGATACCAAGTGCCGGACCACCGCCGACCTGTTCGATATAATCCCCCAAATGGCTTTCATGGGCGGCGGTTCCCATGATCAGGTTTTCGGCAACCTCAGATGATGGCAACCCCAAGCTCAGCAGAACCGGCTTGACGACCAGAGTACGCAGTTGTGTCGGATCAATGGGCATCGAATTCTCCATTCAATAAAGGGCACATACCCCCAATGACGGAGAAACCCGCGAATTGAGAAAACTTTTCCCAAAGGACCTTTCAACCGAATTCCGGCCCAAAGCACAGAACTTCACATCTCTTTAAAACGTCAAACACAACCCCATGTGTACACCACTAATAAAAAATCCCTCTTAAATGGTGGAAAATCATGTGGGAGGTGAAAGTCATCGAAAGCAAAGGCAAAGCATCATGCATCCGGAATTAAAGAGCCGACTTGATTTCATTGGTCTGAACGACGCCAAGATCACACAGCTCAAACGGGCCTGGCCTGTGATTGAAAAACACCTGCCCGCAATGCTTGAAGAGTTCTATCGCAAAGTGATGAATGATGACGGGCTTGCCAAAATTATCGGTGACCCGGCCAATATCGAGGGTTTGAAAAACGCCCAGAGCAGACATTGGGCCAAGCTGTTTGAAGGATCATTTGATCAATCCTTTTATGATGATGTGCGCCGCATTGGCAAAGCCCATGAGCGCATCGGTTTGACACCGGAATCATATGTGTCGGCCTATAACTTCATGCTCGGTAAAATTACGGCGGTTCTGTGCGAGAATTTCCGTCGCGATGCCCACTTGCCGACACTCGTGATCGCCAGCACCAATGCGTTGCTGCTTGATGTCGAAATGGCCATCACGGTTTACTACGAAGAGACTGAAAAAACCTATTTCAACAAGCTTGGTGAAATGTCCACCGAGTTTGAAAAAACCATCGGAACAGTCGTTTCTGCGGTTTCAAGCTCGGCCGAGGACATGGCAGAAGCGTCCGAAACCCTTATTACCAGCATGGGCGAAACCCAAAGCGAGGTCGACAAAGCCCGAAGTGCCGCTGAAGATTCGGCAGATAACGCCACCACCGTCGCCGGTGCCGCCGAAGAACTTGACGTTTCCATCCGTGAAATATCAAGTCAGGTATCGCGGGCCTCAACCATCTCAAGCGAGGTGGAAGGCTCTGTTCGCCAAACATCGGAAACGATCGAAACCCTGAACGCCGCCGCCGAGCAAATAGGCACAGTGGTTGACCTGATCGACAAGATTGCCAGCCAGACCAATCTTTTGGCGTTGAATGCCACCATCGAAGCCGCACGTGCCGGCGAAGCAGGCAAAGGCTTTGCCGTGGTCGCAAGCGAGGTTAAAAACCTTGCCAATCAAACAGCCAAGGCCACCGGCGACATCACAACGCAAATCAACAATGTACAACAAAGTACAATCGCGGCCGTAAACGCCATTCACACTGTGGCCGGTCAAATCGGGAATATTGTTGAATCGGTTACGGCAATATCGGCAGCTGTTGAACAACAGGCCGCTGCCACATCAGAAATCAGTGGCAATATCAATGCTGTATCCTCGGCCAATCACAATGTGACCAACAGTCTTGAAACCGTATTCGGTACAGCAAACCGAACAAGCACGGTCGCAACAAGCGTGGCAGATGCGTCGCAAAAGCTCAGACAGCACTCTGAACAATTACGCGCCGACGTCGATACCTTTATCCGGCGTTTGACGTCATAAATTCAAACACCCCTGTCCGGGACACTGATTGCCCGGTTACGGCTTAGGCACTCTTAGCGGTCACGTGCCTCGGACGGCGTGATGCCAAAGACCCGCTTGAACGCGGTTGCAAAATTGGCAGGGCTTTTATAGCCCGCCAACCAGGCGGCCTGGGCAATGGTCAGGCCGTCTTTTTCCATCGCATCGCGGGCCGCAACCAGGCGCGTTTCGCGGATGAAATCCTTTACCGTCATACCATAAGCGTCCTTGAAGATCCGCTGCATGCTGGCCACACTGATGCCGATAGCGGCGGCAATCATCGGCAGCGTTTGCTGTTCAGGGTCACTTTCAAGAATGTAATCGCGAATTTCCTGCGCACGGTGATGGCGATCAAGCGCGTCGGGTGCGGTCGCTTGCGCGTGGGGTGCGACAATATTCGGATCACTTTGCATGGCAGACAAGGCTTCTGCCAGAATTTCAAGCCCGCGACTTTCCTCATAGAGTTTGTGCAGGATTGGATCTGTCGCATGTGGATAAATCAGCTGATCGGCAAGCGCCAGCACCCGACGCGACGGACGCCAGCTGCGTAAAGAAATCCCGGAATTGAAGGAATTAACAATCTCTTGGTAATGGGCGGGGGATTTGTCCAATTGCCGCAAAACCCAATCAAAACGGGCTGAAATCATCACTTTGCTGATTTCACAGCCCTTATGAAGATACCGGCGCACTTTTGCCGGGTGCGGCACTGCCCAAATGTACCCGACCGGGTGTTCACGTGCATCCAGATCAACAGGAACACCATCAAACTCTGCCTGGATCCGGCCCTTTAAAATGATGGCGACCTTTACGGCCGCACAAACATCATAATCAGCAATGGCATCCCTCATTTCCATCGTATCGGCTGTATGGACCTCAAGATGGGATGGCGTGTCGCTAAAGGACATGCGGCCACTCATCAAGGCGCCCCTGTCCACCGCCGCGTCAGCCATGCCTTTTACTTGCGTGCCAAGTTGTTCCAGATGACTTCTGGTAATGGAATCACGCCGCGTTATATGCCTGTGCGTTGGAATCCCCACAAACCACTCCTGAATTTTGATCTGACTGATGACCGTCTGAACCAAGATGCAAACGACGCCGAACGATGCGTTTGCGGGCCAGATGACGATTTCGCAAACATGTCCGGCGATTTGACAAACACAAATACGGTTGCCTTCCCGCTGCGGAAAATAATATTCACAATCATTCGCATTTGCAAATATTTTCACACGGGAACCAAAATGCCAAAGTCACCCTTGCAAATCACAACGCCCCGGATCAGCAGTTTGCTGCGTTCGACCATCCTTGCCGGTTTCGCCTTGTCGGTCGCACCGACAATCGCCCTTGCACAAAGCGCAAGTTCAGACGAAACCGAAACCGTAACCCAGCCGGTCGAAGTCACAGCATCGACCCAGTCGGCACAAACGCTTTCGGGTGGTGTGGCCATCGACGAGGAAGAACTTGATCGCCAAAACGCGCAAACCATCAAGGATGTGTTCAGGAATGAACCCTCTGTGCAGGTCAGTGGCGCAACGGCCGTCGCCCAAAAGGTCTATGTTCAGGGTATCGAAAACACCAAGCTGAATGTTCAGGTTGATGGCACCCGTCAGGTTGACTCAACTTATCATCATATCGGGACAGCGATTATCGATCCGGGTATGCTTAAAGCGGTTAACGTTGAATCCGGTGTCGCACCGGCCGATGCCGGCCCGAACGCGCTTGGCGGTTCCATGTCCTATGAAACCAAGGACGCGCGAGACATTATTGAACCGGGTGAATCATTCGGTGGCTTTGCCAAAATTCAGTATAACAGCAATACTGGTGGCCTGACCGAATGGCTGACCCTGGCCGGTCAGCACGAAGGTTTCGAGGCCCTTGCCTATGTGCAGAACAGCAATCAGGGCAACTACGAAGACGGCGACGGAAATGAAGTTGCCGGCACAGCAGACGGCAGCGAAAATGGTATGGGAAAAATTGCCTTTACCGGCAATGACGGCGGCCGGTTCGAAGCCTTTGCCAGCCATCTTGAAGACGAAGGCGTCCGCCCTGCTCGCCCCAATTTCGGCGCCCTGACGAACGGGTCTACGCCGCAGTGGATTTCCTATAAGGATACGTCCGCAGGTATCAGCTATGTCGATGAACTGCCTTCAGGGCAACTGGCCCCTGAGCTGAGCCTGAATTACAGCAAGACACAACTTGATGTTCCCAAGCTAAACGGCAGCGTTCATCTTGAATCCGAAATCGAAACCATTAACGGTAAAGCAGCCAATACGTTCGATGTGGGTATCGGCAATGTGAAAGCCGGTGTTGATTTCTATCATGATGAAGCGACCGGTGGTGCAGATACCTCGACCAACGGGTTGGCCGGACGCTTTACGGAAACATCCACCAATATCGGTGTATTCTCTCAGGCTCGTCTTTCTTTGACGGATCGCTGGCGCGTTTCCTTTGGGGGCCGTGGTGATCAGCAATGGTTCGAAGGCATCGACGGAACCGATTTCAGCGAATTCGGTCTGAGCGGTAACGCCAATACCGAATATGACATCACCGAAGAAGTGATGGTTTATGCCGGTTTGGGGTCAAGCTTTGGCGGGTTGCCGTTGGGTGAATCTGCGATCTACAACTACACCGCCATCTGGGATTATGACGGTTTCTCGCCTTCTCGCTCGTACAACTACAAAGCGGGTGCGCGTTACAATATCCATCAGTGGGACTTTGACGGTAGCTTGTTCTACAACAAGATCCGGGGTTCACATTCGCTGGAATATACGACCCGCGACACGACCAGCACATTGGAAACACGCGGCTTTAACCTCGCAGCAACCTGGACCTATGGACCTGGCTTTGTCCGCGCAGCGTATACCCATACGGATGTTGAACGTGACGGCGAAGTCCCAAGCAGTAATGATGCCTCCTATCAGGGTGTGGTCATTGGCGACATGATGAATTTCGAAGTCGCTCATCGCTTTGAGGATCTTGGTCTGCAGGTCGGCACGACATCCGAGCTCGCCCTGTCCAATGATGACCCGGAAGAGAATGGCAATCCGAAACTCGATACCTATTTCGTAGCCAATCTGTACGGCGAATGGACACCGGAAATGTTGTCCCACGCTGTCACCTTCCGCGTTGACGCGCTGAATATCTTTGATCGTGATTACTTTGCACGTACGACCGCAGGTTATGACAGCGACCGTATCGAGCCCTATCACGAACCCGGCCGTACTTTCCTTGTTTCCGCAAAGGTGAAATTCTGAGAAAGCCGGTTTCCGATATTTATCTGATCCGCGATGGGTGGCATTCTGTGCCGCCCATTTCGGCGTTTTAGCACCCTTTATATCCAAGCATATTCAGCAGGTTTCCCAAGATGAAACTCAATCGTCTTCTATCGTTGGCCGCAAGCCTTTCATTGTTTTCCAGTCTCGCACATGCAGGGGAAACTGTTACACTGACCGATGTCGCAGGCCGTGAAGTCACCCTTGAAGTTCCGGTCAAGCACATGATCCTTGGCGAAGGCCGTTTTCTGCCTTCTATCGGTATTCTTGATCCCGAAAACCCGGTGCGCTGGATTGCCGGAATGATGGGCGAGTTCAAGGCACTTGATCCGGCATCTTTTGCGCAATATCGCGAAAAGTTCCCGGAAATTGACGATATCCCCTTGGTCGGCAGGCAGAACGAGGATACATTTTCCGTTGAAAAGGCCATCACGGTTGAACCCGACGTTGCTATTTTCGGCATGTCAGGTGGTCATGGTCCGGGGTCGACCAGCCACGAAGTGCTGTCGGTCATGGGGGCCGCCCACATCCCGGTCGTGATGATCGATTTTCGCGCCAAACCATTTGAAAATACCCCAAAAAGCATCCGGCTTCTTGGCAAACTTATGGGCAAGGAAGAACAAGCCGAAGCCTTTGTGAAGTTTTATGAAGATAACCTGCAAAAGGTGACTTCACGCAGCGCACAGATCACTGAAAAGCCCAGTGTCTTTCTTGAAAGTCGCGTCGGACTTGCCGAAAACTGCTGCGAAGCCATGGGCAACGAGATGATTGGCAAGTTTGTCACCCTTGCTGGCGGCGACAATATCTTTGCCGATACCATTCCCGGGGTTATCAGTCAGGTATCCGTCGAACAGGTGATCGTAAGCGACCCGGATGTCTATATCACCACCGCAATCGGGTCTGCAGGGCAGGATGCATCGACAAATTCCAATCGCATTGTTCTTGGCGCAAACACCAATACCGATCAGGCCCGCGCATCCTTGGCACACAGCATGGAACGCACCGGCTTGCCGCAACTCACAGCCGTCAAAAACAAGCAGGTTTATTCCGTTTGGCATCACATTTATAACAACCCGATCAATGTGTTTGCCCTTCAGGCCATGGCAAAATGGATTAACCCTGATCTGTATGCCGATCTTGATCCCGATGCTGCACTGGCAACGTTTTTCGAACGGTTTCAGGCCGTTGACCTGAACGGTGTTTACTGGATCGGCCTGAATGACCCGGACACAGAATAATCCCGATAAAAATCACCCTCAGACAAACCGACATATACAAACCGAGAGATCGTTGAATGTTCACCACAAAAGGATCGGTCAAAACCGGCAATGCCGGTAAGTATCTGATACAACTCTGTAAGCACTTCGCCCACAAAGTTGATGTCGATCTGGCCGACACCAAAGGCGATGTCGCCTTTCCGATGGGGCCATGCGTGATCACGGCAAAGGACGATTGCCTGATCTTCGAAGGCCAGTCACACAAGCCCGAAGGGATCAAGGCAATGAAAGATATCATCATTGTTCATCTTGATAAGTTCGCTTGGCGTGAAGTCCCGTTGGACTATCAGTGGGAAGATGCCCAAACACCGAACTGACAGGCATTGACGAATAACCACCCGGACGCCAGCCACAAAAGGCTGGCGTTGTTTTTTTTCGGTTTACCCAAAAAAAAACAGGCCGCCCACCCGATAGAGCAAGGGGTGGACGGCCATATTCGCCAAACTAACGTCTAACGCCTAGGTTTTGGCAAGGCTGCTTGCAACGCGTCAACGGAAACATCAAGCTTATCTGCAACCGCGTTCAGGTCCGCATTCGGGCCGCCAGCCTCTTCCAAGGTCTGTTTCAACCGGTCAGCGTCCACACCCAATGTCTTGGCAATCGCATCGAAGTCAGGGCCGCCCGGACCACCCGGCCCGCCTGGACCGCCTGGACCGCGTCCACCAGGGGCACCTGGTGCACCATGACCACCGGGGCTACCTGGGCCTTCATGCCCACCACCACCATTGGCGGACCCGATACCAGCGGCTGCTGTGGTTGAAAAGTTATCCTTTGCAACCACCCCGACCAGACAAGCAGGCAAGTTGGGGAAAGTGTTACCGGAATGGTAATGATAAACCGGCTCTCCGCCTTCTTCGACCGGGCCGACATGACCACCACAGGCATCAAGATCCTCTGGCACCGAACCATCATAATTCAGCGGGCCATACATCGCGAACCCGTCAAAAGCATAGCCGAACTGTGCGGTAGGATCCTGTTCGACATTCATGCATTTTGCATCTACGCCTTCGTTTTCGAAGATCGTGTTCACGTCGGTGGCCGTTGCATGCCAATGATACCATCCCCCCGGGTCCACATGGCCACCACAGGTGTCAAGTGCCGGCATATGCCCGGTATCAAGCACAGAGGGCGCATCACCGAAAATCGGAACACCATCCAGCCCGATCCCGATCTTTGAAACCGTCCCGAGACTGGTCGGTTTATCCGCCATCACCGGGTTGACAGGTATGAGGACCGTCATTTCCACATCCGGATCAACCGAACCCTGAATGCATTCGTTGCTCTTGGTTGGCCCTTCGACACGAATATCAAAGGAATAGACCTCACCGTCTTCGTTGAAGAACGTGTATCCTTGCTCATCAAGCATCCGCAGGAAATCGCCGTTAATCCGGTAAAGTCCGGCTTCGTCCCCGTCCCATTCCCAAATGCCCCCGGTGTCATCCAGAGTAGCAGGACAGAATGGGCCGATCTTAAGATTGTCGGGCAGATATTTAACGACATATCGCGCACATTGTGCGGCATCGCCATTTTCCAGGGTGCAATCGACGATCTCGGCCGGGCTAATGAGGGCGCCTTCACTAAGGGAATGTGTGCCCGCATGACCATTTTCATGGGCATGGGCGCCTGTTGCGATCATCAGACCGCCAAACGCGCTCAGCATCAAAAAGTTACGTTTACGATCCGCCTGCCAGGGTGATCGTTGGAGGGACGGCATTCTGTTGTCTCCTGTTTTAATGATGTGGGCTGCTGTATCGGCATTCCGTCCGCCACGCGCGGTGCGCAACAATGGGGCCGGTATTGCTTCGACATTCTGATAGAGGGTATGGTGACCTCAAACGATATTATTAGGATCCTAACTTTATGCAGAAAGTAAGGCAAGGTGCCGGTTTTCACTTGCTGTTTCACAGCACGCATCTGCTGGAAGATCAACTGCGTGAACTTCTGAGGCCGCTTGGCGTCCATCCAGGTCAGGCGCGCGTCATTCATGCTCTGGGGCGCCTGAAGGAGGCATCCCAGCGCCATCTGGCATCCGAATTCAATGTGACCCCGGCCAGCATGAGCCAGATGACCAAGCGCCTGATCAAAAACGGTTTCATCGAGTTGCGCAACGATCCACAGGACAAACGTTCTGCCATCCTGTCTTTAACCGACAAGGGATGGCAGCTTCGCGATGAAGTGGTCGCAGTTTGGCAAAGGCTGGATCAGGTCGTGATCAATGCCATCGGGGCGGAAAACGCCAATATTCTTTTTGCGCAAAGCCGTGCACTACGCGATGCCTTGGGCGGACGAGCGCCCATGACCAAGCATGAAAAAGAGCCAGAACCATAAAAACCGTCAACAGCCGGCTGTTGACGGTTCATCTGACGGCAAAACCCGCAGTTCTGTCCTGATTCTAGTGAAGCTGATAGGAAACCGGAACAACCCAGGTAACCTGTTGTTCTGTCATCTCGTCAGGGAATGGTGGGAATTTACGCACGCGTTCAATAAGACGTTCCGTTTCACGATCAAGAATACTCGACCCGCTTGAGGACACCATGGTTGCCTCGATCACGGTACCGTCGCGCGCAATAACAAGACGGATACGGTTTTCACCCTCGATCCGGCGGCGCATGGCACGTTCAGGATATTCGCGATAACGCGTAAGCATCTGCAGGACCGATGCCTGATAATCCACCATCATCGCCCGGCTTGCCGCGCCACCACCACTGCCCGTTGACGAGCTTGCGGCCTGACTTTGGCTCGTTTCGCCCGTCGTACCTTCCGATTTGACCGAGTTCGTCAGCCCGGAGGGTTGCGGTGTCGGCGGTACGGCCTTCTCGACCGGCTGTGGCGCCTTGACCGGTTGCGGGGCCTCGGCCTGCTCTACGGGTGGTTGGGGCTTCATACGAACCGGCAGGACCTCGGCCAATTGTTGTTCTACGACCGGCTCGGGTTCAGGTTCAGGTTCGGGTTCTGGCTCTATTTCAACAACTTCTTCGACAACCGGTTCCGGTTCAGGCTGTTCCTCGACGATTTCGGGTTCAGGCTCTGGCTCTGGAATCGGCTCTGGCTGCTGTTCGATGATTTCCGGTTCCGGCTCTGGTTCGGGCTCCTGAACCACTTCAGGCTCTGGTTCGGGTTGCGGCTCTTGCTCGGGATCTGGTTCAACAATTTCTTCGGGCGGTTGGCCTGCTGTGCTGTCAATGGCATCGGCACTTTGGGTATCCGTATCGGCTTCGCCGGTTTCGGCCTGCCCGGCCCCCAACGAAATGCTGATGCTTTGCATTGATCCGGCACCGCCCCAACCTGATGGCTGTGGTTCGGGCATCGCAAGAACGATCCCGCCCGTCAGGACAATACCGGTCAGTCCGGTTGCAATCAAAAGATCAACGCGTTTTGACATGCTATTCCTGATCCGGTTGCATTGCCGTCATCAACTGGACTTTCTCGACCCCGAGTTCCTGCAGCCGCGCCAGAAGGGTGACGACTTTTTGCCCTTCGACATTGCGATCCGCGCGGATTTCAACCGGACGGCCGATATAATCAACCGGCAACATCGACGACAGGCGATCAAGCCCGCCGGTCAAATCGTCAATCCCGATGTCGCCATTGTCTGAAAACCACAAGACGATCGCATCTTCAGGCTGAGAGGCAGCTGTCTGACTTCCGGGGGGATCAACCTCAAAGGGACCGAGTTTCTGAAGACTTCCGGCAATCATGAAAAAGATCAAAAGCAGAAAGACAATGTTGATCAGTGGCAACATTGGTTCCTGAACCGGTCCATCCTGGGCAATCTGAATGCGGCGTTTCATTCAACAAACTCCACATCTGTCACACCGCCGCGCCCGAGCGTATCCATCACCTCGACCAAGCGTTGCAAACTCGCCCCATTAACCGGACGCAATCGTACCGGTGATCCTTCATGGTCGTGCAAAAGCGTCGGCGCGAGGTTCGAAAGTGAAATTGAATTGCCATTGATCGACAATCCGCCATCGACATTGACTTCGACCGTGACCGGGCGCACATCACTTTGGGCAGAGGATCGGCCATCGGTGATACTGACCGACATCTCGAACCCCTTCCAGTCAAGGAAGCTTGATGCCAGCATAAAAAAGATCAGCAGGATAAAGACAACATCGATCAGCGGCGTCAGACCGATCATGGGGGAAGAACTGCTGTTGCGTTCGCGCAGCTGCATGGGGCGACTTTCCGGAAAGCAGGGTTTTATTCGGCGGCGCGGCGAAGGCCGGAAATACCGGCAACGTTGGCGGCTGATTTCTGCGCCAGTTCACCACGATTGATCACCAACGTGCAGACATCTTCCATAACCGCAGCAGCACGACCGATCACACCTTGCATCCACATATGAAACGCCGTTGCCGGGATCGCGACCACAAGACCGATCGCCGTCGTCAAAAGCGCCAGCCAGATACCGCCAGACAACACAGACGGGTCAATGCGGCTTCCTGCACCTTCCATGCGCTGAAACGCCTCGATCATGCCCATGACCGTGCCCAAAAGCCCCAAAAGCGGACTTAAGACCGCAATCGCCGACATGACACGCAGACCGCCATTCAAGCCATCGATTTCCTTGCGTGCACGTGCCGCAATCAAATCAGATGCAGCTTCACGATCCTGCGCCGAGTTGACCGGCAAGGACAGCCCCGAAAGACCGATGCGCGCGGCCGGATGACGACGACGCGCCAATATCTCGGATGCCTGGACCTCGTTACCTTCGGAAAGGTGGCGTTCCACATCTTTGACAAAACCATCGGCAAAGATACCACGGCGCAGGAAGCCGACCAGCTTATAGAAGAACACCAAAAGTCCGATCAGTGCCATAGCGGCCAGCACCCAGCCGACCACACCGGCCCGATCAACCTGTTCTATTACCGGCAGGCTGGTAAAGCCATCAACCAAGCCATTGGATTGCGTGGTCGCCATGGCATCAACAGCAAGCCCTGTATCGGGGTCCACCATTACCGTGCCGTCCGCACTCAGATTTCCGGTCGCATCGCCCGAGAGGGTGCTTGCGCCATCGGAAGAAAGCGGTATTTGCCCATCAATAGATGCGGCAGATGAATTCACTGGGTCAGACATGTAACTTTCCCGATCACAAAATTGATCACCATCAGACGTCCTGCTCTGATGCCTTTGAAACTGATTTGCATTCTTTACAGGAAATAGAATTGCGATGCAATCGCAACCGACAGGATCTGTTGTATTTTCATGTCATATTCCTGCCCCCCCGGATCTGGTCAATCACGGGAACAGCCTGCAAAACGCGGATACGAATTTTGTTTGGGAAATACGGCACCAAAAGCCGGATATGCAAAACCCCCGGAACATCTGAGTTCCGGGGGTTTTGAATTGGTGAGCCCGACAGGATTCGAACCTGTGGCCAACTGATTAAAAGTCAGTTGCTCTACCAACTGAGCTACGGGCCCTCAACGTTGGTGAGCGGCGTTTTAATGGGCCAGAGGGCATCGGTCAACCCC
>JBLXDD010000024.1:0-29361 GCA_048264285.1 Thalassospira sp.
AGTATCGTCGCGCCGAAACGGGTTTGGGCCCTTTGAATTCCGCGCATCGGATATCCGCTGTGCAATCCATCATCGGAGAAGAATTGATGACCGAAGTCGGTGGTATCGCAGCCGATCAGCTTGCGAGTTATGTTGAGCGTATCGAACGCCTTGAAGAAGAAAAAGCCAATCTGATGGCTGATATCAAGGAAGTTTACGGCGAAGCCAAAGCGCTTGGCTATGACGTGAAAATTCTGCGCCAGATCATTCGTCTGCGCAAAATGGAAGACCACGAACGCACCGAACAGGAAGAAATCCTGGAAGTTTACAAACGTGCGCTGGGGATGAGCTGACACCATATTGTCAGTAGACTGGACGTGATTGCCAAAGCCCGCTTTCAAGCGGGCTTTGGCTTTTGTAATCTTGGCGCATGACAACTGCATCCCGTCCTGAAATCACGGCTGACGTCACCGACGGTGTTTGTCGGCTTTTATATCACCATCAGATGGCCTGTCTGACGGAATTGCGTCTTGGCAATGGGCGCAGGCTTGATGTGCTGGCCCTTGGTGCCAAGGGTGAACTGTGGGCGGTCGAGGTCAAATCTTCGGTCGAAGATTTCCGTGTCGATCAGAAATGGCAAAGCTATCTGGATTACTGTGACCGTTTCTTTTTTGCGGTGCCGATGCACTTTCCCAAAGACCTGATTCCCGAAGATGTGGGGCTGATTGTTGCTGACCGTTTTGAAGCCGCAATCGTTCGCCCGAGTTCGGAGAAAAAACTCTCAGCCGCGCGTCGGAAAAAGCTCCTGATCTCGTTCGGACAGACCGCAGCAGGGCGTTTAAGCACGTTTCCTTCAAAGGAAAATGTATTGGGATAGGTAAACCAAAGGTTATATTTCTCTCATTCTTACAGATTAATATACATCGTTAAGTATCTGATATTAATGAATAAAACCTGATACAACTTTTACTAATCTATTGCATAACATCAAATCGTATAGGTTTTTTTTACCTCGAAATATACTGTCCTCAGGGTTGTGTTTGTGCGATGCAATATAAGCATTGCGAAAGCGCTTGGGTCAGTAAGAGCGGTTTTTAAATTTCGTTTTGACTGACCCGTGTTGGGTGTAATGCCCGGTTCCTTCTGCGGGGGACGACGACATGGCAGAAACGAAACGTGCGATTGCTTTGGCTGGGGGCGGGCCAGCCGTTGGTTTGACTATCAATGCCTGGTTTGCCTTTGCCTTGAACCAATCCGATCCGGGGCGCAATTTCCGAATCACCGAAATCCCGGTGGAAGCCAATATCAGCTACGACTGGACGTGGGAAAACCTCGATCGCAGCATCGAGGACGGCTATCGCGCGCCCAATGGTGTTCTGTCTGCTTATCGAAACACGACCGGTGACGTAACTGTCGCCAAACTTCAGGCAGCCCGTGACGCCGCCTGACACCACCTGTGAATGTCAATTGTGGATAGCCAGAGAATGAAGACTTTTGCCAATCTGAGTATCGGGACCAAACTTTCCATTTTGCCGGTTATTGCAGTCGTCACCATCATGGCTGTCAGCCTGATTGGCGGGCGGGCCATGTTGTCGCTTTCTGATGGTCTGGAGTTCGCTGTCAGCGAGGCATATCCCGAGGTCAAGGATATCAGCGAGATTGATCGCAATGTGACCAGAGTGCATCAAACCGTCTATCGTTTGCTTTCATGGTCTGCGGCCGGTGTCGACGAAGACCGTATGAACAGTGTTTCCCAAGAACTTGATACGCAGATCGAAGAAGCGCGTCAGTCCTTTGTGACATTGCTTGAAAATGAAAACCTTACGGATGCGGGACGCCAGATGTCGGTTGATGCCCAGGAACGTTTTGACGGCTATCTGGGCAAGGTTAATCAGGTCCTTGGCATGTTGGACATTGATTATACAGGTGCGCTCAGCTTTTCATGGTCCGCGCAGTCTGACTACGAAGCTCTGACCGACATTCTTTCCAAGCTGCGCGGTACCGCAGAACTCCGGATGGATAGCGCAAGCGGTGCTGCAATGGCCGTGGGCAGTTCGGCCCAGAATCAGACCGTCTTCGCGGCGATTTTTGCATCGGTTGCGATGGCGGTGATCAGCTTTGTCATTGCAAGCCTTATTGGCGGGCCGGTCAAAAAGCTTACCCAGGTCATGCGCGAACTGGCCGAGGGTAAGACCGATATTTCGGTTCCCTACACCGGGCGCAAAGACGAGATGGGCAAGATGGCCGATGCGGTTGAGGTCTTCCGCCAGAATGCCGAAAGCCTCGAAGCTGCCGAAGAACAGCGCCAACAGGAAGAGGCCCGCGCAATCGAGGAAAAACGCCGGATCATGCAGGAACTTGCCCAGGATATCGAAACCTCGGTGCAGGGGACGGCAACAGCGGTAAGTGCCGCGATCGAGCAGATCGGCGCGTCCGCCTCGGCGCTTCTTGGCAATGCTGAAAGAACCGACCAGCAAAGCGAAAGTGCCTTTGATGCATCTGGCAAGTCGAGCCAGAACATGGGGGAAATTTCCCAGGCTGCTGCCGGGCTTGCAGGGGCGATTGCCCATATCAGCGAAGAAATCCAGAAAAGCAGTCGACAGG
Organism: Thalassospira sp.; assembly: GCA_048264285.1. GTDB lineage: Bacteria > Pseudomonadota > Alphaproteobacteria > Rhodospirillales > Thalassospiraceae > Thalassospira. The sequence goes on from JBLXDD010000024.1 coordinate 2,584, forward strand.
CGCAAGAAGCCAGCGAACAGGCACTTGATGCAGACGAGAAAATCCGGCGCCTTGAAGAAGCCAGCATCCGGATCGAGGACGTCGCGGCCCTGATCGGCAATATTGCCGAACAAACCAACTTGTTGGCGTTGAATGCGACGATTGAATCCGCGCGTGCGGGAGAGGCTGGCAAAGGTTTTGCCGTGGTTGCAAACGAGGTCAAGAACCTTGCAAGCCAGACGGCAAAATCAACCGAAGAAATAGCAACGGAAATTGCCAATGTTCGCGCAGAAACAGGGCAGGCGGTCGAGGCAATCAGAACGATTGTCGAAAGCGTTCAGGACATCAACGAGATCCTGAAAATGACAGCGGAATCTGTCATGGAGCAAGGCAACGCAACCGGGCAGATCAGTACCAGTATCTCAGAGGCGGCAGGCTATGCCGAGACCGTGTCGAACGGTATCGGTGATGTGCGCGATATTGCCCGGGCAACCCGCGATTCTGCGGGAACTGTCGGCGAAGCGACCACTGAACTCAGTCGTGAAATGGCCGGGCTAAGCCGTTCTGTTGATGGTCTTGTCGCACGGTTGCGTGCTGTCTGACGAGGCGGCAGCCCAGATGTTTTGAAGAAATCACCACTCACTAAACTCATCTATGATCAGTAAGGGGAATTCATGATGAAAATGGTTTTGCGTTCTTTTGTTACGGCATTCCTGTCGGTTCTGATGATCATGAATGTGTCGTCAGCGATGGCACAGGACAAAGAAGCGACGGCCAAGGAACTGGTGGACAAAGCCATCGCACTTTACGACGAGGTTGGACAGGAAAAGTCCTTTGAAATTTTCAATGATAAAACCGGTGAATTCGTGTTTGACGAATTCTATGTGATTGTTGCTGATGGCGAAAAGGGCACTTTCCTGACCCATGCCATCAACCCGAAACTTGTCAATAATCCGGGGCTTTGGGATCTTCAGGACGTGAACAGCAAGTTCATCATTCGTGACATGGTCGAAACCGGAAAAGGATCACCGGATGGCGGCTGGTCAAACTATACCTGGACCCACCCGCAGACCAAAAAACTGGCCGAAAAGAAAACCTGGGTTAAGGCCCATGATGGCAAGATTTTCATGGTGGGATATTACGAATAAGCAGTAATGAAATCTGGAAACAAAAACCGCCTTTGGGCGGTTTTTGTGATTTTCTGATTTTCAACGTTGGGGTTGAGTATTTATCAAGTAAATTAAAAATTAATTATAAATTAAAATTGATTTTTACTTTTAGTGAGTCCTTTTGTGAGTTGCTTTGTATGTGGTGGTTTGGTGTTTTTATATAAAGGTATATGGTTTTTCATTTTTCGTCATATCACTATTGAATAATTATCTTAAATGCAGCGGATTAAAATCATTATAATGATTGCTGTATCTACAAGCTCGCAGAGACGGGCTGGTATCTCCTGGGGGTAAGCGGTGGTGTACGCGATGGCATCTGCAACGTTTGCACCATGTTGTGTTGACCGAACCATTCGGTTTTCAACAAGGAGATTGCGACGTGGACAAGATCAAACGAGCTATCTTTCTTTCAGGCGGCGGACCTGCTGTTGGCTTAAGTATCGGTGTACTTAAGCGGTTGCAGCAGGAACCGGATATCAAGTTCGATATCTGGTCTTCTGCCTGTATCGGTGCCTGGCTTTCGGTTGCCTGGCACCAAGCGGATGAAGGGCACGAGCTTGACCAGACCATCGCCTTTTTTCGCAAAATTTTCCGACCGGCAAGTGTCTATGAAAGGTTTCCGATTGCATCGGCATTTGCCCCGGATTTCTTTTCTGATTTCGCCAACAAACTCCATTACTTCTTTAACCCTAACAGTTATCAGGGGCTGCTTGTTCCTGACGCAATCGGCGAGGCCGTCGAACATGTGCAGCATTTTCTGGGGAACCCGAAATACTGGACGCCGCACAATTTCAATGATGTTTTGCTAAACGGCTTTCTCGCGGCAAATCCGTTGTCACGTTTTCTGATCGGATCGATCTACCAGACCCAGACCAAGGGATTGGCAAAGATCTATTCACCAGACAGCATGTTTCTTGATCGGCTGAAATTTGATCGCCTGTACCATCCTGATAAACCGGCAATGTTCCACAATGCCTATAACCTTTCCAAGCAGCGGCTTGAACTTTTCACCAACAAACCCGATCACTACGATCTGCCGCAGATGAATGCCCAGACCCTGTGTGCCTGTTCGGCTTTGCCCTTTATCGAAGAACCGGTTGAAATCAATGGTGATACCTATTGCGAAGGGGCGACGGTCGATACAGTCAATTTCTTTGATTTCCTGCGACTTCATCCCGATGTTGATGAAGTTTGGGTCAGTCGTATTCTGGATCTTAAACAGGTGCGTCAGCCCGAAAATCTCTATGACGCGCTAAATAATCTGGTCATGCTGTTTGCCGCATCGGCCAGCGAGGATGCTGTCACAGCCTTTAAACGCGAAGTCGCCGAAAGCGGCCGTAAGATTGATATCGTGGAAATTCCGGTTTCCCCGCACATCAATTATGACTGGACGTGGGAAAACCTTGATCGCGGGATCGAAGATGGCTTTGAATCAACCGATCATATGATTGCCGAGTATCGTCAACGCAAACGCCACGAAAAGTCTGTTCGGAGTTTGCGAGAAGAGGCGATCCGCCTTTTGCCGGAATTTCCGCGCCGATTTCCACGCTTTGTCTGAACAGCAAAAGGGCCGCATGACGCGGCCCTTTTGATTCCTGGCTTATTCCGCCGCCTTGAGATGTTCGGGCGGGTTGCGAAACTGTTCAAGCAGTTCAGCTTCGCGTTCTTTGGCCTTTTCAATATGCCTTTCCTTGACATGGCCGTAGCCTCGAATGTGTTCGGGCAGGGCCAGCAATGCCTTGGCGATGCGGGCATTTTCATGGGTCAGGCCGCTGATGACTTCGGTCACCAGTTTTTCATAATCCGTGATCAACTGGCGTTCGATCCGGCGTTCCGGGGTGCGACCAAACGGATCAATCTTGGTGCCGCGCAGGAACTTCAGTTTCGCCAGCATGCGGAACGCCGACATCATCCACGGACCGTAAACCGCCTTTTGCGGCTTGCCGCTTTCAGGATCGGCATTGGCAAGCGACGGCGGGGCAAGATGGAAGTTGATCTTGTAATCCCCCGTAAAGGTCTGGGTGACCTTCTTCATGAACGCCGGATCGGTGTAAAGACGGGCAACCTCATACTCGTCCTTATAGGCCAGCAGTTTGAAGTAATATTTGGCTACTGTCCGGGCCAGATCATCCTCGTCGCCAAGGCGTTTCTCGGCCGCTGCAACCTTATCAACAAGGTCGGTGAAACGATCGGCATAGGCCGCGTTTTGATAATCGGTCAGGAAAGCACGACGCTTGGCGACGATATCGGAAAGCTCGGTCGCGATTGGATGTGCTTCGGCTTCGTTCGGGCCGACGACTTCGATTACGCGATCTCGGTCATGGGCATAAAGCCGTCCCCACAGGAAGGATTGCTTGTTCATGTCAATCGATACGCCATTCAGCTCGATCGCCTGCATCAGGGCTTCTTCACTGATCGGGATCAGGCCACGCTGCCAGGCGACGCCCAGCATGAACAGGTTGGTGGCAATCGAATTACCCATCAGACGGGTGGCAATGTCGCTGCCTTCGACAAAATGAACCGCATCCGCACCACAGGCATCGGTAATGACCTTCATGTGCTCGTTGGTTCTAAGTTCAAAGTCCGGGTTGTGGGTAAAGGCGCCGGTGACGGTTTCATGGGTGTTGATCACCGCCTGGGTAAAGTTGCGGCGCATCTTGGCAAGGCCTTCGAAGCTTGCCGCGACCAAAAGATCACAGCCCAGAACCACATTGGCTTCACCGGCCGGAATGCGTGCGGCATGCAGTTTGTTCTGATCATTGGCAAAGCGGATATGGCTGACAACTGCCCCGCCTTTTTGCGCAAGACCTGCCATATCAAGGCCGACAATACCCTTGCCTTCGATGTGGGCAGCCATGCCAAGCAACGCGCCGATGGTAACAACACCTGTACCACCGACCCCCGTGATCAGGACCGACCAAGGATCATCAATCGCAGGAAGCGTCGGACGCGGCAGGCTGGCAAAGATCGCATCCGCACTTGTGTCACCTTTGGCGGCGGCATCAGGTTTGCGAAGCGCACCACCTTCGATGGTCACAAAGCTTGGGCAAAATCCCTTAAGGCAGGAGAAATCCTTGTTACAAGCCGATTGGTCAATTGCCCGTTTACGACCAAATTCCGTTTCGACCGGCACAACCGCAAGGCAGTTGGATTGTTCGCCGCAATCACCGCAACCTTCGCAGACCAGATCATTGATAAACACGCGCTTGGGCGGATCGACCATCAGTTTGCGTTTGCGACGACGGCGTTTTTCGGCGGCACAGGTCTGATCAAAGATCAGGATCGAAACGCCTTCGATTTCACGCAGTTCTTTTTGGGTTTCATCGAGTGTATCGCGATGACGGATATCAACGCCGGGCGCAAAATCAGCCCCCATCGGGTATTTGTCAGGCTCGTCAGACAAAACAATGATGCGTTTGGCACCTTCGTCATACATCTGGCGCGTGATTTGCGGCACGGTCAGCGGCCCGTCAACCGGTTGTCCACCGGTCATGGCAACCGCGTCGTTAAACAGGATTTTATAGGTAATATTCACACCTGATGCGACGGCGGCGCGCACCGCCAGCGACCCGGAATGGTAATATGTACCATCGCCAAGGTTCTGGAAAACGTGTTTTGTATGAGTGAATGGCGCCTGTCCGATCCATGTCACACCTTCTCCGCCCATATGGGTAAAGGTTTCGGTCGACCGGTCCATCCAGTTGACCATGTAATGGCACCCGATGCCGGCCATGGCCCGGCTGCCGTCGGGTACTTTGGTGGAACTGTTATGTGGGCACCCCGGGCAGAACCACGGAATACGTGCAACATCCGGGCGCGGTTCGGCGATTTCGCGTTCTTTTTCCGCCAACCAGTCAATGCGTTCATGGATGGCCGGGCTGTCATAGAACCGCTTGATCCGTTCGGCCAGAACCACGGCAACCCGGGCCGGGGTCAATTCGTCCATCGATGGCAAAATCCATTCGCCCTTTTCATCGAACTTGCCGATGACTTGGGGGCGAACATCTTCGCGCCAGTTATAAAGCTGTTCCTTGACCTGGTTTTCCATCACCGCGCGTTTTTCCTCGACGACGATGATTTCTTCCAGCCCCAGGGCAAATTCACGGACATCCTCGCGGTTTAGCGGCCAGCTCATGCCGACCTTAAGAACGCGAATGCCGATTTGTGCGGCGTCTTGTTCGGAAATGCCAAGGTCGTCAAAGGCCTGCATGACATCAAGATAAGCCTTGCCCGTGGTAATGATGCCCAGCCGCGCATTCTGGCTGTCGATCACGGTTTTATTCAGCTTGTTCGCGCGCGCATATGCCAGTGCGGCATAAAGCTTGTATTTCATCAGGCGATGTTCTTGTTCCTTGGGCGTATCGGGCCAGCGGATATGCAGGCCGCCCTCGGGCATTTCGAAATCGGTCGGGATCACCGGGATGATGCGATCCGGGGCAACATCGGCCGCAGCCGAACTTTCGACCGTCTCGGCGATGGTTTTCATCGCCACCCAGCAACCGGAATAACGGCTCATGGCCCAGCCATGCAGGCCAAAATCAAGAATATCCTGCACCCCTGACGGGTTCAGAACCGGGATCTGTGCATCGATAAAGGCATATTCGGTCTGATGGGGCAGGGTCGATGATTTGCAACTGTGATCGTCCCCGGCCAGAACCAGAACCCCGCCATGTTTGGACGTGCCAGCATAGTTGGCATGCTTGAAAACATCGCCGGACCGGTCAACACCCGGCCCCTTGCCATACCACATGCCAAAGACGCCATCATATTTGGCATCTTTATACATGTTGACCTGCTGGCTGCCCCAGACAACGGTGGCGGCAAGGTCTTCGTTGACGCCTGCCTGAAATTCGATCTGCTGTTTGGTCAGGAATTTCTTGGCCCGCCAAAGCTGTTGATCAAGCCCGCCCAGCGGCGATCCGCGGTATCCGGAAATACATCCGGCAGTGTTAAGGCCCGCGCGCGCATCAAGCTGTCGCTGCATCAGGGGCAACCGGACCAGCGCCTGAATGCCGGTAAGGTAAACCCGGCCTTCTTCAAGTGTGTATTTGTCGTCGAGTTGAACTGCCGCCAATTGTTGTGCCATGACCGGTCTCCCTCGGATCTCTCTGATATGCGGGGTCATTTGGGGCCCTATGCACTGCTGTTATTGATATGGGTGTTGGCGCAGTGTTTCGGTATGACCCTTAAGTTATATGTCAGGTCTGGTATGCGGGACCTTCGCCTGATCCTGAAATGGTAATGAATGCTGACCTTTTTTCAAAACGAACTCGCATCGCACTATGCAAAACGCCTGATTGTATCTGTTGACGTTGGGTCAACTTGTTATTTACTTATTTCGGTACCGATTTACGCGCAATAAAATTGCGCTTCTGTTGCGGTGCGAAATTGTATGCAGGTCCGAGTCCATGCTCGGCGACAATTTTGCACTGTGTTACGTTTGATCGGGTTTCGGGTGCGCAGAACAAAGGAGCATAAAATGGAACAGCGTGTTTCGCTGATTACTCTGGGTGTTGCGGATCTGGATCGGGCGCGCCGGTTTTATGAAGATGGTCTGGGCTGGCAGATGACCGAAATGGTCGAAGGGCAGGTGGTGTTTTATCAACTGTCCAATGGCCTTGCCCTTGGGCTGTTCGGGCGTGAAACGTTGAAAGAAGATGGCCGGTTCGATGATGATACCGGTGCGAGCTTTGCCGGATTGACGCTGGCCTATAACGCGCGCAGCGAAGACGAAGTTGATCAGGTGATGGCAGAGGCCAAAGCGGCTGGTGCCAAAATCCAGAAACCCGCCGAAAAGGTGTTTTGGGGCGGGTATTCCGGTTATTTCCGCGATCCGGACGGCCATGCATGGGAGGTTGCCTTTAACCCGTTCTGGGAAATTGACGACAAGGGCAATCTGCATATCCCGTCCAAACAGCCCGATTGATCCCCCCATTTCGTCCCTACCAACGGGCAGCAATTTGCTGCCCGTTTTCGTAAATATGCCAAACTACAGTTGCATCGGGGATAATTTCCTTTTACATCAATTATAATGTAATTCTAATCAAGGCTTTGAAGGGGGATAGGGGTTTGAGTTGGATTGACCAGTTTCCGGGTCTGTCTCGTTTGCCTGAAGGCATCCGAACCTATCTTCTTGAAGAAAGCAAAATTGTCACCGTTCCGGCCAATACGGTCATTTTCGGGCCGGGAAAGTCACCGGAAAATCTTTTGCTGCTGCTTGATGGTACCGTGCGTGTGCAGCAAACATCGGACGGGGGACGCGAAATCGTGCTTTATCGCGTCCATGCCGGGGAAAGCTGTGTGCTGACCACGGCCTGCCTTTTGGCCTATGAAGATTACTCTGCCGAAGGCATCGCCGAAACTGAAACCCACGCTGTGGCGATCCCCAGAACCGTGTTTGACAAGCTTGTCTCGGACTCGATCGAATTTCGCCAGTTTGTTTTTACCGCCTATTCGAAACGTATCACCGACCTGTTCATGGTGATCGAGGAAATCGCCTTTCAGAAGCTTGATATTCGCCTGGCGCACAAGTTGATCGAACTGGCAGGCGATGAGGATAAGGTATCGGCCACCCATCAGAAACTCGCCATCGAACTTGGCACCGCACGCGAAGTAATTTCACGTCAACTTCAGGAATTCCAGCGCCGTGGCTGGATCGAACAATCGCGCGGTACCATCCGTCTGGTCAACCGCGCACCGTTGCAACAATTGGCTGAAAGCTAGGTCCTGAGCCTCATATCCCGATTGAACCCCCATCAGCCCTACAACTTTAGAATTATTAAGTGCTGATGTTTCGATGTTTGGTGACTTCGTCACCGACGCACAAATTGTGAATTCTTACAATAAACGCAATAGCCAGATGTTTTGCCCGTAAATCTGGCGGGCAAAAGGCATTTTGACCCTACCCGAAGCAAGCCTGTAAAAGGGCAGCGCGGCGGCAGTAGTTTAGGAGGAAGACATGTCTGCATACCCGGTGAATATGTCCGTAAAACCTGAAGTTACGGCTTTTTTTGACGAAGACACCAATACAATCAGCTATGTGGTCAAGGACCCCGAAAGCAACGCCTGTGCGGTTGTCGATTCCGTTATGGATATTGATTATGCCGCAGGTCGCATCACTTTTACCCATGCTGACAACATGATCGCCTTTATCAAGGATAAAGGCCTGTCGCTGGAATGGATCATCGAAACCCATGTCCATGCCGACCACCTGTCTGCGGCCCCCTATATTCAGGAAAAGCTTGGCGGCAAACTTGGCATCGGCAGCAAAATCACCGTTGTTCAGGATACCTTTGGCAAGGTGTTTAACGAAGGCACCGAATTCCAGCGCGATGGCAGCCAGTTTGATCGTCTGTTTGAAGATGGTGACACCTATCAGGTCGGCTCCATGACCTGCTTTGCCATCTATACACCGGGGCACACCCCGGCATGTATGGTGCATGTTATGGGCGACGCTGCCTTTGTAGGGGACACCCTGTTCATGCCTGATGGCGGTTCGGCCCGTGCCGATTTTCCGGGCGGTGATGCCGGCACCTTGTATGACAGTATTCAGAAACTCCTCGCCCTGCCAGACGAAATGCGTCTGTTCATGTGCCACGATTACGGCCCAAACGGTCGCGATATCAAATGGGAAACCACGGTCGGCGAAGAAAAGAAACACAACATCCATGTTGGCGAAGGCAAAACCCGCGAAGACTTCATCAAGTTTCGGACCGAACGCGATGCCCAGCTTGATATGCCGCGTCTGATCATCCCGTCGCTTCAGGTCAATATGCGTGCCGGCAAGGTGCCGACCGATAGCAGCGGCAAGAAAATGCTGAAAGTCCCGGTTAACGGGCTCTGATCAAAACTCGGGTGAGGAAAAGCCATGGAAACGAAAAAGATAAGTGCCGGGTTCTCTGTCAGCCCGCAAATCGTTGCAGACGATGTTGCGGAAATCGCCAAGCTTGGCTTCCGGTCCATCGTCTGTAACCGGCCGGATGGCGAGGGGGCAGATCAGCCAACCTTTGAGGAAATTTCAAACGCGGCAAAGGAAGCCGGGCTTGAAATCCGTTATCAGCCAATTGTTTCAGGCAAGGTCAGCGATGGTGATGCGCGTGATTTTGGCCGCCTGTTTGATGAATTGCCCAAGCCCGTCTTTGCCTATTGCCGCACCGGCACACGGTCAACAACGCTTTGGTCGCTAAGCCAGGCAGGCCGTCTTGATACCAGTGAAATCCTTCGTGTGACCAAGGCGGCCGGTTATGACATGGGCGGTGTTGTGCGGCGTATCGTCAATGGCGGTAGAACGCCCACCGATCAGGGCGATGCGAAATATGATATCGTGATCATCGGTGGCGGGGCGGCTGGTATTTCCGTGGCGTCCAGCCTGATGGCGCGTCGTTCGGGGCTTGAGATTGCGGTGATTGACCCGGCCGACATTCACTATTACCAGCCGGGCTGGACCATGGTCGGGGGCGGCGTTTTTGACGCCAGCACCACGGCCCAGACCATGGGATCGCTGATTCCCAAGGGTGTTCACTGGATCAAGGCGGCGGTTGCCGCGTTCGAACCGCAAGACGATGCTGTCATTCTGGATGGCTGCCGGGTGGTCAAATATGGCCGTCTGATCGTCTGTCCGGGGCTTAAGCTTGACTGGAACAGGATTGATGGTCTGGTCGAAACACTGGGCCGTAATGGGGTGACATCGAACTATCGCTATGACCTTGCCCCTTATACTTGGGAACTGGTTTCCTCGATGCGTGAAGGCAAGGCGATCTTTACCCAGCCGCCCATGCCGATCAAATGTGCCGGTGCGCCGCAAAAGGCGATGTATCTCTCGGCCGATCATTGGCATCGCACGGGTGTCCTGAACAAGATTGATATTGATTTCTGCAATGCCGGTGGGGTTCTGTTCGGGGTTAAGGACTATGTGCCGGCCCTTGAAAGCTATGTAAAGAAATACGACGCCAAACTGAACTTCTTCCATAATCTGGTGGCGATTGACGGACATGCGAAAAAGGCCTGGTTCGATGTTACCAAACCTGACAGCAAGGCTGAACGCATCGAGAAGTCCTTTGACATGATCCATGTCTGCCCGCCGCAGGTGGCCCCGGACTTCATTCGTGTTTCGCCGCTGGCCGACACGGCTGGCTGGGTGGATGTCGATCAGGCAACCCTGCGTCACAAGTCATTCACCAATATCTGGTCGCTGGGCGATGTGATGAATGCCCCCAACGCCAAAACCGCTGCAGCGGCGCGTAAACAGGCCCCCGTTGTTGCCGAAAACGTGGTTGCCGATATCGATGGAAAATCACCAGTCGCGCAGTATGACGGTTACGGATCTTGCCCATTGACTGTGGAACGTGGTCGCATCGTTCTGGCCGAGTTCGGTTATGGCGGAACGCTTTTGCCATCCTTCCCGAAATGGTTGATCAATGGCACGCAGCCATCGCGTTTGGCATGGCTGCTTAAGGAAAAACTGCTGCCGCCGATCTATTGGAAGGCAATGCTGCGCGGCAAGGAATGGCTGGCAAAGCCGGAAAAAGTCACGAGCAAATAAAACACCCTTTGCCCAAGGCAGTGATGAATGCTGCCTTGGGTCAACTCAGGTCTAAAGAGATCAATTAATGCGCCTGAACATGCTTCAGAAATATGTCCCGATTTTTGACTGGGGACGGACCTATGACCGGATGGCCTTTGGCAATGACATGATTGCCGCGGTGATCGTGACGATTATGCTCATTCCGCAATCGCTTGCCTATGCGTTGCTGGCCGGTCTGCCGCCCGAGGCGGGGTTGTATGCCTCTATCGCGCCGATCATTCTTTATGCCATCTTTGGCACCAGCCGGGCACTTGCCGTCGGGCCGGTGGCGGTCGTTTCCCTGATGACGGCGGCCGCCGTTGGCAATATCGCGCAAACCGGCACCATGGGTTATGCGCTGGCGGCCCTGACACTTGCGGCCCTTTCCGGCGCCATCCTTTTGGCGATGGGGGTGTTCAAGCTTGGATTTCTCGCCAACTTCCTCTCACACCCGGTAATTGCCGGTTTTATTACCGCGTCAGGCATGATCATTGCCGCCAGTCAGCTCAAACATATTCTGGGTGTCGATGCCGGTGGCCATAATCTTTGGGAAATTGTCATGTCCCTGATTGCCCATATTCCTGAAACCAATCAGACGGCCCTGATCATCGGCATCTGTGCCACGGGGTTTTTGTTTTGGGTGCGTAAGGGCCTTAAGCCTGCCTTGCGCAAACTGGGTTTGGGGGTGCGTTCTGCCGATGCTCTGACCAAGGCCGGGCCGGTCTTTGCGGTTTTTGCCACCACGGCTGCGACCTGGTATCTGGGGCTGGTGGAAAATGGCGTCAAAATCGTCGGGGACGTTCCGCAAAGTTTGCCGCCGCTGACTATGCCGGATTTCAGCCCGGAACTGATGGCCGACCTTCTGGTGCCAGCGATCCTGATTTCCGTGATCGGCTTTGTTGAATCGATCTCGGTTGCGCAGACGCTTGCGGCCAAACGCCGTCAACGCATTAATCCGGATCAGGAACTGATTGGTCTGGGGGCTGCCAATATCGGGGCGGCCTTTACGGGCGGCTATCCGGTGACGGGCGGTTTTGCTCGCTCGGTCGTGAATTTTGATGCTGGCGCACAAACGCCTGCTGCCGGGGCTTTTACAGCTGTTGGTTTGGCGATTGCCGCAGTGGCGCTGACCCCGCTTGTGTATTTCCTGCCCAAGGCGACGCTTGCTGCGACCATCATTGTTGCGGTGCTGTCGCTGGTTGATTTTTCGATCCTGAAAACCAGCTGGCAATATTCCAAGGCGGATTTTATCGCCGTTCTGGCCACCATCCTTTTGACCCTTGGCCTTGGGGTCGAGGTTGGCGTAACCGCCGGTGTGGTGCTTTCGATCGGGTTGTTTTTGTATAAAACATCACGCCCGCATATTGCCGAGGTCGGCCTTGTGCCCGATACCCAGCATTTCCGCAACATTCTGCGTCATAAGGTCATCACCCATCCGTCGGTCCTGACCATCCGGATTGATGAAAGCCTTTATTTCGCCAATGCGCGGTATCTTGAAGATTACCTCTATGACCGTGTTGTCGGGTGCAAGAACCTCAAACATGTGGTTCTGATGTGCTCGGCCGTGAACGAGATTGACCTAAGTGCCCTTGAATCACTTGAGGCGATCAATCATCGCCTGGAGGAAATGGGCATTTCCCTGCACATGTCCGAGGTCAAAGGCCCGGTCATGGACCGTCTGAAAAAGACCCACTTCCTTGATGAACTGACCGGCGAGGTTTTCCTGTCCCAGTTCGAAGCGGTTTCGAAACTGACAGAAGGGCAGGTGGCAGAAACACCGCCAAGCACCGAACCCAAAATCAAACTGGTCTAAGACCGAAGATCGAAACCGGATTGAGTTTTCAGTCCGGTTTCTTTTTGCCATTGCGCAGATGCGTCAGGAAGTAAATCAGCCCACCTGCAAGCAAGCCCCAGAACGCCCCCGAAATCCCATAGAATGTCAGGCCAGCTGCAGTGACGATAAAGGTAACGGCTGCGGCTTCGCGTCCGTCTTCTTCCTTGAAGGCCGCGACCGCTGATCCGGCGAATGCCCCAATCAGGGCGAGACCGGCAACTGCCTCGATCATGATGCCCGGTGCCAGACTGATAAACGCGGTCACCAGCCCGGCCAGAAGCCCAAACACGATATAGAAAACACCACCAGACACCGCCGCCCAATACCGTTTGGCTGGATCAGGATGGGCATCCTTGCCCGCACAAAGGGCCGCAGTCATGGCGGCAAGGTTTACCGCATGGCCACCAAACGGGGCCGAGAGCAACGAGAAGATCCCGGTCACGGTAAAGAGCGGCCCCGGTGGGGTGTCATAATCATTGGCGCGCAGAACCGCTGTGCCCGGAATGTTTTGCGATGCCATGGTGACGATGAAAAGTGGCAAGGCAATGCCGATCAATCCGGCCAATGTAAATTCAGGCATGACAAATTCAACGGGCGGGGCGATGGCATGGTCCAGATCGGCAAGGGCATTTTTCGGAAACTCGACCCCGAACACCATCACCGCGACAAACGCCAAAAGTGCAGCCGGGATGGCAAGCAACCGATTGAACCGGCCCATGACAATCCATGCGATCACGATCGGAAGACCTAGTAATGGGTCAAAGGCAACCGCCTTTACTGGCGCCAGACACAATCCAAGCAACACACCGGCTAGCATCGCATTGGCAAGCGGGGCAGGGATACCGGCAACCGCGCGGCCCAACGGTTTCCAAACACCGCTGATGATGATCAAAACCGCACAGACGATAAATGCACCAACGGCCACGGCAAAGCCGCCCTCAACTGCCCCGGACGTTGCCAACAAAGCAGCCCCGGGTGTGGACCAGGCAATGCTGATCGGAAGACGGGTTTTTAGCGATAAAACAATCGCACACAAGCCCATGGAAATCGAAAGCGCCATCAAACCCGATGCCGCTTGATCAGGTGTGGCCCCGACGGCACTCAGGCCCTGTAAAACAACAGCAAAAGAACTGGCAGATCCAACAAACCCGGCCAAAAGGCCCATGAAAATACTTTGGGGCGAAATATCACGCAGCATGGGGGCTCCGCAGAATGGAAAAATTTCAAAGTGGAGGCAAGCCCGGCGACCCTAGCCAGAAGCCATAAACCAGACCAGCTAAAAAGCAATATCCACAGGTTCTGATCCTAAAAACCAGACCGGGGCATAAGGTCATGATTTGGAAAAAAGGTCGCTGCTTTGGCGGTGGGAAACGATGCTGTGTGTTTGTGCTGAGTTCCCGTCGCTTTGTTGGAAAACTTCAAGACTGGATTGACAAATATCATCGTCCGGAATTGTAGAATTAAATAATTATAATCTATTCACATAGGGCGGACATTTCCCCGAAATAGGAGCTAGATATGACCGAATCTTCGCAAGTCACTGTTGGCCTGCCACGCATCAATGAACCTGCACCAGATTTCTCTGCGCCGACCACCGATGGGGTTAAAACCCTGTCGGACTATCGTGGTAAATGGCTGGTTCTTTTCTCGCACCCTGCGGACTTTACCCCGGTCTGTACAACCGAATTTATCGCCTTTGCCAAGCATGCTGATGAATTTGCCGAACGCGGCTGCGAATTATTGGGGCTGTCTATTGACAGCACCCATTCCCACATTGCCTGGATGCGCAATATTGAACAGAATTTCGGTGTAACCATTCCATTCCCGATCATTGCTGATCTGAAAATGGAAGTCGCCCAAGCCTATGGCATGATTCATCCGAGTGCGGGCGATACCTCTGCCGTGCGGGCAACCTTTATCATTGATCCCGACGGCATTTTGCGTGCCATGGTCTATTACCCCATGAGCAACGGGCGCTCCATTCCCGAATTCCTGCGCATGATCGACGCCATGCAAACCAGCGATAAACACGCGGTGGCAACACCAGAAGGCTGGCAACCGGGGGACAAGGTTATTGTCCCGCCGGCCCACACCGCCAAGGCCGCAGCCGAGCGTGTCAACAATCCCGATTATGATTACGTCGACTTCTATTACTGCACCAAGTCCCTGTGATCTGCGTATTGTTTCACAGCCCCGGGGGCAAGGGGATGTGAAACGTCAAACCCCCGCGGGAACATTCCGGCGGGGGGTTGTTTGTTCTGTCTTGAGATAACACAGGCGCCTAACGCTCGGTAATCTTGAACTCGATGCGGCGGTTGCGGCGATAGGCGATTTCGTCATCGCGGTTATCAAGCGGCTGGTATTCACCAAATCCTGCGGCAACCAAGCGGTTGGGCGGGACGCCTTGATCAATCAGGAACTTGACCACCGAAATCGCACGTGCTGCTGAAAGCTCCCAATTCGAGGCAAACTGAAGGTTTCTGATTGGCACCTTGTCGGTATGTCCGTCCACACGCATCACCCAGTCGATATCATCGGGAATGTCAGCTGCAATTGTGGTAAGGGTTTGCCCCAGTTTGGCAAGCTGTTCCTGGCCTTGTTCACCAAGGTCGGCAGAACCCGATCCAAACAGCACTTCGGATTGGAAAACAAAGCGATCCCCGACAACCCGGATATCCTGACGATCTCCCAGAACTTCACGCAGACGGCCAAAGAATTCCGAACGATAGCGCTGCAATTCGGCAACCTTGGTAGCAAGGGCCGCGTTCAGGCGGTTGCCAAGATTGACGATCTGGGCGTCTTTTTCCTCGTTTTCGCGTTCGGATGCTTCAAGGGCGGCTTCGATCCGTGCCAATTGTTGGCGAAGTGCCAGCATCTGCTGATTAAGGGCCGCAACCTGTGTCTTGGCTTCGTCACTTAGATTTTTTTGCTCTTCCAGTTCGGACGCACGCGATGCCAAAAGGGCGGAAAGCTCGTCAATCCGGGTTTCCTGATCGGTGATTTTTTCGCCCGTGGTTTCGCGAAGCTCGGTCAGCTCGGATTCCTTGTCTTCAAGCGATGCAAGGGCCGCCAGAAGTTTCTGTTCGATCTCGTCCGCTGACAATTCGGCTGCGGCCAATTGATCGGCCAGGGTGGCCGCACGGTTGCGCAAGTCATCGCGTTGATCAGCAGTGTTGGAAAGCTCGGTCGTTAGCTGAGTAAGTTCGAGTTCCATGCGCTGATTGTTATTGCGTTCAAGCGACAAAAGGCTGGTCAGTTCATTGACCTGCGCTGTCAGATCACTAAGCGCTTCATCACGTCCCGAAAGGGCCGCACCCAGATAAACCTGCGCAATGACAAAGATCATCAGCAAAAAGATGATCACCATCAAAAGCGTCGCCAACGCATCAACAAAGCCAGGCCAGGTATTTACATCGCGGTTACGACGGCGCGAAAGCCCGATCATGCGATCAGCCCTCCTCGGCGATAGCGGCGATGGTACGGGCAAGAAGCTTGATTTCGCTTCGGATTTCCTGTGTGGATTGCTGACGGCCCATGGTCAGTTCCTCGCCAATGCGGCCCAGAGTATTATCAAGCGAACGGATGTGCGCCCGGGTATTGTCATCAATCCCGAAGCTGCCCATTTTCATCGAGTCTGCAAGCTGATCAAGAACCGGTTTGAGGTGCATCTGGTTTTCCGCCAGCTTGACCATCAATTGCTGTTCGGCCTTCATCTGGTCGGTCAGGGTCGAAAGCTTGTCCGCCAGATCAATAAGCGTGTTGTGCGATTTGATCTGCGAACTTTCCGAACGCTGGATAGAGTTCTGCAACCCTTCCATATTGTCCGCCATCTGTTCGATCAGGGCCGAAAGATAGGCCGGAACAGACTGTTCGCCATCAGAAATGCCACCACCTGAACCAAGGCGGGTAAAGCTTGAAAGCCATTCTTCAAGATCGTTGAAGAAACGGTTCTGTGCCTGACCTGCCTGCATATCAAGAAGGCCAAGCGCAAGTGATCCGGCAAGACCAAACAAAGAGGACGAGAACGCCGTGCCCATGCCACTTAGCGGTTCCGCAAGACCTTCTTTGAGCTCAGAGAACCAAAGATCCATGTTCGCGCCGCTGCCGACATTGACATTGCTGATCACGCCGGCAACCGAGTTCACGGTCTGAAGCAGGCCCCAGAACGTCCCCAGAAGGCCAAGGAAGACCAGAAGGCCGACGACATAGCGCGACAATTCACGGCTTTCATCCAGACGTGAACGGATAGAATCAAGGATCGTCCGGGTTGAGGTAGTCGAAAGCTGCGGGCGATCGCGGCGTTGTTCGGCCATCATGCTGGCCATCGGGGCCAGCAGTTTCGGCGGAACCTGTGATGTCAGGCCCGGACGGGATCGACGAAAATCTTCGATCCAGGTGACTTCTGGCGATAGACTGGCGGCCATGCGGAAAGTGTAAATGACACCGACAACAAACACGCCAAGGATCAGTCCGTTCAAAACAGCGTTGGCCATAAAGGCATCGGACAAGGCCGGGAAGAGCAGGGCACCAACCCCGGCAATGATGGCAACAAAAATTGCCATACGTGTCAGATAACTTCCTGGTTTGGTAATGGGCGGGAGCGCTCCCGTGCCACTGGCCGTATTGCTGCTCATAACGGGTTAATCCTAGCGTTGAACGGTTTTGATATCGACGCGATCGGCGGGGCCGGACGGAACATTCGCACCCAAGGCACGAACATCAATGCGCGTAGAGCGCACACCCCGGTCAATCAGATAGGAACGGACCTGAAGCGCACGTGACAGCGACAGGCGGCGCGCCTTGGACGCATTCGTGCCGTCACCCTGGGCATAAGCCTGTAGCTGAATACGCAGGTCATCATCTTTGCCCATGGACGCAATCACGCGGTCAAGCTGTGCCTTGGCGGCCTCGCTGATTTCAAAGCTGTCTGGCGCAAATCCAAGGCTGTATTCGTCATTGCCGGTTGCAGGCATCGCTTCTGGTGCTGTTTCCGGCGGAAGGGATGCTTCTTCGGCCGCCGGTGCCGCTGGTGCTGTTGAGGCTGTTGGGGCCGATGCCGCAGACGAGGTGACCGGCTCGGCTGTTTGGGCCATCTCGGTCGCAGACATGGTGGTATCAGGTGCTGGTGCTGCCGGTGCTTCGGGCGCATTTGTAATCGGTGCTGCGGCCGGGGCAGCTGGTGCTGCCGGCGCAGATGGTGCTGCTACAGCAACATCTTCTTCTTTGGGCGCAGGCGGCGCTACCGGTGCATTAGAAATTTCTGTGGTTTCGGTTGCCGGGGTCGGGGAGGCAGCCGGTTTTGCTGCCGGTTCGTTTTGCGCAACAGTCGTTGACGGTGCGGCAACCGGTGCCGGTTTCGCCAATGGTGTCGGCGCATTCGAACTGCTGCTTGGCGCAGTTGTCGGTGCTGCGGGTTTGCTGCGCGGGGCGGTTGCCGGCTCGGGCTGGGTCATCGCAATGGTCTGATTGGCCCCATCGTCTGCGATGCTGCGCGCAGGTGCCTGTGGCGTGACGCCCGGAACGCCATAGAATTCTGATTGCGTCGGGAAGGCATTGCCGCCGCTTGATCCGTCAATCACCACGGTTTCAAAACCGTCATAGCCACCGGAATTTCCGGCTGCGGCAAACTGTTGTGCTGCAAGGAAAGTCGATTTGGGTCTGCTTTCCGGGAAAATCAGATCTCCGCCCGGCATGACAATATGGTTGCCCTGGCTGCCGCGCGAAACATTCGGCGAAAGATATTGCGGCACGGTCGGCTGGCCACCATAGCCATCTGCAACATCCCAGTTGACCTGAACGCTGCTGTTCACCGAAACGGGGGAATATTGTTGTGCAGAAGAACTTGCTGCGAACAACACCGTTGTGCCCAGTGCTGCTGTCATTGCCAGCACCGAAATCTTCGAATACCCCATCATCAAATCGCAGGCCCCTTAATACCCTGTGTTTGAAATCGTTTTGGTAACGTTATTCTATTTCACACAGTTTTGTGTCGATCATTAGGCACCCGCAACCGTTCCGAATGCCCCCTGTTGACTGTATGGCCACAATTGGCTCAATACAGACTTCAGCACCATAGCTTAGAGACTGCTAACGGACAACCGCTTTGACCGATAATACAAAAGGGGCGCTTCGACAAATTACGAAGCGCCCCTTTCAAAAAACAGTAACAAAAGCGGTAAGTTATCCCGCAACTGCCTTTTTCAGTGTTTTGGCCAGAACCGGCTGGATATAGTCATTGGCGGCGACGACGCTGCCGGTAGCAAGCATGTTGGTGCCGCCTTTTTCGTCGCGGATATAACCACCCGCTTCGGAGATGATGATAATCCCGGCTGCGATATCCCATGCATTGATATGGGATTCCCAATATCCGTCATAACGACCGGCCGCGACATAGGCCATGTCAAGGGCCGCAGCCCCCATGCGACGAACACCGGCACAACGATCCATGACGGCGTGCAGCTGTTTTTCAAATGCCGCATGATCGCCATGCCCCAGATGCGGCACACCACAGGCCAGAACGCATTCGTTCAGGCGACGGCGGCCCGAAACGCGCAGGCGACGGTTATCAAGGAACGCTCCAACGCCTTTTTCAGCCCAGAAACATTCATCCTTGGCAACGTCATAGATCATGCCGGCAATGATTTCGTCACCCTTTTGCAGGGCGACAGAAATCGCAAAATGCGGAATGCCGTGCAGGAAGTTGGTGGTGCCATCAAGCGGATCAATGATCCAGCGATGCTCGGGATCGGTGCCCTTGACCTCGCCTCCTTCTTCAAGAAGGAAGCCATAGCCCGGACGGGCACGCTCAAGCTCTTCACGCAGGCGTTTCTCGGCACGGTGATCAGCCGCAGATACGAAATCTGCCGGGCCTTTCATCGAAACCTGAAGGTTTTCGACTTCACCGAAGTCGCGTTTCAGTCCGTAGGCTGCCTTTTCGACAGCCTTGTACATCACGTTGATGTTTGCAGAACGACGGGCGGCGCCTCGCACGGCATATCTCCCGGTGTTTGAATTAAAATGAAAACCAGAGGGCGGATTTGCCCTTAGTCCTTGGCACGTTCGACATAGGTGCCTTCGACGGTGTTCACAACGATGCGCGTACCCGATTCAATATGCGGGGGCACCATCACACGAACGCCGTTCTCAAGAACAGCCGGCTTGAAAGAGGAAGACTGGGTCTGACCTTTGACAACCGCGTCTGCTTCGACGATCTGGAAAACGACATGTTCGGGCAGGGTGACGCCAAGCGGCTCGCCTTCGAAGGATTCAATCGTCACAACCATACCATCCTGAAGATAGACAGCAGCGTCGCCAACAAGGTCGGAATTTACTGTGATCTGGTCATAGGTTTCGCTGTCCATAAAGGTGATCATGTCACCATCGGCGAACAGGTAGGTGTATTCTTTCTGCTCAAGACGAACCTTTTCGACAGTTTCCGATGCGCGGAAACGTTCGTTCAGCTTGGTGCCGGTACGAATGTCTTTGAGTTCAACCTGGTTAAAAGCACCGCCTTTACCCGGCTTCACAGCCTGGCATTTTACTGCACGCCACAGGGCACCTTTATGTTCGATAAGGTTACCCGGACGGATTTCGTTGCCGTTGATTTTCATGGCACAAACCGTTCTTTCAGATCACAGATTCACAATGCAATAAGGGGCAAGCGCCCCATTTCAGGCGCTCTACCTACCAGTTTGGCCGTTTTGCTGCAAGAAGATTGATCCGGGGACGGCGCATAACACCCCGTCATTCGCGCATGGCTTGGACCCAGCATTTGCTGGTCCCGCATTTTCGTCGGGCTTTACAAAAACAATCAGATCGCGGTCGCGGCAATTGCGGCCTTGATCGCCTTTGCCCCGGCTTCCGGTCCGTCGGGATGGTTCCAGACACCGCCGGTAACAGCAATGAAATCGGCACCCGCCAGAACGATGGGGGCAACATTTTCAGCCGTAATGCCGCCAATCGCCACACAGGGAACTGTCGTAAAGGTCGTCCAGATTTCAAGGATTTCCGGCGTGACGCTGGTTTTGGCTTCTTTGGTTCGGGTCGGATAAAACGCCCCGAATGCGACGTAGTCCGCACCCTTTTCACCAAGGATCATTGCTTTGTGGCGACTGTCATAGCAGGACACACCAACAATATGTTCTTCGCCCATGATCGCACGTGCTTCGTCATAGCTGGCATCGTCTTCGCCAACATGCACACCGTCACAGCCCGATTTTTGGGCGATGTCAGGACGATCATTAAGGATCAGCGGAATGTCACGATCCGAACACATTGGAAGGATGGTATCAATCGCCTTGCGGATTTCATCATCGCTGACATCCTTCAGGCGCAATTGCAGGCAATCAACCGCACCGGTATCCAGCACCGATTTCAGCTTCTCGCCAAAGGGTACAAGGTCGATTTTCGGCGGGGTCAGAAGGTAAAGACCGGCAAGTTCGTCTGAATTCACAATGATAATTCCTGATGATTTCCTGCGTGTTATGTAACCTTTGACGCGGGATTTGGCAATCGCCTTGGGGATGGGCGCGATCAATCAGAAAGATGCGCGCGCAAACGCTTGTCGAGTTCAGGGTCAGGCAGCAGGTCGTCAGCCATCTTATAAATCACATCTTTGATCGTCTGTTTCGTGATGACGATGCAGTTTGCCTGGCCTGCCATATCCCGAAGGTTTTCAAGCTGCATATCAGGCATCGGATCGACAATTACGGCATCAAGGCCAAGCTCGATCGCGGCAAGTGCACCTGAAACCCGCCCGCGACAGTCGAGCATCGCTTTGAAATCACATGCCGGGAATTCTTCGCGAATCAGCATGATCAGATCGGCAAACCATTGTGCCCCGTGTGATTGCGCGGCGTGGTCTGGTGACAATAATCCAAAAGTGCGATTTTCCATCACCCGGCAGGCGGACCGTGCGCCTCGGATACCGTGAATGCGGATAATAGGGATGGTCATGGTGGGCAGGGCGGTCATGGTGAATGCTTATGCCTTGGTGCGCGCGACATAGACGGTGTTGATATCTTCACGATCAATCAACGGATGCTTGAAGGTAATGACATCTGCCCGGATGGTTTCAAACGCGGATTTAAGGTTTTCTTCGAACCATGGTTCCGGCATTTCGGTCGACCACAGGGCAAAAATCCCGCCGGGAACCAGATGGGTGACAAGCTTTGCCAGACCTTCCTTGGTGTAAAGGCGTTTGTGGTCTTCATGCAAAACATTGCCCGGAGAATGATCAACATCCAGAAGGATGGCGTCATGCAGTTTCTCGGGCGCATCCGGGTTCATGCCCGGCGTATCGGAAAGCGACGCACCAAAGAAATCCCCATGCACCAGCGCACAGCGTGGGTCATTTGAAAGCTGCTCGCCCAGTGGCAGCAATCCTTGTTGATGCCATTCAATCACTTCGCGCAGGGTATCAAGCACAGTCAACTTGCCGGTCTTTGGGTTATCAAGGGCCGCCTTGGCGGTATAGCCAAGCCCAAGCCCGCCAACCACGACATCAAGGTTGTCGCGATCAAGCTCCGCCAAACCAAGATCGGCCAGCGCGACCTCGGCATCGGTGAACAGGCTCGACATCAGATATTCATCGTCAAGCTTGATCTCATAGACATCGATATCAAGGCTCAGTTCCCGTCGGCGGCGCAGGCTTAAAACCCCCATCGGGGTGGGACGATAATCGAGTTCCTTGAATAAAAGGCTCACGGCCTTCTCCTGTCTGCTGGATGGCTTGTGCCAAGAGTGACCGATCATCGGACAAAAGAAAAGTGCCCGAAGCAGAACTTCGGGCACTTTGAAGATCCAGGATCAGGACCTACTAAGCAATGCTTAGAGGAACTTCGCCATGGCGACGGCGGTGTCGCTCATACGGTTGGAGAAGCCCCACTCGTTGTCATACCAGGACAGGATGCGAACGAAGTTGCCGTCCATGACCTGGGTCTGGGTCGCATCAAAGGTCGAGCTGTTCGGGTTGTGGTTGAAGTCAACCGAAACCAGCGGTGCTTCGCAAACGCCAAGAACGCCTTTGAGCGGGCCGTTTGCGGCTTCTTTGATCGCTGCGTTGATTTCATCAACGGTGGTGTCGCGGCCTGCAACGAACGTCAGGTCAACCATGGAAACGTTCGGGGTCGGAACGCGGATCGCGGTACCGTCAAGCTTGCCTTTGAGTTCCGGAAGAACCAGACCGACAGCCTTTGCCGCACCGGTCGAGGTCGGGATCATCGAAAGCGATGCCGAACGTGCACGACGCAGGTCTTTATGCAGGCTGTCCACGGTGTTCTGGTCGCCGGTGAAGGCGTGAACGGTGGTCATGAAACCTTTGGTGATGCCAACGGTCTTGTTCAGAACATCTGCAACCGGTGCAAGGCAGTTGGTGGTGCAAGAAGCGTTCGAAACGATAACATCGTCAGCGCTCAGGGTGTCGGAGTTAACACCGTAAACAACGGTTTTGATATCACCCTTTGCCGGGGCGGAAATCAGAACGCGCTTGGCACCGGCGGTCAGGTGTTTGCCAGCACCCGCTTCGTCAAGGAAGATACCGGTGCATTCGAATGCGATATCAACTTTGAGGTCAGCCCACGGCAGGTTCGCCGGGTCACGCTCGGAGCAGACTTTGATCGCCTTGCCGTCAATGACGAGGTTGTCGCCTTCGGCTTTGACGTCATTGGCCAGAACGCCATGAACGGAATCATATTTCAGAAGATGTGCGTTGGTGTTGACATCACCCAGGTCGTTGATGGCAACAACTTCAACATCTGTGCGGCCGCTTTCAACGATAGAACGCAGAACAAGACGACCGATACGACCGAAACCATTAATCGCTACGCGAATAGCCATTCATCCCTCCAAAATTATAATGATTGGTACCTGGGGAGTATCAATCACGGCTTAGGGTTTTAGACCCATAGAAAAAAGGCCGGATCGGCATGTTACCGATCCGGCCCTGTAAATCAAACCAGTTCCTTGGCCGCTTTGACCAGAGCGTCGGCGGTGATGCCGAAATGCTCGTATAGAACCGGGGCAGGTGCCGAGGCACCAAATCCATGCATGCCGATAACCTTGCCGTTATCGCCAACATATTTTTCCCAGCCAAAGACCGAAAGTGCTTCGATGGCAACGCGCGGGGCGCTGCCCAGAACTTCTTTGCGGTATTCGGGCGACTGGGCGTCAAACAGTTCCCAGCTCGGCAGCGAAACAACAGCGGCATTGATGCCGTCTGCTTTAAGCTTGGCCTGGGCGTCAACCGCGATCTCGACTTCCGAGCCGGTTGCAATCAGGGTGACCTGACGATCGCCATCGCAATCGGAAATGACGTAACCGCCGCGTGCGACAAGGTTGTCTTCACGGTATTCGGTACGCAAAACCGGAAGGTTCTGACGGGTCAGCGCCAAAACGGTCGGGCCGGTTTCGTTGGTGATCGACATTGCCCATGCTTCGGCAGTTTCGACAGCATCGGCCGGGCGGATCACGGTGACGTTCGGCATGGCGCGAAGCGATGCAACATGTTCGATCGGCTGGTGGGTTGGGCCGTCTTCGCCAAGACCGATGGAATCGTGGGTCATGACGTAAACAACGCGCTGGTTCATAAGCGCCGAAAGGCGGATCGACGGACGGCAATAGTCCGTAAAGACCAGGAAGGTGCCACCATAAGGCAGAACACCACCATGCAGCGCCAGACCATTCATGGCAGCCGCCATGCCGTGTTCGCGGATACCGTAGTAAATATACGCACCTTCATAGCCGCCTTCGGCGGTAATCGGTGCCTGAACGCCGGTCTTGGTGTTGTTCGAGCCGGTCAAATCGGCAGAACCACCAATCATTTCCGGGATTTCCTTGGTCAGAACTTCAAGAACGTTCTGGGACGCCTTGCGGGTTGCGACCTTCGGCTTTTCTTCGGTGATCTGTTTCTTGTAGTCGTTGAACGCTTCGATCCAGTTTTCCGGAAGCTTGCCTTCGATGCGACGTTCGAACTCGTCCTTAAGCGCTGCTTCGAGGCTTTCGAAGCGTGCACCCCATGCATTGAAATCTTCGGTGCCGCGCGCGCCGGCCGCAAGCCATGCGTCGCGGACATCAGCCGGAATTTCAAATGGCTCGTAATCCCAGCCAAGTTTCTTGCGCATGCCGGCAAGTTCTTCTGCACCCAGCGGTGCGCCATGCGTTGCCGAGGTGCCGCCCTTGGTCGGGGCGCCAAAACCGATTTCGGTTTTACACGCGATCATTGACGGCGTGTTGGTGGTTTTTGCTTTGGCAATGGCGGCTTCGATCGCGGCCGGATCATGGCCATCAATCTGCTGAACATCCCAGCCAGCTGCTTCAAAGCGTTTCTTGTGGTCTTCCGAGGTCGAAAGCGAGGTCGGGCCATCAATCGAAATGCCGTTGTCATCGAACAGAACGATGAGTTTCGACAGTTTCATGTGACCGGCCATCGAAATGGCTTCCTGCGAAATGCCTTCCATCAGGCAACCGTCACCGGCAATCACATAGGTGTAGTGATCAACAACGCTGTCACCGAAACGGGCATTCATGATGCGCTCGCCAAGGGCGAAACCGACCGAGGTCGCAATCCCCTGACCCAGCGGGCCAGTGGTGGTTTCAATACCGGCACCATGGCCGAATTCCGGGTGGCCCGCCGTGCGGTAACCCATCTGACGGAAATTCTTGATCTGATCAAGATCGAAGTCTTCGTAACCGGTAAGGTGCAGAAGCGAATAAAGAAGCATCGAACCGTGACCTGCGGACAGGATGAAACGGTCGCGGTCCGGCCAGTTCGGGTGCTTTGGATCGAATTTCAAGAATTTGGTATAAAGAACAGTCGCAACATCTGCCATGCCCATCGGCATGCCGGGGTGTCCGGATTTAGCTTTCTCGACAGCGTCTGCCGAGAGGAAGCGGATGGCATTGGCCATGCGATTGTGTTCTGCTTGCGTCGTCATGTGATGCGGTTCCTGGGGGTTTCGCGGTCGGGCGATGAAAACACTTTTCCATTTATTAACGGAATTCGCGCGGAAGATGCCCTTACAGGGGGCAAACGTCAACCGCTTCTATCGAAAATCTGCCATGTTAACGGGAATTAGATCGACCTCGCGTCTGTCCCGGTTGGCAGATTGGGTGACGCTGTTGAACGATTTACGCAGCTGGTTCTGTAAATTTCAAGGGGTGCGGTTGCTGTTGGCATGAATACCGGCACAACAAATGGGGCAAAACGGTTGTTGATTGAAATCTGTGATGTTAAATCAGCCATGATCATGACATGTTCACAATGTCATATTGGTTCTTGATGAGTGGCGCCAGGAAACAGATCGCTGTGCGCATCGGGTAAACAGCAAACATTCGGGTAGGGTGATGTCGCGGTTGCAACAAGCAAGTGATCGGCTCAAAGCAGCACTGGAACGTCTGGAAACGGTTGCGGAGTCGGCGATCGAGACCAAAAGCCGGAATGCAAATGCTGATACGGCAGAGGTCGAACACCTTCGCGGACAGCTGTCAGCCCTTCGTGAAGATTACGACCGGCTTAGCCGCACCACCCAAACGGTTTCCAGCCGGCTTGATGGTGCTGTTGATCAGCTCAAACTCGTCCTTGATGAAGAACCAGCAACGAAACAGGCATAATCCATGGCACAGGTTTCCATTCGCATTAACGGTCGCAGCTATGACATCGCATGCGATGACGGTCAGGAAGATCGCATTCACGCGCTTGCCGGATATGTTGACGAACGGGTCAAGGAAATCTCCGATGCGGTTGGCCAGATCGGCGAACAGCGACTTTTGGTCATGACCAGTCTGCTGATTGCCGATGAACTGAGCATGGCACGCGAAAAGCTTGATAGTCGCCCGGCAGTCGTCGCCGAAGCCGGAAGTTTGTCCGCTGCTGAAAGTGATGCGCTTGCTGACAATATCGAAGGCATGGCCGAACGTGTCGAAGCACTCGCCGATCGTCTTGGTAAAGACTGATCGGACGGCCCGTTGAATGCTGCTGGCTGCGTTTCTTCCGGGCTGAAATCGCGCAATCTACTTGAAATTCACATGACCCAAGACTAAGTTCCGGTCGCTGACAGTTTGCGATGCGCCGTTCGCGGCGATCAAGAACCCAGCATCAAGGGGGCTGCCCTGTTCGTCAGGTTCGCTAATTCCCGGGGCCGATGCTCATTTCTCTAGGGAGCTGTCCCTGTCGAGGCCGTGGTCTCGTTATACGGCGCCCACCTGCACTCGCAGGTCACGAGGAATTACCAAATGGC
>JBLXDD010000025.1:0-28854 GCA_048264285.1 Thalassospira sp.
CGTCACTATCGCAAATGCCCTTTGCAAATATCGGCAAAAGTGGGATTACAAGACCTCATGAGAAATACAGTTGCTAGTAAGGACGTGAAATGCAGAATTCCACGGCCTCTATCATGGCGTCCTTGATCGGGCCATCATCAAAGCGTGACAGGGTGTCAATCGCCATTTGGCCGAACTCGCGGGCACGATCCATTGATGCCTTCAGTGTATCATGTTTGCGGATCAATTCCTGCGCACGATCCAGATCACCGTCGCGGAAGTCCTGATCTTCCATGCAGCGCCGCCAGAAGGCTTTTTCGTCCGCATCACCTTTGGCATAGGCGATAATTACCGGCAGGGTTACTTTGCCGTCGCGGAAATCATCGCCAACAGTTTTGCCCAAGGTCGCCTGATGGGCAGAATAATCCAGGACGTCATCAATCAGCTGAAACGCTGTGCCAAGATAAATCCCGTAAAGACGAAGCGCTTCTTCGTCCTCGGGGGATCGATTGGCAATGACAGCACCGATCTGCGATGCGGCACCAAACAGTGCGGCGGTTTTTGCCGTGATAACCTCAAGATAGGCTTCTTCGGATGTGCCCATGTCGTTGGCGGTCGAAAGTTGCAGAACTTCACCTTCGGCAATGACGGCGGATGCCTGTGCCAGAATATCAAGAACACGCAATGATCCGGTTTTGACCATGACGACGAACGCACGTGCAAACAGGAAATCACCGACCAGTACACTGGCTTCGTTGCCAAACAGGGCGTTGGCGGATGCCTGCCCGCGACGCAGCTGGCTTTCATCAACCACATCATCATGCAAAAGGGTTGCGGTATGAATAAATTCAACACAGGCGGCAAGGTTGACCGCGTGTGCGCCATCGCCATAGCCGCAAAGCTGTGCGGATGCCAGTGTCAGCATCGGGCGCATGCGTTTGCCACCGGCCGCAACAAGATGTGTTGCCAATTGCGGGATCAGGGCGACTTCGCTGTGCATGTTGTCGATGATTACCTGATTGACGCGCTTCATGTCAGCGTCGACAAGGTTGACCAGGGAATCAAGGCTTGGCTGAGTCTTTGGCTGCGGTGCGGTATTAGTCACGCTGTATTCCGACTTTTCAAATGGCATCTTCGCTGCCTGCGTGGGCGAAGATTGCAAATAACAGCAGGCGGCCTCAACATAGATAGGCCAAGCTATTGTGGTCAAGTGAACAAATGCGGTTCCAATCTTGCCCAAACCGCCTGCATCTAAACGGCTTGTTCGCGTTTTTTGCAAACCGGCGCTCCAAGCCCCTACATTATAGAGATATTATCGTTTTTGGATTTCTTTGGAAATCAGATTGCTTGTCGGCATGCCGACAGTTTGAAGGAAAGCACAAATGATCGAACTTTTCCGCAGCAACGATCCCATAGAACTAAGCTGGGCGCAGGCTGTTCTGGCCGATGAGGGTATCGATAGCCATATCTTTGATTACCATGCCAGCATCATCGAAGGGTCGATTGGTGCGCTGCCGCGGCGTTTGATGGTCGATGGCGAAGAGGAAAGTCGTGCAAAATACGTTCTTGATGTTGCCAGACGCGAACTTGATGCCCATAACGCAACGCACAAGCCATAAAACGTCACTGACGTCTGGCTGAAACAGGTTCGCAATGATAACGGCAATCAGAGACTTTTGATGGTGGGCGCAACGACAAGTATGCATATCCCCGACTTCCCCGAAGAACGGGTCAGTCATGACTATCTGCTTGGTGGGGCGGTGATCCTCAAACAGCCGGTTGACGGGTATCGGGCAGCAGTTGACGCAGTGTTGCTGGCAGCATCTGTTTCGATCAATTCGCGTCGGGATCAAAAGATTCTTGATGTGGGGGCGGCTGTCGGTTCCGCAGGGCTTTGCGTTGCAAGGCGCTTGCCTGATGCAAAAGTCACCGGGATTGAGTTGCAAGATGATCTTTATGCCCTGTTTTGCCGCAATGTTGTCGAGAATGCGCTGACAGGGCGGGTTAATCCCGTTCATGGCGATATCAATGATCGTGCCTTGCCCCTGATTGCCGAAAGCTTTGATCAGGTCATTTCAAATCCGCCCTATTACGCCGGTGGTACGCGCCCGAGTAATGAAAGCCGGGCCAAGGCCCATCAGGAAGGCACCGCAGATCTGAAAGACTGGATCTCCTTTTGTCTTAAGATGGTGCGGCAAAAAGGACGGATCACGCTTGTGCATCGTGCTGATCATCTTGATCGGATTGTTGGTCTTTTGCATGGACGGGCTGGTGACATGACGGTCTACCCGATCTGGAGCAAGGCCGATGCCGATGCCCCGTTAAGGGTGATCGTCTCGGCGCGCAAAGGTGTTGCATCACCGTTAACCATGCGGCGCGGAATCGTTTTGCACGATGAAGCCGGGGCTTATACGCCGCAAACAGATGCGCTTTTAAGAAACCCGACGGCTTTGCCCGGTTTCTAAACCGGTGAAACTTGAATATAACATCGATATGTCTGTGGCGATGGTCGTGGACACCTTCATGCTTTGGGACCTGATATGCTGAGTTTTTCGAAAATCCTTTTTACGGCCCTTGTCATCGTTGTCGTCTGGCAAGGCTTCAAGCTGTTTAACCGCGGCAAACAGGTTCCCGGCAATGAACAGCCCAAGCAAACCGGTCCGCAGAAAAAAAAGAAATCTCAGTCGGCACAGTCGGTCACCCATGAATTGGTCAAGTGCCCGGCATGCGGCGTCTATCATGCCGAAGGTGATGCGCATCGCTGTGCGCAGTAAGCAAGATTACAGCTTTGGCCCTTGGCGTGACGAAAACCGGATCGACGTTCGACTTTCGGGCAAATTGTGCTGATTTTTCTTGGAATCTTTCGGATTATCGTCGATCTATAATGCTGCGATGCGGCACCGAAGCGATCGGCCAGATGCAAGGGTTGCAAATTCGGCGTGTCTCAGGGCTTTTGCCTTCTTGACCGCGCGGGGGCAGGGCGGTAGCTTGCCGCCTTAAATTTACACACAACAGTAACAGAGAGTTCGCGCAATGGCGCTCGACGGGTCGCAACGTCCCCCTTCATTCCAGGAAATCATTCTTCGACTGCAAAGCTATTGGGCCGATCAGGGATGTGTCATCCTTCAGCCCTATGACTTGGAAGTCGGTGCCGGTACCTTCCACACCGCGACGACCTTGCGCGCGTTGGGGCCGGAAAGCTGGAATGCAGCCTATGTGCAGCCGTCGCGTCGGCCGACCGATGGTCGTTACGGTGAAAACCCCAACCGTTTGCAGCATTATTACCAGTTCCAGGTGATCATGAAGCCATCACCAAGCAATTCACAAGAATTGTATCTTGGTTCGCTCAGGCATTTGGGCATTGACCCGATGGCGCATGATATCCGCTTTGTCGAGGATGACTGGGAAAGCCCGACGCTGGGCGCTTGGGGCCTTGGTTGGGAAGTGTGGCTTGATGGTATGGAAGTCACGCAGTTTACCTATTTCCAGCAGGTTGGCGGTTTTGAATGCAATCCGGTTCCGGTCGAACTGACTTATGGTCTGGAGCGTTTGGCAATGTATATTCAGGGTGTCGAGAACGTTTACGACCTTGATTACAACGGCGCTGGCGTCACCTATGGCGATGTCTTTCTGCAGAACGAGCGCGAACAGTCGACCTATAACTTTGAAGTTGCAAACACCGATATGCTGTTTCAGCACTTCAAAGATGCTCAGGCCGAATGCGCGGTAAATATCGAACGTGGTCTGGCATTGCCGGCCTATGAACAAGCCATGAAGGCATCTCATCTGTTTAACCTCCTTGATGCGCGCGGCGTGATTTCCGTGACAGAACGTGCGGCCTATATCGGCCGTGTTCGTGACATGTCGAAATCCTGCTGCGAAGCGTGGCTGCGGTCGCGTGGCCATCTGAAAGAGGAGGTTTAAGTCATGGCCGAATTGCTGCTTGAACTGTTTTCCGAAGAAATCCCGGCCCGTATGCAGGCACGTGCCGCCCAGGACTTGTCCAAACTGGTGACCGATGGCCTGAAGGCCGCCGACCTTGGCTTTGACAAGGTCGAAACACTTGTGACCCCGCGTCGCCTGACCCTGATTGTTGATGGACTGCCCGAAAAACAGCCCGACCTGCGCGAAGAGCGCCGTGGTCCGCGTGCCGATGCACCGGAAAAGGCGATCAACGGTTTCTTGGCGGGCAACGGTGTTACGATTGACCAGTGTGAAAAGCGCGAAACGCCCAAGGGTGTCTTTTTGTTTGCCATCGTCGAACAGAAAGGCCGCGCGGCAGCAGATGTGATCAAGGACATCATCGAAGAAGCGATGAACAAGCTGCCTTGGCCAAAATCCATGCGCTGGGCAGATCAGAAAATCCGTTGGGTCCGTCAGCTTGACCGCATTCTGTGCCTGTTTGACGGTACGGTTATTCCGGTTACCTATGGTCCGGTAACGGCGGGTAACAGTACCCGTGGTCACCGTTTCCTCGCACCAGCAGAATTCAGCGTCGCCAATGCAGCCGACTATAAGGAAAAGCTGCGCGCAGCGAAGGTCATGCTGGATCGTGAAGAGCGCAAGCAGGTCATTCTGGACGGAGCAAAGAAACTTGCCAAAGCCGAAGGCTTCGAGCTTCTCGAAGATCAAGGCCTTCTGGAAGAAGTCTGTGGTCTGGTCGAATGGCCGGTGCCGGTCATGGGCAAGGTCGATGACCAATTCATGGATATCCCGCGCGAGGTTCTTGAAACCTCGATGCGTGAACATCAGAAATATTTCGTGGTCGAAGACAAGAACGACAAGCTTGCCGCGCGTTTCATCACGGTTTCGAACATGGTTACCCCAGATAACAATGCGAAAATCATCGCCGGTAACGAGCGCGTTTTGCGCGCACGTCTGCATGATGCCAAGTTTTTCTGGGATCAGGATCGGAAAGTGACGCTGCAATCGCGTCTGCCGAAACTTGATAATATTGTCTTCCACGCCAAGTTGGGATCGTTGGCAGAACGTGTTACGCGTTTGCGCGGTCTTGCGCGTGAATTGTCGGCCGATATCGCCAATTGCGATGTCAAACTTGCCGACCGCGCAGCAGAAATCGGCAAAGCCGATCTGGTGTCGCAGATGGTGTTTGAATTCACCGAACTACAGGGACTGATGGGGAAATATTACGCCGAAAATGATGGCGAAGCCCCGGAAGTCGCCAACGCCATTGCCGAGCATTACGCACCGGCGGGGCCGTCGG
Source organism: Thalassospira sp. (assembly GCA_048264285.1). Classification (GTDB taxonomy): domain Bacteria; phylum Pseudomonadota; class Alphaproteobacteria; order Rhodospirillales; family Thalassospiraceae; genus Thalassospira. The sequence continues at coordinate 5,204 of JBLXDD010000025.1, forward strand.
ATATGTGCCCGACTGCACCGGTTTCGGTTGCTCTTGCGCTGGCTGAGAAACTTGACACTCTTGCCGGGTTCTTTGCGATTGATGAAAAGCCGACCGGTTCAAAAGACCCGTTTGCTTTGCGGCGTGCGGCATTGGGTGTCATTCGTCTGGTTCTGGAAAACGGATTGCGTTTGCCTTTGCGGCGCGTCTTTAGCTTTGCTGTTTCCCAGTATCCGGCAGATATCCGTCGAGACGAAGCCGTAGAAGACCTTCTGGCCTTCTTTGCTGACCGTCTCAAAGTCCATCTGCGTGAACAGGGTGTGCGCCACGATCTGGTGTCGGCTGTGTTTGCGCTGGATGGCGAGGACGATCTTGTCCGCCTGTTGGCCCGTGTTGAAGCGCTTTCCGATTTTGTCTCTGGTGAAAGCGGCGTCAACCTGATGGCCGGGTACAAGCGTGCGTCAAATATCCTGCGCATCGAAGAGAAAAAGGACGGTATGTCCTATGACGCGGACGTTTCCGCCGATCTTCTGAGCCAGGAAGAAGAACGCAAGTTGTATGAGGCGCTCATTGATGTCCGGCATAAGGCCTTGCCACTGTTGCGTGACGAGGACTATGCCGCGGCAATGACCGAATTTGCGCGGTTGCGTGAACCGGTCGATGCATTCTTCGAAAAGGTTACGGTCAATAGCGACAATGCTGATGAACGTGCCAACCGCTTGAAGCTGTTGGCACAAATCAGAACGGCGTTGCACGATATTGCCGACTTCTCGAAGATCGAATCATAAAACAGGTCAAGGTTGCGGGGCTTTCCCCATCCGGGGAGGCCCATCGGGGCCTCGACCAGATGAGGAAAAGGCAAGATGACCAAATGGGTTTACGGTTTCGGTGGCGGTAGCGCCGAAGGCCGTTCGGATATGCGTGAACTTCTGGGTGGCAAGGGGGCAAACCTTGCTGAGATGTGCAATCTCGGACTTCCGGTCCCGCCCGGCTTTACCATTACAACCGAAGTCTGCACGGCGTTTTACGACAATGACCGTGCCTACCCGGATGGTCTGAATGCCGAAGTCGAAACGGCACTGGCGGCGGTCGAAAAGCTTGTCGGGCGTACTTTTGGCGATGCTAAAAACCCGCTTTTGGTTTCAGTTCGATCCGGTGCCCGTGCTTCTATGCCGGGCATGATGGACACGGTCCTGAACCTTGGTCTGAATGACGAAACTGTCGAGGCATTGGCAAACGTGTCAGGCGATCGCCGCTTTGCCTATGACAGCTATCGCCGTTTCATTCAGATGTATGGTGACGTCGTTCTTGGTGTCGATCACTATCACTTCGAAGATATCCTTGAGACCATCAAGGAAGACAAGGGCGTTACCCTTGATACCGACATGGGCGCAGATGATTGGGCCGAAGTTGTCGAAGCCTTCAAGAAAAAAGTCAAAAGCGAACTGGGTAATCCGTTCCCGCAAGACCCGCGCGAACAGCTTTGGGGGGCGATCGGGGCTGTGTTTGGCAGCTGGATGAATGCGCGCGCCAACACATACCGCCGTTTGCACAACATCCCGGCAAGTTGGGGCACGGCAGTTAACGTGCAGGCGATGGTCTTTGGCAATATGGGGGATGACTGCGCAACAGGTGTTTGTTTCTCGCGCAACCCGTCGACCGGCGAAGATCGTTTCTATGGCGAATATCTGATCAATGCACAGGGCGAGGACGTGGTTGCCGGTATCCGCACACCTGCCCCGTTGACCGAGATCGAAAAAAAGGAATCAGGATCTGACCTGATATCGATGGAAGCCGCCATGCCCGGTGTTTTTAAAGAGCTGTGCGATATCCGCGAAAAGCTTGAAACCCACTATCGCGACATGCAGGACATGGAATTTACCGTCGAGTCCGGTAAACTTTACATGCTTCAGACCCGTGCCGGGAAACGTACGGCAAAGGCAGCATTGCGGATTGCGGTTGAAATGTGCCGTGACGGCGTGATTTCCAAGGAAGATGCCATCAAGCGCGTTGATCCCGCACAACTTGATCAATTGCTTCATCCAACCCTTGATCCGGACGCTGTTCGCAAAGTTGTAGGGATGGGGCTTCCGGCGTCACCCGGTGCGGCATCGGGACAGATTGTCTTTTCCGCCGAAGCAGCCGAAGACTGGGCGGGCAAGGGGCGTAAAGTCATTCTTGTGCGTATTGAAACCAGCCCCGAAGATATCGCGGGCATGCATGCCGCTCAGGGTATTCTGACATCACGTGGCGGCATGACCAGCCACGCGGCTGTGGTCGCACGTGGCATGGGGACGCCCTGTGTCTGCGGTGCGGGGGCAATCAAGATTGATTATGCCAACAAAACCATGATGTCTGGTGGTGTCACCCTGAAAGAAGGGGACGTCATCACCCTTGATGGTGCAACCGGTGAGGTCATGCTGGGCGAAGTCGCGACCCTGAAACCCGATCTTTCGGGTGATTTCTCGCAGTTGATGGAATGGGCCGATGCGCTGCGTCGTCTTAAAATCCGCACCAATGCAGAAACCCCGGAAGAAGCCGAAACCGCACGTGGTTTCGGGGCAGAGGGCATTGGCCTTTGCCGGACGGAACATATGTTCTTTGAACCGGAACGCATTGTTTCCATGCGCGAGATGATCCTGGCTGAAACCGAGCAGGGCCGTCGTACGGCACTTGCCAAACTGCTGCCGTATCAGCGTCAGGACTTCATTGATCTCTTCCGCATCATGAAGGGGCTTCCGGTTACCATTCGCCTGCTTGATCCGCCGCTTCATGAATTCCTGCCACATGGGGATTCTGAAATTGCCGAGGTGGCCAAGGCAGCCGGTGTTACCGAGGCCGTTGTCAAACGCCGTTTGCTTGATCTGGCAGAAGCCAACCCGATGCTGGGGCATCGTGGGTGCCGCCTCGGGATCAGCTATCCGGAAATCTATGAAATGCAGGCACGCGCCATCTTCGAAGCCGCAATCGAGGTGACCAAGGACGGCGGTGACCCGGTTATTCCGGAAATCATGATCCCGCTGATTGTCGGCAAAAAGGAACTCGAAATCCTCAAAGCTGCAATCATCAAGGTCGCAGCCGAAGTCGAAAACGAAAAAGCTGCCAAATTGAAATATCTGGTCGGCACCATGATCGAATTGCCGCGTGCGGCCCTGCGTGCCGGTGAAATTGCCGAAGAAGCCGAATTTTTCAGTTTCGGCACCAACGATCTGACGCAGACGACCTTTGGACTGTCACGCGATGATGCGTCGCATTTTCTTGATACCTATATCGCCAAAGATATCTTTGCAGGTGATCCGTTCGTGTCACTTGATCAGGATGGTGTTGGCGAACTGGTCAGTCTTGCCGCCGAACGCGGTCGCGCGACGCGTAGCGACATCAAGCTTGGCATCTGTGGCGAGCATGGTGGTGATCCGGCATCGATTGCCTTCTGCGAGGCACAGGGACTTGATTACGTCTCCTGTTCCCCGTACCGCGTCCCCATTGCGCGTCTTGCTGCCGCCCAAGCGGCCCTTGGTAAACAGGGTTAATGACATCCGGAACGGCAACGGGGTACCCCGTTGCCGTTATTTTTCGCCCAATTGCGATGTTTCCTCATCGCGCTGGGCGATGTGTTTTCTGACCAACATGACGCTGACCGCAATCGCAAGCAGCAATAGAAAAATTCCCCCGACGGTAAAGATCTTTTCGTAAAGAAGGCGATTGTGATAGTCCGCCTCGCGCATGCGTGTCAGGTTGCGAATAACCGCTTCAAGCTGATCTCGGTAACGGTCATCGGCGCTCAGCGTTTCTGGATGCCGTACAGCACGCAGCAACATGTTGACCCGGTCAAGCGCGTCCAGATAGTTTTCTTCTGTCATGCGGGCTTGTTCGATTGTCGGTTTCAATGGCCGCTTTTCATCAGGGCCCAGAAAATGCCCGGGATAAGCCTTAAGGTCTGGCCATTGGGTGTTCAGACAATGACTCACGCTGGTGACATTGGTTCCACAAGGAACAATCCTCTGAGGATAGAAACGCAACAATGTGCCCAGGACCGTCTGCTTTATCTGATGACCTTTGCGGTTATAGAAATCGGTGATCGTGGCAAGTTCCTGCTCGGCCTCGGTTATCGACATGCTTGTGACCGGCGTGGTGCTCAGAGCTGTCTCTGAATGTTGGGCCATGCCCTGGGGTGTTGTCAGGACGGACAAACAAAGTCCTGTCAGCAAACTGCGCCAGATACGCTCAACAATCTGCAAATTACAAAGCGTCATAAGAGTTTCCTGTTGATCTGCCTTGTTAATATGGTGCCGTTATGGGCTCAGAACAGACTGGAATAGAAAACGGGCCCCGCTGGGCGGAACCCGTATTGAAAATAAACTCTAACTCCGGTGCTGCGTATCAGGCCGCATTTTCCGGCAACTGAACCCAGTCCGGGATCAGGACGGTTACCTTCGCCTCACCGGCGCGCAGGTCTGTCGCATTTTCGATCCGCTCCAGGCGGATCAATGCCAGCCCTACATTGCCGTGGATTGATCGTATGACCCCGGCTTCTTTGTCGCCATTGGTAATGGCTGTGCCGATATCAGGTGCAGGTCCTTCAATCTGAATGGGAAGAAGGCGCTTGCGCACAAGGCCGCGATATTTGGTTCGCGCGGTAAGTTCCTGGCCCATATAGCAACCTTTGTTGAAATCAACACCCCCCAGTTCTTCAAAGCCGCTTTCAAGCAGGATGGATTTCTCGATTTCCAGTTCTTCACTGCCATTGGGCACGCCCAGGGAAACACGCATCTGGTGATAGGTTTCAACATCGCTTTCCTGCGCGCCGATTGCCGCCATTTCGGCAAGTCCATTTTTAGGCAAAAGCACACGTGCACCGAGGTCGGGCAAACGGGGGTCAACGGCTTTGATGCCCTCGGCCATAGGGGCAGTTGTGCCGGGGGTGGCATCAAGTGACAGCGATGAAAGGGCATCTTTGCCGAATACAGCGATGACGTCATAATCGTCGCTGACATCGGTGAGTTCCGCCTTGGCTCGTAGCTTGTACATGCGCAGCTTTTTGAACAGTTCGGCCGCGCGCGCACCATTTTCACCGCGTTCGCATTCAAGCAAAAGGCTGTCTTCGTCCTGATAATAAACAAAGAAATCAAACAGGAATTTCCCCTGTGGTGTCAAAAGCGCCCCATAGCCTGATTTCCGGGCGGTGATGGTTTCGATATTGTTTGATACCAACCCCTGCAGAAAGCTGACGCGGTCCGGACCGCTGACGCGGATGACGGCGCGATCGGGTAAAAGCGTGTATAGCGTCTCACTCATGATATTCTTGGCTCCGGTTGATCGGAATTGTTTGGGCGAAATGTGGGGCAATCCCAAACTTTTCGCAAGACCTGTCTGCATTGACAAAGGGTGCTAAGCTATCAAGAAAACCCTTCATAAAACGCCATCAAACAGATAGAACCGAACCTATGAAAATCTTGATGCTTGATCAGTCTATCGGCTTTGATCCAAAGGATCGCGAAGCCCGCCCGCTCGGAACCTGTCAGCGTGCCTTTATTGCGTTGGCAGAATCCCTTGTTGCCCGCGGTCATAAGGTCGAGGCGCGCCGCAATGGCGGTATCGACAAGGATATTCACGGTGTTGCCTGGCGACAGCTTGATGCCGAACTCCCACCGTTTGGTGGTGATGCGGTGAATAGTGTGATTGTGTGGCGCGATCCGGCCTTGCTCAGCCACCCGTCTGTTCCCGAAGGTGCAAATGTCGTGCTCTGGTTTGATGGTGATCCTGCGCGCTTGAATGTCGATGAAGTGCGTCTTGTCCTTCAGGAAAAGAAAGTCCAGGTCATCTTTACCGATGATGCTCAGGCCGATGCCTTTGATGGCGACCTTGCCAAAAAGCCGGTGGTGGTAAAGCCCGGCGCGACAACATCTTTCGTCATGGCATCGAATATGCACTGGGCGTTCGAATCCCGTGATGAACTTGCGGTGACTGTTGCTAACAGTTCGACGGGAATTGCTCAGATCATTCGCATTTGGGAAAACTACGTTGCACCAAAAGCGCCCGAAGCGATTTTGGAAATCTATGCCTATGATCTGTTTAGTGGCATGGCAGGCGAGAATGATGATCTGTCAGAAGACCTGCTTGATAAAGTGCGTGCAGCCATAGATAGCGGTGTCAGGGTCCATCATCCAAAGCCGGAAGCCGATATGGCTGAAACCATTGCCAATGCACGTGCATTTTTGCATCACGGAAAGTTCGGTACCGATCATGTCGGGCAGTGGATTGTCGATGCGCTCGGAGCGGCAACTCCTGTTGTATCCTTTGGCGGGATCGCCAAAAGCCGTGTCGAAGACGGGAAGACGGGCTATATCGTTCCTGATGCCGCAGCATATGGGAATATCACCCGTCAGCTTTTGACAGATCGCGCATTCTTTGCCAGCCAATCAGAAGCCGCGCGCAATGACCGTCGCGAATGGATTCACGTCGCTGGCGAGCTGGAGAAACTTTAGGGCCTGTTGATAATCAGGATGCCGCCGAGGTTGCCGCCTAAGGGCGCGAAATTAGGAGTGAGGACGTAGGACATGCTTAGCATATTCAAGGACGAGGGACGCGGGTTCGCGCCCTTAGGCGGTAATCCCTTTGGGACGGGTCGTATTTTCCCATCTGCTGCGTCGCGGCTGGCTTTCGTGGGGGCCGCCACGCTGCGCCATCCTCTTCTTGCAGGTGGGAAAATACGATCCCGCCACGACGGCATCCTGATTATCAACAGGCCCTAAGCCGTGCGCCTGCTGTTCATTACCTCAAATCGTTTGGGCGATGCGGTACTCTCGACATCGGTTCTGCGCCATTATGTCGAAACATATCCCGGCATTCGCGTCACAGTCGCCTGTGGCCCGGTTGCCGCCCCGATTTTCGAAGGCGTTCCCAATCTTGAACGCATCATCAAAATGCCAAAGCAAAAACGCGGTGGCCACTGGTGGAAGCTTTGGAAGTCGGTAGTGTTAAACTGGTGGGATATCATCGTTGATTTACGTGGTAGTGCGACGGCCTATGTCCTGCCGGGGTGGAAAAGGGTTGTTCTGCCGGGGAATGATGATGACCTTCACCGGGTTGAGCAGCTTGGCAGAATGATCGGCGTTGAACCGGCGCCGATGCCTGTTTTGTGGACGCGACCAGAAGACGAGGCACGCGCACAGAACCTTATCCCGGACGACGGAAGAGCATTGCTGGCAGTCGGGCCATCTGCCAACTGGGTTGGTAAAACCTGGCATTCGGAACGTTTTGAACAAACGATCCATGCATTGACCAAACCCGGTGCAGTTTTGGAAAATGCACGTGTTTTGCTTGTTGGCGCACCCAATGAACGCGAAGCTTCTTTGCCGGTGATCAACAGCATTCCCGAAGATCGACGGGTTGAGATCTTCGGGACAGAGCATTTGTTGACGGTCATGGCGTGTTTGAAAAAAGCGGACCTTTATGTGGGAAATGATTCAGGTCTGATGCACATGGCGGCGACCTCTTTGCGACCGACGCTAGGGTTGTTTGGTCCATCGCGCGATCAGCATTACAGCCCCTATGCCCAGTGGGGGCGTGTTGTGCGAACGGATTGGTCATACGATAAAATTATGGAAAACCGCGAAAGCCGCTTTTCCCAAGAGAATTTGATGGAAACCTTGCCTGTTGCCAAAGTTGTTCAAGCAGCGATTCAATTGGTGACAGACTATCGCAAGCAGGAACGTGGCGATGAGTGACGCTAAAAATCGTATTTCGGTTGTTATTTGTGCACATAACGAGGAAGAACGCCTTCCTGCTTGTCTTGAAAAAGTAACGTTTGCCGACGAAATCGTCGTTATTTGTGACAAATGCACGGACAGAACCGAAGAAATCGCAAAAAGCTTTGGTGCAAAAACTGTCGTCGGAAACTGGAATATCGAAGGCGAGCGTCGCAATCGTGCAATCGAAGAGGCAAGCGGCGAGTGGATATTCGAACTCGATGCGGACGAGCATATTAATGAAGAGCTTGCGGCAGCCATCCCGCAAGCAATTCAGTCCGATAAATATGATTCCTATGTGATCACAGTTGATAACTATGTCGGAAAGCGTCTTGTAAAGTATGGCTGGGGGGCGTCATTCGGGACTTCGGCCGTATTGCGTTTGTACCGAAAAGGCTGCAAGCATTGGGGGAATGAACGCGTTCATCCGTCGTTCAAAATGACTGGCAAAAAGGGTCCATACCTTGATGGGGCATTGGTTCATTATGTTGACCGTGACATCTCGGACATGATCCGACGTTTTGACAGTTACACCACCGCGCGGGCGGATGATTTGCGTGCAAGTGGCAAGATTGGCAATTTCCCGCATAATTTCCGTCGTATCATTTCTCGCTTCTGGCGTTGTTTTGTATCGCGCAAGGGGTACAAGGAAGGCGGCCTTGGTTTCTTGATCGCGCTATTAGCGGCGTTATTCCCGATGGTGTCCTACCTCAAAGCGCGTTACGACGACAAATAGTCGCTCGCTATTGCCTTAGATTCACGTGGATATCACAGGAATGCCTGCCTGCCATCAAGCGGCAGATTTCTGGTCTGAACCAACGTGCTGCGCTCACTGTGTTGGGGCATGCTAGGCGCAATATTGCGCCACCTTCAATGCAATTGCACTGATGAAAAGATGACAGTGTAAAGCTTCCGAGGGAACAAACCCGGTGCCGGTGCATTTCTTAATTGCAAGCAACAATTAACAGAAATGCGGTTGGGACAAGAAAATGCTGTATCTTGATAAGCTGGTGATGCTCGCAGTTCTTGGTTTTGGCTTGGTTCTGGCGTGGATGACGGTTCCACCAAGTAACTTTCAGGCTCATGCAATCGAGGCAAGGCCGGTAGAGGACGGAAATGTTCTTGGTGCTGCCTATGAATTCAAGGTGCCTGGTGATGCTGATAAAGTTTGTGCAGGGGCTTGTCGCATAGACAATACCATAGTCAGCAACCGCGATATGTCTGATGACCAAAGCAAACAGTTTGAACGTGCCATGCAGGCGGCCTATTCTGCTTTTGTGACACCGATACACCGATAAGAGGGGCACACGTTTGTGAAGACAGCATCTATTTGGACAATTGTGCCAAATCTATTGCGTACGTTGTTGCGCAAGGATGTTGCCCTAAAGCCCAAGATCATTCTTTTGGCCGGTTTGCTCTATTTGATCAGTCCCATAGACTTCTTGCCGGATGCTATAATCGGTCTTGGCTGGCTTGATGATCTGATAATCGTCCCGTTTCTTGGATGGCTATCTTATCGAAGTTTGCCTCAATCTGTGCAAAACGATGTGGTTCCAAGCGACCCCGAAAGCAAAAACAAATCACTTCGCATAATTGTCTATCTTGTTGCTTTGGTGGTTGTTCTCTGCCTTGTCGCGATCATGGGCGATACGGCTATTTCCTTTGACGATAATGGCGTGCGTTCTACTGACTGAAATCCTCAACGGGTCGGGATCTTGCCGTGAATGCCGGTGTTTGACGTTAGCAGCACAGAGCCATACTCTTATTGCACTATCCGAACAGGTCAGGAGGAACAGATGAGTGAAGCTTTCCGTGCGCTGGTGTTGGATCAGACAGATAAAAACGTTTCTGCAGAATTCAAAAACCTGACCATAGATGATCTGCCCGATGGGGAGGTTCTTGTTAAGGTCAGATGGTCCACACTAAACTATAAGGACGGAATGATCCTTAACGGGCTGGGACGGCTTGTGCGGAACTATCCGCATGTGCCCGGTGTCGATTTCGCAGGCGAGGTCGTATCTTCTACAGATACGCGCTACAAACCCGGGGATGAGGTCATCTTGACCGGATGGCGCGTTGGGGAAAGCCACTGGGGCGGTTATGGGCAATTTGCAAGTGTTAAGGCAGATTGGCTCGTCCCTTTGCCAGAGGGGCTGGATGCGTCCCAAGCGATGGCAATCGGAACAGCGGGCTTTACCGCCATGCTGGCAGTCATGGCGCTTGAGAACCAAGGTGTTTCTGCCGATCAGGATGGCGAGGTTCTGGTAACTGGCGCCGCAGGCGGTGTGGGATCAGTTGCTGTTTCGATCCTGTCATCACTTGGTTACCGTGTCGCTGCCTCTACCGGGCGTGCGGAAACGCATCAGTACCTTCGTGATCTCGGGGCCGATACGATCATTGATCGTAATGACCTTACCGATACCAGCAAGCCGCTATTGACTGAACGGTGGCTTGGCGCAATCGACAGCGTCGGGAGCACAACGCTTGCGCATGTTCTCTCGGAAATGAAGTATAATGGTGTTGTTGCCGCTTGCGGGCTTGCCGGCGGGCCTGATTTACCCGCGACGGTGATCCCGTTCCTGCTTCGCGGGGTTCGGTTGATAGGCATTGACTCGGTGATGTGCCCCTATGAAACACGTCTTGCTGCCTGGCAGCGATTGGCGGGTGAATTGCCAAAAGATCAGTTAGAAGCCGCGACCACAAAAATTGCCTTGTCCGATATTCTGCCTTGGGGCGAAAAAATCCTTAAGGGGCAGGTGAAAGGGCGTTTGCTCGTTGATGTTCAGGATTGCTAGCATCGATACAAACATGCAGAATCAACGGGTTTTCAATTCCAGATATTCGGGTTGGAAATCCGTTTCTCTGATAGCAGGACATAAAAGAAATGCCCGAACAGCGGTTTCGAATTCTTCTGGTTGAAGACAATCCCGGGGATGCGTTTCTTGTGCGTACCCTTTTGGAGGAAACCGATGAGTCGTTTGACATTCAACATTGCAGTGACCTGGCATCTGCGATGGAGATTCTCAACGGAACAGGCCCAGAGGCACAAGTTGATGTCGTCCTGCTTGATCTGACATTGCCGGATTCTTCCGGTGTGGAGACCATAAGTCGCGTTCGAAGCTGTACCAATGTTGCCCCGGTTGTTGTTCTGACCGGCCACAAGGATGAAGAGCTGGCGTTTGAGGCTCTGCAATACGGGGCAGAAGACTATCTTACCAAAGAGTTCCCTGATGGCCGAACCATTCGGCGTTCTATCCGATATGCGATTGAACGTTCGCGCGCGGAGCGTGCGCTTAAAGAAAGCGAAGAGCGTTACCGCAAGCTGGTTGAGCTTGCACCGGAATTGATCTCTGTCCTCAGTGGCGAAGAGATTGTCTATATGAACCAGCAAGGTTTGACGATCCTGGGGGCGAACGATAGTGAACAGTTGATCGGACGATCCTTTATGGAGATGGTTCACCCGTCCAGCCGTGAAACGCTTGAAGAATACATTACGCGTTATCGTAACGGCTATAGCGGACGAGCGGATTTCACAATCATTTGCCAACGCCAAGAGGGCGACAATGTCGAACTTGAAGTTTCGGCAATTGCCTTTACCCATGAAGGGGCGCCAGCGATGCTGATGCTGGCAGAAGACGTTACGGAAAAACGCAAGGTCGAGCGCCAGTTGGTGCAAACATCGAAACTTGCAACGCTTGGCGAGATGGCGGCATCCGTTGCCCACGAGATGAACCAGCCACTTAACGTCATCCGGATGGCCGCAGATACCTGCGCACTACAATATGATCTTGATGCCGTGAAGCCGGCCTTTCAGCGGGAACGATTGGCGCTTATTAGCGGGCAGACAGAACGTATGTCCGAGATCATCAAGCATCTACAAATATACAGTCGACCCGATGATGATGACTTTGCACCCTTTGATGTCATGAAGGCGGTCGAACGTGCCGTGGACATGGTCGAACATGATTGCCGGCTTTCGGGGATTGTCATTGATGTCGTTCCGCCGCCCAAGCGGTGCTTCGTAAATGGTCGGCAAGTTCAGCTTGAGCAGGTTCTGGTCAATATGCTGAGCAATGCACGAGATGCAATTAACGAAAATGGTGACGATCCGGGCAGTATCGGTGGGCTGATACGCGTTTGCGTCATGGTCGATGAAAAGCGAAAAAGGCTGAAGCTGGCTGTAAATGACAATGGCGGTGGTGTGCCGGAAGCCGCAATTGACCTGTTATTTCACCCATTTTTCACGACCAAGGACGTTGGCAAGGGAACCGGGCTTGGCCTATCGGTCAGTTTTGGGATTATCGAGGCCATGGGTGGTGGCATAGATGTCCGCAACGAAGGTGACGGGGCATGTTTTGAAATCACGCTGCCGCTTGCTGATCTCGCGATTCCCGAGCAGGGTGGCTTTTCTGATGCAACGCTTGATGACGGATGGCAATCGACGGTTCCGGCGAACGCCAGTGGGCGTGGCAATATCCGAATTCTTGTTGTCGATGACGAACTTGATGCGATGGAGATTATCTCCGGTTATCTCGAAGCGCAGGGCTTTAACGTATCTGCTGCGAGCAATGGTGAGGATGCCTTGGCAATTGCCGGTATCGTTCAACCCGATATTCTGATTACAGATATCCGCATGCCGCAAATGGATGGAAACACGCTGGTGAAGGAGTTGCGCGAACGCAATCCGACTTTGCCTGTTATTGTCATGACCGGACATCCGGGGGATGCGCAGCGCCCGGTTGAGGACGACGAGATAACCGATGCACCGGTTATGGTGATGTCCAAGCCTCTTAACCTTAAGGAGTTGATGGCGACGCTTGACGAACTCTCAGAGGTGTTCACCACCTAGGATCGTGGTCAAAATCAGTTGTTTTTGACATGGAAGACAAAGAAAAAGCCCGGCACTGAGCCGGGCTTTTGATGTTTGTGTTTTGCTTTTTCTGCCTTGCGTCAGGCTTCCCAGCCAAGCTGCATGGCAATTTTAACCGCTTGCGTGCGGTTGGCCGCGCCAAGCTTCTTGAAAATACCGGTAAGGTGAACCTTGACCGTGATCTCCCGGACCGTCAGCTGTTTGGCGATCTCTTTGTTCGATAGTCCTTTGGTCAGAAGACCCAAGACTTCGCGCTCACGATTTGTAAGCTGCCGCAAGGGGTTGTCTGGTGCCAAGCCGTCCAGGTCGATTTCTCCCGGGCGAATTTGCGTGCCGTCATCTTCCAGCAAGGCTGAGGGAATATATTTCTCACCTGACAGGATCAGACGCAGAGCGTTAATCAGGGATTTGCCTGAAAGTGTCTTTGGGAGATACCCGGACGCGCCGTGTTCCAGTGCGTTCAAAACGTCGCTGCGTTTCACAGAACCCGAAAGGATCACAACCGGAATTTCCGGGTGTTTCTGACGCATGACGGTCAGGCCTGATAACCCGTTCATGCCAGGCATATTCAGGTCGAGAATTGTCAGCTCGACGCTGGTTTCTCCGTCGACGACGGCAAGTGCTTCTGCGAAGTCTTTCGCCTGCGCGACTTCAACTTCCGGCGCTGCGAGTTTAAGGAAGGAAGTGATCCCGTCTCTGACGAGGTCGTGATCGTCTGCTAGCAGGATGTTCATTTTTATGCCGTACCTGTTCTTGTCCAAAGCTCACTACAAATTGGAACGAGTGACCTCGGAAACGCGATCCGCAATTAGCAATACTGTTTCGCGTGATTTTAATATTTTCAATCCAAGCGCCCCCCCCGGACGCGAGCGCAGCATTCAACAAAACCGAGGCCCTGTCAAACGGCAGGATAGTTTTTAGCTTTCTAATCTATTCGGGTGGATAGTTTTATCAGCGTAAGAGTAAGTATTTTATCGCGTCTTGAATAGTATATCTGCGAAATGGTCGCGTCTTAAAAGACGACGGTTACACGGTAATTTCGAAGTTTTTTTGTTCACTGTTTGGTTGTGATGCACCGTTTGATGCGGATTCTTTGGCGGTTGGTGTCGAGTCACTGCTACTCATGGTTGATTTCAGGAGGCTTGCCTGACGAAAGGCTGCCATATCAGCACCTGATGGTGCATTCGGCGCCAGTGCCGCATTCTGCAGAGTGCTCAGGGCGCGGTCACGGTCTGCGGCACTTCCGGAAACAGAAACGCTAACATCAACATGTCCTCCGATGGCGTAAACATTGCCATCCGGGCCGATCTGATAGGTATATTGTGGTGCGGAACCATAGGGGCCTGCCGCTGCGGCGTGGGCTTCTTCTTCCTGCCGGACAGCCGAATCACGAGCGCGCAGCTGATTGACAACAGCTTCCTCTACCGGGTCAAGATCCTGAGTTGAAGACGTGTTGCCATAGGCGCCATCCTCTTTGCTGCTTGCTTCGCGGGCCTGACGGTATTCGGCGCGGGTGACGCCACCTGCAACAGCTTGTGCCTCGGTCAGGGTCCGCGGATCTACGATCCGGGTATGTGCCCCTTCCGAGCCGGCCCCCGCGATGGAATAAGGCGATATCTGCGCTGAGTCTGCGCCGCGGCGTTGGAGTTCAATCGCCTCATACTCGGCCACGATCTGACCATCAGCAGTTTGCGCGATTTCCCGCACATTCAGGACGACGCCTAAGCCGCCGCCGTTTGGGTTGGTTATGGTCTGACCGGTTGAAACCATGTTTGCTCAAGAGGGTGTTTTGTTTTCAATCGCTGCGATCATAGCAGAAAAACACATGGGAGTCTCTGTTCGCAATTTGGTTTGTGATGTGTCTCGGGCATGCATGTTTTGCATTCCCCTTGCCGGTCGGCACAGCTTGCGTATCAAGGCCCTTGCTGGTATCAGAATGCCTGAATTTTTCAGAGACGTTCTGCGTGTCTGGTATTTCTTTTTTAGTCAGGATTTCAGAAGCGCATGTCCGACTTTTCCATTTCGGCTAATGAAAAAGTGCTTGTCACCGGGGCTGCCGGATTTATCGGTTCTCATCTTTGCCTCAAATTGCAGGAGCAAGGGGCGACCGTCGTCGGCCTTGATAACGTCAATGACTATTATGACGTTAATCTGAAAGAGGCGCGTCTTGCACGCCTGGAAGGTAAGCCCGGCTACAAGTTCGTGCGCATGGACCTTGAAGATCGCGATGGCATTGCTGATCTGTTTGCCACGGAAAAGCCGACCTATGTTGTCAATTTGGCGGCACAGGCGGGGGTGCGCTATTCGATTGAAAATCCGCATGCCTATATTGATGCAAACCTCATTGGGTTTACCAATATCCTTGAAGGGTGCCGCCACAATGATGTGAAGCATCTGGTCTATGCATCGAGTAGCTCGGTCTATGGTATGAATACGGAAATGCCATTTTCCGTTCACCACAATGTCGATCATCCGATCAGCCTTTATGCGGCATCGAAAAAGGCGAATGAATTGATGGCGCATACCTATAGCCATCTTTATCGTCTGCCGACGACAGGTCTTCGCTTCTTTACGGTTTATGGTCCTTGGGGGCGGCCGGATATGGCGTTGTTCCTGTTCACCAAGGCGATCCTTGAAGGCAAACCCATCAACGTCTTTAACCAAGGCAAAATGCGCCGTGATTTCACCTATATCGACGATATTGTCGAAGGTGTTTATCGCTGTATCTCGATTGTTGCCAAACCGAACCCGCTCTGGGATTCGGCAAAGCCCGATCCTGCGACCAGTTCTGCGCCTTATCGGGTTTTCAATATCGGTAATAATAACCCGGTCGAGCTGATGTATATGATCGAAATTCTCGAAAAGGCGATTGGCAAAAAGGCCGATAAAAACATGTTGCCGATGCAAGATGGCGACGTGCCGGCAACCTATGCCGATGTAGAAGCACTGACCGATGCTGTCGGGTTCAAGCCTGCGACGTCGATCGAAACCGGGATCGGTGAATTCGTTGAGTGGTACCGGTCCTTTTATGGATAATTTGTTTTGAAATTTGCCGCCTTGTTCGTGCTGTTTGCCAATTCATTTTCGGCAGGCATAATGTTTCTGGCCAGCTTGTTTATCTCGCGCTATGGCGGAAAGGAATTGTTCGGCTTCTTTAGTGTGGTCCTTGGTGTGGTTATGGTTGGAGCCAAAACCACAACACTGGGTCTTGATGTTGCGATCGTCAGATTCCTGCCAAAGTATCGGTCCGAGGGGGCAGGCCGAGCGTCGAGTGGTATTCAGCGTTTAGCCATTGCCACGACCATACTTTGTTCTCTGACTGGAGCTGCTGCATTTGCGGTGATGTTGCATTTCGGGCGTGGATTTTCATGGGATATAGCGTTTGCCGCGAGTATGTCCCTTCCGCTGGCAGCTCTTCTTGCGGTATTTCAAAATATTATACGTGCGAACGGAAATGTTTCGCGAGCCGTTGTTGGTGAGGTTGTTGTCAGACCGGCGAGCTTTATGTTTTGCATCGTAGCAATTCAGTTGTTCTTGTCGCCGGGGATTGGGCTTTTCTGGATCAGTTTTGCTTATAGTGCCGCCTTAGCTTTGGCATTAAGTGCCGCATTTGCCCTTGTAGTGGTACAAGGGCAAATCAATTGGACCGGGCCAATTGATTTGCGTGCTGGGCAATTGCGGGAATGGCTATCGCATGGTTTGAACCTGTTGTTGTCAGAATCTGCGACGGTCTTACTTAATCAGGCGCCAATTCTTCTGGCCGGTTTGTTGTTGTCGGCTGCGCAAGCCGGTGAAATGAGTGCGATAATCCGTCTGGCGATGCTGGTTATTTTTGCCCTGACCGCCGTGCAGTCCATTATCACACCGTTCCTGTCAAAAGCGATGACGGATGGTAATCGTCATGAATTACAGGCGCTTGTTGCGCGTGCATCTGCCTTTACAATGTTGGTCGCGGTTCCGGTTTGCGGTGGCTTCATCGTTCTTGCCCCTCTGCTTTTGAGCTTTTTTGGTGAAGGGTATGACGAGGCAGTTCCTTTGTTGCGCATCATGCTTGTTGCCTATTTCCTGTATGCATCGGCGGGGCCGGCCATTGCGCTTTTGACGATGACCGGGCAGCATAAAATTGCGCGTCAGGTTGTGTGTTGGGCCGCCGTGATCTTGATTGTCGCTGGCGCCGCTGCGATGTTGTGGGCAGGCTTGGCCATGGCTGTTTGGGTTACAGCTGGGGTGATTGCAATTTACCCGCACGTTTTGGCGATGTTTTGTCGTAAAACGCTGGGTGTGGACCCGACGGTGTTTTCCCTGCGGTTTCTTGTTCGCTGATCGTTAGGCGATAACTTGGTTTTGCCGGGGCAGAGCGTTGTTCAGGCATGTTCTTGCCGGGCTTAGACGGCCAGTCATGCAATCGGGTTTCACCCGTCCCTGCCCACCAGTTTCACTAGATGAACGGATGCATGACAAAATGCCGCGCTTCGGCACGCTATCTATATGTGTTTTCATATGGGAAAATGGTGCTGCTGGGGAGATTTGAACTCCCGGCCTCTCCCTTACCAAGGGAGTGCTCTACCCCTGAGCTACAGCAGCCCGTTAAACAGGCTGACCGATGGGCAATGGTGCTGCTGGGGAGATTTGAACTCCCGGCCTCTCCCTTACCAAGGGAGTGCTCTACCCCTGAGCTACAGCAGCCCGTTAAACAGGCTGACCGATGGGCAATGGTGCTGCTGGGGAGATTTGAACTCCCGGCCTCTCCCTTACCAAGGGAGTGCTCTACCCCTGAGCTACAGCAGCCCGTTAAACAGGCTGACCGATGGGCAATGGTGCTGCTGGGGAGATTTGAACTCCCGGCCTCTCCCTTACCAAGGGAGTGCTCTACCCCTGAGCTACAGCAGCATGAGCCCTTGCGGTGCGGGCGGGTTATAGGCCACGTATCCGTAATTGGTCAAGCCTGAATTACGCGAAGTTTTTCGATTGTTCTGATTGCGCGGCTTTTCGCCCTGTTTTCGTCAAGATCGGCTGCAATTTTTCGCGTGCTGTTTTATAACGGGGCAATCACGCAACCAGAAAACTTTAATAGAACCATGACTGCCAAGAAATCTGATACCCGTCCGGCTGTAAATGAGGAACGTTTAAAACGCGAAGCCGAGGCGCTCCGCGCCAATCTGGCCAAGCGCAAGCAACAGCAACGTTCGCGCAAAAGCGGTCAGAACGCGTCGAGTGCCACCAAAAAATCAGATAACGAATAAAACCTGCCATTTTTCATCACCCTTGTCGGTGGTGCGCGCATCGTGAGGTTGATCTTGGTGCCAACGGACGGGTAAAACCGTGGGCACTGAACGTGGTTGGGATTTTTGCAAAAACAGGGGTGGCACTATGTCGGTAAGACCGGATCACTGGATACGCCAGATGGCGCAGGAAAAAGGCATGATCGAGCCGTTTGTTGACGGTTTTAAACGTGATGGTGTGATTTCCTATGGTGTCAGTTCGTATGGCTATGACGCACGCGTCGCTGATGAATTCAAGATTTTCACCAATGTCGACTCGGCTATTGTCGACCCCAAGGAATTTTCCGATGACGGGTTTGTCAATCGCAAGACCGATGTTTGTGTAATCCCGCCCAACAGTTTTGCGCTGGCGCGTACGGTGGAATATTTCCGCATCCCGCGTGACACGCTGGTAATCTGTCTTGGCAAATCGACCTATGCCCGTTGCGGCATCATCGTCAATGTCACGCCGCTTGAACCGGAATGGGAAGGGCACGTGACGCTGGAGTTTTCCAACACCACGCCACTTCCGGCACGCATTTATGCCAATGAAGGCGCCTGTCAGTTCATTTTCCTTAAGGCGGAAAGTGAATGCGATACCTCCTATGCGGATCGTGCAGGGAAATATATGGGCCAAAAAGGTGTCACTTTGCCGCGCCTGTGATAAAGGAATGGCACAAATCTGGTGGTGAGAAGCCAAGACACGCATTTGCTGTGCCTGATGCGCACAGCCTAAAGAGGACTGAATGGACAAGATCAAGATTTCCGGTGGTCGCCGGTTGCAAGGCAAAATTGCAATCGGCGGTGCCAAAAACGCGGCTTTGCCCTTGATGGCAGCAGCCCTGTTGACAGATGAAACGCTGACCCTTTCCAATTTGCCGCATCTGGCAGATATTACATCGATGGCCAACCTTCTGGCCCAGCATGGTGTCGCGTTGCATCTGAACGGGCATGCGTCAAATGGCGGGCATGTCGGGCGCGTTCTGGAAATGACGGCCAAGGAAATCACCTCGACGACGGCCCCCTATGATCTGGTCCGCAAGATGCGTGCATCTGTCCTTGTGTTGGGGCCGATTGTCGCGCGCTGTGGCGTGGCACGCGTGTCATTGCCCGGTGGCTGTGCGATTGGTAACCGTCCGGTTGATCTGCATCTTAAGGCGCTTGAAGCCATGGGTGCAGAGATCCACCTGACAGAGGGGTATATCGAAGCCCGTGCGCCGGACGGCCTTAAAGGCGGGCATATCCTGTTTCCGCAGGTCTCGGTCGGGGCCACAGAAAATGCGTTGATGGCTGCGTCCCTTGCTGATGGTGTTGTCACGATCGGCAATGCCGCGCGCGAACCCGAAGTTTCCGATTTGGCACATTGCCTGGTTGCGATGGGGGCGGGGATCGAAGGCATTGGGACCGATACGCTGAAAGTCACCGGCAAGCCGCGCCTGCATGGTGCGGAATATTCGGTTGTGCCCGATCGTATCGAAACCGGGACTTATGCGATTGCTGCGGCGATTACCGGCGGTGAAATCGAGTTGACGGGTACGCGCATGGAGCTGATTGACAGTCTTGTCGATGCAATGCGTGCCGCGGGTGTCGAGATCGAAGAAACCAAAGACGGCATGAAAGTCCGCGGTAACCGTGCGACGCTGAAGGGTGTTGACGTGATGACAGAGCCCTATCCGGGGTTCCCGACCGATATGCAGGCCCAATTCATGGCATTGATGTCGGTCGCCAATGGCGCATCCATGATCACCGAAACGATTTTTGAAAACCGGTTCATGCATGTGCCCGAGCTCAGCCGTATGGGCGCAGATGTCAATGTACATGGCCGATCGGCAATTGTCCGCGGAAGTGCAAAGCTCTCTGGTGCCGAGGTCATGGCAACCGATCTTCGTGCTTCGGTCTCGATGGTGCTTGCAGGCTTGGCAGCCGAGGGCGAGACGGTTATTAACCGTGTCTATCATCTCGACCGTGGTTATGAGCGGCTTGAAGAAAAACTGAGTTCCTGTGGGGCGCAGATCGAACGTGTCCGGGTTTCGGGCTGATTAGCAGGCCACCGGATAACTGAAAAACGCGTAAGGCGATTGATTGATGAGTGACGAAAAGCTGGTGCTTGCCCTGCCCAAGGGGCGCATTCTTGACGAGGTGATGCCACTGGTACGATCCGCCGGGATCGAACCGGAAGCGGCATTTGATGATCCGAAATCCCGTGCTCTTCGGTTTGCCACCAACCATCCGCATATCGATATCATCCGTGTGCGCAGCTTTGACGTTGCAACCTTCGTCGCCTTTGGCGCGGCCCATATCGGTGTCTGTGGTAACGACGTTCTGATGGAATTCGATTACCCGGATATCTATGCGCCGCTGGATCTTAATATCGGTCATTGCCGGATCGCTGTTGCCGAACCCGAAGAAATGATCGAAGGCGATGATCCGTCGCGCTGGTCACATGTCCGGGTAGCAACCAAATATCCCAACATCACCCGTACGCATTTTGCCAAGCGTGGCGTGCAGGCCGAATGCATCAAGCTGAACGGCGCGATGGAACTCGCACCGACACTTGGCCTGTGCCGTCGCATCGTTGACCTTGTTTCCACGGGCAATACGCTTAAGGCCAATGGTCTTCGTGAAATCGAACATGTTGCCGATGTGACATCGCGCCTGATCGTCAACCGTGCCGCGCTCAAGACCCGCCCGACCGATATCCAGCCCTGGATCGACCGCTTTTCCGAGGTGCTCAATGCCGCTTAAGCTTTCTATTACGGATGCCAGCTTTGAGGAAGATTTTGTCAAACTTCTGGGCATGAAGCGGGAATCGGATGCTGATGTTGATGCGGCTGTTGCCGATATTATCGCCGATGTCCGCAATCGCGGTGACCAAGCTGTTTGCGACTACACCAACCGATTTGATCGTCTCGGTATCGACGCATCCGGCATGGCGGTGAGCGCGGCCGAGGTTGATGCGGCGGTTGCCGAAATTGATGCGGATCTGCTCAAATCGCTGGAATTGGCGGCAAAGCGCATTCGTGCCTATCACGAAAAGCAGATGCCGGCTGATGAGCGCTATACCGATGAAAGCGGTGTCGAACTTGGCTGGCGCTGGCGTGCGGTGTCAGCAGCAGGGCTTTATGTTCCCGGCGGTCTGGCATCCTATCCGTCATCGGTTCTGATGAACGCCATTCCGGCCAAGGTGGCGGGGGTTGAGCGCCTTGTTATGGTGGTGCCGACGCCTGATAATAAAATGAACCCGCTGGTTCTGGCCGCAGCCCGCATCGCCGGTGTTGACGAGATTTACCGTATTGGCGGGGCGCAGGCGATTGCCGCCCTTGCCTATGGCACCGAAACCATCAAGCCGGTTGATAAGATCGTCGGTCCGGGTAACGCCTTTGTTGCCGCAGCCAAACGCCGTGTGTTTGGTCAGGTTGGCATTGATATGATTGCGGGGCCGTCTGAAATTCTTGTCGTTGCGGATGGTAGCAATGATCCAAGCTGGGTGGCGGCAGATTTACTGTCGCAGGCTGAACATGACCCGGTTGCCCAGTCCATCCTGATCACGGATGATGCCAAATTTGCCGATCAGGTGCAGGTGGCAATTGATGCGCATCTTGAAACGCTGCCACGTGCAGAGATCGCCGGTGCTAGCTGGCGCGACTTTGGTGCAATTGTTTTGGTCGAAAATCTGTCGCAGGCTCCGGCCCTTGTGGATCGGATCGCACCGGAACATCTGGAACTGGCCGTGGACGACCCGGATGCACTGGCAGAAGACATTCACCATGCCGGAGCCATTTTCCTGGGGCGTTACACCCCCGAAGCCATTGGCGATTATGTTGCCGGCCCGAACCATGTCTTGCCAACAGCACGGTCGGCGCGATTCTCGTCCGGTCTTGGGGTTCTGGACTTTGTCAAGCGGTCTTCGCTAATCAAGTGCACGCCTGAAAGTCTGGCAAAGATCGGCCCGGCGGCGATTGCCCTTGCAGAAAGCGAAGGTTTGCAGGCACATGGACTTTCAGTAGCGATCCGTTCAAACCGGATGTAAGCTGTTGCAATGCAGCGTGTGAGGGGAGCGCAGGGAGAGAGCCATGGCAGAAAACCAATGTATTGCCGGTATCTATCTTGACGAGAAATACAAGGTGCGGCGCCGTCCTGAGGTCGAGCACGAGCAGGCGGTGGCGATCTATGATCTTCTCGAAGAAAACCATTTCGAACCGGCAGGCGGGTTTGAAGGCCCGTATTCGGTCCATATGCGCATCGAAGAAAACCGCATCTATATGGATGTGCGCGGCGACGACGATACGAAGAATCTGACCACTATTCCTGTACCACTTTCGCCGTTTCGCCGGATCGTCAAAGACTATTTCATGATCTGCGAAAGCTATTATGACGCGATAAAAAAGGCGAGTGCAGCCCAGATCGAAACAATCGATATGGCAAGGCGCGGTCTTCACAATGAGGGGTCCGAACAGCTGCGCGAACTTTTGGCAGACAAGGTGACGATTGATGAAAATACGGCCCGTCGCCTGTTTACGCTGATTTGTGTCCTTCACATCCGGGGTTAATGCACGGTGGCGGAAGAACTCCCCGGCTCGGTTCTTTTTGCCTGCAGCTACAATGCCGTGCGTTCGGTGATGGCTGCGAGCCTGATGCGTCATTATCACGGCACGCGTATTTATGTTGAAAGTTGCGGCGTGCGTGCCGGTGAGGTTGATGGCTTTGCCGTTGCGGTGATGGAGGAAATCGGTCTTGATATTTCCTCATACACTTCCAAAACATTTGATCAGCTTGAAGACGGGTTCTTTGACCTGATCATTACCATGTCGCCCGAAGCCCAGCACCGGGCCGTTGAAATGACCCGTACCATGGCTTGTGATGTGGAATTCTGGAATACGTTTGATGCGACCATTGTCGAAGGTTCGCGCGAAACGCGCCTGGAAGCCTATCGTCAGGTGCGTGATCAGATCAAAAAACGCATTCTGGATCGTTTTCCGGTTGGCCCGGCGCCAACTGTCTGATCGATACGTCACTTCGCGTTGGCGAGTGCCTCAAACGCCTTACCGTCAAGGACATAGATTTTCTCGTCCTCGGCATGTCGCATGCCAAGTTTTTCATAGAATCTTTGCCCGACCATGTTCTCTGCATCGACAGATAGTCGGATATACGTCTTGCCGGTTGTTTGGGCATGCTTGGCGACAGCGCCGACCAGACGTTTGGCAAATCCGCCGCCGCGCTGGTTCGGTGCGACATAAAGATCCTGAATGTAAAGCCCGGGCCGGCCGCGAAATGTTGAATAACTCGGGAAGAACAGGCACATCCCGACCGGGATGTCATCTGCTCTGGCTATCAGGGCTTCAAATGCCGGGTTTGGACCAAACCCGTCCCGTGCAAGATCATCGGGCGAGCTTGTGATTTTGTCCTCGCACATTGTCGCCTTGGCGATTTCGGTGATCATGGCATGGAGGGCTGGGGCGTCTTCGCGGCAAGCTAGTCGTATTTTGATTGTGTCGGGGCGGGGCATAGTGCGTCTTTCAGCTGGTGGCGATATTGATGTCATCTTAATGCCGATCAGGATGCGGGTGAACCCGTGTTCGAAGGGGCAAAATCCTGTTTTTAGCCCGATTCAGGTAGATTTTTGCGCGCTATTCCCTTTGTGCAGTGCTGGAACGCCATATACCGGCGCGAAAGGACTTGACCTTTTGCGCGGTTCAGAGCAGTTTGCGCCCCACCGGTATTTTGATATTGCAATACGAAAGCTAGGAGTCACATGGCTAAAGAAGACGTTATCGAGTTTCAGGGCACCGTCGT
>JBLXDD010000026.1:0-26973 GCA_048264285.1 Thalassospira sp.
TCATCCTTGGGCATGGACTGTTTGGGCATCGGCAAACGCACATGTTCACCATAGCCGCCCGGACGCCCGCCTTTGACAAAGCCGACTTCCAGATCATTGCGCCCGGCAAGCGCACGAAACGTCGCTGCCGTGCCGCGCAAGAAGCCGGAAAGAGCCTCATCATTCTTCATCGCACTACTCGCTTGTGGGACCAGTTCGCCAATCTGTTTTAGGGCCACGCCTTAGCGAACCATTACATTGATGGCTTCCTCGGGCAGTTCCTCGCCAAAGCAACGCTGGTAATATTCCGCCAGGATCGGACGTTCAACTTCATCGCAACGGTTCAAGAACGTTACGCGGAAGGCATAGGAAACGTCGCCAAAAATCTTGGCGTTTTCAGCAAGCGTAATCACTGTACGCGGGCTCATAACGGTTGAGATATCACCCGCGACAAAGCCCTGACGCGTCAGGTTGGCAAGGGCAACCATTGCCTCGATCTTCTGGCGGCCTTCGGCATTATCAAAATCCGGAACCTTGGCAGCGACGATGTTGGTTTCGTCTTCGACCGACAGATAGTTCAGCGTCGCAATGATCGACCAGCGGTCCATCTGCGCCTGGTTGATCTGCTGGGTACCGTGATAAAGGCCCGTGGTATCACCAAGACCAACCGTGTTCGACGTCGCAAACAGGCGGAAATGCGAATGCGGGTGGATGACCTTGTTCTGATCCAGAAGCGTCAGCTTGCCATCGACTTCAAGCACACGCTGGATGACAAACATCACATCGGGACGACCGGCATCATATTCATCAAAGACCATTGCGACCGGGCGTTTGAGCGCCCAGGGCAAAATGCCTTCGCGGAATTCGGTGATCTGTTTGCCATCACGCAAAACGATTGCGTCCTTACCAATCAGGTCGATACGGCTGATGTGGCTATCAAGGTTTACACGTACGCAAGGCCAGTTAAGGCGCGACGCCACCTGTTCGATGTGGGTTGACTTACCCGTACCGTGATAACCCTGGATCATCACGCGGCGGTTATAGGCAAAGCCTGCCAGAATCGCCAATGTGGTGTCGCGATCAAAACGATAGGTCGGATCGGCCGCAGGCACATGTTCGCTGCCCTGGCTGAAGGCCGGGACGTCCATATCAACATCGATCCCGAACGCTTCACGCACGGAAATGGTGGTATCGGGTGTATCAAGCGGATGTTCGGCCGCTGCACCGCTCGCTTCGTAACCTTGGCTCATAAGTACTCGCGCATTTTTCGGACCGGTGCTGGTGACGCGGTCGTTTCGTTAAACTTGCTCATTAATAGCGTTTATGGCGCATCACACAAAGGGAAGATGCGCAAAAAATCTCTATTATCGCAAAAGGTTTGGTCGATCAGGCCTTCCTGCTACGCAATCTGCAACCAGATAGACCGGTTTTTGCCGAGTTTTGCAGAAAATTAGAGACTGACCCGCGCTTCAAGATCGCGAATATACTGGGTTAGGGCCGTATAAGCAGCACTGATGCGCTTGAAACGTTCCTCGGCCGCCTTGTCGCCGCCATTGGCATCGGGATGGTATTTTTTGGAAAGCGCCTTGTATTTGGCTTTAAGCTCGTCACGGGTAAATGGCCATCCCAGATCAAGCGTTGCCATCGCCTGTTGCTGTTCTGCTGGCATGCCAAGTGCCCCCGCGCGACGTTGTGCTTCTTCGCTTTTGCGTTTGCGTTCTGCCCTGGCCTTGTCTTCGGCACCCGGTCCGTGATGGGTTTGATCGCCGTCTTCGTTAAAGAACCCGAACCCGTCCTTGAATTTGAAATTGAAAGGTTTTTTTGAACCCCGGATATGGCCGAACTGCCAGGTCGGACGTTGCCAGTGGGTATCACGACGCACATCGTTTTCGATATCCTCGGCCTTCATGCCCTCATAATAGTTCCAGGATTTATTGTATTCGCGGACATGTTCCAGGCAGAATTTGTAATAATCGCGCAGGCTCCGATCCTTGGGGGCACGAAATTCGCCATGCGCCTCACAATCTGGCCAGTCACATGCTGGCAAGTTGGGTTCGTCATGATATAGCGTCTTGCGCTTGTTGCGGTGTCCTCGGTTCATCTGCGTCTATATGTTCTGAAAGTTTGATGCGCGCAATATCATACGGGCGCTTTAAATGCGATAAAAGGCTTGAAAAACTGCCCTCGCATGCCAGAACTTGAACCCATACACCAAATTTGCAGTTATCTGCGAACATCCCCAGAAAACAGAGGCCCTTACCATGCAGGTCGCCAATCAGATCCGTGACATCCTGACCGAAAAATTCGCGCCGGTAGAACTTCAGATCAATGATGATTCATCTAAACATGCCGGCCATGCCGGTGCGGACCCACGTGGCGAGTCCCATTTCTCTGTCCTTGTGGTTTCCGAAAAATTCGAAGGTGAAAACCGGGTTAATCGCCAGCGCCTTGTTTATGGCGCACTTGATGCATTGCTCAAAGATCGGGTTCATGCGCTTGCACTTAAGACCATGACACCAGCAGAATTCGAAACAGCAATCGCCAACCGCGGTCAATAGAACATTTTCCAATAGGCTTTATCCGGCTTGGACCTAACGGTTGCCCTGCGCGACGAAGGTCGGGGTAGCGGCAGATCGCTGCTGTCGCCTATTGAGCAACATGATCGTCAATCGGTGCCGGTATAGGCATCTGGCGAGATACGCTTAACGGCTGCACCGTCACTGCGCCAGCCATGGCATGTATTGATCAAGGGGTTGCGACGCGGTGTTTTGTCATCGGATTGTTCGCGTGCCTGCAGGGATTCTTTTGCCAGAATCGGGAACACTGTCTGAAAGGCCGTGGTCGCAACCGGTCCCATCAATTCATTGAGATGCGTACAGCCATGCACACCGCCGACCCGTTCGCGAATCTGCTTACGCAAACCTGGGCCCAATTTTAGCCCGACAAGTTTTTCATAATTCGGTGCAATGGCATCACAGGCCGCAAACGGTGCATAATCCGTTACCGCCTCGATATCACGGATCACAAGATCATTGCCGATGGTTACCCGGATCCACATCCCGTGGACGGGCTCACCAGCGGGGATTTCACCCCGATCGTGATTGGCAAATCCATAGGTTTTGACGTCGGTAATGTGACCTTCGATATCCCAAAGCCCATCTTTGCGACGGAACCCCTGGCAGGTCACCTGACGGGTATGGATGTGGTCACGTTCAACGGGGCTTGACAATGGCATCGGGAAACTCTCCTTTACGTAAACGTAAAGACCTTCACCTGCATGCTGTCAAGTCGCAAAAATGGTGGGCCATCTTTTGACCAGATTTAACACCCCGCAAAAGACGGCGAAATATCGCGCATCATGTTCGGCGCTGATGCATGACACAACTCACGCAAACACCCTGATTTTCAGCGCCACGCGGTTCAGGCCACACCATAGTCGGAGCCGAAAATAAATTTCTCGCGCTCTCGGACATCTTCTTCGAGCTGTTTTTTCACCACATTGAACAAATCGCGGATAGACACCATTCCAACGACATTATCGCCATCGACTACGGGCAAATGGCGGTAGCGCCGAGCGCTCATCAGATCAAGCGCGCTCATTGCGGTGTCATTGGGACCAAGCGTATCGGGATCCGATGTCATAACTTTTGACAACGGCACCGACGCCGCATCCAGTCCCTTGGCCACGACACGGTTCACAAGGTCACGTTCGGTGAAAATACCAGCCAGTCTCGCATTGTCATCGACGATGATCACAGCGCCGATCCTGCGCTCTGACATCATGTTGACAGCATCCATCACGGAATCAGCGGGATTGAGTGTCGCGATGGATTGTTCCTGAACCACACCCGGTACAATTTTGGTATCCATGCATCTCTCTCTGCAGGTTGCTGTTGCCACATGCCCAAACCCGATCAGATCATCTGGTTTCACACGGTTCGCCATCCAACGACGTGATCGGATGGCACTGTGTGACGGGCCCTTATTTGCAAGTGGCCCTGCAATCCTTTGGGTCAAGACCTTGATAGGAAATCCTAACCCATAAGTAGATAAATCAGAAGGTTTTTACGCGATATGCGCAATCAAACAAAGAGTCGAAAGCCGGAATTTATTCCTGTTCGTCGGCAACAGGGTCCGTCACCGCACGCAGACGCACACGGGTGATCTGGTTACGGATACGCCGCAGAACCTCGAATTCAAAGCCATGGAACCGGAACTGCTGGCCGACATCGGGAATACGCCGGGTCTCATACAGCAAAAGACCGGCAACGGTTGCGGCTTCTTCATCAGGCAAACGCCAGCCAAACCGCCGGTTCAAATCACGAATGGTGACGTCACCGCGCACAATGACCGATCCGTCTGCTTGCGGCTGGACGCCGACCACCTCGACGTCGGTTTCATCGGCAATATCGCCAACAATTTCTTCAAGAATATCTTCAAGCGACACCACGCCTTCGAATGCGCCATATTCATCAACCACGATGGCGAAATGTTCGTGACGTTCCTTGAATGCCTTTAGCTGATCGGCAAGCGTTGTCGAGTCCGGGATAAACCATGGTTCTGAACTGAGTTCACGCACATCTTCCGAGCTCGCCGGTTTGGCCCCGCGCACAATCGCTTTGAGAACTTCACGGGCGTGCAAGACCCCGACAATATTGTCCGGATCTTTTTCATAAATCGGAATACGGGTATGCGGACTGGCCAGAACCGTATCAAGGATTTCTTCCATCGGGCGGGAAATATCAATCATCTGCACCTTGCGACGATGCACCATGATTTCCCATACACCGACATCTTCAAGATCAAGAACGCCATGCAGCATCGTGCGTTCAGCATGGTGATTGCCGACAACCACGTCATCCGCATGCAGCTCGATCGCCCCGCGTAACTCACGTTCGCGATCAAGGCCCGGCCCTTCAGCACCCCCGAACAAACGCAAGGTTGCCTGAACGACAATCTGGATCGTCTGGGTGATCGGGGCAAATAACACGACAAGGATGCTCATCGGGCGCGCGACACGCAGCGCCATGGTATCTGCATTCTGCAATGCATAGGTCTTGGGCAGGATTTCCGAAAAGATCAGCACAAGTGCCGTCATCACGGCAGTGGCATAAACGACACCGTTTTCACCAAACAGCTCGATCATCACCGAAGTTGCCAGCGCAGAGGCCAGAATATTGACCATATTGTTGCCGAGCAAAATCGCGCCCAGCAGCCGTTCCTGATAGCGGCGCAATCTGTTGACGATCCCGGCTCTGGGGTCACCATCCTGTTCCTTGTGGTGCATGACCGGACGCGACGCCGCCGTCAGCGCGGTTTCCGAGCCAGAAAAGAATGCCGACAACATCAGCAACAGGAAAATCACGGCAATCGTGATTGTCATTCAGGGCCGTCTCCAAGCGATGATCTCAACAGAACCAGTGTGTCCTGTGTTCATCTATAAGGTCAAATGGCGTTCAACAAGTTAACAACACATTGGCGCGGAACGAATACCATAGCCCCGCTTTTATCCGCGACAGGACCGGGTGATCGCCGCACGCATCTTTTCAACATCCATCGCCTTTGATGTGAATGCCTTTCCGATGCCACGCGTCATAACGAATGTGATTTCGCCATCGCGGACCTTTTTGTCACGCGACATATGGCTGATCACCTTGTCGATATCCCAGTGCATGCCCGTGACTTCGGATGCCGCAACCGGAAGTCCGACCGATTTCAGATGCGCAACAATCCGGTCTTTTTCCCCTGCCGGGGCCATCCCCATGGCGCCACATACGTCATGGGCGATGACCATGCCCATGGCAACAGCTTCACCATGCAGAAGCTTTTCGCCATAGCCGGTTTCGGCTTCAAGCGCGTGTCCAAAGGTATGGCCAAGATTTAAAAGCGCGCGCTTGCCGCCTTCGCGTTCGTCCTCGGACACAATGCGTGCCTTTGCCGCACAGCTCTTGATCACGGCCAGACGGCGCTCAGGTCCATCACGATCCAGAACCGCCTGCCCGTTTTCTTCAAGCCACGCAAAAAATTCCGGGTCATCGATCAGGCCATATTTGGCAATTTCGGCATAGCCCGAGCGCAATTCACGGGCCGGCAAGGTATCAAGAACCGCGGTATCGGCCAGAACCAGACGCGGCTGATGAAACGCCCCGATCAGGTTTTTGCCGGATTTGGAATTGATCCCGGTCTTTCCCCCGACGGAACTGTCAACTTGTGACAGAAGCGTGGTCGGGATCTGGACGAAATCAAGTCCGCGCAAAAGCGATGCGGCGACAAATCCGGCAAGATCCCCGACAACACCACCGCCCAAGGCTATGATCAGGGTCGAACGTTCAATGCCCATCGCCAGGATCTGTTCGACAACATTTTCGAACATGGCAAAGCTTTTGGATTTTTCACCCGAGGGCACAGTCACTTCACGATGCGCAATCCCTGCACTGTCAAGTGAAGCCAGAACAGTCGGAAGATGATTATCCGCAAGTGCCACGTCGCTGATCACAACAACACCGGCCTTTTTAACAAACGGGGCAATATATTTGCCTGTGTCGGCCAAAAGGTTGCTGCCAACAAGAATATCATAGCTACGTGCGCCAAGTTCGACGCGAAGGGTGTCGTGATTGCTCACTCTGTCAGGTTCCTGTCTTGATCAAATGACCGTCATCATCAAAGGATGCCGCCAGCAGTTCCAGCACTGCGTCACGGGTCGCCTCCTTGGATGATTCATCACACTCGAAAATAATGTCGGCCCCGGCATAGACCGGGTAACGGGCATCGATCAGTTCGGCAAGAACCTGTTTCGGATCACCGTTATTAAGCAACGGACGGTGGGTCCGTCCGTTGGTTCGCTGCAGAAGCAGGTCAAGATCCGCACGCAACCAAAGCGATACGGATTTTTCGAGAATCAGTTGTCGGGTGCGTTCGCGGATAAACGCGCCGCCACCTGTGGCCAACACGATTTGCTCGCCGTCAAGCAAACGAGCAATGACGCGTTCCTCACCATCGCGAAAAGCTTCTTCACCATACAACTTGAAGATATCGGCGATAGAGCAGCCTGCAGCGTCTTCAATTTCGCGGTCGGCATCGACAAAATTCAGATTGAGTTCCTTGGCGACCATCCGGCCGATGCAGCTTTTTCCTGCACCCATCAGTCCAATGAACACCAATGTCCGCCCCTTAAGGCCTTTGCGAATTTTAGCGATCACGTCTTCGTGCAAACCCGACTCGGCAATGTTGCTGTCCATGTTCGGTTTGCGGTCCTGTGGTTCGTTCAATTGAGTTACAAATTACCTAATTCTTTAGGCCAGCTTTGCCCTGAACGCAAGTAAACCACATCGCATTCGACACAAAAACACCGCACTAAATTGCGCTTTTGGGGTACTTTGTGCATATCAAAACAAAGTTTCACCCAACGTTGTTGCGCAAGGTGTCATTAACTCTCTGTGAGGAACAACTCCTTATACTGCCATCAAGTTGCCGAATTGAAGTACGACATACCCGGTCTCAGGAACGATCAGAACACGGCGCGAATAACCGTGCTCAAAGCTGAAAATGCATGTTCACCTGATTGGTCATAACGACTGCCCAAGACGGAATTGCCGGTTCTTGCATCTTTGAATTTCGTCAGCATACTGATATTCGCGTCATTTGCTTAAACGCTTCGAAGTCTGGATTAAAATGAAGATTTTATCGCGCATCATTCTTTTGCTGGTTCTTGCTGTGATTGCTGGCGGCGCCACATTCCTGCTGACATGGGACATCCCGGCCCCGACCGCTCAGATCGAAGAAACCATCCCGAATTCGAGGTTCAACTAAGATGACATTGCGTTCCAGACTGTTACTGCGAACCTGTTTGCTGGCCATGATGACGGGAACGGGACTTGGTTCCATACCTGCATTGGCGCAAACATCGGCCCCTGTGCCGCTGTTTCTTAAACAGGAAGCAGAACAGGACGCGGAACGCACACCTGCACAGAACCAACCCGGTGCGGGTAATTCAAGTCCCCTGCTTTCCAATGGTTTTGGTGGCACGTCGTCTGGCGCTACGCAAACAGAAACATTCCCGTCCGATCCGAATGCGGTTCAGGCTGTATCTCTTGGCGCTGTTGACACCGAAGCGGTTGGCACCATCGACAGTGCCCGTGGTGGACTTGGAATTGATATGTGGAACGGCACGACGCGCCGCTCTGCTGCCCATCTGATTTCTGAATTGCCGGCAATACCAGCAACCCATACCGCACGAGACCTGCAAATACGCATGCTGCTTTCGGCCGCTGCCATACCGCAGGATTCACGGGAAATTAGCCTGCTTGAAGCCCGTGTCGCGAAGCTCGTCGAAATGGGGGCACTTGATGAAGCCATCGCCCTTATCCATGCTGCACCGCAAGGGGCGCGCGGGTCCATGCTGGCACAGGCAGAAGTCAATGCCCTTCTGATCAGCGCGGATATTGATGCGGCCTGCGCCGTGATCGAAAGTAACGGCTCACAGTACGAGGATCTTTTCTGGCTCAAGGCGGCTGCAATGTGCGCGTTTTATGCCAATGATCCGACTTCAGCTGCTTTTTCGGTTGATCTTGTGCGTGAAATGGGCGGCGAAGGGGACGCGACTTTCTTTGGTTTGGTCGCAGCCATTCGCAGCGGCACAGCCGCCAACCCGGATTTGTTAAACGAATTGCGCCCGCTTGATCTGGCTCTTTTGGCCATTGCCAAGCAATCCATTCCGACCAGCAAACTTGAAAACGGAAATGCGGCGTCGATTATCGGTATCATCAATGCCGATGCCACCCCGACCGATATCCGTCTTGAAGCTGCGCGCAAGGCCGAAAACCTTGGCCTGATCAGTCCCGACAAGCTGGCTTTAGCTTATAACACAGTGGATTTTGATCCTGCGGCATTGGAAAATGTCCTGGATGAGGCCAACGAAGGTACTCCGGCCCGTCAATATGCCAAACTTTACCAAGCAGCAGCCCAAAGCACCGTCGCCGCTGCACGTGCAGAAATTATCGCCAGCCTGTTTGAAACCGCAGAGCTTGAAGGCGATTTCATGCAGGTAGCCCGTTTGTCGGCACCACTTCTTGCTGATATCCCGGTCAACGGTGACTTTTCTTGGTTCGCCGTGGCAGCACTCAAGGCCTCGATTGCCGCAAATAACTTCGAACGCGCCGCAGACTGGCTTCAGGTCGCCAAATCATCGGCAAATGCTTCCAACGACATTTCATCACGTCTGAGCTTGCTTTATCCTGTTCTGGCTGTCTCGGGCCTGGAAGAAACCGGCGCAGTGCCAGCCCGTTCTGTGGCTGTAAATGCCGGCCTCAACAGCCCGCAACAAAACGGATCACAGCCGGCCTCACAGCAAAGCTTCGGACTTGGCGGCGCTGTTGTTTCAGATGCGCCGATCTCAAGTGACGGTATGGCATCGGCAACCGTCATGCCCGATTCAACATCACCGGAAGATGTGAAAACGGCATCGGATCGCGCTGCGGCCCTTGCGCGTCATCGTGCGCGCATGATCGAATGGCATGAAATGCAGGCTCCTCGTGGGGATCAGGCTGCCGCGAAACGCTATAGCGAATTGGTCTTCAACCTTTTTGAAGGCTTTGGGATCGAGGTTCCCGACGCATTGTGGGATGGCGTTTTAACCGCACCCTATGCCGAAGATCGCCTGACGACCAGCAGTGCCGTTTCCCATCACCTGAGCAGTGCCGCAGCGGCACGGCAAAAAGCAAAAGCCGTCGCAATGGCTATTCAGGCTCAGCAAATTGCAACGGCCGCAAATGCCGACCCGAAAGTCCTGAGTGATACTGTCTCATCGCTCCAGGGCATCGGGCTTGCAGATGACGCCCGGCGACTGGCGACAGAACTGCTGATGTCGTTCAACCACTAGCCTTCGCAACACGGGCAGTACCGCTATGGTCAAGGCACTGACAAGTTCGCTCATATCGGCCTTTCTGGAAATGATGGCCGCTGAACGCGGGGCCAGTGCGCATACGCTTGACGCCTATCGGCGCGATCTTGAGGATTATGTTTCTTCACTCAAGGCGGCAAAATCCGATCCTTTATCTGCAAGCGATGGTGATGTCAGACGATATATGGCGGAACTGGGGGCTACGGGACTTGCCCCGCGCACACAGGCGCGTCGTTTATCGGCCTTGCGGCAATTTCACAAATTTCTGTATTCCGACGGGTATCGGAATGATGACCCATCATCGAATATCGACAGCCCGCAACAAGGGCAGACCTTGCCAAAGTTCCTGTCGACAGACGAAATCGACCGTCTGATCCGTGCTGCTGCCAATCATCCGGGCATCAAGGGGAAACGTCTTTTGGCGATGGTGGAACTGATGTATGCCACCGGCATGCGTGTTTCCGAACTGGTTGAATTGCCCTTTGCCGCCGCTGCACGTGATCCGCAAATGCTGATTGTCCGTGGTAAGGGCAGCAAGGAACGCCTGGTACCGCTTTCCGATCCGGCACGCGATGCGCTGCGCGATTACCTTGATGTTCGCGATGCCTTTATACCCTCAGACAAATCGGACGGGCATGCGGACCGTCCGGGGCAATCGACATATCTTTTCCCATCACGCGGGAAAACCGGGCACCTGACCCGTCAAATGTTCCTGAAAATGATCAAGGATCTCGCCGTCCAGGCAGGTGTACCCCCGTCTAAAGTTTCCCCGCACGTATTACGCCATTCCTTTGCCAGCCATCTTTTGGCCAACGGCGCTGATCTGCGCAGCTTGCAGAAAATGCTGGGGCATTCCGATATATCGACAACACAGATTTATACCCATGTTCTCGAGTCACGCCTGCGTGGGCTCGTGCAAGAACATCATCCGCTGGCGCAACAGGGAAAAGCCGGGTAAGAGCAGTATCGATACCCCGACTTGTCTAACCTTTTTGTATAGGGAAATTGAAGTTTCCTGACAGAAAAACGGATGTTTTCTGCGGATGTCATATATTCGTAACCCAAATGTCATGAACTTGTTGGCATATCTGGGATACCAGCCATCCGGAAAGCTAATATTCAATTTACCGTTTGCTCAAATTCATTTCCGGAAATCAGGCCATTTTGAAGATCGGGGTACTGCATTTGACAATTGATGCAGATAAGCAGTGGATATCGGACAAACCAATGACCCAACCGGTCAGACTACGCAACTGGCAGCAAGTCGTCGAAAAAGTCGACTTCGCTTTTCAGCCTATTGTGAACCCTCATACCGGCCATGTTTTCGGCTATGAGGCGCTGTTGCGTCGTTGGGAAGAGGCCGGCTTTACATCCATTCAGGCACTATTTGACAGTGCGTGGGATACCGGAAACCTGCACAGTTTCGATATGCTGCTGCGTGCCAAGGCGATCAAGAAATTCTCTCGTTTTCCGGGGGCAAAGCGCCTTAAACTGTTTTATAATTTTGATAATCGCGTCATCAAAACCGAAGATTATCAACCTGGTCAGACAGCCGCTCTTCTAAGCCGCGCCGGTCTTGAACGCGACACCATATTCCTCGAAATTTCCGAACGTCACGACATCAGCAACGCCGGCTTTATGCGTGACATATTGCTGCGTTATCGCAGTCAGGGCTTCAAGATTGCTCTTGATGATTACGGCAGCGGCTTTGCACAGCTGCGCGCACTATATGAATGCGAACCTGATATCATCAAAATCGACCGATTCTTTATTGATGGCATCGACCGGGACCGGCGCAAAGAACTGTTCGTAACGCAAATCACCGCCTTTGCGCATATGATTGCCGCACAAGTTGTCGCCGAAGGGGTCGAAACACGCGAGGAATTCCTGTGTTGTCGCCGACTGGGATGCGATCTGGTACAGGGCTTTTTCATTGCCCGCCCCAGTCTCGAAATCCCCGAGCAAACCGAAACAATTGCCACCGCCACCGAGGTCGCCGTTGATGCCCGACGTCGATCAGACCGCGATGACGATGTCGTACGATCCTATCTTCTTGAAACGACGGCCCTGCCAAGCGACATCAACCCGGTCGATATTCTGACCTATTTCCAACAGAACCCCGATATTTCGCTGGTTCCGGTGGTTAACCAACGCGGGGAGCCTTTGGGTATTGTGCGCGATTCCGAATTCAAGGCGTTCATCTATACACCTTTTGGCCGTGAATTGCTGCAAAACCCGGCCAACCGGGCCAATATCAAACGCTTCCTGCGCCGTTGCCCGATTGCCGATATTCGCACCAGCCTGTCAGATCTTTTGGAAACCTTTGTCGCGACCGAAGCGCTGGACGGCGTGATCCTGACAGAGAATGGTCGATATCTTGGGGTGCTGGACCAAAGCGCTTTGTTACGTGCGGTGAATGAACGCAACACCCTGAATGCACGGGATGAAAACCCGCTGACCCGCCTACCTGGCAACAGCGCAATATACCGCTATGCCGCACGTGCGCTTTGCGAACCACGCCGACGCCGCTTTGCCGTCTATTTTGATTTCGACAATTTCAAACCCTTCAACGACCAGTACGGTTTTCGCCAAGGTGATCGAGCCATCCTGTTGTTCAAGGATATTCTGGGCAAGGTCATGAGCCAGAATGACTGGTTTATCGGTCATATTGGCGGCGATGATTTCTTTGCCTATGTCCAGTCGATTGATTTCGAGGACGTCGTTGAAACGGTACAACGTGTGCAAAGCATGTTTAATTTGCAGATCAAAAGTTTCTATGACACGCAAAGCCGCGAAAACGGCTATCTGACAGGTAAGGGGCGTGATGGCCAAACAGCAAAGTTTGACCTGATGACGGTCAGCGCTGCGGTAATCAAGATTCCGAGTGAACGTACCGATATCACCCTTGACCATATCTCGCTTGAAGCTGCGAAACTCAAAGCCCTTGCCAAAAACAGTCCAAACCGTTTTGCAACAGGCATCTACGATCCCGACAACACAAGTGCGAACGAACCGAAACTTCTTTAACCGGAATGTGATGCAAATGGCCGGTAATTATCCCGATGCGCAAATTAGGACTTCAAATAAAGCGCGCGCTGAGTAATATTTCAAAAAAATCAATCCGTCCTAACGGTTCGAGTGAGCACTTCGTCAATGGTCAATGGCACATCCTCATCTGATCTTCAGAACATCATTCCGGTGCGTCGGACAAGTCCGATTGCCCAGCGCCAGCAATCCGACCAGACACAAGTTCAGCAAGATCAATATGTTGAAAATAATGATCAACTGCGCCAGACCTCGGACCAGGAAATAGAACGTGCTGTCAAAGCGTTTGAACGCGACCGCAATGCACAGCAACAGTTCCTTGAGGATGGCATCGAAAACACGGTGATTGAAAACCATATCGACCAGTTCGAGCCGACTGGCTATGGCGCATCCGGTGCCAGCAATGCGCAAGCCGGTTACAACGCCGCGGCACGCGGACAGGTTGTTGATTTCTTTGCCTGACGCTACCGGGTTTCGTCCGTCAGACCGACCGCAGATTTCCAGCCATCCCATTCCCAGATCAACTCTGCCAGACGATCATAACCGACCTTGTCAGGGTGGTATCCATCCCCCCGTCGCAGCGCGCGCTGCCATATATCGTCTTTAAGGGTCAAAGCGAACAGATCAAGGTAAGGCACATCAAACCCGCGCGCCGTTTCAAGATAGATCTGGTTTAAACCTTCGAGGCGCTGGTTGATTTCCTGACTGGATTTACTGCCATCAATCACCGCCTGCGGCCCGATCCAAAGGGTCGGGGCAAGCTTGCACGCAGCCCCGATGATTTCAGAAGCGTTGGTTGCTGACTTTGCCGGTGACACCCGCATGGTGGTCTCTTCGCCCCGGTCTTCAGCGTGGTTGGCATCATTGACACCAAAACTGAAAATCAGAACGCTCGGAAATTCTTCGACCATGCGCAGGCTGGCTTCAAACTGCCATCGCGCCTTAAGCCCGTCAGAGGTTTCAGCGCGGATACCGAGATTATAAATGGTGACTTCACGCCCCGCCTCATCAAGAAGACGCCGCCCCAAGCGCATGGGCCAACCGCCCTTTTCACCATCGCGGACACCATTGACCAGACTGTCACCAAAACAGCAAATCCGATGTCCAATTGCGCCTGCTCTCATTCTGTCTCCTTGTCGCCGGCGGTCAGCTGGCGCTTTAAATAGTCCATCAATTCATCCCGGTCAGGATTGAAATCCTGATCAAGCCAGTATTCTTCGGCCCTTTTCAAAAGCATGCCGACACGCGGGCCGGCGGGCGCCAGACCAGCCTTCAGGATATCGCGCCCTTGTATCGGCAACTTGACCGGTTGCCAATTTTTCGCTGCCTCAAGCAATGCTTTCCATTCTTCATTTTCAAGACGTGTGCAACGCGGCGGCACCGCACCACGCGCACTCCATGCCAAGATCACGGCATCGCGAAAGGCATCTGCCCCCATGCGGAACAGATCACGCCGAACGGTTTCGATCGGTAATTTGGGATCAATGAGCGGCGCATGGGCAATCATCTCTGCAAACCGGTCGGTTTCTTCGTTCGAAAGACGTAAATTGCGCGCAAAACGTTCGGCTGCCGCCAGGTTATCTTCTTGCATGTCGCTGTGCTGCTTATTGTCACCAGGTGAAAACAAGGCAGCCAGTCGGCGCAGCGGGTCAGGCCGTATAGCCGGGTCCGCAAGCGCGGTACTATCAAGCCACTGCATGATGCGCAGGCAATCGACCTGGATCAGTTCGGGCAGAATCGCAGGTAAGATCCCAAAGCCGATCATGT
Organism: Thalassospira sp.; assembly: GCA_048264285.1. GTDB lineage: Bacteria > Pseudomonadota > Alphaproteobacteria > Rhodospirillales > Thalassospiraceae > Thalassospira. Next base: position 14,690 of record JBLXDD010000026.1, read on the forward strand.
CATTGATCGTGCCTGCGGGGCTGCGTGAGCGCAAAAGTTTGAACATCTCGTCGCGGATACGTTCAACCGAGATATCGCGAAGACCATTCACGGCTTTGCGACAGGCCTCTGCCCCGATCGGGTCAATCGGGGGGCGGCCAAACCATGCATGAAAACGGAAAAACCGCAAGATGCGCAGGAAGTCTTCGGCAATGCGGTTCTCCGCAACCCCGATGAACCGCACCCGTCCTTCGCGCAAATCGGTTTCACCGTCAAACGGGTCATAAATCGTCCCGTCCAAATCGCAATAAATGGCATTAAACGTAAAATCGCGGCGTTTGGCATCTTCAAGCCAGCTGTCGGTAAAGGCCACCTCGGCATGGCGGCCATCAGTCAGGACATCGACGCGAAGCGTTGTGATTTCATATGCCCCGGCTTCGGTGATCGCGGTGACAGTACCGTGTTTAAGGCCGGTCGGGATTACCTTTATACCGGCGTTTTCCAGCGCCGCCACTGTGGCCTCGGGGGCAAGGTCACAGGCAATATCTACGTCAACCAGATGGCGCTTAAGCAATGCATCACGCACCACGCCACCAACAAAGCGCGCGCAGCCGCCTTGTTGCTCGATCGCATCAAATACGCGGGCGGTATCATCGGCGACCATGATCCCGTATGGCCGCAATCTTCCGGTTACTTCAAGTGCTGTCATTGCTGCTGTGTTGCCACCTGTCATATCGGTTGCCACCATGGCGGCAGGCCTATGGCTATTTCTTGGGTTCGAAATAGCCCGGCTCGACCACGCCGTCACGCAATACCGGCGCATGATAAATGGAATCGGGCGGCGCACCAGTCCCAAGGGCGGTGAAAATCAGGATTGCGGCCGTCAATGCCACACCCAGACCAAATAGCAGCAGCCAGGGTCCCTTGCTCCATGGCGGGACAATGTCGTGACCTTCGCGAATGGCCTTGGCGCGCGCCCACTTCAACCAGAGCCCGTAAATCACAAAGGGTAGGATCAGGGGAAGGCCGATCTGGATGATTTGTCGCAACATAAGGCTGATCCCAGTATTCGGGTTAAGTAAACGGGTTAAAGTTGCAATGAGGGCGCATTGGCCCGAATGATCTCGGAAAAATTGACCAGCATTCCGGCTGTCGCGCCCCAGATATAATATTCACGATAGGGGATCGCAAAATAGCGTCTGCGTGTACCTTCAAACGTCACGGTTTGCAGTTTCTGGTTTTTCGGATCAAGAATAAAACTAAGAGGGACCTCGAACACCTCTGCCACTTCGTGATCATCGGGTTGCAGATCAAAGGGCGGCGTGATCAGGCCAACCACCGGGGTCACCTGATAACCTGTCACCGTGTAATAGTCTTCGATCCGCCCCACCAGGTCGATATGATGGCGGGCAAGACCGATTTCTTCTTCGGTCTCGCGCAAGGCGGTTTCTTCAAGTGTCGGGTCAATGGTTTCATGCCGCCCGCCAGGGAAGCTGATTTGACCAGCATGATCGCTTAGATGATCTGTGCGCCTTGTCAGGATCACCTGCAAGCCAGTTTCGCGTTTTACAAGCGGCACAAGAACAGCAGCCGGTCGCGCCACCAGTTCGCCATCGGCAAAGGCCCGTGCGCGTGACTTCGATCCCGGAAAATCGACAGCGTGATCGCCCCTGCGCTGCAACACGCCTTTGTTCGGGGCACGCAAGGCCGCAATGATGTCGTCGGGTCTCATTCCGTGGCCTCCATCCGACCAATCTCGAAGAACTGACCATAACTATACACGCCAATACGTATCATGTTGCTTTCTGGCTCATTTATTTCCTCGGCCAGTTCAACCAGCTGATAAAACACCGCCCGATTAAGACGTGCCTCAAGGCCACGTTCCAAACCGACATAGGGCGATGGTTCGCCGGTTTCGGGATCATGTTCAACACGTAGCGGATGATCGTGATCAAGTTCCACCCATTGGTCGATATTCGTTCGAAAGCGGATCTTCTGATCTTTGCCCTTGCCTTCGTTTTGCATTTCAACCGCAATGAACGCGACATCCTCGACCTCGATCCGGGCCATCTCGGCCGGGGTCACCAACCAGTGGCCGCCTTCCTCGTCACGTTGCAACACGGAAGAAAAAAGTTTCACCAACTCGATTCGGCCAATCGGACCACCTTGATAGAACCAGGTGCCATCCCGACCTATAGACATAGGAATATCGCCACAAATTTGCGGGTGCCGTCCGGTATCAGGCTTTTGCCCGCGCAAGCGCGTCCATAATTTTTCGGCAAGATCGACGGTTTTTTGGTTTTCATTCATGCTGTAAAGTTGATCCTGAACCAGACGTTTTCCCGTTATACTTAACTGATTTCATCTGCGTTCTCGGGCCAGTCACCGCCTGCACTGCAACATAGGAAGCACAGTCAACCGCCATGACAAACGCGCCACAATTCCCCGAAGAAATGGGTTTCTCCCAGGAAAGCAGTCTGGAACGCGATGCAGCTCGTCTGGACGAGTGTGTCGCGCGGCTGGCCGAAGCCCGCAAAATGATTTCCAGTATTATATTTGGGCAGAATGCCGCCATAGAGCAAACACTTATCGGAATTTTATCCGGTGGGCATGTTCTGATGGTTGGCGCGCCGGGCCTTGGCAAGTCTTTGCTTGCCCATACGCTTGGCAAAGTTCTTGGTCTGCTTGATAAGCGTATTCAGTTCACCCCCGATCTGATGCCAGCCGATATTCTGGGGTCCGAAGTCCTCGAAGAAGGCGCAGACGGCAAACGCGCTTTTCGCTTTATCAAGGGGCCGGTATTTTGCCAGTTGCTTTTGGCTGACGAGATTAACCGTGCCAGCCCGCGTACCCAGTCGGCCTTGTTACAAGCCATGCAGGAACGCGAAGTATCGGTTGCCGGATATAGCCATAAACTTCCTGAGCCGTTTCACGTTCTGGCAACCCAGAACCCGCTTGAACAGGAAGGCACCTATCCCCTGCCCGAAGCACAGCTTGACCGCTTTCTGCTTGAAGTCCGTCTGGGTTACCCGGACGCCGATGAAGAACGCAAAATCGTCACGGAAACCACCGGGCGGTATCCAACCCGCCCGCGTCAGGTCATTCAGACCGATGATCTGGTTGAAGCACAGGACTTTGTCCGACGTCTTCCCATGCCAGACCGGGTTCTTGATACCATTATTGCGCTTTGCCGCGAATGCCGCCCGGAAAGCACATCTCTTGCTGCGATCCGCGAAAATGTTGCCTGGGGGCCTGGTACGCGCGCAGCACAGGCTTTGTCGCTGGCATGCCGGGCGCGCGCCATGCTGTTTGGCCGTTTTGCCCCCTCGATCGAAGATATCGAAGAACTTGCTGTTCCTGTCCTGCGCCATCGTTTCGGCCTGACCTATGGCGCACGCGCCGAGGGGTTTACGGCCAAAGGACTGATCACCGATGCCTTGAATCACCTGCAGGAGAACACCTAATTGGCGCCCATTGCCGTGCAAGATCATGTCGCTGCCGCCCGCGCCCTTGCGGCCCGACTGCCCCAGTTGATTGATGAGTCGCGCCGAACCGCCATCAGTCTGCGCAGCGGCCTGCATGGCAATCGCAAGGTCGGACCGGGCAGTGATTTCTGGCAATTTCGCCCCTATGTCCCCGGCGATCCAACCAACCAGATCGACTGGCGCCGATCCGCACGCAGTGATCACACCTTCATCCGCCAAACCGAATGGCAGGCCAGCCACAATTACTGGATCTGGCCGGTTCTTTCACCCTCAAGCTATTGGGCATCCAGAGATAGCCTTTCGTCAAAAGCCGAACGCATATTGATCATCTCCATCGCGCTGGCCGATCTTTTGATCCGGAATGGCGAAACCGTCGGGACCTTTGATGGTGAACGCACGCGGATCACATCGGCAGAACATCTTGAAAAGCTTGCCCATGCGATGCTGGCAACCCCGGAAAGTATCGCGGGGCAAACCACAACCATTCATCCGGGACGAAAGCATACGGTACTCATTCTGGGCGACTTTCTTGAATTTTCCGATCTGCCCGAAAAATCAGAACAGACGGTACGCCGCCTTGGTCAGTACCAGAATGACGGCGCGCTGGTTCAGATCCTTGATCCTGCCGAAATCACCCCGCCGTTTCAGGGGCGCGTCGATCTGTTTGATACCGATGACCAGATGATCTTTCGCAGCGAGAAGTTCGAAGATCTTGCTGATGGCTATAAAAAGCGCGCCCAGAAATGGCGGGCACGGGTCCGCGATGCCGCGCGCCAGAATGACTGGCTTTATGACCGTCATATCACATCCGAAAGTGCCAGCCCGACCTTGCTTGCGCTTTATCAACATCTGAGTGAACGGCAAAATCAAAGCGGATCAAACGGACGCGGGCGGCCAAATCTACATCGCCATACCACGCAGGAGACGTCATGAGCCTCGCGGCCATCACATTTCTTTATCCTGCGATGCTGGCCGGGTTGATGATATTGCCCATTGTCTGGCTTTTGATCAGATCGGCACCACGGTCACCCAAAACCGTTATCTTCCCGGCTGCGCGCATTCTGCAAGGCCTTAAAAGCAAGCGCCGCGATATTCAACGTGCGCCGATCTGGCAGACCATTCTGCGCTGTCTGATTCTCGCCCTTCTGATCATTGCCGCTGCGCGTCCAGTGATGAACCGCAATGATTTTTCCGCCAATGACGGTGCAATCCTGATCATTGCCGACAACGGCTGGGACAGTGCGGCGAACTGGCAACAATATCGTATGGCGCTTGAACAGATCACCAATCAGGCCAGGTTCGATCTGCAAACGATTTATGTCGCCCAAACCGCACCAGAACCCGCAGGTGCCAGCACCTGGAAAGTGCCCGAAATCATCGGCCCGTTATCCCCCAACGAGACCAAAGACCTATTCGATCAATTACACCCGAAACCCTGGACTTCTGACTATGACGGACTTTCGGATCTGATATCGGAAAACTCCGAGATACCCCGTTCGGTTGGAAATATACTGTGGCTGACGGGTCAGGTTGCCAGCCCCGACAAGGTCAAGATCGCCGCCGAACTTCAGGATATCGCACCGGTCACGATAATCTCGTCGGCCATTCCCCACCGGATTGCTATCCAGTCTTTGGGGCGGTCTGACACCGGCATGATCGTAACGCTGGCCCACAATCAGAATGATCACCCGCGCAAGATCACCCTTCTGGCGCGTAACGAGCATGGCAATGTGATCTTGCGCCATACGGTCGAACTGGCCGCCAATACAGATCACAGCAACATTGCCATCGCGCTTCCCAATGATATTTCAAACGCAATCCAATCTGTCGGAATCGAAGGCATCGAAAGTGCCGCTGCGGTCTTTCAGACGGGCGCGCGCTGGCAACAGCGCCGTGTTGGAGTTGTTGTAAGCTCTGGCGATGGGCCGGGGGTATTGTCCGACCAATATTTCTTTCTGGATCGCGCTTTATCGCCTTATGCAGATATAACTTATGCCCCGCTTGGAACCTTGCTTGAAGACGAGGTGGATATCCTTGTCGCTGCCGGGCCGATTTCCGGGCTCGCCAGTCAGTTTGATGCATTGGAACGCTGGGTCAATCAGGGCGGCATGCTTGTGCGGTTTGCCGGGGATGGATCATCGCCAATCGGGAATAATTTTCTGCCTGTCACTCTGCGCCTGGGCAATCGTGATTTCGGCGGATCGATGTCATGGGAAAAACCTAAAAGGCTGCTGGACTTCCCCGGAAACAGCCCATTTCAGGGCATATCCCCGCCCGATGACATTACCATCACACGCCAATTGCTGGCCGAGCCGGACCCCGATATTGTCGACAAAACATGGGCGCGCCTGACCGACGGAACCCCGCTGATCACCAGCGCTGCGCGCAATGCCGGGCGGATCGTTCTGTTCCATGTGACACCTTGGGCGGACTGGTCCAACCTTCCGATGTCGGGCCTGTTTGTCGAACTGTGGCAAAGGATCCTGCCGCTTGCCAGTCCGACCAACACGAACGACACCGAACTGCAAAACATCCTTCCTGCACAAACTGTTCTGGATGGCTTTGGGCGTTCCCATCAACCAGACGCCTTGATCTTGCCGATCCAAACGCCGCTTCCCGTACCCAATCCTCGGCATCCACCAGGTATTTACGGCAAGAACGGCCAGGCGGTTGCGCTTAACCTCGGGCCGTCTCTTTCCCACATTGGTCACGACATTGTCTGGCCATCTGGCGTCAGCACACGCGAAATCACCGATCAAAGCCAGATCGATATCGCCACCCTTTGCCTGCTGCTGGCCTTTATCCTCGTGCTGCTTGATGCATTGATCCTCCTCCTGCTCGATCATGTATCCATACGCAACAGCCGACGCGGTAATACTCTCACGTCAACACTGCTGGTATTTGTCCTTGCCGGTGGGGCTATGGTGACATTGGCAACACTGCTTATGCCTTTGCCAAGCAACGCGGCATCGCCGCCAGAGGCCGCCTTACGGCCCCGCCTGGCCTATATTGAAACTGGGAACCCGCCGGTTGATCGCCTGAGCCACGCAGGAATGAATGGCCTGACCGAGATTTTACGCAGGCGCAGTGCCGCAGATCTCAACACAGTAGATGCTATCAATCCCGAAATGGACGAGCTCAGCTTCTATCCGTTGATTTATTGGCCACTGGTTGATGGGCAGAAACCGTTTTCCCAGCGTGCACTGGACCGTTTAAACCGATATCTTAATAATGGCGGGATGATTTTGATCGACAGCCGTGACCGTGAAGTCCAGCCGGCCCGTTTGCGGCGACTTCTGGCCGGATTGGAAGTCCCGCTTCTGGATCGTGCCCCCAGTGATCACATCCTGTTTCGCAGCTTTTATTTGCTCGACCATGCCTTTGGGAAGTTTTCTGAACCCTTGTGGCTTGATGCCCGGCCCAGTCAACGTTTGGACGGGGTCGCATCCGTCCTGTTTGGCGGCAACGACTGGGCGTCGGCATGGATCATCCCCGAAAGCCGCGAAGATCTGCGCAACGACGAGATATCTCCGCGGCAGCGCGAAATGGCCTATCGGTTTGGCGTCAATCTTGTGATGTACGCCTTGACCGGCAGTTACAAAGGCGATCAGGTACATATCCCCGCCATTCTTGAAAGGTTGGGCCGATGAATCAGGGGTGGCAGAACCTTCAAATCGCGCCGCTTTTGGATATCACCATCCTGCAAGCGCTGGCGGTAGTGTGTCTGGCTGCCGTTATCATCTTTACCCTGTTCCGGTTGCGTGGCACGGTCTGGCGCGCCGTTGTCATGGTTTTGGTTCTTCTGGCTCTTTTGGCACCACAGGTTACCGACCATGAAAGCGAGAAGCTAAGCGACATCGTTCTTGTTCTGGTTGATCGATCCGCAAGCCAGAATATCGCTGACCGCACGGCCCAGACCGAGGCCGCAATTGCCGAACTGCAAGATCGCTTTGCCGATGACCCGACGATCGAGCTGCGCTTTGAAGATGTTCCGGGCGAAACAGATACCCGCATGTTTGCGGTTCTCGACCAATTGCTGGGCGGGCTCCCGCGTGAACGGCTTGGCGGTGTTATGATGATTACCGACGGGCAGGTTCATGACGTGCCAAGCAGCCTTGATCTGAACGCGCCCTTGCATGTTCTGATCAGTGGCGGGCGTGATGAACGTGATCGCCGGTTGGTCATCCGTCAAAGTGCCGATTACGGCATTGTCGGCAAGGATGCCGAATTCATGATCGAAGCAATTGATCCACAACTCCCGGCTGGCACCGCCATACCGGTTCGGATATTGCTTGAAGACGGCACAGAACGCGACATCGCCCTGCCTGCTAACGAACAAGGCCGGGTCAGTATCCCTGTTTCACATGCCGGATCGGTTCTTGCCGAATTGCGCATGGATACACTTGCGGAAGAAACCGACAAGACCAACAATCGCGTGATCCTTGAAACCACCGGGGTACGGGATCGGCTGCGCGTTTTGTTATTGTCTGGTGAACCACATCCCGGCGAACGTGCATGGCGCAATCTGCTGCGTGCCGATCCGGGCGTTGACCTTGTGCATTTCACGATTTTGCGCCCACCGGAAAAGGGCGATGACACCCCGATCAATGAACTGGCCCTGATCCCGTTTCCAATCCGCGACCTGTTTGAAGTTCGCTTGCGCCAGTTTGATCTGGTGATTTTCGATCGCTATCAAATGCGCGGTGTTTTGCCGCCGCACTATCTTGAAAAGGTGGTTGATTTCGTGCGTTGGGGTGGTGCGGCATTGGTCGTCGCCGGGCCGGAATATGTCGGACCGGACGGGCTTTCTAACACAGCATTGAATGATCTGATGCCTGCCGTCCCGACCGGGCGAATAATCGAACAAGCCTTTGTGCCGCGCGTTAATCAGCCCGGGCGTCTGCATCCCGTTACAGCTGCGATCGCCGGGTCGCCCACAAAACCGCCGAAATGGGGACAATGGTATCGTCAAATCGAAACACGCATTTCTGATCCCGATGCCATGACTGTTTTGACCGGTGCTGACGATATGCCTCTTTTGATCATGCAGCGCTTTGAAGAAGGGCGGGTTGCCATGCTCAGTTCCGATCAGATGTGGCTTTGGCAACGTGGGCATGATGGCGGCGGGCCCGTTGCGGAATTGCTGCGCCGTTTGTCGCACTGGCTGATGAAAGAGCCGGCACTTGACGAGAACACAATAAAAACCGAACGCAGCCCGGATGGCGAAAACCTGATCCTGACATGGCGCAAGATAGGGGCACCACCTCTGCTGGCCAATGCGATTGACCCGGAAAGCGGCGAACAAATCACCGCCCCGTTCGAACAACAAGCCGACCAGTCCTGGCAGGCACGCGTGCCGATCTCGACGCGCGGCCTGATTAGGGTGCAGGCGCGCGACCGTGATGGCCGCAATCAGACGGCCTTGCATGTGGATCGCGACACCTTGTCGGCTGAAACCAGAAACACCAATTCAACCCCGGATCTTCTGGCGGATCTGGTTGATCAGAATGGCGGTTACATCGGACGGATCGAAGACGGCTTACCAGAATTCCGACATGTTCAGGCAGACCGGGGCTGGCACGGAAACAACTGGGCGGGGTTTGCGCAAACCAACAGCATCAAGACAATCATTGGCGGAGTTACAAACCTGTTGCCGATACCGTTTGTTGCTCTTTTGATCGCGGCCATTTGCCTGTTTGGTTGGCGGAGCGAAAGCAACTGATCCCAAAAACATGCCTTCTGGAACCTGTTATCGCCGCGGTTACGGGGTGGGGCGTTGCCGGCCGCGTCCGTCACGATATTCTTCGCAGGCTTTCTCGTGAAAGCTGCACAGTCCGCCCTTAAATTTCTCAACCAGAAAATCAATAAAAACACGAACTTTGCTGGGTAAGTGGCGGCGCTCTGGATAGACGGCATAAATCCCGCCACTATTCAGCGGATCATAATCACCCAGAATGCGAACAAGCCGCCCTGAACTCAGGGCTTCTGCAACGATAAACTCCGGTTCGCGTGCGATGCCGAGCCCCCGGATGGCTGCGATAGACGTAAACTCGCCATTGTTGCACGACATCACCGGATTAACTCTTACCGCGACCTGACCGTCTGGCCCATCGAAGTCCCAGATGTTTGGACTTGGAACATTGGTATAGGAAATTGTCCGATGCTGGCTAAGTTCCTGAGGTGTTTTTGGTTCCCCATGCCGGGCAAGATATTCAGGCGATGCCACAACATGCCCTCGAAAATCGGCAAGTTTACGGGCAATCAGGCTGGAATCCTTAAGGCGCGTGATCCGGACCGCCATATCAATGCCTTCGGCCACCAAATCAACCATATGATCCGCCAGATGTATATCAACATGCAGACCCGGATACTGTTCCATGAATTCCGTCACCAATTGCGGCAAATACATCTGCCCAAAGGTAAGCGGTGCCGAGATGCGCAGAGTACCACGCGGGGTTCCCCGTAAATCGGTCAGCGCATGTTCAGCTGTTTCGATTTCTTCGACCACGCGCGCGCAGTGCTGATAGAAAGTCGATCCGGCGTCGGTCAGGCTAAGCCGCCGCGTCGTGCGGTTCAAAAGCCGGATTCCAAGGCTGTCTTCAAGCTTGGTTACATGTTTGCTGACAGCCGATTTCGACATACCAAGTTTGCGCGCGGCCCCCGAAAAACTGCGTTCTTCGACAACGCGGGCAAAGACGGTCATGCCGTCAAGATTTCCGATCAACATTGTGCGGCTCCTGGCGACACTACCTGACAAACTGTTGCGCATTTGGAAACAAATTAATGTCACATCAACGGATTGTCTTCAATGTGCAAATCAGCAGAATACTCTAACCGCGGCAGAACGCCTGCCAGAACCGACGCACACAAAATTGGAAATAAACATGGGATTACTGGTCGACGGAACCTGGCAAGACAAATGGTATGATACCAAAAGCACCGGCGGAAAATTCAAACGACAGGATTCAGCCTTTCGCGATTGGGTGTCTTCTGATCCAAACTCGGAATTCCCGGCCGCAAAAGGCCGTTATCACCTTTATGTTTCCTATGCATGTCCCTGGGCACATCGCACCCTTATCTTTCGCGCTCTAAAGGGGCTAAACGACATGATTGGTGTATCGGTGGTCCATTGGCATATGGGCGAAAACGGCTGGCAGTTTGACCGTGATGCAGGCCTTTGCGATCATCTTAAAGACCATGATTTCATGTATCAGGTCTATACCGATGCGAAGTCCGATTACACGGGGCGGGTTACAGTCCCGGTGCTATGGGACAAGAAAACCAACAGGCTGGTCAACAACGAGTCCGCTGACATCATCCGAATGTTCAACACCGCGTTCGATGGCCTCGGCGCAAACGATGTTGATTTTTATCCCGAAGAATTGCGCACCGAAATCGATAAGGTAAATGCGCGCGTGTATCATGACGTAAATAACGGCGTGTACAAATCGGGTTTTGCGACCACGCAGTTGGCGTACGAAGAAGCCGTGATCAAGCTGTTTGATACCCTTGACTGGCTGGAAGGTCGCCTATCCAGGCAGCGCTACCTTGTTGGCAATCAGATTACCGAGGCCGACTGGCGTTTGTTTACAACACTTGTGCGCTTTGACCCGGTCTATCACGGGCATTTCAAATGCAACCTGCGCAAGTTGAATGAATATCCTAATCTTTGGGCTTATACGCGCGATTTGTATCAGCAGCCCGGGATCAAGGACACGGTCTTTATGGACCATATCAAGCGCCACTATTACCAAAGCCACCCGACGATCAATCCGTCCGGTGTGGTACCACTGGGCCCGATCATTGATTTTGAATCACCGCATGGTCGCGAAAAGTTATCCTGATCGCAAGCTTGGCCCCAAAACAACAAAAAACCCCGCAGCATCGCTGCGGGGTTTTCCATTTCCGGAAACCGGAAAAATCAGTTCAGACGACCTTTGATTTCCGCGATCGCGCTATCAACCAGCTCGTCTGCCTTTGCACCCGAAACCTTGTCAGTAACAAGGGCCGTGGTTGCCTTGGCTGCGATTTCGGCAACATGTGCACGAACTTCGGCGATAGCCTGGCTTTCGAGGTTGGAGATACGATCCAGGGCCTGCTGTTCACGACGTTTAAGGGCCGCTTTCAACTCTGCCTGGGCGCTCTCGAGCATACGGTCGGCTTCTGCCTTGGCATGCGCACGGATTTCGTCAGCTTCCTTAAGCGCTTCACGCTGTTTGGCCTGATAATTGGCCAGAAGCTCCTGAGCTTCTTCGCGAAGACGTTGCGCTTCGTCCAGTTCATCGGAAATCTTCTGTGCACGTTTATCAAGTGCAGCCGAGATCCCCTTAACGGCTTTAAAACCGCCAAAACCGGCAACCAGCACAAAGGAAAGCGTGGTCCAGGTGTATGGATCGGTAAGGAAAGTAACCTCTTGGGTTGCCATTGTCTTACTCTCCTACGATTGCCGAAACAGCCTTGTCGGCAGTTTTGGCCTGAACCTTGACACCGATAAGTTTGTCGGTTGCTTCACGTGCAATTTCTGATGCTGCTTCTGCAACACCCGTCAATGCTTCCGCTTTGGCGTCCGCAATTGCCTTTTCGGCATCAGATGTCTTTTTAGTCAACTTCTTGACCATAGCTTCGGTTTTCTTAGCCTGCTCTGCAGCAGCCTTTTCCGATGCTTCACGAATATCTGCCTGGGCAGCTTCACGAGCTTCTGCCAAAGCAGCCTCGTATTTCGCGATGGCGGCATCGGTTTCGTCTTTCAACGCCCGAGCCTTGCCAAGGTTGTCTTCGATGGTTTTTTGACGGCGTTCAAGAACTTCACCGACTTTCGGC
>JBLXDD010000027.1:0-11290 GCA_048264285.1 Thalassospira sp.
TACCTGATGAGCCAGGCACACATCATCTTGACCGATTCAGGCGGTATCCAAGAGGAGGCTCCATCATTGGGAAAACCGGTGCTGGTCATGCGCGATACCACCGAACGCCCGGAGGCTGTATCGGCAGGCACGGTCAAGCTGGTCGGTACCGATGTGGCAAAGATAGTTGAGGAGCTGGATATTCTGTTTACTGACAAGAACGCATACCAGTCGATGAGCTTTGCGCATAACCCGTATGGTGATGGCAAGGCCTGCCAGCGCATTTGTTCGACACTTGCTGACTTTCTTTCGTGACAAACCTGATGGGTTTGTATAACAGCCTGATTTGCTCTAAGTGGAATAATCATGTCATTTGAAAAAATTTCGGTCATCGGCCTCGGTTATATCGGACTTCCTACCGCGGCAGTTTTTGCTTCTCGAAAGAAAAAGGTCATTGGCGTCGATGTAAATAAGAAGGCGGTAGATACCATCAACCGCGGCGAAATTCATATCGTCGAACCCGATCTGGATATGGTTGTTCATGCCGCCGTGACCGAGGGTTACCTGAAAGCCGTGACGACTCCCGAGCCTGCGGATGCCTTTCTGATTGCCGTACCCACACCGTTCAAAGGCGATCACGAACCTGACCTTGGTTATATCGAATCAGCTAGCAAGGCCATTGCTCAGGTATTGAAGAAGGGGAATCTGGTCATTCTGGAATCCACCTCTCCGGTTGGTGCGACTGAGCAGATGGCCGAATGGATGGCACAGGCACGACCAGATCTGACCTTTCCCCAAACCCATGGTGAAGAATCTGATATCCGAGTTGCACATTGCCCCGAGCGCGTTCTCCCCGGCCACGTCCTGCGCGAGCTCGTGCAGAACGACCGGGTGATTGGTGGTATGACTGCGAAGTGTTCGGAAAAGGCGGCGGCACTCTATAAGACAATTGTGGAGGGCGAGTGCGTCATAACCAATGCGCGCACAGCTGAAATGTGTAAATTGACGGAAAACAGCTTTCGAGACGTCAATATTGCCTTCGCCAATGAGCTATCGATGATTTGCGACAAGCTGGATATCAATGTATGGGAGTTGATCCGGCTTGCCAATAGGCACCCTCGCGTTAATATACTTCAGCCTGGGCCAGGTGTTGGCGGGCATTGTATTGCAGTTGATCCCTGGTTTATAGTGAGCAAAACACCTGACTTAGCACGTTTAATTCGCACCGCCCGAGAAGTAAATGACTACAAGCCTAAGTGGGTAGTTGAGCAAATTAAAATTGGTATCGCAGAGTATCTGCTTAACAACCCGCACAAGACCTCTAAAGATATAACGATTGTCTGTTTTGGCTTAGCGTTCAAGCCTGATATCGATGATCTTCGTGAAAGTCCTGCAGTCGAAGTTGCAAAAGAAATACTCTCTTTTCATAAAGGAAGAGTACTCGCGGTTGAACCAAACGTTAATAGCCTTCCAGAGTGTCTTAGGCAAGGTGTCTGCTTGATCGAAGCGGAATCTGCGGTTTCTGACGCAGATATCTTCGTTTTGCTAGTAGATCATAAGGAGTTTAAGGAAATACCGAAAAAAGCGCTGAGTAAAAAATTAATTATTGATACTCGTGGGTTGTGGTGATGGTGATGTTTAGCAAAGCAGTGTTATAGGCATGCGTGTGTGCGTATCAGAACGAGCGGAGCCGGACCTCCCGCGCGGAAAAATTGCTGAATAGCTTGTAAGGTTTAGGTAGATAATGATTGATCTGAGCGAAGTAAAACTCTGCATCGTGGGGTTGGGGTACGTGGGGCTGCCTCTCGCCGTCGAGTTTGGAAAATATCGGAGTGTAATAGGGTTCGATATTAATCAGGTACGCGTTGATTCATTAAGGGCTGGTTTCGACGCTACACTTGAGGTCAACAGCAATGAGCTTAAGGAAGCTAAACATCTGACATACACAGCCAAACTGGACGATCTTAGAGATTGCAATGTGTTTGTCGTGACCGTGCCGACTCCGATAGACGAACATAAGCAACCGGATCTCTCGCCATTAATAAAAGCTTCTGAAAATATCGGCAAAATACTGAAAGTTGATGATGTCGTTATTTATGAATCAACCGTATACCCAGGTGCAACCGAAGAAGACTGCGTGCCGGTATTAGAGAAAGTATCCGGTTTGAAATTCAACGTCGATTTTTTTGCTGGCTATAGCCCTGAGCGGATCAACCCTGGGGATAAAGAGCACAGAGTGACGACGATCAAGAAGGTCACTTCTGGCTCTACTCCTGAAGTTGCCAGTCTGGTTGATGAGTTATATAGCCAGATCATTACGGCTGGAACACATAAGGCAGCTAGTATAAAGGTTGCTGAGGCAGCTAAAGTTATTGAGAACACACAACGCGATCTAAATATTGCATTGATTAATGAGCTTGCAATAATCTTTAATAAGATGGGCATTGATACTGAGGAGGTCCTCCAAGCGGCAGGTACAAAATGGAACTTTCTGCCTTTTCGCCCTGGCTTGGTCGGCGGTCACTGTATTGGTGTAGATCCCTACTACTTGACCCATAAAGCTCAAAGTATCGGCTACCATCCCGAGATTATTCTCGCTGGTCGCCGCCTTAACGATGGCATGGGCGCGTACGTTGTGTCGCAGCTGATTAAAGCTATGCTGAAACGTCGCATTCATGTTGACGGAGCGCGAGTACTCGTGCTTGGCCTGGCATTTAAAGAAAATTGCCCAGACCTACGCAATACGCGTGTTGTGGACGTAATCACCGAATTGGGTGAATACAACATTGCGGTAGATGTCTACGACCCTTGGGTCAGTGAGGTAGAAGCCCGACATGAATACGGAATAACTCCAATAACCGAACCAGAAATCAATGCGTATGATGGCATTGTTCTGGCTGTAGCTCACAATGAGTTCCGTGATCTAGGACCTAAAAACATACGCCGATACGGCAAAGCTCAGCACGTCTTATACGACTTAAAGTATCTATTGTGCGCCGCCGATTCCGATCTGCGCCTCTAAATCCTTACTGCTAGCACCTCAGTTACGGAACGAGGGAAACAGCGAATACAGCGATCCGTTACATCTGAGCGCTAGCGTGAACAAAGAAAAAAAATCATGACTCGTTATGAAAAATTGTTGCAAGAACTACCATTAGCGCCGAGAACTTGGCTTATAACTGGTGTTGCCGGATTTATCGGCTCTAATCTGCTAGAAACGCTGTTAAAACTCGATCAGCAAGTAGTCGGCCTCGATAACTTTGCGACAGGCCATCAGCGAAATCTAGACGAGGTGCAGAGTCTCGTAAGAAAAGACCAGTGGGCTCGTTTCCGTTTTATTCAAGGGGATATCCGATGTATAGATAACTGCCGGCATGCTAGTAAAGATGTAGACTATGTTCTGCACCAAGCTGCTCTAGGCTCGGTACCGCGGTCGATTAGTGACCCCATAACTACCAATGGCGCTAATGTTGATGGCTTCTTGAATATGTTAGTGGCTGCTCGTGATGCGAAGGTAAAGAGTTTCACCTATGCTGCTAGCAGTTCCACCTATGGTGATCATCCAGGCTTACCAAAAATAGAAGACGTAATCGGAAAGCCTCTATCACCATATGCTGTGACGAAGTACGTAAATGAGTTATATGCTGATGTATTCGCTCGTGCATATGGGTTTGAAACTATTGGATTGCGCTACTTCAATGTTTTTGGACCACGGCAAGACCCGGATGGCGCCTATGCAGCTGTAATTCCAAAATGGACCGCGTCTATGATCAGAGGCGAACATTTATTCATAAACGGCGACGGAGAAACTAGCCGAGATTTCTGTTACATCGAGAATACCGTGCAAGCAAATCTGCTTGCTGCTGTGGCTGAAAATAAAGCAGCGCGCAATCAAATATACAATGTTGCCGTTAGTGGTCGTACTACGCTTAATGAGCTATTCAATGCCCTAAGATGCAGCCTTGGAAAAAATGGCATTGTATATAAGGAGGAACCTATTTACCGCGAATTTCGCGTCGGCGATGTTCGTCATTCTCAAGCCGATATCGGTAAAGCTCAACGAATGCTTGGTTATAACCCTCAATTCGATATAGTTTCCGGTATAGAGAATTCTATGGCTTGGTACGTTCGCTATTCTAAATAAGATTATAAACTAAAAGTCTTCTTCCGTGGCCCGTAAAATGACTTAAAGGCCGCAATTTTATTTGAATAGGAGCCGTTGTATGCTAACGACTAAAATCTTTTATTGTGTTGGGCGTTGGGGATATGAATAATAAAGGGAAACTTAAAAGTTTCTTTAAGATATTATTTGGATCCGCTGGTGGTCAGATTATATTGCTTTGCTCGTTACCTTTTCTCTCAAGGTTTTACGGGCCTTCCCAGTTTGCCGACTACGCTATAGTTCTTTCTATAACAAATATTCTTGGTGTTGTGATTTCATTTAGGTTAGAGAACGCAATATTTGGCCATACAGGTCTGCGGAGGAGATTGGTATTTACTCTTGCTGGTGTTATGGCGATTGCATCAGCATTTGCTATTACTGTTGCTGTTACTGTTTTGTCAATTCTTTTTAGTTTCTCAAGCACGATTATAATCTGGGGTATTGTAGGTGCGTTAGGTTTTTCATTATACAATACGACATGTTTAATGTTGAATGCAGGCTACCAATATAATGAAATTGCCGTTCTGAGGATTAGTCGGCCAGTAGTTGAGGTGGTGGTTGCATTGGGTGTTATGGCTTTTTCAAGTTCGTACTTTTTAGCAATACCTATTAGTTATGCTTTGGTTTTGTTAATGTGTTTGATGTTTTTGTCAGTATATAAAAGCTTATTGTTCCGCGGTGCAGCGCTTATGATGGCGCTAAAGAGGAATCGAGATTGCGTGTTGTTTGATACTCCTGCGTCACTTTGCGTGGCATTTTCGAGCTATGCTCCCTTTTTAATTCTCAGTCTCGCTTTTGACAAAGCATTGCTTGGCATGTATTCACTTGCGTTTAGGGTTGTAGTAGGACCAGTAAACACAATCTTACAAAGCGTCGCCTATTTATCACGTCAAGATTTAAGTGAGGGACACCGCCAGAAACAATTAATGCATAGTTTCGCTCAGTGGCGGTCAAAGCTAGTACTTCTTGGGCTTATTATTTTAATACCCGTTGTTTTGGCTTGCTACTTTGATTTGTTTGGTTTGATGTTTGGGGCTGGTTGGGAGGGGGTTGATGAATTGGTATTAGTTCTTACGCCATTAATTGTGACGAAAATCATAGCTGTCCCGCTTTCATTCGTTTTCGTTATAAAAAAGAAGCTTAAACTTAATCTGGCAATTCAGCTTATCGGATTAGGTCTAACCACAATGGTTCTCTTAGGGGCATTATTGGGGGGCGTTGATTTTATCGGCACTTTAATTGCTTATTCACTTAGTTATGCTCTGTTCTATTTTGTTTATTATAAAATGTCCGAGAGCATAACCATACATGAAAAATAACATGTGTCCTTATTCGGCACTTTTATCGTTCTTTCTAGCCCTATATATGGGGCTTTGGCCTCTTTCCGCCGGTTCTGGGTACGGGCTGTCTCAGATACTAAATTTTTTGTTGCTTTTTGTTGTAATAATTTTATTGGTGCTTGCCATAGTTACGAGGAAGCTTGTTTCAATAAAGCTAAATATGTCGTTGTGTATGTTTGTGATTGCGCCAATGATAATAGCATCTATATATGTTGTGTCGTCCTTTAAGAATGGCTTTGATCTAATATCCTTGGCGAAGGCGGCGCTGTGGCTAACCCCGTTGTTGATAGTGGTGGCGCTGTGGAATTTTGGTATAAATAAAAGCTTAATGATCAAGGTGTGGTTCGGTGTTGGCTTGATTTCGAATATTATTATTACTTTTTTTATTGCTAGTTTCGATCCTGCTGTTGGCAAGTTTTATGCGTTATTGCCCGGATTTGAGATCTCTTCAAATACGCTTTCCGTTTATCTGGTATTTTCCGTTGTCATCCCTGCCGTGTTTCTATTTAAAAGCACTTCTGCGCTTCGTTTATATTTGATAATGCCGTTTATTCACTTTTCCAAGTCTCACGTCGCGATATATATCGTTTCTGTAATTTTTGGTTCCTGCTTTTCTAAGCGCAGAATGTTTCTATTGTTATGTGCAGGAGCTTTACTCATATTTATCTTGATATTGGTGGGCGCAAACGCCGACGAGATTCGTATTTTTATTCCAGTATATTTGGTAAAGTCTGTGGGGAAGTTGGTTATAGCCTGTGAAATAGTTTATAACTTTTTTGTCCTTGGGGAACTGCCTGTTTTCAGTGTTTTTATTTCCCAGGTCGGAGATGGCCTGCGTGCGTCAATATATAACGCCGCTCTTTCCAACTTGGAAGTGGCTTGGCCACTGGGTGCGACGCCAGAAGAGATTGATCAGATCTTTAGTGGATACGACTTCCACAATATGTTTTTCTTCTTTTATTATCAAACCGGCATAGCAGGTTTGCTGTTATATTTAGCTATTATATTTGCGCCGCTGCATATTGCTAATAAAGCAGATAAAAGAATTCGGTTTCTAGTTGGCTTTTCTTGTAGTTATCTGTTAGCTAGAGGGCTATTCATAAGTATTGATCCTGTTAGAACTTCTGTTCTGCTCGCCACGCTATCTTATATGTCATGCTTAAGGAGTGTCCGTCAGTGAAAAAAAGCAGTACTATAGAGATTGTCGTGTCGACTATGAATGAAGGAATATATAGAGTCCTAGAAAATTTTAAGCTTTACTTGGTTGAAGATGTTATTGTAACTATAATCCATCAGATTACTGATGGTCGGCAATACAGTGTTGATATTTCTGGTTTTCGGTATTTTGCATACTTTGAGACGGGGCTGCCGACTAGTAGAAATAGAGGATTAGAGCACGCTATCGGAGATATCTTAATACCTACCGATGATGACGTATCTTTCGATGTGGGGTTTTGTCATGCTATCCGTACGGCATTTGAGAAAAAACCTGACGCAGATATCATAACTTTTAAAGCAAAGACACTTGATGGCGCACCATACAAGCATTATCCGGATCGTGATTTCAGGCATAACTGGCGCACTTTGCTTCGTGTCTCCTCTATAGAAATCTGTCTCAACAGAGAAACGTTTATTGCCAGCGGAGCACGCTGGGATTTCGATTATGGCTTGGGCGCAGCTTTTCCAGGTGGTTTGGAGGTCGTTTTTTTACAAGATTGCAGAAGAGCGAAGCTAAGTATTTATTTTGAACCTTCTTTCATTGTATGTCATCCGGCAGAATCTTCCGGTAAGAAATTCACACCTTCCACCATGCGGCTTAGGGGGGCAATTCTTTCTAGGGCGTTTAATATCTTAACGGGCGCAATTCTCTCTGGCGCGTTCTATGTTAGAAAGCGCAAGTTTTTGAAGGCGTCGGGGATAGGCTTGCCTATTTTCCTTAAATCGACATTTCTAGGGATAAAGGATTACATTAAATGGTCAAGGTAGTTTTTGCATTTATATATTCATTTTTAATATATTTAAGAGATTCCAAGCTTGCGTCGGATTCACGAATATATGCTTACAAAATGCGAGGTGCCAAGTTCGCCAATAATTGTGTGCTACAGAGCGGGGTGCGCATAATGGGAAGCGGATTGATTAATGTTGGCTCGGAAGTTTTTGTCGGGCGCGGAACTCGTCTTTACGCTTTCGAAGAAAATATTTCTATAGGTGATAACGTGTTGATAGCCGAGTCCGTTAAGGTAATTACACGAAATCACATTTTTACAGACTCAGCCAAGTTGATTAGGGATCAAGGATATAGCAATTTGCCGGTTATTATTGAAGATGATGTCTGGGTTGGGTTTGGTGTAATAATTTTGCCAGGTGTGCGAATTGGGCGCGGTGCTGTTATTGCCGCAGGATCCGTTGTTACAAAGGATGTTGCACCCTACTCTATATTCGCGGGTGCGCCTGCAAAGTTCATTAGAGCGCGGAGTGCCTAGGGTACATCGGCTGGTAGCTGGTTTATTTCTTATGGATGCTGTGATGAATGTAACGGTAGTAACTAGTTACCCGTTGAGTGAGCCTGTAATTAAAAATCGGCTTGAGCCATTAATGCGTAGTCTTTTGGATGATGGCTACATTGTCTATTTGGTTTCGCCGAAAGGTGGCGTGCTAAGCGAAGATCTAGCTCGCCAAGTTAAGCATGTTGGTATTAGTTGTCCCAGTAGTATCGGTGCCGGTTTCTTCATGCGGGCCATTAACGAGGCGCGATTGGCGATTAAGTTATTTAAAGTCGTGGCGAAGTTGAATAGCTACGGTATTATTGTAACGATCCCGTCGATGTTCTTGCTATTTCTGTTTCGCGGCAATGCCGGCCGTAAAGTTCTTGATGTTCGAGATTTGACTTGGGAATACCTTTCTGAAAAAAACCTTTCGAGCAAGGTCGCCAAACGAATCTTTAGATTTATAGCAAGGTTCAAAATTAGGAAATTTGATGTGGTCTCCGCTACTAATGATACGGAGCTCAACTATTTGAAGCGGGGGGTTGGCGTAGATTCGAATAAATTAGTTGGCCTGCCTAACGGGATTTCAATTAACCAGTATAAGTTGTTAGTTTCGCAGCCGTTAGTTAAAAAAGCTGCGACCCGGTTGAAGGTCTGCTACGTGGGAAACGTTGGGCTTGCGCAGGACCTTACTACATTGCTTTCAGTCGCCCAAATCATGCAAGGCTACGATTTCGTTATTGTCGGTGAGGGAACTGACTACCTACGAGTAAGGGGAATTTGCGCCGAAAAGATGCTAAGCAATGTTCTGTTTACCGGCCGTATCCCGTGGGATAGAATTCCAGAAATATACGCTGCTGCGGATATTTTATATGCGCAGCTGTTGCCGGAATATGCTGGAGCGATGCCCTCAAAGATTTATGAGTATCTAGCAACTGGTAAGTTTTTGATCTTTGGGGGGCAGGGGCAGGGGCAGGCGGCGCAGACGCTACAGAGCTTCGAAAATAATATTGTCATCCCGCCAGGAGACGTGGATGCCCTTTGCAATGCACTGAAGCGCGTTGCAAAAGAAGGTCGGTGGAGAGACTTGTCTATGAGTAATCGGAGCAGAATATATCAGAATTTTATCCGAGAAAAAAATTCTGTTAATTTAGTGCGTCGATTAGCTGAAGATTGATATGGAAAACAGACGTGTTCTAGTTACCGGCGCAAACGGCTTTGTCGGTCAAGCATTGGCTCGGCGTTTGCTGGATTTACCATCTATTAATGTAATTGCTTGTTCTAGATCGGAGTTGCGCCTACCTGATTTAAATTGCTTTAGGGTTTCTCCCGAGTTAAACGCTCTCAGCGATTGGCGCGGCGTCCTCGATGGTGCCGATACTGTCATACATTTAGCGGGCCTGGCGCATATATCTACTAATGACTCGGGTAAGGCCATGAACGTGCTCCGTGAAGTAAATTGCAATGGAACTTTATCTATTGCGCGTCAATCTTCGGAATGTGGCGTAATACGCTTTGTCTATATAAGTTCAATCGGTGTGAATGGAAACTCGAACATTGTTCCGTTTACGCCCTATGCGTGCCCTCATCCAGTAGAGTCCTATGCGCAATCCAAATGGGAAGCAGAGCAGGGGCTATGGCAGATTCAGCAAGAGACAGGTATGGAGGTCGTGATCATTCGCCCTCCTTTAGTCTACGGCCCTGGTGCGCCGGGTAATTTTGGCAGCCTAGTGCGTTGGGTCGAAAAAGGTGTTCCCCTACCTTTAGGGGCAATTCACAACAAGCGCTCTCTCGTCGGTATCGACAATCTGGTCGACCTGATCATCCGCTGCATCGACCATCCCTCCGCTGCCAACCAAGTGTTCCTGGCCGGCGATGGCGAAGACTTGTCGACCACGGAGCTGCTGCGCGCTGTGGGCAAGGCGATGGGCAAGCCTGCACGCTTGATTCCGGTTCCGGCAGGGTTGCTTCAGCTTGGTGCTACGTTGCTTGGCAAGAAGGCAATGGCTCAGCGGTTGCTAGGCTCTCTACAAGTGGACATCAGCAAGACATGCGAGCTGTTGGACTGGAAGCCGCCGTACACGGTCGAAGAGGGCCTGCGTCGCTGCTTCGAGCCCGTCAAATGACTATCCGCAGGTAACCTTCGTGATCCGTATTTTCGATTTTGTCTTCTCTCTGCTGGGGTTAGTTTTCGGCTTTCCTGTGCTCGTATTACTTACGATCGTCGGACTTTTCGATACAGGTTCCCCGATTTTTCGGCAAGTGCGTGTCGGTCGCCATAAGCAGCCGTTCACGCTGGTTAAGTTCCGCACCATGCGGGTGGACACGGCGTCGGTTGCCACGCATCTGGCCAGTAGTGCGTCGATTACGCGATTCGGTCATTTTTTGCGCAAGACGAAGCTCGACGAGCTACCGCAGCTTTGGAACGTGCTCAAGGGTGAGATGAGCTTGGTGGGACCACGTCCTGGGCTGTTCAACCAAGAGGAGTTAACGGCCGAGCGGGCTAAACGTGGTGTTTACGATGTGCGCCCTGGCATAACGGGCCTGGCCCAGGTTAGCGAGATCGATATGTCGACGCCGGTTTTGTTGGCGGAAACCGACCAGCAGATGATTCAGAGCCTGACTCTGACTAACTACTTCAAATACATCTTTATGACTGTGGCTGGAAAAGGCGCGGGAGATCGCGTCGTTCGATAGCTCGTTGGCGCGAGCTCTTGGAGATCTACCATAAGTCTGAATTGTCGCTTAATGCTTCATATAGTGAAGGCTTGTGCTTTGCTGTTAAGCCACTCGCTAATTTCATTCTAATCTTTCATTTCGCTTGATCAAAGCAGTGGTTGGCTAAGGAAGGGGCGTGCTTGTGTTGAGATTGGCTGAAAAATTGCGGGCCCGACTGGTTTCTTTGCCTCGGCGCTATAAGCGCTTGATCCAGATAGCTGCTGATATCGTGCTGGTATGGGCGGCGCTCTGGTTGGCCTTTGTGGTGCGGTTGGGCGACTCGAAGAATATCGAGCCATTGGATGGCCATGCCTGGCTGTTCGGTATCGCCCCGCTGATCGCCATTCCGTTCTTCATCCGCTTCGGCATGTACCGCGCCGTGATGCGCTATTTCGGCAATGACGCACTGATGGCAATCGCCAAGGCCGTTACGCTCTCGGCGTTGTTGCTTTCCCTTGCGGTGTACTGGCGCACCGATGCCCCCAAGCTGATTCCACGCTCCATGGTGTTCAACTACTGGTGGCTGAGCTTGGTATTGATCGGCGGCTTACGCCTGGTGATGCGTCAGTATTTTATGGGCGACTGGTTTTCGCCAGATTCGCTGA
>JBLXDD010000028.1:0-10326 GCA_048264285.1 Thalassospira sp.
GTTTTGGCCGCGACTGCGGTTGTGACCGTTCGCAACCCGGTGCATTCGGTACTGTTGCTGATCTTGACATTCTTTAACGCAGCCGGACTTTTCGTCCTGCTGGGTGCCGAGTTTCTCGCCATGCTGCTCGTCGTCGTCTATGTCGGCGCGGTTGCAGTTCTGTTCCTGTTCGTTGTCATGATGCTTGACATTAACTTTGTCGAAATGCGTCAGGGCTTTTTGAATTACCTGCCGATCGGGGTTCTGATCGCGGTTGTTCTGTTTGTCGAACTGGCACTGGTTGGCGCTGGCTGGACCCTTACCGACGAGGCAGTCGCGGTTCTCGCGCAGCCGACACCGGCGGGGCTGACCAACGTCGAGGCACTCGGTCAACTGATCTACACCGATTACGCATACATCTTCCAGGCGGCTGGTCTGGTTCTGCTTGTTGCGATGATTGGCGCAATTGTCCTGACACTGCGTCACCGTGAAGGTGTCCGTCGTCAGAAAATCTCCGAGCAGGTCAAGCGTACCCGCGCTGATACGCTTGAAGTCAAAAAAGTTCCGGTCGGAAGGGGGATCTGATGGAAATCGGTCTTGCACATTATCTGACCGTCGCGGCGATCCTTTTCACACTCGGGATCTTCGGCATCTTCATGAACCGCAAGAACGTCATCATCATCATGATGTCGATCGAGCTGATGCTGCTGGCGGTCAATATCAATCTGGTGACGTTCTCGTCGTTCCTCGGCGACCTCGTCGGACAGGTCTTTACCATCTTCGTTCTGACGGTTGCTGCGGCTGAAGCGGCAATTGGTCTGGCGATCCTGGTCGTTTATTTCCGTAACCGCGGTACCATCGCGGTTGAAGACATCAACATGATGAAGGGGTAAGGCAGATATGTATCCGTTGATTGTTTTCCTGCCCCTGATCGCGGCTGTTCTTGCCGGGACCATCACGCTGGTCGGCGCCATGTCGACCGCGAAAGATGCCCCGCATGATGCCCATGGTCATCACCATCATGATGTGTCTTCGGCAGATCGCCTGGCACAGCTTGTAACTGTTGCCGGTGTCGTGATCGCCTTTGTGATTTCGATCTTTGCCTTTGTCGATGTTGCACTTGGTGGCAACCCGGTTGTGATTGAACTGTTTACCTGGATTTCTTCGGGCAGCTTCGATGCATCCTGGTCACTGCGTATTGATACGCTGACCTGCGTGATGCTGATCGTTGTCACCGGCGTGTCCTCGATGGTTCATATCTATTCCATCGGCTATATGTCGCATGACCCGGACAAGCCGCGCTTTATGGCGTATCTCAGCCTGTTCACCTTTGCGATGCTGATGCTGATTACCGCCGACAACCTGATCCAGCTGTTCTTCGGCTGGGAGGGCGTTGGTCTGGCATCTTACCTTCTGATCGGTTTCTGGTATTCCAAACCGTCGGCCTCGGCGGCGGCGATGAAGGCCTTTATCGTCAACCGTGTCGGTGACTTCGGCTTTGCGCTTGGTATCTTTGCGGTCTATGTCCTGTTCGACAGCGTTCAGTTCGACGTGATCTTTGGCAATGCCGAAGAAGTCGCGGGCACCACGCTGATGTTCCTGGGCCATGAATTCTCCGCACTTGAGATCACCTGCTTCTTGCTGTTCATCGGCGCGATGGGGAAATCGGCACAGCTTGGTCTGCACACTTGGCTTCCTGACGCAATGGAAGGCCCGACCCCGGTTTCCGCCCTTATTCACGCGGCAACCATGGTGACGGCCGGTGTCTTCATGGTCGCGCGCCTGTCGCCGATCTTTGAATATGCCGAAACCACCCTGATGATCGTGACCATTGTCGGTGCCTCGACGGCATTCTTTGCCGCCACCATCGGCTGTGTCCAGAACGACATCAAACGCGTCATTGCCTATTCGACCTGTTCGCAGCTGGGCTATATGTTCTTTGCTTGCGGCGTGTCGGCCTATTCGGCGGGTGTGTTCCACCTGATGACGCATGGCTTTTTCAAGGCGCTTCTGTTCCTTGGGGCCGGTTCGGTCATCCACGCCATGTCTGATGAACAGGACATGCGCAAAATGGGTGGCATCGCCAAAATGGTTCCGCTGACCTTTGCTGTCATGGTGATTGGTACGCTGGCGATTACCGGTGTTCCGGGCTTTGCCGGTTACTATTCCAAGGACCTTATCCTTGAAAGTGCCTATGCGGCACATACCGGTGTTGGCATGTATGCTTTCTGGGCCGGTATCCTGGCGGCTCTGATGACGTCGTTCTATAGCTGGCGTCTGATCTTCCTGACCTTCTTTGGGGCACCGCGCGCTGATGAACGTACCATGGCGCACGTTCATGAAAGCCCGGCCATCATGACAGGTCCGCTTCTGTTCCTGACCGTTGGTGCCGTCTTTGCGGGCTGGTTTGCCAAGGATTGGTTCGGTGGTGGCAACTATGAAGAAATGCTGTCCTTCTGGAACGGCGCGATCTTCATGGCCGAAGGTCATCAGGCACTTGAACATGCTCACCATGTTCCGGGCTGGGTGAAATGGGCACCGTTTGTTGCCATGATCACCGGTCTGTCGCTTGCGATTGTCATGTACAAGCTGGTTCCGTCGCTTCCGCGCACGCTGGCCAACACCTTTAACGGTGTTTACCGCTTCGCGCTGAACAAATGGTACTTCGACGAACTCTATGACAAGATTTTCGTCAAGCCGGCCTTTGCTTTGGGCTATGGCTTCTGGAAATCGGGCGATGGTGCCATCATTGATGGTTGCGGTCCGGATGGTGTTGCTGCTGCTTGCCGTAACATCGCACGTCGCGTCAGCGCCATTCAGAGTGGTTTCGTCTATCACTATGCATTTGCGATGCTGATTGGCATTGCAGCGCTGGTCTCCTACACAATTTGGAAGATGGGTTAACGGGCGATGAGTGATTGGCCAATTCTTTCGATCGTCACTTTCCTGCCGCTGGTCGGTGCAGCCCTGCTGCTGCTGATCAATGGTGAAGAGGCGACTGTTGCCCGCAATTCCCGTTGGGTTGCGCTTTGGACCTCGGGGTTCACGTTCCTCGTATCCTTGATGCTGTGGGTGAACTTCGATGCAACGACCGCAGATTTCCAGTTCGTCGAACAGGCGGACTGGATGCCGGGTCTGAACATTTCCTATCACATGGGCGTTGACGGTATTTCCGTTCTCTTCGTCCTGCTTGCGACCTTCCTGACGCCGATCTGTATCCTGTCGGCATGGGAAGCCATCCAAAAGCGCGTGAAGGAATACATGATCGCCTTCCTCGTTCTCGAAACGATGATGGTCGGCATGTTCAGTGCCCTTGACGGTTTGCTGTTCTATCTGTTCTTCGAAGGTGTTCTGATCCCGATGTTCATCATCATCGGTGTCTGGGGTGGTCAGCGTCGTGTTTACGCGGCATTCAAGCTGTTCCTTTATACCCTTCTTGGTTCGGTTTTGATGCTGGTGGCGCTGCTTGCGATGTATTTCGAAGCGGGCACCACCGATATCCCGGCCCTGATGGAATACGGCTTTGACTATAATATGCAGCTTTGGCTGTGGCTGGCTTTCTTCGCATCGTTTGCCGTCAAGGTGCCGATGTGGCCGGTCCATACATGGCTGCCCGATGCCCACGTCGAGGCACCGACAGCCGGCTCTGTGATCCTGGCTGGCGTGCTGTTGAAAATGGGTGGTTACGGTTTCCTGCGTTTCTCGCTGCCGATGATGCCGCTGGCATCTGAAACCTTCGCACCGCTTGTCTTCACGCTCTCGATTGTTGCAATCATCTATACGTCGCTGGTCGCACTCGCCCAGCAGGACATGAAAAAGCTGATTGCCTATTCGTCGATTGCACATATGGGGATCGTGACGGTCGGTGCCTTTACCTTCAACCAGCATGGTATCGAAGGTTCGATCTTCCAGATGCTCAGCCACGGTGTGGTTTCCGGTGCACTCTTCCTGTGTGTCGGGGTGGTTTATGACCGTATCCATACCCGTGAAATCGATGCTTATGGCGGTCTGGTTCATCGCATGCCAAGCTACGCACTGATGTTCATGTTCTTTACCATGGCATCGGTTGGTCTGCCGGGCACGGGCGGGTTTGTTGGCGAAATCCTGACATTGTTGGGGGCATTCGAAGCCAACACCTGGGTCGCATTCTTTGCGTCAACCGGTTTGATCCTTGGTGCGACCTATGCGCTTTATCTCTATCGCCGGATTATTTTCGGGGCACTCACCAAAGAGAACCTGAAAAGCATCCTCGATCTGAGCCCGCGCGAATGGATTATCTTTGCACCGCTGGTGATCATCGTTTTGTGGATGGGGGTCTATCCGGTCTCCTTCCTCGACATCATGCATGTCTCGGTTGAAAACCTCGTGAACCAGGTCGAAACGGCCCAGGCTGCAGCGGCACAAGCCGCCCAGCTGGCTGCGAATTGAGGGGAATGATCATGGGAGTTTCTATGCTCAACCTCGGGGCCGCGCTGCCCGAAATCTTTATGGCAGTTTCTGCCTTGGCGTTGTTGATGCTTGGGGTTTTCGCCGGCAAGGACAAAGCTTTCCGCACCGTGTCTTGGCTGGCCGTTGCCGCCCAGATCATTGCCATTATTCTGGTGGTGATGGGCGATGGTGGTTCGGCATTCTTCGGTCAGTTTACCGCTGATCCGTTTGCCAAATTCTGCAAGGTCCTGATCCTGATCGGTTCTGCAACCGGCATCATCATGGCCATGAACTTTGCCGAACGTGAAAATATGGCTCGGTTCGAGTTCCCGATCCTGATCTCTCTTGCCACGCTTGGCATGATGGCGATGGTTTCGGCAACCGATATGCTGTCGCTGTATCTTGGTCTCGAATTGCAGTCACTTGCGCTTTATGTTGTTGCTGCCATCCGCCGTGACACCGTGCGTTCGACGGAATCGGGTCTGAAATACTTCATCCTCGGTTCGATTGCCTCTGGCATCCTGCTTTATGGCATGTCGATGGTTTATGGCTTTACCGGCACCACAAGCTTCGCCGTTCTGGGGGATACCCTTGTTGATGGTGAATTGCCGCTTGGCGCGCTGGTTGGTCTGGCCTTTATCTTTGCCGGTCTGTGCTTCAAGGTTTCCGCTGTTCCGTTCCATATGTGGACCCCGGACGTCTATGAAGGTGCACCGACCCCGGTGACCTCCTTCTTTGCGGTCGCCCCGAAGATTGCCGGTCTGGCTTTGTTCATCCGTGTTGCCGTCGGCCCGTTCGGTGGTGCTGTTGATGACTGGCAGCAGATCATTGTCCTGATTTCCATCCTGTCGATGGCGGTTGGTTCCTTTGCGGCCCTGCGTCAGGAAAACATCAAACGTCTGATGGCCTATTCATCCATCGGGCACGTCGGTTTTGCGCTTGTCGGTCTGGCCGCAGGCACCAAGGACGGCGTTACAGGTGTTCTGGTTTATCTGGGCATCTATCTTGTCATGAACCTTGGCACCTTTGCCGTGATCCTGTGCATGCGTCGTAATGACCGCATGAACGAGGAAATCACCGATCTTGCAGGTCTTGCCAAAACCAAACCGCTGATGGCTGCGATTACGGCGATCTTCATGTTCTCGATGGCAGGTATCCCGCCGCTCGCAGGCTTCTTTGGCAAGTTCTATGTCTTCAAGGCAGCCGTCGATGCCGGTCTTGTGACGCTTGCAGTTATCGGTCTGGTGACCTCGGTCGTCAGTGCCTATTACTACCTGCGTATCATCAAGGTCATGTATTTCGACGAGCCGGTCGAAAGCTTTGATCGCAACGGCACCGAGATGAATGTCATCATGGCGGTTGCGACCATCATCATCCTGGCCTTTGTCTTCTTCCCGAACCCGCTTATGGATAGCGCAGCTGTCGCGGCAGCGTCGCTATTTGGGATGTAAGAATGACATCGCGAACGATCTGTCTTCCCGAAGGGTTTTACCTTCATGATCTGGAAGCGGTCGACAGCACAAATGACGAGGCCAAGCGTCTCGCAGACAAGGGCGCCCGAAGTGGCGCCCTTGTTTTAGCCAGAACCCAGACATCCGGCCGCGGTCGTCGTGGCCGGGCCTGGTCATCCCCGGTTGGCAATCTGTTTTCATCCTTGTTGCTGCGCCCGAACTGTTCACTGTCCGAAGCAGCACGGCTGACATTCCTGATTGCGGTTTCGTTGGCCGAGGCGATCGAAACCGTAACCGCAGGCAAGGTGCGCCCGGATTGCAAATGGCCCAACGATCTGATGGTCAATGGTCGCAAGATTTCCGGGATATTGCTTGAAAGTGCGTCAAATGACGGGGCGGCAACCGATTACCTTGTGATCGGGGCAGGGGTGAATGTGGCCTTCTTTCCCGAAGATGCCGAACGCCCGGCAACCTCATTGGCGGCTTTGGGTGCACCGGTGTCGGTCGATGATCTGGTGTCGTGCTATATTGAACGGGTTGCGCATTGGTTGCCAATCTGGGAACAACAAGGTTTCGCGCCCATCCGCGAAGCCTGGCTATCGCGTGCCTATGGTATCGGCAACCCGGTTATTGCCCGTTTGACGTCGCGCGAACTCGAAGGAACATTTGTCGGGCTTGATGATGATGGCTCACTTATCCTAAGAGAAGACAGCAATGTCGAACATCGTATCGGGGCCGGCGAAGTTTTCTTTGCCACCTGACTATCCAAATAGCTTTCTTTGTAGCGGAGGCCTGTAAGCATCATGTTGCTTGCGATTGACGCCGGGAACACCAACATCGTCTTTGCTGTGTTTGATGGTGAAACCATCAAAGGTCAGTGGCGCTGTTCGACCACGACGGAACGGACCGCAGACGAATTGGGGGTATGGCTGCATCATCTCTTTAGCCTGTCTGGCGTGCCCAAGGATGCGATTACGGGGGCGATTATCGCCACCGTGGTTCCGGCTGCTGAATTCAGCCTCAAGACCCTGTGCCGTCGCTATTTTAATGTCGAACCGATGGTTGTCGGTGATCCGGCGGTCAATCTGGACATGAAAATCATCATGGACCGACCAAGCGAGGTCGGCGCAGACCGCCTTGTCAACGCGATTGCCGCCCATGAACTGTTTGGCGGGCCGCTGGTGGTGCTTGATTTCGGCACAGCCACAACTTTTGATGTTGTCGATGACAATGGTGATTATCTTGGTGGGGTGATTGCGCCGGGTGTGAACCTGTCGATCAAGGCGCTGCATATGGCTGCCGCCCAGTTGCCCATGGTCGCCATCGAAGCCCCGCGTAGCGTGGTTGGCAAAAACACGGTCGAAGCCATGCAGTCAGGTGTTTATTGGGGCTATGTCTCGATGATCGAAGGTTTGCTGGGCCGCATCCGCAAACAACAAAACTTCGACCAGATGAAAGTGGTGGCGACCGGCGGGCTGGCACCGCTCTTTACCAAGGCCGTCGATGAAATCGAATATCTGCATGGGGATTTGACCATGCTGGGGCTTTTGATGATTTACCGCCGCAATAGCCAGGGCCGCACCTGATAAAGAATTACGTGTGACACGGGGACAGATGTCCTCGCATTGATCAACGTGCCCAAGACAAAGGATACCGTCTGTGGATTTGTATTTGCCAAAAGATGAAGTGTTGTTCGTACCGCTCGGTGGTTCCGGTGAAATCGGGATGAACCTGAACCTTTATGGCTATGATGACCAATGGTTGATGGTCGATATGGGGGTTTCCTTTGGCGAAGAAGGGCTGCCCGGTGTCGATGTGGTCATGCCTGATCCGACCTTTATCGAGGAACGCAAGGACAAGCTGCTTGGGCTTGTTCTGACCCATGCGCACGAAGACCATCTGGGGGCGGTACCCTATCTTTGGCCGCGTTTGAAATGCCCGATCTATGCCACCCCGTTTGCCGCCGAATTTTTGAAGGCAAAGCTGGCCGAAACCGATTTCGCCGACCAGGTGCCAATCCATGTGATCGAACTTGGCGGCCGGTTTGAACTGGGATGCTTTGATATCGAATTCATCACCATGACGCATTCGATCCTTGAACCCAATGCGCTTGCCATTCGCACGCCCAAAGGCCTGATTGTCCATACCGGCGACTGGAAATTTGACCCTGATCCGCAGATTGGCGAAGCATCGGACGTCAAAAAGCTTGAAGCGCTGGGCGATGAAGGTGTGATGGCGCTGGTATGCGATTCCACCAACGTCTTTTCTGTCGGCAAAACCGGCTCCGAAGGCGAGGTCGCCAAAAATCTGTCCAAACTGTTTGCCGAACATCCGCAAGGCAGGATTGCCGTTGCCTGCTTTGCCACCAACGTTGCCCGCGTTCAGTCCGTGATCGAAGCCGCCCATGAAAACGGGCGTTGTGTCGGTCTTGCCGGGCGGTCGTTGCATCGTGTAACCGAAGCCGCGCGTGAGGTCGGATACCTTAAGGGATTCCCGAACTTGCTTGGCGATGAAGACGCAATGGAAGTGCCAAAAGATCATGTGCTTTTGATCTGTACCGGTTCCCAGGGAGAGCCGCGCGCAGCATTGTCGCGCATTGCCAAGGGGGATCATCCGACTGTGGAACTTGATCCGGGTGACACGGTTGTTTTTTCCGCCCGCGAAATTCCGGGTAATGAAAAATCCATCGGCTATATCCAGAATATGCTGATCCGTCGGGGGATCAAGGTCATTACCGCCCGCGATGAACCGATCCATGTATCGGGCCATCCGGGGCGTGAAGATCTGGCTCGGATGTATCAATTGACCCGACCAAAGATCCTGATCCCTGTTCACGGCGAAACCCGCCATCTGTGCGAACAGGCAGCCCTTGGTGCCGAATGCCAGATCCCCGAACAGGTGATCCCTCATGATGGCACCGTCATTCGCCTGTCACCGGGCGATGCCCATGTCATTGGCGTGGCCGAGGCCGGTATTTTGGCCCTTGATGGCGGGCGGTTGCTCAAACGTGATTCGGATACTTTCCGCAACCGTAACCGGATCGTCTGGAACGGTGTGATGTTTGTGACTCTGGTGCTCAACCAGTATGGTGAAATGGTCAATGAACCGATGATCACAGCACCAAGCCTGTTTGACGAACCGGGCGAAGAAACCCGTCTTGATCATTTTGCGGCTGAAATTGGTAATCGCGTCGATCAGTTGAACGACGAAGAGGTTCTTGATGATGCGGCTGTGATCTTGGCCGTCCGTCAGGCCCTGCGACGTCCCGTGCGTCAGCGTCTTGGCAAACGACCATTGATCGAAGTCCATCTGGTCCGCGTGACCGAAAACAGTTGATCCCGTACGGGCGCATTCGACCAAAAGCGCAGTTGTCTCTGAACCCACAGCTATCCTAGATTGGCGTCAATCGGGCAGATTATAAATGCAGGAGTAAGACCATGATTGGACGGCTGAACCATGTTGCGATTGCCGTGCCGGACCTCGAAGCCGGGATTGCGCAATATCGCGATGTTCTGGGGGCCAAAGTCTCCGAACCGCAAGACGAACCCGATCACGGGGTGACGGTCGTATTCGTTGAACTGCCCAATACCAAGATCGAATTGCTCTATCCGCTGGGTGAAAACTCCCCGATCAAAGGATTCCTTGAAAAGAACGCATCTGGTGGCATTCATCACGTTTGCTACGAGGTCGATGATATCCTGGCCGCGCGCGACAAATTGCAGGCAAGTGGCGCGCGCGTTCTCGGTGATGGGGAACCGAAAATTGGTGCGCATGGCAAGCCGGTCCTGTTCCTGCATCCCAAGGATTTCAACGGCACGCTGGTCGAACTCGAACAGGTCTGATTACAAAACGGCCTTGGCGAGACCCATCTCACAACGTCCGGCCTTGCCAAAAGGGGCGGGCGTTTTTATCGTCTGTCCACAAAACAGCCAATAATCCACCCAACCCAAAGAGACGCCCATGAACTGGTTTTCCGGAATTCTCGTTTACATTGTTATCTGGTGGCTGGTTCTGTTTATGGTTTTGCCTGTCGGGGTGAAGCGGGTGGAAAACGTCGAACCCGGCCATGATAGCGGTGCGCCGGAAAAGCCGCATATGTGGAAAAAAATTATCGCCACCAGCGGAATTTCAGCAATCTTGTGGGTGGTGGCATGGTTTGTCATCACCAGCGGCATGATCGAAATTCGCCCGCCGCAATAAGTGTTTTACGCAATCTCGGATAAAGGTGACAGAAAGGCTGTCGAGATTGCCATAAAAGTTGTCGTTAAAAGTAGCCAAGCCGCATCGCCAAATTTTTTTGTAGCGGCTGCCCTAGCTGTGGAACCTCAATAGGTTGTCCCGGTTGAGGCCGAGAGGACTGATAGGTGTCGTGTCTTTTATCCCGCCGTGGCGGTCTGTGCCAATTGTAGAGATGGAGCCAGAGGGGCAGGTATTTTGCGCGTTGATCGGATGTCTGGTACGGACGGGC